>JBGPHC010000060.1:0-4380 GCA_041484195.1 Agriterribacter sp. | reverse complement strand
ATTAAGAAAATGAAGAGCAAGGTCTATATTGAAAACTTCAGGCGATATCCTGAAATGGTGAAAAAACTTTTGGAGAAATATAAATCTGACTGTTAATCAGAGCCCCGATGGCTATCGGGGTGGTTCAAGTCCAGTCTGAGAAACCAAATAGAATGGTCTGAAAAATCAAAATTTTCAAGCCCATTCATCATAATCCCAAAGTATATAATAGAACCGGGATACTGTAGTCAGATTTTTACATTATATGAGTAGAAAATACATTAGTCATTATGATATGCGACAAAGTACCATCTTACTTCAGGTAGATTATTTTCGATAATTTCTCAGTATTTCTTCTATTCGCGCATCGGGTACCAAATCGGTCGTATCTAAAAGAACTATTTTTTTATAGTCTGTGTGTGATGTATTAATAACATAATTAAAATTATCCGGCAATACTGCAGAAGGTACTTTCAAAACAGCTGTATCGCCTTTGTCGTACCAGGCATTTCCAATGCGCTGACACTTAGAGTAATCTTTAAAATTTCTCCAGGCGGCATCCAAACTGCTGGTTTTTATTTCGGTAAAATCCAAAGCATCAGGTATTTCAATGATCATCGTTTTAAAATCGTAGTTAAACCCAACTCCCTTGCGGCGTATCATATTTTCCAGGAATGCCAGGGGAATAGATTCAGCCGTATAAATTACCTTGCGACCGTCTCCATTCCAACGTCCACTTATCCCTGAAGCAAATAAAGACTTACTATAAACTTTGGAAACAATCCGATAAACCAGCATTTAGCAATCATTTAAACGGCATATCCATGAGCAAGTCTGTCCAGTTCATCAGACACCAGGTCTACTCCGCCGGGAGTAATTAACCAATCAATCGGCCTATCTTTCGAATCCCAAAATGGCTTTTGCAGCCAGTAATTGAATTCATCAATATTACCAAATATCTCTTCCCCTTTAGCAAAAAGGGCAATCAGTTTCAACAGGTGTTCGCCTTCAACAGGAGCCAGTTTTTTATGTTGATCCCGGTAGTTGCTCATAGTTCTTGGATGGATATGGAGAAGACTGGCCAGTTTTTTTTCCGACATCTTTATGAAAACAGCGAAAGAATAAAAGATCGCCGGTTTAACACCTTTGTGGGCCGAAAATACAATTTTACCTTCGTCACTCAGATCAAGGGTTTGAAACTTTTTTCGAAGACTACCAGTTTCAACCATGCCAGAAGTTAAAGACATAAGTATTATTTTCCATAAAGGTAGTTGAAAATTTTCAATCTAAAAGATGATTTTTTTCACACAGCTGTCTGCGAATATTTTACCAAGAGTTTTTATTGATAAATCTTTGGGAAATCTTTTTTCATTTTGAATGTAATGACGAGATCCACGCAAAGTCAATAGAGCATTATATTAGGAAAATGAAGGGCAAGGTCTATATTGAAAACCTCAGGCGATACCCTGAAATGGCGAAAAAACTTTTGGAAAAATATAAATCAGACTATTAATCAGAGTCCCCATGTCGGAAGGCTATTGGAAACGTCAGACTCCTCTCGCTAAAGCAATAACCTAAACCCATAAACCGGAAGCTCTCCCTGCATGAAATCCAAATCTTCTGATCTTTTGAAACCCAGGTTTTCATACATCTTCCAGGCCGCCTGCATGGCCTTGGTGGTGTGAATAATAACCTGACCAACTTTCCTGTTTCTGGCCTTTTGAATGCATGCAATCGTCAAAATTTTGCCGATACCTTTTCCTCTCGCCAAAGGATCTACGGCCAGTAACCTAAAGCCGGAAGCATTTTGCTCCTTAGTAGCGCTTCCGCCAGAGCCATAATATTTCATATCCCCTATAAAAACTACTGCTCCCAGTATCTTGTTATCAGTACCAACTGCTTCCAATAGTTCCGTTTCCGGCCTATTTGTAAGCTCGCCGATATTAGCAAGCATTTTATAATAATCCGGCTGTTCAAATTCTTTTGGAAATCCCTCTAACTGCGAATAGACCTGAACCATCAATTTTCCTATTTCCGCAAATTCGGCTGGCATTGCATTCCTTACTGTGTACTCCTCTGCATTCATAATTTGATATTTCAATTAAACTCCAACCATAAAACTTCCCAAATGTAACACTCGAGCCGGGATGAACCGAAAAGGATAAATCGCTTGACTAAATATATAGGGAGACAAATACCGCATTCTTTAGCGAATGGGAACGCTACACACGCCAATTGAATCAAAAGGCCGATTCCCTGATCAAGGCAAATCTAAATGGCATAGCCTGGGCCGAACAGATCCTGCGCATATACCGCCAGGAAACTCCATCATTTATGAAAAATGTCAAAAAAAATTGGCGGGCCTGAATGATACAATGACAAAAAAGGGATATAACGCCGTGCTGGATAAACATGACAATAAGCATCCCTATTATATACAATTGCTGGAAATCAGGGGCACCATGCTGGGCCGTGTACTGAAGCTGCTTGATCAGATCAATAGCGAAAATCAGGCAGCCGCCATGGCCGTGGACGCCTGCCAGAAAAATCCCGAGTCCTGCCGATAAACTGCGCACCAATTATTTTCCGTTGAATTATTGACCCGTAGCGATTACAATCATCTCACTAAGATGATGCCCCACAGGATTTACTATATCCATGGCATTCTTTTTGAAAAAATTATTCTGTAGTTTAGTACAGGATCATCCTTCGATAGCCAGACTGACTAAGAAGGATCGGGAATTTTTGATGACTATGCGATGATTTCTGTTTGCGGCGAGTGAGCAGCATTTAATAATTCCGGCCAATTAAAATAATTCTAATGCCAACGCTCAAATTCACCTATGCTTTGAAAAGATTCTTCCCGGGTTTGGAAAAGACTCAGGCAAAAGGCACCACATTGTCGCAAGTCATTGATGAATTGGAAAATAAATTCCCAAGGTTCCGGACCTATATCCTGGATGAACAGGGAAGGCTTCGTCAACATGTCAATATTTTCATTGACGGTAATATGATAGACGACCGGAATGCATTGAGCGATTCATTTTCAGAAAACAGCGAAATTTATATAATGCAGGCCTTGTCTGGAGGATAACTCAAAAACCAAACGTTTATGAAATCAACAATGCTTTTAGGCACCCGTAAGGGATTTATCGCCTATCATTTCCAAAACGGAAACTGGATCGTAGAAAATCTCTCCTTCGAAGGAATACCCGTTTCAATTGCCTATGCCGACCCGCGCAATGGCGACTGGTGGGCCTGTCTGGACCACGGACATTGGGGCGTAAAACTTCATTATTCAAAAGACAGGGGAAAGACCTGGATAGAGACGACTGCTCCTGCTTTTCCCGAAGGAGAAGAAGTCAAAGACGGCGTGCCGACAACAACCCGATATATCTGGGCCATGTCGCAGGGTGGCAATAAATATCCTTCCAAATTATGGGTTGGTACTGATCCCGGCGGCTTGTTCGTTAGTGAAGACGGAGGAAAGGATTTTCAATTGGTGGAATCATTGTGGAAACATCCCACCCGTAAAACAGGTTGGTTCGGAGGAGGGCGCGACCTGCCGGGCATTCATTCCATTGTAGTGGACCCGCGTGATGAAAATCATATTTATATCGGCATCAGTTGTGCCGGCGTGTTTGAGACTACGGATGCAGGCAGGAGCTGGCTCATCCGCAATAAGGGAATGCGAGCCGATTTTCTCCCCGATCCCAATGCAGAAACGGGTCACGATCCTCATCTGCTGGTGGCAGCACCAACCGATCCCGACATCTTATGGCAGCAGAACCATTGCGGCATCTTTTATTCCAACGACGGCGCCAAAAATTGGCAGGAAGTGAGTCAGCCCGAAGGACCGGCCCGCTTCGGTTTCGCCATTGCCGTCGCAGACGATGACCCCAACCAGGCCTGGGTGGCTCCCGCCAATAGCGATGAAGATCGAACTGCGGTGAAAGGAGCTCTCTGCATCTGTCGCACCGATGATGGTGGCAAGACATGGAAAGATTTCAGGAAAGGATTACCGCAGGAAAATTGTTTTGATATCGTTTACCGCCATGCGTTGGCAGGCTCCGGCGATTCCCTTGCATTTGGTACCACAACCGGCAATTTGTTCTTTTCTTCAGACAGAGGAGAATCCTGGCGGGTCCTGAATAATTATTTGCCAATGGTGTATTCTGTGGGGTTTGGGGAGTGAAAATATGTTGAAAAAAAGGAAACAGAGAGCATAGGTGGTCTTATTTTTCTTTGTATCCACTTCTTCTCGTTTTCGTCACGGGGACACCCAGGCTAATTTTCAAGGTTAAAAAGTTCAAGTAAATCACTTTGCTCCTCATTTTTGATGAGCAGCCTGGCATATTTAGTTTTTGAATATGGGGTTGTGATAGTTATCCGGTAGATGGT
>JBGPHC010000059.1:0-5053 GCA_041484195.1 Agriterribacter sp. | reverse complement strand
CAATAAAAAAATAAATCATCAGAGATTATGGAAAAACTATTTTAAAAAACCACTTACTTTTGAAAAGAAAAATGAAAATGACCCTGTAAACCTATCGCAGGATTTATCTATTAACCTGTAAACTTTTTTTAGGACGAGTCAATTGGTGGTCAGTGGCGACACTGACCATGGCGAAAAGATGAAAAATAAACTCAGAAAAATTGTAATTTTCTATAATTCCAATCGACTAATCCTTCTGGAGGCACCCAGGCACCCTGGCACCCTGTAATTTTCGGAAAATTCAGAACATGAATATCCATTTTATTCAAAATACCAATCCATTGCAATGGAAACAATCACACTCAACGTAAATGGGAAAAAACATACGATACAGGCAGACCCTGCCACCCCCTTGCTTTATGTATTGCGTAACCAGTTAGCATTGAACGGTCCTAAATACGGCTGCGGCCTTCAGCAATGCGGTGCATGCATGATCTTAGTCGATGGCAAGGCTCAAACGAGCTGTATGCTGCCGGTGCAAGCCGTAAAAAACAAGGCCATTACCACACTCGAGGGGCTTGCGGGTGCCGGCGACCTGCTGCACCCCGTTCAGGAAGCCTTTGTTATAGAACAGGCGGCGCAATGTGGCTATTGCCTCAATGGCATGGTCATGAACGCGGTGTCGCTGCTGCGGGAAAATCATCATCCGGATGAGGCGGCTATTCGTTCCGGCATGCAACTTTCCCTTTGCCGCTGTGGCACGCAGTCAAGGATCGTCAAAGCAATTAAACGCGCCGCTGAAGACAAGCGCTGATAATAATCTACTTTTTTCAACCAATTTCTGTCAGTCATGCATAGTTCCAGGAGAAATTTCATAAAAACGGCGGGCAGCCTTACAATAGGGTTCTGGCTTGGCAGCCCTTCATTCGAGTATTCCTCCACGTTATTAGAGGAGCATCCCCGGGGCCCGATGCAATACGCCACCATTAATGCCTGGCTTGAAATACTGGCCGATGGCAGGGTCAGGGTACTCACAGGCAAAATGGAATTGGGCCAGGGCATCCGTACGGCTATTGCACAGGTGGCAGCAGAAGAACTGAATATGGATATGGCACAGGTAGAAGTATGGCTCGCAGAGACGGGTCGCACTCCCAACGAAGGGTACACTGCCGGCAGTGGCTCCATTGAAGGCAGCGCCATGTCTGTTAGAAATGCCGCCGCCCTCGCGCGCCAAAAACTACTTGAACTGGCCTCGCAAAAACTGAATGTGCCGGTGCCTGATCTTACCCTGGCAAAAGGAAAGATCGGCGTGAAAAATAGCGATCGAATATTGAATTTTGCAGAGCTGCTTGATGGAAGACAATTGACAGATGAGATTCATCAGCCGGTTGCGTTAAAGCCAAAAGACAAATACGAGCTCGTAGGAAAAGCGATTCCCCGCGATGACATAACCCGCATGGTTAGGGCCGAACCTGTTTATGTGCAGGACCTGCGTTTCCCTGGTATGGTGCATGCCCGCATCGTTCGCCCCCCGGTTTATGGTGCAAGGCTGCTGCAGTTTGACGGGCAGGCCGTAAAGAAAAAATTGCCGGACCTGATAAAAATAGTGGCCGACGGAAGCTTCCTCGCCGTAATTGCAGCGGATGAATACCAGGCCATCCTCGCCTCTCAAATGCTGAAAGAAAATTCAAAATGGTCAGTTGATGCTCCGCTTCCAAAGGTAAAAGCAGAGCAACTGGCAGATTACCTCAAAGCCCTGCCCTCACAAACCCAACGGGTAACCGAAAAAGGAAGCATAAGCCCGTTGGATGGAAATACTACGGTGAAGGCCCGGTATTTCAAGCCCTATATCATGCATGGATCCATTGGGCCTTCCTGTGCCGTAGCATTGTACACTCAAAATGGGCTGAACGTATGGACGCATAGCCAGGGCGTTTACCCACTTCGGGATTCGCTGGCTAAGTTGCTTCGCATACCCTCAGAGACCATTCATGTGAAAGGGGTGCCCGGATCAGGATGTTATGGGCATAATGGCGCCGATGATGTGGCCGCCGATGCCGCCATGGTGGCCAGGGCATATCCCGGCAAACACGTGAGGCTACAGTGGTCGCGGGAAGATGAGCATGGTTGGGAACCTTATGGCAGCGCCATGATCATGGAAGTGGAGGCCAGGCTGGATGGAGCCGGAAAGATCAGTGATTGGAAATACGATTTGTGGTCTGATACGCACGGCGCGCGGCCCGGCGGTAACGCCGAAAATATCCTGGCTGCACGTTATCTTGAAAAACCCTTCCCGGGCAAATCTTCAGGCTTCTCTGGCGGAGGTTCCCGCAATGCGGAACCCTATTACAACATTCCCAACCAACAGGTAGAAGCGCATTTTTTCAGAGGCCCTTTGCGGGTATCATCATTACGCAGTCTGGGCGCTTATGCCAACATATTCGCGATTGAATCTTTCATGGATGAACTTGCAGAAAGGGCGGGAAAAGATCCATACGAATTTCGCCTGCTGCACCTGCAAGACGAAAGGGCCAAGGAGGTGATCAGGAAATTGCAATCAATCACCAGGGACCAGGAAAGGCCACACACCGGAATGGGCATGGCTTTTTCGCGCTACAAAAATTCTGGAACTTATTGCGCCGTAGCGGCGCGGGTTGCCGTTGATATGAAGAATGCAGAGGTGCGGGTGCAAAAAATGTGGGCGGTCACCGATGCGGGTGAAGTAATTAATTTGGATGGAATCAGGAACCAAATTGAAGGAGGCATGATTCAATCAGCCAGTTGGACCCTCCAGGAGCAGGTGCATTTCGATGAAGCGCATATCATCAGCCGCGATTGGGCAACTTATCCCATATTCCGCTTCGGCCAGGTGCCGGAGGTAGAAGTAACCGTGCTGGATAGACCCACGGAAGAAGCCATGGGAGCAGGAGAAGCGGCACAGGGACCCGCCGCTGCCGCCATTGTGAACGCCGTGTACCGGGCATGCGGAAAAAGGGTGCGGGATTTACCCCTGGTAACGAATCTAAAATAACATTAGCTGAAACGGGCTACCCGAAAAACGGCATTGAAAGAATATAAATTACCGTGAATTGGTGGCTCTCGTCATAAAAGATATTAAGCCGCCATCATTTAGTCTTCGTATGTGATGGCCGGATCCCAAACAGCTTTCGTAACCGGGCTTTTGCTGTTCTTCCTTTTAATCGCAAAATAAAGGGCATCACCCATTTTTACGTGAATGATAAAATCATGAATTACAAAGCATACTATGAAATCGTGATTAATAATCGAAGGGCAGTTTGGCTGGTGGTCCCCTACCGCTCTGGATGCAGGTATTTCTTTAGTAAAACGGGAAACACCAACCAAGACGGAAAGTGCCATTGTTGGTGTTTCCCGCTGGAGAATCTCAATCGTTCTGATAATGTTTCCAGGGAGCACCGACAATAAAAAATCCCATGAAATCGTGATTCATAATCGAGAAAAGTTTGGTTGGTGCAGGGGTTTAACAATGGCAGAAAGAAAGAATACTAAGAATGCAAAAGGAAATGGAAATATTAAGCAAATAGCTATACCTTCTATAAGATTTAGAAAATGCAATGGAGGCAATTTGCATATAGGAATGTAGCTAGCTAGTGATTCTCATCATTGTCTTTTCCAGCACATTCTATCTATCATTCTGCTTGCTATTTGAAGCATTTGAACCACCAACAAAAGGAGGTAGTAATAAAGGTAGAATGTCTAAACTTGCAGTACCGGCAAATAGAGGTGGGCTACTTTCTTCCCTTGCATCAATCAACGCATCATAATATGCTTTTACAACTTGATGTCTTTGAAAAAGGTGTGCATCATTATGACCATCAATAACATTTTGAAAACCAGAATTTGCCCAGGAATACAATGAGCCTGTTTCGGTTTGGAGAAAGATTTGAAAGAATTTGGCATTTGAACCCTCAATTATTTCTCTTGGATCAGAATGCTTAATTTGTTTCATAACATAAGGTTTATAGTTGAAGAATATAAATACATTATATGACATATATTTTTCTCATAAATTTCAATGTATGAAAATTGTGTGTAAAGGAGATAATTATATTGGTAACAAAGCCTATAAACCAAGCATATCCTCTTGCTTAATCCACATTTCCTGCTAAAGAATAGCCCTAACCCACATAAGTAATAATTTACCTGTAATAATTCTCTAATGGTTTTCTCCGATGAGATGTATCCTTCCGGTGAAGCACCTGTTGGTTAAAGAAATTTCTGGAAATATTTTTACCGGAAATTTATTCAGGATGTTCAAACAAGAAAAGAGCCGGGAGATGATGTTTTCAAAAATCAGTGAGTGGGAAAAATCAGGTTTAAACCAAAAGGCTTTCTGCCAGCACAATATCGTCTCTAGTAGTTTTCATTACTCGTATAAACGATTCCGGGATGCCTGCCTGTCGGCAGACAGGTTGACCCACCCGTTTGTGGTGGATTTGTTCCTTTGCAATTTCACGATTCGCGGAATAGTATTTTTGCATCCGTGATCTTTTCCAGTGGAAGCGGCGTACAGTTGCACCAGGAGGTTAGTCCGGAATATATCAAAGAACTTCTCAATTAGTCATGCTTCACCCCATACACGCCGGAAGTTTTATGAAGCGCAAGGCAATGATAAGGACCGTGCGCAATATGGCCTGCAGCAAATACAAATGCTTTATGAAATCGAACGCAAGGCAAAAGATCTTTCTGAAGGTCAGCGTCAACAGTTGAGACATCAGGAGGCCGTTCCTATATTGCAATCCCTTGGAATCTGGATGAAAAAGGCTTACACCGAAGTGCTGCCAAAAAGCGTGATCGGCAAAGCACTTGGGTATAGTATCGCACGATGGGATACGCTGAGTCTTTATGCCACAGACGGAAAATTAAATATCGATAACAACCCGGTAGAAAATGCAATACGACCCGTTGCGATAGGAAGAAAGAATTATTTATTTGCCGGATCTCATGAAGCCGCACAGCGCAGCGCCATGCTTTACGCTCTGCTCGGCACCGGTAAGCTCCACGGCGTCAATCCATTTAACTGGTTGAAAGATGT
>JBGPHC010000058.1:0-5586 GCA_041484195.1 Agriterribacter sp. | reverse complement strand
GCCACAAAGGTCTTGAATGGGCTAAAGTACAAGCAAAACTGGAAGCCAATACTAAAACACTGTGGTCGCTCAGTGAAATGGAAAGAACGGGCGGCGAACCGGATGTTGTCGGGTTTGATAAGAAGACGGGCGAATACATTTTTTATGATTGTTCAGCAGAAAGTCCTAAAGGCCGCAGAAGTGTCTGTTACGATGGAGAAGCGCTGGAGTCAAGAAAAGAACATAAACCGGAAAATAACGCTAGTGATATGGCTGCTGCCATGGGCATTGAACTTTTAACGGAAGAACAATATCGAGAATTGCAGAAACTTGGAAATTTCGATACGAAAACATCGAGCTGGGTGAAAACACCTTCTGAGATTAGAAAACTCGGTGGTGCCATCTTTGCTGATTTCCGCTACGGCAATGTCTTCGTGTATCACAATGGTGCAGAATCTTACTATGGTGCCAGGGCGTTCCGTGGGTCGCTAAGGATCTAAATTTTGCAATAACATACTATGACAAAGAGTGGAATGAATCCTAAGGTTGATTTTTACTTCAGTAAAGCCAACCTGCCTGCCGGTAAGGCAGGAAAGTGGCAGGAAGAAATCGAGAAATTGAGAATGATCATTCTTGACTGTGGGCTGACCGAAGAATTGAAGTGGGGTGTTCCTTGTTACACGTTTCAGACCTGCCTTGCCGGCAGGCAGGAAAGTAACATCGTTTTAATACATGTATTTAAAGAATACTGTGCGCTTCTGTTTTTCAAAGGTGCCTTGTTAAATGATGCCAATGGTATTCTAATCCAACAAACGAAGAATGTGCAGGCGGGGCGACAGATTCGGTTCACCAATGTTCGGGAAATAGTTGAGATGGGACCCATCCTGAAAGCCTATATTTATGAAGCCATTGAAGTGGAAAAAGCCGGTTTGAAAGTGAATTTTAAAGAGAAAACAAAACTCATATTTCCTGAAGAATTTCAAAAGAAATCAGATAAAATTCTTGCCTTGAAAGCCGCTTTTGATGCATTGACACCAGGACGGCAAAGAGCATACAATCTTTATTTTTCTGCACCCAAACAATCCAAAACCCGGGAGTCAAGGGTTGAAAAATGTATGCAGCAAATTCTCAATGGAAAGGGATTAAATGATCAGTAATTCCCTGCCTGCCGGCAGGCAGGGATGAGAAAATAAATTAATCAGACTTTCAGATATTACCTCAGTTTGCGTTCATTCGAACTCCTTTTTGGATCGCAGGTAACACTTAATCAAATAATCTAAAAACGGAAAAAACAAAAAGCATAGCAGAAAAGAAAAAAGAATTGCCTATTGGATAGTTACTATACTATTGGCATTGGGAACGCTATCAGGTGGCTTGGAGCAAATATTTCATACAAAAGGGAATGTTGATTTAATTGTTCAATTAGGTTATCCATTATATTTCTTGTACATCCTTGGTATCTGGAAAATACTTGGAGTAAGAGCTATTTTGATTCCAAAGTTCAGCCTTTTAAAAGAATGGGCTTATGCCGGTTTCTTTTTTGCCATGTCGGGAGCGGCATTTTCACGTAACGCATCGGGCGATTCCATGAATGAAATAGCTCCCCGTTGGTATCTCTAATCTGGTTTTGATCAATTTTCCGAAATAGGATTGTTGTATCTGCTCGTCCAGGGAGTCGTATATCTGTTTTGCCTGAACTAAATCCTTTTCACCTGAGTAGTAGGAGTAGACCTCAAATGCGGCGACATAAGAATGAGGATGAGTTTCCGCGAAATGTCTTATAAGTTCTTTTCGCTTATTTTCTAATTTCTGAAGAGCCGCGTTTATACTATCTTTTTTCACACTATTCATCGGATCGATCTTATCAAGTGTTATTTGAAGTTGGTAGGATGCGGAATCGATGGGTCTTGCCGATTGTTGAAACTCTTTGAATTCATTTTGTGTCGGACTTCCTGTGAATTTTACTGACGAATCATCCAAGGAATCCCGATCCGCCGTCATTGTCATCTGTCCACTTTCAAGGAAGAAGCCAAAAAAATAATCTTTCTTTCCCTCAGTTTGAAAGCCCATATTGCAGAATTCCGGAGCTCCAGCGAGGCCCTTAATAGAAAACATTTCATTTTCGACTCGGGCGGAGTCGACTCGCGAAACGCTCGATTGGCGATGCTTAATATAGATCCAGCCCGAATGGATCCCCTTGATTTTGCCTGTAAGCAGATAGGTTGAATCAGGGGCGGCGTGTTTCTGATCAATTGCGCCCGTACAGTTCGAAAATACAGGGATCATGCCTGCAAAGACGGTCAGGAAGAGCAATTTGGACTTCTGGTAATGACTATTTATGCCAGAATCCAAAATATCAGCAAAAAGCTTGAGCTTTTCGCAGGCATGTATTTTAGCCATAATTGCAGGTCATATTCGTTAAGTCCAATTTCGGTGAATTTGGTCAAATCTCGCATACAAAACTTCGATATTGGACCGCTCCAGTCAGCATTGTCCGACGCGCTCCTACGCTCACACCGTCGGCCATGGCCTATGGCGTCGAACGAAGCATCGGCGTAAGTGTAAGCTTTGCCACCTTCGTATCACTACGGTGGCTGAAAAGCGAAGGCGGCATTGATAACAGAATTAAACTTCAGAAACAGGTCCTGACCGACGCATCGGGATGCTAAATAGCAGGGAGATGAATGTTATTAATCACATATGTTTTTATTTTTAAAGCTTATCTTTTAAGTTACAAAAAAAACTAACCATTTTTGTTTGGGCAACAATCAGGAAATGATTTAATAAAATACGAAGCCATGCCTGATATTACTGACAATGATAAAATTTTCCATGATAATCAAAAGATAAAGGCCAGGTCCTGGTTATTTTTCTTCATTTTATTTGCTCTTATTTTCGGCTTTGTAGTATATTATTTTTCAGAAATTAAAAAAGAATTCAAGCTCCTTGAAAAGGTGAATGTTTACTGGCTGATCACTGCAATATTTGCACAATTCTTCACCTACTTTTTCACTGCCATCATTTATCGCTTATTATTAAGAGCTCAAAAATTGACCCAATTACCCCGGCTATGGGACCTTCTCAGGGCTTCTATTATTTCATTATTTTTTAATCAGACTATGCCAAGCGCGGGAATCAGCGGAAATACTTTTATTTTTAATTTCCTGGCCAAATTCAATTTAAGGGTAGCACAAATCGTTTCCTTAATCCTGGCGGAATTGCTGATCTTTTATGCGGCAATGGAAATCGTCATACTTTTCCTGCTGATCACCTGCCTGTTTTTTTATAAGTTACCACACGTTTTTACAGTTACACTTGCCGTCGGCTTCATTGTTTACCTCGTTTTTGGAACTTTTATAGCACTTGCCGGGAAAAAGAAATTCCTGGAACACTTTTTTAAGAAGGTACAAAAGATAAAATTGTTTAAAAAACTATTCGAAAAAGTAAATAAGCAGATACAGCAGCAGGGAATCTCTAAAAATGATGTGCAATTATTGACTTTTCTGAAAAATAATAAGGGCACAGTAGTAAAAACTTTCCTGATTCAACTGATGGTAGCTGCCGCGGATGGGTTCACCCTGTATGCATTATTTTATGGGCTGGGTATTCCCGTTTCAGCCTATGTTGTCCTGCTTAGTTTGATAAGTACCAAAATCATTTCATTACTGCCGTTTTTACCAGGGGCTCTCCTTCTTTATGAAAGCAGCATGAGTTTCTTCTTTGTAAACCTGGGCGTTCCTTTGGGTACAGCTATTATTGTCACACTGGTCTACAGGCTTTTGTCTTTTTGGTTTCCTATGCCTATTGGGTTATTCTTTTACAGAAGATGGCTTAAAAAGTCTCCTGACCTGAATGATTCACCAAATGGCGGGTGAAGGAAACAAAATAGAAAAACTCTATAATCCTGCCTATAAAAAGAGAAGGCATTTCTATTATGCCACCATTCCATTCATTCTCTTCTGAAACGAACCTATTCTAAAAGACCCGGTTGTTAGTTATATAGGTGCACCGGGCAAATTCATCCCTGAAGAAAAACACGATTGAAGCTCTCAATGTTTTTCTTATTTCATCAAGTAAATGCTTCAATTGGTGTAAACCGTTTTTCAGATCCGAGAGCGGTGGGAAATTTGTAAAAAAAAAGGCATGAAAACGTTTTCTGCTCTTTTAGCATTGATATCTATTGGCTGTAATACAAGCGGCAAGGAAATCCCTTATGCTGGAAGTACACCGGCACCTGCAGTCGTGAGAGAATTTCTGGGCATCTCATTGACGGATTCCATAGATTTTATCAGGTGGAAACTGGTGATTCGCCCCGATAGCTATGAGCTGGATTGTCGATACGGTGTGTCAAAAGGGGGAACAAAAGGATTTGTGGATGGAAAAGAAGTTGCATTTTCAGGTAAGCTCAGCAAACAAGGACACTATTTTGTTTTGCAGAGGGAGGGTCGAATCATCTCAATACTGGAAATAAATTCCAATTTACTTCATTTGATCGATCGGAATAAAAATCTGCTTTCTGGGAACGGAGGATACAGCTATGCACTAAACAATAATACACCTGTGAAGAGCGACCAGTTCAATCTTCCCTCAAAGCAGTCCATGCCTGAATATGTAATGGCCTTCCAGGGAAGAACACTCTGTCAGGAATTATCTGAGCTTTTGGGAAGAAAAGCTGTCCCGGCCTGCAATCAGATGAAATGGTATATTATTTTGTTCACCGATTCCGTAACAGGGAAACCATCCAATTGCCTGGAAGGCGGGAGAGCATATAAAAAAGAAACGATGGCGAAGGGCAATTGGGAAATCATCCGGAAAAATGGAAGGATAATATACAAGCTCAATTTACCGCAGTGGCCTGACCCTCTTTACCTGCTAAAGGCAGACGATAATATTTTGTTTTTTACAGACGCAGAAGGCAATTTACTCGTGGGCAATGAAGATTTCAGCTACACTCTTAACCGGACAGAAGACAGAGAACCTTCGACAAGTAAATAATCTTTTAGAAAGCAAGTTTTCCGCATTCGCCTCATCAAATTATTTTGAACTGCACCGATACTAAAATTCAATTTCTGCCTTTATAGAACCTTGTATATATCAGGTTTATCAATATCAACTGCAATTTCAAAGGAAATAGAATTAACCCCCTAACAAATAAGCGGGTGTTGGGAGCTGACGATTTTAAGCTATCGCAACGCCAATCAACTTTCCAATGCCAAAAGTAATTGCCGCGGCTATCAGCCCAAATAGGACCTGCCTGAAACCTGAAAACCAAAGATTCCTCCCTGTAAATAGGGTAATGGCACTACCAATTAAAAATAGCCCAACCGCGCTAAAAACCACGCTCAGAATAATTGCTTTGGTACCGCTGGTGAATATGAAAGGGGCCAGGGGTATGATGGCTCCCACCGAAAACAAGATAAACGAGTATAGAGCAGCCTGTATGGCAGAGCCTTTTAATTCTGCCGCATTGATGCCCAGTTCTTCTCTCACCAATAGTGCATGAGCATTCGTTTTATCTTTCATGATCTCAGTAGCCATTTGATCGGCCTGCTGTTCAGGAATTCCCTTGGCCACATAGATCAAGGCAATTTCTTTCATTTCGCCCTC
>JBGPHC010000057.1:0-6675 GCA_041484195.1 Agriterribacter sp. | reverse complement strand
TAAGTACCAAATCGCTTAAGCTATCTCTATTACTCAATTGGCCATACATCATGCACAGTAACTGGTTCCAACAAGTAAAATGTCTAACGCGATAATCCCCATTATAACGGTTGACTATAGTGTCAAAGACTCGCTGTGGAATAAATGAACCTATCTGTGCAAAGACGTATTTACCTTGATTCATAAACTTCCTGATTTTCAGAAAGTTATGGATTTCGCCAATTCAAATCGTCACGCGCATAAATTCGCCTGAGGCACAAGCGCATCAAGACTTTCAAAGAACTACATTTGATCTTAACGAGATACTAATGAAAGGCTAATTATTCATGTCCTTACCGTTTTGCAGATCCCTGATATTTTTTTCAATCTCTGCCTTGTTGCCTCCTTTGGCTTGTGGCAGCGCCTTTTGTGCAAAGGAAAGGGCTTTCTTATAGTCGCCAAATGCCGAATACCCGCTTGCCATGCCTATATTACTAAATAGCGTGTTGGGATATTTGTCGTAGACCATTTTAAATATTACGAAAGCTTCCTTTGGATTGGTGGCGATCAGGCTATAACCATAAGTATAGCCCTGTATCATGTCCATCAAAGGCATAGCTTTCTTCATTACCTCTGCCGCTTCGGCTTTGCGCCCCATGCTATCGAGTATAGCAGCCTTGGTTTGCCATGCTATGAAATTACTGGCTCCGCCAAAAGTGGCACTTAGCGAACTATCTGCCCACAATAAGCCTTCTTCGAGGTTGGTTTTATTTGTGGCACAATAAGCGGCGGCCTGGTTCCATGCCTGCCAACTTCCCGGCAAGGCCTTATCGCCGCGCAATTCTTTTCTGAAAGATTCGATCTGCGTATTTATCACATCAACATTAATTCTAAAAGCGATCATGAGCTTTTCCCATTGTAATTGAACGGTAGCGCTTGCAGGTGTTTGCTCACCAAATTCATATTTTAGCCACTCTACACTTTTATCGGTTTTTACCGGCTTTACCTTTACACGCAAGGCATCTTCTTCCGGATTATAAAAGAAATTTCCCCACGATGTTGAATTTTTCGAGAAGATAACAGTACACTCGCCAGGATCGTATGCTACAAAAAATCCATACCTGCCGGCGGGCAGCTCATGATCTTCAATCTTAACATCTGTGGTAAATTCAATGGTTGTATTCTCATTTGCGCCGGCTCGCCAGGGCGCAGGTTTTTTAATGCCGTATCCAAGCTCGGTATAACCCACAGGAATCAGTCCGCCCCAGATATGGCCATCCCTTTTTTTAACTCCCGGCCGGCTGTAGTGAATTATTACATTAGTGATGCCGATCTGCTCGCTGACAGATGCTGTTTTATTGCCTCCCCTTGGGATACTTGTTAGCTGGGCCTTAACCGGCCCTGTGACAGCAATTTGAAGAGAAAGCAATAGCAAATAAAACTTAAAGGAATTTTTCATTATCAAGGATAGTTTAAGTTTATTGTTTAAAAGAATCAAGTTGCGTTAATGTTTAATGCATAAAGGTGAAACAATCGTTGTCCTATTTTGGGCAGCAACCAGTTTTGTTTTTTCTCTGTTCATAATTTTGATTTGGTGTTCGGTTTAGATCGCATGGATTGCTTTATTAAATCTGTTGTGATAATTGTTGCAAACTCTTTATCTAAACTGGCCAATGCGGTTTGATGAATGAGTTCAGCCGGAAAATTTTGCCCGTCAATGCCTTTTTTATTAAAGGTGGCCGTTGCATCAGCGACAAGAAAAGTTTCATACCCTAAATTCCCGGCCATCCTGGTAGTTGTTGAAATGCAATGGTCGGTAGTTAAGCCGGCAATTACAAGAGTGGAGATATTAGCATTGTCAAGCAGAAACTGCAAGTCAGTTCCAATGAATGCGCTGTTGACATTCTTTTTTATTATGGGTTCTCCTTCGGCAGGAACAACCAGGTCATTAAATTGATTTCCGGCATGGGTTTCATGAAGCAAAGAAGTTGTTATGGAGGAACAATGCTGCACATGAAAAACCGGGAGCCCATTATCCCTCCATATTTTCAGCAGCTCGCTTGCCCGTAATTCGGCGTCAGGATTATTTCGCTGTCCTCCCCAATATTCAACGTTCTCAAATCCCTTTTGAATGTCAACAAGAATTAATGCCGGCCGCCTTATTTGGTTATATTCATTTCCCGAAAATTTCATCCTGGCATGATTCTTTCGGTGCAAAGCAAGGCTGTTTATCTGATAAAATAAAATGCTTAATTTTGATTAATTGATAACTTTTTTTGATTGCAATGGATATTCAGCAAATTAAGAATTTCCTGGTTTTAAGTGACACACTCAATTTCAGAAAAGCCGCCGGGCAAATGAATATTGTTCAGCCTGCTTTGAGCAGGCAGATACAATTGCTGGAAAATGAAATGGGCGCAATACTATTTAACAGGAGCAAGAGAACCGTTACTTTAACGGAGGCAGGTATATTTTTTCAAAGAGAGGCACACAGGATATTACAAGACCTGAACAAAACAATTATTCGAACCGCACAAGTGCATAACGGCGAAGCTGGGGAAGTCAGGATTACCCATTCGAGTTCCGCCATGAACACCGTGGTACCTTCTTTTTTGGTTAAGGTGAAAAATAAGTGGCCAGACCTGAAAACCATTGCGCAGGAAACTTCAAACTTTCAACAAATTGAAATGTTGCTGACACGGAAAACGGATATGGGTGTTGCACCAAATATTGTGTTGCCTCCGGAAGTGGGCTCCAAAATCTTATACAGGGAGAATTTTGTATTGATTTTGCCTGGTCGTCATCCATTGTCAAAAAAGAAACTCACCGATTTATCTGTTTTAAAAAGTGAGACATTTATTTTACCGCAGCTTTCGACGGGCGTTGGTTATGTTGAAGCGATACTGCAGATTTGCCAGGGATTTGGCTTTAAACCAAGAGTGGCGCATGAGTCGGCGCATTCTATAGGCGTATTGCGGCTGGTAGAAGCGGGCCTTGGCATCTCAATTGAGCCCATGTCTTCTGTACGCGGCGCAAATATGAATATCAAATTAATTGAATTAAAAGACCTTCCCCAAAAAGTTGTGATGATCCTTTTTTGGTTGCGTGAGCGGGAAGAAGAACTAAGTAGGTTTATAAGGATATTTTGAGAAGTAGTTTCCGGATAGATTCCCGGTTTCTATTAAACAGGAATGATTCCTGGAATACTAACTTGATTGTAGTACTTGGGAATAGAACTGCGCAAATGCTAAGCCGCATACTTAGGTCATGCGGGCGGTCGTGAATGTTTTCAATCTTCACAGGTGAATCGTCAATCAAACTAAATTATGCACTTGCCAGTTTCTTCGCTGTTTTTGTCATCCTAGAATTCCTGGATTTTGAGATTACGGGCAAATGAAGTTCACAGAATTCAGAACGGCGTTGGAAGCTGGTGAAACAACGATATGTTCATAATGAACATCTTTCTCCTTATTGATAAAGTATCTAGTGATCCAGTGTTTCATGGAGTTGAAATCCAGTTGTATCTTTCTTTCCATCACTGGACTATGAAAAGTGTGTACACAAAAGGAACCATCGCCATTTACGTGATCATAGTCCAGCAAATCCCGGTTAACAAACCTGATCGTTTCCATATCATGAAACTGCAAAGGATACTGCGGATATATTGAGACAGCGAATTCAATCCGATGCTCTTTCACGGTAAGAGCAACCCTACCCGTTATCGTCAAAGCATTTTCATTTTCTTCAAATGCCTGAACAATTTCAGCATAATTAACTGTCTTTATCCCGTTAATTATTTCATCTGGCCGCTGGCTCATTATTATCCGAATCTGGTTGGGGGGGGGGAACAGACATTCCTTTCTTTTTCTCATCATACTTATCATTTTTCGCATCATCGCATGGAAACTTTTCGTTTACCCTATAGTATAGCTTGACATTGTCGCTGGAAGGCGGGGCTTTCGTAGCACCAACCTGTCAAGCTACCACTATTGTTCATTAATTGCTTTACTGTTCATATTCGCACGTCCGCCCCGCTTTTGGCAAGGTGCTGTTACCGGCAGGCATTCTTACTTTGTTTTGTCTGAGTTAATAAATGTTTGGTCGCCATGGTTAAAATAATCAAAGTCTTCAATTCTATTTACAGTAAATATTTGGGTGTCCATATATTCAAGTGTATTGAAATTATTAAATTTAAAATGCCTGACATTTTTAATTCTATTTTCCGCGTCTTCAAAAATATTGCTGATGGTTCCTTCTGTCCAATCTCTCTTTTTTCCTTCGGATATAAGCGTAAAGACAACTCTTTATTTTGTTTGGCCATGCTGTGGCAAATAATGAATTATAGCAATAGCTTTTTGTTTATAGACTAATTCGTAAATATCTATGAAGCCTATTTTATATTGCCTTCCCCTGTTTATAGGATTTCTACATACCCTTCCGTTCCATGCACGCGAATTCGTTGCCCATCTTTTATCAGCTTGGTAGCATTTTCTACTCCAACAACTGCTGGTAAGCCATATTCACGTGCGATAACTGCTCCATGGGTCATGAGTCCACCAACTTCGGTGACCAGGCCTTTTATGGATACAAACAATGTTGTCCAGCTAGGGTCAGTAAAGGAGGTGACTAATATATCTCCATCTTCCAGATCAGCATCTTCCATGTTTAAGATAACACGTGCTCGTCCCTCTATAACCCCGGAAGAAACAGCCAGACCTACAATAGCTTCGGCTGGGAGATTTTCTCGGTTGTACTTACCTGCAATGATTTCACCATCAGATGTGATAACACGTGGCGGGTTTAGTTTTTCATAGATTTTGTACTCATCTTTTTGTTTGCTGATGATCTGGTAATCCAGTTTATTTGCGCGTACCACTTCGCGAAGTTCTTCAAAAGTGAGATAGTATATATCTTCTTTTTCATGAATAACGTTGGCTTGTACGAGTTGTTCGGCTTCTTTCAGTAAAGCCTGTTTATAAACGAAGTAGCGATTAACCATACCGTATTTTGGATATTCACGATAACCGGCGAAATTCCGGATCAGGTCGATCATTCGTTTTGTCTCTTTGGCTTTTTGTTCACCATCGGATAGTTGCTTCAATCGATCCAATAACTCCTGTTCTTTTTTCAAAGCTTCCTGTCTCCCTTGTTCAAATTTCCGATTGCCGGCATTAGGCTCAAAGTTTTTGATATTATTGAGAATCATGGGAACAAGTGTAGTTGGTTTTTCGCTCCAACGAGTTCTGGTAATATCGATTTCTCCGCTACATCGCATTCCATATTTGTTGAGATAAGCATAGATAGCGTCCCGGGTTTCTTTTCCACCATCAAACTTAACCAGTTCATCCAAAAAGTTATCATCTTTTACCTGTTGTAAATAATCAATTACTTCCGGATAAGGACGAATCACATCTGCAACATCCAATAGCTCCAGGCCCATTTTCGAAGTAATATTATTAGGTGCAGATTGAGAAAGTGTGTCTGCTGCATTTTTCCTGCCTAACCATTCGTTCATTTTTTCATTGATCCATGATGAAGCATTCATACCAGTCATGATCACACCAAAACTCTGTGGATCAGATAAGGTCTTCTTTAATTGCTGGATATCTTCCAGGATAAAATCAAACAGATCTGATCCTGATTTCGTTTGGATATTTTTTTTTAACGCTTCTATCGATGTTTGACTACTACTGATCAAATCAGAAACGATTGTTGGATCGTATTCGTTTAGTGTTTGATAATTTGGCAGAGACACAGCTTTACTGCCTTTACCGGGACCTGATTCTTTTTTATCATCCGGTAACGACTTTATAAAATCTCCGCGCTCTAGGATGGTTGTAAGTGCGCCTTTTATGATCGGATCGGATTTTCCCAGGACATCTATTATGGTTTTTCTGCTGACAGGCGAAGCCAGCATGGGTGTAACATCGACAAACAGCCTTCCGCCAGCTGTACGCATAGATGCAGGAGTTGTTAACAGCCAAAAAGACAATCCTAGTGGTTTCATGGCGTCGGTCATCATTTGTTGATGACCGACTGATATATAAACATGATTTTCTGTCCCGATAGCCATCGGGCTAGCTTCAGGCCCGCCCGACCGGGTCATTCGGGCGGGGATCGGGTATAAAGTAGTGATTGGCCTACTCTGGACAATATAAAATGTATCATCAACCAAACACCATTCGATGTCCTGGGGACGGCCGAAATGTTCTTCGATCTTTCTTCCTATGCGACCAAGCTCTAAGATCTGATCATCCGTCAGCGCTTGCCTGGTCTGCCTCTCAGGCTCAATCTCCTGCTCTTTCGTACCGCCATCTTTTAAGGCATAAATAGCCAGTTTCTTGGTGGATATCTTCTTATCGATAACCTTGCCGTTACACACTTTATAGATATCAGCATTCACCAGGCCGGATACCAGGGCCTCACCAAGTCCGAAGCTGGCATCAATGTATAACACTTTCCTATTAGAAGTGACGGGATCGGCAGTAAACAAAATTCCTGCCGCCTGCGGGAAGACCATCTTCTGAACAACCACAGAGAGGTGGACTTTACGGTGGTCGAAGCCGTTTTGAAGGCGGTAAATTACTGCCCTCTCGGTAAATAGCGATGCCCAGCACTTGCTGATGTGCTTTAGAATGGCCTCCTTTCCGATAATGTTTAGATACGTATCCAGCTGGCCTGCAAAAGAGGCCGTTG
>JBGPHC010000056.1:0-7041 GCA_041484195.1 Agriterribacter sp. | reverse complement strand
GGTAGTAAATATCTTCTTCTTCGTGAATAACGTTGGCTTCTACGAGTCGTCCGGCTTCCTTCAGTAAAGCCTGCTTATACATGAAGTAGCGACTAACAATGGCGTATTTGGGATATTCACGATAACCACTGAGATTCCGGATCAAGTTGATCATTTTTTTTGTTTCTTTGGCTTTTTGCTCACCATCCGGTAATGGTTTCAATCGATTTAATAACTCTTCTTCCTTTTTTAACGCTTCTTGTCGTCCGTGCTCAAATTTCCGCTTGCCAGCACCCGGCTCCAAGTTTTTTATATTGTTAAGAATCATAGGAATGAGTGTGGCTGGCTTTTCGCTCCAACGGGTTCTCGTAATATCAATTTCCCCGGCACACCTCATTCCATATTTGTTAAGAAAAGCATTGATAGCGTCCCGTGCTTCCTGTCCACCATCAAACGTGGCTAGTTCATCAAAAAAGTTATCATTGTTTACCTGCTGTAAATATTTAATGAGTTCTTGATAAGGACGAATCACATCAGCAACATCCAAAAGTGCCAGACCCATTTCTGAAGTAATATTGTTGGGCACAGATTGAGAAAGCGTATCTGCTACGTTTTTTTCACCTAACCACTCCTTCATTTTTTCATTGATCCATGAAGCAGCATTCATAGCAGTCATGATCACGCCAAAACTTTGTGGATCAGATAAACTCTTTTTCAATTGCTGGATATCTTCCAGGATAAAATCTATCAGATCCGATCTTGATTTCGTTTGAATGGTTTTTTTTAACGCTTCTATTCCTGTTTGACTACGCTTCATCAAATCTAAAACGATTGTTGGATCGTATTCGTTGAGGGTTTGAAAATTCGCGGGCGGGGCACCTTTATTGCTTTTATCGGAACCAGATTCTGTTTTTTCATCAGGTAGTGGATTAATAAAATCTCCCCGCCCTAAGATGGTCATAAATGCGTCTTTGATAACTGGATCGGATTTTCCTAGGACATTGACCAAAACTTCTCTTCTCGCGGGGGAAGCTAGATCAGGCGCAACATCAACAAATAGCCGTCCGCCAGCTGTATACATGGGTCGGGCAGCTGTTAACTGCCATACAGATAGTCCCAATGGCTTCATCGGGTCGGTCATCATTTGTTGATGGCCAACAGATACATAGACATGACTTTCCGGATCATTCGCTTCAGGGATCGGGTATAAAGTAGTGATCGGCCGACTCTGGACAATATAAAATGTATCATCAACCAAACACCATTCGATGTCCTGGGGACTGCCGAAATGTTCTTCGATCTTTCTGCCCATGCGCTCAAGCTGCAAAATCTGTTCATCGGTGAGCGCTTGCCTGTTCTGCCGTCCAGGCTCAATCTCCTGTTGCTTCGTACCGCCATCTTTTAAGGCATACATAGCCAGTTTCTTGGTGGATATCTTCTTATCGATAACCGTGCCGTTACGCACTTTATAGATATCAGCGTTTACTAAGCCGGAGACCAGGGCCTCACCAAGTCCGAAGCTGGCATCAATGGATAACACTTTCCTATTAGAAGTGACGGGATCGGCAGTAAACAAAATTCCTGCCACCTGCGGGAAGACCATCTTCTGAACAACCACAGCCAGATGGACTTTACGGTGGTCGAAGCCGTTTTGAAGGCGGTAAATTACTGCCCTCTCGGTAAATAGCGATGCCCAGCACTTGCTGATATGCTTTAGGATTGCCTCCTTTCCGATAATGTTCAAATAGGTATCCTGCTGGCCTGCGAAGGATGCCGTCGGTAAATCCTCTGCTGTTGCGCTGGATCGTACTGCATAGGCATTTTTCCTGCCTTGCCGGCCGGCAGGTTCATCAAGCCTGGAGAGGAGGCGGGTGATCTCTTCATTAATGTCTTGTGGAATGGCTATCCCTTCGATGACCCTGCGAATCTCACCGCTAAGTTCACCGATTTTATGCCGGTCTTCCACCTTTAGAAGCGATAACTGATCCAGTAATTCGTTAATCGACGGCGTTTCCCCTCCGAAGGAGTCCCCACGGACAATGATTCTTTTAAAAGCCTCAGTAGAAATACAAAAGCCATCCGGTACCTGGATTCCTTCAATCCCGGTAAGTTCCCCCAGGTTCGCGCCTTTACCCCCAACAACCTCGAGTTTTGTTTTGTCAATATCATGAAAACTAAACACAAATGAACTCTTACTGATCATATTCGTCATATTTTTTTATTTTTTCTGCCATTATTTGTTGTTGAGTTTATTTGTTGTTTCATTCATTACTTCAATTGCTTTTAAAAAGTAGGTTTCAATGATTTTGATTTCCTTGATTGAAAATGAAGTAGTAAGTTTTTCCGACTTGTTTCGGAATTCTTTATAAAGCGGTACTAAAAGTGCCATTATATTTTTAGTGTTTGGCTCAATGATAACCTTCCGTCTGTCGTCTTCAGCAAATTGTCTTTTCACTAGTTTTTTCTTTTCAAGTCTGTCTATTAAACCTGTAACTGCACCTGTGGTTAGACCTGTTAAATTTGAAAGCTCGCCCGCTGTCATTTGCCCTTCTTGTATTAAAAATCCTAAGTATTTATGGTCAGTTCCTGAAAGCCCGGCCTTGCGGGCAATGGCTTCGTGCATCTGAATAGAGGTGTATGCATATTGTTGGTTCAGTTTTCTTATTCGTTTGATTACGTCATTATTCATTTTATACTTTATTAAGTAAATATCTTAGTTACAAAGATAATATTGACTTTGCAAAGTGTCCAAATAATTTTGGCGGGCTTTGAGCACTTATCGCAATTTTCATTCGCTTTCAACAAGTAATATGGAATGACGCCAAATGAACTGACAGAACGAAAGAAGAATACCGGTCGATAATAACAAAAACTGCACATAAAAGAGCCAGGCGATGAAGAGTTTTATCACCGTATTATTATTGGTGTTTATTGCGCGCCCTTTGCCTGCAATGTTAAGAGGAGATTTTCAGCTCAATAAAGAATCTGTTTTAACTGTTCCATTACGATTGGCTTTTGCGGCATTGCTCCCTGGTTTTAGGGAGCAAAAAACGGTCAAAAGCGCTTAGCAATTAAAGCCTGCCGGTGGGTCAACTTGTCTGCCGACAGGCAGGCATCCCGGAATAAAATAATCCCCTTATAAAAAGTATTCAACAAGGGGGGTGGGTCATCCTGTCTGCCGTCAGGCAGGCATTCCGGAATGGTGGATCAACATGAAACGGAATGGGGGGGTCAACATGGTCCGGAATCTACACGTAAGCATCAATCCGCCAGCCAAAAATCAGTACTTTTATAAAATTATGGCCACCAACCCTGACTGTGAGAGAAATCAGAGAAGGAATAGCCGTATCTGGCATGTTCCGGGCCCGTTGTCTGGGCCGAATATCCCCAATTTATTAATCCCAAAACAACCCTGACAAGTTCAATGGCAAAAGCAAAAAAGGCTGAACAGGAAGAAGCCTTAGAAAAAAAACTCTGGAGGACTGCTGACAAGCTCCGTAAAAACATGGATGCTGCAGAATACAAGCATGTGGTGCTGGGCCTCATATTCCTCAAATACATTGAAGACGCCTTTAATGAGATTTATAATAAGCTAAAAGAAGGCAAAGGAGATTATGAAGGTGCAGACCCGGAAGACAAAAATGAATATGTTGCAGAGAAGGTATTTTATGTGCCACCCTCTGCCCGATGGACATGGTTGCAAGGCAGGGCCAAGCTCCCCACAATTGGCAAAGACATTGATGATGCAATGGATGCCATTGAAAGAGATAACCCTTCCCTTAAAGGAGTTTTACCAAAAGTGTATGCTCAGGAAAAATTGGATAAGGCCAGTGTGGGTGGTTTAATTGATTTAATAAGCACTGCAATTCTCGGCACGAAAGAGGCGCAAAGCAAAGACGTATTGGGCAAGGTGTATGAATATTTTCTCGGTGAGTTTGCATTGGCTGAGGGTAAGAAGGGCGGACAGTTCTATACACCAGGAAGTGTGGTGAAATTGTTGGTTGAAATGCTCGAACCTTATGAAGGCAGAGTATTTGATCCTTGCTGTGGTAGTGGTGGCATGTTTGTGCAAAGCGAAAAATTTATCAAGAGTCATCAAGACCATTACAGAAGGAGTAACGGCAAGAAACTTTCACTAAACCCTGCTGATCATATCTCCATTTACGGACAAGAAAGTAACCAAACTACCTGGCGATTGGCAAAGATGAATCTTGCCATACGTGGTATTGACAGTAGTAATGTGAAATGGAACAATGAAGGAAGTTTTTTAAATGATGCACATAAAGATTTAAAAGCTGATTATATTATTGCTAACCCACCATTTAATGACAGTGATTGGAGCGGAGAGCTTTTACAAAAAGATGCAAGATGGGTTTACGGTGTACCGCCTGCCGGAAATGCAAATTATGCCTGGATACAACATTTCCTGTATCATTTATCTGCAAATGGGCAAGCAGGCTTTGTTCTCTCCAAAGGTTCACTTACTACCAACACCAGCAATGAAGGCGAAATAAGAAAAGCATTGGTTGAAAATGATTTGATTGATTGCATTGTAAACCTGCCTGCTAAACTTTTTCTGAATACACAGATTCCTGCCTGTCTTTGGTTCTTACGAAGGAACAAGCAACGGCAGAAGAGAAAAATATTGTTTATTGATGCAAGGAATTTAGGTTTCCTGATTAACAGGCGAACAAAAGAACTGGCTGCTGATGATATTAAAAAAATAGCAGACACATACCATAATTGGAAAAAAGGTCTGAACTATGATTCGTCTGATTTACATGATGGGCATGATTCAAATGCAGAATCGTTAGACAAAACAAATAATCAAAGTAATCATGCTAATCAAAAAAATCATAGTTCAGACTATGTTGACATCGCCGGGTTTTGCAAAGCAGCCGGCATTGAAGAAGTGAAAGCATTAAACTATGTGGTAACACCTGGCAGGTACGTGGGTTTGCCCGATGATGAAGATGATTTCAATTTTGCGGAACGTTTTACTACATTGAAAGCAGAATTGGAAAAACAGATTGCTGAAGAAGATGAATTGAATCAACGAATCACAACTAATCTTTCCAAAATAGAAATTAATGAGCCTGCCAAAGCCTGATTATATCAATATATTGAATGAGCTTAAAGAAAAGATACGTCAGGCTCGTATCAAGGCTGCTATTACTGTTAATGCTGAGCTGTTAAAGCTCTATTGGGAAATAGGCAATACCATACTTATACAGCAAAAAGACCAAGGCTGGGGCGCAAAAATTATTGACAACCTTTCTGCCGACCTGAAAATAGCATTTCCGGATTTTAAGGGCCTATCCGTTAGAAACCTGAAATACATGAGGTCTTTTGCGGAAGCTTATCCGGCCTTTACAATGGTGCAACCACCTGCTGCACAATTACCCTGGGGGCATCACCAGCTAATGCTCCACAAACTAAAATCAAATGAGCTGCGGTTTTTCTACATGGCAGAATGTATTGAAAATGGCTGGAGTCGTAATGTATTATCCGCACAAATAGTTATGGAAAGCATAGAATGGCAGATTGAACGATTAAAATCGAATGCAAAATGAGTGAGTGGAAGGAATATACTTTGGAAGAAGTAACAGAACCAGTCAAGGATACTTACAATCCAAATGGCAGTGATGATTATGCTTATATTGGATTAGAACATATTGAGCAAGAAAGCTTGCGTTTGAATTCAATTGGTGTTTCTTCAGATGTTACTAGCAATAAATTTTTGTTCAGGGCAAATGATATTTTGTTTGGAAAGCTTCGTCCGTATTTTAGAAAAGTTGTTAAGCCATCCTTTGGTGGAATTTGTTCAACTGATATTTGGGTTTTCAGGGCAAAAAGAAATTTTGACCAAAACTTTCTCTATTATTTTTTGGCAAATTGGGACTTTGTAAATACTGCAAATAGTGGCGAAGGTGGGACACGAATGCCGAGAGCTGATTGGAATTTTCTAAAAACGACTGAATGGAGTCTCCCCTCACTCCCCGAACAAACCGCCATAGCCGAAGTATTAAGCAGCCTGGATGATAAAATAGATTTACTGCACCGCCAAAATAAAACGTTGGAGCAACTGGCGGAGACGCTGTTCAGGCAGTGGTTTGTGGAGGAGGCGGAGGAGAGTTGGGAAATTGGGAAGTTGGGAGATGGGGTTTCGATTTATGATAGTAAACGCATTCCTGTTTCAAGTGGAGAAAGAGAAAAAATGAAAGCAGGAGTATTATATCCTTATTATGGTGCTGCAACAATCATGGACTATGTAAACGATTTTATTTTTGATGGAGAATATATTTTAATGGGAGAAGACGGAACGGTTCAGACAGATGATGGCTATCCTATATTACAGATGCCTACTGGGAAATTCTGGGTAAATAATCATGCACATATTTTTCAAGCTAAAGAACCCTATACGAATTATTTCATTTACATTTTTTTAAAGCAAACAAACATATCTGGAATTGTCACGGGTGCAGTGCAACCTAAAATTAACCAGGAAGCATTGAAGGGGATTGATTTTCCAAAAGCCCCAACATATAAGTTAAAAGCATTTATAAATACAAGCGAAAAAATGTGGAATAAAATAAAATCAAATACAAAACAAATCCACACCCTCACCCAGCTCCGGGAAACGTTGTTGCCGAAGTTGATGAGTGGGGAGGTAAGGGTGTCTGAACTATGATTTTTTTGATTAACTGATTACCATAATAAACGAACACAACAACGATTCTGAATAGTGAAACAAGTTTAAACTTTTAACGACTCACAAACCAGAAGCACAAACTCAAATTCATTAAATCACAAAAATCAAATGAAGCATAGTTCAGACAATTAGTGCAAATCAAACCCCTCGCCCAACTCAGGGATACCTTGTTACCGAAGTTGATGAATGGGGAGGTAAGGGTGTCTGAACTGTGATTTTTTTGATTAACTGATTACCATAATAAACGAACACAACAACGATTCTGATTAGTGAAACAAGTTTCAACTTTTAACGACTCACAAACCAGAAGCACAAACTCAAATTCATTAAATCACAAAAATCAAATGAAT
>JBGPHC010000055.1:0-8194 GCA_041484195.1 Agriterribacter sp. | reverse complement strand
GTTCATGGCTACCTGGATGAATTCTTTTTTCGGTTCGATGGAAGAAATTCTTTAAGAAGCATCTGGCACGAGCTCATAGAGCGATTTATGGCGCACCCACCCTACCGCTATAGGGCCCATGCGGCCTAAATGGGTAATCCTATTGCCTGATCGGAAAGGAATAGAGCGCCCTGGGGATTGCATATAACATTCGAAGCAACATGGAGAAGATTATACGCCCTGAGCAGCAATTATTTTTGCGCCGGCACTGCAGGCTTGCAGTATTGAAGTATTTTCTTGTGCAAATCTTCAGGCCTGAATGGCTTTGGCACAAAATCCGTGAATCCTTTTTGAAGAAGGTCATCTTTCATATTCTCATAGGTGGCAGCGGTAAATGCGAGAATGGGAATTTCAGAATCGCTGGTCCTGATATGTGCCACGGCCTGCGCCCCATCCATTTCAGGCATTTCCAGATCAATCAGGAGCAGGTCAAATTTTCTTTTGGCGAATAGTTCAATAGCTTGTAACCCATTTTCGGCTTCCGCCACTTCCGCGTTCCATTTCTGCAAGAAACGTTTGGCCACCATCATATTAATGGGATTATCCTCCGCCAACAGGATCTTAACTCCATCCAGGTCCGAAAGTCCTTTGAGTTTGTGCTCATCCACATAGGATTTTTGTGCCTTGGTGACCTTGAAATTGAGCGTGAAATGGAAGGTGCTTCCCTTTCCCACTTCGCTGCTCACCAGCAGGTCTCCTCCCATTTTCTCAACGATCTTCTTACTGATGGCGAGTCCCAACCCTGTTCCGCCAAACTTCCTTGTGGTTTCGATGTCGGCCTGGGTGAAACTTTCAAATACCTGTCTCACCTTATTCGCCGCTATGCCTATACCAGTGTCGGAGATGGCGAAATATATATCGGAGCTATGGCTTTTGCGGTGCAGGGTCTTCACGGTTACTGTGATAGTACCCTGGTCTGTGAATTTAACGGCGTTCGAAAGCAGGTTATTGAGCACCTGGTTCAAGCGCATTTCATCACCCGTTATTTCAATATCTACGTGTTCATCAATATCCACTTTGAATTCCAGGTTCCTCTTAGTGATGGGCGATGTGAATGAGCTAACTACTTTTTGCAGAAATGTTTTCAGATTAAAGGGTGTGTTTTCCAGTTCCATTTTTCCCGCTTCAATCTTGCTGAAATCGAGGATATCCGTCACCAATTGCATCATGTGCTCGGAAGAGTATTTCAGTACGTCGAAACTCTGTCTTTGAGATGGCAGGTATTCTTCCTGCAGGATGAGGTTGGTAGTACCGATGATGGCATTCAAGGGTGTCCTCAGTTCATGACTCATATTGGAAAGGAATCTTGACTTCACCTTCGTGGCTCTTTCTGCCCTTTCCTTGGCTTTGAGGATTTCGAATTCGGCAATCTTGATTTCGGTTATATCCAGGATACTGATCTTACAATAAATAATATTGCTATGGATAAATGGCACCACATTTACATAGCCGAAAAACGGAGTATCATCCTTGCGGGAGAAATCCATATTCCCATACCAGGGTGAATTTTTCTGGAAGGATTGTTTGCCCTGAAGCAGGATGTATTCCTCCATTTTTTCACCCAGCAGGAATTTTGCGGGCGAGCCAAAGATTTCGTTTTTGTTACTGAAACCAAAAACTTCCACGGCACTCTTGTTGCAATCGGTGATCAGGAGTGTGGTGGTATCTACAATGAAAACGGCGTCGAGGGATGTATCGTAGATCGTATCAGTAAACTTTTTTTCATCCAGTATTTTTTCTTCATTCTTTTCAAGGGCTTTCAGGATGTAGTATGTGAACAATGCCGTAATGATCAGTGAAAGACTGAGATTGGAGCTGGAGAGACTGCTATATTGGTCGTTGTTGATGGTTTGAACTGTACTCACATAAGGCGCCAAAATAAAAATCATGGCTGTTGTAATGAATGTGATCACACCGGTCATGATCAATTCCTGGTAATTCTTCTTGAGGTCGATTACGAATATGAGGGCCAGAAGAAAGGGGAAGTAGTAGAGTTGTTCTCCCGCACGAAGTCCTTCCACATAGCTGATGGCGAAGAGATAAAAATTCACAGTTACGATGCCCAGAACCTTGGCGAAGGCCAGTTTCCCGTCTTTATTCAGGAAGTAGCTTACCGTTAGAAGCAGGATGCAAATGATATTGAGGGACGCACTTACATAGAGGCCGTTAAAATAGTTTAGCAGGAGGCAAACCAAGTTCACTCCGATTCCGAATATAATGAACAGGATCAGTCTTTGAACACTTTTACGGGTCTCTCTTCCCAGTGATGGGTCGGTGCCATTGTCCAAAATACTGTAACCGACAGATACTAATTTGTCTAAAACATTCGTTTTCATAAGTTGAGACGCTATTTTATCTCAAATCATGCCAATAGGGCATTAAGTATAAAACGTTGCGTATTAAGCACAAATTGTGAAATGAGTAAGGGAGACCCACAAATATTATTTTCTTTTTCACCGGAACTGGATACAGATTTCCTGAGAGAGCTCTATGTTGATGATTTCAGACAGGCAGAACTGGTGTTCGAATCTTCGCTGCAGCAGCTCAGGAGTGAATTTTCATTGGCCCGCGCCCGCTTCCACGATGGGGATATAACAGGCCTGAAAAAAGTTATCCACAAGGTAAAACCAATATTCGGGTATGTGGGAATGAATAAGGTGCAGGAAGAATACAAAGATTTTGAGGAATCCTGCGTCAATGCCCGCTCTGCCGCAGATATTGAGTCTGGATTTGGACTGATTATTGGAATCACGGAGCAAGCTATACAAAAAATGGAGACGGAGTTGAAGAGACTCAAACAATACAACACCCAATTTCTATGAAGTATCATAGCATTATCGTGGAAGATTTGCCGGTGGCGGCAGAATTTCTTAAAAAGTTTTGCGAAAAGAGCGGTATGATTGAAGTGGATCAGCATTTTCTGAATGCCGAAGACGCGTTGCGATTTCTCAATGATAATGTGGTGGAACTAATCTTTTTGGATGTTGAAATGCCTGGCGCCTCAGGCTTCGACCTGCTTGACCAACTGATTTATAATCCCCAGGTCATTCTCACTACTTCCAAGACCGAATATGCCTACGATGCCTTTCAATACAATGTTACCGACTACCTAAAAAAACCATTCACCTACCAGCGTTTCCTTGAAGCCATCCAGAAAGTGAGCAAGAAAAGCGAACAGCTCAACGGGAATTCCGACCAGAACCATATGTTCATCAAATCTGACGGCAAACTGATAAGGTTGAGCAATGAAGACATTCTCTATATTGAAAGCATGGGCGATTACGTAAAATTCGTGACCCCTGCCAAGAAATATATCACTCATAATACCATTAAGAACCTGGAGACCAAGGTAAATCCCCAGGTTTTCATGAAAGTTCACCGGTCCTATATTGTGAATTACACCAAGATTGATGATATCCAGGAAAATGTCCTCTTTATAAAGGGGAATATGATCCCCATCAGCAAGGCCCATAAATCTGGAGTCATGCAAAAGATTAATATCCTGTAGAACGATTCATCCCCTTGCGACTCTTGCAGTCTAATCAATTCCGCATTCCCCTTCTTCACCTTCATTATTCCAACTCAGTTCGCTGATTCAGTCGGAATGCTGCCGGAGCAGTCCGGACGGAGGAACAGAAATCAATTCCTACAACTTTTCATCGGCTATAGGTCTCAGAAAGATTCCCATTTCTCTGAAAAAGGCATTTTATCGTTTGACCTGATCGAAGAAAAATTGCCATAAATCGACAATATATGTTAGCCAGGCGAATAAATTTCCAGGGTGGAAAAAGCTTGAGCATCTTTGTACTGTCATCATTGATATGGTTTCAATCCTGTCCAAATCCTGAGAAGAATCGCCCCCGATCCTGTTAAAAACCCAAACCCGGAAAAATTATCCTATCCCTTGAAAAGAGCCGAAATATTCCTCGAAGAGCCTTGGAATCCAAGTCAGTACCCTAATCTTGATTGAAAACCGTCCCGAAAAGCAGCAATTTTCAAACCTCTGACCAGATTTCAAATTATTCTTAAGCCCCGACCACGAGTTGGGGCTTATGCATTTTGCTGTCTTCTATTTTCCGATTATCATAAGTCAACTGGCACTTCAAACCCGGGAATCGCGCGACGAATGAAGATTGCCGGAATCTGGTAAATCTTCCAGGCATCATATCGAGGAATATAGTCTTCTGCAACCGAAAAATATCTGTGGGCGGGATACAAAGGGGGGTTTGGCAGTTAAACTGAAAATAGGAAATCGAAGAATTAAGTGGGAAAATCGAAGAAAATGACAGGTCTGGCGAATTAATTTCCAATGCCCTCAAACTTTAATCATTTTTGTATTGTCAACGATGACGAATAGTTTCAACCCTGAATCCTTGAATTAGAATCCAAACCGATGAAAACTAAAGCCCGTTATTAATTCGTAACCCTATACCATGAAAACCGACCATTCAGAATCCTGAAACCTTAACCGTAGCTAATCCAGATCCTGAGAAAGATGAACTAACCAGAAACACCGAAATCCAAACCTGTAGAAAGCAAATTAAAGCCCCCTTTGAAAACAACCCACACCGAAAGAAAGGAATTACCTCAAAAAAATTTGTAGCATCCGTACAATGAAACAAGTTTTCCTTTGATGAAAGAAAGGCATTCAAAAACCCTGCGGAAGCGGGGTTTTTGCTTTTGTTACCATAGCAGGCAGAACTGGAATTTATTCATTGGTCGCCTTGCAGCCCGGGTCTCCGCGACTCTGTTCGCCGGATTGACATTTCATGTCTCCATTCATCCACCTTTTTAGGATCACCGCTCAACAATACTTCGGGTACCTTCCAGCCCCTGAATTCGGCGGGACGCGTATATACGGGTGGCGCGAGTAACCCATCCTGAAACGAATCGAATAAGGCCGACGTCTCATCATTCAGCACTCCCGGAATCAGTCGCCCGATGGCATCCACCAGGATTGCCGCCGGTAGTTCCCCACCACTCAATACATAATCACCAATAGAAATTTCCCTTGTTACATAATGTTCCCTTACCCGTTCGTCAATGCCCTTGTAGTGCCCGCAAATGAGGAGCAGGTTTTTTTTCAGTGACAATTGATTTGCGGCCTGCTGATTAAATAATTCGCCATCTGGTGTGAGATAAATGATTTCTTCGTAGGGCGTCTGGGCCGACAAAGATTCAATGGCATTCACAAGCGGTTCGGGCATCATTACCATGCCTGCTCCACCGCCAAACTGGTAGTCATCAACCTGGCCATATTTGTTTACGGCCCATTTACGAAGCTGGTGCACATTCAGTTCCAAAAGCCCTTTTTCCCTGGCCCTCTTCATGATGGAATGAGCAAAAGGACTTTCCAGTAATTCAGGCAATACCGTAATTATGTCGATCTTCATGAAAGCAAAGATAGGATCGGGAAGGGGAGAAGTAAAGACTCCTGCTCCTCACTCAATTAGAATCCCCGGCCTCGGGCGCTCCTTATTCATCTTTAAATCCCTCTATATCGCGCCTTTCCTTTTTTGTGGGCCTTCCCACCTTGCTAAGTCTCTTGCCTGTATGGAAACTTGCAGCCTGATACTCCAATCTCTCCAGTTCATCTTTGGGGGTGATGTCAACATAGTATTTGACCGCTTCTGCATATTGAACCCTCGTGTGAAGAAGGGCTGTTACTTTGATGCGCCATCTTTTGGATTCTGTTTTTATTTCATACTCGTCTCCAATAGACACATGTCGCGCAGCCTTGGCAGGATCGCCATTGTATTTTACCTTTCCCCGGCCGCATGCATCTGCAGCCAGGGTACGGGTCTTGAATAATCTGATGGCCCATAAATATTTGTCCAGACGAAGTTTTTCATTTGCCATACCCGAAGCGCTTGTTTTCACCCGCGAAATTAATGATTCCTAAAATGGGAGGAGGCAGAGTTGCCGGATTCTATATGATGCCATTCTATAATATTACCATGTTTGATTCGGGGTGTTTTGGGTTGATGAAGAATTATTTTCCATCGGGGATCGTTGTGCCCGGCATCTTCATTAATTTTATCCTTACAAAATTTCATACGATGATAACAAAAGTCCGGAATATTCTCCTTCTGCTGATTGTTCTTTTCCAACTGATGCCGGTATCGGCCCAATTCAGACCTTATGAAATCAATTGGACAAGAGACGGCAATGGCTATTACAAAACCGACAAGAAAGGAGTCCAGGAAATAAACCTGGTAACCGGGATTGAAAAGGAACTGGTAACAGAAGCAAGCTTAAAACCTGCAGGAAGTTCAAAAGCCTTAATGATGGCTGATTTTGAACTGACCGGCGACAATTCAAAATTGCTAATATTTACAAATACCGCAAGGGTATGGCGATACCGGACACGCGGCGATTATTGGGTACTGGATCTTACTAATAACCAATTGAGGCAGGTGGGAAAGGACCAGCCATCGCAATCGCTCATGTATGCTAAATTTTCACCCGATGGCAAAAAGATCGCTTATGTAAGCGGGCATAATATTTATGTAGAGGATATTGCATCGGGTAAAACCACCCAACTCACTCTTGATGGAACCAGGAAATTGATCAACGGCACTTTCGACTGGGTGTATGAGGAAGAATTTGATTGCAGGGATGGATTCAGATGGAGCCCCGACAGCAGGAAGATCGCCTATTGGCAGGTGGATGCGAGGAAAATCAGGGATTACCTGATGCTGAATACTACGGATTCAATTTATTCTTTTGTGGTTCCCGTTGAATATCCAAAAGTGGGGGAATCACCTTCACCGGTGCGTTTGGGCGTGGTGGATGCCGAAGGCGGCCAGACAACCTGGATGGATATACCCGGCGATCCTGAGCAACATTATCTGCCCAGGATGGAATGGGCTGCCAATAACAGCGAATTGATCACCCAGCAGCTCAACAGGCACCAAAATGAAAGTAAATTATGGCTCTGTCCGGCAAGCGGAGCTCCCGCAAGACTGATCTACGAGGAAAAAGACAAGGCCTGGATCGATACCAAGCAAAGATGGAGTGAAGATCCGAAAGGCTGGGAATGGATGAACAGTGGAAAGGAATTTCTGTGGGTAAGCGAAAAAGACGGATGGCGACATATCTATAAAGTGTCACGCGATGGGAAGAAAGAAACCCTGCTCACGAAGGGCTCTTACGATATTGCCACGCTGAATGGGATTGATGAGAAAAACAATTATGTGTATTTCATCGCTTCACCTTCATCTGCCATTCAGCGATACCTGTACCGCACCAGGATGGATGGAAAAGGAAAGCTGGAACTGGTTTCACCAGCCGACCTGAAGGGGATACATTCTTATGAAATCTCTCCCGGATGCAGGTTTGCCATTCACCATTTCAGCAGTCACACGGTGCCCAATGTAAAAGAATGGATAAAGTTACCCGAACATAGGCCATTGAATGAAGCCGAAAGCATCGCGAAAAATATCAAAACCGTAGAAAAAAAGAATCTGGAATTCTTCACCATTACCACAGAAGACAGTGTGACCATGGATGCGTGGATGGTAAGGCCCACTGATTTTGACAGCACCAAAAAATATCCCGTGGTGCTATATGTATATGGAGAACCCGCCGCTGCCACTGTGCAGGATAATTTTGGCGCGGGCGGCAATTCTCTTTTCATGGGCGATATGGCCAGGGCAGGATATTTTTATGTTTCCTTCAATAACAGGGGTACTCCCACTCTCAAAGGCTCCGCCTGGCGCAAATCCATTTACAGGAATATAGGCCGCATCAATATTCGCGACCAGGCCATGGCCATGAAGAAATTATTGGAAACGCATTCATATCTTGATACCAGCCGGGTTGCATCCTGGGGCTGGAGCGGCGGCGCTTCCAGTACCCTGAATCTTATGTTCCAGTATCCCGAAATATTTAAAACAGGCATTGCCATAGCTTCCGTAGCCAGTCAACTCACCTACGATAATATTTACCAGGAGCGATACATGGGATTGCCTCAGGAAAACAAAGAGGATTTCATAAATGGATCTCCAATTACTTAGTCGTTCCTTAAGAAGCTAAGAAATGCACAATTGGGGGGCGTTTGAGGATAAAAAAGGTTGAAAAAGTTTACCATAAAACTGAAATTTGTATTGAAAACCTTGCAGATTTTATGCTATCCAAACAACCATCCAAATCG
>JBGPHC010000054.1:0-8605 GCA_041484195.1 Agriterribacter sp. | reverse complement strand
CCTCATTTTTGAAATACCTGTTAAACTGCTGCACTGCTATTCCCTGGAACATACCCTTCTATTTAGCCCCAAATTAAAATAGTTTAGCAATTGCCAACCCCTGGTTTTTGCTTTGAGGCCTAAATGGGTAATCCTGGAATTTGCTCATTTAAATAGATAGAACGGAAATAAATAGATAGCAGTGAAAGGTTGCTTCTGAGGGTTGGGAAATATTTTTTTTAATGGCTAGAAAGGTTGTTTCTGATAGAAGTGAAACATTGTTTCGCCTTACCGGCTATGTATTTCGAATACATATATCAAAAGCGCAAGATAGCCACCAGGTGCTTTTTGAAGATATTCCTTGATGGAACGAATCGCCTCAACTAAATGGGCCTGTACAGTTTTAGGTGAGATATTTAATTCCTGGCCAATTTCTTTATAGGATTTTCCGTGCTGACGACTTAGTTTGTAAACAAGCTGCCGCTGAGGGGGTAGTGCATTGATCGCTTCATAAATCAAATATTCGCTTCCTTTACCGTCGAACCATTCTTCAATCTCATTATTTCTCAATTGCCCCATCGATTTACCTATTTCCTTTATCATCCGGGATTCATTGGAAAGTTTTTTCAGGTAATCAAGAGTGCGGTTAGTGGCCATAGTAAAAATGAAGGATTGGGGACTGTTTATTTCGGCCAGCGCCTTCCGCTTGCTCCAGAGTTTCATAAACACTTCCTGAACAATTTCTTCGGCCATTACCTCCGACTTGATCATCTTCAGGACGAAGGGGTAAATACGACGGTTGTAATGATGAAAAACAATGGTAAATGCTTCTTCATCATTCTCCGCAATACGGGCAAAGAGCTTTTTTTCATTGGGCAATATGCGGGATGGAATGGTCATGAAGATTTGATAGACTAAATTTACGCAAATCCTTTTTATTTTAGGAATAAGTCAGGCAGGAATGAGTGGCGTGCAAGAGGATGCCACCGCCTCCCTCCGGAGTCGGGCAGACTGCCTGCCAGGAGCAGAAGGGTAGGTCTGCCTCCATTCGGGAGTCATACAGGGGATTCGACTCCAAATTTCGCATTAGCGGTAGATCTTCCAAAAACGCGCGGACTAATGTGCTTGCTTTTTTAAGAAAAACTTTGCTGTTTCAAGTTCAGGCCTGTTTGAATTATTTGAATTTGCAATACTTGTCAGTTGTCGATAATAAAGGTTTGCCTTTTCAAAATTGTTGGATTTTTCAGCAGCTAATCCTGCGCAATAGAGAGCATTAAACCGATTGGGGTGTTTCTTTAAATCTGCTTCGTATGCTTCTAAAGCTTTGTCGGTTTTGTTCATTTGAAGTAACATATCTCCCAACAATTCCACTGCCGGTATTACTTCACCGGGAGTGACGGGGCTTTTTTCAGTTTTATCTTCCATATCTGTCGCAAGATTCATAAGCCTTAGTGCTTTGATATTTTTTCCTTCCTTAAAAAGTATCCAGGCTTCGGATGTTTTGATCTGAATTTGTACCTGATTGGCTTTATACGAATCTTTTTGTGCAATCAGTGTATCATAAATCGTATTTAAGCTCTTTAATTCGGCCCTGGCCGAATCAATATGACCAGTGTGAACAGAACCAAGAAGACGGGTAAAATAAAAAATAGCTTTTTGCCAGGGAAATTTTTCCCATGGAAAGCTTTCGGGGCTTATTTTCAGGCTGGCTGCCTGTTCCCAAATTTTGTTTTCAAGTATATAGCGGGAAGGAATTGCAGCAAAGGCATAAGCATCTTTAAAGTTCACCGGATAGACCTCATGAATAGTCTTAAGATAATCACATTGTTCCTTTGCAAGATTATTTTCTCCTTTTTGCAGGTAAGCATAAACAAGATAGTCCATGCCATGAAGTTCTTCGTCCCAATGGCCCTTAATTCCGGCATTTTCGGCATAGCACCTTGCAGAAGAAGTAGAAATGAGATTTGAATTAATGCATTCATCCCAAAGCCCCAATCTTGTGAAAATATGCGAAGGCATGTGCTGGGCATGTGCCGAAGATGGAGCAATGGAAGCATATTTTCTAGCTGCCTCTAAGCCTAATGTAGCAAGCTCAGGATAGTCGTAGCTATGAATAATATAATGAACAATCCCGGGATGATTGGGTTCATTGGGATATAAGGCAGTTAATATACCGCCGGCTTTTCTTTGATTACTGAAAGTCTTATCAGCCGGATCTGCTGCTCCATCAAGCGCCAAAGCATAAAATATGGCGACTTCTTTATCGTTTGGAAATTCACTATAAGCTTTTTCCATTGCTTTTTCGAAGTTGAGGCAACGGGTGTGATGGTCTACTTTATTCCAGTCTTTATAGAACAATGCAATGGCTTCAATATAGTCTGATTCTCTTTTTGATTTTTGCGTAAGTGACTGTGCGATTGAAATTGCCTTACCCCCTTTTACGAGTTCAGCCTGTGTGGGCTGAGATGGCCAAAGCTGATGGTAATTGCACATAGCAACACCCCAATAAGCCATTGCACATTCCGGCTCTTCATAAATAATTTTTGCAAAAACTTTTTCTGCTTCATCATATTCAAATGAATGGAGGAGTGCCATGGCTAAGTTAAAATCTTTTTTTACTTTTCCGGTACAGGATGTTTCAAATTCAACTGAGCCAAATTGTTTGCCTGGAGGACCACACAAAACAACCTCACCCTGCTTAAGGTTGATAGCATTTATAGCTTGTTTTGCCGTAGATTTATTTTTTCCATGGCATGCAGCGAGTGTCAGTATAAAAAAGCTGAATGTGACCAGGGGGATCTCTTGTAGTAAGTTTTTCATACTTGCTTAATTATGATCTTTTAAGAAGCGATAATAGAGTTGCCACTGACATTTAAATATACGAAAGTCTGGATATTTTCTCGATGCATAAATGTCGCATTGGGAGGCGTTTTTCTGAATACCAATGGGTGCTCAAGTTCATTAAGGCATAAGTTCGAACTCAAATTACTCCCTCCTCTGTAAGGTTCACATTGGGTGAGGATTATAATGGGCAGTTTCCGAAAAATGGCAATTATTGAAGGGTGTATGAGATTTGTTAAATCAACTTAAATGTATTTTGTTTCTTAGCTTGATTGAAATTCCAGGGAAAATTTCTAATTGCGGGCAAGCCGATCTTATGGATTACGGCCAGCGGAATAATAACGGACCTCTTAAATAGAATATGATGAAAAAGAGATCATTTCCCTTATCCAGGGTCTATACCCTGCTGGAACCCGGACCGGTGGTGCTGGTGACAACATCGCATAGAGGACGGAACAATGTGATGACCATGTCGTGGCATACTATGATGGAATTTGAACCGCCACTTGTAGGATGCGTCATCAGCAATAGGGATTATACATTCGGTATTCTGAGAGCGTCCAGGGAATGCGTATTAGCTATTCCTACCGTGAAGCTAGCATCAATAGTTGTTCGAATTGACAATACATCCGGACGGGATTTGGATAAATTCAAGAAATTCAAACTCACTGCAGAGCCCGCTTCTCTTGTAGGTGCGCCACTCATCGGCGAATGCTATGCCAACCTTGAATGTAAAGTTGTGGATACTAGTATGGTTAACAAATACAATTTCTTCGTGCTTGAGGTGGTAAAGGCTTGGATCAATCCTGCGGTAAAACACCAACAGACAATTCACCATCTGGGGAAAGGCGTTTTTATGGTAGCGGGAAAAAAGATCAGACTCCCATCAAAAATGAAATGATTCATAATGTGATGCACTCTCGATATTTTTTTCTTAGTACTAAAGTTTGGTCATTTCATTTTGGCGGGTTCTGATACGAAAGCGGAAATAATTTGATTCTTAACTTTCTTCATATCCATATTGTAAATTGCTCCCAGGGTCTTGATTCTATCCGGCTCTCCTTCGCTCTTCAAGCATTCTTTCCAAATCATCCAGCAACCCAGCCTGCCCCGGATTGATTTTTTTTCTGGCATCATTCATGTTTAGCCATGCAGCCTTATCTATTTCAGGGAAACTCTTTCTATTTCCCGATTTTGGCGGCCATTCCATTTCAAAATTATTACTGCTGATCTTTGAAGGGTCCAGGTCTTGCAGCAAAGCCCAGGCAAGAATCATCTTCCCGCCTTTTTGTTTTACGGGAGTCAATTCAAGAAATTCTCCTGCAACTTTTGTTCCCAGTTCTTCTTCTGTTTCCCTTTTGGCAGCATTCAGGGGATCTTCATTTTCTTCGAGCTCTCCTTTTGGAATTGACCAGGCTCCCAAGTCCTTTTTTGTCCAAAATGGACCGCCCGGGTGAACGAGCAAGACTTCCGGCAGATTGTCCTCCAACCTGTAAAGCAGAATGCCTGCACTTTTTTTAGGCATGAGTTATGGTATTATGTTATCTGTAAGCGCCTTCGTTCCGGTAAATCTCAAAAATCACTTGTAATATACAGGCGGGTACAAAGTTATACCATTGACAAGGGTTCGAACTTTTAGCTAAGAATTTTATCGGAAATAAATGCATCGCCACTTTCCAGTTTTTGAGCGAGCACCTGAATGGTAGTCTGCTGGAAAAGATCCCTTATTATTTCTCTGGCTACTTTATATTGATCATGGATGGGACAGGGATGAGTCTCTGAGCAGATGTTCAGTCCCAAACCGCATTCCTGGAAAATAGCCGGGCCGTCAATGGCGGTGACGATGCTGATAACGGGCTGGCACAACTGCTCATTTGAAATGTAAAAACCACCTGTGGGACCTTTTACTGAATTAATGATAGCCCGCTTTGCCAATAACTGTAACATTTTGGCAGAAGTATGCTCAGAAGCCTGAATGGCTTCGGCAATTTCTTTAATGCCGCTCTTATTTCCGGTATTTGCCCTGGTGGCCAGATATAACACCGCTTTCACGGCTGCCTTGCAGGTATAGGATAGCATATTATCGTGCCAGTTGCTTTTTGCCTTCTTCTGAAATCAATGCGGATGTCCAGGGTGGTTCAAATGAAAGCTGCAGGTCAATCGTAAAGCCCAGGAATGTCATCTCCAATGCCTGGCGCACACCCGTGGTTATGGCATCGCCCATCGGACAGAAACGGGTAGTCAGCGTCATTTGCACATATACCTGCCGGTTGGATTCATCAAAATCCAATTGATAGATCAAACCCAAATCGACTACGTTTAGCCCCAGTTCCGGATCATAAACTGATTTTAGATTCTCAATCGCCTTGGCTGCAAGGCATGGATTGTTGGAAATATAGGTCATGAATTTGAACCTGGTTTTACTTTATGCATTAATAATGCTCCCACATTCACGTTATAGACTATAGCTGTCAGCAGGAATAGTATCGCGCCGGATTTAATAAAATATTCATTTGAGAGTAAGATCCCCGATTCAAAAAGGATCAGTGCGGGGAAATAAAAACCCATTTGCCAACGGAGCAACCTGGCATTCACCAGGTCTTTAGGAGATGGGGTAGCTTTCTTTCCTGTAAGCCCAAAATATACTTTGTTCCAGATTATGAAGGGTAGGGTCTTGAAGGTCATTCCCAGGATGAGCGCCGTCATCCATCCTAACAGGAACAGGCTTCCATAGAAGATCGTTAATCTAATGGCAAACTTGTTGTCAGTCAGGATCTGGATGATTAGCATTGCCGCTGCAATCAATGGCAAAATCAATAATCCCACCGCCCCCATGGCAAATTGCATCGGGATTTCCAGTTTTTTTCTAATCCGCTTCCGCCAGGCTTTATAACAATACCTGGCAAAAAGCAGGACACCGGAGAGACCCAGCAATAAATAAACAAAACTGCGTATGGATATGCCCGTATAGAAACTGTCTGTTATGAAGAGGATCAGCGATAGGTTAATGAGTACGTAAACCCACCAGAGGAGCCTGTCGTTGGTATATTTTGAAATCATGAACATGGGTATCAGCCGGGAACCTACACCAATCACCAATAGTAAAAACCAGCCGGCGAGTCCCATATGTGCATGCAGGCGCAAATAATGGAGATGTGGCCTGCTGAAAATAGGATAGGTGAAATTAAATGCAAGCAGACTGCCTGCCAACGCCGTTAAGAATAGCCAACATGCAGCAGTAGCCAGGAAATAGACCTGGATGGATGGCCGCTTTTTTGCCGGGATACTCATCAGGACATTGATTAAAAATATTGAAATGCCTGTCAGGACCAATATAGCTCCCAATTGCATCGGCCAATTGGTAGTGAAATGCCAGAAACTACATACCAAAACCGGGATTCCAATTCCGGTAATCCAGAAACTCGCCCTCGCAAGACCTTCACTATAAACTGCTCCATCTACCATTACCGGAATCAGCTGGTGACTGGCGCCGAGAATGATCATGGTGCCCCAACCCAATGTTGCCAGGTGAGTTAGTGCCAAAACACGTGGCTGAAAAAAATGGCCCATCAAGGCATCAGTAGAAAATAATAGCAATATTGTCAGGAACAAGAATGATAAAGCCGCGTAACCATAAAAAGGTGCTACGGATTTCCAGGAAGTGGTTTTTTGTGCAGGATTTGATGTGGAAGGGGTTATCATTATCTTGTCATTGTTTCCAGAAGAGCAGGTGTACTTCACTGGGACCAATCTCTTTGAAACTGTATTCATATTTTTTGGACTTCAATTCGTCAATAAGGTAAACCGGAACCCGCTTGTGATAGACGTATAGTGCCTGACCCTCTCCCAGCAAATCCAGCTCTTCGAGAATGGTAAGCATGGGCATGGGCATTTTCAGGTGGCGGACGTCAATAGATTTCATATGACCTTGGAACTTTTCCAGGAGTCCATCCCAGTCCCTTGGGGATTCTATGTCCGCAATGGCAACCGGCTCCGCATTCCCGTTGGCCAGTCCAAAATAAGTATGCACGGTATTCGCGTCAATCCATTCACTATAGGAAATATATCCTTTTTTTTCAAGCAGGGCTACCAGTGGGGTGGGTTCGAAGCTATTGATGAGTTTCAAAATATGGGACTTGGGCAGGGTATGAATAGTTTTCATGATGAGCTGGAGCGGATCATCGTTTTTCTCGAGGAGTGGTCTTACGTCAAGCGCAACTATTTTGTCGGCTGCAAGATTTTGAAAAAAGGCCGGCCGCGCTCCTCCCTTGTTGTTATTCATCCTTATGGGTTCAGTTTCATCTGGTTCAAAGCCTAGAGGTGCAAGGGCGGCAAAAAAATCCCTGACAGGAACGTTGCCGATTTTTGCTGCCTGTGCTATGGAGGTGCGGCCGGCCATTAATCTTCTGAGTACGGGGTTTTTCAGTTTTTCGAATTTTCTATCGATCGCTATGATGGCCTCCAGAGAAGCCATATTGTGCTTAAGCAGCGCCGCGATCTTGGTATTAGCAGAAATTTTCATGAGCACTAAGAATCTAAATATTTATGATCAACTGACTATTTCCATTCAGGCATTGTTGTTCGCCATCGCTCTTAACCTAATTTTTTTTCTAATTCAATGGCTTTAGGAAAAAGGATATTGTTTTCGAGGTGCACGTGTTGATGAAGGTCCTCTTCAAACTCTCGAAGCCAATTGTATAGTAAAGAATAAGAGGAGCAGGCGTCGGGTGGAAGGCTGAAAGCTCCTGTCAGTTGATGAATCAGATCCATATTCCTGCCAACAGACTCATGCTCCATTTCCATCAAATTGATTGGTTGTCTTACAGAGCCAAATGGTGAAGATTCGGAAGCATCACCGGTCTTTTTTTGTTGAACAAGGTTCCTGATATAGGGGAAAAGGATCTGTTCTTCCTTTATCATGTGTGACTCCAATTCCTCTGAGATTTCAATGAAGGCTCCGGCAACCTTTACGGTCTCGGGGTGCTGTGCTCCATGAACCCTGGCAACTTTGGCGGCAAGTTCCCGAATAGGCTGGAGAGATTTTTTTACGTACTGATGATGGTTCTGTTCAATAAAATCAGCCAGGAAATCAGGTTCCCAGTCATTAAACTTAAATGGAGGATTCGCGGGACTTTGTTCCAGGATCTTCAATTCATTTTCAACCTGTGTGAGTGGCACATTTTTTCTGGAGCAGGCTTCCGCTAGGGTCTTCTTGCCGCCACAACAGAAATCGAGGCCATATCTTTTGAATACCTGAGCTTTCCTATAGTCGGCTGCTGCCAATTCCCCGATGGTTGGATCGGTTGAACCGGATTTCCCCTTGGTTATTTTAACGCGCCAGTTTTGCGGGCCTTCTTCAAGGTACTCCCATGCAAATGTATTTCCCCTCTCATCTAATAATTGGTAATAAAGCGGTTTCGGATCATGATCATTGTGGATGATCAGGCTGTTGCCGGGTTGCAGCGAATCATAATTGGCAAAAATGGTGGGATGTTTCTGCCTTGGTTCGAGAACCGTTACGTCCAGGTTGATTGTATTTTCCATTTCAATTGAATTTGTTCTAACAGCAAAAATATACAAAAAATCGGATTAATAGTATAAAAGTACTTTTTTACTTTTATATGACTTTGGTCAGACAATAGTGCTGACTGCCTGACCAATAATCTGGCTGATCCATCAGCTCATTTTTTTATATGGATTTTTGAGAATGCTTTGTGTGTGGAGTTTTGAACCTGGGGGAGCAAATGCTATCTAAGCTGATTGAGTTTTCCCTTTATAGATCCTG
>JBGPHC010000053.1:0-9583 GCA_041484195.1 Agriterribacter sp. | reverse complement strand
TATTTGGGGACAGAATGAAAACGGATCTATGATATCCATCCGAAAAAAAGAAGCGGCGCCTTGCTCTTTGAATGGAGCCGCCGCCGCTTCTTTTAATCTTGATCAAAATTATTCTTTGACACAGTTCATTTTACAGACCCAGAAAGCTTAATGCCAGAATTGTCGAACCTTTTTATTGAAGATTTAGAAAGGTTTATAAACCTAATTGAACATTGCGAATACCTATTGTAGTAGTGGACTGGCGCTGCTGTTATTTAAGCGCTATTGAAAGCTGATTTTCCTGATGCGGTTGTTATTGGCGTCTGCTACGTAGATGTTGTCCTGTGCATCTATTCCCAACCCTCCCGGGTAATTGAATTTAGCTGTAGCGCCATCTCCATCGGCGTAACCAGTTGTGCTACCCGCAATGGTAGACACCTTACCTTGTGGCGTAACCTTACGTATACGGTCACCATCAATAATATAAATATTTCCCTGGCTATCTACTACCATATCCCCCATTGAATTGAATTGCGCCACGTCAGCCTCTCCATCGGCTGTTCCCGATATCCCGCTACCGGTCAGGGTAGAGACGATGCCGTCGGTTGATAGCTTTCGAATACGCAAGTTACCGGGATCAACTATGTATACATTTCCCTGTCTGTCGCAGGCTACGCTTGAGGGAAACCAGAATTGAGCAGTTCCCCGGTCACCGTTTGTATAACCCGTGTTACCGTCACCGGCTGCCGTGCTAACCTGCCCAGCTACACTGACTTGTCTGATGCGACCATTTAAAGCGTCGCCTACATAAATGTTCCCTGCGGCATCGCAGGCAATTCCGCCCATGTTCGCCCGAAATTGGGCTGTTTCAGCCGGGCCATCCAAAAACGCAGAGCTGTCCATACCGGCATAAGTAGTTACCACTCCGGAAGGGGTAATTTTTCGGATGCGCGAATCTGCCTGATCTATACTATAGCAATTGCCCGCTGCGTCCACTGCAATGCGGAAGGGATCAACAAATTGCGCCGTATTGCCATCGCCATTCACTACACCGAAAGAACCATTGCCAGCCAAAGTAGAAACTTCGCCGCCGGCTATTTTGCGAATGCGGCGATCGTTGTAATCCGTTACATAGATCGTTCCATCAGGTGCCACCGCTACGTCAATGGGCGTGTGGAATTTTGCCAACATAACAGGGCCGTTTTCAAAAGCATCAGAGCCTTCACCGGCAATGGTGGTTACAACAGCCTTCTTTTCTACCGGAGGTGGCAACGATTGTTTGCTTTTTTTACAACCTATGCCGGCCGCTGTGATCATTACCGCCAGCAGGATGCAGTGCTTTTTGCAAATTGTCATAATTGAAACTTTTGGTGTATTGACACCAAAGGGGATTGCACCGTTGTCTGGAGCCCGTTCCGGTTACCCAACAACAGCTTTCCCTCTTCTACCGGCGGCGCTGAGCTAACCAATGGCAAGCTGCCTAAAAAGCAGATTGGTAGGATTGCATGTTTTACTACCTGACCGTCCACTATCTTAAGCTAGGATAGTGGGCGGGTGTAGCATTAAGCGGCATAGCGCAAGCTGGGCCTAACCTATCGGGGTTAAATTACCAATTTCTCACAAAACCTAGGACTGGGTACCTGTCCACGCGCACTCTCTACCTGGATAGTATCAATTAGACTTTATTTCAAAAAAAGTTAAGAGGATTCGAACTATTCCGGTGAGATTTAGAAATAATTAAAGGGGACAACAGATATTTTATTGTTTGAAAAAGTCAAAAGTTCGAAACAAAAGCAGAGGTCGCCTACGCTTAAGCTTCGGCGACCGAAGGCGGAGGAGGAGGGATTCGAACCCTCGATACAGTTGCCCGTATAACGGTTTTCGAGACCGTCCCATTCAACCACTCTGGCACTCCTCCTTATATTAGTTGACTTTGTGACGCGAGGCAGCAAATTTCAGAAAGATTTTCTATTTCAACTGAAAATATTTTCCCTGCATTTGAATGATAATTTGAAGTCTTGAGCCCAATCATGAAATTCAGTAATACCTTCCGATCAATGGATTCTCCACAATCATCTTTTTCAATGCTGCCGGATCAACGGCGCCCTGCCTCGCAAATACAATCTTTCCGCCGGGTTCCACCAACAACGTATAAGGCAAGGCCCCCGGCCAATTAGGATCAATCGCGTCTATGAGCTTGTACTTGTCATCCGTACTGAATATATAATTTTTCACCGAAGCCTGCTGCTGCTGCAAAAATTTCAAGGCCTTGTCTTTCTTCGATGGCTCATCGGCACTGATACTGATGAATTCAAAATCTCTTCGCCTATACATCCTGTTCATAGTAATGAATTCCGGGAATTCGGTCACGCAGGGCCCGCACCAGGTTGCCCATACATTGATGAGCCGCAACTTACCTGAATTATTCTTCAACAGATCCTTCAGCCCCGATTCATTGATCGTGTCCAATACAACGGGCTCCTTCGCCCATTCCTGTTTCGCTCTCTCGATCCAATCGCTCTTTTCGGCCCACTTGATGGAGCAGCCAAAGACTTTGGTAGTTTGCACTGCTATTGTTTTCCCGGCGAGCAGCGATTCAATGGCATCTCTTGTATCATTGTGGCGCGGCGTCCTGGTCGGCTTTTCAACGTCGTCTATACGTCCGCTGTAACGCAGATTTCTCTCCTTGTCAAAAATAAATACATGTGGCGTGGCCACCGGCCCATATTTCCTCGATATCCCTTCCGTTTCGCCATCATATAAATAGGGGAAATTGAAATGCTTTTCACGGGCCCTGATCTTCATCTCTTCGTAGGAATCACTCAGGTCAGTATAACCCAATTCATCCAGGCGGATCGACAGGGGATCATTCGGCATAATTGCTACTACCGCCACACCCTTGGGCGCATAATCACTCGTGATCCTGATTAGCCTGTCTTCATAAGCCTGGGCAGTGGGACAATGATTGCAGGTGAATACCACCACCAGGATATTTGCATTTTTGAAAGAGGCGATATTATATGTCTTGCCATCCACACCAGGCAGACTGAAATCCGGCGCTGCCGACCCAATGGCCAAGGATGGGTGTTCCTCATGCATTACATTCTGACCAAAACCGGCAAGCCCCAAAAACAGGGCAATAAACATACAAATGGATGGCTTCAATTTCATGATTCGAAATATTTGAATGAAATACAATTTAATTAATTGCTTTGATAATCATTTTGGACTCTGACAAAAATCCTGGTCGCCTGTCGTTTGCCTTCAGGATGGAATCTCCAGCAGGAAATCAAAAAGATTGATGTCGGTGGAGATCTGGAATTTTTCCCGTAGAGTCCACCGATGGCAATGGCTCTGACTGTAGTCTTATTAGGGAGTGGATAAGTTTTCCGGTAAGTTCCGTCGAAACTCAGCAGCCCTTCATAATTTGCAAAATACAAAACACCGTTTCTGTCCTGCGCGATACTCCTGTTCTGGGTGCCCGCAATGTACTTATCCTTAGTGTAATTGATGATATCCCGAATGCCAAGGGTATTCCGGGCCCCGGGTTGAGTGAAGGCAAACAGCAGCGCCAGGAATATTGAGCTGGATTTCTTCATTCAGGCACAATGCATTTGTGAAAATGAAAAAAAATACTGATGTAGTGAAGTTAATAATTACAGCCATGCTTTTCGGGTTTTTACATGGATGATGTTGTAATGATGTGGTAAATTCTGAAAGTTTGGATGATTGCTGATTAGATTTGCGCCGAACCAGCCGATAAGCCCGGTCATAGCCTGCAAAAATTAATTCGATACGTTTTTTTGAAACCTGGTTCAACGATTATTTGGAACCGGTTCCTTTGTTTTCGATCAGGATTGCAACTACAACTAATACTCATATCTCATGAACAAGTCTATTCGGAGTCTGATCCTCGCAAATGCAACCTTCATCCTGCTCACTGCGCATTCCTCAGCCCAGTCGGTTTCGGTAAAACAGGTGAAGTTGACCCAATTTGAAATGCAGTCCTCCGCCGTGATCGTCTCCGCCGGTGACATGATTTCCAGCGAGAACTATGTTTCAACTGCATATTGGTTCCCCGTAACAGTACCCTGCACTGTGTTGACAGGCCTGGTGCAGAATAAAATATATGCCGACCCATATATCGGCATGAATAATATGCTTATTCCCGATGCTTCGGACTCTTTCAACCATCAATGGAATCTGGAGCAATATAGCTTCCTGCCCAATGATCCCAATCCCTGGAAAAAACCCTATTGGTACAGGACCGTCTTCTCCGTGCCCGCATCAGACAGGAACAAGAATTTTCAGCTGATCTTTAAGGGGATCAATTACAGGGCCGAGGTCTGGTTGAATGGCCGGCGTTTCGCGGATTCCTCCCAAATGGCCGGCATGTTCGCGGAATATAGCCTGAATGTAAGCCAAGCAATCAGGCCGGGTGGGGAGAATGTTTTGGCGGTAAAGATCTTTCCTCTTGACTATCCCGGCCTGCCTTCTCACCCGCAATTGAAAGCATTAGGTGATTTCTACCAGAACGGGGGACCCACGGGAGATATCGGTAAGAATGTCACGATGCTGAGCTCCATAGGATGGGACTGGATACCTGAGGTTCGGGACAGGAATATGGGAATCTGGCAACCGGTTTATTTGAGAACGAGCGGGAAAGTTGTGTTCGGCAGGGCGCATCTGGTCACCGAATTGCCGGCTCTTCCGGATACGGCCATTGCAAAAATATCTGTCCGTTTTTCCTTATTCAATAATAGTGACCGACCACAAAACGGCAGGCTGAAGATCAGTATCAGTCCCGAAAATTTTGTCGGGAACCCGGTTGAATTCGGCCGGCCTGCGAACCTGGCTGCGGGAGAGGCAAAAGAAATCAGCCTGAGTGCGGCCGAAGCAAAGGAACTAACGATACATCGGCCGCGGCTCTGGTGGCCTAACGGGTACGGCAAGCCGAATCTTTACCGGATCAGACTTCAATACCTGGATGCTGGCGGCATATCAGACGATACAAGTTTTGTATTTGGCATCAGAACAGTCGGTTCCGCCACCACTACATTGAATGGATGGGTGCGACGGGATTTTTATGTTAATGGAAGGAGAGTGCACCTGGTGGGAGGCGCCTGGGTTCCCGACATGATGCTGAACCGCGACCGTGTGAGATACGATTATGAACTTCATCTCTGCCGCAACGCCAATGTAAATCTGGTGCGCATCTGGGGCGGGGGAATTGGTGAGACAGATGATTTTTACGAACTCGCAGACCGCTATGGCCTGATGGTTTGGCAGGATTTCTGGATCACCGGCGACACGCATGGAGAATTCAAGGGAACACCCGCATGGCCCCTGGAAGGAGATATTTTTGTGCGCAATATTATCAGCACCATCTACCGAATCCGCAATCATCCGAGTCTGCTGGTTTGGACCGGTGGCAATGAAGGTCATGCACGACAGGAATTGTATAATGCCATGCGTGATAATGTTGCCAGTCTGGACGGCTCCAGGCCGTTCATTCCGAGTTCTTCGGGCTTTGCCCGTCAGTCGAAAGAGTGGAAAGGTAGTTGGCCCGATGACCAGCCTGCAGGCGTTTACAGCGGCGGTCCATATTCCTGGCAGGATGCGGCGCAATATTACAGGTTGGTAGATGGGGGAAGAGACTGGGTATTCAAGGACGAGACTGGAATTCCTTCACAGCCTCCATATAATACGCTGGTCAAAATAATTCCCAACCTGGTTCCGGATAGCAATCTTCCTTACCCTCTCAACAACACCTGGGGCTATCATGATGCCTGTTCCGGAAATGGCAAATATGATATTTATTATAAAGCCATGGTCAGGAGTTATGGAACTCCATCGGGGCTCAAAGATTTTTCACTCAAAATGCAAATGGTGAATGCCAATGGCTACCGCGGAATTTTTGAAGCAGTTGGCCACAAACTCCCTCAAACCGGCGGCGTGATGCTCTGGAAATTGAATGCCGCATTTCCGAGTGTGGTCTGGCAGGTATATGATTGGTACCTGGAGCCCAACGCGGGCTACTATTTTATGCAGCGGGCCTGTGAGCCGCTTCATACACAACTCAACCTCGATGATTCATCGGTGGCCGTGGTTAACCGAACTTATTACCCGCAAAGACAACTCGGCTACGAAGTGGAAGTCCTCACCCCAGAAGGCAGCTCACTGTATAAAAAAACTGGTAAACTTGATATTGATAGTATAAATGTCAAAGAAGTTTTGTCCATTGCCGGGATCCTTCAGAAATCTGATGGCCTGAGCTTTGTAGTACTGCACCTGAAAGATGCTTCGGGAAAATCATTATCTTCAAATACTTATTGGATGAGCGCCGGGAATGATTATACAGGTTTATCAAAAATGCCCATAGCTAAAGTTTCCATGAAGATCAATGGAGTGAAGACCTCAAAAACCGAAGCCGTCTGGAACCTGGAGATCGGCAATCCATCCAACCGACTGGCATTTTTCCTCAATCCGCAATTGATCCACAATGGGGAGGAGGTTTTGCCCTCATTCTGGAACAATAATTATTTTTCACTGCTGCCGTATGAAACCATTTCTCTGACAGTCAGTTGTCCGATAGCCATGGTCGGTGGAGCAGGATCTAATGGCTTGAGAATAGAGGGGCAGAATATTGCCGGGCAATTCCTTAGTTTACCCGATTTGACGCCAGGCAAAAAATAGGTGAATGTGTGTAATGTTGCTTGCGAATTTGATAGGAAGTTGGGAAGTTGTAGGCGATTGATCGAATTTTGTGGTTTTTGACCTGATGATGTAGTATAAAAATAGAGCCTTGATTATTTCACCTATAGTTTTGTCAAATTATTTTTTCCGTTGCCGCGTTCTGCAATTTTTAGCCGCGGGATTATTATATTCTATCAATTCTTAATTCATTTTCGTTGAAAATAAGCCTGCTAAATGCTTCTGCCATTATACTGATTGCTTTTTGCACGATCAGTTTCACAAAAAATCCAAACGCAGGCCTCGGGATATTCTCGGGTCAAACCGACCTGGGAAATGTCGTCATCCACAAAGGTTCAGCCAACTATGATGCCAAATCAAAAACTTATACCATCGAAGGTTCGGGCTCCAATATTTGGGCCACGGCCGACGGATTCCATTACGTGTGGAGAAAAATGAGAGGCAATTTCAAACTCAGCACCTCTGCTGCTTTCATAGGGAAGGGAGTGGAAGATCACAGGAAGATCGGTTGGATGGTAAGGGCTTCGCTGGACAGTAACTCGGCTCACGCGAGTGCCGTAGTTCATGGAGATGGTCTCACCTCACTCCAATTCAGAAAATCAACGGGAGCGGCCACCGAAGAAAAACGTTCAACGCTTGTTGCAGCCAACCTGATTCAACTGGAGCGAAAAGGGAACAGTTATATCATGACCGTTTCGAAGGATGGAGGCCCGCTTATTACAGACCAGGTGGACAATATTAAACTGGGTAATGAAGTATATGTGGGACTCTTCGTATGTTCCCATAACGTAAATGTTTCGGAAAAAGCGGTATTCGAGCAGGTATCCATCGTGGCAACGAAATGAGGGGGATATTAGTCACTGCGTCCGCCGTAGATTTATCGAAGGCGGATAAGTCAGTGGTGATTGGGGAGAAGGCATCAGGAAGAAGATGTTTGGGAGCTAACGGCCAGGATGGAATGGTTGCACGTAGTAGCAATGAAGAAGGCGCTGTGAATCTCTGTGAAACCTCCGTGGCCCTCTGTGTAACAATAATATTAACCGGAAGAGAAGCCATTAGGTGACTAACGGCCCCAGTACATGTTTCGCGGAACTGCCTAAATTAGGTTTTCATTACAACACATTCTTAAAATACATCAATATGAAATTCGCTTCTTTACTATTTTTTTGTTTTTGCTACCAGCTTGTCTCAGCTCAAATGAATGGTTCTAACCCCATCGGGATATTCGACGGACACAAAGACATTGGAAATCCCAAATTAGCGGGATCCTCACAGTATGATGAGGCCACACAGACCTATACGCTGAAAGGCTCAGGATACAATATCTGGTTCAACAGGGATGAATTTCAATTCCTTTATAAAAAGATCAGTGGAGATTTTATCCTCACCGCCAATTTTGAATTCGTGGGAGGAGAAGGAGTGGGACACCGTAAGATCGGTTGGATGATCAGGGAATCGGATGACGCGGAGGCGGCCAGCATCAATGCCTGTTCCCATCTCGACGGGCTCACTGTGATGCAGTGGCGTGCACTGCGTGGCGCCTACATGAGAGATCCGGAAGACGAAATATTCTTTCCCAAGAAAAATTTCCAGATCATACAATTGGAACGTACAGGCAAAACCGTTACCATGCGCGTGGCACATTGGGGAGAACCCCTTCAGACACTGGGATCGCATGTGATGAATGACATGAAGGATACGGTTCTCGCGGGATTGTATATCTGTGCCCATGACTCTAACGCCGTGGCAGAAGCAAGGGTCTGGAATGTCAGAATTGATAAACCTGTTCCATACGAATACAATCCGGATAACCAGGGCTACCTGGGTTGCAGAATGGAAACGATGGATGTATTCGATGGAAAAAGAAAAGTGATTCATGAATCCACGGGCCGCTTCGAAGCTCCCAATTGGATGCCCGATGGTAAAAAACTATTGTTCAATGAAAATGGATCGCTTTATAAAATACCCGTGGAGGGAGGAACGCCGGAAAAACTCAATACAGGTTCGGTGGCCAGGAACAACAACGATCATGGAATTTCATTCGACGGAAAAACCATCGCGATCAGCAGCCACCGTCAGGGTTTACCCGGTGGAGGATCAACAGTGTACACGCTACCAATTGAAGGAGGTAATCCGAAACTGATCACCGAAAAAACGCCCTCATACTGGCATGGCTGGAATCCCAATGGCAAGGAAGTGGCTTTTGTGGGCATGCGCGATGGCAAGGTCTATAACCTCTACAAAATATCAGTCAATGGGGGAGAAGAGATCGCGCTGACGCATAACACGACGGGTCATGTGGATGGTCCCGAATATTCACCCGACGGGAAATATATTTATTACAATGCCAATCCCACAGGAACAATGCAGATCTGGCGTATGCGACCGGATGGATCCAGCCAGGAACAACTCACTTTTGACGAATACCATAGTTGGTTTCCGCATATTTCACCAGATGGAAAATGGATGGTATTTATTTCTTTTCCGATCGACATAGATCCCAATGCACATCCTTCCTACAAGAAAGTGATGTTGAGACTGATGCCGGTTGCAGGCGGCGCTCCAAGAGTCATTGCCTACCTCTATGGCGGACAGGGAACCATCAATGCGCCTTCCTGGTCACCCGACAGCAAATCGATCTCTTTTGTAAGTAATTCCGGGAAATCAGATAAATAAATGGGGTCTCAATCGTTTGGCGGGCCTTGGTCTCAGTACCAGGGCCCGCTTTTTTTGCACATGTCGCTGCTTAAATTAGTCGTCCCTTAAAAAGTCGTTTTAGGGGTTAGTGTAAAATATTTTTCAGGTAGCAGCAGATTTTGGATGAGGCAGAATAGGCGCATAAAAAAGCCTAAAAGCATCTTTGTATAGAGGTTCATCATTCTTTTAAAGT
>JBGPHC010000052.1:0-11984 GCA_041484195.1 Agriterribacter sp. | reverse complement strand
TTGCCCCGATTCATAACATTCCTGATTTTCAGAAAGTTATAAAATCGATCATCTCAAATCGTCACCGAGTTAAATTCCGACCAAACCTTTATCCAACAAGAGTTTCAAAGAACTAATTATAATTTTTACCGGACACTAATGATATGATATTTCTGATTATACATAGAAATCTTTTATATCCGCTTCCTCATATTTAAATATTTCCTTTCTTCAATTCTTCAATTGCATGATTGGCCGCGCGGGCCGTCATGGCCATATAAGTCAACGTAGGGTTCTGTGTTCCTGTGGAAGTCATGCAGGCTCCATCAGTTACCAATACATTCCTGCAAAGATGAAGCTGATTCCACTCATTAAGTAATGAAGTCTTCGGATCATGACCCATACGAATGCCACCCATTTCGTGTATATCCGAACCGGGTGGAGATTTTGTGTCTTCCGCTTTGATATTTATAAACCCTGCCTTTTCAAACATTTCCCTGGTTTGCTGGATATAATCTTCCACCATCTTGTCATCATTCTCACTCCATTCGCAGGATACGATCAATTGAGGTATGCCGTATTTGTCCTTTAGGTCTTTATGCAACCGGACATGATTTTTCTCCAAAGGCACAGTCTCCCCCATCATCCAACTGCTGATATGCCAATCACCAAGACCGGGCTTTAATAAATTTTCCCGCAATTGGTCTCCTATCATGCCGGTATCGGGATTGAATCCCCTGCTGCCTCCTATGCCGATCGCATAACCGCGGAGAAAATCCATGTCCTTCCTGAATACATTCCTGAATCTCGGTATATAACTGTTGCTGGGATTTCGACCATCCGTCTTCTTGTCTTTGAACCCTTCATAATCGGCGCCGCCCTTACCCCGGTAATTATGCCATGCAATATATTTTCCCAATAAACCATTGTCATTACCCAGGCCATTGGGAAAGCGCTGCGACGTGGAATTCAACAAAATAGCATTGCTGTTCAGTGCCGAAGCATTTACAAAAATAATGGTGGCATAATATTCGATCATTTCCTTAGTGCCGGCGTCAATGATTCGAACCCCGCTCGCTTTTCCCTTCTGCTCATCGTAAATGACAGAGTGAACGACCGAATGAGGCCTGATAGTGAGCTTGCCTGTCTTCAGAGCCCAAGGCAGCGTCGATGCATTGCTGCTGAAATAAGCCCCGAACACGCAACCTCTGTTACACATATTTTGGTTCTGGCATTTTGATCGACCCTGGTCTACATGCACAGCCTGGGGATCGGTAAGATGTGCACAGCGTGCCTGTATCAAATGCCGGTCTCTAAAATTTGCCTTCAGTTTTTCTTTGAAATATTGCTCAATACAACTCATTTCAAAGCCCTGCATTACTTCGCTGTCAGGTAATTCAGGCAGACCGTCTTTATAGCCCGCGATACCGGCAAATTTTTCTACATAACTGTACCAGGGTTCCAGGTCTTTGTAACGTATGGGCCAGTCCACTGCGAATCCATCGCGCAGGGGACCTCCGAAATCGAAATCACTCCATCGCTGTGTCTGCCTTGCCCACATCAATGATTTACCGCCCATATGATATCCGCGAACCCAGCGAAATGGTTTTTCCTGCACGAATGGCTGTTCATCGTCCTTCAATGCCCATGGCAAAGTTTCTTCCCGCAGGAATCGCGCTCCCTGGTAGTCTTTTCTTTTTTCAATGGACACAATGCCCCGGTGTTCCAGCTCCCAGGGAGCCTTAGAAGCCGTAGGATAGTCCTTTGCATGCTTTACTTCTCGACCCCTTTCCAGTATCAGGGTATTTATTCCTTTGTCACAAAGTTCTTTTGCCGCCCAGCCCCCACTGGCTCCGGATCCTATGACAATGGCTTCATAAGTCCTGTTTTTTATGGAGTCTGGTTTATCCTGTGGCATAATTTCAGGCTTTTACATTTATACAACCGTAATAATGACCAGGTGCAACCTCATAATGGAGATAATCCTGCATCACTTTTTGCGAAGTATTGAATCCGAAAATGGTCTGAGACTTCATGAGTTCAAAGAAATCCTTTTCCTCTTTGACCTGCGAACCCTGCCACTTTAAAAGCATTTCCTCCCGTTGTTGCGGCGAGCAATCTTCAAATGATTTTCCATGAATGGCCCGGGTCTTATCATCCAATATGCGCAATTGCTTCTTCACATTCTCCTGAATGGGCTTCTCGTAACAGTCATCAATCAATTTTTGGAGGAATTTGTCTACTCCAACCGATAATGCGCCTACAACATTACCTGCAGGAATGATCGTATCGGTTATTCTTGCGAGAATCTTCTGTTCGGTTGGAGAAAACGATGTTTGATGCTCATTCCTATCGCTAATACCACAGGCTTCCATCCAGTAAGGAAGCGTGATCAAGCCTCCGGAAGCAACCATAAGGTTTTTAACAGCGCTGCGACGGTCCATATTTTAAGCAGTTGGAATTAGACGTGAATCTTTTTCGCGGAACCTTGCATGAATATAACTAAAGTTATAAATTTAGCTCCACTTTATCCTGCTAAATGCATTAACCCGGGCCGGCAAAAAATTACAACACAAATCCCAAACCACAGGATGATGCAATTGCCCCCCTCATGGATTCGCGAGGCTTCATATTATTTTCATCCACAATCCTTTTCATTGCGGCGATCATTGCTTATATTTAGTTCTCTTCAGGTTAAGGCACTTCCTCAAAAATATTTATCATGAAAAGAGTTAACAGGAGACTATTTATTTCCCAAACTGCTATGGGATTGGGCGCTGCCACTCTATTTTCAAGATTGGCCGCCCAGCTTAATATTGAATTAGATTCCGGATTTGGCAGTCATCCGCTCGGGTTCCAGACCTATCCCATCAGGGATATACTCGTAAAAGATTTTCCAGGCACTCTGAAAATGATGGCAAGCCTGGGTTATCAGTTTGTCGAAATGTGCTCCCCTCCCGGATATCTCGATTCAGGTTTTGGCCCCCTGGTGAATATGAAAGCCGAAGAAATGAAACGCATCATTGGTGATTCAGGGCTCAACTGCCCAAGTTGTCATTATACTTTTGATGAATTGAAAGACAAACTCGATGACCGGATTGAATTTGCCCATCAATTGGGATTGAAACACATGATTTGTTCCAGCTTCTGGTTGCCCAAGACCGCAGTTTTGAAAGATTATTTGACTGCTTCGGATGAGCTCAACAAGATCGCCGAAAAAATCAGTAAGGCCGGTATGCAAATGGGTTACCACAACCATGAAATGGAATTTGCCAAACTGGACAATACCCTGATCTATGATGCCATCATGGGTGAATTGGATCCTAAACTGGTTAGAATGCAATTCCAGACAGAAGTGATCAACCTTGGGTATAAGGCCTCAACTTATTTCACAAAATATCCCGGAAGATTCATCTCTTCTCATTTGTCGGATTGGACGGCTGATAGAAAACAGGTACCAATTGGACAGGGGATCATAGATTGGAAAGAATATTTTAAGGCGGCTCCAACAGGCGGAGTTCAGTATTTTTTCGTGGAGATGAATCTCGCTACATTCAAGGATAGCGCCAATTTCATTAACAGTATCTAGACATACGGGCTCACTGTCAATAATGAGCCATTCCCCTTCACGCAAAGAGAAGCCCATTGTAATTTCTCTAACTTCTGATCCTTAGGGAAACTTGCCCTCTCCATCAGTGAGCTCTTCCAATACCAAATTGGTCACCGGCCTTTAACAGTTTATTTCCCTCAAACACCAATTCGACCATTTTCTCACTTTGCACCCTTGTTCCGGTTTCATCCACGAGTTTGGTCATGATCTTTCTCTTATCCACATCAATGATATCGCCTGTGGATGGCATGGCATATTTCCCGTCAATACTGAATGTGATCCATCCTGGTTGATCGCTCAATTTTATGCTGGCTGTCTGAACGATTTCTCCTTTGCTGATATCAAAAATATGTATGGACTCATTGAATCCGTCAGCTAACCAGACTTCCCGCTCATTAGGCGTGAGTGCAATTCCGTGGCTCGGGCAACCATGTCTTTTTACTGGACCCATTTGAAATCCTTTGACTTCTATATGAGCCATTTTTTTTCCTGTTTTCAGATCACCGATTTCAAAACCAAGGAGACCGTCCACATTCACAAAACAACGCTCCTGCCTGGAATCGATTGTAAAAGGCCTGATATGATTGGCGAAGGGGCCCACTCTTGAAGCAATGCGTCGATCGGCCTCATTCACCACCGTCAAATACTCAGACCTAAGTCCTTCGAGATAGACTTTCTTCCCATCCAAACCATAAATGGTATTGTGGGAGCCTGAATGCGTGACTATATGATCCAGTACACCACCAGTTTTCGCATCTACCACTTTCCAATCATCTCCTTCAAATGAAGGGAGGTATATAATCTTCCCATCAGGCGATATGGACATCCGGTCGCATCCTCCCTCAAAGGTCTTTTCCCAAATCTTTTTTTCGGAGAGCGGGTCAATACAAATCAGGGAGCGGATGGTGCTGATATAAATAAAATGAGTGTACAGGCTTACTGCGATCCCCTTTACATTGGAAGGTTGTCCATTTTCATCCAGTCCTCCTGTGGGAATCCTCTTTATGAATCTAAAATCATGGTCCATGTCAAAGACGAGCAGACCATGACCCCCATACTCCAGGTAATTTCGAATGCCTGGTGCGGCAACATATAGCCAATGTTGCACCTGCATATCCTCTGGAATGGGAGCGTAACTATGACCACTGTGGGCCATCAGCAATAGGACTAATAAGCCCTTCAGCTTAACGGTAAAATATGGATGCATATTCAAATTCAAGTCAAGGTTACAGGGAGAAAGACAATATAATCTAATTAAGAAAAATAAAAAGGAAAAACTGGTTCTCTCTATCCTATTTTCCTGCACCTGATACCTGGCCCCCATTTCAACAGTATGCTCATAATAATTCCCAGACTAATCAGTTCCGGGAAAGGAATTTCCCATGAAAAGAACCGTTTATTTATTTTCCAGAAAATCAAAATCGATCAATTTCCCCGGGTGCATTCCCAAGCCATCGGCAAGTTTGAACAGGGTTTCCAATTTTAGCCCCCGCTTATTCAATTCGATGTCGCTGATTTTTTTGTGGTCCACTCCGGATTTCAAGGCCAAATTGCGTAGCGACATCCCCTGACTCTTCCTCAACTGGGCAAGATGCAGGCCAAAATGTTTGAGTCTGTTTCTGCTTAGCTTATCCATTGTGATTTAAAACTGAAAGATATGGGAAAAAAACTTGGGGTATTATGGTACCCCATATCATTTTTTCTGTATCTTTATTTCATAATAATTAAAATATTGCAAAGCAGGTACAATTTACAAATCCCTGCTTACAAGGTCTACAATTTTATTGATCGATCGCTTCACGTTAAACAACCATCCAATCAGGCTAGACGTTAATTGTCCCAATTAATATGGGAAATTTCTCATGTTAAGATCCTGATTTACGCAGGATCCTGGCTTGAAATTCCACAGTCTCAGCAAGCGGCCAAAATAATGGCCTGAATCATCCTATTTGCCATCTTGACCAGTCCGGGGAAATTTCAATTCATTCCTGGCTGTCCGGGGAAATGATTTGTCAGTAAAAAAATTCATTCGCATGAAAACAATTCAAAAAAAAACATTTGGAAAAGTTTCCACGAAAAATAAACCAAAGCCTGCAATGAAATGGCAGACCGGCAATTATGAGCGCCACGCGGAATTCAGGTGCTGCCTTCCCTATCAATTTCTATTGCTTTGTAAATTGATGGATATAACACCATTCCAGATGATATCAGATTTCATGGATACCCTGGACTGCGGAGCCTGGAAAAGAGATTCTCCCGACAAAGCATCGGTCGAAAAGGCAAGAGAAAATCTAATTGCCTATTTTATAGAACAGGGCTATGGCCGGAATTTCTACTCCCCGGAGGATATCCGGACTATCTTCAGAGAAATGGATGCTCTCGGTATGCTATACCCTAAGAATGCTAAAATGAAATTCATAGAACGTCACGCCAAATGGAGGGATCAATATCAAAATTATTGGTTTAAGAAATGGCATAGAAAGCCACGCAGAAAACTGTAGTGAAATTCAATTCCATCCGGTCAGAATATTTGCTTGTTCCAAATTGGACTTCGCTACACCATAGCGAACGAAAAATCTCGTTTTCCCAGTTTCTACATCATTATTGGGCCGTTTCGTCACATTTCCAATGATCGCTATCCATCTTGTCCTAATCTTGCTGCAAACAATGCAATATGAAAATACGATGGAGAGAACATGAGATGGTATTGGTTACCATGATTGGGCTTATTGTCCTGGGCATTTATTTGTGGCAATTATTCGGCCAGGGTTATCACTCGTTCGAAGCAGTTTATGCCGCTCCCTTTGAAGCGCGCCATTTTCCTTTTAATCTCTTCCGAAACGTTCTGGTGCCAGATCTGGGTCTCGGGCTGCTCATTTATCTTTCCTACTTATGGATAAACCTGCTTACCATTCCACGCCTGCCACGCCTTAAGGGAATGCAGCAAGGTTCAACCGAAGACAAAATTCCATCTGATAACTCCGCCCACAGAAATTCAACCATGCTGTTTTTGAAAAGATTTCTATTCGCTCTTGTCCAGATCATTTTGATTGTCCTGCTGCTTATAGCAGCATACTTTGTGCACGTGTATTATGAGTCTGAATACCTGTTCAACTATCCTGGATTTTCCATCTTCCCGAAGAATGGAATCAATCCTAATCCGTTGATTAATGTTCCTGGATTAATTCAGTCCGTATGTGGCGTAATGATCATCTATATTCTGTATGTAGGGTTGCGTGAGCTTATAATTTGGGTTATTCAAAGGCAGGGCAGGGGCAGATCGTACCGCATAATGATCGTAAATCAGATTACCGCTTTCCTGGTAGTGTATTTGTCAATTATTCCCATAGGAACGACAATATTAAAGGTCCAGCCCGGAAGCCCTTTGTTTGTGATGTATGTGTCTCTGCTTTCCTCGGTCTTCCTGGTATTCCTGAATCTATACTGGTTCTTTCCTTCAAAAGGAGACCAATCCCTTCTCAGGCCGGCCAACATCCTTCGTATATTAACCATAGACTTCGTGTGTACATTCCCTGTACCATTTTTCTTTGGATTTGGCGTTACTCCGGCCCTCTTTCTCTTGTCCTGGGCATTTCAATTATTCATAATTACCCCTCTCTCATGGCTGATTTACCAGCTACAAAAGGATAAAATACATGAGTTGAGGGGACTCGCAAAGGCGCTCATGAAATCAAAAACCGATCTCCAATTCCTGCGCTCCCAGATCAACCCCCATTTTCTCTTCAATACACTCAACACACTCTATGGAACTGCGTTGCAGGAGAACGCGGAGCGCACATCAGGTGGCATTCAAAAACTCGGGGACATGATGCGCTTCATGCTGCATGAAAACAATCTTGATTTTATTCCAATGAGCAGGGAAACGGAATATCTGAAGAATTATGTCTCTTTACAAAAATTGCGCACCCAGTCTTCTCCTGAAATTACTATTGAGGAAAATATCCCGGACCAGAAATGCAGCCATAAAATTTCGCCCATGATATTCATTCCCTTGGTGGAAAACGCATTTAAACATGGCATAAGTCTGAATGAGAAATCCTGGATCAGAATCAACCTCCATTGTGATGAAAAAAGCATCTTTTTTGAGGTGCGAAACAGCATTCATCGGCAAACAAAAAATAGCCCGGATGAAGAAAGATCAGGAATTGGACTAAAGAATGTACTGGACCGCTTGAAATTAATCTATCCCCGCAAACACCTGATCGACGCAAGGGAGGATGCAAAGGAATTTACAGTGCAACTGACCATTAAGCCATAGCATCATGACTTATTCATTATAATAATAAAAAGAACTGCTTAATGAAATCAATTATATTTTACATACTCCTTTTGATCGCTACAGTTGGACCAGCACAGACCAACAACAATATTGTCATTGGAATGGGTGATAGTGTCTATTCAAATATTTTGAAAGAAAATAGAAGATTTTGGATACACGTGCCGGATTCAACTTCACCGGATGGCGTTTTCGCAAGACAACATTACCCTGTTGTTTATCTTTTAGATGGAGACCCAATGAATTTCTCAGTTGTCACCAGTATTCTTCAACAATTAGGAGGTGGAAGTGGAAATATCTCTTTCCCCCAAATGATAGTCGTAGGAATACCTAATACTGACCGCACTCGCGACCTTACTCCTACACATGTCAGGTCAACCCCTATGCTGGATAGTTTCTCTGCCGCGCATTCGGGAGGCGGCGAACCATTTATTTCATTTATTGAAAAAGAGCTCATCCCTCATGTTGATTCATTATACCCCACTGCCCCATACCGGATGTTGATCGGCCATTCATTTGGTGGATTGTTGGCCATTCAGGTGCTTATGAATCACCCTCATTTATTCAATTCTTATATCGCCATTGACCCTAGCATGTGGTGGGATGATCAAAAATTACTGAAACAGGCAAGAGCAGTACTGAAGAACAATAAATTTGAAAGACTCACGCTGTTTCTTGCAATGGCCAACACCATGCCTAAGGGAATGGACACCGCAAAGGTTCAGATAGACACAACTATAACAAGCCTTCACATTCGATCCATTGTACAGCTTGGCCACTTTTTCAATGCCAATAAGCAAGACGAATTGAATTTTACATGGAGATATTACCCTGAATATGATCATGGTTCCGTTTCGCTGATTGCCGTTTATGACGCGCTGCATTCTATTTTCAATTTTTACAACTTAATCCTCCCATTCAATGAATTCTTCAAACCCACATTTAATTCTGACAACCTAATAATTGAACATTACAGGAATATAAGCAAAGAAATGGGGTACAATATATTCCCCCTGAACAATTAATTAGCGCAGTAGCACATCAACTCATGGATTCAAAACAGTTCAACAGGGCTTTCAATTTCCTAAAAATGAATATCGAAAACTATCCTGGAAGTTATAATGCCTATAATTCGATGGGTGACTTTTACTACGCTAAGGAGGATAAACAAAAGGCATTGGAATATTATTCAAAGGCACTGGCTCTCAGAGACCTGCCTGATATTAGAAAGAAAATGGAGAAACTAAAGAATGCGAAATGATGCATATCCATAGCATTTCCTGACCTTCAAATACTGTGGCGGGATAAATTTTTTTGAGTTAGTTCTGCCAATTCATCAGAAACGAATTGAAAACAATACTTACAATTGCGTTGCCATTTGATCTGACCAGATCGCTTCCTTCGCCAGGCAAAATGCGGGAATTGATACCAGTTAAAACAATTAATTTCGCCACATAAAAAGTGAAAGCAAAGAAATAGGTTTTGGCTTTGCCCTGGACAAAGGCGGATTATCGGCAGAAATTCATACAGTCATGCCGCTTGGCGATCATTAACTGGGAAAAGAATCAAATAAACAAAATGCTCAAAGCCATTGCAATAGATGATGAGCCAATAGCCCTGGAAGTAATCAGGCAACTCGCTTCCAAAGTTCCATTCGTGGAGCTATGCGCCTGTTTCACCAATGTGTTTAAAGCAATGAATCACCTGCAGCAGGAAAAAGTGGATCTCTTATTCCTGGATATAAAGATGCCGGATATGTCGGGAATAGATTTTCTGAAATCCCTGACCAATCCGCCAATGGTCATATTTACAACCGCCTATAGCGAGCACGCGGTGGAAAGTTTTGAACTGGAGGCGATTGATTACCTGTTAAAACCATTTTCACTGCCCAGGTTTCTCAAGGCATGTAACAAAGCGCAGGAACAATTTGAACTGAGGAACAATGATGGCATTGCTTTCCCTTCCCCCGAATCAATTTTCATCAAGAGTGGTTACCAGCAGATACAGGTGCAATTCGCCGATATCTTGTACGTGGAAAGTACGGGTAACTACATGCAATTTGTATTGGAAGATCAAAAAATAGTCTCCCGCCTTACCATGAGCGAAGCTGAAGCCCTATTACCGGCTTCTGCCTTCCTGAGGATCCATCGGTCTTATATAGTGGCAAAGAAAAAAATATCCAAAATAGAGAAGAATAATGTCTGGGTAAAACAGACAGAGCTTCCCGCGGGCCCAGCCTATATGAGTGAAATTGAGAAATTGTTGAAATGAGATGAAATAAGGGAATATGAGACGAACGGGAATCCGCCCAGCCAACTTAACCATTTCCCATTTTGCCAAAGCATAATTGCAGAGCACGCAACCTTGACGGTTCTAAATATATTTCAACCAGCTATCTTTGTGAGCTGCTTTATACCTGCCATACCAGAGGCAGGGTTTGTACAATAGGCATACTACCGCAATCCAAATTATATAGACTGCCCAAAGCGAGACTCCGCTTGTTACTCCCTTGGGTCTTCCAAAGGTTCCGGAAGCGAAATCCAACTCTGCCCAACTGAAGCCCTGAAAAAGCAAAAGCGCTATCAAAGCGATATGAATGATATAAAAGTGGAGCAGGAAATAAAATAACGGGACCTTCCCATAAACAGACACCATTCCCATGATCCTGTTCTTTGCAAATTCCGAAAATGCCAATATCAAATACATGATTCCCAGGGTGACCAAACAAAATAAGAGTGAAGGCGGATATTTGGTGACATTCATGAATGATAGAAAACCATAAATCGAATTCTTTTGATGTGCCCATGGCGAAGGGTCACCGTAAATATTTACAAAGCGCAGAATCATGAATAGCAAGAGGGCGCCCAACCCGATTTTGAGAAATGCTTTTTTTCTGACAAGCTCAGGCAATTCGAATAATCTTCCTGAGCCAAAGCCTGCCAGCATGATACCCAACCAGGGTATCGGTGGATAGCCCACGATAAACATTCTTTGAGAGTCTATCGGGAAGACGGTCGGGCCGAAGAATGGTGCCAGAATATCTTTCAAACCGGAGTCCTGTCCAAATGGGATCAGGGAGAACAGATCATGGGTAAATATGATGATTAGACCAATGATTCCAATGGTTCTTGCTGGTAACCTGATCAATAGGCCAAGGACAATAAACCCGAAACCAATGGCGGCGATCACTTCGAAAAGTAAGATATGAAAACGAGGGTCGAACTGGATCCCAAAATTGACGACTGTAAATTCAAGTAATACCAGCCAAAGGCCGCGCTTCAGGAGAAAATTCCTGCTTTGGGAGGGATTCCTTTTGTTCTTGAATGATATATACGCGGAGGTGCCGGCCAGGAAGACAAATATAGGCGCGCATAAATAGGTAATCCATCTGGTAAAGAAAAGGACGGGGGTGGTAGTGGCCAGGTCAGTAGGACTTTGTGTGACTGAATTCACGTGCATGAGGTCACGCACGTGATCCAGGGCCATGATAATCATAACGAGGCCCCTCGTAAAATCAATGCTGTAGATTCTCTTCATTCCCCTTGTTTAATGTTTAAATTCCATTAATGATCAGCCAAAAAAAATATTCTCAAATTTCGGACGAAGAGAAACTTTTACCAGTTCATGCTTTGTTCAATTTGGAACAAGCTGGTACAAGTTCCGGAATACGAATTTTATGCCTGCGAAGCCGTGGTTTTTGCACCCTCTAACCACCATTATCAAATCAGGTTCGTCAGCAGAAGTAAGTTTCATAACCCACGCCCGCCGTGCCTAGTGTCCTCACTAACCACCATAATCCCCCGGCGTGGATTGTGTTCACTACCCGCCATTAGTAATAATTCGTGTTCTCAAATCTACCAAAAAGAAAACTTCGCTCGCCGTGGTTAGTGTCCTCACTAACCACCATAATCCCCCGGCGTGGATTGTGTCCACCACCCGCCATTAGTAATAATTCGTGTTCTGTCTTGTCCTAAAATAGGTTTACACAAATTGAGTGTAAAAATGTATAATTCGAATGAGTTTGTAAGACGGACTTTTTACAGCCTTGAACTTAAACATCAGATTTGTAAAGAGCATATTGAAAATGGTCTTTCGTTA
>JBGPHC010000051.1:0-17495 GCA_041484195.1 Agriterribacter sp. | reverse complement strand
GTAGGAAACAGTATTTAACTCTGGTTCACCTGGCCAATCACTACTTTTAAATCTATTACAGATCGGACAGCAATAAAATAGGTTACAAATATCATTGATTAAGTTTTCAAATATTTTTTTAGGCCGAAAATGATCAATATGATAATTAATTGTGCCTCCGAATTGTGATTCATGAATTGTACAATACACACATTGAAAAAAACATTCCTCTGCAATTTGCTGTTTCCAATCGGAGTATGTGCCTGATTCTGGCTGCTTTCTATCTTTTATTATTAAATACCAGGGCATTTACTTTTTAATTCTTTTTGCTAATGTTTCTTTAATTGATTCAAGTGACTGAATTTGCTTCTCATATTCTTCTAACCAATCTTCTCTATCTTTTAAGTCATTCATCAGAGGAATTTGAAGTTTAACCTGGAGAGCTTTAAGTTTTTCCAAATCTACTCCCTCACCTTTGCCGGCAGCAATTTTCTTAGCTAAATCATCAAATTCAGAAAGCTCTTCTTGATTTTCTTTCAAATAACGCTGACTTGCACGAACAATAATATCAACATACTTATCATCGAAACTGTCACGAGTAATAATATAATCAAACTCATTAAAACGAGCCTGGAGTTCTTCATCATCTATGTGTGCAGTAACAGTAAAAATTGGTATGTCTTTATAATGTTCTCTTATTTTCATAACTAAATCATTTCCCCTATAGCCTACGGGTTCCAAATCGCCCTCGCTATCGTTATGCAAACGTTCGTCAAAAATTAAAACGCAGATTTCTTGCTCATCAATCCAAGGATAGTATTGATCATAGGTTTGGAAGGGAAATATATCAATTACCTCCAAAGATGATTTCCTCTTTTTAAGATATAATTTCAGGGCAATTCTTAATGTTTCTCTTTGCTCCTTATTGTCGTCAATAATCGCAATTTTAGCCATAGATTATTCTTTTGGTAACCATATTTTAAAACGTGCCCCTTTTAAAATCGGATCATGATCTACTAATACCTCACCATTTAGGTCCGTAGCGATTGATTTAACAATAGTTAATCCTAGGCCAGTACCTGCACTTTTGCTTCCTTGAGTTGGAACTGTTTTGGTAGAAAATAATGGTTCAAAAATTCGATTAAAAAACTCTTTTGCAATTCCAGGACCTGTATCTGAAACGGAAAAGAAATAACCTTTTTGATCTCTTTTGTCTTCTCTATCAACATTTACTATTACCCTTCTTTGACCTGGTTTTTGAGTACATGCCGTAAAAGCATTTGTAAGCAGATTTATAAGAATCGATTCAATATCCATTTGGTAAGTTCTTGAAGTAAGCAATTCGCCCTTGACCTCAAGTTTGATTGAACCAGCCTCGAATGCTGGTTTTAATTCTTTTACAACTGCTTCAATAGTTCGTTTTATGTTAATAAGACTTTTTCTTCTTTTTTCCCTTTGAATGCGGGTTAATGCATAAGCGCCCCATGCCGCAACTTTTTTTGAATGTTTGATTGCCTTTTCTATTTCAGATAACGCAGTCTCAATATCTTCTTTAGTTGGTTTTTCACTGAGAAGCAGTTTTGCATTATTTGTTGCTTTTTTAAATAAAGCAATTGATCCTTCGGTTTCATGGCCAAAAACAGTGGATGAAATACCTATAGTTGCTAACCCACTAAGAACTCTATTCCAGTGCAATAATTCATCAATGGTTTTAGCGACTCTTTCAGTAATTACATTTACCTTTTCAATGCTTTTTTCAATAGGGCGGGATATGTTTAATTTGTTCGAAGGTTTTGATTCTATTTCTTCTTTGATTGATTCAAGCTCGTCTCTTACACTGAACAAATCAAGCTTTATTTGTTCAGCCTCTTTAGACGCTGCTGATTTTTTTGTTTCTCTTGCTCTCTCTGTTTGATAATAAATATTGGCTCTGTGTGTTTCTAGCATATTGATTGAGCCTAAAACAAAGCTTCTCAAATCATAAAAAGCTTCTGATTCCACCAAACCTTCTCTTGCCGCACTGTCTGATAATTCCAAATTACTATCTCTATAAATAAATACTGCCCCTATTAATTGGTTAGGGGTTACTTTGTAAGTTTCGGCACCACGGCCAATGCCAGCGGGATCTTGGGTTTTTCGATCTGCTAATCCTAACCAATCATAACCAAATTGAGAACTCGGAAATCCATAGGGCTTAACAGAAATGTTGTCTCGATAAATTTTTATACCCGCATTATTATCTAAAAACTCCCTCAGTTCTGTCAGTTTGAATTCTGTTCCTTGAACGGATGCTCCTTCTCTTAAAAAAAATAACAATTTCAACGATATAGGTCCACATTTTAAATCTTCAGTTACAGTTTCAGGGATGTCTTCTTTATAAATTTTTGTCAATAGGTTTTGCCAATTTATACTTTCGACGGTTGGTTTTTTTTTATAGCGGTCTTTTATAGTATATAATATCTCAGAACCTTTTCCGTCATAAACTGCCTCCAACTCAATTTCGGCTACCTTGAAAAATTCAGAATTTATTCTACTTGAGAATGATGGGGCTACATCATTCTTTAATTCAATTTTAAAATCTTTCACTTCATCAAACGGTGGTGTTAAAGCAGACAATTCATAGTAAAGATTTTCAATATTACTACTTGACCAAGATTGACGAAGTTTTGATATTTTTATCTCTGTTCCAGTAAGACTTGGCCCACCTTCTTTCGAAGGAATATTTATTTTATCAGGATGAATAATCTCCACATTAATATCAAAAACATCTTTGCCCTCTGTATCGAATTCATTCCAATTAACTTTTAACCCTATGATCTCATCAGAAATAGATTTTGTGATTAATTCCAGATGAGCGCCCAACCTGTCAGTTGATATTCTTCCAATTCCTTTTTCACCGGTTTTTCTTCTTCCAAGCTCACTTAATTTTGACTTCCGTTTACTAGAAAAACCAATTCTTAACCAATAATTGATTAATTCCTCCTTAGTCATACCAAAGCCATTGTCTGCTACACGTATTAAATCGGTCCCCTTTTTGCAGTAAACTTCAACTTCAACATTTTTAGCGTCAGCATCATAACTATTTTTTACCAGTTCAAGAAGTGCTGTTGTGTGATCTTTAATGCTGTCTCTACCCAAATGAATAAGAGTTTTTGCATCTACTGAAAAGTGCTGGAATTTGGCGTCAAGTTTAGACAGTTCATGGGAAAGTTTCACAATGGATCGAAAATCCGGGGCAGTTGATTTCAATAGCTCAATAAGCTCATTCTGAATTTCAGCAGCTGATCGTGGTGACCCCATATTAAGACAAATTTAGTGAAATGCGATAATTTTCAAACAGTTAGATGATTTTAGTATGTGCTTAATTGCAATATTAAAGCCTGGTACTTAACTATTCTGCAGACATTCAATGGCTTATTATCCGGCAGCGGTTTCATTTGATTTCATGTCGTACATGAAAGGTAAACATTTGCAAGGGCTTAGCCTGGCCGAGCAAAATCATGCTGCATTGAATTTCGGTCCAGTTGGAAGCTCTTAGTTATAAGGACGATTATCCTCTTTCTGAAAATAAAAAACTCAGAATTTTCGGAGTTTTCGCTATGGTGCCTGGGGTTGGATTCGAACCGAGCTTGAGCATTAGCAATTTATAGAGAATATGTGTCAGTATTGTGTCTCAAAAGGAGCTAAATGAAATCTTGAGACCTTTTTATCAAATGGAGCTTGTTATATTTTTACTGAATCTATTTCTTTTTCTCTTCCAACAACTTTTCCAGCAAAGAAATCTTTTCATTTGTAGCAAAAATCAATTATGGCGCATCTTACGCAATCCTTTTTATTATGGCAAAATTATTTTACCTGCCTATAAAGATGAAGAAGCTGAATTAGTACAAGGACAACATGAACCGCTTGTCTCTGAAGAATTATTTAATGCTGTACAGGATGTGTTGGATGGACGAAAAAGAAATCATCCTGCCAAGCACAATAAGAAAAAAGAACTTCATTTAAGAGGATTTTTAGAATGCAGAAAATGCGGTCGCAATCTAACCGGAAGTGCAAGCAAGGGAAATGGTGGAAAATACTTTTACTACCACTGTAGTTGTGGTTGTAATGAAAGAATTAAAGCAGAAGATGCTAACGAGAAATTTAATGGGAAGTTAGTAGAGGTTAGCTATATGCAGGAAGCCATTGATTTGTTCGTCTATGCATTAAAACACAAAACAAAATCGTCCGCTGGTGAAAAGCAAAAGGCAATTAAAGAAATACAGCAGGAAATTGATAAGAATAATGCGAGGATTAAAGAAGCCCAGCTTATGAGTTTGGATAAGGAAATAGATATGATCGAATATTTAGAGGTTAAGAAAGCGTATGAGCCTGTTATAAAGCGTTTAATTCAACTGAAAGCGGAATTATCGCAAATGGACGAAAACCTGTCAAAATATGCCGAAGGGGGCGGTGATTTTTTGAAACAATTTCCCGAATTCTTTAAAAATCTTGATCCGAAAGGCCAGCAACTTTTCCTTGGTTCGGTGTTAGCCGAAAAATTGGTTTTTGAAAATAATGATTATCGAACCATAAAAATGGTGAAGGTCATTGAGCGAATATCCACCATCAACAAGGGTTTGCAGGAAAATAAAAATGGGACTTCACAATTTTCGATTGAAAAGTCCCATAAGGTAGCCCGTACGAGAATCGAACTCGTGATTCCTCCGTGAAAGAGAGGCGTCTTAACCCCTTGACCAACGGGCCATCGCAAAAATGGGAGTGCAAAGATAATCCCAGTGCCATATCCTGCCAAAATTTTTTGAAAACCAGTCCTGGATCTGGCCTTTCAACCCGAGGGACCCAATTAAGGGGCAAAATCTGCTCAATCGTTTTACATACCAATACTCATTCCTAACTCTTGACTGAGCAGAAGTTTATGTTCAGATTGTTCGCAATATTGTAATTTCGCGTCTCATTTTTAAAAGCCTTAAAAAAGATTACAATGAGCACAGTAAAAGTTGCAATTAATGGATTCGGAAGAATCGGCCGTCTCGTTTATCGGCAGATTTTTGAAATGGAAGGAATAGATGTGGTAGCTATCAATGACCTTACCAGTCCCAAAGTATTGGCTCATTTGCTTAAGTATGATACAGCACAGGGTCGTTTTTCGGCTGATGTGAAGGCAACTGAAAATTCAATTAAGGTTAACAATGAAGAAATAATCATATACGCGCAAAAAGACCCCACTCAAATCCCTTGGGGCCAACACCAGGTGGATGTAGTGCTGGAGTGCACAGGATTTTTTACCGACAAAGAAAAAGCTTCCACCCACTTGAAAGCGGGAGCGAAAAAAGTGGTGATCTCGGCGCCTGCGACCGGGGACCTGAAAACCATCGTATTTAATGTGAATCATGATATTCTGGATGGGACCGAGACTATTATCAGTTGTGCATCCTGCACCACAAACTGTCTCGCTCCCATGGCGCAGGTCCTGGATAAGAAATTTGGCATCATTGCGGGACTGATGACCACTGTGCATGCATTTACAAATGACCAGAATACCCAGGACTCTCCTCATCCGAAAGGAGATTTGCGAAGGGCTCGTGCTGCTTCCCAAAATATTGTGCCCAATACCACAGGGGCCGCGAAGGCAATCGGACTGGTGCTGCCTTCACTCAAAGGGAAATTGGATGGGAGTGCTCAGCGTGTACCCGTGCTGACAGGATCCCTGACCGAGTTGACGACTGTTCTTGGCAAGAAAGTGACAGCCGAAGAGGTGAATTCTGCCATGAAGACCGCCGGCAATGAATCATTCGGTTACACTGAGGACGAAATTGTTAGCAGCGATGTCATTGGCATGACTTATGGTTCATTATTCGATGCCACCCAAACCAAAGTATTGGCAGTGGGAGATACCCAATTGGTTAAGACTGTAAGTTGGTACGATAACGAAATGAGTTATGTGAGCCAGTTGGTGCGCACAGTGCACTATTTCGCCAAATTGATCAGCAAATAAGTTTTGAAATAATAGTCAGAATAACCACAACAAATGTCCGAAACCGGCATGGTTGTGGTTTTTTTGTTGGCTTTGCAGGAATAGGTTTATGGACTGCTTTGACTAAATTTGCGAGCGTTTACAATCCAAAATCCAATGGTCTCATACATGTAACATTAGAGTGCAATGGCAAGATACCTGATTTCATATTGATAGCTGTCTGATAGCTATTGATTTTGACATAGCTTTGAATTAATATAAAAACTAACGCCTTTTTTTATGAATAAGTTTTCGGATTACAATTTTAAGGGCAGGAAAGCGCTTGTTCGAGTTGACTTCAACGTTCCCCTGAACGAAAAACTTGAAATCACAGACGATACACGCATGCGGGCTTCTGTTCCCACCATAAGGAAAATCCTGGATGATGGAGGTAGTGTAATCCTGATGAGCCATTTGGGAAGACCGAAAGATGGTCCTGTTGATAAATATTCTCTTAAGCACCTCATTAAACATCTGGGCGAATTGTTGGGCGGAACCACTGTGCTTTTTGCCAACGACTGCATTGGAGAACAAACTTTTCAAACGGCCGCCATGATGAAACCCGGGGAAGTCCTGTTATTGGAAAATCTGCGATTTCATAAAGAGGAAGAAAAAGGGGACGAAGGGTTCGCGAAAAAACTCGCGGGCTTGGGTGACGTTTATGTGAATGATGCATTTGGAACGGCGCATAGGGCCCATGCTTCCACGGCAGTGATTGCGAAATTCTTTCCGTCAGACAGAAGGATTTTTGGGCTTCTAATGGAAGCTGAAGTGAAAAACGCCGAAAAAGTGCTGCACAGCATGGCAAGGCCGTTCACGGCAATAATTGGAGGTGCAAAGGTCTCTGACAAGATACTGATCATTCAAAACCTGTTGGGAAAAGCTACAGATATTATAATTGGCGGGGGCATGGCCTATACATTCCTTAAGGCCGCAGGTGGGAATATTGGGAATTCCCTATGTGAAGAAGACCGCCTTGATACTGCCAATGAACTGATAGAAAAAGCAGCTGCAAAAGGCGTGATGATTCACTTGCCTTCTGACTCCGTTATAGCCGATAAATTCGACGCAGATGCCAACACCTCCACGGCGCCTAGCAATAATATTCCGGAAGGCTGGATGGGGCTTGACATTGGAGCCAATGCCATTGAACAATTCACCAATGTCATTCATAAGTCCAAAACCATTCTTTGGAATGGGCCTATGGGTGTATTTGAAATGGAAAAATTCCAGCATGGAACCAAGGCAATCGCTAAGGCCGTTGCCGAAGCGACCTCAAAAGGTGCTTTCTCGCTGGTAGGAGGAGGTGATTCTGTTGCGGCGGTTAACCAATTCGGTTATGCTGACAAGGTAAGTTATGTCTCCACCGGCGGTGGTGCAATGCTGGAATATTTTGAAGGCAAGGAATTGCCTGGAATCGCGGCAATAAAGTCAACTAGATTTTAACTCATTTCTTTTTCTTCCACCAGACCTTTGGGTAGTAGTTCCCAAATCTGGCTCCATTATTATGAATTGATTGGCTTCTGGAAACTCTTGGGGTGCAAAAAAATTATTGTTTCAGATTGTTGAGTTTATTAATTAATTCAACACTTAACGCCCTGTTATAAATTCTAATTTCGTCGATAACGCCATTGAACCAAAAAGGATATAGGTCATTTTCACTACGCCCGATGAAAAGATCCCGCATGTTGGCTGCAAAGTTTACGGATAAGTCTAGTGTACTAAGCAGTACTCCATTTGCATAGAGTTTTGATGTATAACCATCATAAGTATACGCAACTGAATACCATTTGCCGGTTTGCAAAATTGTGTTTTCAGCTTCAACACCAGCAGCAGTTCCGCCAGGTATGTTGTCGCCGTATGCTCCATGAAATACGACTGCATTAGGATTAAGTGGAGAATTGCAGTCGCTTAAATAATCTCTGAAACGAAGAAAATAAAGTCCGGCAGTTTCATCGGGATTGCCTTTTCCAAGAATCTGGTTAGCATGGCAGGGGCCGTTATTAAATCCATTAATCTTAATGATCGCAAACATTGTTATACTTCCTGGATTAAGCGTCGAATTGTTCTTTACTTCCATAAAACTGGAACTGCCATCGAATAAATAGGCGTTATTAGGATTTCCGAAACGATCGATGGTTTTGGATGCAGAATTGAAAATTATATGGTTGTTGTATCCACTACTATCCTGAAGACTGCCATTGTTAAAATTGAAATATGCGATTAGTCCCCCCTTTAGTGCACGACTGGTATCTGCTACCACAACTGTGTCTTTAACAACCAAAGTGTCACGGATAGTATGAGTTAATGTATCATGAATAATTTCCTTTTTCGTACAGGAACTGAAATGAGTTCCGGATGAGATTAGTATAAGATACAATGGAAGAGCTCCCGGAAGTAACCTGTGTAATTTCATGGATTTGCTTTACTTGGTGTAGTATTAGCAACTAATTTAATTAATTTTTCATGATATTTATTAGATATATCTACGGTTTAAAATTTTTTTCTCCTTTTCCCATTAAGAAAATATCTCATATACACAGATAGACTTAAGCGGTCAATTGTGTTTATATGACTTTCATGGTTCAATAAAATCATGCAACCAAATGCTTAAAATATTTATCTTTATTGAATATTAAAACTCTGGTTATGAATTCAAAAACCTTAATTCTGATTGTTATTGTTGCGGCCATTCTTCTTTTTGGAGGATGCGGCTGTTCAGGATATAACGGGCTGGTTAAACAGGACGAAAATGTAAAGAAAGCCTGGAACAACGTCCAGAGCGATTATCAACGCCGCTCCGACCTGGTTCCTAACCTGGTGAACACCGTGAAAGGTGCTGCAAATTTTGAACAAACCACCCTCACCAACTTGGTAGAAGCCCGGGCCAAAGCCACGTCTGTAAATATTAACGCGGATAATCTGACACCGGAAAAAATTGCCGAATTCCAGCAGGCACAAGGACAATTGAGCGGAGCTTTGAGCAGGTTGCTGGCGGTGGTCGAGAACTATCCCACTTTGACAGCTACTCAGAATTTCAAACAATTGCAAACGCAATTGGAACAAATAGAAAACAGCATTAGAGACTCCAGGAACAATTTTAACTCTGCGGTAAATGATTATAATGTAAAAGTCCGGTCCTTTCCAATGAATATTTTGGCCGGACTCTTTGGATTCAAATCCAAAACCGGATTCGCGGCTGAACCTGGCTCAGAAAAAGCTCCCGAAGTAAAGCTCTAAACCGATCATGGCAAGCACTCAAAACCGCAAGTTATGGCCCATTTTGCTGATAATTTTGGCCATAGTGGCTGCTTATGCGGGAATTACTTATAACAGGCTGGTAAAGGAAGATGAAAATGTGAAATTGAATTGGGGCAATCTTCAGAACACCTATCAACGCCGGATCGACCTGGTCCCAAACCTGGCATCTGTTGTCAAGGCTTCATCCGAATACGAGAAACAAACCTTGCAGGAACTCACTGAAGCGCGCGCAAAGGCCGCACAGGTCACTTTGAACGCAGGCTCAGCCAGCCAGGAGAATTATAACAGGCAGGAGCAGGCCCAGGCTGAAGTAGCAAATTCCACCAATCGGGTAATTGCGGTGATTGAGAAATATCCTGATCTTAAAAGCACAAAAAGCTATAGTGACCTGCAAAGCCAATTGGAAGGAACCGAACGCAGGATAAAAGTGGCAAGAAATGATTTCAATGCCGCGGTGGCCCAATACAACAAATTGGTCAGAAGCTTTCCCTCAAGTGTAGTAGCTTCCCTGTTTGGCTACAAGCCTAAAGAAGGTTTCAAGAGTGAAGCTGGCGCAGAATCGGCGCCTGAAATAAAATTTTAAAAAGCCGGATCGTGGGAATATTCAACTTTTGGCGAAAGACAATCCATTTTTTTTCACCTGAAGAAAGGGAAAAGATAGTGGAAGCCATACGTCATGCCGAAATGCAGACAAGCGGTGAAATTCGCGTGTTCGTTGAAAGTCATTGTCGCTTCGTAGACCCCATTGACCGGGCGGTTGAACTTTTCGGGGGCCTGCATATGGAAAAAACATCGGACCGAAATGGCGTTTTGGTTTATGTGGCCATGAAAGACCGGCAACTAGCCATCTTCGGAGACGAAGGCATTCACCGTAAAGTGGGGGATAAATTCTGGACAGCCGAAGTACAAAAGATGATTAACCAGTTCAATAGTGCAAATTATGCAGAGGGCATTGCGGAAATTATTAAGGAAATAGGAGATGCACTCCGATATCATTTTCCTTATGACAAACTCAACGACAAGAATGAATTGCCGGACGATATTGTTTTTGGGAAATAGACCGTCCGTTAGAAAAAGATAAAATGAAGAAATTTATCCTGATAGTGTCATCTTTCCTGGCCTTATTGGCGAAGGCTCAGGAAATCCCTAACCCACCAGTTCCTCCTAAATTGGTGAATGATTTTACGGGCACTCTAACGTCTACCCAGATTCAGGCTTTGGAAGAAAAACTGGTTCACTATGATGATACCAGTTCCAACCAAATTGCAGTAGTTATAGTCAAGTCCCTCGGTGGGGCCGACCCGGGCGATTATGCTACTGCGTTAGGAAGAAAATGGGGAGTCGGGAATAAGAAGAATAATAATGGAGTTGTATTACTTATCGCCAAAGATGAGCACAGCGTCTTTATCGCTCCCGGCTATGGATTGGAAGGAGCACTGCCTGACATAACCTGCAAGCAAATCATTGAGACTGACATTGTTCCCAATTTCCGGGGAAATGATTTCTATAGGGGTATTGATGAGGGAACCAATTCTATTATGTTGGCAGCGGCGGGTCAGTACCAGCCTCCACCAGGATATGCAGACAGAGGAAAGAAAGGACGCGGAGGCGGCATAGCCGGGTTGGTCATAATTTTTATTATCATCATTTTTATTCTTTCGAATATAAGCAGAGGTGGAGGCTCTTTCATGAGCCGCAGGGGATATCATGGCACAGGTATCCCACCCATTTGGTGGTTCCCAAGTGGAGGAGGTAGCAGTAGTGGATGGGGCGGAGGCGGCGGCGGAGGCGGCGGATTCGGCGGCTTTGGAGGAGGTGGTTTTGGAGGAGGAGGAGCTGGCGGAAACTGGTAGAAAGATGAAATTCTATAATGAATCTAAAAGCATAGCATTGCTTCTAATAAAAAAACATCCCGCTTTGGGATGTTTTTTTATTGGGTCCAGTATTTACCCGGGACCTATTTTATCTTTCCATTGATATAATCAATCTGGCTCTGCAAATCTGAAGCATTTGCGGCAGAGGCTTTCTCCGAAGTCTTCTTGGTAACAATACTTTTCAAATAAACATTATTGATTACCGGAGAAGTCTGAACTTGGAACCTTTGGGGAATGGCTTCCCTGAATGCTACAATTAGATCAACTCCCTTCTTCACTTTATCCGTGTTGTGAAGTTTTGCCAGGTAGTCCGCAAAGGTTTTGGTGGCTTCGAATTTTCGCTGTGAAAGCGGTAATTCATTGTACTTGGATGCGATGAAATCAAAATCATCTTCAGTACCATTTTCAATCAGAGAGTTTGCTATGGCATCGGCCAGTCTTCCTTTAGATGGTTGTTTAGCCAGTCTCTTTGCTTCTGCGAATCCTGCAGAAGAGTCAAGTTTGGAAAGACCTACCAGGCTGGCTCCTGATATGCTATAGGATGAATCATTGATATTAGCTTGGAATAAAGTTTTGTATTCGGGATTGTTGTAGTTAGTCAGCAATTCCAGAGCGCCTGCTTTTACTGTAGGCTTTGTATCGTGCCTGGCCAGGTCCAGCAACACCGGCTCAATCGCTTCTTTCAAAGCTTGCTTCTTAAGGTCAATCCTGTCCAGGGTATATTTTCTCAGACCATAATACTTGTCTTTCAATGCTGTCTTGATGAGATCAATTGCCAATGGGTTTTCGGCCTGCTTCAGGCAGGCTGCGATGGCTTCCCTGCGGTCAACATAATTCCCGGCATACTTATATTGATGAATGAAATTCTCCAGGGTCTTATTGTCTTTTTTGTCCCACAAAAGGATTTTATCGGCGTCCACATTCACTAGATCGGGCCTGCTTTCATAGGGGAAAGCAAACTGATCTTCCTTGTCTTCCATCCACACATTATAGCGCTGTTTATTGGCGCCATTGTAAACATCAATCGCCAGCGGAAATTTGAATGCTTGATCTCCGGCCTGAGTTTGCTTAAGCGTTACCGTTACCTTCTTGGCTGCGTCATCATAGGCGTAGCTGATCTCTATTTTCGGGTGGCCGGCACCGAAATACCATTGGTTAAAGAACCAGTTCAGGTCCTTGCCGCTCACTTCTTCCAGAGCCAGACGTAATTGGTGCGCTTCTCCATTCTTGAACTTATTGGTGTTTAGGTAAAGATTGAGGCCCTTAAAAAAAGCGCTATCACCCAGATAATGGCGAAGCATGTTGAGAATGCGGCCTCCTTTCTGGTAACTTACCAGATCGAATACATCTTCCTTATCGCTATAGTAAAAGCGAACAAGAGATTTCTGTGCGTCACCTGGATTACTGAGATACTGCTGCATCTCATTGTAGTTTTCCTCGGCGCCTGCTTCGGGTCCGTATTTATGTTCAAACCAGAGCGTCTGGCTAAAATCGGCGAATGATTCATTGACCGTTATATTACTCCAGCTTTCGCAGGTTACATAGTCTCCAAACCATTGGTGAAACAATTCATGCGCGATAACGCTTTCCCATTCATTGCCGTCAACCAATTGCCTGGCGTCCTGCTGAGCGCTTTCCTGGTGAAGCGTGGCAGTTGTATTTTCCATCGCACCACTTACATAATCTCTTCCCACAATCTGGGCATATTTTGCCCATGGATATGGTACTCCAGTTATCTTTTCATAAAAAGCAATCATTTCTGGAGTCAGTCCGAATATTTTACGGGCTACCGGGCCGTATTCTTTTTCAACATAATAGCTCACTTCCTTGCCCTTATAGTTGTCCTTGACGATTGAATAATCGCCAACACCAATAAAGAAGAGATAAGGTGAATGTGGCAGGTTCATATTCCAGTAATCAGTTCTGGTCCCGTCGGCGTTCTTTGTCTGGCTCATTAATTTTCCATTACTGAGGGTAACATATTTTGCCGGTACGGTGAGAAAGAATTCATTAGTAGTTTTTTGATTGGGTTTGTCAATCGTGGGGATCCAGACCGAAGTACCTTCAGTTTCGCCTTGTGTCCATATCTGGGTGGGTTTGTCTTTTTCTGCACCCGTGGGATTAATGAAGTAGAGCCCTTTTGCATCATTGATCGCGTCGCTTCCCTTCACTTTTACTTCGTTGGGTTTGGCCGTATAGTCGACATAAACCTTGTATTGCTCCGATCCTTTATAAGTCCTGTCCAATCTGATCTTCAGGACCCATCCGTCATAGTCGTATTTGAGAGGAACAGTTACAGTTCCTTTCACCAGGGCCACTCTGTGAATATCCATTCCCTTGGCATCCAGCTGAAGTGAATCGGTTGGATAGAAATGAGGTTTCAAGGTGATCCACACTTTGCCATTTAGTTGTGATTTGGAATAGTCAAATCTGGCATCCAGTTTCGTATGTACGAGATCGTTGATCTTCATAGGACTTGCCCGGTAAATTTTTTCCCAGGACGTGTCTTCTGCGGGGGCACTTCCCGCTCCCTGGGCGTGCACCACAATAAAGCAGGCCGCTAAAATAAATGTTGCAAATGTTTTCTTCATATCTTGATTTTGAGGCGTAAAAATAAGGAGAGCTAATAATGCTATCACAATTTTTTTGGATAAGTGGTAGGTATTTATGCAATTCCAGTAGTTTTGTTACAAGGTATTGCGTGCAAAATACGTTTCTACCAGAAAACGACGTTTGATGCGAAAGCTCGTATTTGTTTTCCTCTTTAGTCTGCTGGCCCGGGATGCGTTCAGCCAGCAATTGCATTTCATTTATATCCAAACAGATAGTCACCGACCCTTCTATGTCCGCATGGGAACCAAACTGATCAGTTCTTCCGCTGCGGGTTATCTCATAATCCCACGCCTTATCGATAGTTCTTATGAATTGGTTCTGGGTTTTCCCAAAGATTCAGGACCTGAATGGGTATTCAACTGTAGGGTCAAGGGTAAGGATATTGGATTTGATTTTAAAGACATGGGCGAAAAAGGGTGGGGATTATTCAACCCGCAGACTATGGAACTTTTGATGGGAAGCAGGATGGAAGCCAGGAATAAGACGACTGAACGCACCAGTACCAGATCGGGCGCTACCGTGAGTAATGATCCATTCTCAAGTTTATTGGCGGCGGCAGTGAGCGACTCCACCATCATGGAAACACCAGTAGTGGTGATCACTAAAAAGCCACCTTCTCAGGAAATTGAGGCCCTGGCGGCAAAACCCAAAATTGACAGCACCCAAATTGTCGTGAATGTGGAGAAGAAAATTCGGGATACTTTGGCATCCACGAACCAGGCTGACTCTCTTGCTGAAAGGAGTCTTGCCCAGGAAAAATCTGTTCAGTCTGGGTTAAGCACGAAAGGGGAGCAACCACAAGAACCGGAATTGAAAGATCATTTTGCCAAACTAAATAAAGACAATAACCTGGCTTCACATGCGGCGAAAGCAAAACGGGAAGGGCAGGATGAGAATCTAAAATTAATAACACCACCTGCGAAATATAACGCGGATAGTTTGCTAGCAGTGGCGGCTGTGGGGAAATCCGATCCGAAACAGGCCAGAAATGACATGTACTTAAGGACAAAAGAAAAAGGCGACTCCATGTCTTCGGTTATGGCTGCGGGTGAAAAGAAGCCCGCAATACAAAATATCGATTCCGGTAACAACAAGATTGCGGTAAATAAGAAAACAAATGAGCCGGCAACCAATGAAAAGGTGCAAATTCCCGGTGCCAATGTCATGACTGAAGGCTCAGGCAGGGAAGATGGGAAGAACATGGTGAACAAGTCGAAGGGCCGCGGATCCCCGATTTCTCCGGAAGTGAAATCCAACAGCCTTAGCGAAATAACAACTTCCATTAAAAAAACGCTTGACCGGCAGAGTATTGAAGGCACTGAGTTAATATATATAGATGAAATTTCGAGTGGCAGGAAAGATACAGTCAGGATTCTGATTCCGGCGGAGAAAGGAAACGCTTCAGTAAAGAACCCTGTGTTATCCGCCAATGGTTCCCCTAAATATCTGGACTTGGCCATATCGCCCAGACAGGACGGCAAGCCGACGCAGGAAACGGGGAAGAAGGAGGAGAAAGCAGAGAGTATTCGTATTCCCGATTCACAAGTCGCTCCAAGAACTGCTGAACCCACGGAGGCAGTTGGCTTCCAATCCGGAGCAGTCAATCCGAATTGCAAGGCAATTGCAGAAAATGACGATTTGGATCAAACCAGGAGAAAAATGATCATGAAGGTTGATGAAGATGATATGATTTTGGTTGCCTTGAAGGCGTTTAAACTGAAATGTTATACCACCGAACAGGTGAAAAATCTGAGTTTTATTTTTCTGAGAGATCCGGGTAAATACAAACTTTTTGATGCCGCTTTTCCATTTGTATATGATCCGGTAAATTTCCCGCAACTGGAGAAGCAACTGAGTGATACCTATTATGTGAACCGGTTCAAAGCCCTGGTGCAGAAATGATCTCCAGCTCCTCGAATAATTATGGCAAGATATTTTTTAGAAATTACATACAATGGGAAGGGCTATGCCGGATTCCAGGTGCAGAAGAATGCTGTTACCATTCAGTCAGAAACTGAACATGCATTAAAGGTTTTTTTCAGGCAGCCAATCCACCTAACCGGATCTTCTCGAACAGATGCAGGCGTGCATGCTTTACAGAATTATTTTCATTTCGATTTTGAAGGAAGGATAGACCCTGCATTTGTTTACAACCTGAATGCCATCTTACCACCAGCAATTGCCATCAGGCGGATCATTGCCATGCCCGAAGGAGCTCATGCCAGGTTTCATGCAATCAGTCGCGAATATCACTATTTTATTTACCAGTCAAAGAATCCATTTTTGGAAGACAGGGCCTGTTATTTTCCTTATGGACTTGATTTCGAAGCCATGCAGGAAAGCGCGGCGTTTATTGCGGGCTGCCATGACTTCACCAGTTTCTCAAAACGCAGGACCCAGGCAAAGAATTTTCTTTGCGAATTGGACCGGAGTGAATGGTTGAAGGAGGAAGAATGCCATGTGTACCGGGTTAGGGGCAACCGTTTTTTGAGGGGAATGGTAAGAGGTTTAGTCGGTACGATGTTGCAAGTGGGACAGGGCAAGATTTCGATCTCGGATTTGAAGGAAATTGTGGCGAGAAAGGACTGCAGGGGGGCAGATTTTTCCGTGCCGGGGCATGGACTTTTTTTGGTGGCGGTTAATTTTCCTGAAGGATATTTCGGGGATATAAGTAGGTGAATGGAAGATCAGGACCATGATGATCAAGCGTGGCATTGAATGATCAAAATAAATATACCATTTGAAATCCTTTCTGGCATTGATTTCCGACTGAAGTCAGGGTAAAAGTTCAAAAAAGATTTGGCAGAAATTCGGTGCGCCTTATCTTTGCGGCCCCGCTTTTCAAAAGAGCCGGTAAGTTCTTCGAATAAAACACAATCGTATAGAGAATTAGCTCAGAAAGATTTGGAGAATCAGAAAAACGGGCTACCTTTGCAGCCCTTTGAAAAACGAAATTGGTTTTTCCTTGCAGGACAGATTTGGGTGTGAATAAAAAAGCGGTAAAAAATTTGGGAGTAAGATTTCACGCCGTAACTTTGCAGTCCGTCTCAAAAAGAAGTATTAGTTCTTGATTCATAACATATTATTTGCCAGAATTCCTGAAAATTTTCAGATAAAATTTTGGATGAGATAAAAACTCTCTTACCTTTGCAGCCCGTTGAAAAACGGGTGAATAAACAGAGATAAGATCTTTGAAAGTATGGAAGCAACAGCACTTTCTGACAATATTGTCAGGAGGGTAAGGTAAACAAGCCAAAAAATTGATTTAACGAGCAATCGTCAAAATCTCACATTATTTACAATGGAGAGTTTGATCCTGGCTCAGGATGAACGCTAGCGGCAGGCTTAATACATGCAAGTCGTGGGGCAGCAGTTCCGTAGCAATATGGAAGCTGGCGACCGGCAAACGGGTGCGTAACACGTACGCAACCTTCCTTCAAGCGGGGAATAGCCCAGGGAAACTTGGATTAATACCCCATAAAATATTGAGAGGGCATCCTTTTAATATTAAAGCTTCGGCACTTGGAGATGGGCGTGCGGCTGATTAGGTAGTTGGCGGGGTAACGGCCCACCAAGCCTACGATCAGTAGCTGATGTGAGAGCATGATCAGCCACACGGGCACTGAGACACGGGCCCGACTCCTACGGGAGGCAGCAGTAAGGAATATTGGTCAATGGACGCAAGTCTGAACCAGCCATGCCGCGTGGAGGATGAAGGTCCTCTGGATTGTAAACTTCTTTTATCTGGGAAG
>JBGPHC010000050.1:0-20298 GCA_041484195.1 Agriterribacter sp. | reverse complement strand
GCCGCTTTTGTTTGGCTTCTTTCTTACAAACATCCTCTAAAATACAGCAGGGACACCCTGATAAAAAATCGAAATCCAGTGTTTTCAACGGTTGCAGCCTGCTTTTGATGGCTGTTTTTGAAAAGTGACGAAGACAGGAAATAGGAGCTGTTCAGGTGGACTGAACAGCTTATTTTTTTGCCTGATGAAATTCAAGTTTTACAAAAAAGCAAAACCCAAAACGATGCATTTCCAAAAAATGGCTACTATCATCGGCATGATACTTCTTGTCTTCATGTCAGACTCCGAATTGAGGTCTCAAACTGCGGCCGAATCAGAAATCCGTGCCATACTGGATGAACAATCCAAGTCTTGGAACAAAGGAGATTTAGATGCATTCATGAAAAGTTACTGGAATAATGATTCCCTAATGTTTATTGGTAGTAATGGTGTGGTATATGGTTACCAGAATACACTTCAAAGGTATAAGAAGTCCTATAGCGACAGGGCACAGATGGGGAAACTGAAATTTGAGATCCTGCATGTAAACCGCCTTTCTCCGGAATACTATTATGTAGTTGGAAAATGGTTTCTCAAAAGATCTGTTGGGGATATTGGCGGCTACTACAATTTATTGTTCAGAAAAATCCGGGGAAGCTGGAAAATTGTGGCGGATCATAGCAGTTAAACAGCGAGTGGGGATTGATCGGTAAGATGTCGTTTAGCCCGAGGATTATTTGAAAGGAGCTCTTCAGGCGCCATAGTCAGGACTTCCATAGCCTGACAATGTAGTAGATCAGAGCCGGCAGGCTTAATAAGACCCAAAGGTAGTAGAGTATATTGAAGACATTAAGGTGGTCGTAAACAAAAGCCCATTGCAACCATAGGCCCAGAAGTATATTCATAAGAAGCCACAGCAGTGTAACCGAAATTCCTCTAACAATCTTCAATAGGAATCTTTTTATTTCAGGTTCCATTTCACTGCTCATGAAGTAAGATTATTGTGATCAAACCAGGCTGAATTGAAGTTGTAGGTTTACCAGGGATGAAATCTACGGAGTAAATGTAAGCTCTAAATATTCAGGGAACCAATAACTGACGGAAATGGGAGGAATCACCGTTAAAAACATTAAAGTCCACTTTGCTGTAGATTCCATTCACTTTTCCAGTCTCATTGTGTTGCCAGAAAATCCAGTCCCTCGCGATTCTGGGTTTATTCGGTTGAAGGTAATGCGCCACCCACAAAGGGTATTCATCAAACTCGATGCCCAGGAAATGGGCATAAAAATCAACATTGGTATAGATGATAGGTTTTACTTTATAATATTCTTCAATTCGGCAAAGCCATTCTTTCACTCTTTTTCTCAGGTCTCTGGTTCTCACTCCATAGGTCTGTTCAATATCCAGAACCGGGGGAAGGTCGCCGCTGTGGAGATCCACCGTTGAAATAAAATTTTCGGCTTGCACGAGGCCACTTTTCGTAGCCAGAAAAAAATGGTAGGCGCCACGGATCAGTCCGGCATCCTTTGCCTTTTGCCAGTTTCGCTGAAATTGTTCATCAACATTGCCCAGTCCCTCGGTCGCCTTAATGAAAGCAAAGCCAAGTCTGACGTCGGCCACATTCATGGCTTTCACCGAATTCCAATCAATTTGGTCCTGGTGATGCGATACGTCAATGCCATGGATCTGGTATTCGGTGGGGATTTCGATTCCAAATGCTTCGTACCTGGCGAAATTCGTACGGTATTCCATCCACCTGATATAGCCATAGATTCCCGCGGAAGAAAGGAATAACAGGCCCAGCACCAGGAAAAGAGCCTTCCAACCTGAAAATTCTTTCTTTTTTTTATTGGCCATGCAGGGGTTTAATCGGGTACAAATATCTATCAAAAACGCTGAAGGGAAATCTAAAATTGTATCCGGCAACCCAGGAGCAGGAACTTGCCAGGTTGGCAGAATTTCAATACAGGAATGGGAATTAATTTTTTGGATAAAAGTGGTTCTGGGGGAGAGTCATCAACCGTTCACGACTTCTTTCAGTCTATACATTTCTTCCCGAACGCTTTTCACCCTTTCATCAATCAGGTATTCATCAAAACTCATCAACCTGTCGATGATACCGTTTGGAGTCAATTCGATCACGCGGTTGGCAACGGTTTGCATAAAAGTGTGGTCATGTGAGGTGAGCAGCACGACTCCTTTGAAATTGACCATGCTTTCATTAAATGCCTGGATGCTTTCAAGGTCAAGATGGTTTGTGGGTTCGTCGAGGATCACGAGGTTGGGATTCTGGATCATCATCCGGCTGATCATGCACCTTACTTTTTCGCCTCCGCTCAGCACATTCACTTTCTTCAGGGTCTCGTCTCCACTGAATAGCATTTTTCCCAGGAACCCTCTCAGGAATGGCTCATCCACATCGGTAACGTTGGGGGGTACAAATTGCCTGAGCCAATCCATGAGTGTAAGATCACCTCCTTCAAAAAAAGCGGAATTATCATTTGGCAGGTAACCCTTAGTGATAGTAGTACCCCATTCATATTTTCCATTGTCGGCTTTAATGGCGCCGTTGATGATTTCAAAAAAGGAAGTGAGTGCCAGGTGGTCCTTGGCAAAGAATGCGATCTTGTCGCCCTTGCTCACTGAAAAACTCACGTTGTGGAAAAGCGGCCTGCCATCATCTGCTCGTTTGGAAAGCTTTTCCACATTCAATACCTGGTTGCCCACTTCCCGGTCTTGTTTAAAAATAATTCCGGGATAGCGTCGGTTAGATGGTTCTATGTCTTCGAGCACCAATTTTTCAAGCGCCTTTTTACGGGACGTGGCCTGCTTTGACTTGGAAGCATTGGCGCTGAAACGGGCTATGAACTCAAGCAGGTCTTTGCGCTTGTCTTCAGTCTTCTTATTCTTGTCAGACAGTTGCCGGGCTGCGAGCTGGCTGCTTTCATACCAAAAACTGTAATTCCCAGTATAGATTTTTATTTTCCGGCGATCCACGTCGGCAACATGGGTGCATACCGCATCCAGGAAGTGACGGTCATGGCTGACCACAATTACGATATTCTCATAATCGGCCAGGAAATTCTCCAGCCAACTGATAGTTCCAACATCAAGGTCATTCGTAGGCTCGTCGAGGATTAAAATGTCAGGATTTCCAAACAAGGCCTGTGCCAGCAACACCCTGAGTTTAAAATTTCCGGGGATGTCCTTCATCAGCGTTTGATGATATTCTTCCCTGACACCCAGCTCACCCAGAAGGGTAGCCGCGTCGCTTTCTGCGGTATAGCCGCCCATTTCGCCAAATTCAGCCTCCAGTTCTGCTGCTCGCATTCCATCCGCCTCGCTGAAATCAGACTTGGCATAGATCGCGTCCCGTTCCTGAATCAGGTTCCACAAATGCTGATGACCCATCAACACCGAATTGAGTACGGTGCATTCGTCGAATTCAAAGTGGTTCTGTTTCAAGACTGCCATCCTCTCCCCCGGGGTAATTTCCACGTTGCCCTTACTAGGCTCGATTTCACCGCTCAGAATCTTAAGAAAAGTTGATTTGCCCGCTCCATTGGCGCCAATCACCCCATAGCAATTACCTTTGTTGAAACTGAGATTGACCTCGTCAAATAATACTCTTTTGCCAAAAGAGAGCGAAATATGGTTCACGGAAATCATGACTACTACCCGATTTTAAGGGCGCAAAGGTACGAAAAATCATGGCTTCTGCCAACTGGCAAATGAATCGTTTTACCTGCCTCCGGATGCTCTTTTTTACCCCATTTATGGCCATCAATGCATGTTCTCAGTGGGTTCTGGTGCCAGTCCCGGCCGGATGTTGAGGATAATCCTTCCGACCGATTAATTGTTTAATTAACATTTTATAATTGGAAGCATGTGCGGGCGATTTAATTCGGCTGTCAATCAAGGTAATGGGCGATCTGAAATAACTGAATTTCCGACAAACCTTTTTCGAAGAGGCGGCTTTGATTGATTAATTTTACGGGAGATGCCAAGGATGAATCTTGACGATACCCGCAATCTGCTATCTAAGCTCAGCGCACGCAGGGCATGGAATGCCGTCAAGGTTTTGAGTAGTTATTATGTGAGCCGGCTGCTAAAAAAGCCGATCCAGTGGGGCTATCCAATTTCTGTTTCGTTTGAGCCAACCACATCCTGCAATCTGCGCTGTCCTGAATGCCCCAGCGGACTCAGGTCCTTTACCAGGCCTACGGGTATGCTGCATAAAGATTTCTTTCGGCAGACCATTGACGATATTCACAAAGAACTTCTATATCTGATTTTTTATTTCCAGGGAGAGCCCTATCTCAATCCTGATTTCCTGGAAATGGTAAAATATGCGTCTGGCAGGAAAATATATACAGCCACCTCCACGAACGCCCATTACCTCGATGATGCCAGGGCCAAAAAAACGGTGGAGAGCGGGCTGGATCGTTTGATCATTTCAATTGACGGAATTTCGCAGGAAGTGTACCAGCAATACCGGGTAGGTGGAAACCTTGAAAAGGTGATCGCGGGCGCAAAGAATATAGTCAAATGGAAAAAGGAGCTGCACAGCAAGAAGCCATTTGTGGTATTTCAATTCCTTGTGGTGAAGCCCAATGAACACCAGGTATCGCAAGTGAAGGAACTCGCGAAAGAAATTGGCGTTGACGGAGTATGGCTGAAGACCGCCCAGGTGTACGATTATGAAAATGACCCCAACCAATTGATTCCTACCATTGACGCATATAGCCGCTACCGTAAGGACCCTAACGGAGAATATCGCCCGAAGAATAAATTGTATAATCATTGCTGGAAGCTTTGGCATGCCAATGTTATAACCTGGGATGGGTTGGTGGTGCCTTGCTGCTTCGATAAAGATGCCATCCACCGGCTTGGGGACCTGGAAAAGCAGTCATTCAAGGAAATCTGGAAGAGTGATCCTTACAGGCGATTCCGCAAGGAGCTGATGAATAGCAGGAAAAATATTGATATCTGTGCTAACTGCAGCGAAGGCACCAAAGTGTGGAGTTGAATTATGGGCTTTGAGTAAGACCATTCTGCATAAGCCCGGAATTGTATGTAATCAGAATTGAGATATTCAAATTCATTGTTTGTCCCCGCCTGACCATTACTGAGTCTCTGCCTACAGCAAAGTTCTGCCCCTGCTTTTTTACAAAGCCTGCGTCTCGTAAGTAAAATTTGTATATTGAGTTATAAACCAGTCCTAATCAATGTCGCCTTTCAACCAACGGGTCAAGCAGATTCTATTTCTTTCCATTATTATTCTGAGTGGCTTGCTGATCATTGAAGAGCTTTACCTTTTCCTTCCTGGTTTCTTTGGTGCGATTACCTTCTATATTCTTTTAAGAGGATGGTATTATAAATTGCATAAGGTCAAGAAATGGAAAAAGGGTCTGGCGGCTTTATTGTTGATAATATTTAGCATTGTAATTATAGGTATTCCTATTTATATGGCCATTCGAATGGTGACCCCTAAGATCGGATTGTTGTTCAACAATACCCAGGAAGTGATCATGGGTCTGAAAGCATTTTCAAAACAGTTGCAAGAGTACACCGGCCAGGACTTTTTCAACGATAGTACCCTGGCAGAGATTCAAAAGGCAATAACCGGCTTCCTCCCCGCATTTCTCACCAATACCATCCAGGGAATTACGAATCTCGCCCTCATGCTCTTTATCTTGTATTTTATGCTGGTTGACAGTGAAAAATTCGAGAAAAAGCTGTTGGAATTTATTCCTTTGAAGCCTAAAAATGTAGACCTGCTGGCCGAAGAAACCAAACGTCTGATACGCGCGAATGCCTTTGGTATTCCCATCATTTCTGCGGTGCAGGGAATTTTTGCCACTTTGGGATACAAGATCTTTGGTGTGGAGGAATGGGGTTTATGGGGATTTGTAACTGGTGTATTCGCATTTTTCCCCCTGATTGGCACCATGATCATATGGTTTCCGCTGGTTGTATATCTATACAGCTCCGGCATGCATTGGCAGGCATTTGGACTCCTGATCTATAGCCTGGTGGTTACGGGCAATGTGGATTACCTGACCAGGTTCACATTCATGCAAAAGATCGGGAATGTGCATCCCCTGATCACCGTTTTCGGAGTGATTGTGGGTATCAAGCTATTTGGTTTTGTAGGGCTGATATTCGGCCCCCTACTGCTCAGTTATATTGTCCTTCTTATAAAGATTTACGTAGATGAATATGGAACTCAATCAAATAATGGCTCCTCATGATACCCAACAGCACCAGGATTCGTTTGCAGCATCAGCATGAAATCATATCATGGATGATCTACGACCTCACCGATGCACAATTGATGGAACACCCGAATCCGGGTAAATGGAGCATTTTTGAAATCCTGGTACATTTGTCGGCTTACCAGCATATATTCCTGGATCGCATTGAGAAAATCATCTCGGGAAAGAACCCCGAATTTGAGCGCTATAACGCCGAAGAGGACCCGGTATTCATCCTCCGTCTCAATTGGAGCCAGGCCGAAATCCTGAAAGATCTTTTTGAGAGTCGGCATATCATTATTTACCGCATCTTTGATCTCAGCGACGGACAACTGAACAGGAGAGGAATACATCCCAAATATGGCAGCCTGAATGTGACCGGATGGACTGAATTCTTCCTATTGCACGAGGCTCATCACCTGTATTCTATTTTCGGCCTTGCGGCAATGTTGAAATCGCAACCTGATGGATGATTTTCATTTCGTATTATTTTTGCACACAAACTCTGAGACATGAGCCTGGAACACGAAATAAATCAAAACAAATTCCGCAATGAAAGGCAAAAGAGCATTATCAATCTCGTGTACAGCTATAATTGGCTCATGGAGCACACCAAGAGTTTCCTCGATTCTGAAAATATCACGCCACAGCAATTCAATATTCTCCGCATCCTGCGCGGAGCCTATCCCAAACCGTTATCCACATTGCAGATCCGGGAGCGTATGCTTGACAAAATGAGTGATACCAGCCGGATTGTTGACAGACTGATTGTGAAAGCGCTTGCATCTAAAAAAATATGCCCCAGCGACAAGAGAATGGTTGACGTGACCATTACCGAAAAGGGAAGGAAGCTGCTGGATAAGCTGGACGAAAGAAGCAATGAAATGGAATCGGTAATGGCAGAACTTTCTGATGCCGATCTGAAAACCCTGAACAGACTTCTCGATAAGATGAGGAAATCTTATTGATGTATGTATCTTCAGATTTTGAACCACTATTTTCAATGCATGAAACCTGGTGTCTTACTATTTCCCCTTCTGATTTTATTCAATACTTTCTGTCCGGCCCAACCGAAATATGAATTCCGGGGAGTATGGGTTGCAACGGTTGATAATATCGACTGGCCTACAAGAGGGAATTATGAGGCGGATAGCCAAAAGGCCGAATTCATCAGGCTACTCGATATGCACCGCCGGAATGGGATTAATGCGGTCATCGTCCAAATCCGCCCTGCTACTGACGCGCTTTATCCATCCTCCCTTGAACCCTGGAGTGAGTGGCTTACCGGAAAACAGGGACAACCTCCATCTCCCTATTACGATCCATTGCAATTCATGATTGAAGAAGCACATAAGAGGGGTATGGAATTCCATGCCTGGTGCAATCCTTATCGTGCGGAATTTCAATTGGGGAAATCATCTATAGCGGCTTCTCACATAACCAGGATACATCCGGAATGGTTCCTTGATTATGGCGGCAAGAAATATTTCGACCCGGGTAATAAAGAGGCACAACAATTTGTGGTAAAAGTAATCGGTGATATTGTGAAGCGATATGATATTGATGCCATCCATTTTGACGATTATTTTTATCCCTACAGGATACAGGGCAGGGAATTTCCTGACCAGCTCACCTATTCGAAATATGGCAGCGGAATGAGTAAAGATGACTGGCGCAGGAGCAATGTGGATTCCGTAATTCTGATGTTGAGCAGGGTCATCAAAGAAGAAAAACCTGATTGCCAATTCGGGATCAGTCCCTTTGGGGTTTGGCGCAATAAGGCAAATGACAGTTTGGGAAGTGATACCCGTGCGGGGCAAACGAATTATGATGACCTCTATGCCGATATTATGCTGTGGTTGAAGTTAGGATGGATTGACTATGTAGCGCCTCAATTGTATTGGGAATTCGGACAAAGGGCTGCGCCTTTTGAAATATTGCTGGACTGGTGGAGTCAGCATAGTTACGGTAAGCATTGCTATATTGGCCTGGGCATTTTCAAAGCAGGCAGCAATGCGGCCTGGAGAGACAGGAATTTAATTCCAAGGCAGATCCGGGCAATCCGGAATCTTCCGACTGTCCATGGCGAAATCTATTTCAGCAGCAAAACATTTGAGTCTAACCCCAATGGCTGGTCAGACAGCCTAAAAAACAATTATTACAGTTATCCCGCACTGATACCTCCCATGCCATGGATCGACAGCATTAAGCCGACTTGTCCCCTGGTGCAATTAGTAAATTATGAGGGTAGTTCCTCAAACGCATTGAATAAGATGTGTACCATCAGTGCTGTCAAAGGAGAAAGGATAAGGGGATTTGCCATTTATATTTCCCCTACTTTATCTGAAAAGGAAAAGGATAATATTCCACCTGTTGATATCATCCCTTCCATGGATTCTGCTAAATATGACTTGACAGAATTAATCAACCGGATCAAAGATTTTCCGGGCAAGGAACTCTTTGCAGGGTTCACGACAGTAAGCCGGAATAATAATGAAAGTCATCTGGGAAATTTATTGCATTTAGTCCGTAAGGATGAGAAGTCTCCCTGGGTACTGGAAGCCTTTCAGTAGGCCAAGTTTCAAAACTTGATTTTTTTCAGAAAGCAATCATTGGTTCAGCCTGTAGGTCAATTGAACCACGCCATCCGGATAGGGCTTGGTAGCAATTAATTCAGGATTTTGAATGTCTTGAATTCCCTGGAAAAGAGGAATCCCCTTACCAAGAATTTTGGGAACCATGGTGATGACCATTTCATCCAGGAGATCTTTGTTGATGAACTCAGTCACAAGCGAGGCGCCGCCAATGAGCCAAATGTCTTTTTTATGCTGTCTCAGTTCATTCACTAACGGTGTGGGATCGCCGTTTTTGAAATGGATATCCTCACCTTCCAGCTTTCTGAGTTGGCGGCTGGTAAAAATATAGCCTGCCATTCCTTTGTACCAATAATTAAATGAAAGGGTTTGTTCATAGGTCTTTGACCCCATGATGCATGAATCGACTGTCTTGAAGAAGGATCCCATACCATAATCTTCTTGCGGCCTCAAAAAGTCATCCAGCCATTCCACGCCGCCGCATTCATCTGCAATCATACCATCAATACTGCTGGCTATATGAAGGATAATTTTACCCATGCATTAAAATTACTGAATACATTCAGGATGAAAAAAGGGTGCATTGATTTTCTTTACCTTTGCGATTGACAGACCGTGGTGGAATCCGGTCCACTACAGTTACCAATCCATATTATAAATAATCTATTATACCATGCCAGGCTATGAATTATTTGGAGAAGCAGAACGCAAAGAATTGAATGACGTGCTGGAAACAGGAATTTTGATGCGATATGGGTTTGATGGTCCACGGAAGGGGATTTGGAAAGCCAAAGAATTGGAGCAGGCCATTTGTTCCAGGTTTGGGGTCGCGCATTCACAACTGGTATCCAGTGGAACGGCTGCGCTGACTACGGCCCTGGCCGCACTTGGAATTGGCTCGGGAGATGAAGTGATCATGCCCAGTTTTACATTCGTAGCGAGTTTTGAAGCCGTGCTCAGTGTCGGAGCCATTCCGGTATTGGTGGATATTGATGAATCGCTCACCTTGAAGCCAGAAGCGGTTCTCAAAGCTATCAGTCCGAAGACCAAGGCCTTGATGCCGGTGCATATGTGCGGGGCGATGGCTGACTTGGACGCCTTGCAGAAAATATGCAGGGATCATCAACTCCTGTTGTTGGAAGATGCCTGTCAGAGTATCGGCGCTACTTACAAAGGGAAATTCCTGGGCACTATTGGGGATGCGGGAGCTTTTTCATTCGACTTCGTCAAGACCGTTACCTGTGCCGAAGGCGGAGCCATTGTCACCAATCGAAATGATATTTATATTCATAGTGACGGATACAGCGATCATGGCCATGATCATAAGGGATCTGACAGGGGAGCGGACCTTCATCCCTTCCTCGGATATAATTTCAGGATATCGGAATTGCATGCCGCGGTAGGTCTTGCACAGTTCCGGCGCCTGGACTCATTTCTGGCAATTCAACGCCGCAACCATGCCAATTTCAGGAAATTTTTGGCTGAGATCCCCAAAATAAGCTTCCGTCATATTTACGACGCCGAAGGAGACAGTTGCAGTTTCCTAACATGGTTTCTTCCAACAGAAAAGATTACGAGGGCCGTCGTGGCTGAAATGAAAGAACAAGGCATCCTTGCTGGAAATTTTTACTGGTACGACAATAACTGGCACTATATACGTAAATGGGATCATTTGAAACTCGGAAGATCTTTATACCCGTTGAATCCTGTCCAACTTGAGGCAATAGCAAAACTTGGGAAGTCTTCATTTACAGACAGCGATGCCATAATGAGCCGTTGCATATCCACGGCTATCAATCTTTCATGGACGGAGGATCAGATTAAAGAGAAGGCTGAAAAGATGGTAGCGGCCATCAGGAAAGTTTTGTCGAAACAGACTGTGGCATTGTAGATCTAACATATTCTCTTTGAACGATAGATGAGATATTGTGCCGCTTCAGGAGAGTTCATTGGCTACCAATTGAGCGATCACATTTGAAATAGTTTTGTCCAGCAAATTGATCAGTTCTTTCAATTCTTCATTTCCTTTGCCCTGGTCAGCCATTGATTCAATATTCCTGATTTTTTCTTTCAGGGAAACAATGCCCATATTGTCTATGCTGGGTTTTATGCGATGGGCGATTGATTTTATTTTAGAAAGATTTTGGGATTCGAATGCCTGCTTCATCTCATGTATGGAAGCGGGTACCTGGTCCACAAAAAGGTTGAGCATACGGATGATGAATTCCCTATTGCCCTTGCCAATGCTTTGCAGCATGGATAGATCGTATAGTTTTAAACCATTTCCGTCCATTCCGTCAGCCGTCATTTCTGAATCCATATTTATCCTGAGACAATCTGAAATTTTTTTAATGAGGTCTTCCTCCTTGAAAGGCTTGGTCAGGTAATCATTCATACCAGAGGCGATGCAATTATCATTCTCACCTTTTAACGAGTTTGCGGTCAAAGCAATTATGGGTATGGAAGCGGAAATATTTTCCCTGATATAACGACTGGCTTCAAGGCCATTCATAACCGGCATGTGAATATCCATAATCACCAGGTGAAATGTATCTGTTTGCAAGAGTTCCAAAGCCTCCTTTCCGTTTTCCGCTTCTGTTACGCTTGCGCCATGATTTTGAACGATGGTGGAAGCCACGAGCCTGTTCATCTCATTATCCTCTACCAGAAGTACTGAAATATTTCGAAGCAAATTGCTGTTCATATTGTGGCTCCCGTTTTCGCCGGGCGGGCGGGTCAGAAATTAATTTTCCAGGGGAATCTTTGTATTACCTGATTTGAATTTGTATTCAGATCCATTCATAATTGGATCTCCTTTGCCTGGATCATTTTGTAGATTGTTGACTTACCAATATCCAGTTTATCTGCTACCAGCAATACATCATTATCATATTTCTTAAGATAGTGCTTTATGATATTACAGGTGTAATCCCTGAGGCTCATTTCCTCATGAATAAAAGAAGTTTCACCGTTTGATGAGTTGTAAGTAATGTCATCAGCCCTGATTTCCTTTCCGTCACTCATCACAACTGCCAAGTCCAATATTGATTTCAGTTCCCTCACGTTACCCGGGTATTTATAGTGAACGAGTTTGTCTTTGGCTTCAGGAGAAATCTGGATAGGGGCGATTTTGTTTTCTTTGCAGAATTCTTCGGCGAAATGTTTTGCCAGCAACAGGATATCATTGTCCCTGTCGCGCAAGGGAGGAAGCTCAATGGGCAGTCCAATGATCCTGTAGTAGAGGTCTTCTCTGAATTTTCCATTCTTCACTTCTTCCAGGAGGTTCTTATGAGAAGCAACGATCAGCCGCACGTCCAGCTTCACATTTTCATTTCCGCCAATCCTGGTCAGTTCTCTTTCCTGGAGCACCCTTAATAATTTGCTCTGCAGGCTCAGATCTAATTCGGCTATTTCGTCAAGAAACAGGGTTCCCTTATTGGCTTCTTCAAATTTTCCAATCTTGCGGGATATGGCTCCGGTGAAAGAGCCTTTTTCATGCCCAAACAATTCGCTTTCCAGCAATTCTGAAGGAATAGCGGCCATGTTGACGGCCACAAAAGATTTTTTCTTCCGTTCTGAATGGTAGTGAATGGCCTTGGCAACTACTTCTTTACCTGTTCCGGTTTCGCCGGTTATGGATACATTGATATTTGTCTTAGTCGCCTTTTCCATCAAGGCAAATATTTTTTTTATTGCGGGGCTATTCCCTTTTATGCTTTTTTCAAAATCAAATTTTTGCTCCAGCTCATGCTTCAATTGTTCAATCTCACTTTTTAATTGAAAAGTTTCTCTTGCTTTTACTACGGCATTCCACAATAGATCTTTACTGTTTTCATCCTTCACGATATAATCCTGCAGACCCATTTTAAATAATTCCACAGCCGTTCCCACATCGTCCTGCCCGCTGATGGCAATCACCGGGATCTGGTCGTTAAATTCTTTGATTTTCTTAAATAATTCTACTCCGTTCATGTCGGGGAGTGAATAGTCGATGGTAACCAGGCTGGGCCCTTTGTGGAGATTGGCAAGACAATCCTTGGCTGTGGCGAAGCGACTCACCTGGTAGTCGGGATTAAGCGTGAGATGGTATTCCAGGATTTCACCAAACCACGGGTCATCTTCCACAATGAAAATGTTATAACCTTCCATATTGGTAGCAGGATTTATAATAAGGACTGAATGCCAGAATTTGGAATTTGTCCCTATTTTGGTATATAACGGTAAAATTTTAGGTTTAGTGAGCAGGGTTTATAAAATGCCACTTATTACTTGATTTTCCAGATAAGATGTATCGGCATTGAATCAAGTATAGCTCCGAAATTCTTCTAATTGAGGTTTTGAGAAAGGGCTTCTCTCAATTTTCTTTTGGCCCTTGCCAACTGAGATTTGCTGGTGCCTTCAGGGATTTCAAGAAAATGGCTGATTTCCTTATGACTATATCCTTCCAGTTCAAACAGGTTGAAGACAATCCTGTATTTGTCGGGAAGCGATTGAATGAGTTGGATTATTTCGGAAGCCTGGAGTTTTTCCAAACCGCTGATACTATAGTCATGGTCAGGAACTTCATGCAGGGGCAGGGGCCTGCGTATTTTTGTCTTGCGAATGAATTCCACCGAACTTGCGACAAAGATCCTTCTCAGCCATCCTTCAAATGAACCCTCGAAACGAAAATTTCTGAGTCCGCTGAAGGCCTTCATGAAACCATCCTGCAGCATATCTTCGGCATCCGTAATATTGGTTGCATACCGCAGACATATTGAAAACATTTTAGACCTGTAAATACTGTAGAGCTGTTCCTGCATCTTTCTGTTTCCTTTGATACAGCTTTCCACAAGTGTTCTTTCAGAAATCATTTGCTTGCTGTTCTTCATTGGTTAGGGTTGAATCGCAATTTGCCAGCCTGTTTATGGCTTTATAATTGAAACTGGAGCTTTCCACTTACTTACTCATCAATTTCTCCTCCATGATCATCATCAAGGTTTGTTCTAGCACAGTCAGGTCCTGCTCATCCTTGGGAATGAAAGCATAGACTCCGTGCCGCAATGCGTTGATCCTGGCTTCAGGATTTTTATGGCCGGAGATCATGATCACATAGATATCGTCATCAATGGCCTTAATTTTTTTCAAGAGATCTATTCCATTGATCCCCGACATATCATGGTCCAGCAATACTATATCCGGCAACATGTGGAATTGCTGAAGACAATCCATGCCATTGTCAAATAGCAGGAAGTCCTCAAATCCTTTGTTGATCAGGAATTGTTCGTATAGAGCCAGGCAAAATGAATTATCATCCACCACAAATATTTTCAGTCTATGCTTTTTCAAGTGGCTGAGATTTGCGATGATAGCACTAAAGCCATACCAGCCAGGATTTTGGAGTTAGAGATTTGATATACAACTTATTATGTTGGGTCTGCGGTATTACTGCTTCTGTATTATGGAAGGATTTTCCGTGAATTGGAATGATAAAAGATAAAAAGACCTGAAGATTTGGTCTTCAAACTATTATAGTGAGGATTTAAAAAATGAGGGAAACACAATTCTCTATTTCAAGAATTTCGGGTAGTCCTGTAAGAATTTAAGAGGCTTATCTATGATAATAAATAGAATTATTTTCCCCGGCATTTTTTCCTTCCATGGAATTGCAATAATTCAGGGAGCCAAGGCGGAACCTGAAAGCTATATTGGTAAATTTTTCCAATCCCCATTCTTTCCGGCAGAAAAATCCGGAATGCTTTGTAAATAAATCGGGCTCTATGGCAGGAATTGCAAGGAATTTCAGCTTCGGAAAATATGGGGCCGGGGCCTTGTCCAGGGTATGGGAGGCGGCCAAGACTCCAAACCCATGATCCGCTGAAAGCCGCAATGAGCTTGGTTTTTTGAAGATTTCGATTTGTGGCGAAGCTCCAAAATGCCAAAATAATGTTAAGGCAACAATAAAAACACAAGAACGTTGCAACATGGTAATGTCTTTTGTATGTAAATTTAGGCCTGATTTTTGTGGTTGGGCCGCTTTTTTAAAAATAAATATGAAGAGGCGGTGTTCCATAATCCCTGAACAATATGGCCCTGAGTCAAAGTTTACAACAAAAGCTGCTTCAGAAACTATCGCCTCAGCAGATTCAATTGATGAAGCTGTTACAGGTGCCAACTGCCAATCTGGAAGAGCGGATCAAGGAAGAATTGGAAGAGAATCCCGCGCTGGAACAATCTGATGATACTCATGAAGAACATGATGACGACGGTAAGGATGAGTTTGAGAATGAAGAAGACGAATTCGAACCAGATGGCAGCGAAGATGAATATGCAAATCTCGATATCAGCGAATATGTCCGTGACGACGATGACGTAGCTGATTACAAACTGCGTGATGATAACTATCCGGAGATTGACGAGAAACGCACGCTTCCATTCAGAATTGAAACGACATTTCACGATTACCTTCTTGAGCAGTTGCGCATGTTGAACCTGGACGAGAGGCAGCGCAAGATTGCCGAGCAGGTAGTAGGAAGCATTGACGACGATGGATATTTACGAAGAGAACTGGGCGCCATCGTAGATGATCTGGCTTTTCGTCAGAATATCACCGCTACCGAAGAAGAAGTTGAGAATCTCATCTTACAAATCCAGAAATTCGATCCTCCAGGCGTTGCAGCCCGCAATTTGCAGGAAAGCCTGTTGCTGCAGTTGGATAGAAAAAAGGCGGAGGGAAGAGATGTGCAGGTGGCAATAGATATTCTGGAAAAATATTTCGACGAGTTCACCAAGAAGCATTACGAAAAAATTCAACGAGGTCTCAACCTTTCGGATGAAGACCTGAAAGCTGCCATTAACCAGATCATTAAGCTCAATCCCAAACCCGGTGGCCAGGTGGGTGACGACCACAAGGGCGAGAGTTATGTAATACCCGATTTCTTTATCCACAATAATGGAGGAATACTGGAGCTCACCCTCAATTCGAAAAATGCTCCGGACCTGCGTATCAGCGAGGGTTACAGAGACATGCTGCGGGAATATGACAAAGGCAGCAAGAAGGATAAGAGGCAGAAGGAAGCTGTACTTTTTATCAAGCAGAAGATTGATGCGGCTAAATGGTTTATTGATGCCATAAAGCAGCGGCAAAATACACTCTATACCACTATGCATGCCATCATGGACTATCAGAAGGAATTTTTCAGAACCGGGGATGAAACCACGCTGAGACCCATGATCCTGAAAGACATTGCAGAAGTTACAGGCCTTGATATTTCTACGGTGAGCCGGGTGGCGAACAGCAAGTTCGTGCAGACTGAATTCGGGACTTACCGTTTGAAATATTTCTTCAGTGAATCATTAAGCACTGATAGTGGGGAAGAGGTGTCCACAAGAGAGGTGAAAAAAATCCTGAGCGATATGGTAGAAAGCGAAAGCAAGAAAAAACCGCTGAGTGATGAAAGGCTTACAGAAATGCTTCAGCAAAAAGGTTATAATATTGCCCGCAGAACCGTGGCCAAATATCGTGAGCAATTGAATATACCCGTTGCCAGGTTAAGAAAACAACTATGAGTAGTTATAATCAGGAATCTGCAATCGACAGTCAGCAAAATCCCGTAATTCGTTTCTTCGCCGGTTTTTTCTCCTATCTCTTTCACCCCCTTCTGGTTGGCTTCATGTTGACTGCTTACCTGATCTATGGGCAGTCGGATTTTTTTACCGGTATTTCTGCGCAAAGCAGGCTCCAGGACCTTGTGATTTATATTTTCAATGGCGTTTTTCTGCCATTTTTTGGCGTATTACTTTGCAAGGCCCTTGGCTTTGTGCAATCCATTTATCTGAGGACTCAAAAGGAGCGGATTCTACCCTATTCCATTAGTATCATATTTTTTTTCTGGACCTTTTATGTTTTCAGGAATAAAGCCGATACGCCACTCATCCTGGCACAGCTAAGCCTTGGTATTTTTCTGGCAACGAGTCTTGCATTCATCTTCAATATTTTTTTCAAGATCAGTATGCACGCAACGGCGGTTGGCGGACTGGTTGGATTTTTTCTAGCCCTGCTGTATAGCTCTGCCGGAGGGGCAGGAGTGGGTCCGGCTCTTCTTTTGTCTGTGTTGATCGCAGGTATCGTAGGCAGTTCAAGACTAATTCTCACCGACCATCGAATGATGGATATCGTATTTGGCCTGATTCTCGGTATCGCCTGTCAGCTCGTAGCCGCCGCCGTTATTTGAGTCACTTTACTATTTCAAAATTGGTTGATGGTAAATTGAAATGAAATTTATTTTTTAGCGCATTGAAGGATAGTATGGTAATTGAATAAAATAAGAAAGCCCAGTCTCCGTAGCAGACCGGGCCTCAACCTAACCATTCTTACATCCCACCTTTAACCGTTAAGCACTTTGGAATATCTGAGATATTTCTTGTTGGGCGAATAGATAAAAAGGCAGGTGCCATCCTTGATGGCTTCAATTATTTCCCTATGCTCTTCCATGGGTATGGCGGGGCATCCGAAGCTTCTTCCAAGGTGACCCCTCGAGCTGATATAATCTTCTTCGGCATAATCGGCTCCATGCATCACGATCCTTCTTCTGAAGGCTTTGTCGTTGATGCCCCTTTCAATTCCCTGCAGCCGGAGGGAAAAACCATTTTCTCCAGTATAGGTATTCTGAGTAATATAAAAGCCCAGACTACTCTTATTGGAGGAAGGCATATTTGAAAACCAACGGGCATAATCCATGCCTGAATTCCTGCCGTGTGCAACCAATGTATTAAATAATAGTTCGCGATTTTTGAGGTCGATCACAAAGAATCTTTTCTCGCGCGATGATTTTGAAAAATCCACTATGGATAGGATGCTGTCTTTGTTCAGTGTTCCTCTCCGCATCATTTTGTCAAAGCCCTTCATGGCCAGCTGAAGAATATATTTATCCAGTCCATATTTATTCAACTGGATACTGTCATAAACTTCGTTGACGAATCCGATGCCTGAACTCAGGTCGCCTTTAGCGGGGAGATCATAAACTGCAGTGGGAAGCGCTTTAGGATTATCAGTCGGAATTCTATTGCCCGCGAGGAAAATGGGGACTGACAGAAATAGCGCGAATGCAAGGATATTTGGTACGGACTTGGATTTCATTTTGCTAAAATTTCCAAACATCTTATAAACGGTTTTTAGGTGAGGATATTGTTAAACAAATAAAAACAACTAGCCGGAATAGTTAGTTGGCTTATTAATAAAAAAAACAAAATTCCTTAAAATTGATCTTTGATTATTGGCCAGTCTCTGCTCTGTATTGTATCCTGGCGGGCCAATCCTGGATTCAAGAGAGCATTTATAAATCTTTCTTTCAGAAGGGCAATTGACTTAAGATATAAACCGGGTATTAAATATAGCAATTATTGCTATTTAATCAAATCCATGGCCATTTGTTTTTTAGCCGGTCTCAAAGCAGGAAGCGAAGATAGGGAAAAAGGCCCGTTCCGCGGGCTTTTCAGCGGAGGAAAACATATTAAAAAATAATTTAAAACCTGCCCATTTTGCAAGCCCCTGATTGCCAGTATGGACATGGGGCTTATATTGGCATGAGCCGGAATAGTATCCAACCCTGATCAAAAAGGTAACAAATATTCGAATGATTAAAGGCCACCCTGAATGGAGCAGCCTATGTTTCAATCCTTATTCAGAGCAGACTAATTCTGTTGGCTGTTATGGCTCACCATCCACTGGACGCCGAACTTGTCCTGCAGCATTCCGAAATAGGCGCCCCAGAACATTTTTGCCAAGGGCATCTTTATTTTACCTCCTGCAGAGAGTCCTTTAAATATCTTATCGGCCTCGGCATCGGTTTCTGTCTCGAGGGATAAATGAAAATTGTTCCCAAATGTCACTGGTTCCATGCCCATTGATTCCGGGGCATCAGTAGCCATGAGGATATTTCCCTTTCCAATGGGCAGAGAAATATGCATGATTTTTTCCTTGTCTTTGTCAGACACTTTGGACCCTTCGGGCGTGTCTTTGAAGCGCTGCAGGGTGATGAATTCACCTCCAAACACTGATTTGTAGAAATTGAAAGCTTCTTCGGTATTACCGTTAAAGTTCAAGTAAGGATTTACTGATAACATGTTTGAAAAGTTTTTGATTGATTAAAAATTATCTTGATTAGCAGCTGGCCCAAGTTTTAGATAACTATCAGCATGCCCGGTTCATCTTGCTGGCCCTTTCTGTAATTATCCCTTACAAATACTGGTAACAATTGCCAGACAAATTTAGTTTCAAAGCCCGGAAAATAAAGGGTGCAATCCCGCCAAAATAAGGGGTTGATTGCGGAACTTGCCCGGGCAAAAGACATCACAGAAGATGCTACCAAAATAAAAGCGGGGTTTTGTCGGGAAAAATTTCCGGCTGATAAAATGGCTTTCGTACCTTAAACGGATCATTCGAACAGGGCGTGAAAATGCAGATTAGCCGGATGCATTAGCGGTGAAAAAAATACAAATAGTTGAAAAATGAATGAACTGCAGCAGTACTTTGAAAGGAATCAGGGTAGATTGATGAACAAGTTTGAGCACTATTTCGAGATCTATGACCGTTATTTCCATTCTTATAAGGACAAGCCGGTAACTATCGTCGAAATCGGAGTTTCGCATGGAGGCAGCTTGGAAATGTGGAGGGATTATTTTGGTGTTCAGGCTACAATATGGGGCATCGATGTGGATCCCCGCTGCAAATCCCTGGAGGGAAAGAACATTCATATACTCATTGGTTCCCAGGAGGATAAAAATTTTCTCAGATCCATTGCACAAAAGACGGGTCCCATTGATATCCTGATTGATGACGGAGGCCATACGCAAAATCAGCAAAAATTGAGTTTTGAAATATTGTTTGATCAGGTCAAGCCCAATGGAGTCTATTTGTGTGAAGACACGCATACTTCATATTGGAATGTATATGGAGGCGGATATAAAAGAAGGGGGAGTTTCATAGAATATTCAAAAAACCTGATCGATCAACTCAATGCTTTTCATTCGGAGCAAAAAGCTCTAGAAGTAAATTCATTCACCACCACTGCCTCCAGTGTGCATTATTATGATAGTGTTGTGGTAATTGAAAAAAAAAAGCGGGAGAAACCTTTTCCAAGAATGACAGGAAACCCATCTTTCGAATATGCGCCTGGCAAAAAAAGTTTTCTTGAAAAACTCAGTCTGGTTTTTCTTAAAAACTCAAATAAGTTTTTACAAGTCCTGCGACTGCCGGGATTTGGGGTTAACAAAATGATTGAATTGAGTGGGAAGAAATAAATTGAAGAAGTGGATACAAAGAAAAATAAGACCACCTATGCTCTCTGTCCTGTCTTCGTCACTTTTCAAAAACAGCCATCAAAAGCAGGCTGCAACCGTTGAAAACACTGGATTTCGATTTTTTATCAGGGTGTCCCTGCTGTATTTTAGAGGATGTTTGTAAGAAAGAAGCCAAACAAAAGCGGCAT
>JBGPHC010000049.1:0-21343 GCA_041484195.1 Agriterribacter sp. | reverse complement strand
ATTGATTGGGAAATAGAACTGGAAAACGCGGGAATTTTCAGAAGCAAAGGGAATAGGCTGCAGGAGGAAGCATTTGAAATCAGCCTAAGTCCACCCAGGCGAGGAAGAAGATTTCCGGGGATGTTTGTAGTAGTGATGAATTTGAAAGGATGGCTCAGAGCCATTCATCATCACTGTTCCGAACGGTTTGTGAGTGGATATCTGGATGAATTCTTTTTCCGGTTCGATGGCAGAAATTCACTGAGGAGCCTCTGGCACCAGCTCATAGAACAGTATATGGCGCACCCACCCTACCTCTATAAGGCAAGTGCGGCCTAAATGGGTAATCAGGTAGTTTGGAATAGTTGAGATGAACTCAAACTTTGGCATTGAAAAAATCAAATGGAACTGACGACTGCATCATAAAAACTTATTACATTGTTTTTAATGGCATTTATAATTTAGGCCTTTCAGGCAGTAAAGCTGATTAATAATTATTCTCACAAACGAAAAGAACGCTAAACTTCCCCCACAATGGCACTTAGATTAATATTGGTCGGCCTTGCTGCAATTGCTCCAACGGGTCGTTAGATCTTTAGCCATCTTTTTTTCCCTACTGTTATTTTCATAATTTGGTTCATCACAAATTCGAAGGATGTCCCCGAAAGTTATCGGGCTACCAGAGAATGCGAATACCCAGTGAAATTCATTTTGATTCAAATTTTACGAATCGCCAGGATACGATTCGGGGCCCCAATCTAACATTCACTCAATCCCAATGGGATATGCACTGCAAGCCCTCCTTCTGAGGTTTCTTTGTATTTCTGGTTCATGTCAATTGCTGTGTCCCACATGGTCTTGACTACGGCGTCGAGAGAAACCTTTGCATAGTCGGGGCTTCCCTGCAGTGCCAGTTGAGAAGCCGTTATGGCTTTTACCGCCCCCATAGTATTCCTTTCGATACAGGGTACCTGCACCAGTCCGGCGATGGGATCGCAGGTGAGGCCCAGGTGATGTTCCATGGCAATTTCCGCGGCCATCAATGCCTGGCGCTGGGTAGCTCCCATACATTCAGAGAGCGCAGCGGCGGCCATGGCAGAGGAAACGCCAATCTCGGCCTGGCAGCCACCCATAGCCGCAGACAGGGTGGCCCCTTTCTTGAAAATGCTGCCGATTTCAGATGCGGTCAATAGAAATTGGAGTATTTTTTCGGGGGAATGGCCATCACAAAAAGTGATATAATAAAGTAAAACGGCGGGAATCACGCCTGCTGCACCATTAGTGGGAGCCGTCACTACTCTCCCAAAAGAGGCATTCTCTTCATTTACGGCTAGCGCGAAACAACTCACCCAATCCAAAGTGTATTGGAATGGATTACCCCCCGCACGAATGGCCATGATCCATGAATCGAAATCGGAATAGCCCCTGTTACCCAACAATCTCTTGTTGAGTTGGCTGGCACGTCGCTTTACGTTTAGCCCTCCGGGTAAGGTTCCTTCTGTATGGGCGCCCTTGAAAATGCATTCCTGCATGACGCGCCAAATTTCCTGGACCGCCGCCCTCGTTTCCGTCTCATTCCTCCAGGAGCCCTCATTTTCCATTACCACCTCGCTGATGCTCATCCCTGTCTTCATGCACCAATGCAGGAGGTCTGATGCAGTGTTGATGGGGAAGGGCAGTTGTACCACGCTGGTCGCGATATTTTGTTCACCATCTTTTATCACAAAACCGCCTCCGATGGAATAATATGTTTCCGCGATGGCACCTCCGTTCTTCAGGTTAACCTGGAAACTGAGTGCATTGGGATGAAATGCAAGCGATTCACGCAGGAGGAATTTGATGTCTTTTGCAGGATCGAAATCAATTTCCTGTTCGCCATCCAAAATAATCTTTTTGCGTTCTGCTATTTCCTTGATCCGTGCATCGAGCTGGTCAGTGGGAAAGCTAACCGGATCTTCGCCGCTCAAGCCTAATTGGATCGCGATATCGGTTCCATGCCCTTTACCCGTCTTAGCCAAGGAACCGTATAAAAGGACTTCCAGCGAGCTGACCTCAAATAGCAATCCCTTTTCACGCAGGGATGCAGTAAATTTTTGAGCGGCTCTCCAGGGACCAAGCGTATGTGAACTTGAAGGTCCGATACCGATCTTGAAAATATCCAATATGGAAATGGGCTCGTATGGCAAATATGAAAGGGCTTATTTATTGTAAAATTAAAGGCTTTGACTCTAAGAATTGTCAAAGCCTTTCTGACGCATATAACGCGGATAAGGAATCTAATTGCTCACTGCCTCCAGTTCTATATCATAAATGAGGATCGCATCGGGAGGGATGATCACTTTTCCGGTATTGTCTCTGGCCCCCTGTTTGCCATAACCCAGGGATGGCGGAATATATAACCTGATCCGGCCTCCTGCCTTGATGAGGGGTATGCCTTTCTGCCAGCCGCCTATCAACTGACCCAGGCTGAATACAACGGCTGAACTTGCCGTGCTGTCGAAAACGGTGTCATTTGTAAATTTGCCCTTGTACTTCACCGTGATGGAGCTGCAAAGAGCCGTGGCCACCGCCCCTGTTCCCGGGTTGTCAATTACATAATAAAAACCGGAAGGCGCTTTCGTGGCCGTTATGGTATGTAGGGCCAGATAATCTTGCACCTTGGTCAGTTCCGAATCAGGTGCGATTACATTCACCAGTACATAAGGGCAATCCTGGGCCCCTTTCTTGGAACATGCGAAGAAAGAAATCAAAGAAATCATCATGATCATGCCTGTCACAAACTTTTTCATACTGTCTTTTTATTTTGTTGATTATGGAAACTGAGAAAACGTTGCATGATGGTTTTGGTAACAATAGGGAACTGACTGGAATCCTATTAGAATTTCAGCGCATATATAAATGCAATTGGAGCTTTTTCAGGATTCGGGCTTTTCATTTTTCTCCCTGGCCTTGAGTTCCAGCCACCTTTGCTCATTCATTTCCCATCGATGTTTCTTATTGAAGAGGGCAAAAAACACAGCGATAATCATGATGGCTACTATCAATACAGCTGGATTGAACTGCGTATTGCCTACCATGGTGGCCCTGGTGTACCAGCCGGACATATAATTCAGGAGAATGGGGATCGCGAAAAGCAGGCCCACAGGTAAACCAATCAGCAATTGATAAAATGTCTTCTTGTCCCTTTCCCGGTAGTTTTCCCAATATTGCATAAAAGACTTATCCTGCTCACTTAACATGGTATAATACTTGAGATACAAAGATAGACCCTGACTGAGTAAGTTTTGTCTCGTTTAACGACCAGCTCTGATCTTCGGTCTTAATTAATCTCGATTTTTCGATTTGATTCATATATCTGTTTGAAACCTAAAGAGTTTTTCTTAATTTTTCAGGATAAATTGATCCACCATTGAAAATAGCCCAGTTACTTTCCCAGTATTTACAAGAAAATAAAAAACTGCGTTTGCAGGGCCTTGGCGAATTCACGCTTGGCGGAGTTTCTGCGGGCCCAACCGACAGTGAAAAGGGGTTGAGCAGGTCTTCAGATGAAACCATCGGTTTTAAAATAAACAGCAAGATCACCGAGGATCCGCAACTCATTGACTATATTTCACAGCTTAGCGGAAAAATCAAGCCACTTGCATCGGCGGACCTGGACTCATTTTTGACCACCGGTAAGCAATTGCTCAATATCAGCAAACCATTTGTGATCGAAGGCATCGGAACCCTTAGCAGGGATGCCCATAATGAAATTGAATTTACACAGGGACATATTTCGGTCCACGGCGAAGAAGAGCATGCAGGCAAGAGGCACAGGAACCAAAATCCAGAAAGCAGTAACCCCGATTCTTTTGGAGATAATTATCTGAAACCGGCCAGGAACTATGACAATGGCACCCGCAAATTATTGATCTGGGTCGCGGTATTGGCAGGCATAGCCATCATTGCATGGATTGGGTTTCATTTTCTATCAACCCAGTCTGAGTCAGAGCAGACCCCGATGGAGAATAAGGTTTCAAATCCCCAGGCACCCCCGACAGTTCCTGATTCAAGCACCCTTGCCTCGGATTCATTGCAAAAAACTGTGAATGACAGTCTCGCTGCTCTGAAAACTCAGGCCCCCGCCAACTATTCATACAAGATCGTAATTGAAACTGCGCAGCGCGACAGGGCGCTCAAGCGTTATAATGACCTGATAGAATGGGGCCATAGAGTGATCCTGACAACAAAGGATTCCATCACCTTCAAACTCGCCATTCCTATCCGGGGGCCTCTTTCGGATACCAGCAGGAACCGCGATTCTCTCACTCAATTCTTCGGCAGGAAAACTCATGTAGAGCTGTATTGAGCATGAAAGGGAAATCCACCATGGCGATCTGGCTCTACTGGTTATTGGTATTGGCCGACATTTTTCTCCTGGTCATAGGAGAGGATTCATTCCGGAATTTCACCAAACCCCTTTTGATGCCGGCACTCATGCTCGTCTATGTTTTGAGTGTGGGAATTCGTTCAAATTTTTCAAAGCTCCTGCTAAGTGGTTTATTTTTTTCCTTGCTGGGAGATATCTTTCTGATCCGTAGTGATTGGTTTATCCCGGGCCTGGTCTGCTTCCTGCTCACGCACCTGGCCTATATCGTTTATTTTTTAAGCGCAGGTTATAGAACAAAGGGCCTCCTGCAATATCAACCATTGATTGCAATTCCGGTTTTGGTCTATTTGTATTTGTTCCTGTGGTTTCTCAGGCCATTCCTGGATGAGCTCCGATGGCCCGTATTCATCTATGCAACGATCATCTGTTTCATGCTTATTTGCTCCATCAACCTGTACAGAAAGATTGGAAGGAACAGTGCTACCCTGTTTTTCAATGGTGCCTTACAATTTTTGATTTCTGACTCATTGCTGGCCGAGCACAAATTTGTGTATCCTCTGCAGGCCCTACCCATTGCAGTGATGATCACTTATTGCTCCGCACAGTTCCTGATCGTGCAGGGAAGCATCCGCCATCTGAAAACAATGGAAAACTAATTTGGTCTTCTGAAAAATTGAACGGTTCATTTTGACTGGAGGGATTGGGCCGGCTTCCTGATATCGACCAGGTCAATGTCAAATACGAGTACACTATTGGGTGGAATTACATCGAGACTCCTGATGGAATAAGCCATGGCTGAAGGAATAATCAACCTGATGCTTCCACCTTTTTTGCAGAAGATCATTCCCGATTGCCAGCCCTTTATCAGGCGATTGAGTGGAAATATGGCCGGATCCTCCCTGGTTTCATCAAAAATCTGCCCGTTGCTCAACAGGCTTCCCTTATACTTCACTACCAGGGTATCGTTGAGGACTACCTGCTCTCCCTGGCCTTCTTTGAGAATCTTATAATAGACGCCGCCGGCTGAACCTGTAATTTCCAGTTTCCCGCTTTCTATGGATTTCCGGATCAGCTCTTCATCCCTGGCGGCCTGAACTGCGCTATCGGCATTCCTGTTGAAATCTATCAATGGCTTTTGGTTCAATGCGGGCCGGGTGAATTTTTCTCCATAGCTGGCATCGGCTTTCAAAAATGCTCCATTCCACAAATAGAAACCAGCGCTGTCAGCACCGCCTCCCAGATCTATCCGGTCACCTGCTCTTCCTGTGGCATCGCAGGAAAATCTGGATTCGGTCAGTTCTTTCCATCCTGAATTTTCTGATCTTACCCATTGATTCCCGAAACCGGCTTTCCGAAATTCCTGCCCGTTCGCCCCATCAAAATCTTCTACGAAAGAATACAATCCATGGAGCCAGCTCCCATCCTTAGGGGCCTTGAAACTCGCAATCAATTTCCATTTTTGGATTTCGGGTATGAAGAAATAGCCTGCGTAAATGGTAGTGGTATGGGAACTGTCGGGAGCGGCTGTAACAAGAAAGCGATAGGTTTTGCCTGCCTGCCATTTATATAGCCAGTGACTATGGCCACCAGTTCCTTCATTTCCAAAATCTGTTGCAACTACTCCCTCACCTTTGGCTACTAAGGAAACCCTGTTTTCCAGTGCAACTTTATTGCGATCGACAGGTTCATGACCTGCATCCCAGATGGAAAAAATCACACGTCGCTCGGTTGGGCCATTCACCTGTATGCCAAAATAACCCCTGGAAAATCCACAGGCCATGAAATAGGAATTCAAAGGATCGGCGCCTGGGGGGACCGTGACTTCATTGTAAAATGCTATTAATTTGGCAGTGTCCGCAACCGGATAGAGCAGGTGAACCGAAGCCGAATTCCTGCGCGGCTTTTTGTTAAATTGCAAACCTGAGGCAGTGTTGCCACTGAATTCCAGGGATTCAATGTCGGCAATATTTCTCCCCTTCTTCTTATATGCTTTCAGAGTGGCACTGTAGAAACCCGGTTCATTGAAGGTGATATTTCCAATTCTGATCCTGGTGAAAGTCTTGGCTGCCGGAATGACTACGGTGAATACTTTATTATTACAACTGACCCGCAACAGGTTGCCGGCGATGGCATTCTTTGTCCGGATGCTGAGTTCCAGGTTCCCCGCCTTAGCCAGGTAAAAAAAGTATTGGATCTTCTGCTCCGGGTTTGTCCAGTTATGAAGCCCCGCTTTTTCGCTGAACAGTTCGCTGTCGCCTTCTTCATTAGAATTCTCAGTGGGTATTGCATAGCCGGTAAATGCGGGTATCCTTTGCAGTTCCTGCGAAATTCCCGGCCTGCCAAGGCATACGATCCATACTACTAAGAATATGATCCGGGTATGGGGCATGTCAAAAGTTTATGAATATCAAACATAAGAAAATCAAAATGAATCTCAATTTTGGGCCAGGCTGCTTGTCCAATATGACCTGAATGGATATTTTGAATAGGGGCTTACCTTTGCTCTCCGGCAAATTGTAAAATCCGGGGGATCACATCAAAATGAAACTTTTTCCTGAATCGGCGGCAGTTCAACTGGAGTTTGACAAGATCAAGGCCCTGCTTATAGAGCATGCCAGGTCGGATTATGCCAAATCCAGGGCCGCAGATTTGCGCATCCATACCAAGAGGGAATTCATTGAACTGGAATTGCAGCAGAGCAGTGAGTATATGCAGATACTGAAAACCGGTCTGTATTTTCCCAATGATTTTGTCCTGAATCTCGCGAGGGAGCTGAAGTTGCTGGGCATTCAGGGAGCCATACTCAGGGAAGAGCAACTTGTTGATATCAGGAAGTTGGCGGAGACCACGAAGAATATTTTCCGTTGGTTTGATCCCGAAAGGAGGTCGGCATATACTGCATTGGCAAAGCTGATTGAAGATTTGCATTTTGAAAAGCAGATCCTCCTGTTCATCAATGAAGTGCTGGACGAGCAGGGAATCGTGAAGGATAATGCTTCGGAAGCGCTGGCAAAGATCAGGACGAGTTTATACAGGAAGCGAAATGAATTAAGGCGTGTTTTTGACAAAGTGCTTTCCAAATGGAATAAGGCAGGATATGTGGCCGACATTGAAGAAGCATTCCTGAATGGCAGGAGGGTGGTGGCGATTCATGCGGAATATAAGAGGCAGGTAAAGGGTATCCTTCTTGGTGAAAGTGATACGAGGAAGACCTCATTCATGGAGCCGGAGGAAACATTTGCCCTCAACAATGAATTGCTGACGCTGGAAAATGAAGAGCGATATGAGCTGCATAAAATCTTGCGCGGACTCACGGCCAAACTGTCTGTTCATGCCGGCCTTCTCAATAGCTATCATTCTATATTGGGCGAATACGATTTCATTTGCGCCAAGGCGAAACTGGGCATTGCAATGAATGCAACGAATCCCGAACTACACGACAAGGCGCACCTGAACCTGGTACAGGCCTATCATCCCTTACTCTATCTCTACAACAAAAAAAACGGTAAGCCAACGATACCAGTGTCCATTTGTCTGGATGAAACGAACAGGATCCTGGTCATATCAGGGCCCAATGCCGGGGGTAAAACGGTCACGCTGAAAACAGCAGGCCTGCTGCAAATGATGGTTCAGAGTGGATTATTGATTCCGGTACATCCATCTTCTCAGCTGGGAATCTTCAAACAGCTCATGATCCATATTGGGGATACGCAAAGCCTGGAATTCGAACTCAGCACTTATAGTTCGCATTTGAAGAATATGAAATATTTCATGGAAAATGCTAACGGAAAGACTTTGTTTTTTATTGACGAACTAGGCAGTGGCAGCGATCCCAACCTGGGAGGAGCTTTTGCCGAAGTGATACTGGAAGAGCTTGGGAGAAAGCACGCTTTTGGAATTGTCACGACGCATTATTTGAATCTGAAGGTAATGGCCAATAAAACGGCGGGTATCATCAATGGCGCCATGGCCTTCGACGAAAAAAATCTCCTGCCACTCTACAAACTCATCATTGGCAAGCCCGGCAGTTCTTATACCTTCTCCATCGCGGAAAGAATTGGCCTCGACCCGAGGCTGATCAGTAAGGCGAGGTCCCTGGTAGATGAAAATCATTTCCGCCTGGATAAACTTCTGAACAGGGCAGAACAGGATATGAGTGCCATTGAACAAAAGGAAAGAGAATTGCTTAGACTTTTGAAGGAAAATGAAAAATTGAAAAAGGAAATGGAGGCCGTCATTCATAAAGAAAAACATCTTCAGCAGGTAGAATTATTGAGACAACAGAATAGGATAACTGAAGAAAGACTGGCTTACCTTAAAGATATGGAGCGTAAGCTCAAGCAAATTATATTCGACTGGAGAAAGGCCGAATCTGCAGAAGACAGGAATGCCCTCATGAAACAAATGCAGGCATTACTATCCAAACAAAAAGACAAGCAGGTGAGCGAAAAAGTGAAGAAAAAACTGGATGCGAAATATATCGAGGTTGGTGGTGAAGTGAATGTGGGGGACAAGGTGCGGATGATTCAGAATAACCAGGTAGGCCAGGTGAAGGAAATCCGCGACAAAAAAGCCATCGTTCAATTGGGATTGCTTCCTATTACGGTTGACCTGAAAAACCTCGTGGTGGTAAGGGACAGGCCCATCCCGGAGATGAATTCGGGTGACAAATGATAACTTGTCTCAACAAACCATGTTAATGTCTGCACAGGACCGCTTTGGCACAATTCTTTCAGAGTTATAACCAAAATCATCCTTATGAAATTGCGCGGCTTGACATTGGTGTTTCTATTTTCTGTTTTGCTGCTATCATGCCAAAAGCAAAAGGCAGATGATTCGAAGACAGATCCCGGAGCCAACCCTACGGGCGGCACCTGCAACGCGCAGAAGCAGGACCTGGAAAATATCTCCGTATTTCCCGCTGACAATCCCTGGAATGAAGACATTTCCGCAAAACCCCTAGATCCCTATAACAGCCAGATCATCACAGCCATTTCAGGTTCCAAACTAAAAGCAGATTTTGGCAGCGGTCTTTGGGACAATGCTTCCATTGGAATTCCTTTTGTAGCAGTATGCGGTTCCCAACAAAAATCAATCGTCAATTTCAGGGCTAATGGTACCGACGGCAACTATGGCGACGAGAGTGACGCCGGGCCCTACGCGATCCCAATCAATGCGCCCATTGAGGGGAATGGCCAGGGCGATTCGCACGTGATTGCAGTGGACAAGGATAACGGCATCTTATACGAACTGTACAACGCTTCAGTAAATAACGGTCATTGGGAAGCTTCTTCCGGAGCCATATTTGATTTGAAGTTAAACCTGCTGAGAACTGAAGGATGGACTTCTGCTGATGCCGCGGGCCTTCCCATTTTTCCTGGTTTAGTGAGGTATGATGAAATATTGAAAGGCAGCATTGACCATGCCATAAGGTTTACGCTCAGCAAAGCGAATGTGATGCCTGCTTATATAAGTCCGGCGCGTCATAAGGTGAACAGCAGCGGGGGCCAATATTCATTGCCCTTTGGAGCTCGAATCAGGTTGAAGGCCGATTTTGACATCAATTCTTTTTCGGCAACAAACCAGGTAATACTGAATGCCCTGAAAAAATACGGATTGATCTTGGCCGATATTGGCAGCAATATGTATATCAGCGGGGCGCCCGATGAAAGATGGAATAATGATGATCTCAGACAATTGGGTAATATTAGCGTCGCCAGTTTTGAAGTGGTGAAATTCAATAATTGACTTGGCACTTGAATAATAGACCTCTAAGTCCCGAATAAAGGTTGAGTAACAAATAGCCATTTAACATCATATCTCCTCTCGCCAAAAACAATCTCCATCACAAATACAGAGTCCGGGACTCATGAATAAAACGAAAACCTTAGAGAATTCTAAGCATTTCTATTTATCTCGTATGATGGCTTTCGCCGATCCGCATTTTTTTCGCCTCCACCTATATTTTTATCAGTCAGCCTGCGTTATATCACGTTGAATCAAGGACTTCAGTTCCGGTCTTATGACCCTCAGCGCTATGAAAAAAAAATGGCTGATCATATTTTTCGCGATTCTCATGTCGGGAGCATTATTTTTTGGAATCAGGAATGCTCCTGTCGTTCCCGCCTGGTCGGCCAGCAAGGGTGTTCTCGACCTGAGTAAGCTGAATGTTTCCGAAATCAGTGGCGAACTCCGGGGTGAATGGGCATTCTATTGGAACCAACTGATCAGCCCCGGAGACAGTATTCGCAGCCTTCCGACCTATCCCGAATTTCCTTCTTTATGGACGAATATCAGCAAGGATGGAAAGAGGCTGCCATCAACAGGATACGCAACTTATTTACTCAGGATAATTTTACCGGCAAAAAGGCCTGCTCTGGCTTTGCGGGTCCCTGATGTATATTCATCCTATGCACTCTATTTGAATGATCAAATTGTTTCCCAAAATGGGATCCCTGGCAAGACAAGAGATCAGTCCAAGCCCTTCTGGACTACCAGCATCGTATCAATTCCTGAAGGAAAGGATACATTCGACCTGGTACTGCAGGTGAGTAATTTCTGGCATGCGAAAGGAGGCACTTACAAAAATGTTTTGTTGGGAAATCAGGAAGAGATGATGTTGAACCAGGCCCGCAATTCTGCTCTTGACCTGATATTGACCGGCTGCTTATTCATGGGAGGCTTGTTTTTCCTGGGCATGTTCCTGTTTGGGAAACATGAAAAATCCATACTATATTTTTCTCTTTTTTGCATTTTTTACAGTTACCGCATGATTGGCACGGATGATTATGTATTGCATAAGCTCCTGCCCAATTTGAACTGGTTCCTGACCGTCAGGGTGGAATACCTAAGCCTGGTTTTGGGAGTCGCATTTTTTATTTTATATGTGCGTCACCTCTATCCCCGGGAGGCCAATATCAAGATGATGCAAGTGATGATTTGGGCCTGCTGGCTCTATGCTGCCGTCATTCTTTTTGCCGTTCCGGCTTTTTTCACTTCCCTGCTCAGTGATTTCCTGGTATTGATGTTTGCCTATACCGCTTATGCCTTTCTGATTTTTATTCGTGCCGCCCGAAACAACAGGGTTGGATCCGATTACGCGTTTCTTGGAACCGGTGTGATGATGATGCTCTTCCTCATCATCAACCTGCATTATTTTGGAATCATATCCGAGTTAAAGGTCGTGGTCTTTACTGGCTATATTGTTTTCTTTTTTCTCCAGTCCCTGATCTTATCGTACCGGTTTTCAAACACTTTGAAACAGGCTGCCAGGCTGGCCCAGCAGGGATTGAAGATCAAATCAGAATTCCTCTCCACCATGTCGCACGAAATCCGCACGCCCCTGAATGTGGTGATTGGAATGGCGCATGTGCTGCTCCGTAATCAACCCCGGGAAGACCAGAAGGAAAGTATGAATGTGCTGTTATTCTCGGCGAATAATCTGCTTTCCATTGTAAATGATATCCTGGACTATAATAAGATCGAAGCGGGCAAGGTAAATTTTGAACAGATCAATATGGACCTTTCGGAAATCGCGGGCAATATTGTGGCGGGGCAAAAGGGTTTTGCGGAGGAAAAAGGCATTGTGCTGCAATTACTCGTAGATGGTAACCTGCGCAATAGGGTAGTTGGCGACCCCACTCGTCTTACCCAGGTGCTTTCCAATCTCGTTCATAATGCCATTAAATTCACGATGAAGGGGCATGTAAAGATTTCCATTTTGGTGGAAAGGATTATAGAAGATTCCGTGATGGTCAGGTTTAATGTGGAAGACAGCGGAATCGGGATTTCTTTGGAAAAGCAGAAAATTATTTTCGAAAGATTCACGCAGGCGGATTCATCCACTTCAAGGAGCTTTGGCGGAACGGGGCTGGGTTTGGCGATCAGTAAAAAAATCCTTGAATTGCAGGGTGTTTCACTGCATGTCAATAGTGAACCGGATAAAGGTTCTGTTTTTTATTTTGAGCAGGTTTTCCCGCTCACTGCGGAATTGTCCACCACAAAAGCTGGTCCGGAATCCAATCCATCCGATGAAAAAAGCCTGAAGGGAATCTCGATCCTCCTGGTGGAGGATAATCCCTTTAATGTGATGGTGGCCCAATCCATTCTGGAAGAATGCGGGGCGCAAATTGATGTGGCCAGTAACGGATTGGAGGCCCTCGACAAAATCGATACTTCCCGGCACAGGCTTGTCCTGATGGATATCAACATGCCCATGATGGATGGATATAAAACAACGGAGCGGCTCAGACTCAATGGAGAGACCCTGCCCATCATTGCCCTGACTGCCAGCACTCCCCAGGAAATAGAGCAGGAAGCCTATGAGGCCGGATTCACCGATATCGTTGTAAAACCTTTCAATCCCGAGGAACTCTGCCGGGTCATATTGCAATATACACAATCAGTAGCCTGAGTCTCCTTTGGGAAGATCCCACTTGCAAATAATAATTTTCTTTCATACATTAACCGTGGTTACTTCATCCTTTCAACTAATCAAAATTTTCATTTATGAGTAAAGACAATCCCCGAAAATCAAACCAGCGTCGTGAATTCCTGGGAGCTTTGGCAACCGGTGCTGCAAGTCTGGGCATCGCCTCCTTCATCGCTCCGCTCCAATTGAATGCGATGCCTGAATACCATTCAAACGGAATGGAAGATCCTGATGAGTGGTTTAAGAAGGTAAAAGGGAAACACCGGGTAGTATTCGATGCCACAGTACCAAAGGACATCCTGCCATTTGCCTGGCCCCGGGTCTATCTCCTCACCAATGGCGCTACCGGCACTCCCGAAAAGGACTGCAGTGTGGTGGTGGTATTGCGTCACGAAGCCATACCATACGCCATGGAAGATGGCCTCTGGGCCAAGTATAAATTTGGAGAAATGTTCAAGATTGATGATCCTCGAACCAAGGCTCCATCTTTAAGAAACCCTTTTTGGAAACCTAATAAAGGTGAATTTAAGGTTCCCGGCATCGGCGAAGTAGCCATCGGAATAAACGAATTGCAGGACAGCGGTGTCATGTTCTGTGTCTGCAATGTGGCACTCACGGTGTATAGCTCAGTTGTAGCAGGGGGCATGAACAAAGATGCGGCAGAGATGAAAAAAGAATGGATGGCTGGAATTTTGCCGGGTATTCAGGTGATGCCTTCAGGGGTATGGGCAGTTGGCCGGGCCCAGGAACATGGCTGTAACTATGTTTTTGCGGGGTAGATTTTAGCGACAAATTTTTCGGGAATGCAGGCAGCAATTATCATCTGCCTGCATTTTGTTATTTATTGTGACTGGCGTGGGAATTCCTTTCGGAAATGGTGCAGACTGAAGCATCATTTCGCAATACTTGCCGCCAGATGTTTTGATTCTTTGATAGGTCCCCAGGGTCCATATTTGTGTGCAGCTTCTGAGAATGCATCGGCATAAGGACCGAATGGATAATCTGCAGGCTTATTCTTGATGTCAGGCCAATCATAGGGGAATTTTCTATCAGGCCTGACCTGGCTGTTCACATAGGCCGCGAGGTCCCAGCATTCTTCATGGCTTAATTGTGGTTTGGCGTGGCTGGCCGTGCCAAAGGGCATATTGCAGGAAATGAATGAAGCGAACCTTGACAACCGGAACAGGCCCGCGCTTGTATTATAACTATCGGGACCCCACAGTGGAGGATACACGAAGCCGGATGAATCCGGATTGCGAACGCCGGCGCCATGGATCCCATGACAGGTGATGCATTTGGCCGCATAGATGGTTCTCCCTCTAACGGTGTCTGCAGCCCGATCCAGGAAACTGATCTCGGCAAGACCGGCACCTGTCGGTATTATATTCCTGGGAACGTCTTTGCCCAGCCAGCGCAGATAGGCCACCAGGGCCCTCATTTCCAGTCTCAGACTATCCAGTTTTTCGCCATTGAGACTTCTTTCAAGGCATTCGTTGATTCGAAATTCTACAGACTCATTTCGCCCGCTTCTTGGCCTATATTTTGGATATGTTGATGCCACGGCCGAAAGGGAATTCCCAAAATTCCTGGCACCCGCGTCCAGGTGACAGTTCTGGCAATTCATGCCATTGCTTATTTTGGCAACAATGCCCTTGGGCCCCAGGTAATATGATGTATTGCTAAAGAGTGATTTTCCGTAGTGGATCAGTGCTCCCTCGGCTGTGGACGGTATGGAGGAACTGTCAGGCGCCACCCAGGCATATTTCCCAGGAACTTCCTGCTTCACGCGCCAGAGCAGATAATAAATAGTAACGGGCAGCACGATCACTATTCCAATCGCCAATATCCAATTTGATCTTGAATTTTTCATTCTATGTGATAGTTGAATCAAATGAAAGCTTCAAAGGATGAATCGGATTCGGGATAAGGAAGTAAATAAAAAATATCCATCAAATGTACAAAAATTGCTTTGCTTATTATTATCAGAGTCAGGGAAATAGCTGCAGTCGTGGGATTGTGGAAGGGGTGGGGATCCTATTCAGTGAATATCAATCCGGTAATGTAAGTCGGGGGCATGTTTTTCAGAGTTAATTTTCTTATGATAAGCTTATCAATTGGGAGGTTCTGGCTGTTGGGACCATATCAAAACCAAGATGTATATCATAGGAACACGAACACCTGATTGAATCATCGAAGCAATCTTTACATACTTTGGCTAGTCATGCTTTGAAAACCACTTCATAATATCACGGGTATCGTGGCGCAACTGTCGGCCGGAATTTGTTCATCGAGGTCGCAGTAACTATATGGGGTAGCCGTAGAAGGACTGATGATGCCATGAGGCGCGGTAGAGCCGACCCACCAGAACACATTGGCATTACCATCATCGCCGCGCATCACCAGGTTACCCGTGACGCTGATGAGTGCGCCGTTGCTGATTACATTCCCGCTGCTGTCGGATGGAGTAGTATCTCCCGCAGTTTGTTCGCCTACATAACCTCCCGCGGCTGCACCGGCGAGGGCGAGTGCGGCCACTATGAGGATGGCGACCAGGATGGCCAAAAGGCAGAAAATAATAGTCAGGCAACCAATAGCCGCGGCAACAATCGCTGCTATGGCAAGCCCCGCGATGACGCCCAGTGCCGCACCCACAATTGCGCCCTGCGCGGCACTGCAGACTTTTTCGGTATAATAATAACAGCGAATGATCTCTGACTTACGGGGAATCTCATCTTCCGTGCAAAATACTTTTGCGAAATTGGTTTCCACAACATCCCAATAGACCGACTTCACCACCAGATCAACACGGTTATGCATAGCGGCATATGGAAACAAAGGATTGAAATCCGTTTCGACCACCTCTCTCACGACTCCCGAAACACATTCGGTGGAACCCTTGACATCATTACAGCGGTCCATGGCAAATAGCATTACGATTACGAGTACGGCAACGCCTGCCAAAAAACCACCAACGATGGGTGCGCCTGCTCCCAGGAATGCGAGCACGGCCGGGATCCCCTTTATGATTCCGATGATGGTAAAAATGAGGGATATGATCCCGATGATGGAACCAATACCCTGGAGGGGTGTGGGAGTGCCGGAGGTTCCAGACGCGGCCTCTCCGCAATGTGGTCTTCTTTCAATGCAGGGCATATCACTAAAGTTTTAAGATTCGGTTAAGATAACATAAGAGAGTACCAACGATGATCCCAACCAGGATGCCGATAAAAGGTGCCCAGAGCCAGGCCTGCAAATAGTTGCAGAGCAGCGTAGTGAAAAGGCAGGTAAAGAAACAATTCACAAGGGTGGGGAAGGCTACTGACGTGAAGGCATAGTGGCACAATGGACAGAGGATCAGGATCATCATCATCCAACAAAAGGCGGTCAGCAGGAGCACAAGTTTCCAAAGAGTTGGGCCGGCGAATGCCAATACGGCTCCCTGTGCATAGAATAGCAACAACAATATGAGACCCGCCACGGCGCCCGCGATGAACCCGGTAAGCTGGCAGATACTCAGCCTCCTTGTGAGGAAATGAAGACTCAGAAATATCCGAACGAACCAATACATGGTCTATAGTTTAGTTGTCTATATAAATAATCAGGGTTGTCCCTCCGATGATGGTGCCGCTTGTCTGCCTGGCCAGCACCGTGACTTCTCTTTGAAGGGGCGAGTCCGGAGTGCCGTGAAGGAAATTCGGTACCACCGAATGCAACGTTAGATTTATCTGTTCAAAAGGTGCGAATGCATGGGCGGAAGCATTCAGCGTGGCATTGATATCGGTTGGCAGGATCTGGAACTGTAGAGTCTGGTTGAAAGCGCTGTTATTGACAACCGGTACAAGGATGCTGAAATTTCTTCCCGCTACTGATGTATAGGCTGCATCAATCACCTGACTGCCGAAATTATTGATCAGTTTCTCATCGTAAGGATGTTCGATGCGGATATGAATGCCCACACGTTGGTCTCCCGCAAGAATGGCCTGGCTCCAGGGATATTTGAGGGTAATCTGCTGTCCTCCGCCGATATTGACCAGTTGCGACAATTGTATGGTTTCCTGAGTGCCAATGCCAAAAGGAGAGGTGAAGATATGCACCAGAGCATTACTGGCTGGCGTGGCCGACAAATTGCGCACAGTGATCTCTGCCTCTGGCAAGAGTTTGAAAGGGAGAGTTACATTGGTCAGGATATCCGGACTGTTCCAGGTAGGTATATTGCCGGAAGCTATCTGCTCATCCTGGCTATATGTGGCAAGGTCGGGTTTCTCAAATGGGGTATCCACAGTGATGCAGGGAGTTTTTTTTCCGGGAGAGGATTGTCTGCTGCTGCATTTGCAACCCCCTATGATCCGGGAATTATTGGTGCTGGCGGGGCTAATTGTTTTCATTCGATTCCTTTAAAATATTTACAATTGCGAAGAAGGCGAGGGCAGGAGATTCTATAGAGTGGATTGGGGAATTTGTTTGTAGTGCATGGGCCTGCTTTTGTATCGGATAAGCTCATGCGAATAATTACTTAACTGCAAGCCTGGTGACTTGAACTGAATGATCTTCACATCTATGCAATTGACCACCAATTTCAGATATGGTCCACGATTTTTTTTGAGGGTAAGCTTAGTTATTTTTCCAGAGCCAGGGTTCCAGCGGCCGATTCATCAATTTTCAAATTCCATTGATCCAGGATTGAAGGTCTTTAAATTTTGAATGATGTCAAAACTGCCCTGATAAGCACATTAGCCGTTTCGAAATTAGGCATTTGATAGTCAAGGCGCAAGCGTATTTATACGGGGTTTTGGTCTGGAATTGGGAAAACTGTGGAGGCAATTGGCGTGGGGTAAGTGTAAACCCTATTACCAGTAAATGGTATTTTATTAAGTATAAAAACTTATTACCTTTTAGTGATCCTGACACACAAAAAGAAGAATTTAAAATCCTACACAGACTATTACGCCTTTTCTAAACAGTGGCAATCCTTTCTATCTGGACTTCCCACATTGCACAAATATTCAAATTTATTAGTCAGGCAGGATAATTAATGGAAGGGAAATTTGCAAGACATTCTACTATCTTTTTTATCTAAAACCAGCCAAAATGAGGACTCTAACCAAAATGACCAAATGGATAGTTTTGATTTGTTTCGCTATGCTGATCAAAACCGGGATCAAAGCCCAGGGGCCTGTCATTAAACGTACCTGTGGCAGCGAGACGGGTTATAACCAATTGATGGCTAAGGGTGGCGATTTCGCAAAGAGGTATGAGCAGTTGGAGCGATTCACCTTACAATACAGGATCAATCTCAATAAGGGAGAAGACAATAAAGGAGTTCCCGGACCGGATGGGGCGCGGGCATCGGCCATCATCATTCCGGTAGTAGTGCATGTATTGTGGAATGCAACCGATCAGAATATTACAGACGCTCAAATCAATAACCAGATAGAAATCCTTAACAGGGATTATAGGAATTTAAATACTGAAACGGTTCCGGCAGAGTTTACCGGAGTCCGTGCCGATATGCAAATCCAGTTTCAACTGGCGGTGCGGGATCCCAATTGCGTGGCCACAACTGGAATTGACCGCAGAAATACTACAGTGACGCAATTCACTACACCCTGGTCAACAGGAACAGATGATCAATTATTGGCTAATAACCCAGTGAAATCAAATGGCGCAGGTGGATTGGATGCATGGCCAAGGGATCGGTATTTCAATATTTGGGTTTGTAAACTCGCGCCGAACAGTACCGGCGGCATTTTATTCGGATATTCTTCTTTTCCTGAATTTCCCGCGAACGTAGATGGCGTGGTAGTGGATTATCGCTGCTTTGGAAGTACCGGAACCGGCACTACTTTGAACGCCAATACAGCGGGAGGAAGAACATTGGTTCACGAAACGGGGCATTGGCTAAACCTGTTTCACATATTCCAGCCGGATGGTACGGTGAATGGCTGTTTTGGTACCACCGCAACTGATTGCTCATCCAGCGGCGATCATATTTGTGACACGCCCCCACAGAATGTAGAAACTCCTCTTGGCGCTTGTCCTGCTGCTACCAGAAACACCTGCACCGAAACGCCCACAGACCATAATGATATGTGGGAAAATTATATGGACTACAGTTCCGACTTCTGCTATGCAATGTTTACCAGTGGTCAAAAGGAAAGAGTGGATGCCTGTCTGTATGGTTCGCGAGCCGCAATTCTGTCTTCTGATGCCCTAATACCGGTTGGCACTGGAACTACAGCCAATCTCTGGAGTCAGGATAAACCGGATGATGTAGGCGCAGAGCCAAATATTATTTCCGATGTAATGTATGTGAGTGAAGACATTTGGGTTCGTAATGCTGCCGGCACTACGGACCAGCAACATCAGAATCCCGTCTCCAACAGCCTGAACCACGTGTATGTAAGAATTCGAAACAGCGTTTGCGGTACAAACGGTACTGCTACGGTTCGTCTTTTCTGGGCAAAAGCATCAAGTGCGCTTTCCTGGCCTGCACCCTGGGATGGAACCATTGCGGGACCACCTGCGATGGGAGGCGAGGTTGGTACAGTACCCGTGACCGTGACCGGAACCACAACACAAATCGTGGATTTTTCATGGAACACACCTAATATAAGTGATTACGCAACTTTCGGCGCTGATGCTGGACATTTCTGTCTGCTTGCAAGAATTGAGACGGCTCCGGCTCCGGGATTTGGTTTGACCAGTCCCCCTGTAGCAGGAGACCTTTGGAATTATGTCAAGAATAACAACAAGATCGTATGGAAAAATGTGGAAGTTGTGGCTTCCGCCGGAGGAAGTAGAGCAGCCGATGTGATTGTGGGTAATATGGACAGGAGCATCATGAGGGGAGCGAGGCTGGTATTCACTGCCATACCCGATGACCATAAGGTGGCATTCACCGATGTGGGAAAAATCAGGGTGAAGCTGGGAGAAAAATTGTACTCAATTTGGGAAAGGGCCGGTAAAAAAGCCGAAGGGGTTAGTGAAACCAATGAGAAATTCACGCTCCTCGTTGAAAAATCCGGCGCTTATATTGGTGGTCTTTCATTTGAACCCAACCAGATTGCAGCGATAAGAATGAATTTTGAATTTACCAAACATGTGCCCTGGGCGGTACATAAACTGTTTCATGTAAACGTTGAGCAATTTGCCCTGGATAATAATGGCACTGAAAAGAGGGTAGGAGGGCAGGATTTCAACGTTCGCAATCCCAGGACTTCTGAAGATGATTTACAACCCGCGGCGACCGGAAAGGTTCCGGGTAAAGGACTTGACTGGTGGTGGTGGCTCATCCTGATATTGATTATCTTTATTGGTGCCTGGCTGTTCCTGCGAAAGAAATGATTCGGAACAGGAGCTAATTTGTTCAGAACATGCTGGAAAAATTGACCTTGCTTTGTTGCGTGCTGTCCTGCTGTTCTCAAAATATAAAATTGCAATCAGAACAGGATAGTTCATTGTATCAGTATTGGATTCATTCGACTGAGGAAGATGATATTGCCCAAAAATTGACGACATACCGGCCCGTTACATATCGTTTGCCACCGGCCAGGGGAAGGTCAGGCTTTGAGATAAAGGATAAAGGGGTTTTAATATCGCATCCAATAGCGCCCGGCGAGGGCAACCTCACGATACAGGAAAAATGGACATTGAAAGGAGACCGTTTTACAATTGAAGGAAAGGATTTCATTTATGTTTATAAGATCATATCGCTTGCCAAAGATAAATTAGTGCTTAAATCTCTGTCTGTAACCAGGAAGAATTCCTGATTTCATTTTTGCGCCCCATATTGTGAACCTCAAAGCAAGTTGATTGGACAAAAAAGCTTATTTTGTAGAAATGATTCATTCGATGAAAAAAATCAGGTTAGGCACGAACTTCACCGTGTTTCTTCTCTTCTTTGGAGTGGCTGTATTGGAAGCATTTCAAACCCGCAACTGGATCAAGTCTGTTTTCTGGGCGGCCATCGGCATTGTTTTCCTGGCGGCGGATAATATCAAAAAGAAGGAATAGGCAGTGGGTTTGTAATGGTCTCAAAAATTTCTGTAAGGCTAATTAGGCCATTTTAAAGGGGAAAGGTTTAGAGACAAGGAGTCGGGTAGCGGTCGATTCGAAAAGGTAATTGAAGATATGCTTTGCTGATAGTCAGCCGGTGCACTTGTCCCCACATTAATCTGAAGTATGTTTGATCCTGGATTTGTTGAAATTCTCGATAGTTGGTAATATGGCTATGCCGGGGAGAAGGATGTAAAGAAAACTTGGAATTGATTACTAAGATAAACTCCGTTGTCATTCAGTACGGCGCACTTATTTGGGAAATATGTGAAAGGCGCAAGTGGGCCGAAAAATTTTCATTTGATTAAATTTTGGTTTGCTTGGAAGGCTTATTTTAATCTATGATTAACTACATAAATAATGCACCGGAGAGTGTAAAATGAACTGTGTCAAAAGTTAAATCTTAACTTTAAACACAGTAAAATGGAAAACGAAAAACAAGAGCCATTCGATTACGAAAAGGCCAAGCAAAAAGTAAAAGAACAATTCCGGACCGGCAAGTCTCTGTT
>JBGPHC010000048.1:0-21428 GCA_041484195.1 Agriterribacter sp. | reverse complement strand
GAACTTTAAAAGAATGATGAACCTCTATACAAAGATGCTTTTAGGCTTTTTTATGCGCCTATTCTGCCTCATCCAAAATCTGCTGCTACCTGAAAAATATTTTACACTAACCCCTAAAACGACTTTTTAAGGGACGACTAAATAGTATCTAAGAATTCCATAAGGTAACCCCGGAGCCCAAACGTAAGTTGAATGGCGGCTGCACCAACCAGGATAGGTATCTCATCAGCCGCCTCTATGCCAACATATTCAAATTTTTTGCCGATTATGAAATGCAGCAACCTCGTAAGAAACCTTTGCTTGTATTTGGCGCTTAGGTCGCGGTAAAAACTGTTTTGCCCCCTTAACATTATATCGTATTCCTTTCCTTTCAAATCCATTTCCAGGGCAATATGCCTGGCGATATGCCTTCGCCTGATCCTGGCGGAGATAATGGGAAAAGAAATCAGGAATGCCAGGAATGCCAGGGCACCAATTACGGACCAGGTGAACAAATCAGGGCCCTGATAGTCCTGATTCACCATCAATTGGCTGCCGGCATGCCGAACTGAATCCGTCCATCGCAGACTGTCAGCTATTTGATTCATTTTTTCACCGGAAGCAGCCTGTGAAACTGAAATGATCCCGGAGTCCTGGGGCATTGAAGAGGTTTTGGAAATCAGTTCTCAATATACTGCATAGGCGGATACCTTAGTTCAATTCTTAGCTCAATTCATCTACCTTTGCAGGCCGTGTGAATGGAAGGTTGGGACGAGAAATTGAAAGGATATTTAAATTGCATGAACATGTACAGAACACATACCTGCGGAGAATTGAGACTGAAAGATGCAGGTAAGGAAATAATCCTGGCCGGCTGGGTGCAGACCATCAGGAAATTCGGAGCCATCACCTTCATAGATCTCAGGGATCGTTACGGCATCACACAATTGTTATTGGGAGAAGATCTCCATCAGCAACTCGGCGAAAATCCTTTGGGCCGGGAATGGGTTTTACAGGTGAGTGGAATCGTCGCCGAGCGCAGCAATAAGAATCCGAATATTCCGACCGGCGATATAGAAGTCAGAATAATTTCTTTTAGTGTGCTCAATAAATCAGTAACACCACCTTTCACCATCCAGGATGATACGGATGGCGGGGATGACCTGCGCATGAAATTCAGGTATCTTGATTTGCGAAGGAATGAAGTAAAGAAGAACCTTGAACTGCGCTACGCCGTAACCCGTGCCGCCAGGAATTACCTGCATGAAAATCATTTCATGGATATTGAAACGCCGTTTCTCATCAAGAGCACGCCTGAAGGAGCCCGTGATTTTGTAGTGCCTTCGCGCATGAACCCGGGCCAATTCTATGCCTTGCCGCAGTCTCCCCAAACCTTTAAGCAATTGCTGATGGTGAGTGGCTATGATCGCTACTACCAAATTGTAAAATGTTTCCGTGATGAAGACCTGCGCGCAGACCGGCAGCCTGAATTTACACAGATAGACTGCGAGATGAGCTTTGTGGGGCAGGAAGAAATCCTCAACATGTTTGAAGGCATGATCAAATATATTTTTAAGCAGGTTAAGGGAATTGACTATAGTGGACCAGTTCAGCGGATGAGTTGGGAAGACGCGATGTGGGACTATGGGAATGACAAGCCTGATATCCGTTTCGGAATGAAAGTTGCCAACCTGAAATCGGCATTCAAAAAAAGCGGAAAGATAATCTCCACAGGTGCACTGGTTGCAGGAGCGGGATTCGGCGTATTCGACAATGCCGAAACCATTGTGGCCATCACGGTGCCCGAAGCTGCTGACTATACGCGCAAGCAGACCGATGAACTCACGGAATGGGTTAAGCGCCCCCAGATTGGGATGCAGGGCCTGGTGTATATTAAATGTGCCGCCGATGGAAGTTTCAAGAGCAGCATTGATAAGTTCTATGACGCGGCAAGGCTGCAGTCAATCGCCGCGGCCACAGGAGCAAGTAAGGGCGACCTCGTCCTGATCCTGGCTGGCCCGGAGGAAAGAACCAGGAAGGCCATCAGTGAACTACGACTTGAATTGGGCCAGAGATTGGGCCTCCGCAGGAAGAATGAATTCAGACTATTGTGGGTATTGGACTTCCCGCTATTTGAGTATAACGAGGAAGATAACCGCTGGGTGGCAAGGCATCATCCATTCACGGCACCCAAGCCCGATCAAATCGAGACTATGATCAGCAATAGCCCGGTCATAGAAAAAGCTTCTGAATATTTGCAGCATCCCTATGCTAATATCAAAGCCAACGCCTATGATATGGTTTTGAATGGAAATGAAATCGGTGGCGGCTCCATTAGGATTTACCAAAGGGAGCTGCAGGAGAAGATGTTCTCGGCTTTAGGAATGAGTGAGGAAGAATCATTGCATAAATTCGGATTCCTGCTGGGTGCTTTCGAATATGGCGCGCCTCCACACGGCGGCATTGCATTCGGATTCGACCGGCTCTGCGCCATTTTGGGGGGAAGTGAAAGCATCCGCGATTTTATTGCATTTCCAAAAAACAACAGTGGGCGCGATGTGATGCTGGATGCACCAGCTACTATTGATGAGAAACAACTTGACGAATTGTCCATACAACTCAGGATCAAAAAATAAACCTTTAAATTTTTCGCCGAAATGAAAAGACTCTTGCAATTGACTACCGTCCTCTCCTGGATCAATATCATTATAGGTAGCATATTGGTCCTGGGCGGACTACTACTCACCATGGTTTCACCTGATGCACAAACCATACTGGTTTCCGTGGTGCTCACGGGATCCATCGTTTTGCACAGCTATGCTACATTTCAATTGAGAAAGAGCATCATTCATCCCGAAATCCCATTGGGTAAGCAAACGCCAATAGGAATCCGCTTCGTGGGCACACTTGCCTTATTATTTGGCGTCATCAATATCACCAATGCCATTGTGATCATACAGCATACTGAAGATGTGATCAAACAGATCAAGTTTCCATTTCCTGCCAAGAATATCAACCTCAAATCCGTTGTTCGCGCCGCCGGAATCTTTTCAATCCTATTCAGCCTGAGCGTAGTAATGAATGTATTGCTGAGTTTCTCATTGCTTAGAATGTATCTTGCCAAAAAGAAATCAGAAAATAACTGAAGCGCTGTATTGCCTACCCCGGACTCTCATTTAAGTTCAGGTATCTGAACCGCTTTTTTCTTACTTTGCCACCAGAATGAATTCGATTCCATTAGCGGAGCGCATGCGTCCAAATTCCCTGGATGAATTGATAGGCCAGGAACATCTCACCGGCAAGGGCAGTATATTGCGAAAAGCCATTGAACAAGGCAAACCCCCTTCCATGATTCTGTGGGGCCCGCCAGGAGTGGGTAAGACAACCATCGCAAATATCATTGCTCACACGCTGAAAGTTCCATTTTATACACTGAGTGCCATCAGTTCTGGGGTAAAGGAGGTGAGAGAAGTAATAGAAAAAGCCAAACACGAATCGAACAGCATCCTGTTCATTGATGAGATCCATCGTTTCAACAAAGGCCAGCAGGATGCCATGTTGGGAGCCGTGGAAAAGGGTACCATCACACTGATAGGCGCCACCACAGAAAATCCTTCCTTTGAAGTGAATTCAGCCTTGCTCAGCAGATGCCTGGTATATGTATTGAAACCCCTGGAAGAAAAGGACCTCATTCACTTACTGCAACATGCCATTGACACCGATACCCTCTTAAAGGAAAAGAAAATTGAGTTGCGGGAGGCTGAGGCTTTGATTCGGCTTTCGGGTGGTGATGCCAGGAAATTATTGAATTTATTGGAGCTGGTGGTTGGATCGACTTCCGGGGATAAGGTAACCATCACCGATGAAATTGTAATGGACGTGGCACAGAAGCGAGTAGCCCTGTACGACAAGAGTGGCGAGCAGCACTACGATATTATTTCAGCCTTCATTAAATCCATTCGCGGCAGCGATCCCAATGCGGCGATTTATTGGCTTGCCAGGATGATAGAAGGCGGGGAAGACGTCGCTTTTATTGCAAGAAGACTCGTGATCCTGGCCAGCGAGGACATTGGAAATGCAAATCCCACCGCCCTGGTCCTGGCCAATGCCTGCTTCGACGCCGTCATTAAGATCGGTTATCCTGAATCGAGACTCATATTATCGCAATGCGTCACCTACCTCGCTTCTTCGCCCAAAAGCAATGCGTCCTGTGTGGCCATTGATGAAGCACTCGGGGTGGTGAGACAAATGGGCGATCTCCAGGTTCCTTTGCATATCAGGAATGCACCCACGAAGTTGATGAAGAGCCTGGACTACGGAAAGGGATACCAGTATTCGCATGAATATGAAAACAATTTTTCACCGCAGGAATACATGCCCAAGGAATTATCGGGGAGGAAATTCTATGATCCGGGCAAAAATGCAAGAGAGGAGGAACTCCGCAAATATCTGCGCCATTTGTGGAAGGACAAATACCAATATTAGCTTATAGAGCGGGGATCAAATAATAATGGGAAAAACCGGCCCTCCATTTTTTCTCCTTTCCGGACCGGCGTAACTCCTTGCAGTAAGGGCTGGTCGCTATCGGAAACCACCCCGTCTTCAAATACATTGATCACGAAGGCCCTTCTGGGTAAACTGGATTTGTTTTCTCCTGAACCATGAAGCGTCAACGGATGATGAAAGATCGATTGTCCGGCTTTCACTTCGGCCGGTATGGGCTTGAACTGTTCCTGTTGTTCCAGTGTGAGATAATCCATGATTCCCATAAGATCTCCCGCCAATTGAGGTTTTTCGAGCAGCCCCCATTTGTGGCTACCGGGCACATATTGAACGCAACCATTTTCAACAGTCGAGTCATCGAGACCGCACCAGCAGGTGAGATGTGAGATAGGCTTCGTGCGGGTCCAATAAGAATAATCCTGGTGCCAGGCCACAACTCCCCCCTGCCTTGCGGGTTTCCAAAAAAGCTGATCATGCCAGAATCTCACAGGTTTATTGCCAAGGAGCTGGCTCGCAGCAGCCAAAAATCTGGGGTTCCACAACACGTCATGAAATCCGGGTGTGATTCTCCAGGCCCCCAAGGCATGAAATAATATTTTTTCAGGGTTATCAGATTCATTGCTGTGAAATTCGTAGAAGAACTCATGTCCCGGGTGATTTAGATCCGCCAGAGATGTCAATTCCCGGCGTAATGACTGTATTTGGTTATCATCCAGCATAGGCACACCCGCTAGCCATCCGTTTTCGCGAAAGAATCCGACTTGCTCTTTGGTGAGCCTGAATTCATCCCAGCCCGATTTCGACTCTGGCCATTTGAATAAATCGCTCACCAGGCCCTGGAAGCGACTGAGGTCTACTGCCTGCATAGATCATGATTTCAATAAAAATAGTCATTTTTATGTTTGAGGGATTTGATGTTGCCCTAATTTTAGTGAGTTAAAATTCTGTTATGAAAAAAACATGGCTGATCATCCTCCTCGCATTTTTCCTGGAATATTGTACTGCGCAAACCATCGTGCAAAAAGATGCTGAGATTGAACAAATGCTGAATGGTGTCTCGAAGGATTCGTTGGAATCTTATGTGAACAGCCTGGTAAAATTCGGCACGCGAAATACTTTGAGTTCCGTCATGGATAAGAAGAGAGGGATCGGCGCAGCGAGAGAATGGGTGCTGGCCAGGTTCAGGGAATTCGCATTGTCTTCGGCCGGGAGGATGACCTGTAAATTAGACAGCACCACGCTGGCACCGGATGGAAAACGAGTCAATGCAAATACCAACCTTGGTAATGTAATGGCTATATTGAAAGGCGTGGATCCCGCTGACAAGAGAATATTCCTCATTAGCGGTCACCTCGACAGCCGTGCCTCGGACGTAATGGATAAAACGATTGATGCGCCTGGCGCAAATGACGATGGAAGCGGAGTAGCTGCAGTAATGGAATGCGCGAGGATTATGAGCAGTCATCGTTTTCCTGCCACGGTAATATTCGTCGCCGTAAGTGGTGAGGAACAGGGCCTGCTGGGCTCCACTTACCTTGCCGAACAGGCGAAGAAGAACAACTGGGATATTGAAGGAGTCCTGAATAATGATATTATTGGAAGCAGTCAAGGTAATGAAACCAACCTGGCCGATAATACACGAGTCCGTGTTTTCAGCGAGGGCCTGCCGGCATTTGAGCTGGATAAGCAGGCTGCCCGAATCCGGAGTCTCGGTTTGGAAAACGATGGCAAATCCAGGCAACTTGCCAGGTATATCAAAGAAACCGGCGAAAGATACCTGTCCAACCTGGAAGTAGTGATGATCTACAGGAGCGACAGGTTCCTTCGGGGTGGCGACCATATTCCATTCATGCAAAGAGGCTTTACCGCCGTGCGAATAACCGAGATGAATGAAAATTATGAGCACCAGCATCAAACAATGAGGAATGAAAATGGCTTAGCTTATGGGGACCTTCCAAAATTCATGGACTTTGAATACCTGCGTAAGAATACTTGTTTGAATCTTGCCTGCCTCGCCAATCTGGCCAAGGCTCCCGCTCCTCCTGAAGAAGTCAGTCTGGAAGTCAGCCAACTCAGCAACTCCACACACCTATTCTGGAAAATTCCAAAATCCGGAAAAGTCAAAGGATATTATATATTATTACGGGAAACCACAAGCGCTTCTTGGCAAAAAAAAATTTATACCTCGCAAACGGAGATGAGTCTTCCCATTTCGAAGGACAATTATTTCTTCGCCGTGCAGTCGGTAAGCGCGGATGGAAATGAAAGTATTGCCGTTACGGCCTTACCCGGAAAATAAATTATCATATATCAATTGTATGAAAATTATCTGGTCATTGAAATCATTTGAAGAACTGACACCATTGGAATTATACAAGATCATGCGTCTTCGGATTGAAGTATTTGTGGTAGAGCAAAACTGCGCTTTCCAGGACGCGGATAACAAAGATCAATCCTCCTGGCACCAGATGGGTTGGCGCAACGAAGAATTGGTTGCCTATGCTCGGATAATGCCGCCAGGACTGGTTTTCAGACAAGGTTCCATTGGCCGTGTTGTGAGTTCACCAGCCGTTCGCGGGGAAGGGATCGGGATGCAATTGATGCAGGAATCCATCGAATCGGTGTACAGACTTTTCGGTAAAAGTCCCATTCAAATAGGCGCGCAATTCTACCTTAAAAAATTCTATGAATTACTTGGGTTTGTACGATGTAGTGAGATATACCAGGAAGATGGGATTGACCATATCCATATGCTTAAGGATTAATATTTTATTGAGCAAGGCCCATTTCCATTTCTCTTTTCCACATTAGTCGAAAAAGCAATCCGCTCTCATAATATTTTCTCCCGGGATACCGTTAATAATGCAATCCTTTACTAATTGAAAGCATTAAATCCGGTATCATGAAAAAATATGTACCTAACCATTTCATTCGTGCGTGTTTTGTTGGAATATTGAGCCTGGCCGGGCCCGTAACTTTTGGCCAGTATATTTTCTTTGGTAAGCCCATCTATGAAATTGGCATCAACCTGGGGCCTTCTAATTTTCTTGGCGACCTTGGCGGTAACCCCGGAAGAGGAACAACCTTTCTTAAAGACAATAGCTTCAAGACGACAAATTTGATGAAGGGCCTGTACGTTTCAGCCAGGCCGAGTGAATTCATAGGATTTACCCTTGCGGTCAATTTTACCAGACTGGAAGGAGCCGACAGCCTTATCGTTGACAAAGGCGGTCTTGAAGTTGCGAGGAAACAGAGAAATCTTTCTTTCCGTTCTCCCCTGGTGGAAGCCACACTCACATCTGAAATATATCCCCTTGTATTCCTGGAGGAAGATGACCAGGACCTCTATCATAAATTTCGCCCTTACGGAGTGATTGGGGTCGGTGTATTTCATTTCAATCCTCAGGCCCAGTATATCGCGCCGGGCGGAGCGGCACAATGGGTGGACCTGAAGCCATTACGCACCGAAGGAGAAGGCATGCCTAATTATCCCAACCGTAAAGAATATGGCCTAACTCAAATCAATATTCCTTATGGCGTGGGCATACGATATTATTTTTCCAATAAAGTGAGTATAGGTTTTGAACTTTTGACAAGGAAGACTTTCACCGATTATATTGATGACGTAAGTACCACTTATATTTCAGACGCTGACTTTGACAATTATTTCGGAGCAGGTTCCCAAACAGCCGCGATAGCCAAGCAGGTGGCCAATAAATCGGCGATGGTCGGACCCGGCACCAGGATACCCGGATACAATGCCGGTAATAAGAGAGGGACCACTACCAATAATGACGCCTATTATACAGGTACTATAAAGCTGGGCATCAGGCTCGACAGGCCAGACCATAGCAGCATTCAAACACGTTGCCCATTGAGATTCTAAAAGATATTTATCACTAACCCCCGGAAGAAAGAAAAATTTGAAACACTCAAAGAAGTGTAATTCTGTAGTAATCCGTACCCTATTGATTTTTTTTTAATACTAATATAGAAATCCAATTTAATCCGTCACTCCTAATTGAAAAACCATGAAAAAGAAAATGCACCTGAACATCGTATTGATCAGAGTAGTCGTCCTCAGCATTCTCGTGGCCTACACTCTTATCGTAAACTCAAGATAATTCGGCGATGACCGCAATTATGAGGGTGAAATATTGAGACAAAAAGAATTAACAACCAGACAGCATCAAATCACATTCCTGTGAAAAACCGGGCTCTCTGTTAGCTTTTTTCTCCTAATATTTTACCCTTTTTCTTTGCCCTTATTTTCTCCACTATTATAATACTTACCCAGGTAAAAATCACTCCAATCAGGGATCCTGCCAATACGTCTATGAGAAAATGTTGGGCCAGGTACATCCTGGAATACCCGATTGCGACGGCATACAGCAGCAAGATTTTAGAAAGTGCGCGATTATTGACAATATAGGTCAGCAATACGGCTATGCTGAATGCGGTAAGTGTATGGCCCGATGGAAAACTATTGGTCAGATGTACATCCACTCCATCCACCAGATGCAATAATCCCGGCTCCTGGATCACGGCCAGTGGCCTGGGCATATCGGAAAAAACTACCTGTTTCAGGAATACAGAGATCAGGGAAGTCAATCCAAACGAAAGTGCCGCCATCCACCCATACCATTTATTAATTGGAAATAAAACGATACAGAGCATCACCGCCACAAGTCCATCAGCAAGATTTGTATAGTATTTAAAAAACAGGTCAAGGCTCTTGTTATTATATCCATTCACCCATAACAAACTGTCAACTTTGGAATATTCCAACAGAAGCCAGCAAGCTATCAATAATAATACCAGGTAACTCCCATAAAAAAACGGATCCCTGCGAATGAATTTGTTCATGAAATCAAATATTGATTACAAAATAAACCGAATTAACTCTTTCAGAAAGGCAGAGCAACCTTTGAAGAGTCCTTACCTGCATTCCCATATCCCAGATTATTTCCTGTAGAGTTTTGAGAATGGAGTTTCAAATATATTCTTTCCTTCGTAAAATTTTTTCATTCCCAATTTTTCTATTTCATTTGTCTCCCGCTCCTGCGTCAATATGATGAGATGCTCATGCGAGGCAACTGTACTATCCAGCTCCTGATTTGTTTCCAGCACCGGGATAGGTTTTCCGAGATAAAAAATATAGCCCGGGTTAAAATCCCTGTAAGCCACAACAGGATAATCTTTTTCTATTAAACCAAGGCTTTGCTGAACAGGATTGCGTTCATACACTTTCGGATATACGATTGCGAAGAAGAAAAGGGAGACCATCATGAATCCACCCGCAAGAGTTAGGAAGAAACGGCTGAATTGGTTCTTGTATAAAAATAGGAGCGCGATGCCAACAATCAAAGGCATACTAATAAAGGCCAGAGCATACCATTTTATATCCCTGATTTGCGGCTCCAGGCTGATAGCAAACCACAAGGCGAAAGGCAGGGCCATCATCAAGGCCAGCAATATCCACATGGGTAATTTCAAATTTCTGAGACCCGATCCTGACTTTTTTTGCAAATAATATCCCAGCAGGATGGCAACAAGTGGGTAGCAGGGCATGGTATAGTTGGGCAACTTGGTTTTCGATATTGTAAAAAATAAGATAAAAACCATGGAACAGACGAATGAAAACAGGATTGCCGGATTGTCACGGTCTTTCCATGCCCTTATAAAGGCTTGGAAAATGAAGACTGAAAATGGAAGCAATCCCAGGATCACGAATGCGATCGTCATTAGGAAAAATCCTCCATGTCCTTCCTTGATATTTGTAAACCGCTGAAGGTTATGTTCAAGAAAGAATCCATTGGTCCATTCACCTCCGGTTTCTTTGTGAACTGCGTAGTACCAGGGCAGACTGATCGCAAGTACAATCAACATGCCGATGAGAGGATTTAATCGCCAAATGGTTTTCAGTGAAAATTGCCGGGACATGAGCAGGTAGATGGCAATAATGAGTCCCGGTATAACTATCGCAACGGGACCCTTTGTAAGTACCGCCAGGCCGATCAATACATAGAAGAGGTAGAAGAATTTCTTTTTTCCTGAAATCATAAAATGAAATATGCTGAATATGGCCGAACTCAGCCAAAGGATCAGGTATGGGTCAGGCACTGCATAGTGCATTTCGAGCGAGAGATTAAGGGAAGAAAGAAAAATCAATGCGGCCAGGAAGGCTGTCCGGAGTCCGAGATATCGTCTGGCAAAGAAGAAAAGAATGATCACGGTGGCCACACCAGCCGTGGCAGAAAAAAACCTCGCGGCGAATTCATTGATACCGAATAAGGCATATCCGAGCCCCATGAACCAATAGTGCAAAGGTGGCTTATCCGTTCTTAATACACCATTGAATACCGGCACCACCCAATTCCCATTCTCATACATCTCGCGGGCACACTGCGCATTCTTGGCCTCGTCTAAAATATAAATTGGCGTGGCACCCAGGCAACCAAAATAAAGAATCACAGCCAGTAGAAAAATTATCCAAAAGACAAGGCGGGGATTATTTGTTTGCAACAGGTTCATGCTTCAAAATTGAGACGAAGATAATATCATTTCGCTGTTGCCATTTCGTTTTCAAAAGGTGAACGAAACACATAGATGATTCCAACCAGGGAAACTACAAGTGTGATTAAATAAAACCAAAAACTGATAACAACGGAAGACTGCTGGTCAAGCATCAGGTATTCTGATCCATATACAAAACTCAGCTCCCTGGCTCCGAGGCCACCCATGGTAAATGGGAATATGGCCACTACGGAAGATATAAGAAACAGCAAAATATATTCCGGGTAATGCGATTCAATATGCAAGGCTTTCATGATGCAGCAGGCGCAGATCACCTGGGTGATTTGCACCAGCAGTCCCTGAAAATTCGTTCTCCAAAAACAATCCATGAATGAAGGGAAATATTTTTGGTAGACGAAGTAGTAAGCCAGGCAGGCCAGCACCATGAGACCCATCATGCCCAGGATGATCCTGGTTGTTGGAAATATGAACATTACCAATAAAGCACAAAGGAAGAGCAGGGCTCCTAGCCCACTGACCCGGTCCAGAAAGACAGCCCAGAACAATTTTTTCGCGGGAGACTGAAACTTCCTGTTGAGCAGGTATATTTTATAGCCGTCCCCACCTATTCCTCCGGGGAGGAACATATTGTAGAACATACCCAACCAGTATAAGCGCAGATTTTCTTTTTCACTCAGATGCAGGCCGATACTCTTGAAGAAAAGATTCAGGCGAATGGAGGAGATCCATTTGGATAAAACAAAAAGTAACAGGGCCGGGAGTATCCACCAAAGCGCGGTATGCCCCATTTGAAAGAGCAAATCCCTGTAATCGATTTTTCTGAAGACCATGTACAGGAAAAATCCTGAAATGGCCAGCTTCGCGATTGTTTTAAGAAGGCTGCGCCAGGGTTTGCTGTTTGCCATTGAATACGCGTCTTACAGTATAGGTTTTTTTATTCTGGCTTTCAAAATAGGTGCGTATGTTCACCTCTGCGAGGATTCCGATGGTGATGAATTGAATGCCTCCCAATAATAATATCAGGCCAAGAATCAACAGGGGTTTGCCCCAGATATCATGACCCAATATCTTCAGCACCAACAAATACAGGTTGATAATGACTCCCAGTCCGAATGCGATGAATCCGATCGTACCAAAAAGGTGCATCGGTTTTTGAATATACTTCGTGAAAAACACCATTGTGATCAAATCGGCCATCACTCTGAAAGTCCTGGTGATTCCATATTTTGATTTTCCATGCTGGCGTGGATGGTGTTTCACATCCACCTGAGTCATCCGTGCTCCCTGCATAGCCGCAAGTACCGGAATAAAGCGATGCATTTCACCATAGAGTCCCAGTTCCTCGGCAATTTCTCTCCTGAATATTTTCAGAGTACATCCATAGTCTTTGATATATACTCCTGTGAGTCTCCGGATAACCGCATTAGCGATCTTGCTCGGCATCTTTCTGAATAATGCTCCATCCTTCCTGTTCTTACGATTTCCCGCAACCACATCCCAGTCTTCGGCCTTGAGCTTTTCGAGCATCGGTGGTATGTCGGTAGGATCGTTTTGGAGATCGCCATCGAGCAAGGCAATGAATTTCCCGGATGCGTGGTCAATCCCCGCTGTCATAGCAGTGCTCTGTCCATAATTCTTTCTCAGCTCCACTAGTTTCACATTTTCATCGGCACACCTGATAATTTCCTTTTGTGTGCCGTCGGCAGAACCATCGTCCACGAATACCACTTCATAATCCAGACCATGCAAAGCATCTCCCAAAGCGCGGATCATCGGCTCCACATTTTCAAATTCATTCATTACCGGTATCACAACTGACAACTCTTTCATATATAGGATTGACTATATGGCAAAATTAGGAATTAGCACCTTAAGCAGGTAGGTTTCCGTGTCATGAATTTCTTCATCCAAATTTCAATTCAATCCATGACAGGCGGCCCTGGTTAAAAATAATATCGAATATCCATAATAAATGTAACAATTCTACAAAACCAGGTGCTGACATGGATTTTGGGAGAAAAGTCCCCCGGCCAGGGAATTACTGAGCATTCAGAGGGAATTAGATTTGGTACTGGAGGAATTCTCAATTGAAGGCTGCTTTAGGAATCCGGGAGAAAGGAATATCTCCCCGGCTTCTTTCCAGTTATTGATCCTGTCATAGCCCGTTTCTTCCAGGTTATGGGCACAGGTGTATAAATATTTTTTCCCATTAAAATGCTTGAGATTTCGAACATGGTCGTCGATCATGTAATCTCCCGACACCATTCTTTTATCACCGCATAATACCAGTTGGCGCCAGTTAAAGAAAGGGAAATGTTCCAGCAGCCAGTCCAATTTATCCTTGAGTGAATTTGGAAATTCTGTAGCGGCAGAAACGATAAAGATTTCATAGCTCTGGTTCATTTCTTCCAACACTTCCACGCTATCTTTCATAACGGGAAGATCCCTGAAGAATCCCGGGCTATGCAATCGCGCTCTGACAATGGGATAATGCTTTTCGGGAAAAGCTTTCATCCATGAACCACCTGCCATTTTGTTCGAATCCACTTCCAGGCCGTGTTCCCGTTGATACCAGTCAATCATGGCACCCATGGTGTCGGCCATTACTTCATCCATATCTACAATAACTCTTTCCATATTATTTCATTTTCATTTTTCTCTTCAAGCCACTCGATTCCATATTAGGAATTGGGGGATGTGAATGGCAATTCATCCTCAAGTATTTCGGAGTCTCATGCTGGCGCCTGCTGCCTGGAGATAGGAAGCCCATTCCCATTCATTTCAAGCTTCAGGAACTCAGCGGTATAACTTTCCTTGTCTTTTATGAGTTCTTCAGGTGTTCCTTCAAATAATATTTTTCCACCTGCATCTCCGCCTTCGGGACCGAGATCAATTATATGATCGGCCACTTTGATCACATCCATATTATGTTCAATGACCAATACGGTATTGCCGCGGTCCACCAGTTTATTCAATACGTCAAGCAGGTGTTGAACATCTTCAAAATGCAGGCCGGTGGTGGGTTCATCCAGGATATAAAATGTCTTACCCGTATCTTTCTTGGCGAGTTCTGTTGATAATTTCACTCTTTGTGCCTCTCCCCCGCTCAGGGTAACGGCGCTTTGCCCAAGGGTAATATAACCCAGACCCACTTCCTGCAGTACTTTGATCTTCCTGTACAAATACGGGACATTCTGAAAAAACTCCACCGCCTCATCCACAGTCATATCCAGTACGTCGCTGATGGATTTTCCCTTGTACCTGATTTCCAGGGTTTCCCGGTTATAACGTTTACCCTGGCATTTTTCGCAGGGCACATATACGTCGGGCAGGAAATTCATTTCAATCACGCGCATCCCACCTCCTTCACATAGGTCACAGCGGCCACTTTTTACATTGAAAGAAAATCTGCCTGCATTATAACCCCTGATCTTGGCCTCCGGAATCGAAGCAAATAATTGCCTTATATCGGTGAAAAATCCGCAATAAGTAGCCGGATTGCTGCGAGGTGTCCTGCCAATAGGCGACTGATCAATTTCAATAACTTTGTCAATATACTCCAGGCCGCTGACAGATTTGTATTCCAATGGCTGCATTCTGGATCCATAAGCATGCTTGCTGAGAATGGGATAGAGTGTTTCGTTGATGAGTGTGGATTTGCCACTGCCGCTCACACCGGTTACTACAATAAATTTCCCCAAAGCGAATTTCACATTCACCCGCTGCAGGTTATTTCCATTCGCGCCTGTTAATTCCAGCGTCTTGCCGTTCCCTTTCCTTCTCTCTTTGGGCACAGCGATATGCCGGTGACCATTCAGGTAGGAAGAAGTGAGCGTATCCAATTTCAGAAAATCCGCGGGTTTTCCATGTGCCACGATGCTGCCACCATGCAGGCCGGCCCTTGGTCCGATGTCCACCAGGTAATCAGCTGAAAGCATAATATCCTTATCATGTTCCACTACCAGGACACTATTGCCGATATTCCGGAGATTCCGCAGCGCTTCAATGAGACGGTGATTGTCACGCTGATGCAGACCGATGGAAGGCTCGTCCAAAATATAAGTGATCCCCTGCAATTGCGAACCGATCTGGGTGGCCAGCCTGATACGCTGCGATTCTCCGCCGCTCAGAGTCCTGGAAGGTCGGTTCAGCGTGAGATATGTCAATCCGACATTCAATAAGAATTGTAGTCTTTCCCTGATTTCCTTTAATACGTCTTTCGCAATGATGCGCTGCTTATTGCTGATCCGGAGTTCAATCCCGTCCAGCCAGGCTGCCAGGTTGTCGAGGTTTAGATTGCTGAGTTGAGCAATATTTTTCCCATCAATCCTGAACCAAAGGCTTTCTTTTTTCAACCTCGCCCCATTGCATTCGGGACAGGTCCTGAGTTCCATGAATCCTTCGGCCCAACGTTGAATACTCTCACTATTGCTGCCGGTAAACCATCTCTTCAATTGGTTCACTACGCCTTCAAATTCCGTCGTATATACATTACCGTCACCCTGCATCGAATCAAAGTCCAGCATCATTTCAACCGGTCCGGATTCATCGCCATACAAAATTATGTTCAGGGCTTTTTCAGGAAGATCATTGACGGCGGTATCCAGACTGAATTTATGTTTCTTAGCCAATTGCTGCACCTGTTTGAATACAAAAGCATCCCTTTCTTCACCTAAGGGTGCAATGGCGCCCTGGTTGATGCTTTTGGCGGGGTCCGGGAGGATCGCTTCCATGCTCACCTGGTAAACCGATCCGAGTCCTTTGCAGACAGGACATGCACCATAGGGAGAATTGAATGAAAAACTATTAGGCGAAGGTTCCTCATAGGAGATGCCTGTATCTTCACACATCAACTGTTTGGAATATTGCGCTATCTGCGGATCCTTCGCTGAAGAGCCTGCACCGGGTTCAATTTGTACAAACATCAGGTCCTTTCCCATGCGCAGCGCCTGCTGCACACTTTGGCTGATCCGGGTTCTGAATTCATCCTCCACTTTGAGGCGATCAATCACCACTTCAATATCATGGATCTTATACCTGTCAACCTGCATTTTGGGAGCCAGTTCTTTAATCTCTCCATCAACTCTCACTTTGAGGAAGCCTTTTTTCCTGATTTCCTCAAACAACTCCCGGTAATGTCCCTTCCTGCCCCTTACTAATGGCGCCAGTAAGCTGATCCTTCTTCCTTCGAATTTGGTGAAAATATTCTCAACAATCTCTTCCTCGCTCCACTTTACCATTTTCTTCCCGGTATTATAGGAATATGCTTCTCCTACCCTCGCGAATAGCAATCGCAGGAAATCGTACACTTCCGTAATGGTGCCTACGGTTGAGCGGGGATTCTTATTCGTCGTTTTTTGCTCAATGGAAATGACGGGAGAGAGGCCGGTTATTTTGTCCACATCGGGACGTTCCATATCCCCGATAAACTGGCGGGCATAAGCGCCAAAGGTCTCCATATAACGACGCTGTCCTTCGGCATAAATAGTATCGAATGCAAGGGAGGATTTTCCGCTACCACTGATTCCGGTAATGACCACCAGCTTGTTCCTGGGAATACTGATATCTATATTCTTCAGGTTGTGCACCCTGGCCCCGAACACATCAATATGCTCTTGATCAAATTGAGCAGTCTGGAAGGGAGGAATACCATTGTTCTTTGATTTCGCCATATTGGGACTGCAAAGATAAAGACTATTGGAAGGTTAAAGAGTCATAGAGATACGAATTGACAATATTAATGGTCACGGAACTGTAAAGGATTGATCTGCCTTAACTTTACGATATGAGAGTTGTTTTTCTGCAGGCCCCCGGCCAGCCCATGGTGATCCGGGAAATTCCTGCACCCAGGCCCCAGGCAGGTGAAATATTGATTGAGATACACTATGCCGCACTTAACCACCGCGATCTCTGGATGCAATTGGGGCAGTACGGAGGCAGGAAAGAAGAGCTGGTGATGGGATCCGATGGCAGTGGCGTTGTGGCTGCGGTGGGATCGGGCGTTGATAGTAAATGGCTGGCAAGGCAGGTAGTGATTCATCCCGGGCAACACTGGGGGCCGGACCCCAAAGCACAGGGCAGGGAATTCACCATTCTGGGCAATCCTGACCAGGGCTGTTTTGCGGAATATGTTTGTGTAAAGGCAGAAAATGTATATGAAAAACCTTCCCACCTCGATCTCAGGCAGTCCGCTGCATTTCCACTGGCAGGCGTAACTGCATATCGCGCCTTATTCACGCGTGCCGGGATCCAAGCAGGACAAAAAATATTGATCAGGGGAATCGGTGCAGGAACTTCGCTGTTCGCTCTGCAATTCGCGCTGGCAGCAGGTTGTAGAGCATGGGTCACTTCAGGCCACGACAGCAAGATTGAAAAGGCAATCAGGCTCGGCGCCAGCGGTGGCGTAAATTATAAAAATGAAAACTGGGATAAGGAACTTAAGTCTATGACCGTTGGATTCGACATCATCATTGACAGCGCCGCGGGTCCCGAATTCTACAAGTTGGTTGAAATCTGTAATCCCGGCGGTACCATTGTGAATTTCGGAGGGACCACAGGGGCCATTACCAATTTAATGGCGCAAAGAATATATTGGAAACAATTAAATATATTGGGCAGTACGATGGGCAATGATCAGGATTTTAGCAAGATGCTGGAATTCCTGAATCGGCATTTACTCGTTCCCGTTATAGATATGGTTTTCCCCATGAATGAAGCCGAAAGCGCCTTCAGGAGAATGGAGAAGGCTGAACAGTTTGGCAAGATTCTGTTGGAAATTAGGAATTAACCGCATGGTCAAGAGAGATGAATCGCCTGCAAGCACCAGGGAATAAGGATATCTTAATAAATTCATTTCAGAACCAAATGAGAATCATGAAAAAATCGACCTGGTTATTTTTGACCCTGATTTCCTTTTCAGCATTACTGCTGCAGTTTACCCTTTCAAAGACTAAATCCAAGAAGGTTGTAATCGCTTATGTGTTTGGATCGCGGAAGCTGATCAATCCAGATTCCATCAATGCCAGCCAACTCACTCATATAAACTATGCCTTTGTGAATATCCAAGACGGCAGGGCCATACTTCAGAAACCCGATACCGATGCCATTAACCTGGGCAGACTGATTGAACTGAAGAAGAAAAATTCCAATCTCAAGATCCTCATTTCGGTGGGCGGATGGTCCTGGAGCAAGAATTTTTCAGACGCTGCCATTACCGACAGTTCAAGACTGCTTTTTGCGCAAAGTGCGGCCGAGATCGTGAACCATTACCAATTGGATGGAATAGACATTGACTGGGAATACCCGGGGCTTCGCGGCGATGGCAACCAGTTCAGGCCAGAAGATAAACAAAACTTTACCCTCATGCTCAGGGAACTGAGAAATGCCCTGAATAAATTGCAGGGGCCCGATCAAAAAAAATATATACTCACTATTGCCGCGGGAGGATTCCAGGAATTCCTGAATCATACCGAGATGGATAAAGCTCAACAGTATCTGGACTTCATAAATATCATGACCTACGATTTCAAGACAGGAGAAGATCAGAGCACCGGCCATCATACCAATTTGTACAATTCCAAATATGATCCCGAAGGTGAATCAGCTGATAAGGCCGTCCGTGCATTCATCAGTGCCGGAGTGAATCCGGATAAACTGGTGATGGGAATCGCTTTTTATGGAAGAGCCTGGAAAACGGCAGGTCTTCAAAAGCATGGGTTGGGCGACTCCGTAATGTCTGGCGCACGAGGTGGCGGCTATACAAGACTGAAAGACAGCCTGGTCAATTTGAACGGATATACGCGCCATTGGGACCGCCAGGCGAAAGCTCCTTACTTATACAATAGCGCCGAACATGTATTTGTCACTTACGACGATGAACAGTCCGTGAAAGCCAAATGCAAATATGTAAAGAAGAACGGCCTTGGAGGTGTGATGTTCTGGGAATATTTTGGAGATCCAAAAGGCTATTTGCTGGAGGCGATCAGCAAGAATTTATGAATACTTCCGAATAGGTTTAATTGAAAAGCCGGGATGCTATTCATATCATCCAAAATGCCATTTTCTCATTGCAGATACACATGCGGGTCCGTTTCAATATGCATTTTCATTCCCCCGGTTTTTAATTTATTGTTTGATAATGAATCCCGTTGACCAATAATAAGAATAAGGCAGAGCTTATTCAAAAACCAGATGATTTTGTTCGTATGGCATGATATTTGGCATGCATGCTGTAACCCATTCAAGAACCATTATTAAATGCTATGAAAAGTACACAACTGGCCATTCTGGCACGAGTAGCAATTTTCCTATTATTATTTTCCTGCAAGTCTATGACGAAGACTCAAAAAGGAGCCGTTATTGGCACAGCCGGTGGTGCTGTCGTGGGGGCCGTGATCGGTAAGGCTGCAGGCAATACCGCGATGGGCGCCATTGTAGGTGCCGCTGTCGGGGGCGTAACAGGAACCATTATCGGGAAGAAAATGGACAAGCAGGCCGAAGAAATGAAGAAACAGGTTCCCGGAGCCAAAGTAGAAAGAGTGGGTGAAGGAATTGAAATTGAGTTCAACGATAAAGTTCTTTTTGGATTCGACCGCTCAGATCTCACTTCAGCTTCAACCAGGAGTCTGGATGAATTGGTAAACATCCTGAAAAAATATCCTGACACCGATATTGAGGTCCAGGGACACACCGACAATAAGGGAACTGAAAGTTATAACCAGGGCCTCTCAGAAAAAAGGGCGACAACTGTTGCCAATTATCTCAAGGCTAACGGCATCGCGCATTTGCGACTTACTACGAAGGGATTTGGCTTAACTGCTCCCAAGTATACCAATGATACGGAAGAAGGGCGCTCTCAGAACCGGCGTGTGGAATTTTTGATAACCGCCAACGAGAAAATGAAGGCGGACGCAAAAAAAGAAGCCGGACAATAATTGTCTCGGCAAGGTAATCCTGACTCAATCAAATATCATATTTTTCATTCAATTATTAAATCAAAGCAAACATTTATGAAAAAACTAGTCTTCACGCTAACTTTTGGATTGGCATTACTGGCACTAAGCACCCAGGCGCAAAAAAAGGCAGATAATGGCGCATTGTCATTTGGAATACGGGCCGGAGTCAATTTCCAGAACATAAACGGCAAGGATGCAAATGGCGACAAATTAGATTATAAGCTTAAGACTGGATTCAATGTCGGTGCAAATGTGGAACTACCTCTCGCTGATGAATTCTATCTGCAGCCGGGCCTCTTATTCAGCACCAAGGGACATAAATTTAAAACTGTCGATGGCTCAAGGTCAATTTCCTACCTGGAGTTGCCAATAAATTTCCTCTACAAACCCGTTTTAGGTGAAGGTAAACTGCTGTTGGGTGTTGGGCCCTATATTGCTTATGGCATCGGTGGCAAGACAAAATTCACAGGAAACGGCACGACCATAAACAGGGATGTTAAATTCAAGAATTCTGTTAACCAGATCGATTATTACACAAGCGGAGGCGCTTATTTCAAGCCATTCGATTTTGGAGCCAACCTGCTGGCAGGCTATGAATTGAGCAATAATCTTTCGGTTCAGCTAAACGCGCAATTGGGCCTGGCCAAAATCAATCCCAAGTTAGAAGGTAGCACTTCAAATGCCAAAGAAACCAATACCGGGTTCGGCGTATCGGTTGGCTACAGGTTCAAATAATTTGTTTGAACGAAGGATATCCATTAAGTATTAAATATTCAGGGCTGCGGGATCAATTCCGGCAGCCCTTTATCTTATGAGTGAGGTGTTCGGTTGGTTTATTACCAAATATAATTGCATAACAATTTTGGTTGGGAGACTCTCGAAGGTTAGAGTTCATCATATCCCTGCTTTATAAAAAAATCAATCCACCGAATCACATCGCAATTACCAAAATAAAATTGATTCTGCCATTGATTGCAAATATCCGGTTCAGGGACTCCTTTGGTCAAACCCATATCCGGAATAAAAATAAAGTAGTTGGTCCTTCGCAAATTCATTGGGTTATAGCCAGAATACGCAGTGGTTTTTCTTTTTGATGTTGCGGCATAGTGGGCATCTATTATACTAAAGGGCGCCAGGAATATTTTTTAGGGGAAACATATATTTGGTGGGGACTAGGGCTAAATGTTGAATACCAACACATCTCTTACACTTTCTTAGTGGTGAGAACCAAATCATCATGATTACCCATTTAGGCCTCAAAGCAAAAACCAGGGGTTGACAATTACTGAATTATTTTAATTTGGGTGTAAATAGGGCATGTCCACCAGGGAGCTGGCCCGGGAGTTTTCCATCAATCAAAAATCATCCTGGCTCTTCAAGCGCAAGACCCAGGAAGCGATGAAAAGGGGTGAGGGCCATGCTTCGGACCTGGATTCGGGACTGGTGGATTTATTG
>JBGPHC010000047.1:0-22613 GCA_041484195.1 Agriterribacter sp. | reverse complement strand
CCTGGTGCTCCTCCAGGTTTGTCTCCTTGATGAAGTGTTTGTCATTTGTTACATATACATCCGTGATCCGGTTCTCGGCATCATAGGAATAGCGGTGGTAGAATTCATCATTTTGCCCGGGATTGTAATGCACTTCATTCACCTTGCCGCTAATAAGATCATACTTGTAAATGATCGTTTTGCATTTATTATAGCCGTGATTGGCCATGAAGCTGTAATAGGCCGCGTTGAACAGGTTGCGCATGGTGTCCACATTGCCATGAATGTCATAACTGTAATCTATCCCTGTAGTATAACCGGAGGGACTGATATACCAGAAAGTAATACCATTGATCGTGTTCTGGTTATAGGTGGGGGTCTCAAAGAAACGGGTATAGCTCACCCGGTTGCGGATGGTCCAGGGTTTTTGCCTGAAGCGAAGACTGGGTGTACAGGCAACCGTATCCACGCTCAGCCTGTCGTAGAAAGTCTGCGTCACGAACTGCCCGTCATATTTTCCAGTCACCGTATCATAGTTGATCCAGTTCCACAACAGTTGTTGATTACGTGAAATAGTATTGGTCATGGGTTGGATCATGGGCTTTTGGCCCACTTCAATGATCCTGCCTATGGCGTCATAAATGGTGTAGCTGTACTGGTTGACTATCTGTTGCTTTTTATTCTGCGAGGCCGCCAATCGGCCCAGGCGATCATACCAGAAACTTGAGCCACTGGCATCCGGTGTTTTCTGGCTCACTACCTGGTTGAGACTGTTATACCGGTACACCGTTGCCATGGTATGAGAAGGGGTGAGTGTAAGGCCACTGTCTCTTTTTGGGGCTACCTGCACCAGCCAGGCGGAATCCCTGCTTAGATTAACCCCCGCAGGAGGTATCGTCTTCACCAGGTTGCCGGCCTGGTCATAATAATACAAAGTGTAGTGATACTCATTTGAGGCGTGAGTAACTGTAAAGTGCTCCAGCGAAGCCGCTGCAAGGCACTTGCTTGTGTAGAGATCATTGAAATTATTGTTCAATGAATCCTTATAAGCCTTATAGATTTCAAATGTGGTACCGGTAGCCAGCTTGGTACTGTCCCTGCAGGGATTGTTCAGCAGGCTGTCATATACCAATGTTGGCGAGGTCGGATCTGTCTTACCGCAAATCGTGAGGCCGGTAGTGGGGGGAATAGTGTATGGATCTGGAAAGTAGCCGCATTTCTTATTATATAAGGTCAAGACCTGGGAGTAGGTAAGTCCTGTATGGAGATTGCTGTTAATGTAGTCGGTAAAGTTGTTTCCAATGGGCAAATTGGTGGTATCAATTATGTCGCTATTATTATGGTTAACATAACCGGTCCGATCATTAGTGAGAAATATTTGCCATCCTCGCGATACTAATGTGTTATAGGCTGCATTGCTTGCAGATGTTCTGGTGCCTCCAATATTATAGCTTGTAACCAGACCTCCCGATTCGACATTAACGCTAGCCAATTCATTCAAAATCCTATCTATCTGAGACCCGGATAAATTCAGGAATGATAATACCAAATACCGAAGGTTGGGTAATGCAAATGAAATACTATCAAAGTTGCTTGTACTCACTCCGGCGACCTGTATATATCGAAGCCTTGGAAAATGAAGCGGCAAATTAGGTGTGATCCGGCTCAACGGTGTTTCTAAAGAATCCACGTAGGTCGATTTATCTGTTGTGGCGAGAACAAAGCCTAAATATTGCAGGTTAGGGTTGTAAATAAATGATGATAAATTATTGTTCTTATTGCGGAAAGTATCTGTGAATAGTTCAAAGTATTCTGTTGAACTAATTTGATCAAAGTTCCTGATTTTTCTAGTGGAGTTATAGCTGGAATCGTACGCATAACTTGATTTGAAATATATTAATTGTTGGGGGAAATACCCATTTAGGTTTTTCTGAAGCAATGAACTCCCTGATCCATGGATATCTGACAGCATCACAAAACCCTTAAAGTCCGAATGATAAACAATTACAGTTCGGGCTGCCGCTGATGGATATTTATGAACAACACTATAGTAAGTCAGGGAGGAAATATCAGGCAGATAATACCTGTTTTTCCCGAAAGCACCATTCATGGCAGTGGTAGCGCTAATAATATTTGAACCACCATTGTAAACTGGATCAATTTTTATTTTTGTACCATCTCCAAAATCAATAAAGGAACCCACGCCGCAAATTATGGAACTTGTAACGCTGTCGTATACCTGGAATTGATAATATCTCATTCCCAATATTCCCGCCGCGGGCAATTGTTGACCAGGATTGAGGTTCAGCCTGAACTTTCCATTTGAAAGCTGGGAAAGAGTACCCAGTGTTTGATTAACAGAACTGGAATTCCAAATTGTAACATAGGATTGTTTGATTTGGGATATTGTGCCATCCGTTGTATTGCCAATCAGGTTGCCATTGATATCAAAAACTCCTTTAGGACCTTCATCCGGAGTCCTATTACCCGCAAAGGTTCTCATGTCCAGGTCTACATAACCCGAAAGAGGTATTACCTGCTGGTTTCTGAAATCTGTTATGAATTGCTGCAATTTATCGCAGGTTACATTATTCGTATCTAAACAAACATCGATATGGGCGCCGCATTGAAAATAATAGATCGAGTCAATCTGAGTGAATGCATAATTGGTGTTGCGCTTCTGGTTAAAAAATCCTGCAAACGAAGTTGTACAGTCCTGTTTCGGGCACCTTAGAGCAGGTGGTGGCTGGGCATAATAATTCGTGTCGAGGAAATCTTCATTATATTGTAAAATATTGTTGCTATCATAGATTCTCATCCAATCCATCAGCCCGTCCTTGCAATGGTAAAAAACCGGACTGATTAGAGTAATTTTTGATTTGGGATTGAAATAAGGTTCCTGGATCACAAGCTGCCCATTAAAGTACACACTGTATTGGTTATTTGCCACAACCATTTTAATGATGGACCAGTCAGTCATATCTTTTTGTAATGCCGTGATGTTATTGACCAGCACATCTGAAATTATATGATGGTCAATGGGGTCCATTATTTTATGCCTGGTAAAACCGGGAGTTCTCTGCATGAATGCAGTGGTTACATATTCATCGCTATCTGATACTACCGATATCCAAAATCCGTGTACAAGGGTGGTGTCTTTTGAAAGCTTTATCCTGGTCTCTACGGAAAAACTGCTGCCAACGCAAAAACTGCGGTAAAGTTCGGGGCCAACCGAACCATAAATAGCTTGTACCGTATCGGGAAAATGGATCGTGCCCCCACCAAACATGTTCTTGTGCGGCACTGCGGTAATATTGAAGGATGACCCGCCCGGTGTTACCTTCCATGTCGATGTGTCGCTTCCATACTGGTCGTAGTGGATATCATTATTATAATAGAAATTCAGGAAATCATTTTTGATGGAAGCCAAGGTATCGCAGGACAGGCTGCTGACACCCGGATTCTTGCTGATCCCACAGGTATCCATGAAGGTGAGATACTCCACTGCCGATTTGCTGTATCCAAGCTGGCTGTTCATCCAGTTGGCGAAAAGCTGGTTGCGGATCCTCTGGGTGGAATCATTTTCATCATAATCCAACATCACTCCCGGGAACTTTACTTTAAATGTGTCGTACAACAGTTTTACATCATTGCAATCCCTGCACACATTTTCCACACCGCATTGAAGGGCCGGGGGGATGACAAGGGGATTGGCCAGGAATTTTACACGGATGGAATCGTGACAATAATTACGCAGGCTGTCGAGCGTTCCCTGGCTTATATCTGTGCTCTGCGTCTGATGGATATAACTCTGAAAATTACCCTCGGGGTTACTGGCCAGATATTGACTATAAAGCGTGTCCAACTTAGCACACTGGCAACTGTCGGGCTTGCTGTATATATTTTGGTTAATCAGTGCATAAGGTTGATTATAGGGTTTGGGTCCATCGATCAAAAATCCATTGCAATTGTTCCTGTCAATATTTCTTCCAACCAGCTTCAGGGAATCGGTGTATTTCTTAATTACGTCATCAAAACTGGTATAGGCGTAATTGCTTCCCGGCTTAATTGTGCTGGCTCCAAAGGGATGTGAGGAATCGCTTCCCTGCTTGCAAACATTGATCAGCCTGGGTATAATGATAGCGGAATCCGCGCTCGTAAAATTACAAGGCGCCAGCCGCTGCCACCAGAAAAATGCATTGGCTCTGCAATTGCCATCATAATAAGCCGCCGCGCTGTCTTTTGTTGCTTGCATATAATTTCCTGTAGGATTAGTAAGCGCATTCCCATTGATCAGGTCGCTCGCTTTGGGGAAAACTGGCACTGCACCAGTTGGTACTACAGGATTTCCGCATTGAGTCCGGATATAGCCGTCGATCCATTGGGCTTTTAAACGCAGGTATTCATTCCTGAAAAGCCGCCACGCCATATCCAGTTCACCTGCGCCCAGCGAATCCTCGCGGAAGGCATTGCTGGTGTCTTTATAATAATTTTCGCAGGTTGCGCTATTGCAATGCCCGTTCATGGTGGCTATATTCCATAACGTATAGGTGTACCCACTTACGATCCGGTATTTGAAAAGACTGTCTTCAATCAATTGCCTGGCTGCGGGTGCAACGCTAAACAATGGATCGTTACCACTACTAAAATTCTTTGCCGGCTTCTTAAATGGATTACTCGTGGGATTGAGATAGCCTGCAGCTTTAGCCGCCTGGTAGGTTTCAGTCCTTTGCATTCCTTCATCCCAGATATGGCTGGACTGTAGGCTCTCATTTTGATCCAGGAGGCAATACTCAGGATGGTATAGCAATAAAGAATTAGCCCAGGAAGCCTTGAAATTCTTTACAAAATCTACCGTGTCGAGTTGATCCGGAGGCACTAATTGCCCCAGGCTATTGTAAACACTGTCCAATTTGCCATTTTCATCCAAATATTTTGGGGAGGGTATTTGATATTTGAAAAGTGATCCTATCTTATCAAATATGGAAAGGGCGGGAAGAGTTTCGGGAGGATATTTCGCATATTGTCCAAATGGAGGAGTAAGGTCAAATAATGCCTGCTCGCGGTAATCCTGATAATCGTGCCAGCCTGATTCCGGCTGCTGGCAATCGCCAAGCTGCATCTTAATAAGTTGGGTCTGCGCCTGCAGAATACTGGACTCTGTCTGGCAAAAATTATGGATAGCATATAGGCTATCCCTGTACCAATTCATGGCGTCTTCGTGTAAAGAGAGGCTTTTGGTAACAAGATAACTTCCTTCTTCCAGGGTACAGGTAGTGTCGATTGCAAAGCTCCCAGCGCTGTTGCAAGTGGTATCATAATGTCCCAATGAAAAATTCGATCTTTGGATGATTATAGGTGTGCCGCCACATTCGCAGGTTATGGTGATGGTTAGGTCATACAGACAATCATAGCAGATATTCTGGCTATTGCAATCTGCAATGCCAAGGCTTGCGGGATTCAAAGCGTATTTGAACTGGTAAGGACCAGACTTGGGCACCAACAGGCTCTTTACTGATTCAATAACACTGCCTTTGATGATATTATTAGACTTATTGATCAATGAATCCGTTTGCGTGCTGTTATTGTTGCTTGACAAAGCTTGCAAAGACGAAGGTGAAGCTCCTGCCAATGCAGTGGCTATCGTTCTTCCATGCATGTCAACATAAGAAACACTGTATTGACCGTTGGCGTCCCTGACCATATTTTTCTGGTAGTGACTGGCATCTCCTACTTCTGTTCCAAATAATGCATCCAAATCAGCCTGGTCAGCCGTTCCATAGTAATACCTGGTTTCATGTCCCTTACCTATTCTGTAAAAAGAATCCACGCCACTCTGTCTCGCGATCCTCCCCGTATTATCCTGGGTGTACCTGGTTTCCGTAAAAGGGAAACCGTTAGCATCTGGTATGTATTTGTTAAAGCCTTTTACTTTCAAAGGATTATTTGGTGAATAATATTGTGAAGCTCCGTACAGATTACTCATTGCGGGGGCTGCTGAATCACAGTATTCAGAAAGACTGGTCAATGTATCATACGCGCTTTTATCGTATTCTGCTGAATTGATAGTTTGATTGAACAATGGCGTGTATCCTATCAACGAACTTAAAGTGGGAGATGGCATTACCTGTATCATGGGGCGGCCCTGTTTGTCATAGAGCGTCTCGGCTACGATTGTAGAATCGGTAGAATTGTCTTTAGTAACTGTTTGCCGGTTCCTGAGTGTTCCGTCAAAATACTGAACCACTGTCTTGCGCTTTCCTTCTTCGGCAAAACTGGTACTGGATTGCCAGTTTAGTGATCGTTCGTGACCGGCGTATGCGTATTGCCCCAGGCCACCCGCAAATGAAGAACTCCATGCACTTACTTTGCGTTCCCCATTTGCGGCATACTGAGCTGAACGGACACGATAAAAAAGAATGCCGTCTCCGTTATAAATGAGAGGAATCCGGTATGAACTACCGTTGAGGCTCACCTGTGAGGCATTGTTTCTAAAAATTCGATTTGGATCAAGGGTTGTAGTACCGGGCAAATAATAATACTGGCTATTTATTGCAATCGTATCGATATAAGTCCATTCGAGATCATATTCTTCAGCCGGCATTACGGGCGTCCAGTAAACCGACAGTTCCCCCTTTGTGGAGACAGTAGAAATATCCTGGTTAACGGCCTGCACAGCGTTATTGGTGCAGTCCATCTGAAATTGGCGGTCAATGGTCATAAGGTTCTCCAGTTGGAGAACCGGTTGCAAATTTGCGAGCGCTGTATATGTAGCGGTAATACTCAGCACTTTCATCTTTACCCAATAAGCGCCTTCAAAAAAGAAAACAGCCTTATTGTTGTAGGATTTATTCTTATAGTAATTGATGCTGAGCGTTTTTGTGGCGATTGAATCCAGCAGACTGTCTTTATTAATATAATAGATCCGCAAGTTGAGGTCCACCTTGAATGAATCGGGTAATACTGTTGCCGCATTCTCATTGATCTGGAAATTGATGATATTGGTAACCTTGTTGGTTCTGACAATTGAAGGTTTGACAATTGGATCAAAAAAGGCAGAATCCATGACTATGCGGTTGCTATCAACTGCCAGTTGTCCCAGGGCACCATTCAGGACTTGTATATAACGCACCACCTGGTTTTGGGCAATCAGGGACTCATTGAAGCCACCTATGGCCCCAAAAAATAAGACCAAACGTAAATAAATACTAAATTTTTTCATTGTGTCAGCTTTGATTTTGAATACAGCATTTGCCATTTGCTGTGCCGAATCATTGTACGGTGAACCAGGATTATCATTGCAACACATTGATCACCCGGTAATCCGCATATGGCGGTACTCCAACGAACTGCCCGCTCTGCCTTTGAATAAACCGGAACTCATCAAATTCAGATCCCTGCACGGTTTCATGCCTGTAATTAGTAAAGTTTACAGTTATCAGGCTGGTATTGCCAGCCGATGGCGAGGCGGGAATCTTGATATAATAGTTAATCTTTCTCACCACATAATTCCTCAAATCGTAATCAATGCTATAGCCGCTGTATTGGGCAGTGGGACTAAAAGTGGCCACCAGCCTTCGGGTGGTATCATTCAAATGAGTTACCTGCAGGGATAGCACTTGCGACAATCTGAAGAGACTATCCAACAGCGGTACACGAAGCACATCAGTATATGGCTGCTTAACACCGACGGATATAACCTTGTCCTCGTGAAAAATGACCAGGTTGTATTGTAGTCCCTGAACGAACTCAGTACTGTCGAGCATGATATGGTATTTGTCATAGTCAATGGTATAGGAGCCGGTGACCGTTTCAAGGATGGTAGCAGGAACCGCACTGTCTGCAAACGTGAACTGCACGTCAAACCGCAGACTGGCGGTATTCCTGTAGTATTCCCCCATGCGAACGATCTCCATTAATTCTGAACCCGCTGGCACCTCTTGGGCATAGAGAGGCCCATTACTATATGCATTTAAACTGAACATGAGGATTAGCATTTTTTTCAAATTCATTGTCATGCTTTTGAATTTCTTGTGATAGATCATGCTAGATTTCATTCATTCTCCAAAAAATCACTGTTCATTTTTTATTAGTGTACTCCGTGTTTCTTTAATGGTTTTAATTCCACGCTCTGTCTCCTTCTTAACTCTAATCAAGGTTCCGTCATCGTCATATTCATAATAAGTGCCGAAATTATTCTCGTCCAGTTCTGCCATGAGGCGAAGACTTACTGGATCGTAAACATAGGCTTTGACGTTGCTGTTATAAGGCTGAACCCGTATATCATCAAAGAAGACATTTCTGCCCATGATGCTTTGAAGTGTCAGTGTCATTGCGGTTGCACCAGCGGGAACCGTGATATCGGCCTCATAGCGCTGCCATTTTTCAATGCGAAGTCCGGTCCTTACAAAATTCACCGTAGCTGTTCCACCGGTAAAACTTACATTGAACGGAGTTCCGGTAATATCTGCAGGGTCGCAGTCCGTGGTATCAATTTTCATCCATCCACTTACGATGAGTCTGTCATTCTTCAACGGCGAATACACTGGTCGCAACACATTTAGAGGTTTAGTATTATTCAATTTCTTGCAAATCTTTTGAGCGGCCGTGTTGATGGTGTTGCTTCCGGTGCTATCGGGATTATAGAGATTCTCTTTGGGTATAACTTCCCATTCCATGGATTTATCGTGAGTCCATATCACTTTCGCATAGGCGGGGGGCCAGGCAGTATTTGTCATGATTATATTCAGAGAATAAAGCTGACCGGCTGTAAGGAATATTTTGTTGCCAGACTCCGCACCGCTGGCATAGTGGTGGAGTACGTTTGTACCATCCACTATGATATCCATATCGCCACTGGCATTTGCAGAGAACGAATAAAAGTCGCTGTATTTGGGCTGAATTTTCCCGCTCCAGGTTACATTGAAATAGCGATCGCACATGCCTGAAAGCGGAATCGCGGGCTGGCCGTCAGAGCCATAGTAAATGGGCCCCTGGCCATTTACCACCGGATTCAGTGTATAGGAAGATGGTTGGCTGCCGGGGCAAGGACTGGGGACGCCTGAATAATTTCCCCTGAGGCCGGTTCCCCTCGGAGTAACAACAGTATCCACAACGCTACTTGAATCAACTTTAATGGAAAGCGCTGGCTTTAATGAATCCGTGCTTAACGAAACTACCTTAAAATTGATCTGCGCCTGGCCTCCGGTATTGATCTTGAGACTTTTTACGCCGCTATGGCTTTGCAGCGTATCAATGGATGCTGCCGAATTGTTCTTGAGAAAATCGAATTCTTTCGTGGGGGGACAATTGTTACAGGTTTGGATTTGATAATTATAGTCTTCAAAGCCATCTGAAAGTAATTGCCTGTACTTGGAATTCTGCCCGACTGCAACAGGCATAGTTTGTAAATAACCATACAATCCGGCATTAAACCTCCCCAGCGGATCATAATTCTCCACTTCAAATCCCCTGCGACTGTATAGTGACATGGCACTGTTCCATACCCATTTTGAAGTATCTGTTACAGGTTTAAGTGCCGTATCATTGAGTGTCCAGTAAGGGGTAAAGTCCTTGAGCTCCCCTTCCTTGCGAATATTCGTAACTGTTACTGAGGCGTCTGATTCTTTTCGATCATAATAATACGTGTAGGCCCGGTCCATCCTCCAGTTACCCAGGATACCCGCCCTATAGGGATTGGTTCCGGATGTATCGATGAGTTTCTTGCAAAGTTTTACACATGTATCATGGGCAAACACGTAGGTAACAAATAGTGTGGCATTGGAACAGGATGCGCAGGAGGTGTTGTTAACAGAACCCCCTTGTGATAAGCCCGTGCAATAACTTTGGCTTCGAAGTTGAATACTGCTCAAGTTAGATACAATATCGGTGAGGTGCATGATGATTCCATTATTCCCTGAAGCATTATGAAATTGGGAATCAACCATAGTCTTCAGATTAATACCGGCATTGCTGCCGCAACTTGTTCCAGGAGCATTGACTATAACTTCCTCAGGTCCGGGCACCCAGCTTTCGTAGCTTGTGATATTACTCCAATCGGTTTTCACTCGTTGAAAACTGACTTTGTTTGTAACATGCAAAGGCGGATTTTGGCTGTAGTGCGCCTGATTATATCCCGACCAATCTTCATTGCCAACATCTGAGGCGTTCCAGACTCCGCTAATATTATATCCAAACAGGCTTAGGTTCGCCGATATGATAGTTGCGTTTGTTGGAATAATGCCATAATCAAACTTAATAATGGAACTTGTTTCATAAGTATAGTTCTCCTTAGGGTCTCCAGAAGGATAATTTTTCATGCTTGCCGTAAAGTTCCTGGCATTGGGGATGGTTGAAAAATATTCTGTTCCCAATGGCGCCACAGTAACCTTTTTCATGAGTAATGACTGGGAGGGAACCAATGCAACCACTTCAGTGTCTTGATATGTAAAACATGAATCCTTGGCATAAATATGATCATCCACGGCCCAAAGGTCCTTGTAGGAAGTGGCCGCGGCGCTGACTACATGAGTTGCAGAATCAATTACGATTTTGTATTTACCCACCGAGACCATTCGGATGGGGCTCGCAAGAGAACTCACGGATCCGACGGAAGCATCCGTCATGTTCCGCTTACCGGAACGCAATATTCGCAACGTGTCAATATTTGCCGTATATGGTTTCCCAAGGCTATCGATAAAATAAATGCCCTTATTACCTTCCTTTCCTTTGGCGGCATCGATAGCCCAAATTTTATTCAGGGTCTTAGATGGCTGGAAGGTATAGGTCCCACATGAGCCGTTATACGTAGCCGTCAGTTTCTCATAAGCCTTGACAATGATCAGGTCACCACTTTCAAAGTATTTTGTATTGGTAGCTGTCACTCCATCATCTTCAAACATTTTCCCATCCAGAATCTTTTTATGTCTTAATAACACATCAACATTTCGGTAAGCTGGTCCCATTCCGCTGAAGGCCCAGTGCGCGGGGTAACTGAAATTATATACGGGGTCATTGAATTCATTATTGGTCCGGGACACCAGTACCTCCCCAGTTTCTGCATCATAAGCCAGGTTCTTGGTGGTCACGATACTTCCTTTATCAATTACCACCACGCTATCCAAAATGCCATAGCGTTGTACGATTTTCACGGTAGCTGCCGAACGATACCGACTGTCTTCTATCTGAGGTAGACTAATAGCAGTTGGAATTGGCAATGGTAAGAAAAAGAACGGTACAATATCAAGGTTAGCAGAGACGTTACCTGCGACTGTTTTCGATTCCTGTTGTCTGAAATCCATCATCACCTCTATATCCTTACCCACGATACCTGCCGTGTCTATATGTCCATTCGCCGAATCCACGACCCATACAGTGTTACTCAGCTTTTTTCTAAAGGACGTGTCTTTCTCCAACTTATAGAAATTTTCTACATACTGTATGGGATTGTTTGGGTCATTCTCTGCGTAAGTGGCTTGTGATTTTATCTTCCCATTCATATCATTCAATTCAATTTTAAAGCCTTGTGACAGAGTAAGCTGGTGAGTGGAATTGATCCTTAATATTTGTCTTAATTTCGGTGCATATCTTTTCTTGCTGTCACCGTCAAATGGAGTATATTCTGTAAGTGTTGGAAAATCTTTACTGGTATAAAAAATGGTCTCTTCCCAACCATTGGCTGATTTAGCCTTGTTATTAATGGTACGTACTCTCACTGAGCTGTATCCCACCATTGCTGAAGGAAAGAAGGATTCGCAAAATGGCAATTCCGTAAACAAATTATTGGCAGGAGCCAGCGGAGCTACCCGCTCCGTATATTCGATAGGTTCCCGGAATGGGTTTTCATCGTTTCCGATATTGGGTTCATAGCTGGCTACTCCGCTGCTGATGGTTGTTTTCTGTCCATTGATAAGAGTAGTAGTTGTATAAAAGTACTCCTGTCCGTAGGAAGATTCTTTCTGATTGGTCATTGTCTTCCAATGGTCGAAAATCTCCACTTTCTTTACTCTGATGCCGCCGCCAAATTTTTTAAAATCGGGACAATCCAGCCGGATCAAAGATTTACTGGTGTCTGCCTCGCTGCAAATTCCCGTATTGCGTTTATTATTTTCAAAGCCAATGACCGTATTTTTGATATCGCTGATTACGGTAAAAAGTGTTTTCACCACTTCTATCACTCTTACATTGTCTCCAATTTCAGAATTAGGATAAGCTTTTGCCGGAATATTCAGTCTCAAAAATTGCAAGGCAGCCTTGACCAACGGACTTACTCCATTTATAGGTTTCAACTTAATCCAGATGCGGTTTGAATTGCCGCTTACAATGCCATAACTTTCTGCTTCTGCATAGGTAGGAACAAATTCATATCCATTCCCCCATCTGTCTGAAGGCATTTTCACTGCTACTTTGAAAAATAGCTTATTGATTCCTTCCAGGTAGCGCGCATATAATTCATTCTTATTCTGTGGAGCCACAGGCACATCAACATATACAAAAAAATAGTCCTTGAAATCATTGTTTTTCATCTTAAGATATAACACCTTTTGTGGCGTACTACTCGAATCCGTCCCGAATCCAGTGATCTTGAAAAACCTGCTTGCCCTTTTGTTCTGCACATAGCCATAATCATCTGCTTCATAATTAATCCTTAATAGTCCACCACTGGGCAATTTAATATCTGTAAGATGCCAGGCTTTGGCATATTGGGCCGCCTGTGAACTGTCCTGTATTGCGTATGGATAATCCACATTATTCAGGTTACCGGGATTGGTTGAGGCATCTTTATAATTTCCCCAACGGTCATAGGTATTACTATTGTGCCCGGGATTATTAATGTATTTAGGAGAAGTGCTGTCCTTGACATTGATTGGATTGTAATAGAATTGGTATGCATTCTTGATCGCCCCATTGTCAATGCCATTGTAGGTGAACCAGACTTTTTTTAGCGTGAGCTTGCCAAATCCATAATTGGAATTCACGGCACCATTGCAGAGTTCATAGTTGTAACTGAAATGGACAGTTTTGACAGGTCTTGCCCTGTTACCATTTTTGATTAGGTCAGCCTTTGTGTACAAATCAATCCTGTCCAGTTTTCTCAAAGGTTTCAAAGAATCCACACCCCCATACTCGCCCAAAACAGGATAATCGTCTTTGCGATCCGATGAAAGACGGAATACGGCGATCATGGTCTTTGACTCAATGGAATTGAGATACCACACTTCCTTCTGGCCATACATATAAGTGGCCTTATCGTCCCGGTTATAAGATTTTAATCCTTCATTATAATTGGCCAGATTTGCCTGGCTTGGGGTTCTCCATTTATAATAGCTGCTTTCAGATCCGAATATCCTGCTGTAATTGAACTTCACAGCATCGCCCAGGTCGTCATCAGTAATACCATTTCCTGTGATATCTACATAATCAGGGGATAAAATACCAGTGAGCAAAAAAGAATGCGCGTATGCAGGAATTGAGTCTTTGGTAAAAAAATGATCCTTCCCTTTTATGTTATTTACCGAATTGTCAGGACTCCATCCAGAAGCAACATAAGTGGCCAGTCCCTTTGAAAGATTATTTGCATTGGTTTCCTTATCTATAGCGAAAGTTGCGTCCTTCTGTTCTATATTATAAGCAGGCAGGCCATATACATATCTTCTGCCATCCGGATTTATCACATCAACTTCCGAAAGATGATGCTTTCGGTGTACGATATTGTCAATTCTTTGGACGGGAGTTAAAGTATCTGTGCAACTTCCCAGTGGAATCGTATTTTCCTTGTAAGATTTTATGATTTTATCCAGACCATACACTGAAGCTTCATCGGCACGCAAATAAGTAATAACCTGGCTTCTCTTGTCCCTTTCTTTTCGTGCCAGAGGTTGGCTAACACTTATTTCAGCGCCTGTCGGCTTTGAATTTTGAAATAAAGTGAAAATGCTGGATGCTGCCACATTTCCCTTTTCGCCGGATAATTTTACCCGCATCAAATTGTCCCCCCCAAACGACTGGTAGAACCCTTTAGTGTTGATCGCCTTCTCTCCGGGGTTTCTAAAATAAACTTCATTGAATGTACTATCGCTATTTAAGAATTGTACGAAAGGAAGCATGGCGTTACCACCTTCCCATACCTTTGTAATAGTCTGTGCATTGTTTACGTAAAAATCTATCCCTGCATGCCAATTGGGGGGTGGAGCACCAAATCCAATGTCCACAGAACCTCTATCCGTTTCTGAACGTGTAGCCACATAATGGTCCCTGATATAACCGATCTCGCCCCTGTAAGGTCTGAACATTCCACCAATACCTTCGCCACTAATAGAATATACATCATAAGTGTACTGCGGAATCGCTATGTTGGGAGTAACGTTCTCATTGAATGTGATATCTTTTTCCCGGTTAAAATCCTGTAATGCGAGAGGATCTGATTTACTTTTTGTCAAGTACAGATACCCGTAAGCAGGCATTGCCTGCACTCTATCCCCGGCTTTGATATATTGATTAGAAACATAGCCCTCGGAAAAGGCATTTGGATGGGCCGCCCAAGATGATGTTCCAATCTTTCCTGTAAATGAATATTGAAAACTAGTAAAGGGCATAGTTATAGTGGGAGTGTAGGATGGTGTAGCAAAGGATAAATAAGTATTTAATCCTGTGCTAGCTGACTCTCTTGTCGACTCCTTTGCTGACTCACTATTATTATAAAAATTATAATAGGTGCGAAAACCCATTCCCAATTGTAGACCTGAAATACCTGTCCGGCTATTGTAATTGGTACCAATATATGCGGTCCCATTCATCTTAGCTGCTTCGCTACCCATCCTTACAGAAAGGGAGGGGCTGATATCAAATCCTGATTGGGAATTATTAGAAAGCGATAATCCCGCAGTGAACTTAATTGCTGAACTATCATTCCACGTATTTTTATCTCCTTGAACCCATTTCCCGGAATTTATCGAAGCATTGATACCTATTTCAGTGCCCCATCCATTATAGTTGTTATGAAAAACTCCAAATTTAAACCCAGCTCCCAACATCGGTGTTCCCAATATTTCCAGATCTGCTCCTAGCGTAACTCCAACTGTTTTATTATCATAAATATTCTGGGACCGGGTTACTTTATCATCGCCATTGAAATCATCAGGTAAACCCCTCATGCTTCTGCTGATCGTTCCCGGGTTGATATTCCATCCGAGTCCCACCCAACTGGCTTCCTGATCCATCGTAACACCGCTGTTGTAATGTATGTTGACAGGATACCCGCCAACATCAAGCAGGGGGATATTGTATGAAAAATCGCCGGTGAATAGGTCCACCATATTGGAAGCATTCACACTCTTGAATGAGCTCATTTCCGGCTGGCCTGGGCCTCCAATGAATTTCTTTCCGGGAATAGTTTTCTGAGATCCTTTGACAGGGAGTCGACTTTTAGATTTTTCCCCATGCAGAAAATTAAGCGTAGTAGGACTATTAACTGAATCGTATGCCATATTGCCGTCAAGGCTCAACCGATTCCATTCATAATTATACTCCGCATGGCCTTTGTATACATATCCACGAGGAATTGCATAAGCAGGTATCACCGTTTCAATATACATGATCAGCAATAGCAATCGCGCAACAGCTTTCTTGTTTTTTTCCTTATATAGACTAGTCATATGATGCTAATAGGTTAATATGATCAATTAGTGCTTATGCTTATTTTCGCGGCATCACTCATCATTCTTCCTGAATTCAAATTTTAATTTCCATATTTCATTCCTCGAATTCCTCAGCTCCAGGTAATACAAATGCTTATCTGCAAATGCCGACAGATCCGTGAGCTTTAGAGTCACCAGGTTTTGGCCCTTTTGCATTGGTATTGTATCCCACCTGATTTCAACTGCCGCCGTTCCCGGTATGCTTAAATCATTTACCGTTATATTCCATGTACTGTCCCTCAGTTCATTGAAGTATTCAAACTTCAGGCTATTGACTTGGGTAGTATAACCTGGCTCATCGTCTTTTGACAACCTGGCAAAAGGAAGCCCACTCGAACTGAGTCCTGTAATTTTCTGATACTGCTTCACTGCGAATGACCAGGTTTCGCTGGTTGAGACCACGGTGCCATTGCTTTTGGCAGTGATTCGCCAGGCATAGGTCTTACTGGAATCCAACCCCTGGGCTGAAGCAGGATATAATAAACTGGTGGAGATCAAATCGGGCTGATGAAGAACCGGAATGTTTTGTTGTATGGCGTCCACCGCCGATTGACCAGGAAATATCTCGACAATATCAAAATCATATCTCAAATTGGTGAAGAAGCTGACTGGGGAAGGGGGCAGCCAGCTAAACGTAGGCAGTTTCGATTCAACCGCTGTTTCATCCCATGGGTAAACTAATTGAGGCGGACTCAATGGCTCGATATAAACCGTTTCGCAATCTTCGGTAATTCTTTCAACCGCGTCCACATTGTGAAGCAATACCGTATAACACAGCGAAAAGTTTCCTACAGGTAAAAACCCGCCAGGTCCCGGATCGATATTATAACTACTGGATAAAATATTATATTGAATTGGGTTCAGGCTTCCTGAATTGTACTGCACTGACCCCGGTGAAAGGAAAAAGGTTTTGGAAACCGCGCCCAATACCTGTTGCGCCGTTGCCACATCCGTCATCATTAGCTCAATATGTACTGTAACCGATGAATTCCCCGTATTGGTGATCAACATATTCCACAATTGATCTTTCTGCACCAATCCAACGGGTGGCAATTGCAGGTTCATGATCACTTGGCACTTTACTGAAAGACTGATCAAAAACATTCCTGAAAAAATCATCCGCTTCATAAATGCAGTTTATAATTTGAAATACCGAATGAACCCGAGAGTAAGCCACTCATTTTTGACCAATAATCGTTGATACCCCGGCAAGTATCCTTTCTCATACCAAAGGTTAATATCCCCCAGGTGGTTAACATGCCATCTTCCGTTCACATAAAAACCAAGTCGGACTTCATTATTCCCAAAGCGGTTGATTTTGGTTCCGAATCCGAGGGTATTTTGCTTAAAAAGATTCATGTTAATCCCGGCTTCCATTATATCCAGAGCATACTGCGCGTTGACAGTCCTTGAATAGCCAATCATAGCAGTATAGCCCGTAAACATGATCTGCTGGTAAACGTAAAAATTATTGGCATTGTAGTAAAGGAATGCCGAGTCATTACTTTTGTTAAAAAACCTGTTATAGGTGAATGCCGTCACAAAAGTTGCTTCTCCAAACTTATACAGGTGATTCAGATTAATAGTTAAGGTCTGATACTTGTTTTCGTACACTTGCCGATCTATAACAGTGTATTGAGAAGAAGGAGTATATCCTAACGATATGGTTGGCCAATGCCTCTTTCTGAAGGTAGCCGACAATGTTTTGAAAACGGTGTTGCTGCTATAATTTTGGACGATCAACGGATTGCTGAAATCATTTTTTCTTGCCGACATGATAATGTGGAATTGTCTTTTCCATAGATATTGATCTATCCTTGCATACCAGCTCCTGTTATTTGCGTTACCCCGGTAATTGGTAAAATTCTGAAAATTGATCCCGGCATATTGATATGTTCCCTCAAGTCTCGTTTGGGATCTTGACAGATAGGAATAAAATTGCACGAAATATGCCTTATTCGTTTTATCATTAATTCGGAACTGAGGTTTGCCATTTGATGCAGGCGATGATTTATAAACGGGGCTGGAAGATTGAGCTACTTCGGCTGTTAGCCTGATATTATTGTGGATCACTAATTGAGATTCCAGGGTCAACCCATATAGCCGTGAAGCCTCTCCGCCATTGAGATTGGAAATGATTTGCTTTTTCCCACCATAGCCAGTAACAATGAAATGATTCCCTTCTTTCAATCCATAACCAAGGCTGGCGGCATATACATATTGGGGAACTCTTTTTTGATTGCCGTAAACATAATCTCTAACTCTGAAATCAATATTTCCTGCAGATACTGCCGCGTAGATATTGCCGGCATTGTATTCAAAATTTAATCCGTTTACATTAACATTTTTTACAGACAGGTTGCTCATATTCGGCAGGGTTCTTCCCACTGCAAATGTTCTGACAGCATACAAAGTGCGCAGCATTCGGTCGAGTCTTTTATCATGGATATCAGCGTCATTCACAGCGCTCTGAATTACAGATAAGCCCCTCGGTCCATTTAGATTGTTATTAAAAACTTGCTCTAACTGCTGAACTTTTTTTGAGCCGTCCACATAGACCTTCGTAAGTGAGTCAATGGACTGTTGTGCTTGATCCAATTCTTTTTTCTTTTCGTAATACTTGCGAATAAATTCCTTTGCCCCCGCCAATTCCGGATTCCTCTCCTTCGTGGAATCAGGCAATTCACTGCTGTGAACCACCAATTCCTCGCACTTGATCAGGATATTGATAAGCTCAACACGGTTCAGCCACCTGCTGAATTGTGTCGAACGGTCATATAATTCATCGATCACCCTTGGGATGGCAGGATTCCTGACCTGCTTCATTACCTGCCGGAATTGCTTTCTTAGCGCCTCCTGCCGCCTTTGCCTGAATTGAGGCGCATTAAATTCTATCCTAAAATCACCATAGTCCTTAAAAAAAGGCGAATTGCTTTGCCGTCCGTAATACATGAATCGTACAGGCACCTTATCAACCAGAGTGAAATCAACACTTGCATTCACGAGATGTTGTACCAGATCATTTTCCAGGAAAGGAGTATCCACGCTGGAACGGTACATGAAATTGTAATTGATATAGCCACCATCAACCCTCAGGATTGTTCGGGGTTTGTCCGGGAGCCTTGGAAGACCTGATAAAAATTTTTTTGACAATGAATCTTTCTGTGGTATCCCGATTTTTTTGGTGATGAGCCGCTCCAGCTCATGGCTGGGCATAGAGGATAATTTCTTAAGGATACTATCTGTATTGAAGAGGCTGCTGTCAAAATGAAACGGTGCAATTAATAATGAGGTAAGGCTATCTCCCGGGTCTTTTTGTTGCGCCTCGGAATTATGAAAGCTCAATAAACAACAAACAAAAACCACCGCTGCTAAAATCATACAGCTTTGGGAAAATGCCAATCTTACAACAGGCATGTTAGGTTTTGGTTTAGGGCTCAATTGCAGGGTGTTTATTTACATACCATTCTCAAGTGCCAAAGCAAAGCATGGCATCTACTTAGCATGGACCAAGCATCACTCAGGCAATCAGAACAAGAAATAGATCTTTAATGATCAGGACCTTTAGAATTCCGAGATCGGAAATTCTTTAAGGGACAATACCAAAAATGCCGAACCGAACATTCCTGTAACGACAATTCACAAAAAATTTTCCAGGGATGAGTTACAAGAAGAGGATTATATCCTTTGATACAGAAATGAACTAAAAAATGAAATCTTAAAATGAACGTAATATTTATTTTTCATTATTCATAGAAAAACCAATCAAGTTTGTAATTATTTTTCATTGATATACAAAAACAATTATTGGAATTAAGTGTTTCCATATAAATATTTCATACGGTATTGCTCGAGTGCTCTATATTTATTTTGAAAATGCTTTTGAACTTCAAATTCCATTAGGTGGGAGGATGAATTATGCTTTCCCCCTTCGTATTTGAAAAGAAATGGAATGCTAAATTCGAATTACAAGAATAGAGTAGGCGAAATTTCATTTATGAATTTGAGGATGCTAAATGAATAATTCTAGGGCCCGGCCTGTCGCCTTTTGTTTCAGTTAGCCTTTAAGTCTGGATCAGGTGGAAAGTCGTGCGATGGTTTGTCCAGGATTATTTCGCGAATTCCCACCCTGATTGAGGTCAAGATTCTAGAATAGCATGGCTGATGCGCTAGAGAATCTGCACCCGCTGGTAAAAGTTTCACATTGTTTTCAACTTACCCGCCCAATCTCGAATTATCAAGAAAAGAGAAAAATTTGAAACTGTTTTGAGGAATCAAAAATTCATTTCTCTTGCCACCTGCACTGCAGAGTAACGGTCTTAAGCTTTTCAAACATTTTTGAGGTCTCTCTGTCCTGGTAACTCTGTGCCAGCATTACATACCTGAAAAATTCCTTACTTGCCGGAGTATGCCCACTAATAGTCCTCACGAGGATTTCTGGCATTCCCAGGCATAGCATGGTAGTGATAGCTGTTCGCCTCATTGTATGGGTTGATACCAGGTCGCAAAATCTGTAATTTCGGATTGTACATCGCTTCCTGTTAATTTCAACAGGCATGCCGCGACGCTCCCTGATTTTCGTCAAGGGTTGAGTGAATCCGGCCCTTTCCATCAATCCCTTTAGGTTGAGATTGAGGTTGACTTTATGAATTGGGGGAAGCAGTGTATTGTATTTACCTTGATATTTTTTGATGATTTCAACAGCATATTCCGGCAAACAAACCTGAGTAGAAGTACCTTTCTTTTTAGATCGGACAACCAGATAATGCCGATCATTTACTATACGGAGATTAGTTTTGTAAAGATTCAATAGATCCGATACGCGTAGAGCCACTGTGCAACCAAATACAAAAATATCTTTAGTGCGCTGTAAAGTGGGAGTCAGGCTTAGTTCGAATGCTTTGTCATAAATAAGGAAATTCAGTTCTTCGGGCATGAGCACCACGATTGCAATCTCTTCTTTTCGGACATAGAAAGACTTATAAAACGCGCCAACATCCAAGAGTAGGTCTTTATTAAGATAACTGAAGAACACTTTCAAATTTTTGATGATATGCCCCACGTAATTGTCATAAAAGCCCCGTTTGCCGTATAAATAATCTGTAAATTTCCTGTAGAATTTTTTCCAGTAATTTCTTTCGGCTCTTAGTTCGCGTAAGCTCAAATGGCTCACTTGTTTCAGCCGCAGATAGAAATTACACGCAAGGACAAATTCCCGAATCAATTTTGCAGTATAGCCATAGGTTGCGATCGTTCTACTGCAAAGTGCTTTTCCATTGGGTTGAATTCTCCTTTTCCTTATGCTGTCTTCAATGAACTTATCGAAAAGGTCCAGAAAGGGCAATTCCTTAATTTTCCGTGATTGTTTATTTTTCATATAGTGAGTTTTTAATGTGCTAAGTATGGATGAAAATTTGCAGGAAAATGCATTATTTGCAATATTTTAGATACAGAAAGTTCTTTGAAGAGTTAAATCCAGCTAGGGTTTTGGTAGAATTCGTTACACTTCGTTCGGGATGGAAATGGTGAACCGCTACTCCAACGCGGGGAGTTTCAGGTATGGGTTTAATGGGAAGGAGAAAGATTGGGAAGACTATGGAGAAGGGAATGGGTATGATTATGGGGCGAGAGTGTATAATTCGCGAATAGGAAGATTTTTGTCGACAGATCCATTATTTAAAGATTTTCCATGGTATTCGCCCTATCAATTTGCCGGAAACAAGCCTATTTGGGCGACGGACCTAGATGGAATGGAGGAGCAATCCACTTCAGGAGGAATTAGAATTCCATTAATTCCCTTCATTTCTCCATACAAACCTCGAACACCAGGTCAATTGCTTCAAAGTAGTGTAGCAAATTCTTTAAACTATGTCAACGAAAAGTGGAGCCATTCGCGTGCCGGTAAGTTTACTAACGGGCTGATAAATACAACATTTGGACTGGTGGGTACTATCTCTTCGGTTGCTTATATAAGCGGAAGTGATGGTGCCGGTGCACCATTGGGTGGCGCAATCGCGTTGCAGCTTTCTCTGGGCGAAACTGGAATTGGTGTTTCGCAGATGACTGAAGCCTTAACAAGCAATTTGGAATCAAATGAATTCTTACATAATTCCTCAACAATCCCAGGTTTAATTGCTTATGGAAGCAATTTCAAATATGCGCCATTTGTTGATGCCATAAGTTCGTTGGGTCCGACTGTGGCGACGAGTAATGGTCTTAGAGCACTAATGCAAGATGGGTTTGGGCTTGTAAGTGCGTATTCCGCTTTTTCCAATAATTCAACTATATTAAATGCTTTAGGTGCAATAGATCAGACTCTCAATGTTTCGGGAGCTGTGCTAGAGTCAGTTAATTTGGTTAATGATTTTGTAACTAATGGTAATGGCCGCCTCTTAGGATTTCAAAATTTAGATTATCAAATATCCTACACTGCTAAAAAAGGAGATAACCTAATATCCATTGCCAAAAAGTTAAATACTACTGTAGATGCTTTAATTAAACAAAATGGTATCTCGGATCCTGATAAAATACAAACAGGACAGACAATTAAATATGCAAATCATGTAACCGCAAAAATTAATGACAATTAAAGAAATAACTATCAAGACAAAATTGATGAGAGCAATTGGGATGTATATCTTACTCTCATTAATTGGCGTTTCTATATGTGTTATCAAAACTTCAATAGGATCATGGATTTGCATCCTATTAATCATTTTGATATTCTTCCAATTTCTTTCCTCAAAACAAATTTTTAAAATTACATTTATAGACGATATTGTTCAAATTGACTATTTAAGATTTGGAAGACAATCTATTACTTTTAAGCGAGATCTAATATATACTAAAAAGAGAAAAGATGTCAAATTCAGAGGAGGAGTGAGCATGATATTAGAATTGTATTTGCGAGATACAAACAAGAAAGTTTTTGAAATTAAT
>JBGPHC010000046.1:0-23991 GCA_041484195.1 Agriterribacter sp. | reverse complement strand
GCCGGCATGTTCACATTGTTCACCACCAGGTCCAGGTCCCCGTCATTGTCCAGATCCCCATAGGCCGATCCATTCGAAAAGCCCGGCTGGTCCAAGCCCCATTCCAATGCCTTATTCGTGAACGTTAGATCCCCATTGTTGCAAAAAGCGTAGTTTGAAAGTTTTACCGAAGGCATGAGGTCAATCAAATCCTTAATGGCGTTTTTCTTACTCAACAACATTTCGCGAATGGCTGTTGGATTTGCCGTATAATGAACATAGTCCTGATCGGTCAGGTCCTTGAAAATTCCATTGGCCACAAAAATATCCTTTAGTCCATCATTGTTGAAATCGGTGATCAAGGCTCCCCAACTCCAATCAGTAGCTTCCACTTTTGCAAGCCTTCCGATTTCACTGAAATTCACATGGGAGCCATTGCCCGGTTCGGGGCCACCGTTCAACTGCAGTACATTCCTGACAAATTGTTGGTAATATCCATTCTGCAGATCGGATTGATATTTATCCCAGTTTTCGAAATTAGTCTTTGTCTTTCTCCTGGCTTCGTCATCGGGGAGCATGTCGGTCACATAAATATCGGGATAGCCGTCATTATTGATGTCGGCGATATCGGCACCCATGGAATTCATGCTGAGTTCACGAACAGATTTCTCGAGACATTCTTCAAATGTGCCGTCGTGCTTGTTGATATAGAGATAGTCTCTTTCAAAAAAATCATTGGAAACATAGATGTCCTGCCAGCCATCTTTATTCACATCGGCAATGGTGACCCCGAGGCCGAATCCGATCCTGCTGCTATAAATTCCTGCCTGTTCAGTGACATCTGTGAAATGGCCTCCGTCATTGCGGAATAATTTATTGCCACCCAGGCTATCTCTGATATTGCGTTGGTCCTTTACCAGGTCATAGTTGCCAACGGACTTGAATGAACTATTGAGGAGATAACAATCCAGGTCTCCGTCGTTGTCATAATCAAAAAAAACGGCATGGGTTGAGAGGCCGGTATTGGCAAGTCCGTATTCTTTGGCTTTTTCGGTGAAACTGAGGTTACCGTTATTGATGAAGAGTTCATTGCTCCTGTTCTTACCCTTCAGGTCTCCGGATTTGCACACATAAATGTCAAGCAGGCCGTCTCCGTTCACGTCGGCAAATGTGACGCCTGTACACCAGATACCATCGGAGCCCACACCGGCTTTTTCTGTAATGTCCTCGAATTGAAAATTGCCTTTGTTCAAATACAGTTTGCTGGACTGCTGATTGCCGCAAAAATAGATATCGGGCAGTCCGTCATTATTGATATCGCCGATTCCCACGCCACCCCCATTGTAGAAATTGCGAAAGGTATAAACATTGTATTCTTCTGAATAGGTAACATTATTGGCGAAATCAATGCCTGTGGCCGATGAGGGAAGTAATTCGAAGAGCTTATTTTTCTCATTCCGGATTGTAGCATCATTTGAATGGCAGGAGCAGACCAGAATGATGAATGACAGGTAAAGGAGACTGCATTTGACAGAGGGGGGTGTAAATGAAAAAGCAGGAGCAGGATGAAATAATAATTGGCCCATTGAAATGAACTTAATCTTTTATTCTCAGATTTCTAATTCCCGCAATATAATGTGGAAACTGCCCCTGGCAAAGGGTAATTTGTTAAACAGAAGAAAGCAAGTAATATAGTATTACTTGCTTTCCTTGATTATATATTTCAGGTTAATTAACCAGCGCTTAATATCCCGGGTTCTGGGTCAGATTTTGATTCGCATTAATTTGCGTTTCAGGAATCGGGAAAATATTAACATGCGTGTCTGGATCTGCGGTATGGAATCTCCATGCGTTATTATACACACCAAAACGGATCATATCCTGTCTCCTGAATGTTTCAGCGAACATTTCCCTGCCTCTCTCAGCGAGGAAAGTAGCCGCAGTCAAAGTAGCAAATGGATCCACGCCACCATGCTGTGTCCTGATTTGGTTCACAATGGCCAGCGTTATAGGATCGTTCCAGTCATTATTTTTTCTCGCGGTCGCCTCGGCCTTGGTCAACAGTATATCAGCATACCTGAAAATGGCCCAATCATTGTCCATATCCTGTAACATTCCCTTATAAAAATTCCATTTGTTAATCCTTGCGCCCGATTGTCTCCAGGCGTTGGGAAATAATTCATTGATATAGGGAGTAAAAGTAAGCGGCTGTCCATCTGGGTCAGTCTGATCTGCACCACCATCTGCCAGGCGTGAGCCGTCAGAAGCGTACTGCGGCCCGACCAGGAAATTGTTCAACATTCTCTTGTCTATGGTACCGTTCACGCTATCGCCATTCGGGCTAAGTCCTATAACTCTTCCCTGTGGTCCAGGATTTTGAACAGGATCAATATAGGACTGATAGAATTCCTGGATAGTTGCAAATCCATTCCAGGGCTGTGCATTGATATTATAACTAGCCTGATTTAGATAGCTAAGGGTCATCATATCCATATTAAACCCCTTCGCCTTAACGCCGTCATAAGGGACCGCCCAGATGAATTCCGGTGAGCCGGTGTTGTTTCTCACGAAATTATCACTGTAATTTGGCGTAAGATTGTATTTACCGCTGTTAACGATCGTATCACACATTGAAATGCATTTATCCCATTGAGCAGTTCCCGTATATACCTGTGCATTAAGATACAATTTAGCCAAAGTAGCATATACTACATAACGGGTCACCCTTCCGTAATGCGGACCATCTTCAGGTCCTGCAACCGGCAGATCATTTACATTGTCAAGCAATTCCTTTTCTACAAAGGTGTATACAGCTTGTCTGTCAGACTTAGCCGGAGGTGCGGGATCAGAAAAATCGGTAACAATTGGAACATTTCCAAACATATCCAACAGCCAATAATAATATATGGCGCGCAGGGCTTTCAATTCGGAAACATAGGCTGGTGCGTTAGGCGAAGTACTGGTCGCTAGGTTTAGCAATAGCTTGTTGCAAGTAACTATTCCACCATAACAAAAATTCCATGCATTATTCGGAGTTGGGTCTGTTGCATTGTAAGTGTGGGTCTGAAGTCTTACCCAGTGACCACCGTCACCCCAGTCGGCACCCCTTTGCGGAACCACCATTTCATCGGTTGTAACTTCATTAAGTGGAATCATGTGGTTATTGCCTCCGAATCCATAAAGTGGAACGTAGGCATTGCCAACTAACGAAGCCAATTCCGCATCGGTCCTGCCAAAGTTATCTTCCGTGACTGTATCAAAAAGCAGTCTCTTTTCGTCCAAGTTGGTACAAGATCCAACAATTAGCAGCAGGACTATCGCCGAATTTTTTATTATCGTTACAGGTTTCATATTATACAAATATTATAATAAATTAATAGTAAGTTTTAGAATCCAAGATTTACGCCCAGTGTAAAGGAACGGGTATATACCCAGGTTTCTCTTCTGTCAATGCCCGGTGCCAATGGATTGCCATCAACATCCTCGTATCTCACCTCAGGGTCAACACCTGTATATTTGGTAATCGTGAACAAATTCTGCCCGGTCAGGAAAACTCTCAGACTACGGATCGCGCTGCCATTTTTAACCGGTAAGGTGTAACCCAATGTTGCATTATCCAATTTAGCGAAAGAGGCTTTTTCCACATCATAGCTACTATAGATCTGTGCATCAGTCACAGCAGGATTGAAATATTTTGTGTTTACTACATTGTAGCTTGACGCAATCAGCGGGTTCTCGTAGAATGCGCGGAATGTGTTGATCAATTGGTGACCAATTGCACCACGAAGGAAGAAACTGAAGTCATAATTCTTATACTTGAAAGTGTTAATCCAGCCGAATTCGAATTTAGGAAGGCCGTTTCCAATGACTCCCCTTGGAGGATTTGCTGTGGCCAAAACACCCTTGCCGGTTCCGTCGTCGAACAAATACTTTCCATTAGCATCAACTCCTACATATTTATAACCCCAGAGCAGGCCGATAGGTTCGCCTTCCACGGCACGGGTAAGCTGTGTAGCTTCCTGGCCCGGAGTACCCAGATTAGTGGCACCCACATAAGAACCCTTCAAAGATTCATCCAATTCGGCAAGTACTATGTGGAAGTGAGTGTAAGTAACGCCAGAATTCCACGTAAATTCGCGGGACTTGATAATGTCATAATTCACTGCAAATTCAAAGCCCTTATTGACCAATCTACCTATATTTTTCCATTCATTTGGAGCCAAATTTGGCGGTGAAGGAATGGTTACGTAGAACAAGAGCCCCTTAGTTGTACGATTGAAATAATCGAATGTACCCGACAATCTATTATTAAATAGTGTGAAATCCAGACCCAAATCAACCTCATTCTTCTTCTCCCAGCCTAAGCCAGGATTCGATACTTGTGTATTGCCATAGGTGTTCAAATACGAACTACCTCCAGCATAGTAAGTTCCAGTTCGATTATACCAGGCAAGAGATACATATGGTTGTTTCGGGAGTGCACCAGTAATCCCATAACTTCCGCGCAATTTGACGTTATTTGCCCAAGGAATATCCACTAACCTTTTAACATCTACACCTCCACTTACGGCTGGAAAGTATCCCCATTTATTATCTACACCGAACATGGTAGAACCTTCTCTTCTCAAACTCGCAGATAAAAAAGCAATATTATCGTAATTGAGATTTACTCTACCGAAGAAAGCAATTATTTTGTAAGCGTTTTTGTAACTACTGACTGATCCGATTCCATTGGAAAAGTCGAGAGCCGCACCAAAATTCTGGCCGGACGCATCAGTTGCAAAATTACCACCCTGAGCTCCAAACCCTTGATTTAGATAGTCCTGATATGAGTAGCCGCCAAGAGCCTGCAAGTTTAACCTATTGAATTTGTGTTCATAGCTCAGTGTATTTTCATACAACTGGTTCGCGGATTCGTCATCTTGCTTATAAGCATACCCGTGACGGCCAAATCCGGTTACGCCAACCAGATAGTTCCTTGAGATAAATGCATTAATGGGAAGATATGCCTGTGCATAATTACTATAAGTCTGCTGTGCATAACGAACTAGAAATTTCAATCCATGTATGATCTCAAATTCCGCAGATCCTGAAAAATTAGACCTTTGTAATTCAGCTTGGTTAGAATTTTGCCTTAGCATAGCAACCGGATTAGAATAGTCCACCAGGTTGGCTTCAAAATAGCCGCCACCTGTGATATCATAAAGAGGGTCCTTACTGTAAATAGGAGCAGTTGGATTATAAATTGTTGCATATTTGAATGCGTCTCTGAAACCGATATCGGATTTCCTCCTGGTTGTACTCAGGTTCACATTAAACACGAGCCTGTCTTTAAGAGCCTTATGGGTGAGGTTCAGGCGGCCATTCAATTGCTGAAAGCCTGTGGTGATTGCAACACCTTCACTATTCCTGAAATTGACGGAGGCATTGTAGGTGGTAGATGAACTGCCCCCTGAAAAATTCAAATTATGTGTATGGGAAAAAGCAGTCCTGGTGATTTCCTTGTTCCAATCAGTACTGGCACCATAATCTATTCCCTTACCCAGAGCACGAAATTCGGAGGCGGTCATATGGTGTGTGAACTTCACCGGGCTTTCTGCAGTGATAGAGCCATTGTAGTTTACCTGCATGGCTCCGGCCCTGCCAGTATTGGTAGTGATGATGATCACACCCTGGGAACCACGGGTACCGTAAATGGCGGCGGCAGATCCGTCTTTCAACACATCAATACTCTTGATATCATTGGGGTCTACTGTATTCAGGTCTGCGCCTACCTGGCCGTCGAGCACAACAAGCGGTTGTGTATTGACACCTATGGTAGAAAGGCCTCTTAACCTCAGCGTAAATCCTGCATTTGGATCACCACCTGCTCTTGAAACAGAAAGGCCGGCAACTTTACCTGCCAGCAACTGGGCCACATCACTGATATTACCTTTATTGAAATTTTCAGCCTTCACTGTTGTGATGGCACTGGTTACCTCGCGTTTTCTCTGAGTACCATATCCCACAACAACTATGTCTGAAAGCCTTTCGGAGCTCTCAGCAAGTTGAACTGAAATATCGGACTGACTGCCGACAATCACTTCCTGCGTGGCAAATCCAACGGAACTAAATACAAGAACACTGTTAGATCCGGGAACAGTTATCGTAAAATCTCCATTTCCATTCGTTGCAGTTCCGGTTCTGGTTCCCTTAACCTGAACAGTTACTCCCTGTAGGGGGACATTTGATGAGGAAACAACTTTTCCTTTAACTGTCTTTTCCTGTGCGAAAGATGCCTGCAGAAAGAACAGCATAAATACAGGCAATGCAATGGCTTGCAGTAGTCGTTTTGGAGTCATAACCAGTAGTAATTAATGATTTCTAATTAGATTCAGAACAGTCTAAAAATATGTAATAGATACACAATGATAAATAATTTTTAAAATAACAAGAAATTTATTTATCGTTTAGTTAACATTTTTTTACGTCACAATATATTACCGGACAATAATTTGAGTGGTTTTGCTGCTTCCGGTGCAAAACCCAACTTTAAGAAGTAAAAGAAGGCACTTTAAGAAGTTTTAGCCCGGATTTCTTCCTTTTTAGCCGGGTTCCCGGAGAATAAGTCCATTAGATGCTTCCGAGACAACTCATGCTGACGGCATTGAATGCATAATTTTTTATCTTTTTTGTGATTCAACGGCCCATTATGGGCAGGAATAAGGCCTGAAAAGCTTCAAAAAACTTATCTTGAAATTTACCAATATCATATTTACGGTCATGCATAAGAGCTTTATTTGGACCCGTCCACTTCAAAAGCCAAAAGCAGATTGCCGGGCATTTGCGAGAACATGCCATATCCCGAATTCACCAAGAGCACGCCGTCATAAATTACCGGAGCCGGACCATCCAGCGCTCCACCTTTGCCCTTAATCCCTGAACTTGTTTCAAATTCCCTGGCGGTATCGAAATCCCAGACGATTTTTCCATCGGCACTCGAATAAGCCCGAATATGTCCGTCCAACCCTCCAGCAAAAACAAATCCTGGAATTGCTGCAGGTGCCGCGGAATTGGCAACGATACAATTTTTTTGTCCCGCGCATTCCACTGCAGGGCTCACCCAAACAATTTTTCCATTGATGAGATCGAGGGCATAGATGCCAGGCGAAGGTTTTCCCGCCGTATCCTTTGGGTTCATGCCATTTATATTGTCGGCATTTGCCGCATATGCGTATTTTCCGTCTGTTGCCATTCCCCAATGAATGCCTCCCAGTGCTCCACCCTTTCCAATCTTTGTTTTCCATATTGGCTTCCCTGTTCCGGGATTCAATGCATATACAAATCCGGATTTCTGACCGGCTACCAGCATATCAATTCCGTCTCTTGTACGAACCAATATAGGAGCCATGCCAAAGTCAAAATCGGGCCCCGGATTTTCAGGACAATTATTCAAGTAGGGGCAGGCCAGGTTCCAGGCGTCATTCCCTGTGCCTTGAAAATTCCATACCAATCTGCCAGTCTTCATGTCAACGGCCTGTATGGCATCGCTGGTTTGCGTTGCGGGCCGGCTATAATTCTCGCCGGTGCCAATATATACCAGGCCTCTCTTTGAGTCCACTGTCGGACTGCTCCAAACAGGCGCTCCCGATGGCCCGTAAATGGGCTTACCGTTTTTCTTTTTGCCGGAAACTTTTGCAGTTGGGACCACACGGTGATGCCACAAAATTTTGCCGGTCTTTGCATCCAATGCCACCAGTCCGCCCGATGAAATACAACAATCATATTTCCCATTGTATGTGGAGGCTATTTCTGTTGAAGTGATCGGCACAAATATTCTGCCGCCATAGACTGCAACGGAACCGGTAACGGCAGAATGTGGCTCATAGCCTGCCCTGCTGTTCCATATTAGTCTGCCCGTTTTTACATTAACAGCGTAAACATTAGTGCTGTAGTCCGCAAAATAGGCAGTTATGGCTGGCCCATCCTTTATTACGGTTATGGCACCCCGTATGGCGGCAGTAGCCATGAATGTCCATCCGATCTTGCCCGTGTTCCTATGAATCGCATATAGATCTCCGTATTGCCCTCCCACAATTATCCAATCGCCTGCCACAGCCGGTTTGCAACGCACCACGGTTGCATCAGGAAAGGCAAATGCCCATTTTAATTTCAAGGTGCCAATATTGGCTGCAGAAATGCCCGACTGCCTGGCCGTTCGGAATCCGGTAGCTTCATTATTTCCACCCCAACCGGAATAATCATATACCGATTTGAGATTTTCCGAAGGCAGGAACTTTTGAAATGCTTCGGGAGACAATGGACTTTCCTTAATGATGGTTTGAGTCAACCACTGTGCAACTGCCTTCCGCTCCAAAACTGTTAGATGGATAGCCTGCTGCCGCATTTTTCCCTTGTCAAGGGATGCAAATATGGCCCGGGGATTCATGCTTGACAGAACAGATTGGCCCGGCGCGCGCAATGTACTTAGCGAATCCTTATGGCAGGTATAACAGGTCGTATAGAATATTCTCTTGCCGAGGTCCATTAATGTGTCGCCCGGAATAGTCTGGGGCAGCCCGTTGGACGTCATTTGTGAATCAAAATTTCCTGAAGCTTGAAACAGGCTCCAGCAAACAGTTACTAAAAATAAATAACGCATCTGCTCAATATTCAATGAAAACTGTAGTATCTGTCATCAAAAATATTCAGAAATTCAGTGTCGGTTCGCTTCCCCAGCATCCGGCGTTTTTGACCAGGTCTCAGAATGCAATTCTGCACTCATACTTATCAAGGTCTTCCGGAGTTTGGATCCTGCGATTCTCTTAGTAAAATACAATGAAATTGTGAATCGTCTGTTATTATGCCAGCTTCCGCTCTAAAGTCCACAAGCTTTTCTTATATAGGCTTTTTTTATTATTATGGCGCAAAATAACATCTTAATAAACGTCTTTCCACCAAACAAAATATAGAAAATCGCGGTAACCATGCTTGATTTAAGCCTGATTCCAGGGCTTTCACAGGAAAGGACTATTTTTATGTTAGCATTTCGCCTGTCACAGAAATGCTTGCATTGCGTGCAAGGCTGTTTGACACACACCACATTTGACCGACTAACTTATGAAGATTTTACTCGACACAAATATCATAATACACCGCGAAGCAAGTAAGGTAGTCAACACTGACATAGGCATACTTTTCAATTGGCTTGACAAACTCAAACATTCCAAATACATTCACCCTTTAACAATAGAAGAACTTAACCGTAATAAAGACCCCAAAACGGTTGAGACAATGAATATAAAAATTGGTAGTTACAATCTCATTAAAAACATTGCCCCACTAAGTGACGATGTAAAGCAAATTTGCAACAGAGTTGACACAACGCCAAATGACAAGAATGATACAATTATTTTGAATGAGCTTTTTTCTGAAAGAGTGGATATTCTAATTTCAGAAGACAAAAAAATCCATACAAAAGCAAGTTTATTAGGGATATCGTCCAGAGTATTCAAAATTGAACAATATCTTGAAAAGATTACAGCGGAAAATCCTGACTTAGTAAATTATAAAGTTTTAGCAGTTAAAAAAGTTGACTTTGCTCAGGTAAAAATTAAAGATCCATTTTTTGACAGCTTTCGGGAAGATTATAATGGATTTGACAAATGGTATAATAAAAAAGCAGATGAAATTGCTTATGTCTGCTATCATAACGACGTACTGTCTGCCTTTTTATACATTAAAGTTGAAGATGAAACAGAAAGCTACTCTGATATAGTTCCTGTTTTCAAAAAGAAGAAGCGCTTAAAGATTGGAACGTTTAAAGTCACAAGCAATGGATTCAAAATTGGCGAACGGTTTTTAAAAATAATTTTTGACAATGCTTTTCAATATAGCGTTGATGAGATTTATGCAACCATTTTTGATAAAAGACCAGAACAGTTAAGGTTTATAGAATTACTGGAAGAATGGGGCTTTACTTTGCACGGCGTAAAAACTACCGAAAATGGTGATGAAGAAGTGTATACCAAAAATTTTGGGAGAAATCAAGAAATAAATTTACAAAATCCAAAACTGACTTTTCCTTTCCTCTCAAAGGAAAGTCCTGTTTTCATTGTGCCAATTTATCCTGAATACCACACAGAACTTTTCCCAGATTCAATTTTACGAACAGAGTCACCCATTAATTTCACAGAAAATGAACCTCATCGAAATGCACTGAGCAAAGTGTATATATCCCTTTCTTATGAAAGAAATTTAAATCCAGGTGACTTAATAGTATTTTATCGAACAGGGGGAATCTATCATGGAGTTGCAACAACAATTGGTGTGGTAGAATCAATCCTGGATAATATTTCAGACGAAAATTCCTTTCTTTCAGCTTGCAGAAAAAGAAGTGTCTTTACTGATAAACAGCTTAGTGAGCATTGGAATTATAACAAAAGAAGCCGGCCTTTCATAGTTAATTTTATTTATGCTTTATCTTTACCCAAGCGACCAAACCTCAAATGGCTAAATGTAAATGGAATAATACCAGATATTAGAGATATGCCAAGAGGATTTCGTCTAATTAGCAGAGAAGATTTTCTTAGAATTATGCAATATTCTTTTAAAAAATGAAAGTAGTCTTATCAATTAAACCGGAGTTTGCATTCAAAATATTTGACGGGACAAAAAAATTTGAATTCCGTAAAGCAATATTTAAGAATGACAAGATAAAAACAGTTATTGTTTACGCATCCTCACCAGTACAGCAGGTTATTGGTGAATTTGAAATTGAAAAAATTATCAATAAGGATCTAGATACCCTTTGGGGCTTAACTCAGAAATTTTCAGGGATCACAGAGGACTATTTTTATCAATATTTTGCAAATCGAGAAGATGGATATGCAATTCAAATTAAGAAGGCAATAAGATATAAACAACCAAAATGTTTAAGGGCTGACTATAATTTACTCCCACCACAATCCTTTGCGTATTATTTGCAGCCGTAAAATGTGGACAGAGCAGTCTTGGACACAACAAGAGTATTTGCAAAAGCAGGGCAGGACAGTGTAATATCAGCTATGTGGTAGCATCAGCCCCGATAGCTATCGGGGTTCCGGCAGACAGTCGTAAATTTGCCTTTTAATTGTTAACTTTAAGCTTATATTTTCATCCCGATAGCTATCGGGAGGGCATTCCTGCCTGCCGGCAGGCAGGTGTTCAGGGCATGACGTCCAATGAACTCTCTGCCTTCGCAAATACTCGTAGGAATGGGTATATGGCGTGGAATTGTTCCATTGATTCGATATTTTATTTAGAGTTCTCAGAAAACCCCGGTGCAAAATTCAAAATCCGGATATTGGCCTGTTCTTCACAAACTGACTGAAAAGCGGATTAATTCCTTTAAACGAATCAGATGCTTATTGATAATCATGGAAGGCCTATCAATTATCTGAGGCTGGCTGTAACAGACCGGTGCAATCTCCGCTGCTTCTACTGCATGCCGGAAGAAGGCATAGACTGGCTTTCGAGGTCGGAACTGTTGACTTATGAAGAGATGTTTAGGATCTGCTCCATCCTGGTGAAGGCCGGAATTGAAAAGATCAGGATCACCGGTGGAGAGCCATTTGTAAGAAAGGATATCATGCAATTCCTGGACTCCTTGTCAAAATTGCAAGGACTGAATCAAATCACCATCACGACCAATGGAGTACTAACCGCTCCCCTTGTACCCGAATTGCAAAGACTTGGCATCCGCTCCATAAATCTCAGCCTGGATACACTCGACAGGAATCGCTTCTTCTCCATTACGCATCGCGATGAATTGCCCCGGGTGATGGATACCCTTGAACAACTTTTAGCGAATGACATGGATATTAAGATCAACGCCGTGGTGATGCAGGGTAAAAATTTAGAAGATATCATTCCACTGGTTGAATTGACCAGGCAATTACCACTGAGTGTACGATTTATAGAAGAGATGCCTTTTAATGGCGGAGCGAGTCATTATTCCGCTTTGGAATGGGACCATATTCGCATTTTGCAGGCCATCAGGGAAAAATTTCCTGACATTCAAAAAATCCCTGACCCCCGATCTTCAACTTCTTACAATTACCATATACCGGGCCATCAGGGAAATATTGGCATCATTGCCGCCTATACCCGTAGTTTTTGCGGTACCTGCAATCGAATCAGGATCACTCCACAGGGAGCGCTGAAGACCTGTTTGTATGATGATGGCGTAATGAACATTAAGGATCTGATGAGGCAGGGCTCAGACGATGATCAATTATACAAGGCGCTGCTTGATGCCATTGGAAAAAGAGCGAAGGACGGATTTGAGGCCGAACAAAAACGGACCAGGCAGATATCCGCACATGAATCCATGGCAACCATCGGAGGATGAAACTCATTCCCGGAATATTCGGGAAATTTCCAAAAAAAAAGCACATCGTATTTGAAGGATATACTATGTCAGTTGCACCGATCAACAATATCATGGTGAGCGTTGAAGAGGCCGAAAAGCTGATCCAGTCTGAATTGAGGGATTTTGGATCTGAAGCGATTCCGTTTGAGGCTGTCCTGGACAGGGTGCTTGCAGAGGACTTGATGGCAGACAGGGATCTGCCTCCAATTAATCGAGCCACGATGGATGGGATTGCCATTCGCTTCGATTCTCTTAAAAAAGGATTGAAGACTTTCCAGATCAAGGGCATACAGGCCGCAGGTGGATTGCCCATTGAGATTGCCAAACCCGATGAATGTATTGAAATCATGACGGGTGCAGCATTGCCGGTAACAGCGGATACGATTATCCGTTATGAAGACCTGGAAATTCAAAATGGAATGGCCTGTATCCAATCCGAAGCGATCAGATCTGGCCAAAATATTCATTTCAAAGGAAGCGACAAGAAGCAGGGCGAAATATTGGTTGCAGCAAACCAGGTGATCACGCCTGCCATAATCGGATTGGCGGCCGCTACCGGAAAAATCAAAATCAGGGTTAAAAAATTTCCCCGCACCGTCATTATTTCTTCCGGCGATGAATTGACCGCTGTTGATTCAATTCCATCAGATTACCAGTTGCGGCGATCCAATAATTACACCATTGCCGCGGCTTTGGAGGGCTATGGCATCAAGGCCGACATGCTGCACATTCCTGATAACAAGGAGATCAGCCGGCAGCAGATCAGTGAAAGTTTGAATCATTATGACGTACTGATTCTTACCGGTGGGGTTTCAAAAGGAAAATTTGATTTTATTCCCGAGGCATTGGAATCCTCAGGCGTAGTAAAAATATTCCATAAGGTCCGGCAAAAACCGGGGAAACCTTTTTGGTTTGGAAGAGATTCCGGTGGGAGCCTGGTTTTTGCATTTCCGGGCAATCCCGTCTCCACCTTCCTATGCCTTTATCGTTATTTCCTGCCATGGTTGGAAGCCAGTCTGGGCCTGCTTCCCCCAATCAAATCTTATGCGATCCTGGGAACTGAATTCAGTTTTGCTCCGGCCCTTCAATATTTTTTGCAGGTTCAATTGAAGTCTGACAGGGAGGGTCGATTGATTGCCTTCCCGGCTGAGGGAAATGGATCCGGTGATCTTGCCAACCTGGCGGTATCAAATGCATTTATGGAACTTCCGATGGAAGAAAATAACTTTACAAAGGGTAGAGTTTACCCGGTGTGGCAGTATGGGAGAATTTAATCTTTAGAATTTAGCTTAATCAAAAAGATGAATGAATTTTCGCACCTGGATGAAACGGGTAAACCTAAGATGGTTGATGTGAGTGAAAAAAATATCTCGCTCAGGACTGCTACGGCAAGATCCATCGTCAGTCTGCCTGTGGATGTACTGAATAAACTGGAAAGTGACCAGTTTCAGACGAAGAAGGGATCGGTTTTTCAAACCGCTATAATCGCGGGGATCATGGCCGCGAAAAGAACGGGTTCACTCATACCCCTATGCCATCCCCTGGCGCTTGAAAATTGCGAGATTGAAATTCATGTCAATGATCAACGGGAAATAGTGATTGAGTGCAGCGCCACCATCAAGGCCAGAACCGGGGTTGAAATGGAAGCCCTTGTTGGCTGCACCATGGCGGCCCTCACGGTTTATGACATGTGTAAATCCATGAGCCACGACATCAAGATCAGGGAAACTGAACTGATTGAAAAGAAAGGAGGCAAAAATGATTTCAGGAGAACATAAGAAACACAGTGATATTGCCAGGGCGCCCTATGGCAATTTTGCCGGGCATGAGTGGGCGATATTGGGAACGCATTGCGGCATTGTCAAGAATCTCGCTGATGAAATATTCAGGGCATTATCCCCTACATACAAATGCGGCTATGTTGACGCCCAACATGCTGATAACGGTATGGAGCAGGGGCTGCCCGGAAGGTTGGGATCGGGAGCCGTAGCAGAATATACCAGTCAAATTCATTATCAACAGTTTCATTTCAATAAGCTCCTGGGTCCTTTCCAGTTCAGACAATTATTTTCAGATATTGATTTCCTGCTGATCAATGGCAATCATAATGAGGCCAAAGCACAGGTTGTGGTGATTGACAATACTAAAATGACATCCCTGCAAAAAAGAGTTTCACAATTGACCCATGTGGAACTCCTGCTTCTTGCTGACAATGCCGACAAGGTTTTTGATTTCATCAAACCGGCTCTTCCTTCATGGCAGGATTTGCCTTTGTATAAGCTCAGCGATACCGAAAAGATCATTGGTTTTTTCGAATCTAAATTGCGGAATACAAAACCATTGTTGAACGGATTGGTGTTGGCGGGTGGAAATAGTATGCGCATGGGCCGCAACAAGGCAACCATAGATTGGCATGGGAAAGAGCAGCAGTATTATATGGCGGATCTGTTGAAGAATTATTGCGATGAAGTTTTTATTTCCTGCACCGAAGAACAAAAATCCGCGCTTGACAACAATTACAAATTAATTTCGGACAGTTTCACGGGCCTTGGGCCCTATGGCGCCATCCTTTCAGCTTTTCGCGAACATCCTTCACGCGCCTGGCTGGTATTGGCCTGCGATCTTCCGCTTCTCAACGCCGAAACCATCCGACAACTTATTGAGCAAAGACAGACTTCGGTGATGGCAACCGCATTCGAGAGTCCTTTCGACGGTCTGCCGGAGCCATTGATCGCCATTTGGGAGCCGAAGAGCTATCCCATTCTGCTCTCCTTTCTTTCGCAGGGCTATACATGTCCCAGAAAAGCATTGAGGAATAATGAAATAAAACTGGTGAAGGCTCTGGATCCTGATGCACTCATGAATGTGAATACGCCGGAAGATTCGGAAAGAGCGAGAAAATTACTTTTACAAAGAAATCAAAAAGTATAGTTTCCAAAAAGGGTATTAGAATGATATCAGTTTGGAAACGGTCAATTACTATTACAAATATATTTCTCCACGCCATAGTGTGATATCCTGTGCTTTAGGGATGGGCCGCTACCCAGGTCTCACCATCTTCAAAAATCTCCTTTTTCCAAATGGGAACGGTCTGCTTCAGTGTATCAATGGTGTAGCGGCAGGCATCAAATGCCGCGGCCCTGTGAGCGGCAGAAACGGCAATAACCACCGGGATCTCCCCTACCTGCAATATGCCAATCCGGTGATGGATCAGGATTTTGTGAACTGGCCATTTTTGCATAACATCATCTGCTATTTTCTTCATCTCACTGATGGCCATATTCTCATAGGCTTCAAATTCCAGTCTCAATACTTGCTTTTCCCTGGTAAGCGTTCTCACGGTTCCGATGAATACGTCAATACCGCCGCTTTGAGGCGACATTACCCATTCGATGCAGGAGGGGATGTCCAATGGCTTCCCGGTGATCAAGATATCTGTCATATACAATTCATTTCAACCACCGCTAACGGGCGGAATGATGGCGATTTCGTCAGGGGCGTTTATGATATCCCCTGGCAGGGAAAATTCATTGTTTAGGGCGATCAGGTAAGATGAAAGCTCCTTCAATTTGGGAAAGCGCTCCTCCAACCGGGTCCTGAGTGAAGCCACGTCTGAATTTTTCGCCAATTCCAATTCAACAAAAGGCCCGCCAAATATTTCTTTTGCTATGCCAAAGCCCAATATCTTCAGTTTCATTTCACATTGATTTGAATCATTTTAAATGCTTCATCAAAACCTCCACTCCCGCAAGGAATACCAGGATGGCAGTGAGGCGCCGTATGACAAGCTGATTGAACCGCAAGGCCCCCAATCGCGACCCGATCTGACCTCCGATAAAGACGGCCGCACATAGGAGCAACACCCTGGTAAAATTAATATCCTCCGGCAAATTTCGCATTTGCCCGGCAATACCGGCCACTGAATTCACCAAAATGAATATACTTGCAGTAGCCGCAATCTTCCTGGGGCTGTCCCATTTTATCAGGTTGAGGATCGGCGACAGAAAGATTCCTCCGCCGATGCCCACAAGACCCGATAAAAAGCCAATGGCTCCCCCCAAAAAGCCATCCCTGAAATAATTAGCCTTATTTTTCCCATAATCAGCATCTGCATCACCACGTTTTGTCTTTATCCAAAGCAAGACAGCAGCAATAATCAGGCTGCATCCCAGTATTATGAAAAATGTATCCTGGCTTATTTTCAGTGACGCACCCAGGTAAGCCATCGGCACACTGAGAACGACGACGGGAATGATTTTTTTCCAGTCAACCTGCCCATTTCTGATAAAAATGATGGTCCCTCCCGTGACAACAATGATATTGCAAATCAGGGCGGTCAGTCTGATCTCCTGAAAGGGAAGCGCATAGATTGCCAATACCGCCAGGTAACTGGAACCCCCGCCAAAGCCTACAGAAGAATATACAAATGCAATGATCAGAAAGAATAAAAGAATTTCCCAGTGTGACATGCCGATTCATTTATTTTCCATCATCCTAACAATCGGATCACTTGCACAGCCATCTCATCAAAAGCGATCGCAGAGATAAGGTGGAAAGATTTATCAAAAAGAAATATGTATTACATTCATCATCCCGTATAGCACTAATATACCGATCTTGTCGCATTTATGATCACAGCCATCATGCTCGCCGCAGGTTTATCCAGCAGAATGGGCGGACCAAATAAACTGATCCTGCCCATGGGGAACAAGACCGTTCTCGAAACCACCATACAAAATATTTTGTCAGCCGGAATTGAAGAACTGATTCTGGTTTTGGGCCACGAGGAAGAGAAAATAAGAAGCCTGGTGAAGGATCTTCCGCTGATAATCATATCCAATCCAGACTATGCCAACGGAATCACCAGTTCCATTCAGCAGGGAGTCAGGCAGGCTACCGGGAATGGATACATGATATGCCTGGCTGATATGGTTTCGATTAGTCCGGCGGAATACGAATTGCTCCGGATAGCATTCGAAAAGCAATGGCTGCTAGATTCGGAATGCATTTGTCAGCCACGTTATCAAGATCTGAAAGGAAATCCAGTAATATTCAGCTCCTATTACAGGGAAGACATACTGAGGCATGAGGACATGGATGGATGCAAAGGAATTGTGGAGGATAACCGGGAGCATATTCACTGGATCGATATGCCTACCAATCATGTTTTGCTGGATTTAGATCACCCAGCCGATTATGAAGCCTTGAATGGCTAGTTGGCCGAAAAGCCCGACTGCAACCTTGATCAAATCCCGCGGAAAAATTATTTTCTGGCAGCTTTGATGTCTTCCGGCCTTATGGCGGTTCCTTTATTCCCCCAGGAATTTCTGATATAATTGACCACATCGCTGGCCTGCTCATCTGTGAGATCGAAGCCGGTCATTTCAGTATTATAAATCTTGCCATTCACTTTCATTTCGCCGGTAGCGCCGTAGAGAACCTGTTGAATAGAACGCTTTTTGTCAGCCATCAGGTAATCGGCTTTGGCCAGAGGAGGATAGACCCCTTCAACTCCCTCACCTGCTTCCATATGGCATGAGAGACAATAGGCAACATATACTTCCTTTCCCCTCACGACGCTGGCCTTGAGATCGAAAGGCGTTTTTTTCTGAAATGAAAATTGTGAAAACACGAGTAAGGCCATGGCCGATACAAAGAAATATCCTGTTCCTGATTTCATGGTCAATAATTGTTGATGGATCATTTTAGATTTCGAAGCCTAATGTTACACAGAATTGACGTCATTAAATTTCATCCAGGTTAAAGGGAAGTTTCCTGATACGCTTACCCGAAAGGTCGAAGATGGCGTTGCACAATGCCGGTGAAAATGGTGGCAGGCCTGGCTCACCAACGCCGCCGGGCTTTTCATCGTTGTCAACTATATGCACTTCTATTTCGGGAATATCGGATATGCGTGGCATTTTATACGCATCGAAATTTTTCTCCACAGCCTTCCCATCCTGGAAATGAGTTTCATGCTTGAGGGCAGCGCCCAATGCCATTACGATGCTGCCTTCCACCTGGGCGCGTATGATATCTGGATTCACGTACCATCCGCAATCCATCACCGCAATTACTTTGTCAATCTTTATTTTCCCGTCGGCTTTGCGAGATACTTTTACCACTTCACCCACAATGCTCTTGAAACATTCGGTTATGGCCATGCCCCATCCTTCATTCTTGCCCCTCGAATGCCAGCCCGACTTTTCAGCCAGCTGGTCAATGAGCTCACGGTAACGCTCATCCGCAAAATGCATCCTGCGGAATTCAAACGGGTCTTTACCGGCCTGTAGCGCCAGTTCATCCATGAAGCTCTCGTAGGCGAATGCATTGGTGGAAGCATATACTGATCGCCACCACATCACCGGTACCGGGCTGTCAAGGGGAATATCGCCAAAACTGTAATGGGGGAAGGATTCGAAATAGGTTTCGAGAAAGCCTTCCGACACGCTGCCGTTATAAGATAATTTGCTGGCACCTGGCCATTGATGATCCATATCCTGCCCCGCCATCTTGGTTTCGAATGCTGCGATATTGCCTCCCTGTGCCAATGCTGCGCGACATTGATACACCATACCCGGCCTGAAAGGACCCTGTGTCATATCATCTTCTCTGGTCCAAACCACCTGCACCGGCGCTCCAATGGCTTTTGAAATTACCGCCGCTTCATGAGGATAGTCCAGGAAAGCTTTCCGCCCAAATCCCCCACCGAGAAAGGTCATGTTCACTGTTACGTCTTCTATCTTCAGTCCCATCATGGTAGCTATTTCCCGCTGCACCCAGTCGGGAGCCTGGATGGGACCCCATATTTCACACTTATTGTCATGGAAATGTGCCGTGCAATTAAGTGGTTCCATGCAACTATGCGATTCATAAGGTGTTTCATATACTGCTTCCAGTTTCTTTGAACTGGCTGCAAATTCTCTTTCAAAATCACCCTTTGACTTGAAATTAAGAGGCTTACCTTTCAAGTCCTCCCTCATTTTCGCATATAGCTGATCGGTACTATAATGTTCGAATCCCGAATCATCCCAATCTACTTTCAGCGCTTTTCTGCCTTGCATGGCTGCCCAGAGACTATCGGCCACAACGGCCACACCTTCAGCACTAGTGGCAAAAACGGCTCTCTGCACTTTGATCACCTGCTTTACTCCGGGAACGGCTTTCGCGGCGCTGTCGTCAAAGCTTTTCACTTTACCTATGAAGCGGGGGCTACGCTCCACTACTGCATAGAGCATGCCCTTCAATTTCTTGTCCATTCCAAATTCCGCCTTGCCATTGGTCTTGAGTGGCGTGTCCTGCCTTGGCATCGGCTTGCCAACAATCTTATAATCTTTTCTCTCTTTTAATATCACATTTTTGGGAGGAGTCAATTTAGACGCATCTTCCACCAGGTCGCCATAACCCAATTTTTTTCCTGAGGGTCTGTGAATGATCTGGCCATTCTCGGCATAACATTCAGTTTTATCTACGCCCCATCTTTTGGCGGCTGCTGCTATGAGCATTTCCCTGGCCGTAGCTCCCGTACGAAGCAGATCTTTATAAGCGCCTCTCACGGTGGAACTGCCACCGGTCAACTGGCTTCCATATTTCTGCTGATCGCTGGGTGCGAACAATATATTCACCTGGTCAAGGTTAACTTCCAATTCCTCGGCAACCATTTGAGGAACCACCTGGTAAGAGCCCTGGCCCATTTCAGAACGGTGATTGAGGATGGTGACTGTGCCGGTTTTATCAATAGATACCCATGCCGTCAATTCGATACCGAGGTTGTCGGCAGACTGTGCTGTTAAAAATTCGGCGTTCCCTTTTCCCAATGCGGGAAGATAGTATCCGATGGTAAGGGCTATGCCAGACATACCGGAATACCGTAAGAAATTTCTGCGGGATACATTTTTTTTTGTGGCTGGCATGTCGGTTAATTTATTTTGACGGAAGATTTAGACATTATTTCCGAAGCCGTTTTTATGGCCTTACGTATTCTTGGATAAGTGCCGCAGCGGCAGATATGTCCAGACATGGCCATATCAATATCCTTGTCGGCCGGATGAGGATTCCTTTGCAACAAAGCCGCGGCAGCCATGATCTGCCCACTTTGGCAATAACCGCACTGGGGTACCTGCTCCGCGATCCAGGCCTGTTGTACAGGATGAGAATTATCGGTTGACAGGCCTTCGATGGTGGTGATCTTTTGTTTCGCGGCTGCCGATATGGGCAGGGAACAGGACCTCACGGGGTTTCCATTCAGATGCACGGTACAGGCACCGCATTGAGCTATACCGCAACCATATTTTGTGCCGGTGAGCCCCACCAGGTCACGGATGGCCCAGAGCAAAGGCATCTTTGGATCTGCTTCGACCGTATAAGTTTTTCCATTTATTTGCAAGGAATGAGTGGCCATAAAATAATGAGTTTTGATAGAGAGTATTAAGATACGGAAATCTGAATTGCAAATAAAAGATTTTACAGCACCGGTTAGTAACTATTTCATTAAAAAAGACGGACCATTTTTCTATAATTTACTATCTCCTGAAAAAAACACTGTCGCCTTCTCTGTTTCACATTAAATTCCAATTAATTTTTTTCATTCAAGCCGGGTCCCTGTTATTATTAATACATTTATCGAAACAATATTTTATCTCCCATGGATACCAGAAGAGAATTCCTAAGAAAATCTGCAATGCTTTCAGGAGGCGTTGGCCTGATGGGTATGTTACCCGAATCCATTCAGAGAGCCCTGGCAATTGATCCTGCGCCGGGAAGCAGCTATCTAGATGCCGAACATATTGTTCTGCTGATGCAGGAGAACCGCTCCTTCGACCACTGCTTCGGCAGCCTGCAGGGAGTGCGTGGCTTCAATGACCCCAGGGCAATCCGCTTACCCAACAAGAACCTGGTATGGTTGCAATCCAATGCCGAGGGAGAGACTTATGCTCCTTTCAGGTTGAATTTAAAAGATACCAAGGCCACCTGGATGAGTTCCCTTCCCCATTCATGGACCAACCAGGTGGATGCCAGGAATAATGGGAAATATGATAAATGGCTCGACGTGAAACACTCGGGTAATAAGGACTATGAAAAAATTCCCCTGACCATGGGATATTATACCCGTGAAGACATTCCCTTCTATTACGCTCTCGCCGATGCGTTTACGGTTTGCGATCAGCATTTCTGCTCCTCCCTGACCGGAACTACGCCTAACAGATTGTATTTCTGGACGGGTACCATCAGAGCAGAACAACATGAAAACTCAAAAGCGAATCTCTGGAATGAAGAAGTGGATTATGATTCCGTGGCAAGCTGGGCCGGGTTCCCTGAAAGATTGGAACAGGCCGGTATTTCATGGAAGATTTATCAGAATGATTTAAGTGTGGAAGGTGGATTTACCGAAGAAGAGGACGCCTGGCTGGCCAATTTTGGTGACAATCCATTGGAATATTTTACACAATACCATGTAAAGCTCTCTCAGCGATATATTGATTTCCTGGAAAAAATGCAAAGCCGGCTTCCGACTGAAATAGAAGCACTGAAAAAGAAGATGCAATCCCTGGCTCCCATCGACAAGGATTTCGAAAAATTGAAAAAGGAATTGGACCAGAAAAAATCGAGACTCACAAAACTAACCGAGGAGAAAAAGGAATATACCCGGGAAAAATATGAACAGATGTCAGAAGCTGAAAAAAAACTCCACGAGAAAGCCTTCTGCACCAATAAGAACGATCCTTTCTACCATGAATTGACTACACTAAAATACAAGGATGGAGATATAGATCGCGAAGTGAACATTCCAAAAGGAGATGTATTTCATCAATTCAGGCAAGATGTAAAATCGGGTTCTCTTCCCACGGTATCCTGGCTGGTGGCTCCGGAAACATTTTCTGATCATCCCAGCTCGGCCTGGTATGGCGCCTGGTATGTATCTGAAGTGCTGGATATTCTCACTCAAAATCCGGAGGTCTGGAAGAAGACTATTTTCATTTTAACCTATGATGAGAACGATGGATATTTTGATCATGTGGCGCCATTTGTCGCCCCCAATCCACGCGATCCAAAAACAGGCAGGGTTTCCAATAAGATTGATGCCAGGGTAGAATATGTGAGTATGGAGCAGGAAAAGAAAAAAGTGGGAGTGCCGCAAGAGTATTTGCGGGAAAGTTCTATCGGCCTGGGCTACCGAGTTCCACTAGTGATTGCATCACCCTGGAGCCGTGGCGGATGGGTGAATTCCCAGGTTTTCGATCATAGTTCGAGCCTGCAATTCCTGGAAAAATTCCTCTCTCACAAAATGGGTAAGCCTGTGCGCGAACCCAATATATCGGATTGGCGACGCGCGACATGTGGCGACCTGAGCTCCAATTTCAGACCCTATAACGGCGAGAAAATATCAACTCCGAAATTTGTTAAAAAAGATGAATTCATAGTAAGCGTTCATAAAGCGAAATTTAAGGGACTGCCTACCGCTTACAGGAATCTTACGAAGGAGGAGATAGCACTGATCAACCAGGATTCCCATGCTCACCCATCCATGCCGAGACAGGAAAAAGGAATCCGATCCTCCTGCGCCTTGCCATACCAGTTAGATGTTGAAGGAAAGATCAGCGCTGACAGGATTCATTTTGAAATCAATTTTGAGTCGCGCAATGAAATATTTGGAGAAAAAACAGCTGGTTCCCCATTCAGCGTATATGCTCCCGGAAAATATGAAGGAGAAGCAGTCCGCGTCTGGTCCTATGCCCTCACATCCCGGGACAGCCTCAAAGACAGTTGGCCTATTGCCGCATTCGAAAACGATCATTACCATTTGCAGGTATATGGGCCTAACGGTTTTTTCCGCGAATTCTCTGGCAATGGGAATGATCCTGAACTGGATATCTCCTGCTCATACCAACGGGATGCCATAACCGGAAAAAAGCTTACGGGAAATTTGCTTATCAATCTGAAAAACACAGGAAGTAAGGGTAAGCAGGAAATTGAAATCATTGATAATTCTTATGGAACAGGGAAGCGTGCTCTAATGTTGAATCCTGCCGGTTCCAAACAATCTTCAAGTTCCCTATTGATGGATCTGTCAAAAAGTTTTGGCTGGTACGATTTCTCTGTAAAGCTGAAGGGCAGCGACATTTTTTTCAAAAGATATGCGGGCAGGGTGGAGACAGGCAAGGCGGGTTACACCGATCCGGCTATGGGAAAATGAGCTTATAGACAGGCTCCCAGGAGAATGATCGGGGAAGACCAGGGCTGGGGTGGAGATGGTGTTCAGTGAAGATATTGATCAGGGCGGCAATATGGTGGTCAGTGAGGACAACGACATCGGCAGAGAATATGCTGGTTACCCAGATGAGCCCCGCACCATCGGTTACAGTGGATTCATCGGCACTGGATGGTTAAGAAAAGAGGGTGTTCAAAATGGTGGTGAGTGAGAATTTCTGCCACAGGGAGAAATAGGTGGCCGGTGGAGACACCGACCACGGCGGAGAAAATGTCTTGTCCTAAAATAGGTTTACACAAATTGAGTGTAAAAATGTATAATTCGAATGAGTTTGTAAGACGGACTTTTTACAGCCTTGAACTTAAACATCAGATTTGTAAAGAGCATATTGAAAATGGTCTTTCGTTACGGG
>JBGPHC010000045.1:0-25127 GCA_041484195.1 Agriterribacter sp. | reverse complement strand
ATTTGGGGACAGAATGAAAACGGATCTATGATATCCATCCGAAAAAAAGAAGCGGCGCCTTGCTCTTTGAATGGAGCCGCCGCCGCTTCTTTTAATCTTGATCAAAATTATTCTTTGACACAGTTCATTTTACAGACCCAAACGAGGCAAAAAAATAAGCTGTTCAGTCCACCTGAACAGCTCCTATTTTGATTTAGACTTGTCGCCCACTTAAATAGTCAATGTCTTCATATAAGCTGCGTCCACTTCCGCACTTTTCAACGGGGTAGTATTTGTATATTTCTCCTGTTCCACAATAAAATATTGCATCCCTTTAGCTGCGGCCACTTTTAGGATCTTGCCATAATCAATCGAGCCGGTTCCCAAATCGCAGCTGGCATCGGGGTTTCCCGGAACAGCATTTTTCTCTCTGTCTTTTACATGGCCCAGCCGGAAACGATTGGGATATTTATTGAGCCATTCAATGGGATCAGCTCCGGGTGTAATAACCCAATACATATCCATCTGAAAATCCACGGTTGATGGGTCGCTGTTTTGCATCATGATATCCTGCGGATAAATCCCTTGAAATTTAGTGAAGGAATAACCATGATTGTGGTAGGCGAAACGGATCCCGTTTTTCTTGCAAATGGCGCCAGATGCGGAAAATTTTTCAGCATATTTCTTATAATCGTCAACCGTTTTCTGGGGTCCGATATAAGGGCAGATAAGATATTTCATGCCAATCTCCGCAGCTTCAGATGCCTTCTTCTCAAAATCGTGGTTAATATCACAATGGCTTGAAATAATTTTCATGCCGAGTCCATCCAGGTATTTCTTGAATTCGGTATTCGTCATCCCCCAGAACATGCCTTTACTTCCTTCGAAACTCTCAACCTGCTTATAACCATAAGAAGCAATTTTCTGAAGAACACCCTTGGGATCTTTCGGAATATCGTCGCGGACCGAATAGAGTTGCAGGGCAAACTCTTTTAACTTTCCATATTCTGCGGGAAGTGCATCCGCATTTGAATGTCTTGCCAGGGCATTTACCGCGGATGATGATAATAATACTCCGGATGCAAACATGCCGCCGGCTTTCAGAAAGCCTCTCCTGTTGTAGCTCATGATATAAGTTTATGATGCTTAAATAAAATTACCAACGAGCATGCTCTAGGTCGCCCATGCTTTGTCGCCTTTCTTGTAAGGAATGCAGCCTTCATACCTGCCTGGTACTGCCACATAGCGCAATGCCTTGGTGGCACCCACTTCCGAAGTGAAATAACCGAGTAAAGTCAGTTCCTTCATCAAGCGGAAATAAGGCTTAGGATCTTCGGGCTTGGCCTTGGCCATTGCGTCCTTGCTTTCCTTATCAATCTCCGTCAATAACTCCGTACGCTGCTTGGCATCTGCATCCATAAAGGATTTGCCAAATTTCTTCCTGGAGGCATCATTCAGTTGCTTCATGCCATCCACAAAGATCTTCTGATCCTTTTCGTCATAGCAGTCCTTCACCATCACGGTCATAAACTCGCCAACTTTAGCGGCCTTGGCGCCGGGTGTGTCGGTGGTTGGAATGATGGTCTCGGCAATCTCATCCAGGTAAGCCACGTCGTCGTTACTGAAGGTTAACGGCCCTCCGGTAGCAGCCGCCTTCTTGTCGCCGGGCGTGCAGCCTTCTAGGAATACATTGGCTCCTACGATGGTTCCGCCCAGCAAAAGCGCAACAGTGGATAGGGCTTCGCGTCTGTTCATTTCGATAGATTTTACAGTTTACAATTTAAAGAATTTATTCTTAAAGCGTTCCTTTTTTCAATTCATTCACGGCATAGTCAGCCGCCCGCGCCGTCATCGCCATATAGGTCAGTGAAGGATTCTGGCAGGCAGATGAAACCATGAAAGATCCATCTGTTACAAAAACATTTTTTGCGTCCCACACCTGGTTCCACTTGTTGAGGACCGAAGTCTTGGGATCTTTGCCCATGCGTGCCGTTCCCATCTCATGAATGCCCTGTCCGATGGCATAATTCTTATCGTCCCAGGTGCTGATATTTTTGACTCCCGCGGCTTCAAACATCGCTACTAATTCCTGCACGATATCCTTTCTCATCTTCCATTCATTCTCCTTGAGCTCCGCGTCCATGGACAATACCGGCAATCCCCATTTATCTTTCTTGTTTTTGTCCAGTGTGATCTTATTTTCATGGTAAGGCAGTATCTCTCCAAATCCTGTAGCTCCGATGGACCAGGCTCCCGGTTCTGTCAGTGCTTCCTTGAAGCCCGCACCCACATTCAATTCTGCCACATCGCGGCTCCAGCCCTGACGGCCTGCACCACCCTGGTATCCAAATCCACGGAGATAATCTCTCTTATCTCCATACAAATTGGCAAACCTGGTGATGTAGAAACCATTCGCCCTCCGCCCATAATAGTATTTGTCTTCAAATCCTTCCACAGTACCCTGCGCACCAAGCATATAATGATGATCCATTATATTATGCCCCAGCTCGCCGCTGCTGCTTCCCAGGCCATCGGGCCAGATATCAGTAGCAGAGTTCATTAATATCCAAGCGCTGTTCAATGTGGACGCATTCAGGAATACAATCTTGGAATAAAATTCATAAGTCTTGTTGGTCTCCGCATCCAACACTTCCACTCCCTTCGCTTTCCTGGTATCCTTGTCGTAGAGAATCCTGGTTACTATCGAAAAGGGTCTAACCGTGAGCTTACCCGTAGCCATAGCTGCAGGCAGGGTGGAAGATTGCGTGCTGAAATATCCGCCGAAAGGGCATCCCTCCCAGCACCTGTTCCTGAACTGGCACTTGGTTCTACCGGGAATGGGTACCGTTAAATTGGCCACCCGCCCAATGATCATGTGCCTATTCTTGAAATTGTTCCTGATCCTTTCCGCAACGTCCTTTTCTACACAGGTGAGGTCCATTGGTGGTAGAAAATTTCCGTCAGGCAGATGTTGCAAGCCTTCCCTGGAACCACTGATGCCGGCGAACTTTTCCGCATAGTCATACCAGGGAGCCACATCCTTGTACCGGATGGGCCAATCTACAGCGATCCCGTCCTTTGCATTGGCCTCAAAATCAAAATCACTCCAGCGATAACTCTGGCGCCCCCAGAGGATTGAACGTCCTCCCATCTGATAACTTCTCCACCAGGTAAAAGGCTTGACTTCAACATAGGGACAGTCCTGCTCGTCGGCCCAATAATCCATTATTGGTTCGTAAGCCGCAGTGCCGTACATGGCCCAGGGGCGGGATATGATTGGTCTTTTCTTCTTCTGATCCTGAGTAGCTTTCCCGCGGTGCTCCAATTCCCAGGGGTTTTTGGATGCACTCGCATAGTCTTTGATATGTTCGAAATTTCTTCCCCGCTCAAGCATTAAAGTCCGCAGGCCTTTTTCGGTCAGCTCTTTTGCGGCCCATCCCCCACTAATGCCCGATCCTATCACGATGGCATCGTAGGTATTTCCGACACCAGCCTTATTATTTGTATGCAAAGTATCCTGTGGCATGAATGAATTTTATTTTGTCAGCTTTTGATATCCTGTTGAACACCTCTTGTGTCACACCCTTCGGGTTCCGGTAATTCTGATCAACTTTTCCCGGCCTCAGGGAAAGGATTAAGAAATAAATATGCGTTCACAAATTCCCTTTTTTCAATTCCTTCATGGCAAAGTCCGCGGCCCTTGCTGTCAGAGCCATATACGTGACCGATGGATTCTGGCAAGCCGATGAAGACATGCAGGAGCCATCAGTAATAAATACATTCTTCACGTCATGCATCTGGTTATTCCCGTTCAGCACCGAAGTCTTGGGATCGCGACCCATCCTGGCCGTTCCCATTTCATGAATACAAAATCCGGGAGCCGGCATATTATCATAGGTGTTCACCTCCTTCAACCCTGCCTTCTCCAGCATTTCCGCCGCGCTATTCATCATATCCTTGCGCATCGTCTTCTCATTTTCCTTGAACTCGCAGTCGATATCCAGAGTGGGCATACCCCATTTGTCTCTCTTATCCTTGTTAATTGTCACTTTATTTTCAAAATAAGGCAGATGTTCACCCCAGGATCCTACTCCCATATTCCATTTACCTGGTTCAAGCAATTGTTCCTTTAAGGAAACGCCTACGCCATCCGCAATCCAGGGTCTCCCCCTTCCGGCACCACCCTGGTAGCCGAAGCCTCTCAGGTAGTCGGAACGTTTCGTTTTATCATTCACGTTACGAAAACGTGGGATATAAACTCCATTCGGCCTTCTTCCATAAAAATATTGATCTTCGAATCCATCAAAACTCCCATAAGCGCCTACCCCATAGTGATGGTCCATCAGGTTATGACCAACCTGGCCACTGCTATTACCCAAACCTTCGGGAAAAGCATCTGAAACTGAGTTCAGCAATATAGACGTTGTTCCCAGGGTTGAAGCATTCAGGAAAATGATTTTCGCAAAATAGTCCTCCGTTTTCCGGGTCTCCGAATCCATGATCCTGACTCCTTTCGCTCTTTTCTTTTCCTTGTCATAAATCACTCCCATCACAATTGAAAAAGGACGGAGCGTGAGATTATTTGTTTTCATTGCCGCCGGCAGGGTGGCCGAATTGCTGCTGAAATAACCTCCAAAGGGGCAGCCCTGTTGGCATTTATTCCTGTATTGGCAGGGCCCACGGTCCCCGACTTTCTGAGTATGGTTGGCACTCCGGCCAATGATCATGACCCTGTCATTGAAATTTTCTTTGATTCTTGCAGCCACATGTTTTTCAAGACAATTCATTTCCATGGGAGGAAGGAATTTTCCATCAGGAAGCTGAGAAAGACCCTCCCTGGAGCCGCTGATCCCAACAAATGGCTCCACGTAATCATACCATGGTTCGATATCCTTATACCTGATGGGCCAGTCAACGCCATGTCCATCCTTCAAATTGGCTTCAAAATCCAGATCGCTCCAGCGGTAACATTGCCTGCCCCAGAGCAGCGAACGTCCACCTACATGGTAGCCCCTGATCCAGTCGAATGGCTTCACCTGGTTGTAGGGGTTTTCAAGGTCGTTCACGAAAAAATGTTTGGACACTTCGTCATACGCATAAATCCTACTCTGAATCGGACAATTCTTTCTGTCTTCTTCTGTGATGCTATTATGATGTTTTAATTCCCAGGGGTCCTTTGTAGTATCGGTATAGTCCTTGATATGCTCAATATTTCTGCCGCGTTCCAAAACCAATGTCTTCAGTCCCTTTTCACAGAGCTCTTTCGCGGCCCATCCACCACTGATTCCCGATCCCACTACGATGGCATCATAAGTATTTTGCTGAGCAGCATTTCCGTTTATGTTTAATGAATCCTGTGGCATATTTTTTCTGTCCTGGCTTTAATAATTAAATACAATTTTTTGTTCTCATCCTAAGCCCTTCTGGTAAAACCCCCTTTGGCAGCGCATACATTAGTTCAGCGCATTTGAAAGGAATTCGGGACATTTTTCTTTAATCTCATTTTCTTTAATCTCAATTCTCATGAAATTTCTCCTTTACAGATTCCCCTTCTTCAATTCCTCCACAGCATGATTTGCAGCCCTCGCCGTAATTGCCATAAACGTGAGCGATGGATTCTGGGTGCTGGTGGATACCATGCATGCTCCATCGGTAACAAAAACATTCTGGCAACTATGCACCTGGTTCCATTTATTCAATATGGATGTCTTGGGATCCTTTCCCATGCGAATGCCGCCCATTTCATGGATATCCAATCCGGGAGCCTGTTTGCTGTCGTTTTGATGAATATTTTTGCATCCGGCTTTGTCCAGCATTTCGGAGCCCTGTTCCAGGAAATCCTTCAATACTTTTTCATCATTGTCGCCATAGCCTATGGAAGTCACCAGTTGCGGAATACCCCATTCATCTTTTTGATCCTTGCTCAACCGCACATGATTTTCATACTTGGGAATGGTTTCCCCCTGCATCATCATGAATACACCCCAGGGACCAGCTTCTGTGATAGACTCTTTGAATTCCGCTCCAATATCATCCTGGCCGTTGCCATATCCTCTTGCAGAGCTGAAATGCACCATATACCCACGGTGGAAATCCTTTTCCTGCTTTCGAACATTGCGGAAATTGGGTAGCATCGCGCCCGTGGGCTTGCGCCCATAGTAATACTGATCTTCGTGCCCCTCAATGCTAGCCGTGATGGTGCCCCTGTAATTATGAAAAGCCATATACCTTCCCAGCACACCGGAATCATTTCCGAGACCATTTGGAAATCTTTTGGAAGTTGAATTCAGCAGCACCAGGTTACTATTGAGACAGGCCGCATTCACAAAAATTATTTTTGCGAAAAATTCGGTGGCCGCCTTGGTTTCCGAGTCTATGACCTTAACTCCCACTGCCTTTCCTTTTTGTTCATCATAAATTATGGAATGCACAACCGAATGAGGGCGCAGGGTGAGATTACCTGTTTTCGCTGCCCAGGGCAGCGTGGAAGCATTGGAACTGAAATAGCCACCATAAGGACATCCTCTTTCGCAAAGAGTTCTGGCCTGGCACTGCCCACGGCCTTGTTGTAAATGTATTTCTTTAGGTTTTGTAAGATGTGCGCATCGCCCGATGATGGTGTTGCGATCACTATAAGAGCTGTTTATTTTTTGCTGCAATTCTTTTTCCACGCAATTCAATTCCCAGGGCGGCAGAAACTCTCCATCGGGCAATGTTTCCAAGCCGTCGTAATTTCCGCTGATGCCGGCAAATTTTTCAACGTGACTATACCAGGGAGCTATATCTTCATAGCGAATCGGCCAGTCAACAGCGAATCCGTCTCTTGCTGGCCCTTCAAAATCAAATCTGCTCCATCGTTGCGTTGCCCGGGCCCATAGCAATGATTTACCGCCTACCTGGTAGCCCCGGATCCAGTCGAACGGCTTTTCCTGTGTATAAGGATGTTCTTTATCCTTTACAAAAAAATGATCAGTGGATTCTCCGTATGCGTAGCATCTGGATACAATGGGATTTTCTTTTTCCACTTCCAATGGCATCCTGCCACGGTGTGGGAATTGCCAGGGATTCAGCGTGGCAGTGGGGTAGTCCTTAATGTGTTTCACATCCCTTCCTCTTTCCAGTATCAGTGTTTTCAAACCGTGGTCGCACAATTCCTTGGCCGCCCAGCCACCACTGATGCCTGAGCCAATCACGATGGCATCGAAACTGTTCTGATCTTTCCCGGTGGAATTAATATTGACTATAGTTGAATCGCCCGGCATAGTACGAGGTAATTTTAATATTAAGGGATCATCATGTCTAAAACAAAATTTCTAAAATCGGATTCTAAAATCCCACTCTAAAGATTTTTCTTCTTCAGTTCACTAACCGCAAAATCTGCAGCCCGGGCGGTCAAAGCCATATAGGTCAATGATGGATTTACACAATTGGCCGAAGTCATGGCTGCTCCGTCTGTAACAAATACATTTTTTGCATCCCAGACCTGGTTCCATTTATTGAGCACAGAAGTCTTAGGGTCCTTGCCCATGCGAGCCGTTCCCATTTCATGGATCCCTCTTCCCGGCGTTCCGTCTCCATCTCTTCCTTTCACATTCTTCACGCCCACAGCTTCCAGCATTTCAACAGCGTCATTCAGCATATCCTTCCGCATTTTCTTTTCATTATCCTTCAACTCGCAATCGATAGCTAATACATTCAGGCCCCATTTATCTTTCCTGGTCTTGTCCAGAGTCACTTTATTCTCGTGGTAAGGAAGGATTTCTCCAAATCCTCCCATGCCCATTGACCATTGGCCCGGTTCGGTGAGCGCCTCTTTCAAACCTGCTCCAATTGAAAGTTCTGCCACATTGCGACTCCAGCCCTGTCTGCTGCCACCTCCCTGGTAGCCAAATCCGCGGAGGTAGTCTCTTTTGTCTCCAAAATAATTCCTGTAACGCGGAATATAAATTCCATTGGCACGTCGGCCATAATAATATTTGTCTTCATAACCCTCTACAATTCCACTTGCGCCCACACCCAGGTGGTGGTCCATAAGGTTATGACCAAGTTCTCCGCTACTGCTGCCCAATCCGTCGGGCCATATATCCGTGGCAGAATTCATGAGCAACCAGGCTGAGTTAAGGGTTGACGCATTCACGAATACAATACTGGATTTGAATTCATAAGTCTTATTACTTTGAGCATCCAATACTTCCACTCCTGTGGCCCTCTTCTTGTCTTTGTCATAGAGAATTCTGGTGACGATGGACCAGGGGCGCATGGTCAATCTGCCTGTACTCATGGCCGCCGGCAGGGTAGATGACTGGGTACTGAAATAGGCACCAAAGGGACAGCCTAACCAGCATTTATTCCTGTACTGGCACGAAGTTCGGCCCGGAAGAGGAGCTGTCAGGTTGGCGACCCGGCCGATGATCATGCTTCGCTTTCCTTTATACACATCTTTGATACGGGCCGACACATCTTTTTCCACACAGGTCATCTCCATTGGAGGCAGGAATTGTCCATCGGGCAATTGGGGAAGGCCTTCTTTGGAGCCGCTGATTCCGGCGAAACGTTCTACATAGTCGTACCAGGGGGCGATATCTTTATAGCGGATGGGCCAATCCACACCATGGCCATCTTTCGCGTTCGATTCAAAATCCATATCATTCCACCTATAGCTCTGGCGTCCCCACATGAGCGAACGGCCACCCACGTGGTATCCACGGAACCAATCGAATCTTTTCACCTCGGTATATGGGCTTTCTTTTTCATCAACCCAATAATCCAGATTACTTTCATTCAGCACATAGTCGCGTTTCAAAACAGGATGATCATTTTTCATTTGCTGTGTGGCCCTGCTGGCACGATGCGGAAACTGCCAGGGATCCTTGTTGGCATTCACATAGTCCTTGATATGAACGATATCGCGTCCACGCTCAAGCATCAATACTTTCAATCCTTTTTCGGTCAATTCTTTTGCGGCCCAGCCTCCACTAATACCTGAACCTACTACGATGGCATCAAAAACATTTTCGGGCATAGTCTTTTAAATTAGTAGTTGTTAAAATAATATGTTTGTTGATCAATCAAAAAGTAATGAAGCCACCAGGCCATTGGCTTGATGGTCTGACCCTGTTACGGCATTATTAAAAGATTTTTTTAAGGTTAGCTTGAGCAGGTATTTGTATAATGGACCCGAAAGGAGGCTTCCCCTTGTATCAAGGTTTTTCATGAGCTCATCTTTTTGCGTCCTGATCCAACTCAATAGGTATTGAATACTTTTATGTCTATTGTCACTCAAAATCCGTTTATCATCTGCCACCGCAATTGCGATCACACGTCACAGATTTGCACTGCTTTTTGAAGCGCCGCCAATTGTCCGGGTGCATCTTTGGCCGTAGGGATAAATTCCTGTGCCACAAATCCATCGTAATGCAGGTCAACCAGTGCCTGCATGATCGCGGGATAATAGAGTTCCTGCGATTCATTGATTTCATGCCTGCCCGGAACGCCTCCCGTATGATAATGCGCGATATATTGATAATTGTCCCGAATCGTGCGGATCACGTCACCCTCGTCTATTTGCATGTGGTAGATATCGTATAGCAATTTGAAATTGGGAGAGCCCACTCTCTTTACCAGTTCAACACCCCAGGGAGTCTTGTCGCATTGGTAGTCTTTATGATCTACTTTGCTGTTGAGAAGTTCCATTACAATAAAAATCTTGTTCTTCTCCGCGAGGCTCATGATCTGCTGAAGGCCCTCAGTGCAGTTTTTCCAACCAGTCTCATCGTCCAGGGCACGGCGGCTGCCGCTGAAGCAGATTATATTCTTGTACCCAGCCTTGGCCGCGAGTGGAATCATTTCAGAATAATTCTTAATGAGTTGCTGATGAAATTCTTTGTGATTCCAACCGTCCACCAGGTTTATTTCGGCGCCATTACACATGGAAGAATAGAGGCCGTATTTCTGCAACATGGGCCAATCTTTGGGACCCACCAGGTCAATGGCATGGATATCCATTTTTTTTGCGGCAATGCAAAGGTCTTCCATGGGAATACCTCCATAGCACCACCGGCAAAAGGAATGCTTGATATTGCCTTTCATGCGGAATTTTTCTTCTGGTGATTTTTTAGTGGCGGCGCCAATGGCTGGAAAGGCACCTAATGCAAGAGAACCCATCACAAGGTTCTTGATCGCGCGTCTTCTGGGCTGTTCTGAGGGCATGGCAAATTGTTATTGGCAAAAGTTACTAAATGTTTATGTTAATCATGCGTTTCGTGCGATCTGAGGTCGTTAATAATTGCACAGAATTGAATAATCCAATCTCAGGCATGCGCTGTTTTGGCAGTCTGGTAGTGTTTTCTTCTGGCAAAATAGATCACTGCAAATACGACCACTAAGATTGCAGGCATTACAGCGACGCGCAAAAATGTATCAGAACCTGCAACGGCATCAGCTTTCGTCGCTTCAATTCCCTGCGCTAAAGCATTATTTTTTGCCACGTCGTACCATTTACCCATGATGGGCAGGATAAGAGAGGTAGAAAACATACCGGCTCCACCCATGAGTGATAATCCTAAGGCACCAGTGTCTGGAAGGTATTCCGAGACAAAGCCCAACATAGTTGGCCAGAAAAAGCAGATACCAACAGCGAATACAAAGGCTGCGCCAATGGCTCCGATGCCACTTGCCTTACTCAATAGTAGCAGACCTATGCACGCAAATAATGCTGAGAAAATTAGCATCCCGTTAGGGTTTAGGCGGTGTACAACCGGACCGGCAAATGATCTGCCGACGGCCATGATGCCATTGATAAATACCAACACTAGGATTCCTGATACGCCTGCCCCCTGCAACAAAGCTCCCAACCATTGATTCGTTCCAAGTTCCGTTGCAGCTGTCATGAACATACATGCGATCATAATGAGGAATAGAGGGTTCAGGCAAGCGGAAAACATCCTACCGGTACTGATGCCTTTGGTAACCCTTTCGGTTTTCGGGAATTGCAATTTGTAAAACATGAGACCGTAAATGACTGCAGGAATAAATAAAATTGAAACCAGGATATGCCAGCTTAATTGCATTTTTTCAAGCAGTATATATGCAATAATGCCTCCTATTACTATCCCTCCGGGAAACCACACATGGAAACGATTCAACATAGTGGTTTTGTTATCAGGATACAATGTCACAACAAGGGGGTTACAAGCTGCTTCCACCATGCCATTACCAATACCGATGCACAAGGTACCTATGAACAGCATTGTGGCATCTTTGGAAACAAGGTAGACGACTACACCGGCAATATGCCCCAGGAAAGCAAAGCCAAGAAGTCTCTTCATGCCTATAACATCGCAAAGCGGACCACCGAAAATCATAGCAAGTGTGAAACCCCAGAATGCCGGGCTGAAAATCCATCCTACTTGCTCTTTAGTGAGGTTGAATTCCTGGCCCCATACGCCTTCCAGGGAAGTCCTGAATGCAAAGGTCATTGCGGTAACAATGAGTGCAATCCGGCTGGCGAGAAACAGTTGGTTGCGGTTGATACTGGTTTGCATATCGTTGGTTTTGATGTTGACCGAGAAGCAGGGTGAATTTTCAAAGGTCAATTTTACAATTATTTCCGGAAAACAAGCAAAAAACCTGTTTTTGTAAAATTCTATTTATCAAAAATCAGTTTCATAAATGTAAATTTTTTATTTTTATCGCCCCTTAGATTTTCAAATCTTCTAATAAATATTTTACATGAACAGAAAATTACGAATGGGAATGGTAGGTGGAGGTAAAGATGCCTTCATAGGTGCCATACACAGACATGCTGCCTTTATGGACGGCCTGATAGAATTAGTATGCGGGGCCCTGAGCATCAATCCCGAGATCGCCAGGGACTCCGGCAAATCCCTTTTCCTGGCCGAGGACAGAATCTATCTCAATTATGAGGAGATGATTAATAAAGAAAGCAAACTGCCCGAAGCGAAGAGAATGGATTTTGTCACCATCGTCACTCCCAATTTTGCCCATTTTGCTCCTGCCATGCTCGCACTCGACAAGGGTTTCAACGTGGTGATCGAAAAGCCCATCACTTTCTCGCTGGATGAAGCAAAGCAATTAAAGAAGAAATTAGATGAAACTGGTTTGATCCTCTGTCTCACCCATACTTATTCGGGTTATCCCATGGTGAAACAGGCACGTGCCATGGTACAGGAAGGAGCCCTTGGAAAAATCCGCAAAATATGGGTCGAATATCCGCAGGGCTGGCTAAGTAAACTCACCGAACGGGAAGGCAATGCACAGGCTGCCTGGAGAACGGATCCCAAAAAAAGCGGGAAGAGCGGCTGCATGGGCGATATCGGCACACATGCGGCACACCTCACTGAATACATCACCGGACTAAAAATAACACAGCTCTGTGCCGATCTCAGTATCATGGTGCAGGGAAGGGCCCTCGACGATGATGGAAATGTTCTTCTGAAATATGACAATGGAGCAACAGGAGTGCTGATGGCCTCACAGGTAGCCGCAGGCGAAGAGAATGCACTGAAGATCCGGATTTACGGTGAGAAGGGAGGCCTGGAATGGGCACAGCATGAACCCAATACGCTATTGGTGAAATGGCTGGATCAGCCAACACAAATACTCAGGGCCGGAGGCAACTATGGAGACAGACTCAGTCCCTTTGCCGTTCACAACTGCCGTACGCCCGGTGGTCACCCCGAAGGATACCTGGAAGCATTCGGAAATATTTACCGAAATTTTGCAATGACATTATCGGCCCGGCTCGATGGAACCAAACCTTCCAAAGAATCACTCGACTTCCCTCAGATTGATGAAGGCATCAGGGGAATGGCATTTATAGATAATGTAGTGAAGAGTGGCGCAAGCAAAGAAAAATGGACGGCATTTGAAGTATAGTGCCAGAATGGTGAAGTAGTAATGGATCTTAATCTGACCAGGATAATCGCAATCTGGCAACTATACTTTGCTGTTAGTTTGCGCCTTAGGATGACGATGTGTAGGATCTAAGAATCCGGTTAAACTGAATTCAAAACTTTTGTCAAACTGTTCCCGGATGTTCATTGAAAATGAGACCGCCGGATTTGCGGTTTTGCCAGGGTCAGTCTAAGTTACATGGACCGCAGTAAGCATGCATTAAAACACTCATACATTAAAAAAATTCATATAAAATGAAAACGATCAAAGGCCCCGGAATATTCCTTGCTCAATTCATGGGAGATAATCCTCCCTTCAACAATCTCAAATCAATTTGTGCCTGGGCCAAATCTCTGGGATTTGTGGGTGTGCAAATTCCTACCTGGGATAGCCGCTGCATTGACCTTAAAAAAGCGGCCGAAAGCAAGGGCTACGCCGATGAAATAAAAGGCATCGTAAATGAATGCGGTCTGGCGATCACAGAACTTTCCACGCATTTACAGGGTCAATTGGTAGCAGTTCATCCGGCCTATAATGAATTGTTCGACGGATTTGCCGACGAGTCCGTCAGAGGAAATCCCAAGGCCAGGACGGAATGGGCCGTTCAACAATTGAAATATGCTGCCACGGCATCCCGGAACCTTGGCCTCAACGCACATGCCACTTTCAGCGGTGCCTTATTATGGCAAACCGTATATCCATGGCCGCAGCGACCGGCCGGACTGGTAGAGACGGGATTCAAAGAATTAGCCAGGCGCTGGCTTCCGATTCTGAATCATTTTGATGAAAATGGCGTAGATCTCTGCTACGAAATTCATCCCGGTGAAGATCTTCATGATGGTATCAGCTATGAAATGTTCCTGGAAAAAGTGAACAATCATTCCCGCGCCTGCTTGCTGTACGATCCCAGCCATTTTGTATTGCAGTGCCTCGATTACCTGGAATATATCGACAATTATCACGAGCGCATCCGCATGTTTCATGTGAAAGATGCCGAATTCAATCCAACCGGCAAGCAGGGAGTTTATGGCGGATATCAGAGTTGGTTAAACCGCGCGGGACGTTTCCGTTCATTGGGTGACGGACAGGTGGATTTCAAATCAATATTCAGCAAACTCGCGGCCTATGATTATACAGGATGGGCTGTTTTAGAATGGGAATGCGCCATCAAAGATCCTGAACAGGGAGCAAAAGAAGGAGCTCCATTCATCAGTGAGCATATCATCAAAGTTACTTCAAAAGCATTCGATGATTTTGCCGGAACAGGAAGCGATGAAAAATTTAATCGCAAGGTTTTAGGGTTAGAGTAGAAAATCTTCGGATATTTATGCTCCCTTAGGCTAGAAATAATTCTGACATTAAAAAAAAGTTCAAATCATGAAAAAAGTTTTTGTAGCATTAACTGTGATTGCTGCATGTTACGGTTGTGGAGGCAGCAACACTGAAGAGAAAAAACCAATCAGTAATTCTGAAAACCCGCAAATAGGTGGCGAGGCCAAGGCTCCGGACAGTTCCACCGCAGCAGCTCCAGCAACTGCTCCTGCAACTGCTCCTGCCACTGCAGCCAATGCCGGCAGCGGCAAAGCCCTGATCGAAGCATCCGACTGCAGAACCTGTCATCACGACATTGATAAACTTATTGGTCCTGCTTATGCAGAAGTGGCAAAGAAATATACAGAGGCAGACGTTAAGCGTCTTGCAGACAAAGTGCTCAAGGGCGGAACAGGCGTATGGGGCCAGATTCCAATGACACCACATCCTACTGTAACTGAGGCCGATGCCGAAACGATGGTCAGATATATCCTGTCACTTAAAAAATAATTCTATGCTCAGATACAGCAGAATGCTTTGCTTATTTGTCGTCGCCTCATTAATGGCTTATGGATGCGGATCCTCAGGAGGAGACAATTCCAAAGAAAAAGCGGCAAATGATTCGTCGCAGGCAGCCGCGCCTGTGGTAGCCAATACAGAGCCTGCGCCGAATGAGCTCAGCGATAAAGAAAAGAGCGAAGGATGGCAATTGCTTTTCGATGGCAATACCAAGAATGGCTGGCATATTTACAATAAGAAGAGTGATGGCTCTGCCTGGAAAATTTCCGATAGCAGTTTATATCTTGGGCCAGATGCTTTGAAAGGTTGGCAGGCGGCTGGTGGCGGGGATCTTGTCACAGACCAGGAATTCGAAAATTATGATTTTAAGGTGGACTGGGAAATTGCAGACAGCGGCAATAGTGGCATCATATTCTATGTAAAGGAAGCCCCGAAATATGAACAGACATGGCATACAGGTATTGAAATGCAGGTGTTGGATAACGCGGGTCATTCAGACGCGAAGATCCCTAAACACAGAGCAGGCGATTTATATGATCTTATAAGCAGTTCCCCCGAAACGGTTAAACCCGCAGGCCAGTGGAACCAGGCTGAAATAATCGCCAATAACGGAAAGATTGAATGTTACTTAAACGGAACCAAAGTGATTTCCACGAATTTTTGGGATGACAATTGGAAAAAACTCATTGCAGGAAGCAAGTTCAAAGAGTTTAAGGATTTCGGGACATTCACTAAGGGACATCTCGCGCTCCAGGATCACGGCTTCAAGGTATGGTACAGGAATATTAAGATCAAAACTTTGTAATTCAATAGTGGCCGGAAAATTTCATACTGGCACTGAAAAGAAAAATGGTTGTGGGCAATCTGGAAAGTCCGCAACCATTTTTTTATACTAAATAGAATCTCTTATACTTTAGGAATCTTATACCCATTGAAATAGGGCTTGGCGAGATATTCCTCGTTTACTTTTTCATCCGTGAATTTTCCCGCTGCCTTGTCCCATGCTACCCGCTTACCCGTCCGATACGCTATATTCCCCATCTGAGCAACGGTAGCTACATCCAGTCCCACCTGTACTGGCGCATGTAGCTCTTCCAATTTTCTCGAACGCACAACAGAAATAAAATTGATCATGTGCTTGTCGAGTCCGTTGTCTGTGGGGGTCACCTTGGGCTTGCTGACTTTATTCTTTGAATTTTTTTCTTCCATCACTTCCCATCCGCCGCGATCCAAAACCAGCGTGGCATTATTTCCCACGAATGCAATTCCATGATCGCGTCCATATTGCCCATTGTCAATTCCCATGGCATGGTCCCAGACCAGGTTGAATTTTTCAAATTCATAGAGCGCGGTGAGTGTGTCAGGTGTTTCCTGGGCCAGCTCCGGATATGCAAATTTACCTCCCAGCGCAACTACGGTTTTGGGAACGTCTGCCTTCATACCATACAAAGCATAATCCAGCAAATGAACGCCCCAGTCGGTCATGAGGCCGCCCGCATAGTCCCAAAACCAGCGAAAATTAAAATGAAACCTGCTGGCGTTGAACGGCCTGGTAGGAGCGGGCCCCAGCCACATCTTGTAATCAACTCCGGGAGGAGGAGCCGTATCAGGAACCACCGGGTCAGGACGCATCCATCCCTGGTAACACCACACTTTCGCAGTACGGATATTACCTAACTGTCCAGAATGCACGAAATCAATGGCATCCTGGAAATGTTGCTGGCTTCTTTGCCACTGTCCTACCTGTACCGCTCTCTTATATTTTTGTTGTGCGGCAAGCATCATACGACATTCCACAATTGAATTCCCTACCGGCTTTTCAACATATACATCTTTACCCGCCATACAGGCTTCTACCATAATCAGGCAATGCCAATGATCGGGTGTGCCGATGATAACGGCGTCCACATCCTTATTTTCCAATAGCTTCCTGTAATCACCATAAACTTTAATTTTACTGGTGTCAACTTTTGCCTTGGTCAATTCATTGAGCCTTTTGTCAAGAACGTTCTTGTCAATGTCACACAAGGCTACGAGGTTCACGCCCGGAATTTTCATGGCAGAGCGCAAATCCGCCCAACCCATACCATTGATGCCGATGGCCCCGATATTGACTTGATCAGAGGGTGAAAGAATTTTATTCCCTAAACCGAATACTTTATTATCCATTGCAGAAAGCAGTGCTGCTCCCGCGGCTACGCGTGACGCATCCGACAAAAATTTCCTTCTGTTACTCATGATGATACGTTTTTTTTGCCTCTGTCGCGAATTGGTGAACAGGGAAGGGGATGAATTATTTTACCAGGTTATTCTTAATATATGTAATGCTTTTTTCAATGCTTGCCAGGGGTGGGCCGGGACAAATATCCTGCTCTACATAAAAATGTTTCATGCCGGCCATTTTGGCCGAGGAAAATATTTTTTTGAAATCAATTACACCGTTGCCCACTTCAGTGAAAGATTTCTTGGATGTATTGTCCATATCTTTCAAATGCCACAATGGGAATCTGCCAGGATTTGCTGTGAAGATCTGAACGGGATCCTTGCCGGCATAAGACATCCAATAGAGGTCTGATTCAAATTTAACCAGCTTGGGATCTGTTTGTTTCAACAATATATCATAGCCCGTCTGGCCATCGATTTCTTTGAATTCAAAATCATGATTATGGTAAACGAATTCGACTTTGGAATTCCGTGCATATTCAGCAGCCTTGTTAAAATCGTCCGCTAATTTTTTGTAGGTGTCTAATGATTTTCTGTAAGTCTCTTCCATCCAGGGAACCACGTAATAATCTTGTCCTACTTTCTTCAGGTCTTCTATTGCGCTCTTAAACTGATCCATCCAATTGTCCTTGTAAAACGAGCCCGCTGCATAATAGTGCCCGCTGGGAGAGCTGAGGCCAAGTGATTTCAAAGTGGCTGCCAGTTCTGTGCTGGTCAGTCCCCAATATTTCCCATTATAGCCAAAGGTCTCCACTTCTTTATAACCCATTGCGGCAACCTTTGAAAGTGTGCCTTTGGGGTCTTTTTGCATATCGCCCCGGACTGTATATAATTGAACCCCGATTTTTTTTCTGGATGCGGGTAACCAAGATGGGCCGGCGATTACGGCGACCGTAAGCAAACTGCTTTGCCGGATGAAATTTCTCCTGGAAGTCATATAAGGCTTTTTTGATTTGTGGAGTCTGAAGTTACCAAAAAAAACTATGGCAGGAAAAATTACCCGATTAATTCCTCATGCGCGCAGCTGGAATTATTAAAATGCTTAGCCTTTTGGCAATAGACAAAATTGAGGGAGTGTGCAGAAACTATCAGTATCACAGCAGGTATGAGTAACCAAATATGATAATCGTGAAATGCCTCTTTCAGGAATAATAAAATAATGCCCGCACTGAACAAGACCAGTGGGGTTTTTTTATGATGATGCTTTTTGTAGCCATGCATGAGGGCGTAGGACCCAACCATGAATGCCAGGAAGATCATGCCATATTCAAAAAAATAGTTATTGATGATGTTGATGCCGAATATAGGAAGGCTGGTTAAAATCAATGGCAATATGGCACAGTGGATGGCACATGCCAACGAAGCGGCAATTCCGAGTGCATCATAATTGATCCTGAACATTGGCCTATCTGAAATTAAGCTGCAAATATAGTGTATCTTTGCAACTTAGTTGCAAAAGTTTTGAATCTATTTTGAAACAACCGGGTGGAATTCGGGGAAATACCAATACCCTGCCATCGTACCTTTGTACTAATCCCAGAATATGAAAAAGAAAACCTGGATCTATATTGGCTTTTTTACGGTATTATTTGCGGCATTCTACATTTTTTTATATGGCACAGTTGACCTTTCAAAATCAAAGCTGCCCATTCTGAATAATGTGATGCCCTTTAGTTTTTCGCGGCAGGATAACCAAACCATTACCGAAAAAGATGTGACAGGCAAAGTGTATGTGGCCGAATTTTTCTTCACCACATGCCATGGAATCTGTCCGAAATTGAATCGTAATATGAAAAAAGTCGCGGAGAGGTTTAAGAATGAAAATAATTTTCTGATACTCTCCCATACTGTGGACCCCGAAACGGATAGCGTTGGAAGGATGAAGGTCTATGCCGATTCCCTGGGCGCGGATATCAAACTTTGGTGGTTTTTAACGGGAAGCAAGGAGAATCTGTATAAGGCCGCGAGAGAAAGTTATATATTGGACGATCCTCAAAATAGCAGTCTCAATATTAGCGAGCAATTCTTACACACTCAATTCTTTGCCCTCGTTGATAAAAATGGCCGCGTAAGAGGCATCTATGACGGACTGAAAGACGACGAGATACAAAAATTGTTCAATGATATTGTTGATTTGGAAAAGGATTAGTTAATGGGGTTTCACTCAAATTTCATTATTATGGAAGATCAAATCCTTAACATATTACGCAAGAATCAGTTGAGTATCACTGATGGAAGGAAAAGTATTCTCAGGCTATTCCTGGAAAGCGACAATGCTTTGGCGCATCACGATATTGAAGCCAGGACACAGGTAAAATTCGACCGGGTGACTGTTTACAGAACCCTGCAGATCTTCATGGACAAGGGCATCATCCATACCATTCCCACAGCGGATAATTCCATCAAATATGCTTTATGCAGGGATGAATGCGAACAGGGACACCATCACGATGACCATGTTCACTTTGTATGTAAAAAATGTGGCACTACGGTTTGTCTTGAGGAAGTGCATGTGCCTGCTGTTAAACTTCCCAAAGGATTTAAACCGCAACAGGTAGAAGTTGTAGTGAGCGGAACCTGTAAAGAATGTAGCTGATTTTCAGTCCCGGCTTCCTGACCGAAAATCTATTGATATACCCCATAGTAAGTCTTCAGCACGAATTAAAATGATTCTTCACTTTTAGCTATGTCAAAAATATTCGGCAAGAACCCCTCGGGCAGCAGACTTCAACAAATTATTCTGAGCCCTAATTATAAGGATGGCTCGTTCCAGAATCTTTCTCCAACGCCGGTCATAGTTGAAAACGCCTCTCATTTGAAAATCATGCGCGATTTCATTCATAAGCCAAAAGACGCCATTCCCCCAAGACCACTGCCTTCTCTAAAAACCAATCTCAAAGCATCGCGCGCGGAAAAACCAATGATCACCTGGTTCGGTCATTCCTCCTACCTCATTCAGATCAACGGTAAAAATATTCTTGTGGACCCTGTTTTCTCCGGAAATGCCTCCCCGTTCTCTTTTTCAATTAAGGCTTTTCCGGGAACCAATCTGTACACTGAGGAAGATATGCCTGAGATTGACCTCCTCATTCAGACACATGACCACTATGACCACCTCGATTATAAGACCATCATGAGGTTGCAACCCAAAATAAAGATGGTCTGCACATCCCTCGGCGTGGGTTCACATTTTGCCTATTGGGGATGGAATGAAAATAAAATCCTGGAATTCGATTGGTGGGAGAAACGGCAATTGGGTGATATGGAACTGACAGCCCTGCCTGCCAGGCATTTTTCGGGGAGAAGCCTTAGGCGTGGAAAAACTCTATGGTCTGCATTTGTTCTGAGAACAAATGAGTCTTGCATTTTTATTGGCGGCGACAGCGGATATGATGAGCATTTCAAAACTATCGGTGATAAATTTGGCCCCATGGATATTGCCATGCTGGAATGCGGACAATACAATCCTGCCTGGGCCCATATTCATATGATGCCGGAGGAGACGGCGCAGGCTTCCATTGATTTGAAATCAAAACTCCTGCTTCCAGTGCATTGGGGGAAATTTTCTCTGGCCCTGCATCCCTGGGACGAGCCCATAAGACGGCTGATTGCAAAAGCAAATGAACTCGGCGTTCGGGTAACCACTCCGTTGATTGGCGAGCCGGTGATTCCGGGTGAGATCTATCCAGAAAAGAATTGGTGGCTCGATATTTAATCAAGGATAGAATGAAGACTCATGCTGGCAAATCTACCAAACGATTCCAGGCGTTTCTTGAATTCCCGGGGTATTAATTCCAGTCGGGAATGCAAAGTGTTAATTCCTCTCTGGCAAAAAACATTATGAGTTAACTGTTTAATTTCTGCCCAGTGGTCCCTTACTTACCATCTTCCCATTTTTCCATACTGCAAAAATCTTGCGGGTATTTCTGATATCAATAAGCGGATTGCCGTCCAGCACTATAAAATCCGCCCTCTTGCCTACTTCGAGTGTCCCTTGCCGTTGATCGATCTTCAGGAGTCTTGCTCCATTCCGGGTAGCCACTTCAATTGCCTGAATGGGTGTGAGCCCTGCCATCGTCATCAATTCCATTTCCAGGTGTTCAGAAAAACCCTGAGTCCGCACCGGACTGGCCCCGGAATCTGTTCCCAGAGCTACCATTACTCCCGCTTCATAAATCTTCCTGAGATTCTTCAGGGCCGTTTCAAATGCCGCCTTATTCTTATTGTATGCAGGGGAATTCCTGAGATTGTCCTGATATTCCTTGCTGGATATCATTTCATAAACTCCGGGTTCCAGCGAAGCTTTGAAAAATTCATCTTTCATCCATTCCGGACTGTTTGCATAGATATAAGCATATTCATCAAGCGACAAGGTTGGAATATATGCAACTCCCTTCCGCTTCATTTCGGCGAGCAGGGCATCATCGATCACCGAATCGCGGATACTGTGAGCAATTATATCCAGTCCCTGCGCCACCAGCCTGCGGGCATCCTGCAAATAATAAACATGGGCAGCCACGCGCCAACCCCGAGCATGAGCTGCCTGTATGATGGCTCCCGTTATTTCAGGAGACATTTTAGGGAATCTTCCTCCAAAATCATCAACCCACATTTTGATGACATCGGGCCTGAGGGGGATCAGTTTTTCAATGTCCTTCCTAGCCTCTTCGGCTGTGCCAGGCCGTAATACCTGATCGAGATCTGATGGAGGTCCACCATTGGGAACACCAAATCCAAATCCCGCCGAATAGACAGTAGTCCCCGGCAGTTTACCGGCCAGCAGGGAATCTCTGAGGCCTTTGAAAAGCAGGTCCCTGTCGGTACCCATACTGATGACAGAATTCACTCCATAATCCTGGTATTTCGCCAATTGGCGCAATATATTCTCACGTGTATAATTGGCGGCATTTGCAGAATTGCCCTTCAACAATCCCAGGTGATTATGCACACTTATGATGGAGGGAATAATGGTCTTGCCCTGCATGTTTAATACGATTGCACCGGCGCGATGAATGCCCGATTTGATTTCTGAGATACTGGGCCCCTTTATCAGCATATCCACATGCTCTCGTGGTGCCTGGCCCATACCATCGATCACAGTAACGTTTCTCAGGATGTATGCGCTGTTGTTTTGTGCATAGACCATCTGAGCAATCAGCAGCACCCAGCAGGATGCTATGAAAACTAATCTTGAAGATTTCATGGCTAAATGTTTTGGAACAGGAGTAAAGATACTCAGTTAGAAATCCGGGAGAAGACCAAATAATAGCGGATTTTATAGTCAGATGCTATCCCTGAGTGACGGAAAAATTGGGAAGTGAAAGAAAATAAGGAGGCGTGATGGAAATCACGCCCCGTTTTAAATCCAATATCCTATGAAAAACCAGTTTAGTATGAGCAATGGAAGTGCCAAAAGATTAATCCATTGAAAAACAAATCAATAACAAATTGTTATTATTTGGATACTTCCACCTGTTGGAAAAAATTTCCCTATTCTGTAATAGAACGGGTAAATTATTCCCTTCTAATTACAAAGATGATTGTTTCTGTTGAAATTGCTTTCCCCATTCGTCCACCTGCTTCAGTAGCTGGTATGAAGAAAGAATATCATACGCGAACTCGAGTTGCCGGTCTGACAAATCGCCTCCTTTCCCTTGCAGGTATTGGTAGGCGTTAGCAGCCAGGGATTCAGGATCATAATTTCCGTCGCCCAGCGACTGATAATACCGCATCTGCTGCTCCAAATCCTTTCTGACGGACCCCGCCACCTTCCTTGCCAGATTCATATCTCCAGAGGCATAACAGGCCTGAAGGAACTGTATGGAAATGGCATTGTGCCGGTTGCCCTGGTTGAAAGTCATGCCATAGGGGAAATTAGATGAATTCACGAGCTGGTCAAATTGGTTCAGCACTTCTCTTGCCTGAACCTGCTTCCCTTCCCGGGCCAGACTCAATGCCACCTGTGCGTGCGCGAGTTTGATGTTGTTTAAGCGGCGCCGGTTCTCTTCATCAAAATAGACTCCCCGCTTATCTGCATTGCCATAGGCAAATTTTTTCATGATATTGTTGTAGGCTGTTTCATTGTTCACCTGACCGTTTTCAACGGGAACGAGGCGGTAAGCCATGCCGTCAAGCCGGGTATATTTTTCCAAACCCAGGTTGGTCAGAGACTGTACAGAAGTAAAACAGATAGGCCTTTTCCATTGATTGGTAGCCAGGATTGCCAAAATAGACAAGTCATTCTTTAGGAGGTAATTGTTCCCCGGCAAATCCAAATGCAATTCATTCACCACCGGGTCCTTTGCATTCACTGTTCCATTGGTCCTGACCAAATTTTGATCTATGGGCACTTTGAATTTCCGGGTGGGAAACAAATGATAGATTTCTCCGTCTTCGGCCTGGCGGATGAACCTGGGATCATCGCTGCCTGTTACGTCCTTCAGCACATCATGCAAATCGTAGTATTGGTCTTTGCTGAATCCTGGCAGGTCTGCATAATAGACTACATTTAGTTTATCACCCATAGTTTGTTTGGAAGTGAATAAGATATCAAAAGGAGCGCTATTATTGACCTTATATCGTAACTGGTCCATGAACCAATCCGTACCCGATAAGGTATTGATCACTACCCGAACATCAGGCCTGATCCCTTCCACTTCCTGGGCATACCAGAGCGGGTAAGTATCATTGTCCTCAAAAGAAAACAGGATTGCATTGGGCGGACAACTTTCAAGATAATCTTTGGCCATGTCTCTGGCAAGTGTCTTCTGGCTGCGGTCATGATCATCCCATTCCTGCCAGGCCATGAGCATCGGCACGGCAGCCAGGCATATTGCCGCGCCAGTCACATGAGCTAGCGGGCTTTTCATCCATCGCCCTAATTTTTCGCTTACCCACAGTGATCCAAGTCCGATCCAGATGGCAAAAACATAAAAGGATCCGACATATGCATAATCGCGTTCCCTGGGCTGGAAGCCTGCCTGATTCAGATACATGACGATCGCCAGGCCGGTGAAGAAAAACAAAAGCAAATTTATCAGGAAATCTTTCCTCCCATGATGGAATTGAAAGAACAATCCTCCCAAGCCCAATAGCAGGGGCAACATGAATAAACGATTATAGGCCTTATTCTGCTTATGCACACTGTCGGGCAATTTGCTTTGATCGCCGTACAGTTTATTATCCACCACGGGTATGCCGCTGATCCAATTGCTGTCTCTGGCATTGCCAAAGCCTTGCAGATCGTTTTGCCTTCCTGCAAAATTCCACATGAAATAGCGCATATACATCCAGCCCGCCTGGTATTTCGAAAAATATTTGAGATTGTCGGCCATGCTGGGTGATTCACCCTGATCCAGACCAGTGAATTGGCGATAACAATCCAATTGCTGCCGATCAGTGTCGCTATCCCACATCCGCGGAAATAAATGGGCAGAAGGAGCATTCCCCCAGTCCATCCTGATGATTCTGCCGCCAGCTTCATACTGGTCCTTTCCTTTCACATAGCGTTCTCCTCCGTCCTTATAAGGAGCGTGGTCCGTGAAATCTGGTCCGTACAGAATGGGCCAGTCGCCATAGTATTCGCGCCCTAGGTAACTGGAAAGATTAACCGGATTATCCACATTGTACATATCCACGGCGGGATCCGCATTCGAACGGATCATAGTAGTCAAATAAGTTGAATATCCGATCAGCATGAACACGCTGCACCAGAGACCCAGGCCCAGGTAATAATATTTTTTCCGCCTGGCATACCGAAAGGCCCATACTATTCCGGCCGAGAGCAATAAGAAAAATATGGTAAAACCGGCGAAGAAAGGCAAGCCTAATTCATTTACACCATAGATATCAAACCAGCCCGCGCCCTTGACTGTATATTGAATGATGAACTTCTGTACAAATCCAGTAATGCAGCAACCAATCAAAAATGCCAATATGGTTCCCCAGACAGTGGCCTTATAGCGCCTGAAATAGAATATCATTACGATAGCAGGTATGGTCAGCAGGTTTAGCAGGTGCACACCAATGGAAAGTCCCATCAAATCATTAGTGTCCGGTTAAATTAAGTTGATTTTCAATTGAATAACATTTTGCTCTTTGATATCTTGGGATAAACAATTTTCGAATAGTTGACTCATTAGCGTTTTGTCTAATAGCGATACATTCAATATCTGCAATAT
>JBGPHC010000044.1:0-26154 GCA_041484195.1 Agriterribacter sp. | reverse complement strand
ACCATCTACCGGATAACTATCACAACCCCATATTCAAAAACTAAATATGCCAGGCTGCTCATCAAAAATGAGGAGCAAAGTGATTTACTTGAACTTTTTAACCTTGAAAATTAGCCTGGGTGTCCCCGTGACGAAAACGAGCCAGCCACTAATACTAATTGTAAGCATTCCACGTTCATGTAAGAATGGTGATCAGGCATGATCGCCATTTTTTATGCGTAAACCCGGCATCATCACTGCTTTATTACTATTATTCTTTTCTGTCTCCAGGTCGGGGAAGATGGATCCTGTTGCCACGGAAATAAGTCGTAATTACCGCTTTGCCGATAGCCTCTACAGGCTTGAAAATCCTACTGACCAGACTGACGCCGAGGCCCGCAGGATATTTGAATCAGTGATCAGGATCTATAGGGACTCTTCGCGTGCCCCCGATACTTTCTTGTTTAATTGCATGTGGAAGAGAGGAGTACTCGAAGAAGTGATCGGAAATTATGAAAATGCCAAAGCTGGTTACCTGGGCGCGTTGGACCTTGCACCTAAAATCCAGGGATTCATCGATTCCCTGAATTTCAAACCGCTTCTCTATGCAGGCGCAATATATTACCGTAACGGTCAATTCGATTCCACCAGACAGCTCCTGGAAAAAGCTGAGGCGCTCGCCAATAAATATTCCCTGACCGTTGAAGTGGAAAGACTTTATAATACCCTCGGAGCCTTATACTTTGAAGGTGGAAATTTTCTTCAGAGCAAGAACTATCTCGAAAAAGCGCTACAGCTTATCGAAAAAAATCCTGCTGCGGACAGCGTGGAAAAAGTGAATTTCAAATTGAATATCGCCACAGCCCAGGTGAAGTTGGAAAAATATGATGAAGCATTGAATAGTTATCTCTCATTGCTACAAACCCATCAGTTCACCGATACGATCTACCTGAATATTGGAAATATCTATATGTCCCTGGGGCAATACCAGGAAGCCCTTCGTTATTTTCATTACAGTCGTAACCTGAGTCATGCTCCGGGCCTGCTCAATGAAATAGCCGACGCATACCTGATGTTGAAGCAATATGATTCCGCCTTGTTTTATCTGAATGCTTCAGAAAATATTATGAATGAAACCGGTCATTCCACAAATGCGAGGATTGCCGGTTTATTCCATATTTATAAAGGCGACTATCTGAATGCGGTGGGCCAGCCCTTTCTGGCTATCCGCCAATATCAAAATGCGATTGTATCCCTTGAACATGAATTCACAGATACAAGCCTATACAGCAATCCTATTAATTTCTGGGGCACATTCTCTTCTTACATGTTGTTCAGGGCCCTGATAAAAAAGGCTTCCACATTTGAAATCATGTATAAGGCCACTGCAGATATCCAGTATGAATTTGCTGCGCTCTCCGCCTATCTTTCGGCCATTGACCTGGCAACCTATTTGGAAAGAAGCATGGACACCGATGAAGCCAGAATATTTCTGAAAAAAAATAATAATAAGGCCTATCATAAGGCGGTTGATATTGCCGTCAGCCTCTACCATATCACGGGCAAGGATTCACTGCTCTGGACCGCATTCAGTATCGCCGAAAGAAATAAGTCCTCCGTGCTCGTGGCAAATCTTCAGGAATTTTCAGTTAAGAGCCGGTCCAGGGTACCCGACAGCCTCCTGCAGAAAGAAAGAAACCTCAAGTATAAAATTGCCAGATTGCAGGTGAAGGCGGATCAGGCGCCTGACAGCATCAATGGTACGGAATTGACTCTGGAGAAAAGGAACACAGAACTGGACCTGTCATTCCTCCAAAAAAAAATCAGGAAATTCTTAAACCCTCAGGATATTCAGGGCTATGGAGAATTTCCCTCACGGGCAGAATTTCAGCAGACAAGAATTTCGGATGATCAGGCCTTGCTCGATCTGTATTTCACTGATTCCATCCTCCATGTCTTTGCGATTACTAAAAATGAGATCAGTCATTTTTCCCTGAAGACCAATCGGCTCGACTGGCCACATATCAAGGCGTTGCAAAGGAGTTTATACGATATGGAGGATGGGCAGCAACATTTGTACGAGACGGTTAGCACTGGTTTGTTCAGCGACTTGGTTGAACCGGTATTTGAACTTCTTAAGAACAAGAAGGAATGGATTGTTCTGCCCGATGGGGCCTTCTATTTTTTGCCATTTGAAATACTGCGCAATCCGGCAACGGAAAAAATGTTGATTGAAGATTATACGATCAGCTATAATGTTTCAACCGAATTCATGTCGGCTCAATCCGGCGCGAATTCCAAAGAGGGAAATGAAGGCCTGCTGGCCATGGCCCCATTTGATAACCAGGGGCTATACCTGCCTAATGACTCTAATTCACTGGATCAATTGCCAGCCACCGCAATGGAAGTGGAATCCTTGCAGGGGAAAATTTTGATGGATTCCGCCGCAACAAAAGCCAGCTTTATGCAGAATGCAAACAATTACGGCATCCTGCACCTGGCAACACATGCAGTGATGAATACGGAAAAACCATCCCAGTCATTCATCGCTTTTTTTCCAACAAATGCAATGAAACCGGAAAGTTTCAAATTATACCTGAATGAACTTTATGGCTTGAACCTGGACTCAACAAAGCTGATGATATTGAGTGCCTGCGAAACAGGGATCGGAAAATTTGTGCAGGGAGAAGGTGTAATGAGTCTCAGCAGGGGAGTGCTTTATGCAGGTTGCCCCAGCGTCATTACCACTCTCTGGCGCGCCGACGACAAAGCCACGGCGTTTATCATAAATAAGTTTCACGAAAATCTAAGGAAAGGAGATGATATTTCGAGTGCGCTGAGACAAGCCAAGCTGGAGTTTATGAAAAAATTTCCTTCGACCGTGAAAAACCCTTCACTATGGGCTCATTTGATTTTGGTGGGACAGGTCGATCCCTTGTACAAATCTTATACAGGAACCTGGTTGATTGTGGGGCTTGGCATCCTGGGCCTTACGGGAATTCTGGCCATTTACATCCTGAATAGAAGCAGGAAAACAAAATAAATCTGATAAAGTAATTTGAATCATTTCTCAGAAGACCAGGATGATGCCAGGAAAATGGGAGGGGAGAAATTCTTAAATACAATATTGTGTTTTCCCTAAAGCTCCGGGAAGCAGTCACTGCTTCCCGGAATTATTTTGAGAGGTGTGCTGATGGTTTTCCGGAATTGGATCCACATAATGAGGCCGGAGTTAAATGAGGAATTTCCGGTCACCAGGGGTCATTTCATAGAATTGGCTTTATAATTTGGTTTTCTGCGGATCTGGATTCTTCTTCACACAATGGTCGGGTTGATCTTGAGATCCAGGGTTGTGGATTTCATCTGAATTGGATTGGTTGGTTCTCGTCGGATTTAGGATTTGTTCTTCAAAGGAATGGATGCATGTGATAATATAATCTGTCAATCTTTTCTGTCTGGAAACCTTCTGTTAATTAGTAAACATCGAATTCAATATTGTAACCGGGAAATCGGATTTTTTTTGATCAATCATAGGATAATGATATACTATATTAGTAAGCGCCGCTCGACGAAATGTAACCGACGCCTGACGATAATTATTTTTTCCAGCTCAATAGCTTCAATTTCAAGAGATCCATCGCATGCACCTGGTTGTTATAGGCATGGCGCGGATCATTCCTGATCAATTGGAATAAAGTCCGGGCCTTGTCATATTCACCCAATTTGATATAAGTCAACGCAAGGTAGAATTCTGACCCATCCTGGTAACTCTGTTCCTGGTTAACCTGATTATTTTCCAGAAGCTTTTCGAATAATTTTATCGCGTATTGGAATTTGGCTGTCCGCATGGCCGAGAGGCCACCCAGGTACAATTCTTTTTGTGTCCGGTCTTCCAATGGCTCCATTAGGGCCAATACCTGGTTCCATTGTGAGGAGATATAGAATTTTTCCAAATCACTGGTTTGAGAACCTGACCGGGACGCAGGCAATTCATAAGGATAATAATTATCCGCAAATACTTTTTCCGGTGATACCGTTGCATACAAGATGGCGAGGTAGGAGCCTGCCACAACAAGCAACAAGGCCGCAACCCTCAAAGCATAATATCCAATTGACCGAATCCTGCCTCGGGACTGATTGTTTTTATTTCCCCTGCTTCCGGAAAAGTATTCTTTGCCAATCCCGGCAACCTCGATGCTCAAGCCATCAAGCCTTGCAGCATCTATCGCCATTTTCAAATTATTGTATTCATTCATTAACCGGGGATCTTCCTGCAGCCTGTTTTCTACCAGCTTCATTTCTTCTGGCAACAGTTCCGCATTCAGATATTTATCGAATAATTCGGTTGTAAATTCAAAATCCTTGTTCATGATCTATTTGTTTCAGATTTTCAGCTATGATCTTGTCATTGTTTATTAGATCGGCCAATTGTTTCAGGCATTTGTATTTTTTATTTCTCACCACCTGGTCATTCTCATAAGCAGTCTGTTCCAGAATCTCTTTCATTGACAATCCTTCATAATAAAAAAGTGTAAGTATCCTTCTGCAATCTTCTCCAAGCCTCCCCACAGATGCCAGGAGTTGTTTCCTGATTTCCCTGTTTTCAAATGATTCAGAAGCCGGAATGGTAACACTGTCGCGGCCTTCTTCATACAATTTGTTTCTCTGATTCATTCTTCCTCTTCGCTTCAGCTCATTCAACCAGGTATTACGTGCCAGAGCATATAAAAAAGTCTTGATGCTCGATTCTCCCCGGAACTTTCCGTCCTGCACAATCTGAACAAAACTCACAATCACTTCCTGGAATATGTCCTGCGCGTCTTCAGGGCTGCCGCTATTATAAGTGATCAAAGAACTAAGGCTATCAAAATATTCCTGGTACAGGTACCTGATGGCATCGTTTTTTCTCTCATTCTTTTGTATTGCCTCCATCAATTCCTCGTCTGAAAATTTCCCGCCTGTATTCATTGCATATTGTATTTAATTAGTAACCACCACCAGGGCTTTTGTAACCTCTGCAATAATCTGCTTAAATAGTTGTTAATCAATGATATATAGTTATTTTTCGATAAATCCGGACTGGAATCCTGCAATCAAATGAATAGAAAAGGTACGATTTGGTAAAAGCGTTCTGCGCAGTAAAGACAAATGAAATAGTTAACCATCTCCTGCAACCCGGCACTTGTCAATTCCTGGTTTGAAAGAGACAGAGCCATCTACCAGACTTGAACTGGTGACCTGTTCATTACGAGTGAACCGCTCTACCAACTGAGCTAAGATGGCTTATTGAAATCTGTAATTGGAAGTTAGTAACTCAGCTTGAATATTGACTCAGTTTTTTACATCAAAGACAATTAGCTGACTGCCCGCTTTTCCATCAGGCGTGATGCCCTGGATCATTACGGCATACCTGCCTGCCTGATCTGAAGTGTAGAAACTGGCTTGTTCCCTGCCCGATGACCCGGTTTTTATTTCAGGTGACCAATATAATACATTTCTGAAATCGGGCATGCGATCATGCAACCGGACTTCTGTATTGTAGGAGGGCGAATAGAATTCTCTTTGCAATTGCAGGCCCGGATATTCCACTACAAGGGCTCCAGGCTCCAATTGAATGTCACTTAAGTCTTTCTTGTAGCTGATAAAACTGATAATCCCCGGTGCAATGGCAGGACCAATAAAATACTTTCGTTTCACGACATCAAGCTTTCTCATTTTGAGTGGGTCCAATGCCAAAATGGAATCGGGATTGAAATGGGGCACTCCATCTACCAGCACAAGCGGATCTTCATCAAAGAATCCTTTGCCGGGAAGGGCAACTCTTGTATGGTTTTTTCCCCTCTCTCTTTTCAATAATACTTCGGTAACATATTCCCTAAATACGTCCTCCATGCTGCTGAATCTTACATAATCGTCCAGTAAATAAGTCCTGTCCGGTCTGCCAAAAAATAAACTGGAATCCGGGATTGGGTTAAGAAATCTATTGATCTGAGCAGCCAGATACGCATTTTGAACCTGTGAATTGATGCTTCTTTCCAAAAGTTGGCCTTCCTGATCTTTTGAGAGCCTGAGGCTTGGCATTCCAATTCCCGAATTTTTTTCAGAAAATGGGCTCAGAATATTTACGTGATATGAACTGTCCTTCCATCCGTTTGTCTGAACTATCACCTCTTCAGACCCAAAAAAGTCCTTGACATCAAAATGAAGGTTACCATTTTGGTCACTGGTGGCGGCGCAAAACAATGATTTTTCACCGGGAATAGACAAATAAGCTGTAATATCATCGGCAGGCGAGGAATTCTTATTGTCCAGAATTCTTCCCCTTACGATATGTCCTTCAAACTCAGGAATGAATTCGGGCACCTTTCTCTCATTACTCAGCACGTCTTCCCAACGAAATCTTCTCCATCCGTGTGTCATCATGAGATTATCGGTAGTCTCTTCTACTTCTTTTCCGGAATTCCTGAAATAATATGCGGGTGATTCAATGTGGCCCTTCAGGTCGGATTGCAGCCAGAGATAACTCAGAATATCAACATCTTCAGGAGACTGCAGACTATCCAGGAGAAAAACAGACATTGACAAATTAGACGCAAGAGGACTGCCGGATTCATTCTCCGATTGAATTCCCAATTCTACCTTATGCCGAAGCGCATATACTTTTTGATCAGTCTCTAAGCGCAAATGAAGTTCCCCGGGTTTCTTGAAATACAATCTTTCACAAAGTGGCTGCCGGGCGCTATTGAATATCGTTAGTTGGGAAATTCCCTCACCCAGCTTTTTTTTGTCTATGAAAAATATGGCCTTGTTTTTATTCAGTTGCAGGGTTTCAGTAAGGTCCAGCACCTGGCGGGTATGTATTAGCAGCAATAGCGTCACATCCGAAACGGTAGAATTTGTTTCAACAGTCAGTTTCAAACTGTCGCTGCCGGCATCAACCAGGTTCATGACAAATCCTTTTTCAAGGATCCTGGGTAGCTCCTGTTGAATTATTGTATCGGTTCCAATTTTAATCACCGCATGGTAGGTCTTATTGGCCTCGGGCCGGAAATAAAAATTTCCCAATCCAAACCTGCCGGAGTTGAATTGAACAGCGGTATCTCCATTCTGGTCGAGCAGGGCACCTTGGCAGCCTTCCACACCCTTTCCGTTGGTGTCCAGAATTTCCAGAGCCAACCTGTTTTGAAGCCCCTGAACCAGATCGCCTCCTTCGGGGAAAAACCCGGCCCTATAGGTTGCCGAATCGGTTTGCTGTACCGGATCGGGACTCCTTAGTGTGTTCACGACCGTGACCCTCTTCTCAAAAAAATAACTGCTGTTGAAATTCTTCATCCAGTTGGTGTAGGCTCGCAAAGTAAAGTTGCCGGAATGAAGCGATACGGGAAGGAAGAATGATCCATTTCCTGTTCCTTCCTGCATGGAAATTTTAGCCTGAGCAACCGGCTTTTGTGCCTGGTCCAGGAGTTCAACATAGGCCACTTTAGTCAGTTCAAGTGGTTTATGAAAACTCCCATCCACATCATAAATCTTAAACCATATCAATTCCCCGGCCAGGTAAAAGGACTTATCGGTATGGACGAATAGCTTTTCCTGCAGGTTTTCCCGTCCATAGTGAATGAAATGCTGCCTGATATTTTCCAGTGAAGCCGATTGGCCCATGGATTTGGATGCACATAAAAACAGGCAAAGGGCAAATAGCCATCTAACTCCCATTGCAGGCTCAAAAAATATTTCCGGGGAACTTCTTTTTTTCACATGAATCATTTTGTCGTTGAAATTGTAATGTCAGGGCCAGAACGAAGGCTTTGTGATTGTTCCTCCCTGTAGCCTGCAATCCAGGCATTTCTTTTCCGCCGCATAAAACCGGAATAATCCATTTGAAGCCACCGGAGCATATCCCCACATTCCGAAATAAATTGCTATACTGTCCGAAGGGATATCAAGCTGAATGCAGTTTCGGGGCAATTTCCAAGGCGCTACTTCATCATTGGAAATATAAATCCTGGATTGTTGCACTGAGGAAGCAGTGATAAAACCTAACACAACTTCGGCTCGATTGCTGACAGAATGAATATTGCCTGTTAGCTGTGAAGGCTGTGGATCAAACAGTGTCCCCAATTGTTCTGTATTCTTCCGCAAACTGGTCCAATACAGAAATGCTTCATCTGTCAGTGCGTATTGCTTAACCAATATGCTATACTTGACCGAGATCCTTTCGGTATTCATCGGAATGAAAGTAAGAGGGTAATGATAAAGTATGTCATCCTGTAGCTTAGCAGTGGAAGCTAAAAGTATATCCTTGGAACTATTTGAAGTCCAGCATTTAAATGGGGCTTGGAGAGGGTCCAGGAATACCACGTGTCCGTTCAGATATTGCAGGTAAGGCTCATATTCCGAATGATGTTCCCAGGTTTCTTCATATTCATAGCGGTAATACCTGGTATTGTTTTGAGGATCATGCGTATTGGCATAAACAGTAAGGCCCGTAGGATCCAGGCCCCAACTGATGCTGTCGATAGGTGGGCTGTATTTCACGGGTACAAAATCAGATTGATAATCACCTCCGCTGGAAGTATGAATATTGATCCGATATTTTTTTTGTGCATTTAGGCCCAGTGGAGAAATACTGTATTGCCCACCTCCCTGATCCTGGAAAAATCCAATTATGCCACCGCCTTCTTCTTCAACTGAAATCTGAGCGTTCAATTCGGGAGAAATCAAATTCTTATCAGCCAGAGTACGAGTGCGGCTCAATTTCAGAATGCTTTGATCTCCTCCGCCATTAATAAATCCATCTACGACCAGGAATTTATTGTCGACCAGCACTTCAGGCGGCTCATATTTTTCCTTACAGCCTGATACCAGGCTCAAACAAATAGTAATAATTCCTGCCAGCACTGGATTTCTGAATCTCAATGAATGAATTTTCTTGTATGATGAATTTTCCGGGAGCATGTCAAAATCTCAAATTGTAGGTGATGAATGGAATGGCAGTGCCGAAAATGGACAACTTATACCCCTTAACGATTCCGTTCTCCTGTGTGAAATATACAGAATACGCATTCTTTCTTCCGGTGAGGTTATAAACTCCCACAGACCAGGAATTATGAATGAGCTGTTTAATCTTATGGTTGCCTTCGAGTGTCATGGAGAAATCTGCCCTGAAATAATCAGGGATCCGGTACTGGTTCCTGTCTGAATAAAATACCCGTTGTGATCCGGCGTAATCATAAACTGCAATGGGCAGGGTTATGGGTCTACCTGTGCTATAGGTCGTATTCAGGGACATGCTGAAACGATGCGTAAACCTGTAGTTGCCTATGAAATTTACATTATGTGGTTTGTCAAAGTTCGCCGGATAATAGGCTCCCTTGTTGATTAGCGTGCCTGCGATCGGGTCATCCATCCTCAGCTCAGTCCGGGAATAGGCATAGCTGATCCATCCGTTCATTTTTCCGCTGAGTTTTTTCAATAAGATTTCGACTCCATAGGCTTTCCCTTTCGTATTCATCACGTCCGTTTCGATATGGTGATTCAGGATTAGCGTGGCACCGCTCTTATAATCCAGGTAATGATGCAGGTTCTTATAATAGACTTCAATGGATGTTTCAATGGAATTCGATTTAAAATTTCGGTAGAGGCCCAGAGATATCTGCTCTCCAATTTGTGGTTTGATATTGGGATCGCTCAATTTCCAGATATCAGTGGGGGAGATGGCGGCAGTATTGGACAGTGAATGGATATACTGACGGGTGCTGTTATATGCCATTTTCAAAGAAGTCACATCGTCCAGCGTATATCTTGCCGTGACCCTGACTTCCGGCCCTTGATAGGTTTTGATAAAAGCCCCATTCGAATAATGGGAAGTATCCGTGATATTACTCTCTTCACGGGGTTGTCCGGGCACATAATTGTATACCTGCTGGGGTCCCAGATAATTGAACATGGAATATCTTAATCCCAGGTTCACCGAGAGCCTGGAGCCAAAATCAATCTTATCGCCGAAATACAGGGCAGATTCCAAGCCCTGTTCGGCATTCACGATATCCGGGGTTACCAGGGACTGGCTTCCTACCGGGTTAAGAGAACCCGGATGCAATTTGTAAAGCACCGATGCCAATCCGAATCCAATACTATGCTTACTCCCTGCCGCGACACTAAAATCAACCCTGCCGCTTATTTGGTTAATATTGAAATTGAGCTTGTAGGCGTTAACTTGATTGTGCTCACTGGAAACGGCGTATTGATAATGATCAACCCCGGTAGTGGCGACAGCATAAAATTTATTATTGAAAATATGCTTCCATTTCAAAGACAAATTCATGTTCTTGTACTGATAAAGCGTGTCGCTATTGAGTTTGAATTTGTCGCTGCTCGTGTATGCAGTAAGGTACAAATTGTTTTTTGAATTGATTTCGTGGCTCAGGATGAGGTTCAGGTCATAGAATGACGCCTTACTCTTATTGAAATCATCATTGTGGAGGTTTTTGAGTATCCAGTTTGAATAGGATGATCTTGCCCCGACAATAAATGTCGTCTTATCTTTTACAATGGGACCTTCCAGGGTTAGTCTGCTGGTGAGTGGTCCGATTCCGCCGGTACCGGCAAATTTTTTCTTGTTCCCGTTTCGTGTTGTTACATCCAATACTGAGGAAAGCCGTCCACCATATTTTTCAGGAATACTGCTCTTGTATAATTCGATATCCTGAACCACGTCGGGGTTGAATGCAGAAAAAAAGCCGAAGAGATGCGAAGGATTATAGATAGTGGCGTCGTTAAACAGAATGAGATTCTGGTCTGCTGCCCCGCCGCGAACATTGAATCCGGTGCTGGCTTCTCCAACAGATGTAACGCCCGGCAGGGTGAGAACTACCCTCAAAACGTCTGTTTCACCAAATACAACCGGAATTTGTTTGATGGTCCGGATATTGACCCTTTCCAATCCCATCTGCACTCCCTTAACATTCGATATCTTCTCAGCCACAACCACAATGGCTTTCAGGCTGGGTATGAAATCATGGAGGTCAATATTTAGTTTGCCATCGGAATACAGCATGATCTGCCGCCTCGTCTCCCTCATCCCCATGCTGGCAATTCTGAGTACCTGTCTGCCACGGGGCAGGGTAAGCGCGAAATAACCGTATTGATCCGTGATCGAAACCTTGTTCGAATTTTCAACATAAACCGCGGCGCCTACGATCGGTTCTCCATTTTTAGCATCTCTCACATACCCGGCAACAATGGCATTACCAGCTTTCAACTGGTTGGTCTTGATCCCCAACTCATATAATTTATTCTCTGCTGTCGCCGCGTCCTTTTCTCTTTCCTTTTCTTCTGCACTGTCAGTATAGTCTCTGCCAGCCAGGGCTATGGAATCCATGGGGTTCCTTTTCTTCCCAAAGAATCCGGGTGGGAGGCTGGTAAGGATCTCAAATCTCCTTGCTATGAATACCCGGTTGCGGCTGTCCAGGGCATAACGGAAATCGGTGTTTTGAAATACCTGTTGCAGAATGAACGGCAATGATTTTCCGCTTACATTAAGCGTAACGCTGAGACTGTCAAGCTCCGCGGCATTATAATAGAAATGGTAATCGGTTTTGGATTCAATGTCACGCACAAATTGTTCAAATGGGGTCTGCTCATAGCTCGCGCTAATGGTCTTTCCCGCCTGCCCAAATCCATTGAGGGCCAGGATCAAAATGGCACATAATATAATTATCCTGCGGAAGTCCCTCAACATACATTCAATTTTTGAACTGGTCAGCGAATCCTGCAATCCTCACCATCGCATATTCGCGGTCTCTACGGAATTTGATCTTATTCTTTCGAAGAAAATCCTGGATTTGTTTTTTCTGCTTTCCGAACAGTTTCAATACGGATTTCTTATTGCTCACTAAATAATAAGTTCCGCCAATCTTAATGAAATATCGGTTATGTTGCACGAAATAAGTCTCCAGGTTCTGCGCAGTTATATGTTCTTCCAGGCTCTTTGTCCTTTGGGCAAAGACAGATACGGATTGTCCATTGTACAAGCGATCGTAAAATCCGGTGCTGATGACGCTGCCATTGCCACTGTCGGCTTCCAGCTTCACAAAAATATGGTCCCCTATGGAAAATGATTGCAGCTTTTCATTGATCAGACTGAACCTATACACATTATTGAAGTGCATGGTAATGACTTCGTTCTGAAATAGATTGTAGGAAAGCAGGCGATCCTTGTACTTGAACCCGTCATACCAGATAGAACCCTTTTCCATCTGGTCGGTCAAAAAAAAAGGATGTCCTTTGGTCTGATAATTATAGGAAGAAGGCTCAAATCCATTGTATAGATGAAGATTTTCCAGCGTTGTCGTGTCATACAGTTTGACAAGATAATTCAGCGCATTGGCCCTATAACTGCTATCCTCAAATACGGACTGGGCTGCTATAGATTGAGAAGCGAAAACAAAGACAAAACCCGAAAAAAAGCTAAGCAGTGCATTTCTCATTCTGAATTTTGGTCGGTTTTGGTTGGGTTAAGGAATTGAGTAGGAAATATAGTTACTTTTTGCGAATTTGGAGGCATTCAACCAGATTATTATAGAATGATCAAATGCATGGAATTCCTTTTGCCGGTTGAAGCATCACGAAGACAAGACCCGCATTTTTGTGAATAGAGCACCGATTCAGAATTATTTTGCTGGTTCAATATGGTGAGCCGGATATTCAAACGCCACAATTTCAATTCTACCTTCCATGGAGCTCTGCCGGAAATGAATATGCAATCGCAGCGATCCAAAAATAACTATGGGCCCGAGAGCTGGAAATGTCAAGAACAGACTTCGATGAAAAGCAAGCCGTTTCTTTTATCGCTTCAATAATTTTTGCCGGTATATTTCATTTTGGGTTCTGATTTCAACTATAAAAACACCTCTCGGGAAGTTGTACAAAGGAATACTAAACAAAGGAGTGTTATTGTTGTTACGGATTTGTAAAATTCTTCTTCCGGTAAGATCATAGAAGGTTATAGATTTTATAACATCAGTTCCCTGAAGGATATTTACGTTGCCTGAAGCAGGATTTGGATATATCAATGGCAATTTACTCGAGGTTAACCGAATAACGACTAACTGTGAATATTTATAGTTGCCCAAAATATCCACCATTTTGAGGCGATAATAGTTGATACCCGTCGAAGGGTTGATATCACGTGAAATATAGTTAGACATTGTCCTTCCGCTGCCGACTGCCGGGACAGAGTCTATGATGGCAAAATGCATATTATCAACAGATTTCTCCACTATAAAACAGTCTGTGTTCAATTCCAGGGAAGTTGTCCAGTTTAATTCCACTGTTTGGTTAGCGGTCAGCTCGCCTGAAAAGGCCTGCAGGCCAAATTGAGTGAGGCCCGATGAAATAAAATAATCTGCTGTGGCAACGGAAATAATATTGTTGTCATGGCTCGTTAATGCCAGCCCACAATAGACCGGGGTATTATTACCAAAACCCAGATCAATTGAATTACCCACCTGGATCCATCTCACAGAATCTGCCGACTTGTAGGCACTATAAACAGATCCCTTTTTCACCAATTTGATCCAGTAAGGAGCAGTGAAACCCGGTTCGTTGGTATTACTGCTGTTGTTCCCTGTGAATTGGCGGTACTGGAAAGCGATGCCATTTCCGCTGGTTAATGCTATGAATGCGTGCCTTGATCCGGACTCCAGGCTTTCCCTGATCATGAGGCCGAATTTATTCCATGGGTTGCTTTGATCTAATGAATGAATCCTTGCCGAAAAATAGCCATCACCCTGCAGCACAGCATAAGCGTAATGAAACTGGTCTGCAACATCCCATATATCATTTCCTGAAGCGCTTAGTGCAAAGATTCCATTCGAATAACAGGCAGACCCAGACTGAGCCGGTACCCCAATATCCTGTGATGTCCAGTGAGAAGGCAGGAGGCCGCAATTGCTGCCGCAGGGAAGCGTTGAAAAAGCTGCAGGTGCGCCATAGGGGCTTATGGATGCGTCGGAACATATACCCTGCACTTTGAAATAATAGTCTGTTCCGCAATTAAGATTGTTGACTGTGATATTATTTTGAATGGAGCTTACGCTGGTCCAGCTATTAGCATTAACTGATTTATATTGGAGATTAAAACTGTCAGCACCATTGGCGCGCCAATGAAATGTCGCAGAGTTTTCGTAAATATTGCTGAAGGAAAGTCCATCCGGAGCTGCGCATTTTATGGAACTCTCGGCGCCATAAACTTCCAATTCATACAATGAATAGCCATAACCGGTACCTCGGGCGATGCCCAGCATTCGCAGGTATCTGCCTGTGCCCTGGAGATGAATAATATTTAAAAGAGAACCATTGTTTGCAAAATTGGCTATGGATTGCCAGTAAACGGCATCATCAGAAACCTGAATCTGAAAATCCTTTCCTAAGGCTGTTTCCCACTTTAGTTTCACAGTACACAGGTCGTATCTCCTGCCCAAATCAACATAAATATATTGCGGATCGCTGAATTCACTCGACCAGCGGGTAGTAGTGTCGCCATCAAAAGCCGCTGTAGCAGGCCATTGGGGCCCTTCTGCCGAAGAAGCAAAAGCTGGCCTGTTCAAGGCAATATTCGGAGTATTGCAGGTGTCGGGAATAGAGTTTGTAAGCCCGTAAACTACCAGTTGATTGGAAAAGGTTGCAAGATATACCTTGCCGTTTGCTATAACCGGACTATTGAATTTTGCAAAATTTCCAGGATTTTCAACTGCTATGATCCCTGAATTCCAAAGTTCTTTTGTAACATCTTGGGCATCCAATGCTCTTAATATGCCCGGGCAATTATAGCTTTCCGCATCACAGTTTACAGGATGGCTAGCCCAGAGAATGGCGGTTGAATCAATGGAACCATTGGAAGAAACAGACATCATGGAACCGGTTTGACCAACAGGACCCGGGACTCCACTCGTGATGACCCGCTGATCATCAAACTTCCCCGTGATCCTGTTAAACGGGATGGCCTTTAGAGCGGTATTTTCAGGCCAGAAATAGGCATACTCGTTTTGAGCGCCTCCGAAATAAGTGAATTGCGCATGCATGTTGGCGTTTACTCCCAAATTAATTGCCTGAATGCATTTATTAGTAGTTGCATCGTATCCGCCAAGATTAGTTTGATCCAGCAGATAAATATTTCCATCCTTGCATGCTGTGACAACTCTTTGGGAACCCGGAATGATCATTACCCCACTGGTACCAAGGTCCAGGTCAGCGGCTTCCAGATCAGGGTAATTATTAGGTGTGAAAAAATCCTTCACGGGTTGCAGGTTGTCCGAAGGCGTTAGTCTAATGACTGATTCTGACCGGTTCCTCAGGTTGGATGGATTATTTGTAACGCCTACGGAACCGTTACCAGTGGAAAAGTAAATCTGTCCGGCACTATCTGCAGCAGGACCAGTGCCACTCATCCAGATGCCTCCGTTATAGCCATCCGGCGTGTCATTGAAAACAAAAGTTTGCTGAAGGGAGGAGGCATCGTAACCCAATAACCACCCATGATAAGGACCCCAGTCGCAATGCGAAGAGAATCCTATATACACAGTGTTATTCAATAAGAGTAGTGCAGGACGCTGGTTATTTTTTTGAGGGTCAAGAAGCACAATTCCATTGATATTCCCGTCTCCGGTGCCGTTTAGCTGGGCTTGAATAAGAACCGGGCTGTTAGGCCTTTCATTGCCTGTGCTGATGTCAAGCGCGTGCAGATATTCGCTGAAAACCTTAGTGGCAGGGTTGATGCTTCTGGCCACCATGAATATGGTTTTTGTCAGAGTGTCAATCACCGGCGTACCAACAATCCCAATATTGCTTTGAAAATTGCCGGGGCAGGCGCCAGTAAGGTCGGCCTGCTTTACAGGACGAGATCCAACCGGGGTCAAGTTTATTTTCCAGTAAGCTGTATCAATGAGGGCTGAATCTGCGTCATACGCATAAACGGTATTGTTTACCGAAGCCAGATAAACAATATTTTTTTTCCCAACACCAGGTATATCCACACCCTGCAGTATTAAAGGCTGCGCGTACAACTGGTCGTCAACACTTCGTGAGAATAATTTACCAAATGATCCATTGTGTACATTGCTTTTGTTCAGAAGGGTCTCTTTGTTGTACCATCCTGTGCGTCCCTGATCATAATGCTGCGTTACAACATTCACCTGTGCCGATAATAAACAATAGGAGAAAAGAGCGATCGTTAAAAGAGTCAGGGTCCTTGGAAGAAGCTTTTTGGCCATAATTTATTCAATACAAAGTTTATTGGCGTTATTAGCTTGGAGTAATTGTATAAGGTAAATAAAATAAGCTGATTATCAAATTTTGTCTCATAAAGCTCTAATCTTGAAAATTAGAATTATATCGCTGCCCGGGGTAACATGCAAGATTCCAAGCAAAATGGCTCAATTAGAATAAGGGTTTGATTAGATCAGGCCATAATTTCTGATAAAAAAAATCATGTACGAACTCTCCTAAAATCCGTCTTCAAAAGAAACTACCTTATTTGACAATTTTAAGTAGTCAACTGTTCCGGTCCCCTGGAAGGCAAAGAGGATTCCAATGATTTTCGATTTGCTGATATCCTTATCCACTTCATAAGATAATTTGTCGTTCAAAAATATTTTGGCTTTCGCATTCACTGATTCAATCCGCAGTTTTACAAAATCATTAAAATCTACACCGAAGCCGGACAGATCTTTTTGTTTTCCTGAAATACTATAACCGGCAAAAAAGAAATCAATATTGGATTCACAGCCCCTGGCACAGAGCGGGATACCGACGGCCGTCCCTTCACATAGCAGGTAAACATGGGTCATCTGGCATACCGAAGAGCCTTCCTTAAAATCGTTGCGTAAGGAAGTTTCAAAAACAAAATTGTCAGAATATATTTCCCCAAAATCCTGCACATTCGAATAGAATAGTTCGGGAGCCTGTGGATAGAAACTAATATTCTGGGCCTTGATCTTATCTGCCGGCAATGACATCTTCCCATTTACAAAAAACTCTTCTTTCTTAAAATATACGGGCATGGGTGACGATTCAACCGCGGCCATCCATCCATCTGATTTGATCAATAAGTTGCGCTCCTTAACAATCTGGTTGTCCACCACCAGTTTTGCCTTGAAGAAACCGGGAAAATAGTAGATTAAAGTATGCTGATGCTGATCTTTTGAAACTTTGGTTCTCAATTTTGTGTTCCAGGATTGCTGAATGATTACTGAATCTGTGGGAGCATTGGTGGCATTATAGTCAAAGATTACCGAATTGGGTACGCCGGCCTTTAGAACTTCTTTGGTGCTGAAAGAATAATCATTTGGGTCGATTTTCTTTTTGTGCTTCGGGACAAATAAAGCAATAGAAGTAGCCAGGCCAATCAAGACAGCGCCATATAGAATTGGTTTTAGAACCTGATTCCCTGGTTTGGGAAATCCAACAGTCTTGGCTGGCCTTAGAGTAACAGTCTCGTCTGTAACCCCTGCCATCATTGGATCGTCTGCGGTTTTCACTTTGAAATCTCTCCAGCCCTGATAGCCTGCAAAGCGGGCGAGAATATTCAGAGTATATGTATTCGGCAAACTGGTATACCTCACTTTACCCCAAATCCGTTTCAGGGTCACATGACTCACAGACAGTTCCTGTTCTTCCAGAATTTTACTGCTCAATTCCAGGAAGTCCTGGTTTGTCCAGTCATCACTGTCACCCCAACCCAGTTTGGTCTCAATCAGTTTCCTGATCTTGGCAAGAGAAATATCCTCGGCAGGCATAGTCTAAAGAATTCTGAATAAAATTATGCTTTTTGAAAGAATTCCATTGCCTGCTTCTTGTACCGCTTTGTTCCAACATGAATAAAGACTTAGTCGCTTGTCCCCCTCTGGCTGACTAAATTTGAGGATATCAAAAAGCTTATCATGAATAGAATTGTAAATACAGCTAGGGTATTTTATGGCATCTGCATGGCTGCTATTGGGTTTCAACAATTTTTTTACTCAGAATTCCGCCCGGTAATAATGCCACCCTGGCCTTCAGGCATTCCAGGGCTTGTTATCTGGGTATGGGCGGCCAGCCTCGGCCTGGTAGGAGCGGGGCTCGCCATCATTTTCAAATACAGGCCCAGAAAGGTCTCTCTTGTATTGGGAGCCATACTCCTCTTGTTGTTTCTTAGTTGTCAGGTTCCCTACGAAACATTCATTGACCCTATAGGCAACCATTTAGCACTATGGACCAATGCATTCAAATTACTGGCCTTATCAGGAGGGGCATTCGTAGTTGCGGGAAGTTTTCCCGAAGAAATTTCGGGTTCTCAAAAGGGATATTCCTGGCTAAGATTTTTGGAGAAAGCCATTCCCTTGGGAAGCATATTCTTTGCCATCATGCTCATCGTTTTTGGCATGGATCATTTTTTGTACACCAAATATGTGGCGCTGTTGGTACCGGACTGGATTGGCAATAAAATTTTCTGGACCAATTTTGCCGGCGTGGCGCTCACAGGCTCGGGTGTAGCGATTATATTGGACATCAGGCGGAAGCAAATAGCCATGCTGCTCGGCATCATGCTCTTTCTTTGGGTACTGGTCCTACATATTCCCAGGGCCATCGCCGACCCTTATGTAGATAAGGGGAATGAGGTGACAAGCATATTTGAAGCGCTGGGATTCAGTGGTATAGCATTCATGATTGCCTTCAGGGATCACAATACGAAAAAGGATAAATAAGTTAAATTGAACAAATACTCTGTCTGTCCCGTTTCAATGGTGGAGCCAATATGCTTTAAGAGGTCGTTATATTTTGATTTTGATATTTGCATTTGATTGCGGATTTCGACCCTGCTTTTGACTTTTGAATCCACATAACTAATTTCATAATTTCAAACTGGGTCTGCAGCCAGACCTGCGTGCTTGCTCGCGGGTTAAAAAATAAAATGTCGGAACGCTGCTTCCGCTTGGCCTCATTTTGTGTCATATAAAGCTCAAAACCGTCAACCACAATGTGCTGACGGCTCCATTTCATTCTTCAACACGAATAATTAGTAGTTTTTTCCGAGTTGTAATATTGACCCCTTTTTCGGGAATAAACCCCAATTCCTCTAGCCAGTTACCGCATAGTCTGATTTCAGGAACTATTTTTTCTTCCAGGCTATTGTTTCTGACCTGGAGTTGGATTTTTAAGCTCCTTACCGCAGGTCTTTTGCTCTTTGCTTTCTTCACTTGTGTACGCATAAATATTGAAAATTTAAAATGCCTGACAGTGCCACGTACACACAAGAAGACTTGGGCAATGCAGGACTTACACCCGCTCTCTGCCAGGCGTAATTTTGAAATTGGTTGCCACTGGAATTTCTTCCTAAGCTTACGCAAATCAAAATTAAAAAGGAGCGAAGACCCTGCAATGGTGTTTTCAACAGAAATGGAGGGGAAAAAATGGACGGAAATTAACCTGGTAGGAAAATGTTGATGTTAAGATTGCATAGGAGGAGGTCTGTAAATTAAACTGTATCAAAAAAATATTTTGATCTAGTAAAAAAGAGGCGGGACGGCTCCTTTCTGACAGATGGATATCATAGATCCGTTTTCATTCTGTCGCCAAATATAATTTTTCATTGCGATGCAAAAACTGTCCAGCCTTGCAAATCGTTCGAGAGACAAGGATGGAACTTTAAGAGAAAAAAGAACAGACACAAGAGTAGACTGACAACAAAATTGGTCTTATGTGTTTTCTAAGAGTAAACCCTTATGATTTAGGTTTTCTTATTTTTATAACATCTTTGAATTACTTTTATTACTCCACCTTGGAAAACTGCACTTCCTCGGAATATTTAGTGTTTAATCCCTTTAACTCCTTAATATGGCATTACTTGATTGGAACATGCAACGCATTCCCGCGATAAACATTAATTTAAGGAATTTGATCCTCCCTCTGATGATTCGTTACTCCAGGAGGAAGAGGAAGAAATTTCTGACGCATAAGAATTAAGATTGAAATCTCTGCCTGCGAGAAAAGTGCAAGTAGAAAGATCTGGGATATAATTTTTCGCCCGGTCCCGAAGTGTGACATAACTTACTTGATTGAAACATTTCCTGCAACAATGAAATTCTCATAACGTATGAAATTAAAAGCAATCCTTGAGAAATATGACTTCTCATTACTTGACCAAATTTGCGCTGATAAAATAGATGAATCAGTTAGTATTCGGCTCCCTTCAGCAGTAATTATCCAGGAAATCGTGTCTGCATTAAGTTCATTATCCTACATTTCGGGAAAGATTACGTTTGCCAAACCACCTGCTTTTGCCTTTCTTGATTTACTGTTGCAGTTCCCTGACAACAGTCATCCGATAGATGGGTTCAGAGAGAAAGTACTTGAATACTCCTCTGTGATTTCAGCCAAAGCTGCTGCAATGATAGGATCACACAGTAGCAAAAATTATCAATTGTATACGAAAATTTTGAACCGAGCATGGGAAAGCGATCGCATCATTGATAAAAGCGAATCTATAATACTTGACGTCGTAAAAAATGAATTGGGAATATGGGAACGAGAACATTTCGTTCTTCAATATCATCCTGACATCCTCAAACTTTGGGATTTCGCTGTAGAATATCAGGCAATTCGTAATCTTTTGCTTACCACTGGCATCGTGTTAATGGATAATAATATCTATCTTATAGCTGACGAGGTCGCGACTCAATTGAGAAAGACCATGGGAATGGAAATAAAATTGGATTCATTCAAAAGACTAACAAACGGATTCACCAGGGAAGAATTGCAACCGGTTTTGGAAAACTTTGAATTGGCAGTAAGTGGTAGCAAGAATGAATTCATCCAAAGAATTGTTGATGCATATATCCCTCCTTCTGTTTTCCTGGAAACTTTTCAGGTCGATGACTTAAGGGAGTTTTGCCGAAAGCACAATATTCGCATTAGTGGTTCAAAAGCCACCGTGATAAATAATGTAATCGAATATTTTGACCGGGATCAAGACCTTCAAGTAGAAGAACCCGATGATTCTGAACCTGAATTTCCTTTAACCCCTGAAATTCGAGAAATTGATGAATATTCGTTTGGTAAAATTCTGCTTAATTTATCTAATCAGCAATTGTACGATGTGCTTAATCTGCTTCTTCTTCCTACCAGTGGGACTAAAGAAGAAAAGGCAACCCGCATTAAAAGCAGCCCTTGGTCGGAAAGGTCAATTTTAACGAAGTTGCGAAAAGATGATCTTAGTGGATTATGCAGAAGATTTGGCGTTTCAGTTTATGGTTCAAAGCAAGAAATAATAGATAGAGTGCTTAGTGTCAAATTCGACCTCGACACGGAGACAACAATTCCAATGGAGAACGTCGCGCATAGCGAATTACTTGAAAGGAAGCAGACCGCTGAGCCTCAGATGGCAAGGGATGTTACCGTTGCTCAGAAGCCTGCCTTGTTTGATGAAATCGCTAAGGAATTCCCAGATTTAGACGTAGACGAGCAAATTGTGCTTGCAATTATTAAGGAATCAAAATCATTGTCAGAGCAGGAACTTGGAAGAGTTGTTTTACGATACAATCTGGGGTGGTTTTTGTTGAAAGCGAAAATGACTGAACTGATGACAACACTAATGCGTAGATACAAGTTGGTCATCAAAATAAAGAGTGTGCAAAGTACCAATATATATCAGTGGGCGGATGACAATCTCAAATCTTCTGGTATAATCGAGAAAAAATCAGCAAGAGATATAATCGATGCCCTAAGACACGGAGTTGTGCCGAAGAACAATCTCGATTTGTTAATCATTGGACAACAGAATGCAAAAGACCATTTTGTAACAATCCTTTCTGAACTTGATCAAAAGAAATCAAGTTTTAAATTTATCCGCGGCCAATATGGTTCAGGCAAAACGTTTTTTTGTTCGTGGCTCAAAGAGTACGCGCTTTCTCATGAATTTACAGTTTCTTTCCTTAATATTAGTCATGATCAGCCACTATCAGATCTGCCAATTTTTTATTCTGGTCTAATTAACGGGCTGAGAATATTTGGAAAAGACGATGCAAGTGGGCTTGTCGATATTTTGGAATCCTGGCTTTTAAATGTTCATTCCAGTACTGTTAAAATAGAAGGTTCTGCTGCGCAAAACATTGACCCCCGGAAGATGGAACAAATTGTCGAAAGGAGGATTGAATCAGAAATATCGAGATTAAATGACGTTGAATCGGGCATTTCGCAAGCGCTTAGATCCTTTTATAGGGGGAAAATAGAAGGAGATCAGGAATTGGTTTCTAACACAGTGGCCTGGCTGAATGGGAGTAGATCGCTTTCTTCACAAGCGCTTAAGCAGATTGGCGTAAAAGGGTTCCTGGAAGCTAACAATGTATTTCCAAGAATTAGAGCACTTTTGGAAATAATTCATGGTGCGGGTTATAAAGGGTTAATGATTTTGGTTGATGAGCTGGAATTAGTTCGGAAATTTCCGCATATTAGGCAGCGAGAGCAAGCCTTTGAGACTTTAAGACTAATTATCGACGAATCAGGCAGAAATGCGCTTCCTGATTGTTTAATAGTATTTACAGGAACTGATGAATTCTTTGAGGACGATCGCTTTGGGTTAAAGAGCTATTCAGCACTTGCGGAACGCATATTGACTCCAATGAATTTTGAAGGATATACGAGCATGCGCCAGCCAATAATTAATTTGGAATCACTTGATCAATCCAGATTAAAGCAAGTAATTGACAAAATCAAACTCCTGTATTCAATTGCTTATAACTGCGACACAAATACATTTGCAGGGGACGATTCTGTTGAGAAACTCGTCCATAACTGGACTCAATTTGGGAATGAAAATATCAGCCGAAAACCAAGACCTGTTTTAAGAGAATTCATACAGATGTTGGATCTCTGCGAAGAAAATAGGGGCCTTACAATTAATGATTTATTAAAAGAGAATGACATTGTCCAAACTGTTCATCCTAAAGTAGGGAAGTTAAATTAATTCATTTGAAATGACCAACTATTTGCATCCGGGGTTAAAGGAATTAATTGTGAAGAAAGGTTGGAAGGATATGTCAGATATTCAAAAAGTAGCATTTGATCCAATATTCTGTGGCGAAAGTTGTATAATAGAAGCGCCGACTTCAGGGGGCAAGACAGAAGCTGTATTTTTTCCTGTCTTAAGTCGGATTTCCGGAACAAAATTCGAAGGAATCCGCGTGCTATATCTTGCTCCTTTAAAAGCCTTACTAAATGACATTGAATATCGGGCGAAGGAGTATGCAAATGCCTGCGGACTGGAAGCATTCAAATGGCATGGAGATGTTAATCAAGCTCAAAAGGTTGCTCAGACATATTTCCCGGCTCAAATATTGTTAACAACTCCGGAATCGTTAGAAGCGATTTTGCTCAGAAAAGCGAATTGGTATGAGATGTTTGCAAATTTAGAAACCGTTATTATAGATGAAGCACATTCCTTTGCACAGTCAGAACGGGGCTCTCATCTGATATCTCTTCTGGAAAGACTTCAATACGAAATTAAAAAGACTCCTCAACGGATTGCAATAACTGCGACTATAGGCAATCCAGCAGATTTGCTTCGGTGGATGCTGGGACAAAAAATTGCAGAAGGGAGAGAAGTTAGAGTAAATAACAAGCCCCAGAAACAAATTGACATTGAAGTATACTTCTTCGAAGAATCAGACATATCATCGGAGAATACCCTAAATAAAAAGCTTTATGAACTGCTATCTGTAAATCCGAAATTCAAGTCATTAGTTTTTCGAAATTCACGTTCGCATACAGAGGATTCTGCCAGGTATATCAATGAGAAAAACGCCGATCAGGAGGGACGACTGCCAGTTATAGTCAGGACGCATCACTCCTCTGTAAGCAAGTACTATCGGGAAGAGGCAGAGCGACTTATTCGGTTTAAAAATGAAGGAGCTCTTAATGCGATAATAAGTACGTCTACCCTCGAATTAGGGATTGATATTGGTGAACTCAACCAAGTAATTCAGGTCGGTGATCTTGCAAGTTCAGGATCATTTTTGCAGCGAATTGGAAGAACTGGCAGGAGAGCTGGGAAACCGCAATTGTTTCGGGGACTCTGTAATGATGCCAAAGATTTATTACTCCTTACTGCTTCAATTAATCTTGGATTACGTGGAATTTCCGAATGTATATCCTTTAGTAAAAGGGCATTTCATATTCTGGCGCATCAGATTATTTGCCTGATATTGCAGAAAAATGGTTGTTCAAAAGAAGCCCTATGGGAAATACTTTCAGGCACTTATTGTTTTTCACACATCTCATTTGCTGAATTTCTAATCTTGATTCACTACATGGTTAATGAGGATTTTTTAAGATATGTTGACAATGAAATTTTAGTTACGAGTACAAGAACTGAGCAGCTATTTCTCCGTTCAAACTGGAGGAGATTGTTTGCCATCTTTGAAACCGGGCCGGTATATCATGCCGTCGATGGCAAGAAAATTATTGGCTCGCTTGATTCTAACTTTATCAGGTCACAAGAAGTTCCTTTTGTAGTCATGCTTGCCGGTATGGAATGGAAAGCGATTAAAGTCAATCATGAAACGCAGCAGGTTTCTTTGGTTAAACATTCTGTTGGAAGGGTGCCCAAATGGAAAGTATTTAGAAGTTCCGTTATTCCATTCGAAATAGCTCAAGAAGTCGGCAACTTATTGATGAACACTGAATTGCCTTATTTTCTTGAAAATAAAGCCAGAGTTGCTTTGACAAAAGAGAGAGAGAAAGTTGCCGCTTTAGGCTGGTTCAAGGGACATTGGATTTGCCAGGCTGTTGACATCAGGACTTTAATAGTTTGGACTTTTTCCGGAGATAGAATAAATAGAACATTGGCAACCTTTTTGAAAAATAATGGAGCTGCCGATGTAGATTCTGACTTTATGAGGGTTCAATTTACACTTCCCCACAATTGCGAACCTGAATCTACGCCATTCCCTTTTTTAAGAAATCTTTTACTCAAAACATCAACTGGGGAAGTTGAAAAATCAATTGGCCAATCCATGAAAAAAATTCCATTTTCAAAATTTTCAGCTTGTGTGCCCGAGGTATTGTCAAAGCTGGCGGTTATTGAAAAGGCTTTCGATATAGATGGCCTATGCAGAGAAGTTAATATCACCAATTTAATAGTTATTGATTAATAATACCATGTCACTCATGCAGATTATCCTGAGTATACCAGCCAGTTTCACTCAGCTCTAATTTTGATATCAATTGGGTGCTCCTCTAATTTTGGGCTTACCTGCTGACCTCCCGGAATCATTTGTAACATTTGAGAATAATTCCTGATCACGCCTTGATTGGTGTCTCCCATTCTAAAAAAGACATCCCGGCATCTGAAGCCGCAAGGGAGCACTAACTAAACTTCAACTTTTTATGGTTGGTGCCCCCTGGTGGCCTTTATCAAAAAGTCTACCTCACTCAAAAGGGAAACACCAACAATGGAGTGAAATAGCTATGAATTTATCAAATTTAATTTAATGGCTGGGCATAGGCGAAGGCAGGTAATTCATGACTGGCGCAATTGTTTTTCTCCCTTCCCAGATGAAAGTAGCGCATCAACTATTCCATTGTAATGAAGAAATAATTCAGCACAACCATCTCATGTTTGTATTGCTTGTATTTGGAAACAAGTCCTTTCAGCACCCAAATCATTCTCAAATAAATTGCAAGTGATGCAGGCGGTTGTATGGTGTAATATTTAATCAAAATATTTAGATGAATTTATTTGTCTGCATATTTAGATATCATGATTGCGGTATCAAAGCTTTCAGCAATTCTTTTCTCCAACCCTTAGTTTGTATATCATATAAACTAAAATCAACTGCAAAATTCCAAAAGCCCCATGAAAATTTATGCGCTTCTGCCTGTTCCCGGTAAAATTTAACCCATCTTATACGTGACTCCATATCAGCATAATCACTCACTCCGAATTCACCAAAAAAAACTGGCCGTATTTGGGGCTTGGCCCAGGCTTGCACTGCATCCATGTACAGATTCCAGTCATGTTGACCCGGCATTCCGGGATGCCTGCCTGTCGGCAGACAGGTTGACCCACCTGCGAGGCGGGTAATAAGAGTAAGAGCTGTTTGAGATTTAAAAATACAAAGGGTTATTGATTTGGAGTTACTT
>JBGPHC010000043.1:0-26164 GCA_041484195.1 Agriterribacter sp. | reverse complement strand
CAATAAAAAAATAAATCATCAGAGATTATGGAAAAACTATTTTAAAAAACCACTTACTTTTGAAAAGAAAAATGAAAATGACCCTGTAAACCTATCGCAGGATTTATCTATTAACCTGTAAACTTTTTTTAGGACGAGTCACAGTGAAGACACTGACCACAGCATGAGCAATTAATTTACTAATTCCAGCTTTTTCAATTCTCCATTAATAAAGGCAACCTCTTCTTTTGTGAGATTAATATCAACCGCTTTCGCATTTTCGATGGCCTGCGCAGCATTTCTGGCTCCGACCAGGGCAATTGTGATGCCTGGTTGATCTATCGTCCAGCGGATCACTAATTGTGACAAGGAAGATTTTTTATTCCCGGCCATGGGTTTGATCTTTTCCAGGAATTTATTGATCCTCACAATATTTTCCGGCTTGTAGAACCTGGTTCCGGGGCGGTGGTCGCCGGATGCGAATTGGTGGCCGGGCTTTATTTTCCCGGTCAAAATTCCCCTTTGGAGCGGACTGTATGCCAGTATGGATTTATGGTGCTGAATGCAGTAAGGAACCAGTTCTTTCTCTATGCTTCTTTCCACCATGCTATAGGGAACCTGGTTGGATGCGAGCGAAATTGTTTTCTCAGCTTCCATCATCTGGGCCTTGTCGTAGTTGCAAACACCTGCGGCGCGGATCTTACCCTGCTCCATGAGTCTCGAAACCGCCTCCATCGTCTCATTCACCGGAGTTGTTATGTCCGGCCAGTGTATCTGATAGAGATCAATATAATCAGTACCAAGCCTGCGGAGACTGTCCTCACATTCTTTTATCACCCCATCTTTGCCCGCATATTTATAGATGTCGATTGACTTACCGGAATTATCAGCGCTGCTGAATGCAAATGCTCCTTTCTTTGAATCCCATCGCATCCCGTACTTGGTAAGGATTTGGATTTTTTCACGTGGAATTCCCTTTATCGCTTCTCCAACAATTTCCTCGCTCAGACCCTGACCATATACCGGGGCGGTATCAATGCTGGTAACTCCTAAATTATATGAAGAGCGGATCGCTTCCACGGCATCTTTACGTTCCGTGCCTCCCCACATCCAGCCTCCAATAGCCCAGGCTCCAAATGTTATGGCCGATAATTTCAAATCTGTCTGACCCAGTTGCCTATATTCCATAATTATGATTTTATGATTCTTTATATCCGGATTCATGCAATATCACAAAGCATATCCAATATTTATTATCTCCAAGCCCTCAATATCTTCCGAAATCAGCCACAGAGTTCCAGGAACCCGATGGTCCGGATCCAGGATTTTCAAAGCCTATGCAAATTTCAATCTGAATGAATGGCTCCTTTTTTCAATCTGAGTGGAGTTCCTTTTCCTCCTGTGAAATGAGCCTGGATCTCCGCAATGATCGAAAGGGCAATTTCCTCAGGACTGGAGGCCCCGATGTCCAGACCCGCGGGCGCAAAAACCCTGTCCTGATCAATCTTCGTGAGTGGTCTTCCTTCAGCAATCATCGCATTGAACATTTTCAGGGCACGCTTACGCGGACCCAAGAGGCCGATATAGCCGGCATTTGTGTGGATTGATTTTTGCAGATTGGAAAAATCTGTCTTGTAATCATGCGACATCAGCAGGATGGCAGTGAAACCATCAATCTGCGGAATTTCATTTCCTTTACTGTGAACCACTTTGTCGGCCAGGGCAAACAAAGGCTTTCCGGCTCTGGACATATTGGTTACTACCGTTACATGCCATCCCAATTCACGTGAAATCCTAGCCATCGGGTATAGATCATAGTTAGCACCGTACAGAACCAGGTGCAAAGCCGGCAGGATCATTTCAATAAAAACCTGCACTTCTTTTTCGCCAGATTGATATAAGACTGATTTTGAGGAGAGGGATCCTCCTGCCAGACTAATGTCCTTCAAAAGCCCATCCAATATCTCCGGTATCGGGAAAGCTTCTTTGAACTGCTCCTCATTTTCATAAATCCAGGACCCGCCCAGCATATTCTGATTATTATTGGGACCGGTAATTGAAACAATGATCCTGGGTACGCGTGTCTCCACCAGGCTGGATAAGATATTCACCGTGTTTCGGGGCCCGTCATTTCCGAGAGGAGTGAAAAGCACATCAATAATTCCATTGCATCCCAGTCCAACTCCAACCTGATGTCCGTCATCCTGAGTAGTATCATAGGTGATCACCGATGGCTTTTGAGAAGCAATTGCTTTTTGAGCCCTTCTCAAAGCATCTCCCTCAAGACAACCTCCACTGATGCCTCCCAGGTAATTGCCATCATCCTTTACGAGCATGCGCGCACCCATTCTCCGGTACGATGAACCTTCCACGCGAACCACCGTGGCCAGCGAGGCCTGGCCCTTCTTAAAGTCAATGGTCGAATACGCGTCCACTATCGACTTAATCTCTTTCATATTTCCCTGGCTCATTATTTTTGGATAGAACCAGGCTCAATTCCTGATCATGATTCCATGTATTCAAGTTACTGATTTTATTGAATGTGACGATCTTATCTGGATGATTGGCCCAATAGAAAGCATACAAAGATATTGCGGTTTATTATTTGCCGGCATCCTGTCAATGAATTTGAGTTTTACAAACAGTCAGTTTAATACACTCCCTGTTTAATTGCTAAATGTCAATCCATCCCTCGCGGAGATTTAGAGAGAGGCTTAGCGGCCAACCTGAATGCACTTGCTAAGGCTGGATTCTTCCGGGTCCTGTCATTTTTAACTCAATTTTTGGGTTGGCCGATGTTACCCTTGAGGCAATATCTGCGTCTATTTTAATGAAAGCCATAAAACATAAGTTATGGAAACAAGATCTACACAACAGGAAATATTGGTGATGACCGGCACCAGTTTTTCATCCCGCCAATGGTGCGAAAAGGATGAATCGAATGAAAATCAAAACCATCTCTCCGATAAAGAGCAGTTACAGGAAGCATTGTGGAATGGATTGATCCGTGAGATGATGCCCGAAATTTGCGAGCGTTCCGCCGATGGAAAATCGCTCTACCTCCGGGAAATCCGTGAAGCCGCATCCTTTATCGCTTTGGAAATGGGTGAATCAAATGAAATTTCTGACCCCTATTATTCCATCGATCCCCATAACTTCGGCGGCAGTCAGTTTCCTAATTAAAAAACAAAGCGAAAGCATCAGTGCTATCAGATAAAATTCCAAAAAAAGGTCCGGCGCATTAAAAGGCCGGACTTTTTATTGATTGGATGGTCAAGATGGAATTATTGAATACGCTATCCTGCTTCTTAATGTACTTCCAATTATTCCCATTTCATTGCTGCAAGCTCATCCTTTCCGCTTCCGGTTTGAGCTGCTCCGAAATTTTCTGTATCCAGTTCAGGATGAATTCAGCGTCTTCCTTCCAGGTGGGCTGACCCAAAACAAAATGATTCCTCCCGGGAAATTCCTTATAATCCAGGACTGAGCCATTGTCTGCATATTTCCTGAAATTGCGCAAATTAAGATGGGCCGGTATAATATGGTCTGTACTTCCGGAGGTGAGGAGTAAGGGAACATGCGGTTTCGCAAAATCAACTTTAGCTGCACTCGTCAATCCTCCCCTGGTAACCGTTTTAGATTCAGGGATTGTGTATTTTTCGTAGGCGGCTTTTTGTTCTTCCAAAGGCATTCCATTGACAAATGCATATTGCCAATCTCTGAACGACATCAAATAAGTCTTCTTCGCGGAAGTAAACAATCCCAGGGATTTCCATCCTGCTTTCAGGAATGAGAATTCATAGGGGATTATCCCTTGTGGCGGCAAAGAGTGAATTGCCACTCCCGCGGCAGCGAGGTCCCGGTTCACGAGGATCTGTGTAATGAGCCCGCCGAGTGAGTGCCCGATCAATATGGGTCTTTCCGGAAATCCCTTTACGATATCCACGTAGTAATCCACCAATTGCGAAAGAGTTAGAGTTGCCAAATCTATGTCATTCGGTTGTCTCGCTCTCAATTCTGCAGCCGACGTGTTTTTGAAAGGCCAAGCCGGAGCAATAGTCGAGTATCCTTTGCCTTCAAAATAGGTTCTCCATTCATTCCAGCATGCATTACCTACAAATGCACCGGTGATAAATACAATCTCCTTTGAATTGTTGTTTAACATGAGTCTTGATTTTAAAAGTATTGTAATAATGAGTACATTCAGGAATCGGCCGATTCTGGTTAATATTTCGGGGCAGGACTAAAGTAAAAGGGTAAGATTAAGATATTATGATATAATATTGAAGGGCCGGCAGTCAGAATAGATCAAACAATTTATTGTGAAAACTGTTATAAGCAGAAGGAAACGAATTTTCGGAAAATTTATCTAAATTAAAAAAAAATCATGAATCCCTCTTTGGAAAATACCAGGCCCATACAGGAAAATGAATTAATTGTAAGAATGGCGATCAATGCCTGGGAAATGCAATTGAAGAGAGTTGAAAGCCTCCTGAACGAAATTTCCGATGAACAATTGGAGGAAGACGTTGCTCCCGGTAGGAATAGTGGCATTTATCTATTGGGCCACCTGGTAGCGGTAACCGATAACATGTTTCCCCTGCTGGGTATGGGTGAAAAGAAATATCCGCACCTGTATGAAATATTTGTCGCTAACCCTGACAAATCGGGATTCACCATGCCTTCTGTTGAAGTGCTGAAACAAAACTGGGCCGAAGTGAATACCCGGCTCGGAAAATATTTTGAAGAATGGCCACCCGAAGAATGGTTCAAGAAACACACTGCCATATCAGAAGAAGATTTTGCCAGGGAACCATTCAGGAATAAATTAAACGTGATCCTCAACAGAACCGCCCACATGGCCTACCACATTGGCCAATTGGTATTCCTGAAACCAAAACAATAATTATATCCGCAGTATCGAGATTTCAACGGCTGAGATAAAGATCTATTTTCGCCATTAAGGGAGTCAGATTCTGGCGCCAGGCACATAAATCATTGGCCATTCTTATTTCCCCGGATGATAAATTCGCTCGGCGTTTTTCAATACCTCATTCTTGTTCAGAGTCATGTGCTTGGTTTTCTGCTGCAGGAATAAAGGCATCTGGTCTTTGTAATGGGGTGAGTCGGGGTGATTACTGGCTCCGAATGCATTGATGGATTCAATGATGGGCAGCCCGGTTTTAGGATAACGCACAAAACAAATATATGCATCCCCTTGCACGATTTGCCTCATGCCATTTTTGTAAGGAGCGGTGTATTCGGCCGCCAGAACGTCCGGAAGTCCGCCAGCAGAACGGACTTCATCTCCCCTGACGAGTTCTTGAATATCACCCAGTTTCTGATCGGTGTTGCCAAAATATTTTATCATGTAATCCTGCACGTATTGGTATGTTTCCACTGCTTCTGCTTTCGTGATTTTGCGTGGTGGCGAACCTATGAGTTTTGGGGCCAGGTAGCTATAGGCAAGCAGAAAAATCGCAGCACCTTTGCTAGCCACATCTGCCTTTCTGTTCCATTGATGGAATTTGCTGATTATATCTTTCAATGAAGGGTATTCATTCTCATCGAGTAGAAACATGCTGTCAATATCATAAGGAAATTGCAGTTGCTGCGGGTATTGGAGGTCAAATTTGATGCGTTTCAGTTGGTCGAAGCTGATTAGATCATTCCCGGGAATCAATTCGTTCACGCGCTGACTTCGGTTGTTCCGGAATAATTCATATCCGTCGTTAGGATCGAATTTATTCTTGTCCAGGTTATCGGCCGAATCGGTTGCCAGAAATGGTGAATGATTCGTATTGAAAAGGTATCCCGAATGAGGATTGATATATTGTGGCAATTCGGTGATGGGTTTGAATCTTGTCCAGAGTGTAGCCGACACATTTCCCGGCACAGTGCCGCGCCAGTTGTATTTGGGATTGGGATTACGTAGCGGCATTTTGCCATTGCTGATGTAAAAAATAGTGTCGTACCTGTCGGCATAGGTGATGTTAAACATAGGCAGGCTGGTCATACTCAGAGCGCGGTAGAACTCCGTAAAATTCCTGGCTTTATTCATTCGGTACCATTCTTCCATGGCCCTGCAGTCCATATTGGCCGGCAGTCGAATGGAAAATACACCACGTTTTGTTTTGAGGGTGGCGCCATACCTGCTCCAAAATAATTTTTTGTTGATGGAAACGGGTATGCCCTTCACTTTCAATTTCACTTTTCTTATTTCCAGGTCCAGCCATTGATCATCGAATTTGTATTGGTTAGAATTCTGGGGATTCATTTGCAATTCGAAGAGATCTATCTTATCCTGGTTATTCACGGTATGCGCCCATCCCAGGTTTTCATTAGTGCCATGGAAGATGAGGCAGCCGCCGGGAAAGAGCCCGCCCAGCATATTCCATCCTTGCTCACTCTGAACATGTGCTTCATAGAATGCCGCAGGGCCTTCCAGGGGTTGATGCGCGTTGATCACCAGGAATGCTTCCCCGCTCCTGCTGCGCGAAGGATGAATGGCAAATGCATTGGAACCTTCAGTTTGGAAACCGGGAATGGTCGCCACCCGGCCGTCTAATATCTGGGGCAGGAGCTTGTCAACTCCGCAAAATACGCTCAGTGAAAAAACGACGGAGGTCAGGTATTCTTTTTCATTGAATGGGAAGGCCTTTTTATGTCTCACCTCTCTCGGGTATGCTTTGGCGTAAGCGTTCAACCCTTCCACATATCCACGAACCAGGGCCACAAAATCAGGACTCAGTGTTGACCATTGTTCATCCACCAATTCGCGGCAGCGCAGCAGTTGCATTACATAATCCACCCTTGCCCCCGCCTTTCCCAGAACCGTACCCAATTGGGCCTTCCCGGTAAGAACCAGCAATTGAATATTGGCAAAATCATCTTCCGCATGGGCCCATGCAAGACCATATGCCACTTCGGGATCGGTGGGAGCGAAAATATGGGGAACGCCAAAACTGTCCCTCGCGATCGTAATCCTTGAGGGATCGATCTGTGCCCAGGCACGGCCCTGCAACAGCAAGAAAACGATGAATAATATTTTCATCCTGAAATGTAAACAAAAATGGGGAATTGGGAATCGCAGTAAAGAAGTCAGTTCCATTGTTTTTAATTCGAGAATTCATCAATAATTGCAGCCATGATTTCACTAAGTAATGCTTTTAAAAAAATCAATTATATCATCTGCGAGTAAGCGCGGTTGTTCCAGGGCCGCGAAATGGCCGCCTTCCGCCATGTCTGTCCAATGACGGATATTGAATCCCTTTTCTATCCAGGGCCTGGGAGGTGCGGATATTTCCTTTATAAAATTCGCGAAGGCAACAGGCACTCTTACAAAATCATCTTTTCCAAATTTCATTGGAGCATTGGCGTTCTCCTTGTAAATCCTGATGGATGAATGAATTGTTTGGGTGACCCAGTATAAAGTAATATTACCTAGTAATTCATCCTTCGTGAATGAATTCTCGATATGGCCCTTATTGTCGCTCCAGGTATGAAACTTCTCTATAATCCAGGAGCAAAGACCAATGGGCGAATCATTCAATCCATGAGCTAAGCTGATTGGTTTTGTTCTATGGAGCTGCGAGTAAGCGCCTTCTTCCATGATCCATTGATTGCGTTTCTTTACATATTCCTCCATCCCCGGCACCAATGGCTCCCCTTCCTTTATATAGGGGCTATATGATCCGGGAATAAAATTCAGATGAAGACCCAGGATATTTTCCGGGTATCTGAGTGCAAGCCAGGTGCTGATGCCGGCCCCGATATCTCCACCCTGTGCGCCAAATTTATCATGACCAAGTTCACTCATCAATCTAAGCCAGAGGTCGGCCACGAAAATGCTATTGCATCCTGGTTCAGTTATCTTTTCTGAAAATCCAAATCCCATTACAGAAGGAATAACCAGGTCGAAAGAAAAATTTTCATCGCTGGTGAGGAGCGGGACCAGCTTCATCATTTCCAGGAAAGATCCTGGCCACCCATGTGTAATCACCAGGGGAACCGAGATTTTGCCCTTTCCCCGGATATGCATGAAATGTATGGTATGACCATTTATTTCAGCCAGGAAATTAGGATAGAAATTTATCTCCGCTTCCAGTTTTCTCCAGTCAAATTCATGAACCCAATATGCCGCCAGTTCTTTCAAATAGCCGAGGTTAGTGCCATTGCTCCAGCCTGAGCCAATGATCTCGTCGGTCCATCTTGTATTACTAATCCGGGCCTTCATATCATCCAGGAAGGATTGTTCTACATAAACAGTGAAAGGCCTTATCTTATTTGATCTGACTGACATTTCAACTACCTGTTTTATTTTTTCAGGATCCGGTTATTCAGGATTTTTCCCATCACTTCATCTTTCAGGTACTTACTTACCGGTACCTGGTATTTTTCCAAATGCAGGATATTCCCTTCTATGGCGCTTATCTTTCCCATGTTGACGAGATAGGATTTATGCGGCTGAATGAAGGAATTTTCTGGTAATTCCTGTTGCACAGACCGCAGGCTGGCGTGTGTGATCATTTTTCTGTCCCGGGTGTAGATGGCCACATAATTTTCCATCGCTTCCACAAACAAGATATCATCGAAGAATACTTTTTCCAGTTTATGGTCGGCCTTGATAAAGAAATATGGTGATGAATTTTCGAGCCGGGACCGGAAATAATCGTGAGCCTTATTGCAGGCTTTTAGGAAGCGGTTGAAGGAAATTGGTTTCAGGAGATAATCCAACACATCCAGGTCAAAACCCTGCAAGGCATAATTTTCAAAAGCAGTGGTTAAGATGACTTTGGGAGGATCGGAGATGGTTTGCAGGAATTCGATACCATTTATCATTGGCATTTCTATATCTAGGAACAACAGATCAACGGGTTGCTGTTTCAGGAAAGAAGTGAGTTGCAATGCGTCTTCGCATTGGGCCACCAGATTCAGGTAGCCTATCTTTTCAATATAGCCCTCTAATCCCCTTCGCGCCAGAGGTTCATCGTCTGTGAGAATACATGATATCGTCATATTACTCATGAATCAACCGTTATTGAGAGTTGTGCAAAGAAGCTTGTTCCAGTGGGGCCGGCGGTGAAATGGTGCTTGTCCGGGTATAAAAGCTCCAGTCTTCTTTTCAAATTAGCCAGGCCGATGCCGGAACTGATTTCAGGACTTGCGGCCGAGTGCATCGAGTTTTCCACTGTCATGAAAATATCCTTCTCCCGCTTGCAGAGTGAAATTTTAATCAGGTAATCACCCCCAACATATTTAAACGCGTTTTCAACCAGGGGCTGAAAAAGCAGGGGATATACCTGTTCTCCGTTAAGTAGGCCATCGAAGGATGTCTCCAGTTCCAGCCGTGCCGAAGACCGAAGTTTTTGCAAGGCGATAAAATTTTCAAGATAGTGGATTTCCCTGCTGATGGGGACAGTCTGATGCTGGTCATAAAGCTGGTAACGCAATAATTCTGAAAATTTCTCGACCGTTTTCTTGGCTTCTTCCACATTTTCATCCATCTGGAAATAGATCGCATTGAGGGCATTGAAGAGGAAATGCGGATGGTATTGGGCGCGCAGGAATTTTAATTCGGTCCGCAAATGATCATTCATGATCTTCTCCAGTTGAACCTTGCCGTTAATATAGGATTGTAAGAATTTATGACTGTGGGTCACGCCATAATAAATCAAGGCGTAGAGCAAAGGAACGGTATTGATGAGCACGAAATCCGCCCATTGAAGACCATCATCTGTAAATGCGGCAAGAGGCGTCAGGACCAGATTCTGCAATACAACATTAAGTAAGATGAGATATCCCAATTCTTTTGCTAATCTCGTATAACTGAGCTGTGATTCCCACCTATTGTCGAACCATCTGAACAGGCGGTCAAATATCCACAGTACCACAAAACCCATGACCACACTCCAGGCCTGCTCAGTAAAATTCAGCTTCCAGCTTCTATCCCAGAATACCTTGCCCGAAACGGAATCGTTCAGCAGCCGGATGGTAAAATACACAGTCAGGCCATAGAGTGGAGGGAATATATATTTCCTGAAGAAAGACATGGCATTTTAAATTTACGACAATTAAGGCGTTAAAATTAAGGCGGCCTCAGGCATGACTTCAGAGGCAGGATTAGGTTTTTCAATTTTCCTTTTTGCTCGGGTTTCTTTCATTCCAAATAAAAACCGCATCCAGGCGAATGGACGTATGAACAAGTGGTAGATGCCAACCGATATGACAAATGTGACTAGAACAATGAATGCATATTTCATGGCAACGGAATCTGTTGCCCGTGTAACATAATAAGCAATCACTACAATAACTGTTTGGTGCAGGATATAAAATGGATAAACAGCCTGGTTCAGGTATCCCATAACAGGATATTGCCGGTTAAGATATTTCTTTCCATATCCGACCGCAGTAAATACCCAGCTCCATGCGCAGATCGAATAACAGGCCATATAAAGGTAGGTTCTCCAATCAATCCTGAATGGCACCAGCAGATCCCAGGGGGTTTGATTATTCCATCTCAGATAATTGAGAACAAGCAGGGATGCAAAGGCCATAGCAAGGGAAAAACGACGATTCCTCTCCAGGCTGTTCATCAGGCCGGGATGGGCTATGCAAACAAATCCTGCCAGGAGAAAACATAGCCAATACGGGAAATAGGCATAATCCCGGACCAGGTTATTGGTTTCGGGAAAACGTGAAGCCATGAAGGTGTAGATCAACATGCCGGGTAGCATCAAAAGGTAAACCCATCTTCCGCTCCCGAGCCAATTCAATTTTTGTATTAATAATTTCCCTTTTGCCGAGATCAACCATTTGAAAAATGGCGCACACATAATATCATACAGCAGCAAATAAGCGATGAACCAGAGATGGTGCCAGCTCATATTGCCTTTGGGATAGGGCCCGGTACTGAATATGGTGGGATAAAAATCTATAAAATTCCCTTTGAAACCCTGGTTAACACGTTCCATATATACCTGCGGTGGAACGATGACCAGCATGCCCAGGAGCAGGGGAACGAACAAGCGACGAAAACGGAGTGCTATAAACCCGCCACTGCTTCTCTTCTGTAACATGTAATAACTCACTGTGCCCGAAATAAAGAAAAGCAGCGGCATCCGGAAACGGTGAAGCCAGGAGACAAATTCATCCAAAATGGAGCTGGTTTCCTTGTCTTTAATATGCCAGTCTCCGCCCGCGAAAGGCATGGCTGAATGGAAGAATAGTACACCGATGATGGCCAGAATGCGAAGCCAGTCGAGGTAGGCCTGGCGGGAAGTATTTTCCATTTTCGAATTTTTGACAAACCTAATAGCGACAAGGAATTCCACTAAAAAACTTTGACCTGAGGACGATTTTTGGTGGTGAATGGACCGATGTGGGGTGGATTTTTTTGGAATTGGAGAAGGAGTGGGTCTTGAATTGCGATAAGAATGAAATTACAGGGGATTCAATCAAATTAGATTACAAAAGAAAAGTGGCTCCCTGAAAAGAAGGAAAAGCGATTTAAGCGAAAATTCGATTTTATGGAGAGTCCAGATTGAATATTCCAGGACAACAATTATTTGAAAAATAGCTCAAGTAGCAGGCCACTTTCACATGCAGCCCTGATCTACTAAATGATTTCAGAAGAGGATTTCATCTTATTTCTATCGGATCAGTGTAACGGTTCCCTTCATATTGCTTGTAATGCCGGCCCTTTTGAAAACGCAATTCCAGATATAGATTCCCGACTGCTGTTCTTTTCCCGACCAGTTTCCATCCCAGCCTTTCGATTGGTTTGATGCTTCATAGACAATTTGCCCCCAGCGGTTATATACTGCAAGGTGATATTCCTGGAGCCTGTAGTCGGTCAGGATCTTGAAGAAATCATTTTTACCATCGTGATTGGGGGTAAATGCATTGGGGAAAAATATATTACAGATCCCGTCCTTAACTATTATTTCGCCTCTTGCAGCACCGCAGGGATTAGTAACAGTGACGACATACAGGCCCGGCGACTTCACTGTGTAATGGTCATTTGCAGAACCATCCTGCCATAGGTAAGTTGTAAATAGCCCCGGGGCAATGGTGAATGAATCACCATCACAGATAGCTGCTTTGGTTCCCAGTTCAGGTTTGGGATTTCCCTGTACGGTGAGGTTCAGGGTACGGACACTGTCGCAACCGTTTGCCGCAAGGTAAGTATCAACGTATGTTCCGCTGGCTGTATAACCTGCAAAATTGTCTCCCTCACAAATCGTTTGGTCGATGACTGTGGATGATTTTGGTCCCACATTCAGCATCAAGACCACGTTTGAGTCGCAACCCCCGGGTCTGGGGAAGCTTTGAAAATATTTTCCTGATTCTGTAAGATCAAGGCTTCCGAAATGAAAATGTTCGCCTGCGCAGATGGTTGCCTTGATGCTGTCGGCATCAGGTGGTGGTGGAGGGTTCACCGGGACCTCGATCATCATACCCACTACGGTAGCCGAAGATGCGATTACTATGATAATGGTATTCTTGCCGGCTTTCCAATTCTTGCAAAGTGAGACCGAAGTCCCGTCACTCTGAGTATGACCCGGGGGGTTAAAAGGATTAGGGAGCGGAAAAATATTACCCAGATTGGCGCTTTGGGGCACGCCGTTCACATAAATTTCATAAATGGAATTGTCTTCATATATATCCAGATTAAGACAAAAGGCGTCATCATCATTGTAACTTTTACCACAAAGGTTGTAGCAGGGCAAATCAAATTCCTTCTTAAAGAAAAAATATCTGTTCGAAGCATGTTCGCCTGTGCCGCTGAAAGATATCCAATGGTTGTTATTATGATAGATAAGGGGAAGTGGATACATGAGGGTGGCGGGAACATAGGGGCCATTAATGGAATCCAGCGCAATTTTCCAACTTCTGTCTGGCCCTCCAGCAATATCTCCGCCAGTAGTAAATTCAGAATTTGAAAGAGGTGGGCCTTTTTCAGGAAAACATTGTGAAAATGACTGGCAACTCAAACAAAGTATTAGGAAAAATATGATTGAACCCAGACTACAACGAAATGGTAAACACATCTGTAAAAACAATTAGTGCTTTGGTAGAAAAAATCAAATCCGCTGCCTGGAATTAACAATAATACATATAATCCCAATTGAGCTCAACTTTCATGTCACAAACTATTGACCTAAGGTAATCAATTCATTGATGAGTTTCAAAATGGCAGCTTACCGGATCCATTCATGCATGACCCCGGACCCCTGACCCATTGAAGAATCTTATAAGCTCGAAAACAAACTCTGATGCAATCTGATTAATATCATGCCATTGTGCTACATAAGTCATACTGGCGATTTTAGCCCCAGCATAGCTTTACACGATTAAATGCGTTTATCTATGCCTGATACCCTGGATGGATATATGGAATGGATAATGCTCGAAACTTTATTTTCCGGTTACCTGCTTGTATTCAGCATTCTGTATATTGTTTCAGCATACAAGGGTCAGAGAGGGTTCATTAAGATAAGGATAATGCCTCTACTACCGTTAACATACGCCTTCGTTGGGACAATTTTCTGGGGACTGCAATTGAGAGTAGGGCATTCTTACAATACATTTCAACATTTCGTTTCCTCTCTGCAATATCCTTTCCTGCATGGTTGGGCATTACTCTCCATTCTTTTCTGGATACCATTCTTACGTGAAAGGCCCATCCTATCCGCATTGCACAGCTCCATATTTTTTGCGCTCATGATGATAGATTTGTTTGCAGAAGCCCGGGACAAACTGTTTGACAATTCTTTGCTTGGCAACGGTCTAAAGATATATTCCGTTAGTTTAGGCATTTACATAACCGCTTTATTGTTCCTGCTCCTTGGCTCAAAATTGATACATCGCATCAAAAGGGAAAATGCCTGATCCTATCCAGCTTTAAACAATCACAAGTTAGAGAGTTCTGACATCTCTCAATTCAAGTCCTAATAAAGGTCATAAGATTGTCATCAGTTCGTAAATACTTTAGTGCTCGCAAATTGATGCTAAATAATCAATTCAAAATTAAAAAACTGTATATGAAACCCTTTCAAAAAAGCATTACTTATTTAATGGCAGTCGCCACAATTCTGGTGAGTGGTGTTCTCTATTTCAGCAGTTGTACCCACGACAATGAGCTATTGGTAAGTAATGGTCCAAAAATTGAGCGCGGAAATTTAAAGTTGAATTTTCCTGCCGATACCAAACTGACTTATGATAAAACGCATGGAAATGTCGGATGGGGAACGGCTTACCTGGGTGGGCTCTCCACGCTAACCGGCCGATTCAACAGTTTTGGCATGACCACTTTCAATTTTGATGAATCAAATCCTGATGGTACCAATTTTGAAGCCTGGGTATGGATCAATTCCGTCAATACCAGTGAGCCCGGCCGTGATGGAGGATGCCTTCAAACGACTTTCGGCACTACTACTTCCATGACCACAGAAACTGCAAATCTGGCCATCCTCAAATCGAAAAGTGTTGAACTCAGCACCACCGATAAAGGCTATAACGTGAAATTCGATTTCACTTTTCATGGGGTTACGAAGGAAATAACCGGAAAGCTAATGTATGATGGTGAAACTACGACCGGTTCAGGGGCTACCTTAAAGACGGTATATGGTTTCAGTTTCGATTTTCAATTCCTGGCACAAACAGATTATGGAATTGTCTCCACCAATATTGCTGATAAGATAGATGTAAAGTGCAATGCCATATTCAGGCAGGTGCCTTAAACAGCAAGACAATTTGAACAGGATTTATTGAATCTAAAAATTTAGAAATATGAAACCCCGCATACTATTATTAATTACAATAGTTCTTGTAACCACAGGCCTCAGCGGTTGTTACAAGGATATATTAAGTCCCGGCCAGGATCCGACAGCACCGCCACAGGCGGTAAGTTTTAGCGGTGATTTGTTGCCAATATTTACAGCCAATTGCGCCACCAGCGGTTGTCATGATGCCGCGCCGGCCCACCATCCCTCCCTGACGGCGGAGAATGCATACATCGCCATCACATCGGGAGGTTTTATTGATACGGTCATTCCCGGCAACAGTATTCTTTATGGTGAAGTGAAATCGGGTTCCATGCCTCCCACCGGAGCCCTAAAGCCTTCGGATGTTCAAAAAATACTGGACTGGATTCGCAATGGTGCACCGAATAATTAACTGAACTTAAAACCAGACAAATGAAACCTAATACTTATAATACGAAAAATTGGTTTGTTCGGCCTGCCATGCTGATGCTCTGCCTTTTCCTGTTGAATGGCATTATCCTGGGCCAGGACAGTAGCGGCAATGAACAAACGCCGGTTGCCGCAAAGAAAATCAAACCCGAAAAAAATACATTCGGAAGCATCTGGATCATCGACAACCAAACAGTTATGGTGCCGATCAAGGGGACTCTCGAGATGGATATCATGCACCGGTTTGGAACCATCAAGAATGGATATAAGGACTTCCTGGGCTTTTTTGCTCCTTCCAATATCCGTCTGGGTTTTGAATATGTGCCTATCAACAATCTTATGGTTGGGTTTTCCATCACCAAAGCAAATATGACCTGGGAAGGATATGGAAAATACGCAATCATCAAACAAACGAAATCGAAATATCCGGTGAGTGTCACCTATTTCGGAGATATCTCGCTGGATACCAGGGGCAAGGATAATTTTGTACACTATTCTGATCGGTTGATGTACTTTAACCAGTTGATCATTGCCCGAAAAATTACACCAAAATTCTCGGCTCAGGTATCTCCGAGTTTAACCCACGTAAACATTGTGGACGGCTATTATTATGAACCGGGGAAATACAGGGGAACCATGAACCACGACCATTTTGCGGTAGCACTTGCCGGCCGGTACAAAATAAAAGAGAACATGGGCATCATCGTGAATTATGATCAACCTATCACCAAGCATCGTTCCAATAATCCCAGTCCCAATATTTCATTTGGACTTGAGGTAACAACCAGCGCGCACGCTTTCCAATTCTTTTTGGGTAATTATAGTTTTATTACGCCGCAAAGAAATAATTACTATAATCACAATAACTTTAAGGACGGCCAGTTCCTGATCGGATTCAATATCACAAGAATGTGGAATTATTAATATTATAAACTTTTTAAAATCATCTAGTCATGAAATTGAGATATTATACGTCAGCGCTTGCTGTATTGATCGTAATCTTTGCCACAGGATTTACATTCAGGATGCAGGAAAAGAAGCCCTGGCCCGTACCCGACAAATACAAATCCATGAAGAACTCGGTTGCTTCCGACGCCGAATCGATTGCCGCGGGGAAAGCTCTATGGAGCACACATTGCAAATCCTGCCATGGTGTGAAAGGACAAGGTGATGGACCAAAAGCAGCGCAGTTGAAAACTGAACCGGGGGATTTTTCCAAAGCGAGCGAACAGACGCAAAGCGATGGCTCTCTTTTTTATAAAACATCAGAAGGAAGGGATGATATGCCGAGTTTTAAGAAGAAGATTCCTGACCAGGATGATATATGGAGTATCGTGAATTATATACGTACCCTTAAGAAATAATCAGGTACTCCCTTGCCCGTCGTTATAACCACAGCACCGGCCCAGTTTCTGGGCTGGTGTTTTTTTTATTTTATGAGTTTGACCAGCGCCATCAGATGATCCATTACAATCTGACAATAATCATATATAGAACTGATCAAAGTAATTCGGTGCCAGGCAAGGCGGCAGTACCTTAACAGCATGAATACAAACAACAATCAGGCGGGCCAGGAACAAAACCAAGATCCATCCAGCCGAAAAAAATTTCTACTATGGGGTCTTGGGATTCTGGCTTCAGTCACTGCGCTTAAAACGATCATCTCTCCAAAGAAAAAAAAGCAACTGGTGAAAATGCTCAGCCAGGATGGTAAGCTGGTGGAAGTGGATAAAGATTTTCTCACTCACAAGGCTCAGAAGGTCACCAACAAGGAATTGCAAGGCTGGATAAAAAGTAAAAGTCATTTAGAAGATCAATAAAAACCACCATGAAAGAAGTTGACGCATCTTCCCGTCGGAAATTCCTGATTACCGGTTTGATGGCAGGAATGGCCGCGGGATGTAATACAAATCAAAATCCCTTTGCAAACACCGATGAAACGGTAATTCCATCGGGTGAAAAAGTGAAACTTTTGTCAGTTGACGGAGAAATCATTGAAGTGGACAAGGCTTTCTTGAAGCCCGTTCCAGATCTGCCAACTATTTCTAACAAGGAAGAGAGAAAAGGAATAGAAGGGAAAAAGTTTGTCATGGTCATTGACCTCTCCCGTTGCAAGAATTTAAAAAAATGCCAGAGTGCCTGCAACCACATGCACCATGTACATCCGGGTCAGAACTGGATAAAAGTGTATGGAATGCAGGATGCTGAACAAACAGCTCCATACTGGCAACCCACTACCTGCATGCACTGCGATGAACCACCTTGCGTAAAAGTATGTCCCGTAGATGCAACCTTTAAAAGACAGGATGGCATTGTTTTGATTGACAGCGATCGTTGTATCGGATGTCGTTTTTGTATGGCAGCCTGTCCATATTCTACCAGGGTGTTTAATTGGGGCGACCCTGAATTGCCTGAAGAAATAGCTGAACAAAAATATTCCTGTGAAACCAGCACTCCACAAAAGAAAGGAACCGTTGGGAAATGTGATTTCTGTCCTGACATGGTCAGAAAGGGGCAATTGCCACACTGTGTATCTGCCTGCCCCAACGGTGTTTTCCTTTTTGGGGACATGAATGAAGATTCCGTAACTAATGGCTCAGAGACTTTCCGCTTCAGCGACCTTATCAAAGACAAGGCAGGTTACCGTCTTATGGAGGATCTGGGCACAAGGCCCCGCGTTTATTATCTGCCACCGGTGAATCGCAATTTCCCATTTGAATCAGGGCTGGAAAATGAGAACGATGAAGACAAAAAGAATATTTTAAAATAACCAATCGTGATTAACTCAACTGCACCCACAAGCGAAGAGATAACCCGGGATCTCCTTCCTCAAAAATTTGGTACCCGGGGAAAAATCTGGACCGTATCACTCATGCTAATCAGCCTGGTCGGGGTATTTGCCTATTACCGTCAATTGAAATATGGCCTGGAAGTGACTCACATGAGAGACTATGTATCCTGGGGGATTTACATTTCCAATTTTGTGTTTTTTGTAGCTATCAGCCTGGTGGGATCCCTCATTACTGCCATTTTCAGATTGGCAAACGTAAAATGGAGCACACCACTCACCCGGATCGCCGAGATCATTGCCGTTTCCGCCATCGTGTTCGCTTCGATTATCATCATCGTGGACATGGGGCGACCGGAAAGATTCATGAACCTGTTCATTCATGGGCGTATTCAATCCCCCATTATGTGGGACGTTATCGTGATAGGCACCTACTTTTTCATCAGTTGTCTGCTCTTATATTTCCCCTTATTACCCGATCTGAAAATTCTTATTCGTTTCAAAGACCAGACAGGAAAAGCATTGAACCGTCTGTACCGTTTCCAGGGTTCTTTCTGGAAAGGAACCAAGGCACAATCCCGGATCAGTCGCAAATCCATCCACATTCTTTGCATTATTATTATACCGGTAGCCTTTTGTATCCATACTGTCACCTCCTGGTTATTTGCAACTACCTACCGCCCGGGCTGGGACAGCACTAATTTCGGTGCCTATTTCATATCGGGCGCTTTCCTGGTGGGCGCCGGAGGAGTGGTGGTTGCCATGTATGTTTTCCGGAAAGTCTATAAGCTGGAAAATTATATTACCATCAAACATTTTGATAAGATGGGCAAGATAGTTGTGCTGCTGGCTCTGTTGTATCTCTATTTTAACGTGAATGAATACCTGGTTCCGGCATTCAAGATGAAGAAACCTGAAGCCGAGCACCTGACCGAATTATTTTTAGGGGAATATGCTCCAGTATTCTGGTTCGCCATTCTGGTGGGTATGATCATACCCATCTTAATTCTGGTATTTAAAAAAGGAAGAAGGCCGTTGCCGATGTTTATCGCTGGATCGATGGTGGTGGTTGGAGCATGGTTCAAACGCTACCTGATTGTAACGCCCACACTATTGCATCCCTTCCTCCCTATGCAGGAAGTGCCTCAGAGTTTTCATCGATATTTCCCCAGCTGGGAAGAATGGGCCATCGCCATGGGTTCTTTGGCAGGTGCTTTACTCGTTATTACTTTTTTTGCAAGGATTTACCCCATCATCCCTATTCAAGAAACGATAACTGAACAAAATGGAAAAGATGAACATTCATAGATTTCTATTCCTCCTTCTTGCACTGATGATAACCGTTGTTATCAGGGTCGAGGCTCAAAAGGATTCTGTAGAACAGAAAGAAATAGTAAGGCTGCATTATTTTAACAGTAACAATAGCCTGCAATACCTGTTGCTCGAAAGCATTCTAAAAACCGGTAAGAAATCCGAACCTCAGAAACACAAGGTATTTAAGATATTTTTGGACAGCGACAAGGTGGAAAACCATATTACCAAGGTGCTCACAGATGAATATGGTAAAGCTAAGGCTGTCATTCCGGTCAGTCTAAAACCCATTTGGGACGGGGCATCGAGCCATACCTTTATCGTAGTGGCAGAGGCTACGAGCAAGGAAGAAGAGACTTCATCGGAATTCACAATTACGAAATCGAAAATTGCCATTGATACCTCTTCAGCCGAAGACGCGAAAAGCATCACTGTTCGGGTAATGAAACTTAACAATGGCGAATGGGTGCCCGCGAAAGACGTCGAAATGAAAATCGCGGTACTACGTTTGGGTGGCCTGCTCCAGGTTGGAGACGAGGAATCATACACCACTGATTCCACCGGGACTGCGACCGCCGAATTTAAGAAGGCAGGGCTTCCCGGAGATCAGCAGGGCAACCTTATCCTTTCGGCCAGGGTAGAAGACAATGATGAACTTGGCAACCTTAGCATTGAAAAATCTGTGCCCTGGGGTATTGCGACTAAACCAGACAATAATTTTTTTGCTCAGAGAACTTTATGGTCCACCCGTTTTAAAACGCCCATCTGGTTGCTCTTAATGGCTTACTCTATCGGCATCGGAGTTTGGGGCACCCTGATTTACCTCGTTGGACAAATTATCAAAATAAAAAAATTAGGCGATCACTTCATGGATGGAAGCAGTCAGCCGCCAATGTAAGTATATTCATAAGATTAAAAAAAAGAGGCCCCAGGCCTCTCCTTAAAATTACCTGCTGCCAGTTGTACCGCAGGTGCAATTTTCCCCGCACAAACAAATATTGCAGGTGCATTTTGCGTTGTAATTCTTTGCTCGAATAGTGAAGCCCATGATCTTGTATTTTTTTATTATTGAATAATTGACCACACAAAACTACGGGCAGCGAATGGTTCAGGCCTTATGCAATTGAGGGAATATTTTATATATTTTTTGGATCAAATCCTGTCAAGCGATTTGCGTTTTTCCGCTCCGATCTTCTTGAAATGAGAAGGAGTGAGACCGGTAATCTTCTTGAACTGAGCGGATAAGTGATGGATACTGCTGAATCCGGTTTGATAGGCTATTTCAGTCAGGGATAGTTGATCATACACCAGGAATTCTTTCACCTTTTCTATTCTTTGTAAAATGAAGAACTGTTCAATAGTCTTTCCTTCAATGGAGGAAAAAAGGTCGCTGAGGTAGCTGTAATCATTTGGGATTTTCTTTATGATAAAAGAGGAAAGCTTCAATTCCTGACTTTCCATGCCCAGGTTGACGTATTCCAGGATTGCCAGCTTTATGTCTTCAACAATTTTATGGATCCTGGATTCAATTAATTCAAAACCTGTTTTATTCAATTCCGCTTCGAGTTTCTTCGATTCTTCAGGAGTTAATTTCCTGGAAAGTTCAATTTCGCCCAATGATATTTTTCTGTATGGAATGTCAAGCCTGGTCAGAATTTGATCAACGGTCATGATACATCTTTGGCAAACCATATTCTTAACCAAAAGCTTTCTATATTTTTCAGGCATTTCTACAATATTATGGAATCAACAAAAGTACCACCTAATCGAATCAAATCTGAAGCAACCAAGTGAAGGTTCTGTGAATATTTAACTCAACCAATCTCAGGCAAAATGGTCAATCTCCTTTTGTGCGCGATACCAGCACTATACCCTGAATCGGGGTTCAGGCCAGGAGAAAAAACCGAGTCATTTGAAAAAATGCCTGTTGACCCAGGGACAAAAGCGGAAAATATTTCAGTGTCAAATTTTCTACAATCCTTACTGGTTATATCCGGATATTCTCATTTCCCGGCAGGTGAATGCAAGAGTTCCAACCCAACGGATGTCCGTGGCTTGAATCCGGTCCAGGTTTTAGTATTTGACTTTTCACTGAGCACCAAATATTTTCCGAAATCCTTTTTTTTCAGGTATATACCCAAAAAAGCGGTTACAAAATGTTGATTGATATTATTGATCCGGCGCTCATCCCAGGCGGGCTCCGCGTAATGATAATAATCAGCAATAGGAAGTCCGGGTTTCAACGACTCGGGTGGAGGAGGATTCGGGGCGATATTATGCCTCGCATTTTCATAAGTCAGCAGGTAACGGTCGGCATTAGTTGTCCCCACATATATGGCTTTGGTACCATCTTCATAACCTGAAACATCATCCAAACTACCTGCCACTAAAAAGAGAGGCGGCTTCAAACCTTTTAAGCCAGCTGTATCCCAGACAGCTCTTTGCATACCCCAAGGGGCAAAAGCCACTACCGCTTTTATGCGGGGATCATGAGCAGTTTTATACACAGCATTATTAGTTGTGAGTATCTCAATGGCTTTGGATCCCCTGGTCATAGTGGCAAAAACTTCCGCTAATTTCTCACTATAACCGGCCCCTGCTACATTGAGCACGCCATAGCCTCCCATTGAATATCCAATGAGACCAGTATTGTCGGCATCCACCAATCCGGCTAAAAAACTTTCGCTGCCAGCCCCGGTTTCCTCTGCGATCCTGTTCAACACAAACAAAATATCCTTGGAGCGATTCAGCAATACACTTTGAAAACCTGCCGCATCCCCGTGTGTGGATTCAGTATGATCAATCGCAGCTACAACATATCCCTTGGATGCCAGGTTCTCTGTGAGATAGGATAGCAGTACCCTTGAGCCAGGATAGCCATGCGACACAATCACCAATGGAAATGGAGACTGCCTCAAATCGGGTGGCGCATTTCGCAATGCTCTCCCTTCAAACCTGAAGGGGATCAATGGTCTCGTAGAATCATTTTTTACGCCCAACTCGTCTTCGTATGTTGCCAACTCAATTTGCCCGGAGGGCACAAGGGCCGGATACCAGACTTCAACTTTGAGCGGCCGGTCATACAGAGGATCATTGCCGTTTTGGGAATTAAGTATGTCTATTTGCCTTTTGTTTACAAAATCCAAAGTGCGAACTCCCACATGAAATTCACCCCTCGCGGCTAATTCAGGTGCATCGGGCAGGGCATCCCCGGTTATGAATTGGCTATTGCCCGAACTTGCTTTCTTATTTGTTTCGCAGGATTGGAGCAGAAATATTCCAATCATGACAGACAGTAGTCCTGGGTAAAACTTTCTCATGGTTGTTCAAATTGCAGAATAGATACAACAAGGGAAGGAACCTGAATGCAATAGAAGTTTCGGAGTCAACCGGATTGGTTTTATATCATTACAAGGGTCATCGTGGCTATAAAACCCAAGAGCATAAGCGCCTGGTAATACATCCAGCCCATACTCATGCCATTATCCTCTTCATAATTGAGAAGGGTGACCAATATACCAACCAGTGGTATCCAATATATCAATTTATTTTTCATCATACCGATTCTTTACCATGGGTTAAAAAAATGAGTACCGGGTATTCCTGCAGCTTTGCAGGCATGGGCCAGATTACTCTTTGCAAGACCTGTTCATCTTCAGCCAGGGGTTAGGGCAGCAGTCATATTAACTGGAGTAATAGCAGAATTCTCTGAATCAGTTATGTTGGCTCATAGAAGCTCAACCATATTTATAAAGTTAATCAATTTAGGCCTCATTTTCAAGCATTTCTTACTATACTGTACAAAGGTTATAAAGGTTGGGGCCGGGATGTTATTTGGGGTGGATTGGGGATGGTTACCTGCTTTCTCGCCCACGGCCTCATATCAGGATTACCCATTTAGGCCGCATTGGCAATATAGAAGTACGGTGGGCTTGACATGAATTGCTCAATGAGCTGGTGCCAGATACTAAGTAAGGTTTTTCTTCTGTTAAACCTAAAGAAGAATTCATCCAAATAGCCACCTGCAAACCTGATGGAACAGTGATGATGAATCCCTCTCAGCCATCCATTCAGATTTATGATCACTACGTCTATTCCTGGGAATTTTCTTCTGCCACTGGACCGCCCCTTTCTGAACCTAAGATCACGACCATTAGACAATGGCCTTTCAAATCCATGCATGAACTTCCGTAAATGATCCTGCTCCGGATGCTGATCCGGGTTTGTTTAACCAAAAAGATTAATCCCAATATTCCTAAAAGAAAATGCCGATCAGATTCAAATAAAAATCCAAGTCTTTATTGAGTAAATATGCGTTCATCTCAAGCGGAAAATGCAGAATGCGACTAATCTTACTACTCTCTAATCTCATCGACATCTTACCTGATTCCCTTAACCTTTTTAAACATTGCATCATTCCTGTTCCGGAAGATTCACATCACCTTCCCATCTCACTGTTCCTAATGAAACCATATTCCCTTTCAACAAATCTGCCGTACAACTTGGAAAAAAACGATAAATTTAGCCTCACAGCCCATGAACAAATCCCTCGCTCAATCACGATGGCGCCGTATTATTCCGGTGGTCTTTATTACTTACAGTCTTGCATACCTGGACCGTGCAAATATCGGATTCGGAGCGGCGGGCGGCATGGCCGAAGACCTGCATATTACAGCAGCCATCTCCTCTTTATTAGGTTCCCTCTTCTTTCTTGGATATTTCTTCTTCCAGATTCCTGGCGTTTATTATGCTTCTAAAAAAAGCGCCAGAAAATTAATTTTCTGGTCACTGATCTTCTGGGGCCTGTTCGCAATGGCAACAGGCCTCGTCAGCAACATAAAAATATTAGCCCTAATCCGCTTCATGCTCGGCGTAGTGGAAAGTGCCGTATTCCCTTCCATGCTGCTCCTATTGAGCCGGTGGTTTACCAGGACGGAACGTTCAAGAGCCAATACTTTATTAATATTCGGAAATCCTGTGACCATACTCTGGATGTCTGTCCTCTCGGGATACTTGATAAATGCGCTGGGTTGGAGATGGATGTTTATCTGGGAAGGAATTCCAGCCATATTATGGGCATTCATCTGGAGGAGGCTTGTGGATGACAAACCGAAGGACGCGCGTTGGTTGAACCAGGACGATAAAGAAGCCCTGGAAGCCGCATTGAAAAATGAACAGGAAACCATCAAACCGGTTAAGAATTATCTGGCGGCTTTCAAATCCAGGGCCGTCATATTGCTCTGCCTCCTCTATGCACTATGGAGTGTCGGCGTGTATGGATTTGTAATCTGGCTGCCTTCCATTATTAATGCCGCCCCTGAGATCGGCATTGTAGAAACGGGATGGTTGTCTGCATTTCCTTATTTACTTGCCATCGTCGGGATGATAACCGTATCTTTCTTTTCAGACAAAACTCTAAAAAGGAAAATCTTCGTATGGCCATTCCTTTTGATAGGGGCCATTTGCTTTTATTGTTCCTACCTGATCGACAAGAATAATTTCTGGCTCTCCTTTGCGCTATTAAGCATTGCCGGCATGGCAATGTATATACCCTACGGACCATTCTTTGCCACCATAACTGAGCTTTTGCCATCAAACGTTGCGGGCGGCGCCATCGCCCTGATCAATAGTTTTGGTGCACTGGGATCATTCGCGGGCTCTTTTCTTGTCGGATATTTGAACGGAACTACCGGGGGATTCGATGCTTCCTATATTTTCATGGCTGGTTCCCTCTTATTCTCAGCTATCATCGCCATCATAGCGCTGAAAGAGAACGGAAAATCAAAAGAGCGGCAACAGCTACATAATAATTTATCCCCTCTTATGAAATGAAGAAATCAGCCTGCCTGATTTCCTGAAATTAATATCCTGAGACAAATTCTTATTCTTTCAAACTTTTCAGGTACTTGATACTCTGGGGCACCTGCCCTATCACGTTATTGCTTTCGTCTTCTATAAAATAATGTTTGATCCCGATTCTTTTGGCTTCTTTCAGAATTCCGGGAATATCAATTTCTCCGGTGCCCAGTGGCACATCATTTTCGGGCGATGTGAGACCTGTAAGGTCTTTCTGCACGCCCTTTCTCATATCTTTCAAATGCATCAGCTTCCATCGGTTGCCATATTTTTTCAATAGCTCAACGGGGTTCCCGCCACCAAACTGCATCCAGAAAATATCCATTTCAAATGACACATATTTTGGATCGGTGTTCTTGAATATATAGTCCAACAATGTCCCATCCTCATAAGGCTGGAATTCATAACCATGCGCATGATAGCAAAAGATCAGGCCATTTTCACTCAATACCTTTCCTGCCCTGTTAAAATCCTCCACCGCCTTTTGTGCATTTTCGAGAGTCAGCACCCCCTTCTCATGTGGGATCCAGGAACACATCACATACTTAGCTCCCAAAGCCTTGGCCCTGTATGCAACCGAGTCGGGAGCTCTTGCCAACTGTTCATATCCGGCGCCAGTGGAAGGAATGCTGATACCTCTTTCTTCGCACAATTTCCTGAATTCTTCGGGCGGCATGCGATTCCCGCCGCCTTCAATCTCAGTGAAGCCCATCATTTTAATAGTGTCCAGCGTCTTGGCCACATCGTTAGGAAAACTCTTTCGAAAAGTAAAGGCCTGCACGCCCAGGGGCGCTGTATATAAAGGCTTGCCTTTTTGCGCGAAAGCAGGTTCTTCAGCAGTAAAAACTGCAAAGGCTAGCAGCAGGAATGTGATTCTTTTATTCATGATATGATATCATTAGTGTCCGGTTAAATTAAGTTGATTTTCAATTGAATAACATTTTGCTCTTTGATATCTTGGGATAAACAATTTTCGAATAGTTGACTCATTAGCGTTTTGTCTAATAGCGATACATTCAATATCTGCAATATT
>JBGPHC010000042.1:0-29443 GCA_041484195.1 Agriterribacter sp. | reverse complement strand
GATTCCACTGATTTATTGATTATGCCATGGTCAGGTATAGCTAATATTATATAGTATCCGCCCAGTCCGCGATCAATTCCCGGGGATTAAATGATTCCACTGATTTTTTGATTATGCCAGGGTCAGGTATAGCTAATATTATATAGTATCCGCCCAGTCCGTGATCAATTCCCGGGGATTAAATGATTCCACTAATTTATTGATTATGCCAGGGTCAGGTATAGCTAATATTATATAGTATCCGCCTAGTCCGTGATCAATTCCCGGGGATTAAATGATTCCACTAATTTATTGATTATGCCATGGTCAGGTATAGCTAATATTATATAGTATCCGCCCAGTCCGCGATCAATTCCCGCGGATTAAATGATTCCACTAATTTATTGATTATGCCATGGTCAGGTATAGCTAATATTATATAGTATCCGCCCAGTCCGCGATCAATTCCCGGGGATTAAATGATTCCACTGATTTTTTGATGCCAGGGTCAGGTATAGCTAATATATAATATCCGCCCGGTCCGCGATCAATTCCCGGGGATTAAATGATTCCACTGATTTTTTGATTATGCCAGGGTCAGGTATAGCTAATATAAAATATACTTTATCCGCTCCATCTCTCAATCCATTTAATCCGTGATCTGCGTTAATCCGTGATCTGTTTTGTCTGTGCCATCCTCAATCCATTAATCCGCGTTGTGTCATTACAAGGCGCTTAAATTGTAGGCTTTTCTCGCCGAAGTTTATCAGAAGCCCTACTTCCAGGCGGTAAGCCTTAAGGTAATTTAGAGTCTGTGCCAAATGAGCACCTAATAATTCAATGACTGATTTAAGTTCTATCAGCACTTTCCCCTCAACTACAAAATCGGCTCTCCTTCTTCCAATAGGTTCAGGAATATCTTTATAAAAAATATCCTGTTCAATTTCCCTGGCATACTTCAGACCGGCTTTATTCAATTCGTGAGCCAATGCTCTCTGATATATCACTTCCTGAAAACCGTTTCCTAAAAACTTGTGAACCTCGAAAGAAGCGCCTAAGATTTTTTCGGTTATGTCTTTATATTTTAAACCATCCATCGTCAAGATTTAATCTGTGTCACCCCCCAATCCGCTTAATTCTTGATCCAGCTATAAAAATAATCGCAATTCCCCCTCCCCCAACAATCCAGCCCATAGAAATTACCCAGCTAAGACTGGTATTAATACTTTGCAGTTTTTCTAAAGTCCCATTTTCAATTGGAAAAATGCATTTGATGCTAGCATGTGAGAGAAGATCATCCCTAAAATTGACAAAACTCACTTTTTCAAAAGATAAGGTTTACCGCAATACAGTTTGGGGTCAAATAGCTTTGCATTTTGAATATCGGAGCACAAAAAATAATGGATTGCAGGGCACCAATGCCTATGAATATATTGATTTTCAATTAATTGAAGTCTATGTTGGGGTTTGTAATTAAAAGCTTTCCGGCTCTCAGGAAATACATCTGGAAAATTTTAGGGGGACTTCAGCATTCAGGAAAAATGAAGATGTAATAGCTTCGTAGAAGTCTAATGATTACCAAATTGATGCCCGCTTGCCGGTTGATGACAAGTTGGAGCCAGATAAATGCGACAGTAGTATTGACCGGTGACCAGAAAGTATTACTGCAATATCGTGAAGACAGTGGGCTGGATAGAATGAATATTTTCGGACCAGCTTTATGCCTGAAAGGATTTTTTAAGGTTTAGTCAGACATATGGAAACCTTAAAGGCAATTCTCCTATATGGCAACACCTCTTTTATAATGATCTTTTCAGGTACCTTGTCATTAAGGACCTGCACATATTGCAAAATGAGTTGCAAAAACTATCGGAGAAAAATAATGCCTCTTTCAGGAAAACTAATATCCGTCAAGTGCTGAATTGTTCAAGGCAAGTGAATCAGAACAGGAAAAACCAGCATAATCACTATACCTAATATCTATGCCAGACTCTTTATTATTGTCTTTAGCCATATTATTACCTGTTGCAGGAATTGTATCTATTCCACTATTACCACATTCTATAAAGGCAAAAGCCAATTTCATTTTTGTTTGTTTAGTTGCTGCTGTTACATCTATTCTTGCCGTGAAGGCTTTAGCCGGCAATGATGTTGTGCTTATTATAGGCAAAACCCGTGTTTTTGGAAACATTTCATTTCATGTTGACAGTCTTTCGGCCTGGTTTATTCTTATCATCAATTTAACCTGCATTAACGGAGCTTTTTATGGAATAGGGTATATGAAACAATATCACCAGCAAAGAGCAAATCTTTCCTTTCATTGGATGTTGTTTTTGTTGTTTCAGTCTTCTATGTTGTGGGTTTGCATGGTGCAAAATGGCCTGGCTTTTCTGATTGTATGGGAGTTAATGTCAATTTCCTCTTTTCTGCTTGTTATCTTTAACCATCAAGACAAAACAACCCTTAAGGCAGGGATAAATTATCTCGTGCAAATGCACATTGGGGTGCTTTTTCTGGCTGCGGCCTTTATCTGGGTTTATTTTTCAGAAGGCTCATTTGAGTTTTCGGCAATTGCAAAATTCTTCTCTTCCAACACAAACCTTTGGCTGTTCCTTTTATTTTTTGTGGGGTTTGGCATAAAAGCGGGGTTTATTCCTTTGCATTCCTGGCTGCCCCAGGCACACCCGGCAGCGCCTTCTCATATTTCAGGAGTCATGTCCGGTGTCATTGTTAAATTGGGCATTTATGGAATATTCCGGATTATTTTTTTCCTAAAGCAGGATTATATCGTTTTGGGAGAAATAATAATTATTCTTTCTGTATTCACAGGATTATATGGTATTTTAAATGCAGCGGTACACCGGGATCTGAAAAAGATGCTTGCCTACTGCACCATTGAAAATATAGGCATCATTGGAATCGGTATCGGGCTTGGCTTGTTGGGAATTGGAAATGGAAATAGTCTATTGGTTGTTTTGGGATTTACAGGGGCTTTGCTGCATACACTGAACCATTCTCTATTTAAATCACTTCTTTTCTTTAGTGCCGGTTCTGTTTATCAGCAAACCCATACGCGGGATATGGAAAAGCTGGGTGGGTTGATGAAATGGATGCCGCAAACAGCCATATTTTTCCTTATTGGAGGAATGGCAATCGGTGGATTGCCTCCATTTAACGGGTTTGTATCAGAATTTCTCCTATACAGCGGAATTTTACTTGGCATAAAATCAATAGGGATAGCTTATATTACCCTGATGATTTTCTCTCTGGCGGGGCTGGCAATAATCGGGGGGATCTCAATGTTGACTTTTACCAAGAGTTTTGGAACCGTATTTCTCGGCACACCCCGAACTCACCTGCACCAACAACCAAAGGAAGTATCGATTATTATGCGATTGCCGCAATATGTTATTTTAAGCATTATGGTTTCAATTGGCCTGTTCCCTAAATTTTATTTTTTGGTGGTCAATGGAATTGTGTCGAAATTTATTCCGGCCATCCCGGGAGAAAATTTTTCAATTCCTTCTTCATTAATTAGCAGCATATCAGCAATTGGAAAATATGCCATGTTGTTTTTGCTGTTGCCTATTTTGATATACTTCATCAGAAAAAGCCTCACCCGAAAACACCCGGTTGCATTGGGTTCAACCTGGGGTTGCGGATACCCGGCACCTTCATCAAGAAGTCAATATACGGGTAAATCATTTTCAAAATCACTTGGAAAACTTTTGAATTTTATTGTTTTGGAAAAAAAGAAATACAGCGAAATCGGGACTAATGAAATCTTTCCGGCGGAAAGAAAATATTCATCTCATTACAGTGACTTTTTTGCAACCAGGATATTTGACAAAATTGTTGACCGGCTTCTTTATACCCTGAACTATTTTCAATTTATTCAAAATGGCAATATCCAGATGTATATTCTATATGGGATATTTTTCATTGTCTTTGTGTTTTTGGGCACAGTCTTTAAATTAGTCTGATGGTAATTATTGCAGCCTTTATATTAATTATTCTCTTAGCAATTGTGCTTATTCCGTTTGTGAATGTGCAATGGAAAGGAATGATTACAGTAACTGCTGTGAGTGTGGTTGCTATCCTCAGCAGTATTATTGCTTTTGGCGCACTGTCGGGAACGAATTACGATTATTTATTTCAGGGTTCACTGGTGACTGGGAGAATAGCTGTTCGTGTTGATGCATTGTCCGGATTATTCATCTCAATTATCAATTTTACTTTTATTACTGGAGCCCTTTATGGTCTGCAGTATATGAAAGCTTACAGGACTCAAAAGTCCAATCTGACTCTTCACTGCATCTGTTTCATATTGGTTCAGGCAAGCTTAATAGCTATTTGTTCCCTGCAAAACTCAATTGCATTTCTCATCGCATGGGAAATAATGGCCTTATCATCTTTTATCCTCATAGTTTTTGAACATAATAGAAGGGAAACTCTAAACGCCGGAATAAATTTTTTAATCCAGTCACATATTTGCATCATGTTTCTGACCCTGGCTTTTATCTGGGTTGCTTTGAAGATGAACTCCTATGACTTTAATGCCATCGCCATATTTTCCGCTTCTGGTTCCTTGCTTACCGGGGTTGCATTGTTTCTGTGTTTTTTCTCAGGATTTGCAATAAAAGCGGGTTTTGTTCCTTTTCATACCTGGTTACCCTATGCTCATCCGGTAGCGCCTGCACATATATCGGGAGTCATGTCGGGGGTGATTATCAAAATTGGTATTTATGGCATACTGCGAATGGTATTGCTGATAAGAAACGATTACCTGCTTGTGGGATATATTATTTTATTTATTTCTATTGTTTCCGGAATTTATGGAGTGATGCTTGCCATTGTTCAGCACAACCTGAAGAAATTGCTGGCCTATCACAGTATTGAAAACATCGGAATTATTGGAATAGGCATCGGGTTGGGTTGCATAGGAATAGGGAAGGGAAATAGTGTATTGACTTTTTTAGGATTTGCAGGCGCGCTGCTCCATACATTGAATCACTCTCTTTTTAAATCGCTTTTGTTTTATGGCGCTGGTAATGTGAATCAATCCATTCACACCATGGATATAGAAAAATTGGGCGGTTTGGGTAAGCTAATGCCGCAAACTTCATTCTTATTTCTTCTCGCTTCTCTTGCTATTTGCGGGCTACCTCCATTCAATGGATTTGTATCAGAATTCCTTATTTACAATGGAATGTTTACAGGGTTACATGGCTCCGACAAGGTTCTGCTTACCTGGATAGTTAGCGGACTTTTCGGGTTAGCTCTCATTGGCGGATTGGCAATGCTGTGCTTCACAAAAGCATTTGGCTGTGTATTCTTGGGCACGGCCCGTCATCAGTTTTCTCATACACCCAGGGAAGCGGGTATTGGAAAACTGGTTCCGATGTATGCAGTAGTCGTGTTTATAATGGCAATTGGTTTATTTCCTAAAATATTCATTGCCGCCCTTTCAAAACCTGTTGCATTATTTACCCATATTAATGTTGATGGAAATTTCGCAGCGGATAAACTGCCTGCCGGGGATGCTATATCTATGATTGGAATATGTGCCGCAGGTTTTCTGCTTTTAGCAGGGCTGATATATTTTATAAGAAACAAAGTGATTTTAAACAGGTCTGTTGAATTTAATACTACCTGGGGCTGCGGATATGTTGCCCCCACGGTTAAAATGCAATATACCGCCAGTTCCTTTATCCGGGCCTATCGCAAGCTGGCAGAACCGGTTCTTTCAATTCATAGAAAGAAAAGGGAAATAAAAGATGTTTTTCCAAAGGAAGGAGAGCTTGAAACACACCCCTATGATAAGATAGAGGAAATGTTTATTGATTACCCTCTGAATCTTTTAAAGGCGTTCTTTAACCGGTTCACGTTTTTGCAGAACGGAAACCTGCAGTTTTATATATTGTATGGAGTGGTTTTTATAACCCTTGCATTGGGAATCCCTTTTGCGTTTGAGTATATAAAAACATTGATTAATTTTTTAAATGAACTATAAAGAATGATCAGTTTTATCTTAATTATCCTGGCAAGCCTGTTCTTCACAGGTATTGTCAACCGGGCCAAGAGTATAGTTTCAGGTCGAAAAGGGCCTGGGATTTTTCAGTCAATAAGAGATATTATCCGGTTGCTTAAAAAGGGATCCGTATATAGCAAAACCACCAGTATTATTTTCCAGATTGCTCCCAGTATATATTTTGCTTCCATCATTATGGCCATATTGGTCATTCCTTTGGGCGAATACAGGGGGATTATCTCTTTTGAAGGGGATTTTGTGTTCTTTGCTTACATTTTGGGGGTAGGTAAATTTTTCATGATTATCTCTGCACTGGATACAGGGAGTAGCTTTGAAGGAATGGGCGCCAGCCGCGAAGCTCTGTTTTCCATGTTTGCAGAGCCGGCTTTTTTTATACTGATGGGCTCTTTTGCGCTTCTTACCGGGCATACTTCTTTCCAGCAAATATTCGCATCCATGCATTTTGGCTCTTACATATCCTATATACTTGGCGTTTTGGCAACATTTGTACTGGTTATGATAACAATGATTGAAAATAGCCGTATGCCCATTGATGACCCTAAGACGCACCTTGAACTCACAATGGTTCATGAAGTGATGATACTCGATAACAGTGGTTTTGACCTGGGAATGATTTTATATGCTACCAACCTGAAATTTGCGATGTATGGGGCATTAATTGCAAACCTGTTTATGGGCAGTTTCCCCCTGTATCTGACCATTCCATTTTTCTTTGGACTTCAGATGCTTTTTGCCATGGCGGTTGGATTACTTGAGTCTTTTACGGCAAGATTCAGGATGAATCACAACGCTCAATATATACTGGCGCTATCATCTGTTTCACTATTAATTTTTTTAGGCGTATTGGTGATTTTAGGCCAGTTGAATTAACAATTAATCAAACGACGATAAAATGACGGATGTCCTACTGATTACATTTACTATCACGCTGCTTTACCTGGGCATCGCGCACCGCCTGCTCACTTATATTAAAATTCTCTCTTTCCAGGGTATATTGCTTTTTGGGATTGCCTTTATCGAACTGATCCAGATCAATGCGGTTAATCTGGCTTTTGTTCTTCTGGAAACCATCGTTATAAAAGCAATTGCCATCCCCTTGTTTGTAAATTATGTGATGAAAAGAAACAGGATTACCCGGGATGCGGAACCGTTTCTCCCCAACTTTGTTTCACTCATCATCATTACCCTTATTATCATTGTCACTTTTATTTTATCCAACGCCATCAGTGATACCCGGATCAGCAAAATATATTTTGTTGTGGCCATTTCAACATTGTTCACGGGACTCTACATTATTGTAACCCGTAATAAGATCATTACCCATGTGCTGGGATACCTGGTAATTGAAAATGGTGTATTTATCCTGTCATTGGCCGTAGGTAATGAAATGCCAATGCTGGTGAACCTGGGGATTCTGTTGGATATTTTTGCCAGCGTTTTCTTATTAGGAATTTTTGTGAATAGAATCGGCGATGTATTGAAGGATGTCGACGTGGACCAATTGAAAAATTTAAGGGATTAAATAATAATATAAAAGAATGACGGGAATATATTTGGCAGGCGCATTCGGTTTAAGTGCATTGTTATTTTTTAACAGGAGCAAGTTTATTAATTACCTGTTGGTCATCGTTTTTCTTCTTTTACAGATCGGGTTTACGATTTATGAATGCCTGCACATTAATAAAACAGAGCTGAATTATTTTACTGCCGACTCATTAGCAATACTGCTGCTTGTAACTTCAACAATCATCAGCATACCTGCTATGTACCATAGTTATGTCTATTTGAGCAGCAAGCAGGATAATCCAAGACACACTGCCATTTATTTCGCTGCAATGACCGCCTTGCTAACCGCCATAAGTGCTGTTTACCTCTCCAACCATATTGCAGTCACCTGGATTTTTGTTGAATTAACTACCCTCAGCGCTTCTGCTCTGATCTATCATCGCAGAAACAGCCGCTCACTGGAAGGTACCTGGAAATATGTTTTTGTTTGCGCCATCAGTATTATGTTGGTATTTATTGGCATCCTGTTTGTAAGTTTCGCATTGCCCCAGGCAGGAACTGATGATCTCTCATTTAATAATCTTTACAGAAAGGCATCTGAACTCAACCAATTCTGGTTAAGGTTGGCATTCATATTTATTTTCACCGGTTTTACGGCAAAGTTAGGGCTGGTTCCGATGTACACGGCGGGAATAGATGCAAAAGATAAAGCGCCGTCACCGGCAGGCGCATTGCTTTCGAGTGTTCTGATGAATGTGGGTTTTGTGGGAATTTTCCGTTTTTATATAGTTGCTGCGCATACATCTATTCATAGTTGGGCCAATCATGTTATACTTATCGCAGCCATTCTTTCCATTTTTGTGGCTACTGTCTATATGACCAAAGTGAAAAATATCAAGCGGATGTTTGCTTACTCAAGCATTGAACATGCGGGAATTGTAATGCTGGGATTGGTAGCCGGAGGGGTGGGATATTACGCAGCAGTCTTGCATATTATTTTGCACTCCTTTGTTAAATCAAGCCTTTTCTTTCAGCAAGGACAGATTTACCGCATCTACAAAAGCAAGAGTATTTATGACGTGGGTAATTACTTTAAATACAATCTTACAGGGTCAATTGTGGTGCTATTGGCTTTCTTCTTTGCAACAGCCATGCCGCCATCGGGCTTATTTATCAGCGAATTCCTGATTTTCCTTTCATTGTTTGAAGCAAACTATTTGTGGCTATTGATTGTGGTAATGTTATTACTAACTGTAATCATCTGGGCGTTTGGGAAAAATGTTTTCAAACTTCTGTTTTCACCGCCAGTAGATTTTAACGAGGATGGAGTGGAAAGAATAAACCCGGCTGAATCGATATCTCAATTTATTTTACTGGGATTGGTTGTTTACCTGGGACTAAACCCGCCTCAGGAATTTGTTACACTTATCAGGGAAGCAGTTAAAAACCTACCTCAATAATATGAACTATATAAGCATCAGAAATAATGAAACAATTCCTATCGCCACTATCCCGGAGTTAGATTACTATTTATTTCTGGAATTAAATGTTTATTTCATGTTGAAAACTGCCGACTCACATTGTGTGAGTTATTTTGGATTCCCCCATTTTGGTAAAATCAAACTCATTTGCTGCATCGCCAAAGATGAGCAAAATTCAATATGCGTCTCTTCATCTGTAGTTGATGCAAAACAACCCTTGCCTTCTTTTTCAAACCATAATTTGGTATTTGAAAAATTTGAGCGCGAAATTCATGAGAATTTTGGAATAGATTATACTGATCATCCCTGGCTCAAGCCTGTTCGTTTTCCATTCAACAGGTTCGATAAAACCAACAGCATCGCCAACTACCCATTTTTTAAGATTGAAAGTGAAGAACTGCATGAAGTGGGTGTAGGACCCATCCACGCGGGCATCATTGAACCTGGTCATTTCCGCTTCATTTGTAATGGGGAGCAAATTCTGCACCTGGAAATACAATTGGGCTACCAGCACAAGGGCGTTGAGCAACTATTTCTTGAGAGAAGGAAACTGCTGCAACGCATTGTGCTGGCTGAAAATATCGCGGGTGATTCAGTAGCGGGTCATACTGTAGCTTTTGTAAATCTGTGGGAAAGCTTATGCGAATTTCAACCGGGCAGAGACCTGCAGCTGTCCCGCACCATTGCACTGGAATTGGAGCGGATAGCCGTGCATACCGGCGATTTGAGCGCGATGTGTACCGATGTTGCCTATCAATTGGGCAGTGCTGTTTATGGAAGACTGAGAACACCCGTTATTAATTATTTCCAGGAATGGTGTGGTAACCGGCTGGCAAAAGGATTAATACGGGCCGGGAAGAACAACTATCCCATTACTCAAAAATTGGCTGGTGAATTATTAGGATTATTTGAGGACTATGAAAAGGATTTTGAAGAGATTTCTGAAGAATTATTCAGCTTGCCCAGTACCTTGGCAAGGTTCGAAAAAACAGGAGTCATTACAACTGAGCAGGGCGCTCTTGTAGGTACTGTGGGGATGTCTGCCAGGATGAGCGAAATTAAGCGGGATATTCGACTTTCACATCCGCATGATTTATATCCCGAATTGCAGCATGAGCCCGTGCTCAGGAATCAGGGCGATGTGTATTCAAGAGGCAGAATCCGAAAGAAAGAAATTGATCAATCCATGGGATATATCAGGGAACTTATCCAAATCCTTCCATCCGTTGAACTGGCAGACCAATTGGGAAATCCGATACCCAATTCATTTGTCATTTCACTGGTAGAGGGATGGAGGGGAGAAATTTGCCATTGTGCCATTACGGGTGATAATGGAGACCTGATTCATTATAAAATTAAAGATCCATCATTCCATAACTGGCTGGCGATGGCTTTGGCCGTAAGGAATAATGAAATTTCCGATTTTCCCATTTGTAATAAAAGTTTTGACCTGTCGTATTGTGGGCATGATTTATAATTAATAAAGCCGCAGGAATTATGTTTAACAATTTGAAAATAGTATTGCACCAGGGCAAACAATATGTTCCCGATATAACAACCGCCCAGGTGCCTGGCATATTCAGAGGCAGACCGGTAATCAGTACCCTTAAAGTAGATGAAGCCGAACTGGTGGAAATATGCCCCACTAACGCCATATCAGGGAACCCGCTTTCTATTGATTTGGGCAGGTGTGTCTTTTGTGGTGAATGTGCCCTGGCCTATCCCGATAAAATAAAATTTACAACCGACTATAAAATAGCTACCAACGATCGCCAAAAACTGATCATCGCAGAAGGGAGGGATGAACCTGTTGAACTGAATCCTGAATTGATAAGAAAGGAGATTAGCGACTATTTCAGCGGTTCATTGAAGTTAAGACAGGTATGTGCCGGAGGAGATGGCAGTTGCGAAATGGAACTGAATGCATGCAGCAATGTGAACTTTGATATGGGAAGGTTTGGGATTGAATTTGTGGCTTCACCGCGGCATGCTGATGGCATTGTCATAACGGGGCCCATCACCTCGAACATGGCGCAGCCTCTGCAAATCTGTTATGATGCCATACCAGAACCCAAAATCATTATTGTTGCAGGCACAGATGCCATAAGCGGCGGCATATTCGAGGGAAGCCCTGCCTTAGACAGAAGTTTTTTGTCGAAATATAAGATTGATTTGTATGTACCCGGCAATCCCATACATCCGCTTACATTTATTAATGGAGTGCTGGAATTGATCAGGAAGCGAATCTGACACAAGAAGAGTAGGGCAACCTATGTATTGCAAGAATAACAAAGGATTGATTCAATGTCATTTTGCCTTTTGTGATATTCTAATTACTATAAATATCATCCCGGGCTTCTTTTGTCAATAGAGCCAGATCAACCCAGAGATTTTCAAACGCTAATTCAACTGTACCGCCGGCAGCCTGTAATGCTGACCGTCCACCACAAAGAGTTCTTCAATTTCATAAGTCCAGAATTTGAAGATGGGTGACTTGGAGAGTAATTCTTCCACCTGTTGCTTATCCTCCGCACTGAATGTGATCCAGGCTTTTTGCGATTCCATCGTTACCACATAATGGTCAATAGTGCCATTCTCAATGAGTTCATTTATGTACTCGCGGTGTTGGGGTACCAGACTCATCAGTTCCTCATTCATTTCAAAATGTATGGTAACCTGGAATTTTTTCATGTTCAAATCCTGCCTCATATAATAACGTAAAATTAGGTCAAAGGGTTGGTATTATTATAAGCGCCACTCCACCACTTTGTTAACCCATTCTTCCCGGATTGGAGTGGAAACCCTGATATAATTATCAGTATATCCTTCCATTATCCCATCCCTGCCATGGCCCTCGAACAATACAGGTCTCATTTGCCCACGCTGCCCCGCTTCGAAATATTGCATCTTCATAAAAGACAGATTCCGCAACAACTTGTTCCGCTCATGTCGGGTCTGCACCGGCACTATTGGCTTCAATCCCAAAGCTGCCGTGCCATCCCTTTCCGAATACGTGAACACATGCAGATAAGACAAATCTAATCCCTCCAAAAACTCAAAACTATTGTTAAATTCTTCCTGGCCCTCACCTGGGAAGCCCACAATCACGTCTGCGCCAATGCAGCAATGGGGTATCAATGATTTTATGACCGCGACCCGTTCCACATACAATTCCCGGCGATACCTCCTGCGCATCAAACCCAAAATCCGGTTACTCCCGCTTTGCAAGGGGATATGAAAATGAGGCATGAAATTCCTGCTACCCGCAACAAATCTAATGATCTCATCCGTGAGCAGGTTGGGCTCTATCGAAGAAATCCGGTAGCGTTGAATGCCCTTTACTTCGTCCAGTGCCTGCAACAGCTCATAAAAATCTTCTCCATGACCCTCATCCCCATCCGCACCTTTACCAAAATCTCCCAGATTCACACCCGTGAGCACGATCTCCTTCACACTGGCAGCAGCCAGTTCGTATGCCCGCCTCACCACATTCGCAATGAGATCACTCCGGCTCCTTCCCCTGGCCATCGGAATAGTGCAGAATGAACAATTATAATCGCAGCCATCCTGCACTTTCAGGAAAGTCCTGGTCCTGTCATTTATGGAAAAAGATGAATGAAATTCGGTCACCTCATCAATATCGCAACTGCATATCCGCGTCGAATCTCCCTTTGTCAATTCCTTCAAATGCCCTGCAATATTGAATTTCTCGGCGGCGCCCAATACCAGGTCAACGCCGGGGATCTCAGCAATTTCTTTTGGCTTCAACTGCGCATAGCATCCTGTTACTACAACCAGGCTTTCCGGCGCCTTTCGCTGGATCCGGCGCACGATCTGTCTGCATTCCTTGTCAGCATTGTCCGTAACCGAACAGGTATTGATCACATACACATCTGCCCGCTCACTGAATTCCTTCTTCCGAAATCCTGCCCGCTCCAATAACCGGGAAAGACTTGAGGTCTCCGAAAAATTCAGCTTGCAGCCCAGGGTATGAAATGCCACCGTTCTCGTTTCTGCCATAGGGCGGCAAAGATACTAAAATGGATATTCAATGAATTCCTGAGTAAATGGAGGGAATTGTCATGGGCCTCAATCCTCCATTTTCCGCCCGGCCCTGCCCACAATTCAAATTTCTTGAATATATTGCCGGGTAATGAAACAGAATCGGATTTTCTGGCTCCTTCTGGTGATCGCGCTCTTAGGATTCGCCTGGTGGCTCAAATCCAGGAACAATAGCGATACACAATTCGATCGTTATGCTTCTCACCTCATTTATACCAAACATGCCCGCTGCCGCATGAATTGCCGCCATATCGATGAAAGCGAAGTGAAGGAAATTTTGGAGACCGGCCATATCGACTATGCCAAGAGTGAACTGCATGCCAGACCCGATCCCAAATACGCCCTTGAAGGCATCACCCACGACCATCAGCTTGTGAGGATTATATTTGCGCCCAGCGACCGGGGCATGGTGGTGATAACCTGCATAGATTTGGACAAGGATTGGCCCTGCGACTGCAATTGAAGAAATATTCCTCATGAAATGGCTTCTCAAACCCATACAGTTCATCTACTGCATCTACGCGATACTGTTATTCGTGGCATTTATGCTGCTGGCATTCCCTGCCGTCATCATAGCTTCCTTCTTCGGACCAGTGCGCGGCGGCAATGCTATTTACAGGATCTGCAGAATCTGGGGGGCGCTCTGGTTTCCCATGGTGGGCATCTTTCACAGAAATATTTTTGAATCACCACACGACCGCGAAAAGCCATACATATTCGTCTCCAACCATATTTCCTATCTCGACGCGGCCATATTGGTAAAAACCTATGAGCAAGATATCCGCCCACTGGGGAAAGAGGAAATGTCGAAAATCCCCGTATTTGGTTTTATTTACAGGAACGCCATCGTCACGGTTGACCGGGCCGACGCCGAAGACAGAGCCCGGAGCGTCACCCGGCTAAAATCTTTTCTGCACCAGGGCATCTCCATCCTCATCTTTCCCGAAGGCACATTCAACTATACCCATCAGCCGCTGAAAAGCTTTTTCGACGGAGCATTCCGGATCGCCATAGAAACGCAGACGGCCATCAAACCCGTTCTTTTTCTCGATTCCTATGATCGCATGCACTATCGCCACCTTTTCACGCTCACACCCGGCATAAGCAGGTCGGTTTACCTGGAGGAGATACAGGTTAACGGGTTGACCCTCGCCGATATCCCCGCGCTGAAAGAAAAAGTCTATAATATTATGGATGAAAAATTGCGAGCCTGCGGTGCAAGCTGGATCAGGTAATATGACCATTTTCGGCTATCCTTTTCCGAGACATTCATAGAGATCCACCCCTATGCACATGAAATATCAGCATATAGTTGATTTTTTGGGCGTGTCTCCCTACGCCGATAGCCACAGGGCTATTCATGCTTCCGCGCTGCATTTGGGAAGCTATAGGGTAGGGGCCGGGCCATACACTGCAAGTCCTCGCCCGGCAACCTATCCAACATGCATCAAGTTATCTGCGCGGGCTCGGGGCTTTCCGTTGCTGTCCCTCACGCGAAAATCCGGTCACCAATGCCAGAAACCATTGGCATTAATGCCATTTTGTTTGCAGGAATTTTAGAATCTATTCGTATGGCGGCATCTGTTTGTTTTTATTGATTGATGTTGTCTTTACCGGGGCCAGAAACAGGGGGCTCCTACGGAGATGTTGGGAATCCGGACCATTGGTCAAAATTGGCGGGCTCAAATAACGACGGAAAAATCTCTCATTTCCTGGGGAAAATTCCATTGATGATTTTTTGGGGAATACAACAGGGGGCTCCGCTGGAGCCAATGGGAATTCTAAAATGGGATTCCTATAAACAGGGACTCCGCTGGAGCCGCTGTTTAAATGGAAACGGTTCTTGCCCAGGTGTATGTCGAAGAATTTCCAGGATTTCTGATAAAATCCCGCACTCCGTAGGAGCGCCCTGTTTATGGGAAATATTTATTTTGGCGCGCAGCCACCTGAAATGCAGAACGGAATTGTATCAATGTTCAATCATGAAATATTCCAAAATATGCAACAAAATTCCCCGCTCCAACGGAGCGCCCTTATTCTGGGAGCGACCTTAGGTTTGAAAACCATAATCATAAGCAAACCCGCATTCAGAACCGATTCGTTAAATTGCACCCCCGCCATTTCGAAGGCATCGAACCATGTTTGCAGAGATCATCATACCATTGGCCCTGCCAAAAAACTATACCTGGAGCATACCCGCTCATTTGCAGGATAAGGTCCGTGTGGGATGCCGCGTGGAAGTGGTGCTGGGAAAAAACAAAAAATACGCGGGCGTCATAAAACGTCTGCATGACCGCAAACCACAGGCCGTCGAACCCAAAGACATCCTCAACCTCCTCGATGTAGAACCCATCATCTTCGAAGAGCAATTGAAACTTTGGGAATGGATCGCCGACTATTATATGTGTTCCGAAGGTGAAGTAATGGCCGCCGCCCTGCCTTCGCATTTTAAACTCAGCAGCGAAACAATCCTCATCTTCAATGAAGAATATGGTGATGATTTCCCGGCCCTCGACCACGATGAATACCTGGTTGCCGAAGCCCTCCTCATCAAAAAAGAACTCAGACTCACCGAAGTGCAACAAATCCTGGACTCTTCACACGTGTATCCGGTCATCAAGAGAATGATCGATAAAAAAGTCTGCTTTGTATGGGAAGCGCTGAAAGAGACTTATACGCCCAGGAAAGAAACCTATGTGATACTGAACCCGGAATATGAAAGCGATGACAAACTCGCAGATCTGATGAACAACTGGACAAGAGCGCCCAAACAACTGGAGCTCCTGCTCAGTTACCTGCACCTGCTCAAGACCGAGGGAGAAGTCACCAAATCCGGACTGTTAAAGAAATCCGGCGCTTCAGACGCGCAGTTGAAAGGACTCGCAGAAAAAAAAATCCTCAGGCTGGAAAAACGCATGATCGACCGCCTGCAATACCTGCCTCGTGATATCAAGATTGATTTTGAACTGACGCCCGCCCAGCAGGAATCCTTCGACCAGGTCAATGCATTCATGCAGGAAAAGCAGGTCTGCCTTCTGCATGGCATCACGTCCAGTGGCAAGACGCAGATCTATATCAAACAAATAGAACAATGTGTGAGACAGGGAAAGCAGGTGCTCTACCTTCTTCCCGAAATTGCACTCACGTCGCAGATCATCCGACGACTGCAAAAAAATTTCGGGGGATATATCGGCATCTACCACAGCAAATTCAACCAGAATGAAAGAATAGAGATATGGAACAAGATCAAATCGGGAGAACTCAGGATCGTACTAGGTGCCAGGTCAGCCCTCTTTCTTCCATTTTCGGATCTCGGCCTCGTGATCGCCGACGAAGAACATGACGCTTCCTACAAACAGCAGGATCCCGCACCCCGATATAATGCGCGGGATAGCGCCATTTATTATGCCACGCTTTTCAAGGCGAAAGTACTCCTGGGGAGTGCCACACCTTCGGTGGAAAGCTATTTCAACGCCAGTGCCGGCAAATACGGACTGGTGGAATTGAATGAAAGATTCGGCGCCGTGCAACTGCCCCTGATTGAATTGATCGATACCAGGAAGATCGTCAACAAGGAAAAATCAAAGATCATCCTATCGCCCCAATTGAAGGCCGCCATTGATGATTCCCTCCAAGCCAACAAGCAGGTGATCCTTTTTCAAAATCGTCGTGGCTATTCACCTTACCAGGTCTGCGCAGTATGCGGATGGATCCCTCAGTGCAAATACTGCGACGTGAGCCTCACCTATCACAAGCTCACAAATAAACTCATTTGTCATTACTGTGGCACGGTCTATCCGCCGCTCACAACCTGCGCAGCCTGTGGCAATCACGATTTCATACAAAGGAATTTTGGCACGGAAAAAATTGAGGAGCAACTCGGCGAATTCTTTCCCAAGGCCAGGATCGCGAGGATGGACATTGACAGTGTGAGAGGCAAGCATGCGCATGATAGTCTCATACAATTATTCGAACAACAAAGATTGGACATATTGGTTGGCACCCAGATGGTGGTTAAAGGTTTGGATTTTGATCATGTGAACCTCGTGGGAATATTGGACGCAGACAGCCTGTTGAGCTTCGCCGATTTCAGGGTGAATGAAAGAGCATTTCAACTGATGGAACAGGTGAGTGGACGCGCAGGCAGAAAAGATGCCCAGGGGAAAGTGATGATACAGGTAGCCAATACTAAACATCCCGTCCTTCATTTTGTGCAGGAGCACGACTATAAATTATTCTTCCGAAACGAAATTGAAGGCCGCAAGCGATTCTTCTATCCACCTTATTCACGAATCATTCTCATTACGTTTCGCCACAAGCTCAAAGAGGTGGCAGGAGCGGCTTCCATGCAATTCGCGGAAGCCCTTAAATTAGATTTTGAAAATTGGATCGTAGGCCCCGCCGAACCAGCAGTTAATCGCATCCGTAATCAGTTCCTGATGGAAATATTACTGAAACTTCCCAAAGATGCCAACCTGATCCATCGCTGTAAGCAGACTATACATCAGCAAATCGTAGCTATGCATATGGACAAACGATTCAGAAGCGTAGTCATCATCCCGGATGTGGATCCGGTCTAGGGGCCATTTTAATACTTTGTCTGAATCTAAATTTGTAATGTCGGATTTTCGGCTTTTGTATTTCCCGCAGTCTTCAATTGAAATTATCAGTTCATTTTACCTTCAATCTCGATTGCATTTCAGCATAAGTCTCTATAAATACACCCTTATCATCAGTTTTGGCTGCGGCCAGCATGGATTTGGCGACATCAATCGCAGCAATGGGTCTGTATTTTCTCAGATTTCCTATCAGCAGAAATGAAAATAAATTCATGACGGATTTTCCAAGAGCCTCACCGCGCCTTGGTTCATTTCTTTTCCCCAGGAGTATGGATGGACGGAATAGATGAACCGCTTCAAATCTATATTGCACAATGGCATTTTCGGTTTCACCCTTCAGGCGCAGGTAAAAATTGGAGGATCTGGCATTTGCCCCGACTGCGGATACCAGCAGGTATTTCCTGCAACCTGCAGCAAAACTAAATTTAGCGGCGTTTACCGGGATCTGGTAATCCACTTTGCGATAGGCTTCTTTATTGCCTTTTACCTTTTTATTGGTGGTTCCAATACAGCAAAACAGGGAATCGCCGGCGCCCAGTTTCTTCTCATAGTCATTTTCGTCATCAAAATTTACCAGCTCCATCTTGAGTTTTGGATTTGACAGTGAGATGGGTTTTCTTACCAGGATCCTAACACTGTTGAAATAATCATCAGCCAGGAGCAGATCCAGGAGATGCGATCCCACAAGCCCTGTCGCACCCAAAATGATAGCAGTCCTTTCTTTCATGTTTTTCGTTATTTTGTGCGGACTAATTAACTACCATGCAAATTCAGGAAAATTTCGCGCTCCGGCCATATAATACATTCCATATTGACGCAAAGGCAAGATATTTTTCAAGTTTTTCCAGCGTGGAAGAATTGGAAGAACTGTTGTCCTTTCAAGTGAAACAAGTTTCAAGTGTATCAAAATTAGCACCCTTATTTTTGGGAGGGGGCAGTAATATCCTTTTTTCAAAGGACTACGATGGATTGGTGCTGAAAAATAATATTCGGGGTATAGAAGAACTGACGGAAGATGAAGAACATGTATATGTGCGCTCAGGGGCAGGGGAGGATTGGCATCAGTTTGTACTGTATTGCCTGGGAAGGGACTGGGCGGGGCTGGAAAACCTCTCACTCATTCCCGGAAATGTGGGTGCTGCTCCAATACAGAATATCGGTGCCTATGGGGTGGAATTAGCAGAAGTTTTCTGGAACCTGGAGGCATACCATCTGCATGACAAAAAGATACATACGTTCACGGAAACAGATTGCGAATTTGGCTATCGCGATAGCAGCTTCAAGAATAAGAAAAAAGGACAGTTCGTGATCCTGAATGTGTGTTTCAGGCTGCGCAAAGATCCGATCTTCCATACCAGTTACGGCTCCCTGCACGAGGAGCTGGACCGGATGGGCATAAAGAAATTGACCATTCAGGCCGTTTCGCAGGCCGTCATCAATATCCGTTCGTCTAAATTGCCAAATCCGTCCGTGATTGGCAATGCAGGCAGTTTTTTCAAGAATCCGACTATTACTGTTGCTGAATTTGAGGATCTCAAGCAAAAATTCCCCGCCATCGTCGGGTATGAAACCCTGTCGGGCTCTGTGAAACTCGCGGCGGCATGGTTGATTGAACAATGCGGCTGGAAGGGATTTCGCAGAGGTGACGCGGGTTGCCATGAAAAGCAGGCCCTCGTGCTTGTGAATTTTGGAAACGCAAGCGGAGCGGAAATACTGGCGCTTAGCGAAGAAATCCAACAGTCTGTGTTTAAGAAATTCGGCATCACCCTCGAACGCGAAGTGAATATCGTTTGAATGATATTGTTAGCCATTAAAGCTTCATCCGCTAATTCAGGTCTTCGTTCTCAAAATCATCTTCCCCGTATGATGAGGTCTTCCCGATATTGAGCATGGAACCCATCAGGTCCTTGAACTCGATCTTGCCTTCCATTACTTTCTTACTTATAAGCGAATATGAGGCGAGGCCATGCAGCACAAATTCCATTAGCAATGCGTTCTCTCTTTCATTTGCCCGGGGAAAGAATTTCTTCACGAGCGAATAGAGTCCATCCACCTTATATAATAACTGCACTTTGTCAGTGTCCTTTGTGTTGAAGAAGACGTTCAGCGCATTTCCCTTGTCAAACCAATTGATGATGGGCCTATAAGGATTTTCAGATTCCTTTTCCTGCACTCTTTTCTTTTTCAGCGCCTCGGGATTTGGAAAATATAGCACGAATTGGGAGCGGGTGGCTTTCTCCAGCAGGTTAAATGCAACCTGGTAGGGGCCTTCCTGCTCGCCTTCATACACCAGTTCCACCTTGCCGGTTATGGATGGAATGATGCCCGCCAGGTCACTGATCCATACCTGTGTTTCTTTTTCTTTATTGATGATGGCTCTCCTTTCGGCGGAGCTGATGGCATTCTCATAGGCGGCGATGGGCAAACGTGCCGACACACCGCTTTTCTGATCCACCATTTCGCTTCCCCTGGCTTCAAATGCAACCTGTTCAATCAGGCGTTTTACCAGGTCGCTTATTTTGATCCTTTCCGACTGCTCATCTAAAATATCGGCTTCCTGCTCCGTAATGGTCAGGGAAGTATCGATGTTTTTCGGATAATGTGTCAATATCTGGCTTTCGATGCGGTCTTTCAGCGGAGTCACAATGGCGCCACGGTTCGTGTAGTCTTCAGGGTTAGCCGTGAACACAAATAGAATATCCAGTGGCATCCTCAGCTTAAATCCCCTGATCTGTATATCTCCTTCCTGAAGGATATTGAACAGGGATACCTGTATCCTCGCCTGAAGGTCGGGCAGTTCGTTGATCACGAATATGCAGCGGTTGCTGCGTGGGATGATGCCATAGTGGATCACGCGCTCATCTCCGAAATTCAATTTCATATTGGCTGCCTTAATAGGATCTATATCGCCAATAAGGTCGGCAACACTGACGTCGGGCGTGGCCAGCTTTTCACCATAACGTTCACTGCGGTGTAGCCATTCAATAGGAGTGGCATCGCCGTTTCTTTCTATCAGGTCCTTGGCGTAGCGCGATAAAGGATTCAATGGATCATCGTTGATATCACTGCCTGCAATCACCGGCACATATTCATCCAACAATTCGGTCATCTGCCGGGCCATACGTGTCTTGGCCTGACCCCTCAATCCCAGGAACAGGATATTGTGCCGCGATAATAGCGCTCTTTCAGTGTCGGGTATTACGCTGTCTTCATAGCCCACGATGCCGGGAAAAGTGACTTCATGCTGCTGTAATTTCCTTATGAGGTTATTGCGCACTTCATCCCTGATGCTCCTGCTCTTATAGCCCGAAGCGATCAATTCGCCCAGTGTTACTGCTAATTTTCCGGCGCTCAAATTCTTCTTGCTCATGTATGAATTAAGTTATGCTTTGAATGTTTGTGAAAATGCTTGTCTGCTTTTCTCTCTGTCCCGGGTTAATAAACTGTTTTATTCCGCCCACTTTCAAAGTCCTTGAATATGAAAGTTCCCAGTTTATCCAAAGATGCGAAAAAGGCCTTGCCATGGTTCATTTCAGTAAACTCCGTCACGAATCTTTGCAAATAAGGATCCGTCGCGATCATGAAAGTGGTGATGGGGATCTTGACCTTCTTGCATTGCGCCGCCAGGTTGATGCATCGGTTTACAATCTTCCTGTCCAGGCCAAAACTGTTCTTATAATATTTTTTCCCAATTTTCAGACAGGTAGGCTTGCCATCCGTAATCATGAAAATCTGTTTGTTGGGGTTTTTCCTTCTTCTCAAAATATCCATTGCCAGTTGCAATCCCGCCACCGTATTGGTATGGTAGGGCCCCACCTGCAGGTATGGAATATCCTTGATTTCAATGGGCCAGGCGTCATTGCCGAAAACTACTACGTCAAGGGTGTCCTTGACATATTTGGTGGTGATGAGTTCGCTCAAAGCCATGGCCACTTTCTTGGCGGGAGTGATGCGGTCCTCGCCATAGAGAATCATGGAATGGGAGATATCAATCATTAGCACCGTGGAGGTTTGGGACTTGAAATCCGTTTCCCGGATCTCCAGATCATCCTCACCCATTTGCAGGTAGTCAATACCGTGATTGATCTGCGCGTTCCGGATGGAACTCACGAAATCAATCTGCTCCAGCATGTCTCCAAACTGGTAGGGCCTGGTTTCGGGGTTGATCTCATCACCCAGGCCGGGTTTGTATGTGCGGTGGTCCCCGGGCCTTGTCTTCTTAAGCTTTCCAAAAATCTCTTCCAGGCTGCGTTTCCTGATCCCCTGTTCTGTTTTAGGGGTGATCCTTATCTCGCCGTTTTGCCTGTTCTCATCTATATATCCTTTTTCCTTCAATTCATCAATGAAGTCGCCGAGGCCATATTCCTCATCGGTGATTTGATATTCCTTGTCCAACTGAGTGAGCCAGTTCAATGCTTCGCCCACGTCACCGCTGGTATAGGTGAGGAGCTGCATGAAGAGGTCGAGCAGTTGTTCAAACCGCGTCTTACCCTCCTGGCTGGGGTCGTACCTTGAAAAATGATATCCTAACATAAATCTGGCAATTATGGCAGAGCCATGAGGTGAGAAGTAGGATTAAAAGATTATTTTTTAGAAGATGGGATCAGGCAAGAAATTTTGGCTCGCTACTTCTTACAACTTACTCTTGATTGCAAACCGCAATTTAAAACATTACAGTCAATAAAAAGTTAATACATTTTTTAGCGGGCCAATGAAGTTTTCTTAACCAACAAAGCAAAAACCAGGAAATTGCCTCCAAAAATGGACTCCATTTCCTGGCCTGTTCATAGTTTATTCAAATTTCAATCCCTGCTCACAAACCATTCCTGATCATTCATTCCCATCTTCATTTCTTCACGCTGTCAGCCCTTTGTGCTCCCGTTTTGGGGCTATCCGATTTCATTATCAGGGGCAATTCTGAATTTGGTTTGGGAGGATTTTTGTACCTGGTTTCCAGATAGTTCAAATATCCCTGGATGCGGATGGTCTGGTCAATTTCGCTGTAGAGATTTCTCTGTTTGGCATTCAGGCTTTCAGGATCCTGCAGTCTTTGCTGCAATTCCTGCTGTGTCATGTGTCCGAGCGCCGCATAATAGCTCATTTGCTGGTCGATATCTTTTTTCACGTCCCTGCTAATGCGATCCGACAATTCAGTATAACCGGTTTTGTAGGATGCTTCCAGCATGGAAATGCTGATGATATTGTGCTGGTTGCCGCGGCTCACGAGTCCATAAGGCATATCAATGGGCGTCACTCCTTTGTCGCATTTTTCGAGCAGTTTCTTGCCATCTTCCTTGCGGCCATCATCGGCCATGCTCTGTGCCGCACTGGCATAAGCCTGGCGTATGGTTAATAAATGGCGGCGGTTTTCCTCATCGAAATAAACGCCTGGTATATTGGCGCTGCCGAATGCGAATTTGGTCATCATGTTTTTATAGGCCACGTCATCATTCACATTATTTTCAGTCTTGCGCAGCACGGGCACCAGCCGGTAGGTCAATCCATCGGCGCGCAAATAAGCGCCAAAACCGAGTTCCCCATAAGGTGATGTGAAATAGATGGGTCTTTTCCAATGGTTGGCCGCGATAACATTTAACAGGGCCAGGTCATTCTTCAGCAATACATTTTTGTTGGCCGGTAATTCAAAACGCAGCTCGCTCACCACGGTATCGGTGGGGTTCACGGTTCCATTGCGGCGGACTAACGATGTGTCAACCGGCACGCTGAATTTCTTTACCGGGAATGTATTATACACATCGCCACCGGCGCTGATCGTGTTCTTGGGATCATCGCTCCCAATAACCGAGTTGAGTATCTCATCGAGATAGAAATACTGGTTTTGAGGGATGTTCTGCCGGTTGTCGAAATAGGCCACATTTCTCTTGCTGCCTTCTATTTTTTCGGAACCCCAGAGCAGGTCGATGGGATCACTGTCATTCACTTTATAGCGCAATTGATTAATATACCAGTCAATACCCAGCAGGCTGAAATTGATCACCCTGATATCGCGTCTTATTCCTTCCACTTCCTGTGCGTACCACAGCGGGTAGGTATCATTGTCACCGAAAGAAAAGAGTACGGCATTGGGAGCGCAGCTTTCGAGATAGTCTTTGGCAAGATCTCTTGCAATTTGTTTCTTGCTGCGGTCATGGTCATCCCATTCCTGGAATCCCATGAGTACCGGAACCGCAAGGGTACAAAGCAGGGCGGCGGTAATATTTGCGTTGGTATTACTGGTCACTTTTTGCAACCATTCCTTCACCTTCATTACTCCGATGCCAATCCATACTGCGAATGCATAGAAGGATCCCACGTAGGCGTAGTCTCGTTCACGGGGCTGTGGCCCGGCCTGGTTTAGATAGAATACCACGGCGAGACCGGTGAAAAAGAAGAGCAGGAAGTTTACGATAAAATCTTCGCGATGATTCTTATAATGAAATATCATGCCCAGTATGCCGAGTATGAATGGCAAAGAGAAGAGAACATTATGAGCCTTATTGTGTTTGATGGTGTCAGGCATTTTATTTTGGTCGCCCAGCAGGAAATTATCCATGAATGAAATGCCGGTGATGGTATTTCCGTCTCTCACATTTCCTGTGCCCTGCACATCATTTTGTTTGCCAATAAAATTCCAGCCGAAATAGCGCAGGTACATGAACCAGATCTGGTATTCCACGGCCCAGCGGATATTGTCCATATAAGTGGGCTTTTCATCCTGCCCCAGACCCAGCCACTGGCGGTAGAAATTCGCATGACCCTGATCGTTACTGGCATCCCACACGCGGGGAAGGATCATCATGTCTTCCGGCTTATAAACGTAGTCGAAGTCTTCGCCAATATTGATGTATTTGTCTTTTCCTTTCTGCCATTGTGTGCCCTTGACTCTTGTTATCGGCGTGCCATCGGAATTTCTTTCCACTTCGGCGGTAAAGGTTTGCCCGTAGATGAGCGGAAAATCGCCGTACTGTTCGCGGCCCAGGTAGCCCACAAGACTCATGGGATTATCCACATTATACATATCCACCGCGGGATCGGCCAGGGAGCGCACCATGGTTGTGAGATAGGTAGAGTAGCCGATGAGTATAAAAGCGAAACTCCAAAGGCCGACTTTCAGGAATTTCAATACCGGTGTTTTAAAATGGTATGCGGCATAGATCAATGCGCCTGCACCGACAACCAATACCAAAAAGCTGGCGAAGGAATTTATGAATGGGAAGGAGAAAAGGAATATGAGTGTGCCCAGCCAGATGGCGAATTTGGGAAAATTTTCAATGAGTTTATCGCCCTTGCGGATGCCGATGGCAATTACAATGGCCAGCAGGATGAAATAGAAGGTGAATCCGCTAAAAAACGGGAGTCCGAATCCATTCACGAACCAGCGGTCGAATATGCCTGCGCCCTTGATGGTGTATTGGGTCACGAATTTCTGTACAAAGCCTGTGAGTATGCAACCCACCACGAAGGCCCAGAATGTTCCCCATTTAGTTACTTTATACCTTCTGAAATAATAGATCATTACAATGGCGGGGATGGTGAGCAGGTTCAGCAGGTGCACACCAATGGAAAGACCCATCATGAAGAAGATGAGTATGATCCATCTGTCGGCGCCAGGCTGATCGGCATGATGTTCCCATTTCAGCATCATCCAGAACACGAGGGCAGTAAACAAAGATGACATGGCATATACTTCGCCTTCAACCGCGCTATACCAGAATGAGTCGCTGAAAGTATAGGCCAATGCGCCTACCAGGCCCGCGGCCATGATGGTGAAGATCTGCTGTCCGTCGAGTGAAGGATTGGTCTTTTGTATGATCTTCCTGGCAAAGTGTGTGATGGTCCAGAACAGGAAGAGAATGGTGAATCCGCTGGCCAGGGCGCTCATGATATTGACGGCCTTGGCGGCCCTGTTAGGATCGTCACCGAATATTATAATGAAAACCCGGCCCAGCATCACGAAAAGTGGTGCTCCCGGTGGGTGGGGTATCTGAAGTTTAAAACAACTGCTCACGAATTCGCCGCAATCCCAGAGACTGCCGCCGGCTTCCGAAGTGAGTATGTACACAGTGCAGGCAACCACGCAGACAATCCATCCTACAATGTTGTTGATCTTGTTGAAATTCATACTATTTCGTGTATTTTAAAGATTGGCAAACCTACAGGAATTTTGATAAGATTCAAAGCTTGGCGGGGTTAATATGTTACTAATGCGGATCACGGATCACGAATCACGGATTAACACGGATCACGGATTAACACGGATCACGGAATAACGCGGATCGCGGATAATCCGCGTTAATCCGCGATTGTAGAACGGGGAGGGATGGGATTCATTGTTAGGATATAGGAATATGCGGATTTTAGGTTGGGATGATTGAGGTGGATTGAGGGAATGGCGGGTGTTTTCATTCAAAGAAGACTCTCACGGTCTGGTAGAATAATCGGTTTTGCAAATGGGGGGCTTGCCTTTCTGAGAATCCCTGGAGTCCCAGCAGTCCGGCCGCATTGCCCTTATTGATGGCAATCTCCAGGTAACCGGCAGAATTGAAGAGGGCCAGTTTTTCACCTTCGCTAACGTCGGCATAGGTTTCGCTGATCTTGTCTATTACTTCGTCTCTCTTGAACATGATGCGAAAGCTCCTGCCTTTTCTTTGAGCTTCGAATTCATCCCGGGTAATATTCACCACCACATTTTCGAAATGGTCTATGAATATAATCTGACCTTCGATCCAATCGTCGTTGAGCAGGGGTTTGAGGGGATTCTTTTCGATCATGGCAGGTTCGGGCTTGCCGATCGAGTCCAGGCTTTGACCGTCGGCGATGGCAAGGATGGCTTTTCCGATGCTGCGCACTATATTTAAGGAATCCCTGGTGCTGGAGCTGCTAAGGGGTATTCCTATCAGGATTTCGGGTTTGGTTTCCAGGATCATATTGAGGAGGCCATTGTCGGCGCAGATGATATATTGTCTTTCGTGGAAGGCCAGGAGGATTTGTTCGGGTTTATTTTCAAAGAGGTTTACCAATACAATATGGAAGCTGAAGTCCGGGAAGTTTTTGATGGCGTTGCGGCATACATAGGCAGCCTGGGGATAGTTGAAGGGAGTGAGGCGATGGGTGATATCCACCAGTTGGAAGGCGCGGCTGATCTGGAGCAATTGGCCTTTGATGGCGGCTACGAGATAGTCTTTTTCTCCAATATCGGATATGAGTGTTACTAGGGGCATGCGGGGTGATGAAGAATTTGGAATGGGTGTTTCGACATTTCGGGCGGTAAGATAAACAATCTGGAGTTTTTAGATTTTCGATTTTGAATAGCTGTGAGTGACTACAGTCCTGCAAAAATAAGAGAGCGGAGCATGAAGCAAAAATTCAGTGAGTGAGACTGGGTATAATTCTTATAAAGGCATGGGCATTAAGCAATTTGAAGGAAGAATAGGGTGAGGAATTTAATTTTCTAAAACTTTGGGGCGATATTTATTTCCCTTATTTTTGCACTCCGTTTAAAAATGGAGTAGTGTCCACCTACGCCGAGGCTTCGGCGGACGAAGGATTCCGTAGCTCAGTTGGTAGAGCAATACACTTTTAATGTATGGGTCCTGGGTTCGAGTCCCAGCGGGATCACGAAGTGATCACAGGCCATCCGCCAAAAGGCGGATGGCCTTTTTTTTGCAATAGCAAAAAAAGCTGGGACGAGAAGTTTATCCGACGAAGCTTCGTGACTCTTTTGGGAGAATAATTTTCGTATTCAGTACAAATCATTTAAAATAAAATGGCGGAGGCGGAAGTCCCAGCGGGATCACAAACGAAGAAATCAAAGCATCTCAAATCGCTCTAAAAGCCCTGCAAAATCAAGTGTTTGCGGGGTTTTTTATTTTCTGCACTTACCAAAAAAAAGCAAAGAATAACATATTCCGAGGGCGTGATTCGAGCGGGTTTTTAAAAAGCAAATTTTTGCCCGCTCGAATTACGCTGAAACGCTTGTACAGCAAGGGGTTCAGAGAATGAACATCTTGACTTCAAGGGACTAAAAGGGTAATTTAATCACCTTTTAATTTCAAAAGTATGAGCCAGAATTTCAAAACCATTTTCCTACTCAAAAAAGGAAAGGGATCCCGGAGCGGAGCATTACCTGTTTACGTAAGAATTACCATTGATGGAACGCGTGCTGAATGGAGCGCTCAGCGTAAATGCGAACCATCCCGGTGGTCTCAACAGGCTGGAAAAATGACCGGGAACAAACAGGACGCAATGCAGCTTAACCAATACCTTGATGCGCTGCGCACGAGGATTTTTGATGTTCAAAAAGAATACACGCTCAAGAATATCCCGCTCACCGCAGAAATGGTCAAACAAAAACTCTTGTACCAGCAACAGGAAATGCAGCACACACTTCTCAGTGTGTACGAGTACCACAATCATCAGTTTGGAGAACTGGTCGGGATAGAATTTGCCCTTGGAACATTTAAGAAATTTAAGTCGGCACTTACTTCCTTAAAAAAATATATCGAATGGAAATTTAAACGGCCGGATATTTTCCTTTCCGAGCTCAATCATCAATTCCTGACGGATTATGAATTTTATCTCAAATCCATCCAGGGAATGCAGCATAATTCTGCATTAAATAATATTAAAAAGCTTAAGAAGATCATTCGTCTATGCCTTGCGAATAAATGGATTGAAAGCGATCCCTTTTTTAACTATAAGATGCATATTAAACAGACACATCGCGTTTATTTGCACCAATCCGAGCTTGATATTCTAATAAGTAAGGATTTTTCCCTTCAAAGGCTGCAGCAAGTAAAGGATATCTTTTTATTCAGTTGCTTCACCGGACTTTCGTACAGCGATGTTATGAAGCTCACAATAAAGGATTTAAGCCCGGGCATCGATGGTGACACTTGGATTTTCGTCCGCCGGACTAAAACAGATACGGATGCCAGAATTCCCCTTCTTCCGTCAGCGAGAAATATTTTAGCTAAATATGAGCATCATCCATCCCTTTCGGTAAACAAAAAGTTGCTTCCTCAACTTTCTAATCAGCGTCTGAACAGTTACTTGAAAGAAATAGCCGATGCATGCGGGTTTAATAAGGAACTCACTTTTCACTGTGCCCGACACACGTTTGCCACTACTATTACATTAAATAATGGTGTGCCTATCGAAACAGTGGGTAAAATGCTTGGTCATACCAACCTGCGGACCACGCAGCAATATGCCCGTATACTGGATAGAAAAGTAAGCGATGATATGCAGGCGTTAAAAATAAAAATGGAAAATCCTGCAAGCGATTCTATACATATAGACAAAACATCCTAAACCCATATGACCAAGAAGCAGCGATTTTCATATGCGGAACTTTTCGAAGGTTCGAAACAGGAAATAATATCTTCAAAGATAAAAGCTATTCTTTCTGTTAATAAGCAACTATTTGTGCTCTACTGGAAGCTTGGCAAACGGATTCTTGATCAACAGATAAAAGAAGGTTGGAGAAGCAAGGTAATCGATCGTTTATCAACAGACTTGAAAAAAGAATTTCCGATAGTGTCTCAGTTTGGAAATTATTAATAATCAATGCTTGAGCGAATAAGCATACTTTAAATATAGCAAAATGCAGGGAAGATAGTGGCATTGCGTTGCAAGACCGAAAAATAGATTTTGGGGATAGCACTAAATATAATACTGTATACTGCAAAAAACATTATTGTAAAACTGTAGCTAATATTATTGAGAAATCCATATTAAAGTAT
>JBGPHC010000041.1:0-29988 GCA_041484195.1 Agriterribacter sp. | reverse complement strand
TTTCAGTTTCCTATTTACATCTTCACTCATCCCGACGTAAAATCGATGATGAACCTGACTTTTTATGACATATACAGAAACCATAACCGCTTTCCCGCCGCCCCCTGCCTGCCGGCAGGTATCCAACTGAGCTACGGGACCAATATGCTTTAATAAACTCCTTGCCTATTCCACTTTTTAACCATTTTTCTCTTTTTCTTGCTTCTGCTCTGGTTTGATACTCCTCTATGAAGACAATTTCCCAGGGTGCAAAACCCTTTGTAGATTTTGTTTTGCCGCTATTGTGTTCTTTCAGTTTCCTATTTACATCTTCACTCATCCCGACGTAAAATCGATGATGAACCTGACTTTTTATGACATATACAGAAACCATAACCGCTTTCCCGCCGCCCCCTGCCTGCCGGCAGGCAGGTATCCAACTGAGCTACGGGACCAATATAAATGGGAAATACTCCCAATTTCTTTATCAATCTTCAGTATCAAGGCTGGTAGCATCTTCCTGAATCGGACTGATGATAAATACCGGCGCAAAGATAATTTTTTTTAGTTTGCAGCCAAACTGGAAGCAGCTTACATGGATGTAAAAATAGAACCTGGTTGGAAAGAAGTGCTGAAAACTGAATTTTCCAAACCTTATTTCCAGCAGATTGTCACCTTCCTCAGGACTGAGAAAGCCGCAGGGAAACAGATTTACCCGCCCGGCTCACTCATCTTTAACGCATTTAATAAGACTCCATTTGACAAGGTGAAAGTGGTATTGCTGGGCCAGGATCCTTATCACGGAGCAGGTCAGGCGCAGGGACTCTGTTTTTCAGTTCCGGATGGGGTTCCTCCTCCTCCATCACTGGTTAATATTTTCAAGGAAATACAAAATGATATCGGAATCGGAATGTCAGCCAGATCAGGCAACCTTTCCCATTGGGCTGAACAAGGTGTACTGCTCCTCAATGCCGCGCTGACCGTCAGAGCCAATGAACCTCTCAGCCATTCAAAGATCGGATGGACAGAATTTACCGACGAGGTGATCAAAAAAATATCGGGGCTCAGGACTGGAATTGTTTTCTTATTATGGGGAAAATTTGCCCAGGAAAAACAGTCATTGATTGACGAAACCAAACATCATGTTTTAAAGGCTGCCCACCCTTCTCCTTTTTCTGCCGACAAGGGATTTTTTGGTTGCAAACATTTTTCGAAAACCAATGAATTGCTGAGGCAGGATGGGACGGATCCTGTGGATTGGAAACTGGGCGCATAAAAATAGATTCCTCGGGCCCGATGATCTTGATGGGCGGCCGGGTTTGAGTTTAACCAGATGAACATAATTAAGAATATATTGGGCCGGATTTTTGCCACCTGGGCACTGATCATCTTTGCCGGCACTCTGTTGGTCGCGGTGATCCCCATTTGGCTGACCAATTTCATGAAAGAACCCAGGGGTACAGAAATATTCCGACGCATTTCAAAAATCTGGATGGATGTCTTTCTGTTCCTGATCGGTTGCAGGATCATTGTAAGAGGAAGGGGCAATTTTACTAAGGGGCAGAATTATATTGTCACCACCAACCATAATTCCTTCATGGATGTGCCCATAACCACGCCTCAGATTCCAGGCCCCAATAAAACGATTGCTAAAATTGAAATGGTCAGAATCCCACTGTTCGGAATAATCTATAAACGGGGCTCCGTGCTGGTTGACAGGAAAAGTGAAGCAAGCCGCAAGGAAAGCTTTTCGAAGATGAAGCAGGTACTCCAAACCGGTATGCACATGTGCATTTATCCCGAAGGAACCAGGAACAAGACCGGCAAACCCCTGAAGGAATTTCATGACGGCGCTTTCAGGCTGGCTATCGACACCGGGAAACCCATCATGCCAGCACTGCTTTTTAATACACGGAAAGTCCTGCCCTGGGATAAGAAATTCTTCCTTTGGCCCTCAAAAATGGAGATGCATTTCCTGGAACCCATTCCGATAAGACCCGGACAGACCGCTACCGAATTGAAGTCCCTCGTATTTGGCGTCATGGAGCATTATTATGAAACGAAGGCACCAGAATTAAATTAATGGATGGCCGGTTTTGAAGGATGTGCAATCAGGTATGAGGCCATATTTGCGGACTCATTGGCTGGAGAAACTTCGTGTACGGTTCACCTTCAGATCACGCAACAGTCCTGATTTAGGACTCAGGGAGATACTAAAGGAACGCCTGAGCCCCACAGGAGTCACATTTATGGACATCTGCCAGCAGTGCATTTCACGCGTGATGAACATCGTTAGGCTGGGAATATTCTTAGCCCTGAAATCATAATAGCCGTTGGTGCCCAATTTCCATTTTTCCGTAAGGCTGAAATCGCCATTGAATTGCAGGTTAGACGTGAACTGGGTGGCAAATCCGGAATAGTCGGGTTTTGGAACCTTGGAAAAGCTCAAGGAATAGGACACATTCAAATTCCAGGGAACATTAAAATCGACGAACTCAGCGGGGTTTGATCTTATATAATTCAATTGCGATTGAACCTGGTCTTCAGTCAGGTTATCATAATTATCGTATTGTTCCTGGGCTGGTTTCTTATTAGCATCCTTTTTATTCTTGCTCTTGAAAGAACTTGAAATGGACAGGCTTCCATTGGTAATTCTTCCTAATGAGAATTTGTCGTGCCATGCAAATTTGGGTATCCTATACCCAGCGCTGTCAACCTGGTAGGGATCCAGGTTGGTGGATGCAGTTATATTTATTTTTTCAAATAGTACACTCCTCAGGTAGAAATTGATCTGACTCAGCTTATAAAAAGAAGTATCCAGGAAATTGTACCCGCCATTGAATCCGAACCCATCAATCAATTTTACTTTCTTGATGGCATTCTCTCCCGTATCTTTTTTCGATTTTATTTTTGCCTCCAGGTAATTATCAATTCCGAAACCAATGCTCCCCGAGCGTCCCTGGCCAAATGCTCCGTACATGCTTCCGTCAAAAACTGAGTATACCTGCGTTCTCTTAGTGGTGTCAATCTGTGTCCGGTAATAGAATGGGCTATTCAGGTCGGGCCTGTAACTCATGCTGATCTGTGGCCTGATTACATGACGGATGGCCTGGATTCCCGATCCTTTATTCTTGAATTGAAATGTCCCATAAATCGCCGTGCTCAAGGATATGGACAAGGATATGTCCCTGGCCGTATAGAATCCTTTGGTAATGGAAGTATCCACTTTTTTGGCCGTATCATTCCAGCTGCGGTTGAATTTTTGTGAATACCAGCGTTCCTGGTAACTGAAACCTGGTGAAATCTGGAAAGGACCAAATTGAGGAAGGGCCAGACTTACAGGGATGCTGTGCTGGGCTCCCCATTGAAGCGTGTCGATGAGTTGTTTAAAATTGAATGCGGTATCGTAGAAAGATATTTGGTTCCTGATGCTGCCCGTGTAGCCAATCCCAAGCTTCTGGTACCATTTGCCGGACCCTACTAATTCCCTGGGCTGAAGGGGATAAATTGTATTCACATTAAAATTCACATCTGGCAAATTGAGGTTAACCAACTTGCTGTTGGTATTTTGGTTATGGTTGAGGTTGATGGATAAATTGTAAGGCTTCCCGATCCATGATTTTTGATAGGATATGGAAGAACTCAACTGGTTCGTGAAATTAGTCGGCTGGCTATATTGATACCCGGGGTTATTTGATTGATTCAGATATGAATTGTTAGGCACATTTCGAAGATAGCTGCTCGATCCTGCGTTGACGTTAGCAGAAAAGCTCACTCCCGGCCTGGCCTTGCTGTCGGTACGATGACTCCAGGTAATAAAGAAACTCCTGTTCTTCACGAAATCAGGATCGTCCTTAAAATTGAGATGGGTATTCTGTAAACTGAAGGTGAGGCTACCACTATATTTATACCTTACCCTATAGGTCGGCGAGATATTGAGTCGCCAACTGCCATAGGAATACAAGTCTGACCGGAACGTGATATCGAAATTGTCATTGATCACCTTATAATATCCGAGGCCTTCGAGCCCAAGGCCATAGTCTTCGGTTACGGTAAGCTGTGGAGGCAACAAGCCCGAATGGCGTCCATGCGCCAAGGGAAATATTCCGAAAGGGAGCACAACGGGTAGAATGGGTACACCTTCAAATTCCACCCCTACCGGTCCGGTGATCGCCACTTTCCCATTTATATATTTTATTCTCTTGGCTCTGAAAGCAAAGTGAGGCGTGTCGAGGTTGCAGGTCGTGAATCTTCCCCTGTAGGCATAAAAGGTCTGCGCGTCAACCTTCTTCACTTTTTCCGCATAGTTGAATAGCTCATCCTCCTGGAAATAGGTACTATGCGTGAGGCCCTTGAGGGTTTTGAAATTGAATTCCAGGCTATCACTGACTGTGGTGGTCTGGTTCTGAACCAGCCTCGCCTGTCCCAATACTTTACCGGCCGTATCCAGTTTCATCCGGGCTTTCACCATCTGAGTCTGCTGGTCGAAAGCTATTTCGGGGGCCGTGAGATGAACGTCTTTGTACTTCACGTCCGTCTTGCCATACAAGTAAATCTTTTTTGTGGCAACGTCCAATACCATAGAATCGGCAGCACTATAATCAACCGGCGCGTCTATGGAATCTTTGGAGATCTTGAGGTCGAATGTGTCCACTTTCACAATTCGGCGCGTGCTGTCATTTTCCCTGAGATGGGAAATGCTGTCTTGTTTTTGTGGAATCGAATCTTTGAGATGTGTGCTGTCAACCGGCACAGGAATAGTATCTTGTATCGCTGTTAAAGAATTGTCAAAAGAAAGGCCCCAATGATCATTTGCCCTTCCCTTGTACGTTATTGCGGTGATGAGCAGCAGTATAGTAAAGGTAAATGGATAATTTCGCTTAAATTTGCGACGTTTATTCTTCATACAGTCGGCGACAAAAATAGCCATATTAGCGGTAAGAAATTGTGAAGAATAAAATAGTATTACTAACCCCACAAAATTTTAACAGAGGAATGCGAAAGGAAATCTTAGCATCAGCATTGGTATTATTCTTATTTTCTTCTTCCATATCATTTGCCCAAACCAAAAGCAGGATCAAGACTATTATCGTGGATGCCGGACATGGCGGAAATGACCAGGGCGCCAAGGGATCCTATTCGACCGAAGCGGAAATTACACTGAAACTCGCATTAAAAGTGGGCCAAATTCTGGAACAGGAATTATCTTCCACCAAGATTATTCAGACACGTACTTCAGATATCACCCAGCCTGTTACAGAAAAGGCCGCATTTGCCAACCAGAATAAGGGTGATCTTTTTGTATGTATTCATGTGAACGCCGCGTCTCCCAATCGTCATTCCCAGGTAATTGGGCACAAGACCAGGACCTACTATACTGGGAAAGGCAGTAAGAGAAGAAAGCATACCAAGAGAGAGCCTGTCTATAAGGTTTGGTACACACCCAATCCAAGGGAAGGAACGGCCACATACGTATGGGCTGCCGACAGGAGCACACTTAAGTCGGATGCCGTATCAGAACGTTTCGAATCCGAAGGCGAACTCACGGATGTTCCCGACCCCTCCACTCCCGAAGGCATTATCGCAAGCAGACTCTGGGTGCAAAAATATTTCAAGAACAGCGTTAAGCTGGCTTCCATGATACAGGATGAATTTGTGAAATTGGGCCGCGAAAATGACGGCGTTTTGCAGCGCAATGAAAAAGGGATTTGGGTATTGCAAGCCACTAATATGCCCGCGGTACTGATTGAAACCGGATTTATCACCAACAAAAGTGAAGAAGATTATCTCAATAGTTCAGATGGGCAGGACCAGATATCCAGGGCCATAGCCGATGCGGTGATCGCATACAAGAACCAGACAGACGCTTCAAGGAATGGAAATTCCGATTCTCTCCATAGCAATGAAACCATTTCATCCAGTCAGGCACCATCCCGTATAAAAAAAGGCGTCGCACCTGCCAACCTCGCGGTTAAAACGAAATAAATGTAATTGACAGGTTCTGCCAGCTTGCCACAAAGTTTTTCTATTTTTGTTGACAATGACGGACCCTTATTTCGTCAACACAAACTAACTGAGATGAAAATTTCCAACGAAACCAAAATTGGCGCGCTCACAGCCGTGGCGATTACGCTACTCATATTAGGCTTCAACTTTTTAAAAGGTAAGCCCATGTTTGAGAAGAACACAAAGATTTACACCGTGTTCAAAGCTGTGGAAGGCTTGGGAGCTTCCAACCCTGTTGTCATTAATGGCTTGCAGGTAGGCACTGTTTACAAGTTGCAGGAAACCGATGAAAATTTGAGTGGCATTGTTGTCACCATGAATCTGAACAAATCTATCAATATACCCAGGAATTCAATTGCAACCATTTCAACGAGCATTTTGGGCGCCACCAGCATCAATGTAAAGCTGGGGAAGGGAACTGATTATCTTGCTGACGGAGATACCCTGGCCAGCGCTTATACTCCTGGATTATTGGACAAGGTAACAGGCAGTCTTGATCCTGCCCTGCTTCGGGTGAATAGTGCACTCCAGTCGCTGGATTCACTCATCAAGGTGATCGGAAGCGCCTTTGATCCTGCAGCCAAGAAGAATTTCCAGGCAATTCTGTCTAACCTCGCCGCCACTACGGCCAACCTGAATTCTCTGATGAACGCGCAGACCGGGCTCGTGTCAAAGACGATGGAAAACGCAACAGCTTTTTCTGGTAATCTCAAAAAGAACAACGATACTATCACCCAGATCTTAAGCAATTTTAAGACAGCCACAGGCAAATTTGCCCAGCTTGACCTGGACAAGACTTTAACAAAATTTCAGGATGCGGTTGGTTCGCTGAACACTACCTTAACGAAGATTAACAGTAACGAAGGATCATTGGGAATGCTGATCAATGACAAGAAACTATATAATAACCTGAATGCTACCACTAATAGCCTGAATATCCTGCTCCAGGACTTCAGGATCCATCCCCGCCGCTATACAGGAGGGTTAGTATTTGGCAAGAAGGACAAATCGCCTCCGTTGATGACCGCGTTGCCGGATTCAGTGAACAATCCTACAGACAGCAAAAGGCAATGAGTAAATTTCTTAGACTGGTTCTATCCATATTGACGATTTCTGTATTGAATGTTGGTCGGGCCCAGCAAGTACCTCCAGGTGCTGCTGCGAACCCTGCCAGGGATTCCACACGGGAGATCCACCTGATACGTTCGGATGTATTGCTTTTCAAAAAAAAAGATAGCAACGACCTCCAGATATTGGTGGGCAATGTGATGCTTTTCCAGGGAAAGACTTTCTTTCAGGGTGACAGTGTTTCACTCAACAAGAAATTAAATACCATTGAAGCATTCGGAAATATACATATCAATGATGGCGATAGTGTCCACATATACGGACAGTACCTGATTTATTATGGCAATACTAAGACTGCCAGTGTCAAAAAGAATGTGAAGCTCACAGACGGGAAAGCTACACTCACCACAGAGGCCCTGGACTACGATCTGAATTCGAAAATCGGGACTTACCGAAATGGCGGCAAGGTGGTTAACGCCACATCCACCCTCACCAGCGAGGAGGGGTACTATTACGCGGATACCAGGGATGCCTATTTCAAGAAGAATGTGAAGCTGGTGGATCCTCAATATACGATGGCCACGGATACCTTATTGTATAATGCCAATTCCCAGATAGCCACTTTTGTCGCCCCAACTACAATCAATGACGGCAAGTCCATCATCCGCACTTCCAGCGGTTATTATGACCTGGCCAAAGGCTTGGCCGATTTTGGGAGCCGGCCGGTAATTGAAGACAGTACCCAATATATTACCGCCGACCATATCGTTTTTGACAAGATTACCGGGAAAGGCCATGCGGAGGGCAAATTCTTTTACCGCGATACGACGCAGGGTGTTACCGTACTTTCAGAAGTCGGGGACATAAATAGGAATGAAAAAACATTTCTCGCAACTGTGAAACCGGTAATGATCATCAGGCAGGATAATGATTCTTTATATGTTACGGGAGACACGCTGTATTCCGGAATTTACCGTGATTCACTCCGCAAACTAAACAAAGAATTGGTCAGAGACACGGTGATAGGTATTGATTCTATGAAAGCAAATGCTTCCGACAGCATCCGGTTTTTTCAGGCATTTCACCATGTGAGAATTTTTTCGGATTCAATGCAGGCGGTTGGGGATAGTATGTTTTACTCTTTCAGGGACTCTGTATTCCGGCTCTATAAAGATCCGGTTATGTGGTCCCGGGGCAGCCAGTTATCTGGCGACACGATCTATCTCTTTACTAAAAATAAAAAGCCGGACCGAGTGGAAGTTTTTGAAAATGCTTTCGCCATCAGCAAGAGCAATAATGAATTCTTCAACCAGGTAAAAGGGAATTCGATCTTTGGATATTTTCAGGACGGCGAAATAAATTATATCCGGGCCAGGGGCAGTGCGGAAAGCCTGTATTACCTTCAGGACGAGGACAGCGCCTATACCGGCGCCAATTATGCCAGGGCGGATCTCATCAATATGTACCTCGAGAAAAGGGAATTGAAAAAGATTACCTGGGTTAATGAGGTGGAAGGAGGATTTTACCCCGTGAGAATGGTTCCACAGGAAAGGAAGATATTCCGAAATTTTAAATGGCAGGAAGACCGCAGACCCAAGACCCGGCTGGAACTTTTCGAATAAGCTGACGACATTCGGTTCAATTCCACTTTGGACTATTCATAAGATGGTAAAAGAAATTTTCCGAAAAACAATTCTGACTCCTTTACAGAAGATCATCAATGATAGCCGGTCGGTTGGCATCATTCTGTTTTGCTGTACCATAATTTCCCTGACCCTGAGTAATATGGCTAACGGTGAGGGCTATCTCCAAATATGGAATCATGAGTTTCACTATCCTGCTCTTATCCACCTGCCCCATTCAATCCTGGCCTGGATCAATGATGGATTGATGGCTAGTTTCTTCTTTATGGTAGGCATGGAGATCAAGAGGGAAATCATTGACGGAGAACTTTCATCGGTCCGGAACGCCATTCTACCTGTTGCCGCTGCTTTGGGAGGCATGTTGGTACCCGCTCTAATTTATACACTCCTCAATAACGGTACTTCTTTCTCCCACGGATGGGGAATACCCATGGCCACCGACATTGCCTTTTCCCTGGGTATAGCTTCGTTGTTAGGCAAGAGAGTACCGGCGAGCCTGAAAATATTCTTAACGGCGCTTGCCATCATAGACGATCTGGGAGCCATTCTGGTCATTGCTATATTTTACAGCGGCTCAGTCCAGACCTATTATCTGCTGGCAGCTCTGTGCATTACGGCCATTCTCTTTGCCATGCTTGCGTTCAAGGTTCGATTCGGCTGGTGGAATTTCTTAATGGGACTGGTGCTTTGGTATTGCATTCATAATTCGGGTATTCACGCTACGATAGGGGGTGTGATCTTTGCATTTTCGATTCCAAAGAATAATCTTGAAAGGCTGGAGCGATTTCTGCACATACCTGTAAATTTCATGGTTCTGCCAATTTTTGCGCTGGCCAATACTGCTATCCTGCTTCCATCGGATTTGATGGGGGTTGTCAATACCGGCCTGAGTTGGGGCATAATACTGGGATTGGTCATCGGAAAACCACTGGGAATTGTGTTGGCCTCTTATTTATTGGTGAAAATGAAATGGGGAGATCTGCCCCAGGGGGTCAGTTGGACTCAGCTTACCGGCGTGGGAATGCTTGCCGGAATCGGCTTCACTATGTCCATATTCATTGCCTTTCTCGCATTTGAAGAGAATTTGTTTCAGGATGTCGCCAGGATTGGCGTATTGTTGGGAAGCGCTATTTCCATGGTGGCCGGTTATTTATGCCTCTACCTTTTTAGTAAAAGATTAACTCAGGCTCCATGAAACGCGGCACCATTTTTTCGTTCCAAGTCAAAATCATTACTACATGAGGAAGATCCTTTCAATGGCCGGCATAATTAGTGTATTCACACTGATTTCACTGTCTTCCCGGGGACAGGATTATAAAATGGCTCTGGGCGTACGTTTGAGCAATGCCACGCCCAGGTTGAATAATTCGGTAACCTTCAAATATTTCATAGATGAAGGCCATGCTATAGAAGGTCTTTTCACCTTCAGCAACCCGGTGGCTATTGGGGGTATTTATGAAATTCACAGGCCCATGAATGTCCAGGGTTTGAAATGGTTTTTTGGACCAGGCGCTTATGTGGCTTTCAATGACAATAATGTTTATGCGGGTGTTACAGGCATAATCGGACTGGACTACAAATTCGCGAATGTGCCCTTGAATCTTTCGGCGGACTGGAAGCCTGAATTGAATCTCATCAACGGGATCAATTTTGAGGCCGCTGCGGTGGGTTTGTCGGTGAGATTCACTTTTGGTGGGGGTAAAAATCTGAGTAACTAAATACAGGTATCCAATTCAGTTACTAAAGCCCCTTTAATCCCGAATCAGTTTTTTGTGGTGATTGCTGATTATTCTTCCCGCACTCAATCTAATGAAAGAATAAATAGGCCACAATTATCGCTGTGATCATTCCAACCAGATCCGCGAGGAGCATTACAGGTATGGCGTACCTTGTATTCTTGATTGAGACCGCTCCGAAATAAACCGCCACTACATAAAATGTGGTGTCAACCGTTCCCTGGAAAATTGAAGAGAGTCTTCCCACAAAAGAATCCGCAACATAGGTATTCATAGCATCAATCATCATTCCCCTGGATCCGCTCCCGCTTAGGGGTTTCATAAAAGCGGTCGGAAGGGATGGAACAAAGTCGGTATTAACTCCTAACGCCATAATGATTCGAGTGATACCATTGAGCAGATAATCAAAAACACCCGAATTGCGCAGGACGCTGATGGCTACCAGCATGGCGATCAAATAGGGTATGATTCGCACGGCAATTTCGAATCCACCCTTGGCTCCTTCAACAAACGCTTCGAATATATTTACTTTTTTCCGCCAGGCTCCCAATAAAAAGGCGAGGAAAATCAAAATAATGATGGCGCTGCTCATTCCCGAAGAAAATGATTCAAGCGCCGGCTTTGCTAGCCGGGTAAGATACCAGACAAGCGCGGCAATGCCTATTGAAATTCCTCCGATCCATAAGAGCAGGACCGGCTGAACCAAATTAATTCTTTGCCGCACCGATACTGCTATTAAAGCGGCAAGAGTAGCCACAAATGTCACAATCATACAGGGAATGAAAATGTCCGTTGGGTTGGCGGCAGGTATTTTGAGAGATGCGCGGACGGCAATTGTACTCACCGGGATCAGGGTTAGTCCGCTGGCATGCAATATCAGGAACATTAATTGCGAATTACTGGCTTTTTCCTTTTCTGGATTGAGTTCCTGCAGGCTTTCCATTGATTTGATGCCAAATGGCGTGGCAGCATTATCCAGACCCAGGAGATTGGCGGAAAAATTCATCATCATGTGCCCGATTGCCGGGTGATTCTTTGGTACTTCGGGAAATAACCTGGAAAAAAAAGGAGCCACCAGCCTTGCCAGAAAATTAATGGCGCCCGCCTTCTCTCCTATCTTCATAAAACCCAGGAACAATGACATGGTGCCTACAAGCTTCAATGAAATATCAAACCCGGTATTGGCAGAATTGAACATACCATCCACCATTAATTTGAATATTTCCTGGTCACCGAAAAAGGCCCATTTTATAAAGGCAATCAGGAATCCAACCAGGAAAAAAGCCATCCAGATATAATTCAATGCCATAAATTGATCTTAGTTGAATTGCAGGCAATTTGAAATGAAAAATAAACTTGCTGAAGAAAACATGCCGGGAGAAGATGGTTGCAGAAATTGCAAGCATCACAGCCATTCAATAAAAACAATTCTACACCCCAATTCATTCACTCATCTCACCGTTAATAATGTTCTGATATCCTCCACCACCAGGCCGGGAAAGATTCCCAAAACTACCAGGGCCAGCGCCAGGATCACCAGCGCAATATAGGTAGAATTATAAAAGATGGGACTCACGGTTTTCTCCCAGGCCTCCGACGGTACCGGCGCGGCAAACATCACGCTTATGACCCGCAGATAATAATAGAGCCCGATTACGCTGGTAACCACAAGGACTATAACGGGCAGCAATAATTGATGTTGTATGCCGGTTCCCAGTACGTAAAATTTTGCTATGAAACCTGCCGTGAGGGGTATGCCCGCGAGTGAGAGCAATGCAATGGTCAGGATCAGGGCCATCAATGGTTTTTTCCAGAAAAGACCCCTATAGATTTCCACGTCGTCGGCATCTTTCTTTCTGGTGGATAGCATGGTTATGATGCCAAATGCTGAAAGCAGGGTAATGCTGTATGCCAGCAGATAAAATACCGCCGCTTCCACGCCGGCCATATTACCCGGGAGAAATGCCACTAATAAATAACCCAGATGTGCAATGGAGGAATAGGCCAGCAGTCGCTTGAGATTCGCCTGTCGGAGGGCGAGCAGGTTGCCGATGATCATGGATGCTATCGCGATGATCGCAAAAATGTCAATCGCCAGGGGAAAATTCTGCAGATTCACATCCAAAGAGAAACGGAGCAGGATTGCGAATACGCCGATTTTGGAAACAGTTGCGATGAAGGCCGTGACAGGAACCGGCGCGCCCTGGTACACGTCGGCGGCCCAAAGGTGAAATGGAACAAGGGCCAGTTTAAATCCAACCGCCACTACAATGAAGCCCATCCCCATTACAAACAGGACAGAACTACCACCACTCTCGCTCAGCTTTTGAGCGATTTCAGGGAATGACATGGTTCCCGTGTCCATATAAATCAATGCCATCCCGAATAAAAGGAATGCTGACGTAAGGGCGGCCAATACCAGGTATTTCATTCCCGCTTCTACAGCATGATTTCGATTTCTTAAGTAAGCAATCAATCCATACAGGCTCACGCTGAGGATTTCCAAACCCAAAAAGAAAGACACAAAATGATTACTGATGACCAGGATTGCGGAACCCAGTGTACTCAAAAAGAGCAGGATATAATATTCTTTAGGGTTTTCTTCGCGCGCTTCAAAATAGATATAGGAAAACAATCCCACTATGGCAACGGATCCAATGATCAACCCGGTAAAGAGCAGTGCGAAGCCATCAACCTGGAATAGCGGTGGAATTGCAACGGGCAGTAAGGGTCTCACCTGCACAAGTGCGAATATAACTCCGCACATCAGTAGGAAGCCTACAACCTGTATCATGAAATGGTTCCGCTTGAATGCAATCAAAAGGATTACAATTATCGAGGCAGTTGCCAGCAGGCTGTAGGGCAAGAGTGCCTTAAACTGAAGTTCGTTCATAGCATTTCCTTTGTTAATAGCGCTGTGTGCGAAAATTCATTGAGGGGTCCCATTATCAATACCTGTCTCCTGATATTCATTTCATTCGGATCTTCATTAGTCATTACCTGGAATCCCGGGAGAATCCAAATGAGTTTCGCGGGCCCATTCTTTTTTCCGATCCGGCACTATATCATCACCAACTGCTGCGTAATGGCCCTCACCATATTTATTACGGGCTGGGGATACAATCCCAGCAGGATGATGGCAATGGTCAATGCCGCCATGATTAGAGACTCCCTTCCACTCATATCTTTCACACGGGTGTTAGAGAGGCGCTGGCCCAGGAAGACTTTCTGAAACAATCTCAAAGAATACAATGCCGACAATACAAGTCCCAGGGTAGCTAATACCGTTAGTGCCGGGAAGACCGGGAAGGCGCCCAACAGTATGAGAAATTCCGCCACAAAATTTCCGAGAGCCGGCAGGCCCAGGGAAGCCATCGTAAATACCAGGGCCGCTCCTCCCATGGAAGGCATGGCTGTCCACAAACCACCCATCTGGTCCAGGTCTCTTGTATGCAATCGCTCCTTCAGCATTCCAGCCAAGACGAATAGGGCACCTGTGCTGATTCCATGAGTGAGCATTTGCATGACCACTCCCTGCATGGCTATTTCCCTAAAAGCGAATATCCCCACCAATACAAAACCCATATGACTCACCGAAGTATATGCTATCAGTCGTTTGAGATCATTTTGCGAGAAGGCCAGCATGGCTCCATAAATAATTCCTATCACGCCAAACAACACGGCCCAGAATGCAATGCTTGCCGCAGCCTGGGGAAACAAAGGCAGCACGAACCGAAGGATACCATAGGCCCCGGTCTTGAGTAAGAGACCCGCCAGTATCAGGCTCCCGGCCGTAGGCGCTTCGCTATGCGCATCTGGCAACCAGTTATGGAGTGGCACTACCGGCAATTTCACGGCAAATGCAATCAGGAATCCAAACATGAGCCATTTCGCGGTGGTCGGTTCCAGTTTGGTTCCCAACAAATCAAAATAATCATAAGAGTAGTTACCCGTTTGCTGACCATGTATAAAATACAAAGCCAGGATGGAAATCAGCATCAGCAGACCTCCCGCCTGCGTGAATATGAAAAATTTGTAAGCCGCGTACCTGCGTCTGTCGCCTCCCCAGATCCCAATGAGAAAGAACATCGGAATCAGCATGACTTCCCAGAAGAAGTAAAAAAGAAAGAGATCCATGGCTACGAATACACCACTAATCCCCGCAAGTGTCCATAAGAGATTGAGATAATAGAATCCCGTTTTTTCACTGATTTCATTCCAGGAACAGAGCACCGAGAGTATGCCCAGAAAAAAAGTGAGCAGCAGCAGCACCAGGCTGAGTCCATCCATTGCCAGGTGAAAACCGATACCAAAATCCGGGATCCATTTGATGTGATAGTCAATGAGCCAGGCCGATGCACCCACAGGGATATTGCCACTGTGCTGAGCCCAGAGATTACAGGTCAGGATGAAATCAATGGTAACCGCAAGCAATGAAATCCACTTGGAAGCCTGGATGTTCCAGCGCGATACCAACCAGCTTAGGAGCCCGGCTACAATTAAGATGCCTATCATCATCACCAGTATCATAACAGAATTTGTAAGGTTAAGATGAATAAGATTCCAATTAATACACCTGCCACATACCAGCGAAGTGATCCATTTTGCGTGCCTGAAAGGAGCCGGTTGAGGCGGACATTCAACTGTGCTATGCCGTTATATATGCTGTCGAAGAAATCTGATTTGTTGATCCTGGTTATCCACTCATAGGGCTTCACCAGGACTGCATCATACAAATAATCAAATCCCCATCCAGCAAAAAAGAAATCCCTGATGTCTTTCAGGTAAGGAGATCGCTGCATCCTGGGTACCAAACCTGGTTTCCGGTAATAGAGAATATATCCGGCGTAGAGTCCAAGTAGCATTGTGACCGCTGCGATTGTCTGGAACAAAATCTCCGGAGGCAAGGCATCTTTAAGAACCGCAGTTGGCAATACTGTCTCCACAAAATGGGAGAATAATTGAACATGCAAAAGGTTATGAGGCCATTCAATGAATCCCGCGGTTAGGGAAAAAAATGCTAACACCACCAATGGAATGGTCATCAATTTTGGAGGATAACTGCTGACATGAGTCTTCATCTCTCCCCAAAAAGTTACCAGCATGAGTCGGGTTGTATAGAATGCCGTGACAAGAGCTCCAAATAATGCCGCAGACCAGAGGACCGGATTGCCATTCACGGAACTCCAGGCATACCAAAGAATCTGGTCCTTGCTATAAAACCCCGAACTAACAAGGGGCAAAGCGGCCAGGGCGGTGGCGCCAATAAGGAAGGTCCAGAATACTACGGGCAGTTTATTCTTTAAGCCTCCCATTTTAAACATATTGTGTTCATGGTGCAGGGACTCAATCACGGCTCCCGCCGCGAGAAAGAGGAGGGCTTTGAAGAATGCATGAATGAAGAAATGAAATATCCCGGCGCTCCATGCTCCCACGCCCAGTGCCAGGAACATGTATCCAATCTGGCTCATGGTGGAATATGCAAGAACACGCTTGATATCTGTCTGAACCATGGCACTGCAGCCGGCTACCAACAAAGTGACGGCGCCTACAATTGCGGTGGCTTCCATGGCTACAGGAGAAAGTTGAAAAACCACGTACATCCTGGCTATCAGGTACACCCCGGCCGTGACCATGGTGGCTGCATGTATCAGGGCGCTGACCGGAGAAGGCCCGGCCATCGCATCGGGTAGCCATGTCTGTAAGGGAAGCTGCGCTGATTTCCCCATGCCCCCAAGCAGCAACAAGAGGGCGATCCAATTGATATTGGAACTTCCCACTTCAAAATAGGCTGGTGACTGAGACAGAATATCGGGAATATTAAGAGTACCCAGTTCCCTGAACAATAAGAATAAACCTATGGCCATGGCAGTGTCGCCAACACGTGTAACAATAAAAGCCTTTCTGGCCGCATTGCAATTGGCTGGGTTTTCATACCAGAAACCTATTAGCAAATAGCTGCAAAGCCCGACTCCTTCCCATCCCAGATATAGCAAGACCAGATTGTCTGCCATTACCAGCAGCAGCATGGCGCATACAAACAAATTCATGGAAGCGAAAAATCGCGCATAATCTCGATCCTGTTTCATGAAGGCGGTGGAGTATATATGTATGAGAGCACCAACAAAAGTGATAATGAATAAGAATGCCAGCGTAAGAGCGTCCACCCTGAGGCTGAAGGAACAGCTAAAACTTCCAACCTTCATCCATTGCCAGAGCATCACCTGGTAGACAGGATTCGCGGAAGATGATTGAAAGAATTGGACAGCCAGAATTATTGTAAGTACTGCCGACAAACAAATAACTCCAGCGCCGATCCATGCAATGACGGGTTTTGACAGAGGTCTGCCCGCCAGTGACAAGACCAGGAAACCCAGCAGCGGCAATCCAGGAATCAATATTAATAATTGGTTCATAATAATTGGAATGGTACTCTTTTATTAGAATTGAATTTCTTCACCTCATCTTTGGCTACAATAAATTCTGCCCAAAATCAATCATCATTTTTTTCCAAAGCCGTATTCATTTCCGTCATGTTATATTTCCTCATCTCTTAGACCAGCCAGCTGCTCGACATCCATTGTCTTGTGCTGGTGTTGAATTTGCAATACCAGGGCCAGGCCTACTGAAACTTCGGAAGCCGTCATTGCCAGAATAAACAGGAACATGATCTGGCCGTCTGGTTGTCCCCATTTGGCGCCCGCTGCAATAAAGGCCAGTCCTGCCGCATTAAGCATGATCTCGATGGAGAGCAACATGAATATCACGTTCTTCCTGGTCAGCACACCAATGAGTCCCAATACGAAGAGTATGGCCGCAACTATTAGCACAATTTGAGCATTCATGGTTGTCATGATCTGCAGGTTTATTTGAAAATGAAAGGCAGTATAAGGATAGCGGACATTTATTTATGCGTTCGGAAAAAGAATTCAATTCAAAAATTGCAAGCCATGCATATTCTAATTCCTGGCTTAATCTTCCATATTCGCAACCGGTTTGGGATGCTCTTCAAGGATAATCGATGACTCCGCTTTTTCTTCTTCAATAAGGAAACGATGTAATAATTTTCGCTGGTGCTTGCCGATATGGGCCGCGCCCACGATCCCGGCCATTAGCAGGAATCCCGTCAATTCAACCGCGATAATATATTTACCATAAAGCGCCATTGACACTTTCCTTGCATCCACCACGGAAATCTCCATTTCCGGCGTATTTCCCCTGATGAGGAGAATCACCAATTCAACCAGCAGGATCAATACAAGCAATGAAGGTCCCAACCAAATCCCGGGCTGTAGCCAATGTTTTTCCTGAAGTGCCGTATCCCCTCCCAGGTTGAGCATCATCACCACAAAAATGAATAATACCATAATGGCTCCGGCATAGATGATCACTTCCAGGGCCGCGATGAAGGGAGCTCCCAGGCTGAGAAAGACCATGGCCACCGACAAAAATGATACGACCAGGTATAACAATGCATGAATGGGATGATAACGGGTTATCACCATCAGGGTTGCGATGATGGAAATAGAAGCCGACAGGTAGAAAAGCAAGTTCATTTTTTTTATTTTATCCCACTCATGATTTTCTCTTAGTTAATAGAAAGACTCCACTCATTACTCAGGGGAGCAGGCTATGAATATCCACAGGGCTTTCTTCCATTTTTCCCTGGCCTTTTTGCTTCACGCCTACATCCAGACCCGCCACTTTATAAAAATTATATCCAGGGTATTTTCCCTGACTCTTGATAAGCAGGTCTTCTTTTTCAAAAACAAGGTCCTGCCGTTTATATTCTGCCATTTCAAAATCCGGAATGAGCTGGATGGCATAAGTGGGGCAGGCTTCTTCACAATAGCCACAGTAAATGCACCTGGAAAAATTGATGCGAAAAAATTCGGGATAGCGCCGGCCGTTTTCGTCCTCAGTAGCCTGCAGTGAAATGCAATCAACGGGACAGGCAGCGGCACATAAATAGCACCCCACGCATCTTTCTCCACCATCGGGATCTTCCGTCAGCACGATCCTACCCTTCCACCTCGGATGTAAAGGAGCTCTTTCCTCAGGATACTCAATGGTTGCCCTCTTGTGAAACATGTGCAGGAAAGTCAACCAAATGGTTCGGAAATGACTGAACATAGAATATATTTTTTAGTATTCTTTGAACATTCAAACTGCGCTCCGGTATCAAATCCCAATCTTCAATGTCATCCACCGGCCTGAAATGCAAATCAGCCTCCTCGCAACCAAAGAGCCACTGCGCCGGTAACCATCAGGTTGATCAGGACAAGAGGTAAAAGGACCTTCCATCCATATTCCATCAATTGATCATAACGTGGACGGGGGAGCGAAGCCCGTAACAGTATGAACAGGAGGATGAAAGCGAAAGTCTTGATGGTAAACCAGAGCACCGGAGGCAAAAATGACGGCCCGGCCCATCCGCCGAAAAACAATACCACGGTCATGGCGGAAATCATAGTGATACCCAGGTATTCGCCTATGAAGAACATGCCGAATTTCATACCCGAATATTCCGCATGATATCCTGCCACCAATTCACTTTCTGCTTCGGGTATGTCAAATGGTAAACGATGTGTTTCCGCGATGCCCGCAATCAGAAAAATGATAAAGCCCAGTGGTTGCGTGAATACGAACCACACATTTTTCTGAGCTGCAACAATATCTCCCAGGCTGAAGGAACCTGTCAGCATCACTACACCCATCAGGGAAAGGCCCATGAACACTTCATAGGAGATCATCTGGGATGCGCCACGCAGCGCTCCAAGCAGGGAATATTTGTTATTGGAGGCCCAGCCACCCAGCACGATGCTATACACACCCAAAGATGACATGGCCAGGAAGAAGAGAATGCCCACATTCAGGTCCGCCACCACGATGTGCGGACTAAAAGGGATGATTACGAAGGTCATTAAGACGCTGCCAACTACGATGGCAGGCGCCAGAACAAAAATGCCCTTATCCGCGAAAGGAGGGATCCAGTCTTCTTTAAAAAATAATTTGAGAGTATCCGCTAAAACAATCAATATGCCCAATGGACCTGCCCGGTTGGGGCCGAGTCTGTCCTGCCAAACGGCGAGCATCCTGCGCTCCAGCCAAATCAATCCCGCTGCGATGTTCAACAGTACAAACAGTACACCCAGTACGATCCAGACATGTTGCATTACGGTCATTGCGAATATTTTTTAAGATTGGCCATTATAATTAATTTTTGTCCAGGTACCCCATCCAGCACCCATTGATTCAGAAAGCCCTGCCGGGAGCAAAAGAATGCCCCTGCAAATGGCCCTGTGCACCGCCACCGGCAATGCGATATTCTTTTCGCCAATATTGATGGTTATCATCGATCCGTCCTTCAACCCCATCTGTTCGGCGTCTTTGGCAGACAATGCCGCATAAGAATCGGGCGCAAATTCGGCAATGGGCTTGCTATACATGCTCATTTCGCCAGACCCAAAAAGATGAAATTGCGGTAAGAGTAATAAATGATCTGGCTTTGTCGAAAATGGATGGGGAATATGTTCGAAATAAGTCTTGTTCTTATTAACGGCCTTGAATAAGCGAACTCCAGGGTCCCCTCCCTTGAGCGGTCCTCCGGTTTCCTGTTGGTATTTATTTACGGATTGAATGGAATTCCATCCCGGAGACCAGAAGAATGGGATCAGGGAAGAGGGTGGAATGCCATCGAATCCCTCCATGGTATATGATAATGGGGAATCTTCATCCTGTGCTGGCCTAGGTTCACTCACGGCTATGTTTGCAAGCATGGCAGTGCGACCGCTATATCGCTTGGGTTCTCTCGGTATGCGTTGCCCGTTAATCCTGAAATCATGAGGCGGTGAAACCTTGCTGATGCCCGCAAATTCCGGCAGCACCTTTTCGAGGAGGCCGAGGATCATGTCGGGGTGCGGTTCCGCTCCATTGACGGCGGGAGCCTGGAGCCCTTTGATGGCATAAAGCCATCGCCATGCTTCCTTCACGAAAGGGCTCGCGGGTACAAATACCTGGAAAAAACTCTGGGCACGGCCTTCATTGTTGACCAGCGTTCCGTCTGCTTCGGCAAAACTCGCGGATGGAATCAGCACATGAGCCTTACCGGTAGTAAGATTATGCAGATGATCCAGAACAATGATATGTTTGAACCTGCTAAGGAATTTGTCGGCGATATTGGCGGGAAGGGTCCTGTAAATATCTATTTCCAGAATGATCAGGGATAGGTTTTCTTCACGTTCAGACCTTTCGATCGCCTTGTCCAGACCGAAAGCCTGCATCATGCCCAATCCCATGCTATTGGAATCCTGCGTTACGTAAGTGATATCAGCTTTCCTGTCTGCCTGGTTCAGGGCCATGGCAATATTGTTCGCTGCTTTAATGAGTGGTTCATTGCAGGCGGAGGTCCCGCTTATTACCACAACTCGTTTCGCCTTTTGCAGGCGGGCCGCGATTTCCGCTGCCCTGGAAAGCGTTTGTTCATCCGCGTTTTTCACAGCAGGAGATTCAGGATCTATTATATGCGCGATGGCATATCCAAGGCGGGCGATTTCATCAGGTGGAGCATGCAAGGCTTCATCTGCCAGCGAATCCAATTCAGAACCAGCCACCGTAATATTGGCCAGGTATCCTCTCTCCTCCTGAACGAGTTCTTTTACGGCCGCGTCATGCCATTCGGGAAGCGGAGTGTGTTCCAACGCTTCCCTGGCAGCGGATTTCAGAATGGCCTGCCGCACCGAGAGGGCCAGCATGGGCGCCGAGTTCCAAACGTCTTCGCCAAGGATCAATACCGCGTCGGCCTGCTGCACATCTCTGAGGGAAGCGGAATGAAGGAATCCGTTTTGAAGGATCTTTACGATGAGCTTGGTATGGAGGTTCTCATTCTCGCTCATCCCGCTGAAGAAATAATCCTTTCCCACAAGTTCCATAAGCGCGAAATTGCTTTCCACAGAAGCCCGCGGGGAACCGATGCCCATGAAGCGATTCGTAGCGAACAGGGTTTTGAGATGGTCCATTAAAGCCTTTTCATCAACGGCTTCGCCTACCCTGTTCCGTAAGAGCGGTTTAGTAACCCGGTTTTCACTATTTACAAAATCATAGCCAAAGCGGCCACGGTCGCACAGAAAATAGCCATTCACCTCGCCGTTATAGCGATTGGAAATGGATCGTAATTCACCATATCTTTCACCGGCGGTAATATTGCATCCCAGGCTGCAATGGGTGCAAATGGAAGGGGCCATGGTGAGGTCCCATTTTCGGGTATAATGTTCCCGGAGCATTTTGTCTGTAAACACTCCAGTGGGACAAACTTCTGCCAAATTACCGCTGAAGGGACTCTCCAATACGCCATCTTTTTCCCTTCCGAAATACACGTGGTTATGAGCGGCAAAAACGTTGAGGTCCTCGCCACCGGCATAGTCACGGTAAAACCTCACGCAGCGGTAGCATTGAATGCAGCGGTTCATTTCGTGGTAGATAAAGGGGCCGAGGTATTGATTCTTGTAAGTCCTTTTCTTATAACGAAACCTGCGATAGTCGTGACCGGTCATCACAGTCATATCCTGCAGATGGCAACTTCCGCCTTCGTCACAGACTGGACAGTCGTGCGGATGATTGGTCATCAGCCATTCAATGACCTGCTTGCGGAACCCCCTTGAATTCTTATCGGTAATGGATAAATGTAATCCATCCCTCACACCCTCCATGCAGCCCATTACTAATCGGCCGTTCTGGTCATCGCCATCCTTATATACTGATACCGCGCATTGACGGCAGGCGCCAACACTGCCCAGGGCCGGATGCCAGCAAAAATAGGGAAGGTCGAGCCCCAGCGAGAGGCAGGCCTCCAGCAGGTTCTTGCCGGCTTTTACCTCATAAGGCTTATCGTCTATGAATATGGTGGGCATAATGAGTATCCTCTATTTTTAAGCATCCGGATCTTCAGCTCCGCAAGGCTCAATTATGGTATGGACATTTCTTCTGTTGAATATGTTTCCTAAAATCATCTCCGAAATATTTCAACGCGCTTTCCAAAGGCTCCATAGCGCCGGGAGCCAATGCGCAAAAAGTTTTACCCGGCCCAAGAAGGTTAGTATGCATCCTCAAAAGGTCCAGGTCTTCTTCCCTACCCTCACCGTTTTCCAGGCTCAATAATATCTTTTCCACCCAAGGCAGGCCTTCCCGGCAGGGAGTACACCAGCCACAGCTTTCCTGTGCGAAAAAATGCTGCAGGTTATGCACAAATCCAACCGGGCATGTGGCATCATCCAGTACGATCATGGTTCCCGTACCTAAACGGCTACCCGCTTCGGCAACCGACTTAAAATCCATCTTTACGTCCAGGTGTTCGGAGGTGAGAAAATCGGTGGAGGCTCCACCTGGCAATGCACCCTTGAAACCCAGGCCTTTTTTCATACCGCCTGCGTGTTCTTCCAGCAATTCACGAACCGTTACTCCCATGGGTAATTCCCATATTCCAGGGCGATTCACTTTGCCGCTTACTCCATATAATTTGGTTCCGGCATCTTCACTCTTACTCAAACTCCTGAACCAGGCAGCTCCCTTATTCACTATATGTGGCACACAGCAGAATGTCTCCACATTATTCACGATGGTTGGCTTCCCATACAAGCCGCTAACCTGTGGGAAAGGGGGCTTGGCTCTTGGTGTGGCGCGTTTCCCTTCCAGCGCGTTCAATAATGCAGTTTCCTCTCCACACATATATCGTCCTACACCCGTATGCAAGTGCATGTCGAGATTGAATCCGGTGCCGAGAATATTTTTTCCAAGATATCCCGCTTCATAGGCTTCCTGCAGGCTCTGTCTCAATATGCTGGCTGCTTTCTTATAGGCGAACCGCAGGAATATATAAGAGGTATTAGCTTGTATGGCAAAGGCAGCGAGAATCATTCCTTCAATGAGTTGGTGGGGACTGCCCTCCAGCAGGAGTCTGTCCTTGAATGTTCCCGGTTCCATTTCATCAGCGTTCGCAATCACATATTTCGTTTGTGCCGCACTGTCATCCATGGGCACAAAACTCCATTTCAGTCCCGTATTAAAACCCGCTCCACCACGTCCTTTCAGGTTGCTTTCCTGCACCGCCTGTTGTAGTTGCTTAGGGCTCCATTCTTTCAGCGCCATTCGTACTGCGGCATATCCCCCCACCGCTTCATACTCTTTGAGATTGAATGGTGGCCGGTCAGGATGAATATGCTCAGTAAGTGGACGCTCCATTGGGAAAGCTATTTTTTGATTTTGTATTTTTTTTCAAATATTTTTCAACATCCTCTTCGGAATTGAACCAGTTCATCTGATTTTCATTCAGGTATATTTTGCCAATATCGCTTCCAAATTTTCGGGTTCCGCATTCGTATATAAGTCCTCATCAATCATCAGGGCCGGCGCCCGGTCGCAACATCCGAGGCAAGGGTTCGGTAATAATGTAAATCGCTGGTCGCTTGTGGTACCGCCGAATTTGATATTTAATTGTACCTGCAGTGCCGCATATAAATTCCTGTATCCCATAACATAACAGGAAATGCTGTCGCATAGCAATATGATATGCCTCCCTACGGGCTTTCGGAAAATGAGATTGTAAAAAGTGGCGACGCTGTCCACTTCCGCGTGGCTCATTCCCAGGTAATCCGCCACGGCTCCCAGGGATTCGTCACTCACCCATCCTCTTTGTTGCTGCACGATCTTCAGGGCCTCGATCACCGCGGCTTTTTTATGAGGCACGAGTGATACCTCATGTTCAATAGCTTTTATTTCTGTTGTAGTCAGCATGCTTACCATTTATTTGAATATGCCTTTCCGGGCAGATTCCTGAATCAAGATCAATTCCGGCTACCGTATCACCGGTCAATATCGGCCAGCACATAGTCCACGCTTCCCAATATGGAAAGCAGGTCAGCCACGGTATATCCTTTGCTTATATAGGGCACCATTTGCATATGCGGAAATGAGGGTGTACGTATCCGTGAGCGATACGCGGACGTGTTACCATCACTGATCATATAGTAGCTATTCGCTCCCTTGGTCGCTTCAATGCAGCTCATGGCTTCTCCAGGAGGAATCACCGGGCCCCAACTCACATTCAGGAAATGGGTGATCAGGGTCTCAATATCTTCCATGGTGTGTTTCTTGATAGGAGGAGTAGTGAGCGGATGGTCTGCCTTATAATTTCCGGCAGGCATCTGATTAAGGCATTGTTCAATGATCCTGAGGCTCTGACGCATTTCTTCAACCCGCACAACGGCCCGGTCAAAGCAGTCGCCATTCTGCGCAATCGGAATGTCAAAGTCAAACATTTCGTATCCTGAATAAGGTAGTTTCTTCCTGAAATCCCATTCCAATCCGCAGGCCCTCAGTCCGGCGCCCGTGATGCCCCATTCGATGGCTTCTTCCTGGCTATAGATGCCGATTCCTTTGGTGCGTGCCTTGAACAGGCTGTTGCGGATAACCATATTATTGTATTCACGCAACTTTCTCGGAAAATAATCCACAAAATCCCTGACCAGTTTTTCCCATCCACCCGGAAGGTCCTGCGCGACGCCGCCAATGCGGAACCAATTAGGATGCATTCTTCCGCCGCAAATGGCTTCTACAATATCAAATACTTTTTCCCTGTCGGTGAACATGTAGAACACGGGAGATAATTGGCCTACATCCTGCGCAAATGTTCCGAACCATACCAGGTGGCTCGATATGCGGAACAATTCGCAAAGCATGACCCTGATCACTTTCGCTCTATCCGGAATCTCAATGCCCGCCAGTTTTTCAACCGACAAGAGGTAGGCAAGGTTATTCATGACGCCTCCCAGGTAGTCCACACGATCAGTATATGGAATATAAGTATGCCAGCTCTGGCGTTCTCCCATCTTTTCCGCACCCCGGTGATGGAATCCTATTTCAGGCACTGCGTCCACAATGTCTTCTCCGTCCAGTTGTAGCACGATCCTCAAAACACCATGTGTGCCCGGGTGCTGCGGACCGATATTCAGGAACATGAAATCCGCGTCCTCTGTCTGGCGCTGCATACCCCACATTTCAGGCTTGAATTCCAATGCATCCTGCTCAATGACTTCTTTTTCTTCCCATAATTTAAAAGGCCCCATTTCAGTGGCCCTGGCCGGATGTTCCTTTCTCAAAGGATGGCCTTGCCAGGTGAGCGGCATGAGGATGCGTTCCAGGTGGGGATGACCGTTGAACCGGATTCCAAACATATCGTACACTTCTCTTTCGTACCAATTAGCATTCCTGAATACTTCGTGTATTGAAGGCAGTGAGGGATATTCTCCTTGCAAAGGAAGCTTCAACCGGACAAAACTGTTTCTGTCAAGAGAATATAAATGATATACAACTGTAAAATCCGCTGGGGGCTGTCCTTCTCTCCTGGTACGATTACGTTCATCGATGGCGCTCAGATCATAAAGCATCCGGTATGGCTGGGGAAGGTTTGACTTGAGAAATTGGACAATGGGCACAATCTTCATTTCGGGTACCCAAATTGTAGGTATACCATCAACGGTTCGCTGCTCTGTGAATGTGTCCGTAGCAAACCGTTGTTGCAAGAGCTGCAATATGTTATCAGCATCAAGCATCATATCTGGAAGGAATTAGTGATCTGATCGATCTGAATTCCAAAACAAAACCCACTATCCAAGCATCTTCGCTTACCCTTTCACTTTATATTTCGTCCACACCTCTGAAATTCACCATATTCATTCTCTCTTCTCTCTTTTGTTCTTTCATTGAAATCATTTGTGGTTTAATCACACCCTGTTCGCCAATCACCCAACTGAGTGGCCGTCTTTCTTTACCAACCGCTTCGCTTAAACAAACCAGTCCCTGCATGAATGCGTCCGGTCTGGGCGGGCAGCCCGGCACATAAACATCTACCGGCAGGAATTTATCCACTCCCTGTACTACGCTATAAATATCATACATGCCCCCACTGTTGGAACAGCTTCCCATGGATATCACCCAACGTGGTTCCATCATTTGCTCGTGCAGCCGCTTAATGATGGGAGCCATCTTGATGAATACAGTACCCGCGATCACCATCACATCCGCTTCACGGGGTGTTCCCCGGATTACTTCAGCTCCAAACCGGGCAACATCATATTTGCTGGTAATGCTGGTAGCCATCTCAACGAAACAACAGCTCAACCCAAAATGGAATGGCCACAAGGAATTCTTTCTTCCCCATGCGAGTAAGTCCTGCATACTCGTGAGCATGATACTCTTGCTCACCGTTTCTTCCATGCTGCCGTTTCCGGAAATATTGCCGGTAGGGTCATTTGCCTTAGTCAACCACCATTTCATAGTATGGGTCCCAATTTCCTTGGGGAATTTTATGAATGAATTTCATTTCAAATGGTCGTAATTATTCTTCGCGACCATAATTCTCATCTTCAATCCTGTAGTGGGCCTGCGCCAGCGATACATCTTTCCGGAAAAATCTTTATTTCATAATCGGCCTTCTGGGCTGCGATTTCTTTAAACCCATTTTTCTCCTGTAGGCCTTGATTATTTTTTTACCATCCGGACCAAAATCCAGCGCGCCGATACCCCATTCGTATATCAAAACCACTACCAATTGAATTACAAATATGCTGATGCCTGCATATCCCACCCATCCAAGTTGGTATAATCCAAGAGCCCATAACATGATGAAGACGGCTTCCACATCGAAGATTACGAATAGCATTGCTACCAGGTAGAATTGTGCAGAGAACCTTAAACGGGCGGAACCGGTTTGCTGTACGCCGCCTTCATAAGGAAGATTTGTCGCCCGGTCTTTATGATGTTGCCCGAGCACATAAGACAATAACAGGATCGCTCCCAATAATATGGCCACCAAACCTGCGTAGAGCAGCAGAGGCCAAAAAACGGGCAAATGATTTTCGTTTCCGTGCATAACTCGGTCATGATTTAAGCAAACCTATTCCATCTTTCAGAAGAAGCATCTTACGCGGGGGTGCGGACGGGTACCGAATGATGATAAACAATAGAGCCGGCAACAATCGGCATTCAGACTCGGGGCTGCGAAAAATTAAAAGGACATTCGCTTATATAGCGCCAATGCATAATAAGGCCATTCAGGAAAATGACGAATACCTTTATTTTGCTTTAATTGAATTCGATCTTGTGTAGGTTCGTCCGAAGTTGGTGAAGCAGGACGATCGGCAGGACAGATTCTTCCGATGGTTTCCCTTGAAAAGCTTGCATGGGCCGTAATTGATAAGCAGCAATTCCATTCTTCATATGGTACTACCAATCTTCCTTTTTTGGCCACCCTCAACCGCCCCGCTTTCCTTTCGGCCAGCATTTCCCGGGCCTGACACAATGAACTACCCGGGCCGGCGGCGCAAACCGTAGGTCCCTGGACTCGCATTATGTGCTGAAGGGTGCCCATAAAAATCAGAATTGAAGAGAACAAAATGTCCTTCAAATTAAATCATTTTTTTAAAATACAAAATTTGTGGATAACAAATTTTCAACATGCAGTACCACGCTGCATTTCATGGATGATGCAGATAATTTTCGGCTCATTTTGCAGGGATTATTCAAATTTCAGATTTAACTGAGAGGACATTACCTTTGCGCCTCGAAAAATGATGGCCCGAACGTAGGCGGGAATTGGATTTTCCCTTGTGGCGAGATTCATGCCGCTGATGATGGGATCATTTTTTTGAATCAGGACAACTTCATTACAAGTTGCCTATTCTAATCTTAAATTAAACTATGGCATTACAAGCAGGTATTGTGGGATTGCCCAATGTGGGAAAATCGACTTTGTTCAACGCTCTCAGCAACGCCAAGGCACAGGCGGCAAATTTTCCGTTTTGCACCATTGAACCCAATGTTGGGGTGATAACGGTTCCGGATCAACGATTGATCGAACTGGAAAAACTCGTGAAGCCTAACCGTGTGGTGCCCACCACCGTGGAAATAGTGGATATAGCCGGACTGGTAAAAGGCGCCAGCAAAGGTGAGGGACTGGGCAACCAATTCCTCGGAAATATCAGGAATACCGATGCCATTATCCATGTACTTCGTTGTTTTGAGGACGATAATGTGATTCATGTGGATGGAACAGTGGACCCGGTTAGGGACAAGGAAATCATAGATACAGAACTGCAATTGAAAGACCTCGACAGCATCGAGAAGAAAATCAATCGCATAGAAAAAGTAACGCGCACGAGTGGTGACAAGGAACAGGTGCGGGGACTGGAAATTCTTCAACAATTGAAAACCCATTTAATGCAGGGGAAGAATGCCAGGACTTTTGCAGTAAGTAAGGAAGATAAGGAAAAATTTCTTTCGGATACATTCCTCCTGACCATGAAACCCGTCATCTATGTATGTAATGTGGATGAAAAATCCGTTGTGAAGGGAAATAAATATACAGAAGCAATTAGAAACTTAGTGAAGGACGAGAATGCCGAAATCCTGCTCATAAGCGCGGCCATTGAAAGCGAGATAGCGCAGATGGAACACTATGCAGACCGGGAAATGTTCCTGGAAGATTTGGGGCTGCACGAGAGTGGCGTTACGAGGTTGATCAAATCCACCTATCATTTGCTTGACCTGATCACCTATTTCACTGCAGGCGTTCAGGAAGTGAGAGCCTGGACCATTACAAGGGGCACACTGGCTCCGCAGGCCGCCGCGGTCATCCACACCGATTTTGAAAAAGGATTCATCAAGGCCGAAGTGATCAAATATGCCGATTTCATCCATTATGGTTCAGAAGCCGCTTGCCGGGATGCGGGCAAATTAGCCATCCAGGGCAAAGATTATGTTGTGGAGGACGGGGACATTATGCATTTCAGGTTTAATGTATAGGCAGCGGCACATTGTCAGATAAATTACCTCGAGGCCATCTGCGCCGAAGAAATTTTGCTGCAATTGCGTAAAATTGAAAACCTGCTCCTGATAATAAAGCGAATCCGATTACCTAAAGACCATGAGTCGTTCGGCCGGCATTTTAAATGCGATGCGTGGACATGGGTTTCGAAATATTTGCAAAAGATTTTAATAATTTGTAAGGGAAGTAGCGCAAAGAGCGCTACGAACCGCAATGGTCGTAAGGGATACTGAAAATTTTGTGCCCTTCGCGAAACCTTTGTGGGCCTTGTGATACATAAAATAACTATAAACTCCAGGAGTCGGCAGGGAATGGGGCTCTTCACATCCGCTCCTACAGTGGTTTGTGTTCTCACGAACCTCACTTCAACTCCTTCCGTCGTGATTTGCGTCCTCCCGAGGCACTTCCGTAGTTTGTGCCCCCTCAAGATATCATTATTTATCGCCGTGGCCTGTGTCCTCACTTGCCACCAAAATTCCAAATCCTGTTCTCAAAATTTTCAAAATGAAAAATGCCTTTTCAAAATATCTCTCTCGCACTGTGGTTCGTGTCCTCATGAACCACACTTGATCTCAAATCTTTCTTCAAATCTATCAAGAGAAAAATATCTATTTTTTATCGCCGTGGCGTGTGTCCTCACTCGCCACCAAAATTCCAAATCCTGTTCTCAAAATTTTCA
>JBGPHC010000040.1:0-30167 GCA_041484195.1 Agriterribacter sp. | reverse complement strand
GGCATGTCCACCAGGGAGCTGGCCCGGGAGTTTTCCATCAATCAAAAATCATCCTGGCTCTTCAAGCGCAAGACCCAGGAAGCGATGAAAAGGGGTGAGGGCCATGCTTCGGACCTGGATTCGGGACTGGTGGATTTATTGATTGGAGGCCGTAAGGGCCGGGGAGGCAGGAAAGTCCGAAAGTCCCGTCTAAAACCCGCTATTGACTGGGAAATAGAACTGGAAAACATGGGAATATTCCCATTCTCAGGCAGGGAGAGGCAGTTTGGGGAGCAGGTATTTGAAATCAGCCCGGGGCCACCCAGGGGTGGAAAAAGAGTTCAGGGAATGAATGTAGTGGCGATGAATTTGGAAGGATGGCTGAGAGGCATCCACCATCACTGTTCCGAGAGATTCGTTCATGGTTACCTGGATGAATTCTTTTTCAGGTTCAATGGCAGACATTCAATGAGGACCCTCTGGCACAAGCTCATTGAGCAACACATGACGAAGCCACCCTATCTCTATAAGGCCCGTGCGGCCTAAATGGGTAATCAGGTAGAATAAGTTGATTTAACTTTTTCAATGCCTTAAAACACAACCTCTCCGAATCTAAATCTTTGAACCTATTATACGTAGATATTCTGAATCTTAGCTTAATCCTATACTGCCCCTTCGGAACTTCTTTGAAATAAATATGAATATCCAAACTATGGTGTAAAGTATCGCCGTCCATAAATATCCTGCATTATCTGTCCAACAATCCATTTGGGAATATAGAGTAACTTGCATGGTCCGGATCGAACAATACATAACCGGATTTATCATTTATATCTACACGTGATGAAACTTCCGGACTTTCGTCATTCCAATAGCGCTTAGAGAGAAATTTAGGAGCATTAATTAGTAATTCATATGTTACAATAATTGTCTGACACAACTGCTCCTGGTTGTGGTATCACATAAATATGATTAGTTGGTTCAGGCCAATTCCCATTCAATATCTAAAGTCACCAGCTGATATTAAGCCATAATTATCTATTCCTATCTCCATTTATTTTGACTACTTTTCACTACAAGGTCTAGCTTGAATTAAGAAGCTTTTGCGATTAATATTCCTTCATTCTCGCTGATGCATTTCCCTCAGAGGACCATATTCATAAATTGCTAACAACTATATTAATTAAGTTATGGGAAAAGTTATTTTAGGTTTGACCATGTCCCTGGATGGATTCGCCGAAGACATTAATGGCAGCGTTGGCAAACTATATCCTGATCTGAATACACTCAGAGATTCAGAAGTCCTGAAAGAATCAATACTGAATACCGGTTCGGTGGTAATGTCGAAGAAAGAATTTGAAATGCCTGAAGATCCTGATTCGCTGGCAGATGATTATGAGTATCAGGTACCCATTTTTGTTTTTACTGATAAGGTACCCGAAAAGCATCCAAAGGAGACAGATAAAATTACTTTTACTTTTGTTACAGACGGCATTGCAAGCGCGGTAAGCCAAGCGAAAGTCGCTGCAGGAGACAAATATGTTACAATTATTGGCAGTGCTGGAACAACGCAGGAATGCTTAAGCGCGAGATTAGCTGATGAAATGCATGTCGACATCATACCCGTCTTTCTGAAGAATGGTTTTCGGCCATTTGAAAATATAGATTATGACTCTATCAAAGTAGAAAGAATAAAATTGGTTGCTCTCCCCGCTGGCAGGACACATATCAGATTCCGGATTGTTAAATGAACTTGGCAATCAAACATATTTCCGCAGATCGGAAGCGTATTTTCCCGTGCAATTCCCAACAAAAAAGCCTTCGCATGAAGGCTTCAATTATTTTTTTCAAACCGCAATATTAGTTAGCTTTTTTCCAATGCCTGCAAAATATCCGCCGTAATATCATCCACATGTTCCAATCCCACCGAAATGCGTATCAATCCTGGTGTGATGCTGACAGATTCCTGCTCCTCCCTGCTCAGCTTGGAATGAGTGGTAGATGCAGGATGAGAGGCGATGCTACGGCTGTCGCCCAGGTTGGATGTGAGCGATAACATGCGCAATGCATCCAGGAATTTCCGGCCTGATTCCAATCCTCCTTTCAGATCAAATGTGATCAGACCTCCTCCACGGGTCATTTGCTTTTTGGCCACTTCGTACATGGGATGCGAGGGATGAAAGGGATACCTGATCCAGTTGATCTTCGGATGTCCTTCCAATGCCTTCAACAATTGCTCCGCATTGTCGCAATGTCTTTGCATCCGCACATCCAGCGTTTCCAGGCTCTTGCTTAATATCCAGGCATTGAATGGCGAAAGTGAAGGACCGGTATTGCGACAAAAAACATATAGTTCTCTGATCAAGGCTTTTTTGCCAACCACGATACCGCCTAATACTCTGCCCTGACCATCCAACCATTTGGTGGCGGAATGCAAGACCAGGTCTGCTCCGTATTCAATGGGCTTCTGCAGAATAGGAGTAGCGAAACAATTGTCCACGATCAAAATGACATCATGTTTCTTCGCGAGCTTTCCCAACCATTCCATATCCACTATGTCCAACCCTGGGTTAGTGGGCGTTTCAATATAGATCAACCGCGTATTGGGCTTGATTAGTGCTTCCCATGAGTCAGGATTATGAATGTCGGCATAGTCATATTGAATATCCCAGCGATGCAGGTATTTGGTGATGATCGTATGAGTGGAACCGAAAACAGATCCACAACTCAATAGATGATCTCCGCTATTCAAAAATGCCATGAAGCATCCGAATATCGCGCTCATGCCTGAAGCTGTTGCAAAACCATCTTCCGCCCCCTCCAATGCACAAATCTTGTCAATGAATTCCTGCACATTAGGATTGCTAAAACGGGAATAAATATTAGCGTCATTCTCTTCGGCGAAAGCAGCACGCATTTCTTCCGCGTTATCAAAACAAAAACTGGATGTGAGAAACAAAGGCGTACTGTGTTCCATCTGGTCGGTCCTCGGTGTCTGAATCCTGATAGCCTTTGTATTGGGGTGTTGATCCATAATAAAAAAAAGTATTTAATGATGATATGGTTTGCCGGTCAATTTGCTTTCACTTCTTCGCCATTCACCCATACATTCCAGGTAATGACGGCTCCCGCGCGCCTAAGCGTTTCAGCAACTGAACAATATTTTGTAACTGATAATTCCGCGGCACGATATGCTTTGAATGGTTCTACCGCCCCACTGAGTTCAAAACGGATATGAATCTTTTCCCATAAGGAAGGCTCTTTGCCCTTTTCTCTTTCTCCATCAACGAGGATTTTCAATCCGCTGAATTCCTGTCTTTGCTTTTTCAGGATGCTGATTACATCCGCGCTGGTGCAACCACTGAGCGCAGCCAATACGGTTTGCATGGGCCTGAATCCGGTTCCATTCCCACCCTGGTCCACAGGAATATCAATCACCATGGTATGACCCTTCTCATCAGTAATCTTCATACCGTAATCCCCCAGCGTCCGCTCGGCGCTCATTAATGCCATAAAAATGTTTTGAGTTGCGAAGATACTGAATGAGAACGAACCGGGTTGGGATTAGTGCATAGAAAATGATCACACCCGGAGGCGTGATCATTCATTTTCCAAATGAATTAACTAAGAGGGATGCAAATATTCTTTAATGGGTCTTGCCATTCCAGAGGCCGTCGAGAGTCCATGTAAAATAGTACAACGCCCCTACGGTAGGCCCGCCGACATATTGAAAATACCTGGTATTTAGGATGTCGGCTCCGCCCAGCTTGAATGTACTGTAGAGACCAGGAGCACGAAGGGTTACCTGGGCATCGAGGGTGCCATAAGCGGGTACCATTCCGTTGCCGAACAGATTCTCCCAATAGAAACTGTTTTGCCAATGCCACACAATATTGAAGCCAAGCTTGGATGTGATGGCCCGGTTGCCAAAGCTGATATTGGCAGCCCAATTGGGCGTATTGAATCCGGGAATCAGCGGATCTGCTTTATTGGTCTGTGAAAGCTTGTTAAAATTCGCGTTGCCGCTTAAGGTATAGGTCTTATAAAAATTATAACTGATACCGGCCGCAAATCCATAATTCTTTACCAGTGACCGGCTGTTCACCTGGATACGGTAACGAGTAGCCGCACTATTATTGTAGAGGCTCTTTAGTACTGCCGTATCGTTGAAATTGTTCACCGACCCGGTCTGGGGTACGGTAGCTTCAAACTGCCCTATAAAATATTTATAGGCGCTGAAATAAGCCTGCGCGTCCACAAATAATTTGTTGTTGAAAATGGCAGCCTTATAACCCAATTCAAAGGAGTTGATCTGTTCTGGCCTGATGGGATCGGGATTGGCTACCTGTAGCAGGTCGCGGGCCTGCCATTGCGCCTCTGCCACCGAGAGCCCCTGCTGGCTCACGAGTGTGTTCACCTTGGTAGTATATGCCGACACCGAATTAGTGAGCGCTGAATTGCTGAAATATCCCAGACCTTCTTCTACGATCGGAAGTCCGCCCACACGCCTCACGCATCCGTTGTTGACAAAGGAATAGGCTTCAAACAGGGATGGGAAACGGAATCCATTCTGCCATGAGGCGCGGAAATTGTGGTTCTCATGCAAGTTATAAACAACGGCGAAGCGCGGATTCAAAATGGGGTCAAATTCCTTGTTCTTGTCAAACCGCAGTGAGGCCGTGAGTTTGAGCTTCTCGTCAAACAACGTTTTAGCCGCCTGCACAAAGCCGCCCAATTTGCCATAATAAATGTCCTTCCCTCCAGGGGTATTGCGATCTTTGAGAGGCTTGGAGAAATCCACAAAATTATTGCCATCCGGTATCACGTCGTAGAGCCTGTAATCAGCACCCAGCAACAGGTCCAGCCAACTGATATAACGGTGTAGGTTATATGTCGCCTCTGCATTATAGAGGCGGCTGCGGGTCCAGAATGCCGCCCCGCCAGTGGTATTATTGGGATTGCTGCTGGCAGGATAAATATCCCAGTCATTCGTATTGATTATCTTACTCAACTGGTCATCGAATGCCTGGGTGCCGGGTACAAAGCGGCCATTGTCTGCTGCCGCCCTTGCCTGCTGATGCCCATTCGCCAAACCGGCGCCTCCCGCCAGCGCCGCATTCAACGCTGCGGAATAGTCTTTGGCCCAGTTGGAATTGGATTTGAAAGACAATTCGAGGTTATCGCCTAAGGGACGCATATTGTATGACTTACCTGAGTTCTCGATCGAGACATAGGCACGTACCGCAAAATCAGGATTCACCAATTCAATCTTGTGGTTTTGAACACTGGTGCCCTTCAACTGGATCCGGTTCCCACGTTGGAAAACTCCGTCCATATTGCCATAACGATATGTGTAGGACAGTTCTGTTAAGGGTGAGATCTTGTAATGCAGGGCCGCGTCAAATTTTATATTCCTCGCACTATAGTCGGTCATGTCCTTCTCCGCGTATCCTGTACGCCGCACGTTATATCTCTTACCATGCGCGTCGGTGATAACAATATTGGTCTCGTTTCCGTATGAATTCACGCCGTCATAGGCCGGGTTATTGGAGCCGGTTAATTCAGGAAATGCAGGATTGGATTTGTACTGGGGATTAAAGTCATCCTTACTGTCGGCTACCCAGTCCGTGCCCTTTAGATAGCTGAAATTGATTTTGAATGCAAACCGGTTGTTGAATGCCTGCGCGTAACGTATAGCCGTCTCCGTGAGCGGGCTAAGAGGCTTTCCAATTCCATCCACGTGGTTGAACCCCAGTTTCTGATACACGCTCAGACCCTGGTATTGGAAGGGGTTTTTGGTGATGAGATTGCTCATGCCGTTGATGGCGTTCATGCCGTAAAGCGCGGAAGAAGCGCCCGGCGTGATTTCCACGCTCTGGATGTCGAGCTCAGTAGGCCCAATGGCATTGCCGAGAGGCACTCCCAGCGTGGCCGCCTGAACGTCCACCCCATCCACCATTTGCATGAACCTGAAATTATTGGGAACATTGAATCCCCGGGTATTGGGCACTTTAAAAGTGAGCGAAGAGGTAGTTAGCTGTACCCCGGTTACATTGCCCAAGGCATCATAGAAAGAAGCAGAAGGCGTTTCTTTCAGAGCCCTGATATCCAATTTTTCAATGGTCACGGGAGTGCGCATCAGCTTTTCACCATAGCGGCTTGCCGTCACTACAATGGCATTGGCCAGGTATGATTGAGTACTGAGCTGAATCCTCAAGCTGCTATTGGAATTCCTTACTTCGATTTCCTGCTCACCAAATCCGATGGAACTTATCACCAGGTGAATGGGAAATTTCTGATTCACTACCAGGGTAAAATATCCGAGGGAATCGGTGCTGGAACCTCGGGTAGAACCTTTCACTATGACGCTGACTCCTGGAACATAATCACCCCTATCATTCACAACCCGGCCGCTTACCTGCAAAGATCCATTCAACTGAGCCCATGCCACCCATGGCAGGGAGAAAATCAGTACAATCAATATTCGCTTCATTACAATTAGTTCTTTTTGGTAGTAGAATCTATTAGTCTACTAATTTTATAGACTATTAATACAAAAAAAATCGCCCGTTCAAGGGGTCGGCACTCTACAATCTGTTTCATCCGGCTGCGTGGCCCTGGATAATAGCGCGGTAACGTGCAAGGTTTTGTAAAATCGCACCAAGATTCGTTTTAGTATGTGGTTAAATATTCAAATAAGTCAATACAATGCTGGGCTCTTTATATACAAAATTCAAGTGCATCTTCCACTAGAACAGCCCCAGCGCCTTCAGCAAGATTCTCAGGCTGGAGAGGATCACCAGAGCACCAACGCAGAGGAACATGGCCTTTGCGGGCAATCTCCCCGCCAACCTTGCAGCAATAGGCGCGGCCACAAATCCTCCAATTATTAATCCCACGATCACCTGCCAATGGCTCACTCCGATCATAGAAAAAAAAGTGAGGGCACTGGCCAGTGTGACAAAAAATTCAGTGATGCTCACCGTCCCAATAACATATTTCGGACTTCTGCCTTTCGATATGAGCGTACTGGTTACGAGTGGGCCCCAACCACCGCCGCCGAATGAATCCAGGAAGCCACCCGCTCCCGCCAGCCAGCCGACTCTTTTTACTTTCCTGGGTTTCCTGTTCTTCTTATAGGCGTAGGCGATGATTCGCGCACCCAATAACAAAGTATATGTCGCCAAAATCGGCCTGATGAACTTCGAGTATTCGTCACCGAATTTCGAGAGGAGAAATGCACCCAGTATCGCGCCAAGAATGCCAGGAATCAACATGGCCTTGAATAACCGCTTATTGACGTTCCCGAATTTGTAATGACTATACCCGGAAGCCCCGCTGGCAAACATTTCCGCGGTATGAACACTGCCACTGATGGCGGAAAGATTAATACCCAAAGACATGAGTATGGTCGTTGAGGTTACTCCATATCCCATACCGAGGGCTCCATCTACCATTTGAGCGAAGAAACCCGCGAATATCATCCAATAAAATTGATTGTCGAGATGGGTTATAGCTAGCTTTACATCCGAAGCAATGTCTCTTATGGGAACATAGGATAAGAGAAAATGTCCAATAAGCATGAAGAAGAAAGCAAAGAGACAGTAGGTCGCTATGCGCTTCCAGCGTTTCTCACTCTGCACCTTGACCTTGAGGTTATCCCTCACCGAAAGTATCTTCGTAATATGATTTAGCTTCAGCACTTTTTCTTCAAAGCTTCCATTCAGTTTTTTCCGGATCCTTTCCATATTATCCAGCACTTCATCCAGTTCTTCTGGCAATACATCGTTGAAAGCTTCCTTCAGCCTTTTCGCGATCGTGGGCGATTTACCATTGGTGGATATGGCGATCTTGAGATTCCCTTTCTTAACCACGGAGCTTAAGTAAAAATCGCAGAGTTCGGGATCATCTGCCACATTCACGAAAATGCCCCTCCGGTGGGCGTCTTCGCGGATGCGTTTACTCAACTGCTTATTGTTCACAGCCACCAACACAAGGTCGATGTCTTCGAGGTCTGAATCCTCGTATTCTTTTTCCCACAATCCGATATTGGAATGACGAAGCGTCAGCGCATGTACCACATCATGCAATTCCCGGGCCACCACATTGATCCTGGTAGCAGGAGAATTCTGCAGCACGGCATTTAATTTCTCCACGGCTACATTGCCTCCTCCAACAATCAATAGCTTCAACTGCTCCAGCTTTATAAAGACCGGGAACAGGTGATTGCCCTTTTCAACCGCCGGCATGAAATCTGTTAAATTTTCCATCTGGTCCATTTACATAATTATTTTTCGTTCACCCAGATATGGTTGGCAAAATCGCCGAAGGATTCATTTTCCTTTCTTTCCCTGCTGTAAACAGCGAGCAATTCATCCAGTTCTTTGAGTATGGCAACTTCGTCAAGATTTTCTTTGTATATCTTATTCAGCCTCGTACCCAACCTGTCGCCACCCAGGTATAGATTATAGAACCCATAAGCCGTTCCAACAAAACCAATTTCCGCGGCAAAGGGTCTCGCACAACCATTGGGGCATCCCGTCATCCGCACCGATATTTCATCTTCCTGCAAACCGTATTTTTCCAAAATCCCTTCCATCTTCGTGATGAGCGATGGCAGATAACGCTGTGCCTCTGCAAGGGCAAGCGGACATGTATTCAAAGCGACACAGGCCAGGGCATTCCTGCGGACGGCCCCTGCATTCCGGGTATTATCAATTATCCCATACTTGTCGAGAATAGTGTCTATGATTGCTTTATCCTTTGCATTTATGTCAGACAAAATGAGGTTCTGGTTAGTAGTAAATCTGAAATTTGCTGTTCCCGTTTGCGCTACTTCGAAAAGAGCAGTTTTAAGAGAAGTTCCTTCATCATCCCGCACTCTTCCATTCTCAATAAATAAAGTATAGTACCATTTACCTTCATGATTCTGCTGCCAGCCATAATAGTCCCTTCTTTCCGTGAACCGGTAAGCCCTCGGAACCCTTAGGTTGAAGCCCAAACGTTTTTCCAATTCGGTCTTGAAATTCTCCACGCCCATTTTGTCAAGGGTATATTTCAGGCGCGCCAATTTTCTGTCGCTTCTGTTTCCAAAATCCCTTTGAATACCAATAATAGTGTAGATGAGTTTCAACAAGACATCACCTTCTTCGCAAAACCCAATCTCTGTCGCAAGCCTGGGATAGGTCTGTGAATTGCCATGTGTTGTTCCCAATCCTCCGCCTACGGCGATATTAAATCCCGCCAGTCGGCCATTTTCAACAATGGCAATGAGTCCGAGGTCATTGGCAAATACATCCACGTCATTATTCGGCGGAATCGCAATCGCTACCTTGAATTTCCTTGGTAGGTAAAGCTCCTGGTATAAGGGGTCCTCTTCTTTTTGTTTTTCTTCAGCCTGCAGAGGCTGTTCATCCAGCCATATTTCATAATAGGCTCTCGTCTTAGGGAGGGCCATCGCACTAATCCTGGCAGCATAGTCAAAAATCTCCGCGTGTATGGGTGACTGTTTTGGATGCGCCGAGCATATCACATTTCGATTCACATCGCCGCAGGCGGCAATGGAATCGAGATGCAAAGTGTTGAAACTTTTTAGGGTTGGTTTGATATGCGATTTAAGGATGCCATGCATCTGTATCGTTTGGCGGGTTGTTATCTTGATCACTCCTGTGGTGTGTTCGCCGGCGATATGATGCAGGCCTATCCATTGCTCGGGTGTCATAAACCCGCCTGGCAATCTCAACCTGATCATGAATGAATACAACCATTCCAGCTTCTTGGAGGCCCTTTCTTCCCTGCGGTCCCTGTCATCCTGCTGGTACATTCCATGAAATTTAATCAGGGCTTGATCATCTTCCCGGATCGCTCCGGTGAGTTCATCTTTCAGACTCTCCTTCAATGTACCACGCAGACCCCTGCTTTCCTTCTTGATCCTTTCTACCGGCGATAAATTATTTTTCTCAGCCATTTTAATTTTCCTGTTTCCTGGTTAAATTTCTTTTTTATTCATTTTTTGTTGAAATATTCCTTGAGATAATCAAGCGCCCCGATCTCAGTACACATCAGTCAAATACCGGCCTTCCTCCTTCAATTGCTCCAGACAGGCCAGCGCTTCCTGATCTGATTTGCCTCCCTGCCTTGAAATGACCTGGAGAATGGCCAGTTCCACATCCCGGCTCATCGGTTCTCTGGCGCCACATACATATATATAACCGCCACCGCTGATCCAGCTCCACAGGTCTTTTGAAAATTCGAGTATCCTGTGCTGCACATAGGTCTTCCATTCATGGTCCCTTGAAAATGCAAGGCTCACTTTTGAAAGCACTCCTGTCTGTGTCCAGTTCTGAATCTCAGTCTGATAAAGAAAATCCGAAGTAAACTTCCTGTCACCAAAAAAAAGCCAGTTCCGGCCTGTGGCGCCCGTGGCATCTCTTTCTGCAATAAATGACCTGAATGGAGCGATCCCGGTTCCCGGTCCAACCATTATGATATCTTTATCCGGCGCAGGTAATTTGAAATTCAGGTTTCTGTGCACATAGAATTCTACCGAAGTTCCAGGTTCAAGCCCGGATAGAAAATCGGAACAGAGTCCGAATTTTTCTTCTTTATTAATATTGAACCTGTCCTTTGCCACGGTAATATGTATTTCGTTGCCATGAGCTTCCGGCGAAGAAGAAATTGAATAGAGTCGGGGCGGAATAGGTTCGAGGACCTCAAGCACTTTCTCAAATTGGATTTCATCTTTCACCGGATAAATCCGGAGCAGGTCCAGCAAATCAATCCTGGTGTCGGGGATTTCCTGCTTCACGATGGCCGCATACTGTTTCACTACTCTTTCGGGTAGATGAACAATATTCAATTTCCCGGTGAGTAAATCAGAAATGGTATGTCTTTCATCCCTGTACTCTACCGTGCCCGTTCCATCCACACCCGCCACCGCGAGAATGGCTGAAACAATCTCCTTCCTGTTATTGGGCACAATTCCAATGGAATCGCCGGGTTGATATTCCGCTTCGCCTTCCACCTCGATTTCGATATGATGGGTTTGTTTTCCGGAGCCCCGATCATTCAAATTCATATTGGTGATTATCGTGCCGGAATGATTTTTTTTGTGTTTGGATTTTTTGATAACGGGGAGAACCACGTCATTGGAGCTGCCTTGTGAGAGAACATTCATGACCTGATCAAACCAGGCGCCTGCATCGCCGGCATAGTCGGTATCACATTTTTGCAAAGGCACGACTCGGGTGCCGCCCAAAATTTGCAGTTGTCTGTCCAGGTCTTCCCCTGTTTTGCAAAACAATGGATATGCTGTATCTCCAAGAGCCAGTACGCCATATTTCAATTTATTCAGTTGCACTTTTTCACGGAATATATGATCGTAGAATTTTTTCGCCGTGCCAGGAGGTTCTCCGTCTCCCTGTGTACTGACTACAATGAAGAAATATTCTTCTCTTGCCAGGTCGCTTAGGCGGTACTGATCCAGCGATGTCAGTTTCACATTGACGCCCGTCTTTTTCGCTTTGGCGGCAAAATCGGTAGCCAGCTTTTTGGAATTGCCGGTCTCTGTACCAAATACCAATGAGATCCTGTTCACTTTCACAGCGGCGGGAATGCCGCTGCTGCTATGACCATTGGATTCTCCCAATACCAGGCCCGCGAGAAATCCATTCATCCAAATCAACTCTTCACGGGAAGCGTTGGTAATGAGTTCCTGAAAAGTTTTCAATTTAGGCTCTGCTAACATGTTCTTCCTGATTATTTTGGTTGATATGTTTTTCCAAAGAGGCAACGGATTTGAAATAGGGGTCCCTGCTATCGCTATTTGCTATCCATCCGAATTTTTCATGCAATGCCACGGTGTTTCCAATGATCACAATGGATGGCGAGATGAGTCGCAGTCCCTGCAATTGTCGGTGATATTCATGAACCCCGCTCACATATACCCTTTGCATCGGGGTAGTTGCTTGCTCAATGACGGCAACCTGCTTGTCTTCCTGAATGCCGTGGCCAACCAGGTTTTCGATCACTCCATCCAGGGTCTCGGCCGACATGTAAAACACCAGTGTATCGCCGGTTGCAGCCAATTCCTTCCAATACGAATCAGGCACTATATCTGACCGGTAGTAAGTGAGAAAACGCACGGCGGTGGCATGATCGCGGGCCGTGAGTGGAATTCCTGAATAGGCCGCCGCGCCCAAAGCCGCCGTCACGCCTGGTACTATCTCATAGGGTATATGATTTGCAACCAGTGTTTCCAACTCTGTCAGGATATTTGAAAAAACCGATACATCACCGCCTTTCAGTCTTACCACCAATTTTCCCTGGAGCGCATAGTGCAGCATCCACTCATTGATGGATTCCTGGGGCGTAGAAGTGCCGCGCCGGCATTCCTTACCGACATAAATTATTTCAGCCTGGTTGTTCACGTACCGCTGCAGAATGACATCGCTTACCAGGCGGTCGGTCAATACTGTGTCTGCCAGCTGCAGCCACCGCATAGCCTTCACCGTTATAAGATCGGGATCCCCGGGACCCGCTCCCGCGATGATCACTTTACCTTTAATGTTGGCCTGTTGTTCCATCCTATAGTCTACTTTATTAGTAGGATAAACATTCAAAAAAAATCGTTTACGCTATTTTGAATTATAAGCTATTGGATCATGCAGGCTCCCACAGTTGCATTGCTGGTTTCGTCTATCAGAATCGCTCCGCCATTCACCCTCAATTCCCGGTAGGTGTCATAAGCGACCGGAAGGGCCGTACGGATGCTGGCTCTCACAACATCATTCAGGTCTGCCTGCCCCGGCGAATATTGTTTCTCCAGGGTATTTACATCCAGTTTATATTCCAGATCCCGCACAACTGCCCTCACCCTGATGCTGTTGATCTGAATCAGGTAGCGGTTCCCGGCAGTCAAAGGCTTATTACCCATCCAGCAAAGCAGCACTTCCAGATCCTGACTGATTTCCGGTTGATCATTCCGCTGAACGATCATATCGCCGCGGCTGATATCTATGGCATCATCGAGCTGGATCACGATGCTTTGAGGCGCGCTTGCTTCTTCCACTTCAACACCCCCGATTTCAATGGCCCTGATGGTACTGGTTGTGCCGGCAGGCAAGACCACAATGGCATCACCTTTTCTGTAAACACCACTGATGATCTTTCCGGCATATCCACGGTAATCATGCAAGTCTTCCGTTTGAGGGCGAATGACATATTGAACGGGAAATCGCGAGTGAACGAGATTGATATCCTGCTCCACTTTCACATTTTCCAAAAGGTCCAGCAAAGTTCCGCCCGCATACCAGGATAAATGAACGGATTTATCCACGATATTATCGCCATTCAACGCGCTGATGGGTATATAAGAAATATCCTTCAACCCCAGATTCCTGGCCAGTTCGGCATATTCGATCACGATATTATTAAATACATCCTGTGAGTAATTCACGAGATCCATTTTATTGATGGCGACGATCACATGGGGAATATTCAAAAGGGATGCTATGATGGTATGGCGGCGGGTCTGTTCTACCACACCGTTTCTGGCATCAACCAGAATGATGATGAGGTCCGAATTGGACGCTCCGGTAACCATATTTCTTGTGTATTGAATATGTCCCGGCGCATCGGCTATGATGAATTTTCTCTTAGGAGTGGAGAAATACTTATAGGCCACATCAATGGTGATCCCCTGCTCTCTTTCTGCACGCAGGCCGTCGGTGAGGAGCGCGAGGTCAATTTCTCCGTCAAGCCGGTTACGGCTCTGTTTCCCGATGGCTTCCAACTGATCAATCATGATGCTTTTGCTGTCGAAAAGCAAGCGACCGATCAGGGTGCTCTTTCCATCGTCCACACTTCCCGCGGTAATAAATCTCAACAAATCCATATAAATGTTCTTGGTTTTGAAAATTTTAATGCAGGTGGCATCTCCATTCCCTGCTCTCATTATCTAAAAATATCCATTCTTCTTTCGGTCTTCCATAGCCGCTTCAGAGAATTTGTCGTCAATCCTTGTTTCGCCGCGTTCACTGGTCTTGGTGGCCGTTATTTCACGGATGATCTCTTCCACACTTGAAGCATTTGATTCCACGGCGGCCGTACAGGTCATATCCCCTACTGTGCGATACCGAACTTTTTTATTAACTGTAATATCGGTCTCATCCAGCCTGATCCATTCTGAAACTGCCACCAGTTGTCCTTCGTGTTCAAGTACCGTGCGATCATGAGAAAAATAAATGGAAGGAAGAGAGATATTTTCACGGCGCACATAATTCCAGACATCCAGTTCGGTCCAATTGCTGATCGGGAACACCCTCACGTTCTCACCCTTATTTATTTTACCATTATAGGTATTCCATAATTCGGGGCGCTGGCGTTTCGGCTCCCATTGCCCGAATTCATCGCGCACTGAAAAAATCCTTTCCTTGGCTCTAGCCTTTTCTTCATCTCTCCTGGCGCCTCCTATACAGGCATCGAACCCGAATTCTTCAATCGTGTCCAATAAGGTATAGGTCTGCAATTGGTTGCGGCTAGCGAATTTACCTGTCTGTTCTGTCAGTTTTTTTTCACGGATGGTATCTGCCACTTTGCGCACGATCAGCGTTTCCCCGATTTGGTCTACCAGTCGATCTCTGAAATCCAGTGCCTCAGGGAAATTGTGGCCCGTATCGATATGCACTAGAGGGAATGGGAATTTGCCTGGGCGAAATGCTTTCAGCGCCAGGTGCACAAGTGTAATAGAATCCTTTCCCCCGCTGAATAATAAGGCCGGGTGTTCAAACTGTCCCGCCACTTCCCTGAAAATATGAATGGCTTCCGATTCCAGTTGATCTAAATAGTCCGGGTGATGACTCATATCGGGTGATTGGTTAATTGTTATGATTTTTCTTTCCCCTGATTCCTGTATCTCTTATGTTTCAGGAATTTAATTTCAATTCTTCATGCACATGCAATCCACATTCTTTCTTAGTTGCGTCTTCCCACCACCAGCGTCCGGCGCGAAAATCTTCACCGGGTTTCACGGCCCTGGTGCAGGGGGCGCAGCCAATACTCACAAATCCCTTATCGTGTAAAGGATTATAAGGAATATTATTCTTATCAATGAAAGATCTCACTTCTTCGGTAGTCCAGTGAAGCAAGGGATGGTATTTTATGATCTCATTAGCAGAATCCCATTCAACCTGCTGCATATTATGGCGATCAGGAGAATGAGCTGCCCGGATTCCGGTGATCCAGATTTTTTTTCCATTTAACGCGCGTTGAAGGGGCTCTACTTTCCGGATATGGCAGCAATGTTTGCGGTTCTCCACCGATTCATAAAAACTGTTGGGACCCTTTGCCGTAACGAATTCCTGTAAAGCCCGTGCTTCGGGGTAATAGGCATGAACGGGCTGTCTATATTGCTCCAGGGTGCGGCTCCAGGTAGAATAAGTTTCAGGAAAAAGCCTTCCGGTATCCAGCGTGAACACTTCAATATTCAAGGCTTCGGTGAAAATAATATGTGTGATGATTTGGTCTTCCCAACTGAAACTGGAAGAGAATACTGCCCGGCCGGGAAATGCTCCAGCGATGCTCCGGAGATTTTCGATTATCCCGGGAGCGCTTGTGAGTAAGATGGTTTCTTGAATTTCGCTTTGATGAGCTGGTTGAGTCATATTTCAATTCGTTGATGGACATACATTGTCTGGCAGCATTCTTACCTGCAACAACAGCAACAACAATATTTCCAATGTTTCATCACCAGCAAAGCGATTTTAATACCCTATTAAAGTAGTAGACAAATATACAACTCAAAATTCAGACCATCCTCAAATTTTCAAAAAAATATCATAAAAATGCTTGGCACGTATTTTTACATAAGAGCCTCAAGTGGGGATGGACGCCGGATTGCAGCTCACTAAATCGTTTACCTAAACTAACAATTGTTAATAGGGACAGTGGGTCAGCTTTGGAGAAATTCAAAAAAAATAGTTCAGAATTTTTGACTATTCTGGTCATTTGATATTATCTTCGCACCAGTTCTTTGCAAAAATACTTATCAAGAAAGGCTGAGGGACTGGCCCAAAGAAGCCTTGACAACCTGATCTTTCGCTCATGGAGCGGAGAAAAAGGTGCCAATTCCAGTTCCGCCAATGGCGGAAGCAGATAAGTCTGAAGAAAGCTTATTAATACTAACTCCTATAATATTGAAGCTCTTCTGATGACTATCGGAAGAGTTTTTTTTTGCGTATATCCTTCGTTAACGGTGAATCTATTGATACCGGCTTAGGAAGAAAGCGCATGCAAGGATCGATCGGATCCATTCGCCGAGATCCAAAGCTCTTCCGAACTATTAGTGCTCCATTTTCTTGTTAAGTGTTGATGTCATTGTCTAACAAATTCCGCGAGACAATCCCGCGGGTTAAAAACTGTTTAACATGCAATCAAACACAAAACTCATTCATTCCGTTCCGGTTGATGAATTGACAGGGGCCATAAGTGTACCCATCTATCAGACCTCCACCTTCGTGCAGGAGGCGCCAGGAATCAACAAGGGATTCGATTATTCAAGGACGAATAATCCAACCCGTGCGAGCCTGGAAAATCTGATCGCTGTCCTGGAAGAAGGATCGGTTGGAGCCGCATTCGGAAGCGGCCTCGCCGCCATTGACGCGGTAGTAAAGTTGCTGAAGAGCGGGGACGAAATCATTGCCGTGGACGATATCTATGGCGGCGCATTCCGTTTATTTAGCCAGGTTTATGAAAAATTCGGCATCACGGTGAAATATGTTGATGCTACTGAAGCCGAAAATGTTTATAAAGCCATCGGGCCAAGAACGAAACTGATCTGGATAGAAACACCCACTAACCCCACACTCAAGATCACGGATATACAAGCAATTGGCAGGATTGCCCAGGCCAACCGATGTTTATTTTGCGTGGATAATACTTTTGCTTCACCCGCCCTACAAAAACCTCTTTCGCTGGGAGCTGATATTGTGATTCACAGCGCCACCAAATACCTGGGAGGTCATAGTGATCTTATAGCTGGCCTGGTGGTGACTAGAGATCCAGCTATAGGAGAAAAGATCAAATTCATACAAAATGCGTCGGGTGCCATTCTAGGGCCTTTTGATAGCTGGCTGCTGATCCGTGGGATTGAAACTCTGCCACTGCGTGTGAAACAACACTGCTTGAATGCGCAACTCGTGGCAGAATTCCTGGAGCGCCATCAGGCGGTAGACAAAGTATATTATCCTGGTCTGCCTGGTCACAGGAACCATACTATCGCTGCCAGACAGGCGAAGGGTTTTGGCGGCATCGTTTCATTCAAGCTGGTCAATGATACTGAAGAGGCCGCGCAGGATTTTGCAGTGCACACCCAACTGTTCAAGCTTGCTGAAAGCCTGGGAGGTGTTAAGAGTTTATTATGCCATCCGGCAAGCATGACCCATAAATCCATTCCCGCAGAAAAAAGAAGAGCTGCAGGTGTTGCAGACAGTCTCATCAGGCTTAGCGTGGGTCTGGAAGACGCTGAAGACCTAATTCGGGACCTGGAAGAAAGTTTGCCTGCAATTCAAAAGTTTGAATCTGAAAACCAGCATGTTGAATCAAGAGTTGCGGTGATTGACTGATTCGGGGCCGATGGACAGACAGGTATTGCCGGTGGGAGTTTAAACCATACCAATAAAAAATTAACAACTTGAAATTTGGAAAATGAATATGAAGTCAATTAATTTTATAGAATATTACACTGTAACCATGCAGGGTATGATAAAGTCACGGTCCTTCGAAAATATCGCCCCATTGCGTACCTGCTGCAAATTTTGTATGCCGTGAGGCATACTTTTGATCCATATTAACCCCTTCTATACCGGCTTTGGCAAATCCATTACCACCCCGTTCCTATTATTGGTTTCCATTCAATTTCATTCATCATTAAATCATGTAATCATGAGCAACTTAAGGTTCGAGACATTACAGCTACACGCAGGCCAGGAGGTCGACCCTACTACGAAGGCGAGGGCGGTCCCTATTTATCAAACCACTTCTTTCGTTTTTGACAGTACGGAACAAGCCGCCAATCTCTTTGGATTGAAGGAATTTGGTAATATCTATACCCGTATCATGAATCCAACCACGGATGTGTTTGAAAAACGCATAGCCGCACTGGAAGGTGGTGTAGCAGCGCTGGCCACTTCTTCGGGACAGGCGGCGCAATTCCTGGCACTCAACAATATTCTGCAATCGGGTGATAATTTTGTCTCTACCTCCTATCTGTATGGGGGCACTCACAACCAGTTCAAGGTCGCTTTCAAGCGCTTAGGCATTGACGTTCGTTTTGCAGACGGCGATGTTGTGGAAAGCTTCGCGAGGCGAATTGACAAGAACACCAAAGCCATTTACCTGGAAACGATTGGCAATCCCAAGCTGAATATTCCTGACTTTGAAAAATTCGCCATCCTGGCGAAGGAATATGACCTGCCATTGATCGTGGACAATACTTGCGCCGGTGGCGGTTACCTGTTTCGTGCCATTGAGTGGGGCGCCAATATAGTAGTGGACTCTACCACCAAATGGATCGGCGGGCATGGTACAACCATTGGCGGCGTGATCATTGACGGTGGTAATTTTAACTGGGCAAACGGCAAATTCCCTCAATTCACTGAACCGAGTGAAGGCTATCATGGTTTGAAATTCTGGGATGTTTTCGGTGAGGGTAACCCGTTAGGGCTCCCCAATATCGCTTTCATTATTCGCGCCAGAGTGGAAGGACTGAGAGATTTTGGCGCCTGTCAGAGCCCCTTCAACGCTTTCCTGAATATACAGGGATTGGAAACTCTGTCTCTACGTATGCAACGTCATGTTGACAACGCGCTAGATCTTGCTACCTGGCTGGAGTCGCATCCCCAGGTAGAATTTGTATGGTATCCCGGCTTGGAAAGCAGCCCGTATCATAAACTGGCTAATAAATACCTGCCAAAAGGAAAAGGAGGTATCCTCAATTTCGGCATAAGAGGCGGAAAGGAAAATGGCCGCAAATTCATTGACTCATTGAAACTGGTGAGTCATCTGGCGAATATGGGAGATGCTAAGACGCTGGCCATACATCCCGCGTCCACTACACATGAACAACTGAGCGAAGAAGAACAAATTGCCGCTGGCGTATTGCCCAACCTGGTCCGCATCAGCGTAGGCATTGAACATATCGAAGACATCAAGGCCGATTTTGAACAGGCCTTCGAAAAAGTGTTCAAGCCAAATTTCGCTTTGAATTAATATCACCCGGATTTCAGGCAGAGTCGTAAGCCTGGCAAATTAATTCTCTTCGGAAATAACCGACTTGCCACTTTGCCTGAAATTCACTTTATTGAATATGTCAACACAAATTTTTCACCATGAAAGCCATTTTACATTGGAGAGTGGTGTAACCATTCCCCAATATCACCTGGCTTATACCACCCTGGGGAAATTAAACAGTAAGAAAGATAATGTGGTATGGGTATTCCATGCGCTCACGGCCAATAGCAATCCTGCGGATTGGTGGCCGGGCCTGGTTGGCGAGGGAAGATATTTTGACCCTTCGAAATATTTTATAGTCTGCGCGAATATGCCCGGCAGTTGCTACGGCAGCATCGGCCCGCTTGAAATAAATCCGGAAACGAATACCAGGTGGTATCATGATTTCCCTTTGTTCACCACCAGGGATATGATTCGCGCCTACCGTCCACTGAAAGATTTTTTGGGTATTGAAAGTATTCATGTGGGAATTGGAGGTTCGATGGGAGGACAGCAGTTACTGGAATGGGCCATTGAAGAGCCATGGCTTTTCGACCATATCGTACCCCTTGCCACGAATGCACAACACTCACCCTGGGGCATCGCTTTCAACGCCTCCCAACGCATGAGTATCGAATGCGACCCCAGTTGGCAACAGGATCAACCCGAAGCAGGCATTGAAGGAATGAAAGTGGCCCGAAGTATCGCCTTATTGAGTTACCGCAATTACAGCACTTACCATCTCACTCAGCCAAGGGACAAAAAAACCGCATGGCCGGTTCAGCACCCGTTCGGCGGTGAGGCGGCCGAAAGTTACCAGCGCTACCAGGGAGAAAAACTTGCTAAGCGTTTCAACGCCTTCAGTTATTTCCGCCTTAGTCAGGCGATGGATACGCAGGACGTGGGAAGAGACAGGGGTTCAGTTGAAAACGCGCTGCGCCAGATACGCGCCAGAACGCTTGTAATTGGAATCCGTTCCGATATTCTATTTCCAGTGATAGAACAGCAATTCATAGCACAGCATGTGCCCGGAGCCTTCTACCACGAGATCGAATCTTTTTACGGCCACGATGGCTTCCTGCTTGAATACGAAAAAATAGAATCGCAATTGAAAACATTCATTGATGATAGTTCGGTGAGTTATTTAAAAATTGTAAATGAATAGAAATAGTATGGAAACACACCAGAAGTTGACAATTGGCCTTTTTGGTTTTGGCGTTGTGGGAGAAGGATTATACAAAGTAATGCAACAGACTCCTTCTTTAAATGCCAGCATCAAAAAAGTGTGCATCAAGAATGCCGGTAAGAAAAGAAACGCTCCCGCATCGCTCTTCACAACAGATAGATTCGAATTATTGAATGACCCTGAAATCAATGTCATTGTGGAAGTAATCAACGAATCGGGACCTGCTTTCGAAATTGTTTCCACGGCCCTGAAGAATGGGAAGGCAATTGTGAGCGCCAGCAAGAAAATGATCGCGGAACATTTGCAGGAAATCCTGGACCTCCAAATAAAATACGACCAGCCTTTTTTGTATGAGTCGGCAGCCTGCGCGTCCATACCCGTGATCAGAAACCTGGAAGAATATTATGACAACGATCTGTTACATTCCATGAGAGCCATCGTAAATGGGTCTACCAATTTTATTCTTACCAAAATGTTTGAGGAGAAACTGGACTTCAAACAGGCCCTGGTATTGGCCCAGCAATTGGGATTCGCAGAGGCCGATCCCTCGCTGGATGTGGAAGGATACGACGCCGTAAATAAATGGACCTTTCTGCTAACCCACGCTTATGGGATTGTTGGAAAACCCGGCGATATCGTTTTCACGGGTATTCAAAACATCCAGGCGGGTGATGCTGCGGTCGCCAAGGAAAAAAATCTCCAAATCAAACTCGTCGCGCAAGCCAAGAAATTAAATAACGGCAAAGTGGCCGCCTTTGTGTTGCCCCAATTTGTGAATTCCGATGATCCCCTGGCTTTTGTGAAAAATGAATTCAACGGCGTGGTTATTGAAAGTGGTTTCGCGGACAATCAATTCTTTTATGGCAAGGGAGCGGGTAGTTTTCCTACTGCTTCAGCCGTACTGAGCGACATTTCGGCATTGCGGTATCATTACCGTTATGAATACAAGAAGCTCTATCATCATATTCCCCATCAACTCAGCAATGATATTTATATAAAAGTGTATGTGAGTTTTGACGATTGGAAATTTGTTCCACGCGAAAAGTTTGAATGGATCGAAGAATGGCATGCGGAAAGTGATCGCAAATATCTGGTAGGTGTATTGCCTTTCACAGAACTGAAGGAAAATAATTGGTGGAAGGAAAATAATACTTCCCTGATCCTGGCGCCGGAACCCATCATAGAAGATATTGAGATCAGGAAGCTCAAAAAGAAAAGCCTCGAGCTGGCGGGTATCCTGGACTGAAATTCATTTTCAAGCTATTTCCCGGTTCCTACAAATTTATAGTTCGAAAGATTTTCAAGGATCACGAGGCCAGTTCAGCGACCCAGCCATCCGCCGTCCACTACGAGCAGTGAGCCATCTACATAATCGGAAGCGGAGGAGGCGAGGAAGACCACCGGCCCCTTAAAATCTTCCGGCACTCCCCATCGGTTCGCGGGAATTCTTTGCAGTATAGATTCGTTGCGTTCCTTATCCGCAATCAAGGCAGCGGTATTATCCGTTGCAATATATCCGGGCGCGATAGCATTGACATGAACGCCTTTACCAGCCCACTCGTTGGCGAAGGCCTTCACGAGAGATCCAAGAGCTCCCTTGCTTGCGGCATAGCCGGGAATGTTAATGCCACCCTGGAAACTCATCATGGAAGCTGTGAATATGATTTTACCACTTCCTCTTTTCAACATTTCTTTCCCGAATTCACGGGCAAGAATAAATGGTGCCGTTTGGTTGACGGCGATTACCCGGTCCCAGTACTCGTCGGGATGTTCGGCTACGGGTTTACGTAATACCATGCCGGCATTGTTCACCAGGATATCAATGCCTTCAAACTGGTTCTTCACTTCAGCAATGAAACGGTACAAATCATTCCTGTCACCGAAATCGCATTGAAATGGGAAGAATTTTCTACCTGTATTGAGCACCTCTTTTTCCACTCCGGAACCCGCTTTGAGGGAAGCAGATACACCGATAATATCGGCTCCAGCTTCCGCCAGCCCAAGGGCCATGGCCTTACCAATGCCCCTGGTGCAGCCCGTTACCAGCGCAGTTTTCTTATCCAGCCGAAACATATCCACTGTGTTCATGGCAATTTTTTCATTTTAAGATTTAGTAGGACATCTCCGGATTTATTACCACTGTATTTCTACGGGACGATTCAATGCCTGCCGGAAATTTTCGAGATATTCAATCCATTCCCCGGCATTGGTAACCAGCCCCGCCTTGTTCCAGGCTGCTCCAGCATAATAAATAAATGGACGGCCGGCGATTCCATCCACAAGGCTTAACAAATGGCCTTCTTTGACCAGCATACCATGAATGGTATCAGGCAGAATAACGCCCACACCCAAAATTCCATCCTTCGCTTGTTCGGGTTCCCAATATCCCATCACTCCCTTTCGTTCATCCAGCCAGATGCTGCCATTCTCCTTTCTTTTCACTATACCTATTGCCAAAGGAAGAATCTTCTTTCCGGTGAAACTATAATTCAGTTCTATCCTGTTTAGTTGTGAACCCGCGTCAAGTGAAATGATTTTATTGCAGCTAACTTTCATTCCATCCACGCTCCATCCATCATATTCCAATTGAAAGCTGGCGCGCAGTGGCCCGTTGTCCAATACTTTGTATCTCCTGTAGTTCTTAGAATAATATATCGAATCATGCATATATGGCGCAGCGGCGCCTGCTCCCAGGCTGAATCCTACGTGATAATAGTCGAGACCCTCACCATGATCCACGTGGTAATCCCCACTCTTGTACCAGGAATCCACAACCAATGTGCTGGTTCTTTTCGCCCAGACATCCATTCCATATGCGTTTTCATTGGTTTTTTCCAGGGCTGCTCCGTAGACCCTGAACGCGATCCTGTCATTTTCCCAGGCAAAATCATCATAGCGTTCCGGAACATATCTGCAATAAACCTTGGAAACTACCTGTGCAGGAGATTCATTCTTAATCAGGGCAAATATTTTAGAACCGGGCGTGAAGCTCAGAAGCATTAGGAGATTTTGTGCTTTCTTATCACCCCCGTACTCTGCCTGGTAAGGAATCTCTTCGCCCGTCAATCCATTCACGATCCTGAAATTCCCGGTTTCCGTGATCCCCGCCTTTTCGATGAACTTCCCATAAGGACATGCAATTAGTTCAGTTCGCTTGGCCAGCCCCGTTGGATTGACCAGGGTGATAATTTTTTCACCTGAATGCTTCAGTAAGAGTTGTATCATTTCAGTGCCCGCCAACAGAAAAGCACCGACACCATAAACTTCGGTGCTATTATAATCCACCGCTTCGGGTTTCTCTCCAATTTGCTGCACGAAACCCAATTTACCATCGGTGTGTACGGCGCCTTTCAATGCGGACCATGCTTTCACCAACACCTGATAGTATTGATCGTAGGCCAGTAGCCCATGGTTGACACCCCAGGCAAGGGCATAGCAATAAAATCCGGTACCACTGGTTTCTTTGGCAGGATAACTCACAGAATCCAGCAATGCCGCATGCCAGCTACCATCTGCGTGTTGCAGAGATGCGATCTTTGCGGCCATCTTACGGTACAATTCAATGTAGCGGCCGCGTGTGGGATAGTCTGCCGGCATATTTTCCAGCACCCTCACCAATCCCCCCATAACCCATCCATTACCCCTGGACCAGAACATCTTTTTTCCATTGGATTCTTTTCGGTTGAAGAACCTGCTGTCCCGGAAATATAGGTTTTCCTGCGGATCAAAAAGATAGTCGGTGGTCTTCCACCAGAGCTTGTCAGCGAGGTCAAGGAACTTTCTGTCACCAGTAGCCGAAAAGAGTCTGGTCAGGGCCGGAGGTCCCATAAAAAGGGCGTCGCACCAGGCCCATTCGCGAAGCGCGATATTATTTTTCCATTCCAGTGACTCCTGGTGTGGCAGCATGGCAATACTATCTGACTGTAAGCGGAACCGGGCGATCATTTTGGGCTCCCTATACAATTCATACATCTCTGAAAACATCTGACCCACGCAATAGTCATCTGCCATGCTCCTGGAAGGACCCGTGTTCCAGGATATTGCCTCTCCAATGGAATACATGGCATTGCTGTACCGGGCATCATTCGCGATGGAATTCAAAGCCATAAAACCCGTGTAGGCCGCCGCATTGGTCCAATCATTCCTGGACCATCGCATGCCGTCTTTTGTCCATGTGGATAATTGCCAATCGGCCACTCTCTTCATAATCTTAAAAATAGAATCTGGTCGCAGGGATTCCTGTGAACGCGTTGTGAGCCATGACGATGCGAGCAATATTAGCAATAAGAGGGAAAGCTTTTTTCTCATTTCTGTATTATTATATAAATATTGGCATTGAGTGCATTTCATCTCAGTTCGCAAATGGGGGCGGAGTCCATATCATTATAATCCTGGTTTTCACCTGCCATGCCCCAGATGAAAGAATAATTGCTGCTGCCGGCACCGGCATGGATTGACCAGGGAGGGATAATCACAGCCTGTTCATTCCTCATCCATATATGTCTAGTTTCATTGGGTTGACCTAAAAAATGACAGACCGCCTGCTGATCAGGTAATTCAAAATAAAAATATATTTCCATCCTCCGGTCATGAGTATGAGGAGGCATGGTATTCCAAATGCTGCCAGTTCTTAATTCTGTCAGGCCCATTTGCAATTGACAACTTTGAATCTGGGGTGTTGTCAATAATTTGTTTACACCGCGAAGATTGGCATTTTCCTGGGAACCCAATATTGCAAGCGGTGAATCCGCAAGGATATTTTTTTTAGAAGGATAAGATTTATGGGCAGGAGCCGAATTCAAATAAAATTTCGCGGGTTTCGAAGCGTCCTCGCTACTGAAATACAAATTCTGTTTCCCGCTGCCCAGGTATAATGCCTCCTTGTAATTCAATTCGAAGGATTCCTCATCTGCATGCACCCGGCCTGGCCCACCCACATTGACGATGCCCAATTCTCTGCGCTCCATGAAAAATTTTGCTTTCAAAGGATCAATGGTGTCGAGGCTAATCCTTTGCATGACAGGCATGGCGCCGCCTGCCATATAGCGATCAAAATGTGTATAGACCCATTTGATCTTTTCCGCTTCGAATAGATCTTCAATCAGGAATGCTCCCCGCAATTGAGTGGTATTCATCTGTTCAAATTCCCTGGGGCTGCAGGCATATCGGGTTTCAAATATTGTATTCATAAGAATCCTGATTCAATTCAAATAAATCAGTGCATTTTGCCGAATATATTTTTCAAATGCAGCTTACTGAAATAATGACTGGGCAATGCCTTTCTCTAATCCTCGCAATTCCGCCAGGCCTTTCAGCCTTCCAATGGCCGAATAACCGGGATTGGTTTTCTTTTTCAGATCATCCAGCATCTGGTGCCCATGGTCTGGTCTCATGGGGATAGATACCTTCCGTCGCTGCATTATATTTAAAATCTCTTTAACCACTGCAAACATATCAACTTCTCCCTCGAGGTGATTGTCTTCATAAAAATCGCCTGCTTCGTTCCTTCGGATATTCCGCAAATGCACAAAATGAATCCGGTCTGAGAACTGTGTCAACATCGCCGCCAGATCATTGTCGGGCCTGACACCAAGGGAGCCCGTACAAAAACAAATTCCGTTACCGGGAGAAGGCACGGCATTGATAATAATTTGCAGGTCAGCAGCCGTGCTCACCACTCTTGGAAGGCCCAGGATGCCAAATGGCGGATCATCCGGATGGATGGCCATTTTGATCCCGCATTCATCCGCGACGGGTACGATTTCTTTCAGGAACAGAATCAGGTTTTCCCTGAGATGTTCCTCGCCAATTTCACGGTATAGGTCAAGCGCCATTTGGAATTGCTCCAGTGTAAAACTTTCCTCGCTACCCGGCAGACCCGCGATGATGTTTCGCACCAATTGGTTCCTGTCTGATTCGTTCATGCCATCCAGCCTTTGCCGGCCCCTCTCAATATCTTCTTCCGGATAGTATTTTTGGGAATCTTTTCTTTTCAGGAGGAACACATCAAATGCGATCAACGCGGCTTTTTCGAACCTGAGGGCCCTGCTTCCATCCGGCAGTCCATAAGCCAGGTCTGTTCGGATCCAGTCTAAAACAGGCATAAAATTATATGTAACCACGGATATGCCCTGCTTCGAGAGATTGCGAATGGTCCGCTTATAATTTTCAATGAAAACGTTCCATCCCGACTGACGGGTTTTGATGGATTCATGTACAGGCACGCTTTCCACCACTTTCCACTCAAGGCCCCAGGATTCAATTTCTCTCTTCCTCGCTTGAATCTCATCATTCGTCCATACTTCACCGTTGGGTATGTGATGGAGTGCAGTCACCACGCCGGAACAACCTGCCTGGCGGATATCCTGGAGGCTGACCGGATCGCCGGGCCCAAACCAACGCATGGTCTGCTGCATGCTATAATAGTCTTGTTTCACTTTATCTTTTGATTCAGGCGAAAATTAAATGGCCGGCAGTCAGGTATTTCCTAAGTCTTTGGAATGATGCCCTGATTTTTGCAGTGACTTATGATCTGTATGATTTTCTTTACATGTTCCGTTACGGAAGCATACTCTCCAGCCTTCAGCCATTCTTCCGGGAAAAGTTGCGAGCCAATTCCCACCGCATTTATCCCACTTTTGAACCAGGCTTGCAGGTCCACTTCCGTCGGTTCTACGCCTCCGGTAGCAAGAAATTTCATGTTTCGGAATACGGCTTTGATGGCTTTGACAAATGCTGGTCCGCCCAATTGCTTAGCGGGGAAGATCTTCACCAGACCGATCCCCCAATTCTCCGCGCGTCCAATTTCAGTAGCCGTGGCGCAACCCGGCATCCAGAAGACCTTATGTTTGCGGGCGACTTCATGAATTTCCTCCAGGATCAAAGGGGAGATTAGAAAATCAGCACCCGCGTGAATGTATTGTTCGGCATGCTGAGCATTCTTTATGGTGCCGATGCCCAATACCATGCCGGGTAACTCCTGGTCACAATATTTCCTCAAAGCAATGAATATGTCGAATGAATTGGAGTTTCGATTTGTGAATTCAAATAAACGGATGCCGGCTTCATAACTGGCTCTGAGCACACTTTTGCATACATCTTCATCAATATGCGTGAACAAAGGCACAAATCCATCGGATTCCACCCTTTGAATAATTTCATCTTGACTGAATTTCGACATAAAATCTGGAATTAACAAGTTGATCTTTTGCTTGTAAAATTTGAAATCAAGACCAATTTTTTCATTGCTATCTGAACCAGCATTGCTTTAATTCATGCTAATAAGCTACCTGATGATTCTACCGCTGCCTGATTGCCGGATGATAGATTCAATCTCCGCCCTGCTCGCAATGTTAAAGTCTCCGGGGATACTATGTTTGATGACGCCACAGGCTGTAGCGAATTCGATGGTATCCTGCAATGATTTGTTTTGCCGGATCCCATGTATCAGTCCGGCCATAAAAGCGTCTCCCGCGCCAATCCTTTCCGCGATTTGATCAAGCCCATATGTTTGCGATTCATGAATGGATCCCTTTGACCAGAGATATCCTTTATACCGATTGAGATTACCATCCTTGTTGGCCCGCATCGTCATGGCCATATAACGGGCTCCTTTGAGAACCGATTGCAACAAATCGAAACAGCTTTCCACGGGGTTTTTTTCACCAGGATCTATTTTAAAATACAATTTTGCCGCATTCACATCGGCCAGAACTGTGTCGCAATTGGCGAGAAGTTCGGGCATTATTTTTTCCGGAGACAATCCGTATTGCCATAAGGTGCTACGGTAATTGAAATCCGCGGAGATCTGCAGGCCCATTTGTTTCGCGGCTTTCAGGGCTTCGCGGGTAATTGCAACCATGTTCTGATTCAATGCGGGAATAATGCCACTCCAATGAAACCAATCGGCGTCTTTGAAAACCCTCTGCCAGTCTATTTGACCGGGCGTCAATAGGCTAAAGGCAGAATAATCACGATCATAGATGACCCTCCCCGGCCTGGCACCTACACCGCTTTCATAATAATAAGTGCCGACTCTTGAACTGTCATGCGAAATGATATCCGTTTCCACGCCATATTTATGCAATTGTGAAATACCCGCACGGGCCAGTTCATTCTCGGGCATGGCGGTGATATACATTGTCTGCTCTCCCAATATGGATAATGATACCGCGATATTCGCTTCAGAACCCGCCCAATGCATTTCCAAGCTGTCGGCCTGCACCAACTTTTGATGTGCAGGAGGAGTGAGCCTCAAGAGATATTCACCAAACAATACTATTTTCTTGCTCATAAAAATTCAAATCCATTCAGTCTTGTAAAATACTCCATCCTTTGCAAAAAATTCAATACTCTTTAAAAATCTCCAATACAAGAGAATTACCTGTGTAAGGAAAATTCAAAAGAAATGCACTATATAAAAGCCATTCAAATGCAGGAGTAAACTATCTTTTTCCGCCAAAGCAACCGCTTTCCATTGATCAGGAGCCCAAGGACCTGAAAATATCAAAATTCCCTATCGGTCTTGAATCCAAAGAGTCTTCCTTTCTGCCAGAGCTTTAATTCTTTCTTGTAGGCCTTTTTGTTTCTATCAGTCAGGCTTTGGGAATCCAGGCTGTTTAGGTCGGGCCGGCCTCCATTTACCCAGGCAGTGTACCAGAAATTTGCCGTGCAAATTATGGCCATTCTCATTTGCTTTTCCACCATCCCATTCAGCAATTCATGATATTTTTTCGCATATTCATACCTGTGAATCACTTGGTTAAATTTGTTCCTGGCAATATTCCCCGCTGAATCAAAAACATAAATCTTATCCTTTGGATAAGATGCTTTCAGATTTCTTTCAATGAGCAATAAGCTATCCGCCAATTTGTGACTGGCTGCAATGATCCTGAAAGTTTCTTTTTGAACATCGGCGATATAGACCGCGTCGCCTGTATTGAAATTATAGCTGTCTCCAAAAAGCTCCGGCAATTGCGACTCCCAAAATGCGTGAATTCCTTTCTGGTCGGTGAATTGCCCATCGTGATTAAGTGCAGTATGCAATGGCATATTTGCATCTCCAAGGTAATGTCCGAGGTCGGCTGCCAGGAAAAGTATTTCCGATTTGCTCTTTTTCCTGAAGGCGACCGTCAGCTTTTCCATCATATCCTGGATATACCAGAGTAATATGCCGTTCTTCTGAAGAAATTTATCGTCATATTTCACAGTCGCCTCTTTTGTGGAAGCGGGCAGGCTATCGATTGAGCCGTTTCCGTAAGATTCGAGGTCAATATAATGTCTGGCAAATTCGGCCTTGTCATTAATTGTGTACTTGCGGACATCAGGAATGACCGATTCTTCCGTTATAAAATCAATATGGTTATAGAAAAATATCCTCATTTCTACGGGCAGGGCAAATACCGCGGCCCTGTTGATGTGCTGATGGCCCCAGGAACCCCAGGCGTATAAGAGGCTTATAGAACCGAGTACCAGGAAAATGGTTAGTACAATTTTATGTGGATAGCCGATTTTCATTTATCTCGTTTTAAAGCGCAAAGTAAAGAAGGAATTATCAAAAACATCCAATGAAAATCTTTATTTAACTGATATAAAATATCACTAGTGTTTTGATGTTATATAAATAAGTTCTTTGAAATTCTTGTCTGTATTGAGTTTGGAAGGATTTTGCGCCTGCAACGATTTGAAAACAATCTGAATTTGTTTTACTATAATGCTTTGACAATCAAAGCATATG
>JBGPHC010000039.1:0-33740 GCA_041484195.1 Agriterribacter sp. | reverse complement strand
CAATAAATCCACCAGTCCCGAATCCAGGTCCGAAGCATGGCCCTCACCCCTTTTCATCGCTTCCTGGGTCTTGCGCTTGAAGAGCCAGGATGATTTTTGATTGATGGAAAACTCCCGGGCCAGCTCCCTGGTGGACATGCCTTTTTTCGTTACCGAGAGCCGGAAGGCTACACCAAAGACCTTCAGCAGCGGGATCTTCAGCTTGTGGAAGATCGTATGGGCCGTGACCGACTCATCATAACTGCAATTGCTGCATCGCAGGTGGAACCGGGTGCGGCCCTTATAATTTTTGGTACACCCACACCTGCGGCACCGGTAACCGTTTTTCCATTTCAGATCGAAGAGATATTGTTTGCAATCGTCCTCACTCCTGAAGCACTCATCCAACTGCTGCACTGCTATTCCACTAAACATACCCCACTATTTACACCCAAATTAAAATAGTTTGGCAAATACAAAGCACTGATTTTTAATTTGAGGCCTAAATGGGTAATCCTGTTGATTTGTTCTATCACCACATGCAGTAATCCTCAAAAAGATTCCTCATCTGCTGTAACCTTTCAATGATTCGTCTCTCTAATTCCGGCAATGACTTTAATATATAGAGATCATTTTATGTAATATCCCTATAGAGCGACTAATCCTGGTTAAAAATTGAATTTCAAATAAAACCTGAATGGCTTTTTGACAAACATGGGCTCAAATTCAAAATGAAATATTAAACGAAAACTATCGCTATGATTTGCAAGAAACAACCTCTTTTCATACTGGCATTTGCAGTATTGGTAGCACTCGCACAGTGCAAAAAAGACAGGATTAAAGATCACACGGAAGATGAAAATCCGGCATTGGTGGCCGCGGGAAAAGAAACATTTCGCTTCGACAGTTTTGGAGACGAAGAATTCTGGAGTGGTTTATTACACCTCGACAAAGCAATCGCCGGCGCCAATAACGGAGGATTTGGCCCGGGAGTAAGCCCGAAAACCGCGCTGGCCGTGGGTTTGAAGGTTGATGCAGAAGCATTGCCCGCAGACGTAGTTGCCGGAATTCAATCCGGGGCCGTGAGCCTGGATGATCCCGCGACCACACTGGCATTACTTAAATTGAATGCGGTAGTGGGCGTGAAAGGAAATTTTGATGCTTCCGGTGGATTAAAATCCATTGGCATAACCTGCGCTTCCTGTCATTCTACTGTTGATAATTCATTTGCACCTGGCATTGGTAAACGTCTCGATGGATGGCCTAACAGGGACCTGAATGTAGGAACCATTGTGTCCCTTACTGATAATGCGCAACCAATCGCGGATCTCCTGCATGTGGATGAACCCACACTTAGAACAGTTTTGGGATTGTGGGGACCGGGGAAATTTGCAGCGGTCTTGTTTATGGATGGAAAGGCCCTGAGGCCCGATGGAAAAGTAGCAGCAAACCTCATACCCGCGGCATTTGGAATGAAGGGTGTTGGTCTTACTACTTATACAGGATGGGGCGATATAACCTATTGGAATTCCTTTGTTGGAAATCTGGAAATGCATGGTAAGGGAAATTTTTCTGATCCCCGCCTCAATGACGCGACGAAATATCCCATTGCGGCAGAAAATCATTTCGGTAATATTAGTAATACCCCGGATTTGATTACGTCTAAACTGGCCGCACTCAGAGCCTATCAGTTTTCAATAGCCGCGCCCAAACCACCGGCCGGTAGTTTTGACCAGGCCGCAGCCACCAGAGGAAAAGATATATTCCTGAATAAGGCAAAATGCGCTTCCTGTCATGTGCCGCCTTTATTCACGGAGACTATCAACAATCTGCACACAGCCGCAGAAATCGGAATTGATGATTTCGAAGCGCTCCGTTCTCCGACTGGAAAATACAGGACCACACCGTTGGGTGGCTTATTCGCAAGAGCCAAAGGTGGGTTCTATCATGATGGCCGTTTTGCCACACTCGATGATGTGGTTGCTCATTATAACAGTCAGTTTAACCTGAATCTTTCAACAAATGAAAAGCAGGATCTGGCTGAATATCTAAAATCATTGTAAGCATAGGGTTTCATAAACAGGCTTGAGGGTTTCTTCAGACAAGAATATCGCTTGAGCCTGTTTTAATTTCTAAGATATCCGAATCAAATTCCAAATAAAAACTTCTCCCCATGTTGACTCCGAAAGAATTTCACTGGCATATTGAAGGATGCAAACACAACCAAAGAGCAAGCCAGAAAATGATCTACCTGACTTTCTATGGCTATGCCAAATCCATTTTCGAACAGCAATACAGTGGACGGCAGGAAGACCTGGAAGAGATATTAAATGACAGCTTCCTAAAGATATTTAAACATGTGGAGCAATTCCGGCCCGCCCATCCTGATAAGATCAATTGCTTCAAAGGCTGGCTAAAGAAAATAGTCGTCAATACTGCCATAGATCATTACCGTAAGAATGCCCCTTATCAACATCAGGTAGGATTGAATTTTGATTCTTTTGACTTCACAGGGGAATCAGGCAATGGATTGCATGAATTGTCCTACCGGGAAATCATGAGGTGCATAATGGAACTCTCCCCCTCCTACCGAAAAGTTTTAAGCCTCTATATAGTGGAAGGATACAGGCATCATGAAATTGCAAAGTGTCTGGGCATTTCCATTGGCACTTCCAAATCAAATCTTTCAAAAGCGAGGAAGCAGTTACAGAGCATTCTGAGTTCCAGGGATAGGGCGCTGGCTGCATAAGGTCCTGTCTGAGGACGCATTCAGGAAATTCCACCTGGCAATTTTGCGCCTATATGTAACCTTTATTAAACTTAAGGACTCTAATAATATAGAATCATTCAAAATCCGGTATATATGTTATACGTTTCAATAGCAATACTCGTTGTGTGCGGAATAATGGGATTCAGCAATCTGCAGAGGTGGTATGCGCGGAAAGAAGACGCGAAAAATCATTTTTAGGGGCTTCGGAATCTCTCCCCGGCGACTGTTGTGTCACTCACTTGTGCTGCAACAAATGCCGGAGCTGATTGAATCCCGCACAAATCCCCGCAATCGTACCAGGCGAAGAGGCTTGCTTCAATAGCCCTGGTCTTGATTCATGTTTCGGTTACATTATGGATTTCAATATATCGACTGCCATCCGCATTTCCTTTTCATTCAAAGAAGCGAATCCCATCCTCACAGCATTGTATTGAATGTTTGGGGAATCATAAAAATGGCCGTCGCTGAGAAAGAGTCCCTTTGCAGAAGCGCGCGCCGAGATGCCGGGCAATGGATATTTCTTATTGAATTTCACCCAAAGGGCCATGCCTCCTGATGGTATAGTGAAGGTTAGTTTGTCCCCCAATTCACTATTCAGCAGGGAACACATGAAATCCCGGCGTTGACGGTATAGCTTCACCGATTTTTTCAAATGCCGCTGAAAATCGCCGTTTTTGAAAATGATGGCCAGTGATTCCTCCAGGAGATTGTCACTTCGCACATCTGTCCATTTGCGCAATTCCGCAGCCTGCCTCACAAAATTCGATGGCGCCACCAGGTATCCCACCCTCACGGATGGGGCCAGGCACTTGGAAAGTGATCCCACATAGAGAACCTGTCCTCCATGATCGGCGCTCGCCAGCGGCAGAATGGGGCTGCTGTCATAATGAAAATCGTAATCGTAATCATCTTCAATCACAGGGAATTTATATTTCCGGATAAGTCTCAGCAAATTCATTCTCCGGTCGCAGGACAGAGTTACGGTGGTTGGGTGATGATGATGAGGTATCACATAGAGCAGGTCAGGCTTTTTTCGCTCGCAAATTCTTTCCAGCGCGTCCACATCTATCCCATTCTCATCCATCCTGATTCTGACCAGGCGAGCGCCGCATTCTTCAAATATCTTGTTGGCCATAAAATAACTGGGCTCTCCCACCACTACAGTAGAACCAGGTTTGATGATCATTCTTGCCGTGAGCGAAATGGCCATTTGGGCGCCATGGGTCATCATGATATTTTCGGGTGTAGAGTCAATGCCTCTGGTATCCAGTAGAAATTGAGATAGAGATTCACGGAGATTCCACGAACCCGCCGGGTCCCCGTACTGCATGCGTCTCATCATGGCCGGCTGGCGAAGCAGATAACGGTATTCTTTCAACATCAAATCCAGCGGAGCAATCCTCAGGTCAGGAAAGCCATCGTTCACGATTAAACGGTGATCGCCGGCATTCTGGATTCCCCGCGATTCAGGGACTAAATTCCTGAACCCAATTCCGGGTTGATCGGTATAGCCTTTCTTTCCGGGCATTTCCTTGCAAATCTTCTGGCTTATTTCAGGCAGCCGTTTTGAAACCATGATTCCCTTTCTCGGGATGGTTTCCACCCAATCCTGCACATACAATTCTTCATAGGCAGCCATCACCGTCTTGCGATGTACCCGCAACAGTGTGGCCATCTGCCTGCTTGAAGGCAAGGGAGCGCCTGGTTTGATCACACCACCCCGGATCAAATCCACCAAACGATTCGAGATTTGCTGGTACACCGGCACCGGGATTTTTTTCTGGAGCGCTATGAGACTTTTGTAGGGAAGCATCTGGACTACTTATTTAGTTAAACCTGGACTATGAAGATAGTCCAATCAGTCAATAATTTTGTTCATCAAATCAAAAAAATGTCAGCATGAAACAAAGGTTTAAAATGAAGGATGTATTGCCCCTGGCCTATAATGCCATGGGTGCCCTGGAGGATTTTGCAAAGGATTCATCCATTGAACCGCGCCACCAGGAATTGATGCGCCTCAGGGCCTCCCAGATAAATGGTTGTGCTTATTGCGTAAATTACCATACCAATAATGCCAGGAAATTGGGTGAATCGGAAGTGCGGTTGAGCCTGGTCTGTGTTTGGAAAGAAGCGCCCAGTATTTTCACCGAAGAAGAACAGTTGTTATTGGGAATGTCGGAAGAAGTGACCCTCATCCATCAGAATGGATTAAGCGATAGCCTCTATAAGAAATCCGTTGCCATGTTCGGGGAAAAAAAGACCGCCCAAATCATCATGACTATCGTTGCCATCAATGTATGGAACAGGGCAAGCGTTGCACTTCACCTGCAACCTGAAATTGATTCCTGATAACATACATTTAGCGCACAGACGGCTTTGTTATAGACAACCATTAATTGTAATTGAACCTCAAGAATATGAACCATTTTGATATTTTCCTGCGCCTGCATCACAGTGAGAAGCCCCTCCTGCTGGCCAATGTTTGGGACGTGAACAGTGCCAGGGTATTTGAAAAGAATGGATTTAAAGCGGCGGGCACCTCCAGCAGGGCGCTCGCCCAGGTTCATGGATACGAGGATGGAGAAAAGATTCCATTCGAATTGGTCTTGCAAACCGTGAGAGAAATCATCGCCCATATTCAAATACCCCTGTCGGTGGATATGGAAACGGGTTATGGAAGCACAGATGCCGCCATCATTCAAAACATCGAAAAACTCCATGACCTGGGAGCCGTAGGCATTAATCTGGAAGATTCAATCCTGGATGAGCCCGGGAAATTGAAACCCGCAGATAAATTTGAAAAAACGATCTCCACCCTCCGCAATCACCTGGAGAAAAAAAATATGCATCTGTTCATAAACGCCCGAACCGATACATTTTTACACAAATTGCCTTCCATGCTCGAAGAAACCATTCGGAGAATCGGCCTGTATGAACAGGCTGGCGCCGATGGAATCTTTGTTCCCTTTATTCAGGACCCCATTGACCTGAAAACCGTAGTGCAGGCTACCAAATTGCCGGTCAATATAGTTTGCACGGCGAAATTGTCCGATATACCACAACTATCTGCATTGGGTGTAAAACGCATCAGTATGGGCAGCGCATTTCACCGATACCTGACGGCATTGATGGAAAAATCTGCACAAACCATTTTGAGTGAACAATCCTACAGAAGTTTATTCTGAGCATATTTATAAGAGCAGTCAGAGCTGCCATTTATCGCGCTTAGCCATGCTTGTCCATGAATGGAATAACTGTTAATATTCTTCGGGGTTTCTTCCACTAAAAATCATCCGCTTCTTCAGGCCCGGATTCTCGTTTTACTCATTTCATTAGTTTTTCCGTTCAATCATATCAGCCTTTCGTAAATTCAAGCGCTGCAAGTTGCCCGATTTTCGATATAATTGTTGCCGCAACTCACAGCATTGTTGATGGATGGCAGCGCTATTAAATAAATACCTGGTAGCGGGAATCAACATCTGGTATAGGCGATTAATTTTAATGGATCAAGCTGGACTATGGATAATATATTTGTGCTTTTGCTCATTGGATTTGTCGTAGGCACTGTCGGTACATTGATTGGAGCCGGAGGTGGATTCATCCTCGTTCCATTACTCATCATCGCGCAACCTCAGTTGCCTCCTGAAACCATCACCGCCATATCCATTGCCATTGTTGCTGCAAATGCTATTTCAGGCTCGATTGCTTATGCGCGATCGGGACGGATTGACTACAAAGCCGGTATCCTGTTTGCTCTTTTTACCATTCCAGGATCTGTGCTGGGTGTTTATAGCACTTCCTATATTCCAAAAATGGCTTTTCATATTATTTTTGGAATCCTGCTCCTTCTGCTCGCGTGTTTTCTTTTCTTCTCAAAGAAACAGGGAGGCCACCCTTCTGCGGCAAGGTTCAATATTTCCGGCCGGCAAACAAAACGTCAGTTGACCGACCGGAAAGGAAATGTGTATTCTTACAGTTACAAGAATCTGACAGGTATTATCATCAGCCTCATTGTAGGCTATCTTTCGCCACTGTTGGGAATTGGGGGTGGCATCATACATGTGCCAGCCCTGGTGAACCAGCTCCATTTCCCAGTATATGTAGCCACGGCCACTTCGCATTTCATCCTGGCAATTATGGCAACGGTAAGCGTCATCACACACCTGCTCAAAGGGAATTATGATGATCCGATGGTGCTCAGAATGGTTTTGTCTTTGAGTGCAGGCGCGGTAGCGGGCGCCCAGTTAGGAGCATTTCTATCTCATAAAATCAAAGGGAAGACCATCATAAGAGCGTTGGCGATTTGCCTCGGCATCGTAGGCATCAGGATACTTTTCGGCAATCATTGAAATGGAATTGCTAAACAGTCCTGACAGACAGGCGCGAGAAATACTTGCCCAAATCTGCGTAGCTTTAATGGATATTATTTGAAAATAAAATATTCAAACTGCATGGCCTTATGCAGGCTGCGTAAAAGGGAAAAATACTATTCCTATATTGCATTTTCACCAGACGGGGAATTTATATGTATGAATTATTCTTTCAGAAGTTCAATGAAAAAGTCTCGCTGAATGCAGAGGAAGAGGAAATCATAAAGACCTATCTCACACCCAAGAAGCTGCGCCGAAAACAGTATCTTCTGCAGGCTGGTGATGTTTGCAAGGTCATAGCATTTGTGGAAAAGGGAGTGCTGCGGGAATATTCATTGGGCGAAAATGGCAACGAGCACATCATTCAGTTCGCGCTGGAAGGCTGGACCATTTCAGACCTATACAGTTTTCTGACGGGGGAATCAGCCACTTACAATATCGACGCGTTGGAAGATGCCGAGCTTGTATTGATCAGTAAATCCGCACACGAGGAATTACTGCAAAAAGTTCCCAAATATGAAATCTATACCCGGATGCAATTGACAGGAGCTTACCTGGCCATGCAAAAAAGATTGACTTCCATGATCAGTCTGAGTTTAGAAGAACGCTATGGCAATTTAACTTCAATATATCCAAATATTGTCCAGCGGGTGCCCCAACACATGATTGCTTCTTATATGGGGCTTAAGCCTGAAACCCTGAGTCGCGTCAGAAGAAAGATTTCCACCAGCAAATAATGTCCCACCTTTTTCATTCGCGCCACTTATTTCATTGACTAAAATCAATGGTTTTTCTTGCTTTTACTCAATGGTGAAGCATGGTCTTGCACCTTAGCTTTGCACCAGGATAAAAGGAGATATGCAGACTAAACAAACGATAACAGTGATAGGGGCTTCGGGGAATATGGGTTCTGCTATTTCCAAAAGTTTGTCCGCAGGCAATTACAGGCTCTTACTTTTTGGGAAAGACCAGGAAAAAGTGCAGGCTTTGGCCCGGGAAATCAGTGAGGCCAATCCTTCCGCGGATGTGGAAGCCATTGACTGTTCAATAAATGCCTGTTGGGAAGCCGACATCATCATTGCAGCAGTACCTCATAGCGCGGAAAAAGAAATTGCTGAATCCATAAGAGAATTCGTCAATCAAAAGATAGTCGTCAGTATTGCCAATCCTTTGAATGACACATTTAGCGGGTTGATCACTGATCCCGGTACAAGCGCGGCGGAGGAATTGCAGAAGCTGCTTCCCCATTCCAAAGTGGTCAAGGCTTTCAATACTATTTTCGCCGCTGATTTTTCAAGTCCCGAAATCGGTGGCCAAATCCCGGACGCCCTGATTGCCGGCGATGATGAGGAATCTTTGGAAACTGTGAGTGAACTGGTGAAGACGGCTGGATTTAATCCTATCGTCGCTGGCAATCTCACGGTTAGCAGGACTTTGGAACAAATGCAAATGTTATTGATTCACCTTGGTATGAAATACAATTATAAGCAATTAGCAGGATGGAAAATCCTGCATAATTAACGGATCATTAATCTTAAACTAATAAAATGAAAATAGCGTTGATTGGAGCCACAGGCTTTGTCGGGTCCGCCGTTCTAAAAGAAGCCCTGGATCGTGAACATGAAATCACTGCCATAGTTCGCAATCCTGCAAAGCTAAACAGCAAGAGCAAAAATCTCTGGGTAGTAAAGGGTGATGTTATGAACACGGATGAATTGGCCGCCTTGCTAAAAGGAAATGATGTAGTCATTAGCGCGTACAATTCAGGCTGGACCAATTCTAATATATATAATGAATATATGCAGGGCGCACAGTCAATTCAGGCGGCTGTGAAGAAATCAGGAATAAAAAGATTATTAGTGGTAGGAGGAGCAGGCAGCCTTTATGTAGCGCCGGGTGTTCAGATTGTTGATACCAAGGAATTTCCCGAAATGTGGAAAGGAGGCTCTACTGCGGCGAGGGACTATTTCAATATCATTCAGAAAGAAAATGAACTTGATTGGAGTTTTATGAGCCCTCCTCCGGAAATGAATCCAAAAACATCCGGGATCAGAACAGGGCATTACAGAACCGGTTCTGACAATCCGGTCTTCGATAAAAACCACCGGAGCTCGATTTCGGTAGATGATCTGGCAGTTGCCATGCTGGATGAAGTTGAGAATTCAAAACATATTCGCAAGCGATTTACAGTGGCATACTAAAAACAATCTATACGCTAAAAAACAAACTAAACATTCAATTCATGAAAAAATTAATTTCTCTGGCGGCCGGTGCATTGTTGAGCATGTCAGTTTTAGCCCAAACAAGTTGGAAATCGGATCCGCTTCATTCCAAACTGACTTTCAGTGTCACCCATATGAGTATTTCTGATGTTGCGGGATTATTCAAGACTTTCGAAGTAAAGGTTAGCACGAACCAGGCTGATTTCAGCGATGCAGTATTTGAGTTCTCTTCAGACGTTGCTTCTGTCAATACGGAAGTAGAAATGAGAGACAATCATTTGAGAAGCGCCGATTTTTTTGATGTGCAGAAATATCCAAGTATGCAATTCAAGAGCACCTCGATTAAGAAAGAAGGAAATAATAAATACAAGCTTACGGGTGACCTCACGCTCCATGGAATCACGAAGCCTGTGACCATGAATCTATGGTATCGGGGAACCATTGAAAATCCGCAGGACAAATCAACGACCGCCGGTTTTCAGTTAACAGGAATTGTTCTTCGCTCGGATTTCGGGATTGGAACTAAATTTCCCGAGGTCATGCTGGGCAACGAAGTCAGCATCAGGGCAGATGGCGAATTCAAAAAAATTAAATAGCCCTGCATCAAAGGAAAAAATATTCATTCAGAAAATTACTACAGGAGTAACAATAATGACAAGTCTTTCAGCATTCAATAAGTTCACGAGCGAACTCAGGGAGCAGGAACAATTGATGCCGGTACTATTCATCGGCCATGGTTCGCCGATGAATGGTATCGAAGACAATGAATTCAGCCAACGCTGGACTCAGATGGCAAAGGAAATCCCGGTACCGAAAGCAGTGCTGGTTATTTCTGCCCATTGGTTTAGCCGGGGCACCCTTATAACAGCGATGGATTTCCCCAAAACCATTCATGATTTTGGAGGCTTTCCAAAAAAGCTATACCAGGTTCAATACAATGCACCCGGTGATCCCAAACTGGCGGCAGATACCGCTTCATTGCTGAATTCAGCCCATGTGGAATTGGATCATGACTGGGGATTGGATCACGGTACATGGACCGTTGTCAGGCACATGTATCCGGAAGCTAAGATTCCCGTCCTCCAACTGAGTATTGATTTTACCAAAGCGCCGCAATACCATTATGATCTGGGAAAGGAGCTATTTGCCCTGAGAAAGAAAGGCGTGCTGATCATCGGCAGCGGAAATATGGTCCATAATCTTAAAATGGTTGCCTGGGATAGAATGGAAGAGCCGGGTTATGGATATGACTGGGCGCTGAAGATGAATTATCAATTCAAAGAATTAATCACAGAAGGCAACTACCAGTCGCTGATCAATTACCAAAGCCTGGGTGCGGAAAGCAGCTTAGCGATTCCAACACCGGAGCATTATCTGCCTCTCCTATATACCCTGGGTTTGAAAAGTACCAAAGACGAAATTTCTTTTTTCAATGACAAAGTGGTTGCGGGCTCGCTAACCATGACCTCGGTAAAACTCACTTAACAATTGAAATGAAATTAGGTTCAATCTGAACAAATCGAGGCTCGTTTTTGTAATCTGTATTCTGAATATTGTTAACTAATATCCGAACCTGTTGAACAATCGCAGGAATCCCGGGGAATGTCGGTATCTTAAAAGGAGCGACCGACAGTTGATTCGAACTCCTGTAAGAGCTTCCCCCATATTCCACCTGAAATCCCGCCGTACTACTTGAAAACATTCGAAACATTCAATTGTTTGGTGAATCATGAAAATGGATTACGCGCGAACGAGTTCGCCCTATCCCTGGTGATTATCAACTAAGCTTTGGGATAGGCGCACAATTATTCTTTCAGCATTAGTAAACCTTGTAAAATAAAAATTAAAATGGAAACTACCTCCGTAACAACAAAGACAAAATGGGCTATTGACCACGCCCACAGCGAAATTGGCTTCAGAGTGAAACACCTTATGATTGCCAATGTAAGAGGCTCATTCAAAGAATTTGACGCAAGCATTTATACCACAGGCGAAGACTTCATGACCGCTGAAGTAGATTTTTGGGTGAACCCTGGATCCATTGATACCGGTGATGAAAAAAGAGACGAGCATCTGAGAAGTGCCGATTTTTTTGAAGTGGATCATTTCAAAGAAATCACATTCGTGGCCAACACTTATGAAAAGACCCCCAAAGTTGGCAACTATGAATTGTATGGAGACCTCACTATCAAAGGCATTACAAAGAGAATAAAGTTGAATGTTGAATATGGTGGAATCATGAAAGATCCCTGGGGAATTCACAAAGCCGTTTTTTCCGTGAGTGGAAAAATAAACCGCAAAGATTGGAACCTGAATTGGAATGCAGCCCTGGAGGCGGGAGGAGTGCTGGTGAGTGAGGATGTATGGCTCAACTGTGAATTGCAGATGGCTAAGGAATCATAATATAAAGTAATTCGAACCAACTGACCCGATCCTGCCGGTCTCAATAACCGACCTGGATGAGGTGCTGTCTCATTCCTCCGGGGATACCTTAAACGTACAGGGATCGCTTTTCGGACGGTAACATAAAGGTTTGAACGCATAAAATATATCTATGCAATACAAATTGGATAAGCCGGTACATGGCGAAATCGGCGTTGAGAAATATCAGTGCAATATTGAGTGGCGGAATGGAAATTTCATCAGCGATGAACCCCCAATTAAGGGAGGTGCAGATAAAGGCCCCGATCCCTTTACCCTGTTACTGACAGCCGTTGCTTCCTGCGCCCTTGTTGCACTGAGAATGTATATTGACCGCAAGGGCTGGGACATACCGTCCATCGCAATAAATACAAATTTATACCAGGAAACAAAAGAGGGGAATACCACAACCATCATTGACTGTGATATCATGTTCCTTAGCCCAGTTTCGGAGGAGCAAAAAGTTCAGCTATTGGAAATAGCCGCGCAATGTCCGATAACCAAATTGCTTGAGGGTAACGTTAAGGCAAGGACTTTTGTATTCAGGGATGGCGGCACGAAGGAAATAGATTATACAAATAAAGAGATCACCGTGGTATGGAAGCCTGAATTCTGTCAGCATTCCACCAGGTGCTGGACCCAGCTTCCGGAAGTGTTCGATCCAAAAGTCAGGAAATGGATTAGCCCGGATGGTGCCAACGCCGAAAGAATTGAGCAGCAGATAAAGAAATGCCCGTCCGGCGCTCTTGGATTCCTTCACAATGAAAAGAAAGATTAGAAAATTCATAATCAAAAAATGGACATCATGAAAACGCTGGAAAATAAGACCGCCATAGTAACGGGAGCCGGTTCCGGCATTGGCAGGGCCATAGCAAACCTATATGCGTCCGAAGGAGCAAAGCTTGTTATTTCGGATGTTGATGAAAAAGGCGGTAATGAAACCGTTGCTCAAATAAAAGCAAAGGGTGGTGAAGCATTTTTTGTGAAGGCCGATACATCCAGGCCCGATGACAGCAAGAACACGGTTGACCAGGCAGTGAAAACATTTGGAGGATTACATATTGCGGTCAATAACGCCGGCATCGGGGGACCACTAAAATACGTGGGTGAATATCCTATAGATGGCTGGGATAAAGTTATTTCGATCAACCTGTCAGGGGTTTTTTATGGCCTGCGTTACCAAATCCCCGCTATGCTTGCTTCCGGAGGAGGCAGCATTGTAAATATCGCTTCCATATTGGGTAAGGTTGGGGCCAAGGGATCCCCGGCCTATGTAGCCGCTAAACATGGTGTGATAGGGCTTACGGAAGCGGCCGCGCTGGAATACGCCGACCAGAAGATCCGGGTCAATTCAATCGGCCCGGGGTATATAGTAACACCCCTGCTTACCAATTCGCTGGACGACGCCACCATGAAAGCCTTGGTGGGCCTGCATCCAATGGGGAGACTGGGTAATTCCGAAGAAGTGGCCGAGCTGGCCCTATGGCTCAATTCGGATAAGGCTTCCTTTGTAACCGGTGCCTATTACAATATTGATGGTGGGTATCTGGCTCAATAAGTCCTTCCAATCGATTTTCAGAAATTCTTTATATCCTTCACAACTAAATCATCAAATAATGAAAAAGGCGATCATCTACTCATCCAAATCGATTGCTGCGTTCTTTGCCTCAGCATTGATGCTTGCGCTCGCAGGCTGTTCCGGGAATATGGGCGGCAGCTCAACGGAAATGCAGGCTAAAATTGACTCCATGCAAAATGTCCTGAAGAGCATTTCTGACGGAGCTGCCACACTGGAAAAAAATCTCACCAGATTTGACACCCTGGACTTTGTAATATTCAGCGGCCAGGAATGGGTAAGATTCCATGAAAGCCATTCTCAGGACATCGTCGTAAACTGGCCCGACGGTCACCATACCAACGGTCTTGACAAACATATCGAAGACATGATAGCCATGTTTGTGTATGCACCTGACACCAGGATAAAAGTTCATCCTATCCGTTTCGGAGACGGCAAAGGTGAATGGACCTGCGTCACAGGCGTAATGGAAGGCACATTCACCAAACCCATGCCTGCTGGAAATGGAAAATTTATTCAGCCAACGGGAAAATCATTCAAGATCCCTATGTGCACCGTCGGCCATTGGAAAAATGGTTTGATGATCGAAGAATCATTGTTCTGGGATAACCAGACATATATGAGTCAAATGGGTTTGAGGAAATAAAGAACAGAACCGGTTTTCCCTGGGATTGCACAAAAATTATGGATGAAGCAGGGAATAATTGAGCGGCTCATCAAACAGCAATGGAAATTCATTCAAATAAAAGCATAACATTTAGAGATGGAATTGGGCTTATATACTTTTGTTGATGTGAGGCCTCAGCCTGGTTCAGGCAAGGCAATGAATACGCATCAGCGCATTAAAGACCTAATGGAAGAAATAAAACTGGCCGATGATTTGGGCCTGGACGTTTTTGGAGTGGGAGAACATCATCGGCCAGATTATGCAGTATCAGCGCCAGCAATCATACTGGGGGCGGCGGCGGTAATGACCCGGAAAATAAGACTGACCAGTGCGGTCACAGTCCTGAGTTCGGATGACCCGGTTCGCATTTTCCAGGATTTTGCTACCGTGGATCAACTTTCGGATGGACGCGCGGAAATCATGGCGGGCAGAGGATCATTTATTGAATCCTTTCCATTGTTCGGATATGACCTGGAGGATTATGATACCCTCTTCACTGAAAAATTGGATCTGCTGTTGAATCTCAATAAACATGAAATCGTTTCCTGGAAAGGAAAGCATCGCCCTTCAATAGAGAACCTTGGTGTTTATCCACGTCCTTACCAGGCATCAATACCAATCTGGCTGGCAGCGGGTGGTACACCTTCATCAGCAATGAGGGCTGCCACTCTTGGATTACCATTGACCCTGGCCATTATAGGCGGAACTCCGGAGCAGTTTGTTCCTTTCGTAGAACTCTATCGCAAGACTGCACAGAAAGCCGGGCAGGACATGGCAAATCTCCAATTGGGAATAAACTCTCATGTATATCTGGCAGATGATTCGCAGCGGGCTGGTGATGAATTCTATCCGTCTTATGCTAACATGATGAACCGCATCGGCAGGGAAAGGGGATGGCCGCCGCTAAGCCGTCAGCAATTTGAATATTCGCGATCCCCAAAAGGCGCATTGGTTGTGGGTAGTCCGCAGGAAGTAATTGACAAGATCATGTATGAACACGAATTGTTTGGCAATACCCGTTTCCTGGCCCAAATGAGTGTAGGTGATATGCCACATAAGAAAGTCATGCATTCCATTGAATTATTTGGGGCCTGGGTAGCTCCTGAGTTGAGAAAGGAATTGGGCCCTTCCAGAGATGAGTTGCAGGAAAATAGCGGGATTAAAAATGAAATAAGCTCCTGACCTTTGAAGTAGCTTTAATCATTCGGCGAATTGCATTTTCCGATCTTTAACCAGACTGATGAAATAGATCGCCGTCCCCTCATTGATATTAAATAGACAAAGACGCTTCCTGCACTATAACCAATATCCTCTCAGTATTCAAAATGCATTATCCATGTAGAAGCCAATATCTGTGTGAGGCAGACCTGCCAAAATGCAGATCGCTCTCATGCAGACCAGAATTTGGAAATTTTTTAAAACCCATAAACAGTGAGCTTGAATTTTTCAAACGAAATAACAATTCGCATTCAAACCGTGGAGCAAATGCTAATTGACCCAAAGGCACCAGCTTATTTCAGGCGTAAGCTTAACGTCGATACTGAAGAATTCATTATCGAAGAAGCCTTGACGCTTCCGCGACATGAGCCAATAAATTTGAAGGTTTTGATTCCTGAGTCAGAATCAGCCAGGACAGAAGTAATAGGAAATGCCGTTTCCCAACATTTTGGATATCGCAGGAAAAAATCGGAGAAACAATTGAAGGATTCGGTGAAACTTGGCTGGAGTAGTCTTGTGATCGGAATTGGCTTTGTAGGAATAATATTGGTATTGACACAAATTGGTGGCCGGCTTTTGCCGAAGGGCGGATTAGAGATTACCATTCGGGAATCCCTGATCATCATCGGGTGGGTTGCGCTTTGGCGCCCCGCGGAATTGCTTCTTTATGAATGGCGCCCCTTCAAGCGTGAAACAATTCTGTTCGGAAGACTGGAAGAATGCACAGTGCAGGTAATTGAAGAAAAATCATAAACCGGTTGTATCGGATATTATATTCATTTTACTATTTAACATCAATTCTTAAAACTAAGAACATGAAAGCGATAAAACTAAATCTTGCCGCAAGATGGCTTCTCACCGCTCTGTCTGGCTTACTCCTCATTATTTCTTTTGACTCCTGCTCAAAGAAAATAGCTTTTGACATTTCCACGGTAGTGCCGGGCGCTGAAGGCCAGGTGAAAATTAAAAAGGATAAGAATAAGAATTACTCACTCGATATCAGTGTGAAAAATCTGGCCGAACCAAAAAGACTCACACCGCCAAAGGAAACTTATGTAGTCTGGATGGAGACAGAACGCAATGGAGACAAAAATTTAGGCCAGATCAATATCGGCACTACTATGTTGTCCAAAGTTAAAAAGGGCTCTTTGAGTGCGACTACTCCATTTAAACCCGTTCGGGTCTTTATAACAGCCGAGGAAACCGGCGATGTGATGCACCCGGGCATGGATCTGGTATTGACCACAAGGAGATTTTAGTCTTAGCCAATAACCAGATTGGTTTGATTAATTCTGTCCCAACTATTTCGACCCTTAAAAAAAGAGGCTTTAATAATGATACAGCATGTGGGCCAGTATACATCAATCTGGTATGAAATTCGCATTCCGGATTTAAACCCATCCGTTTGTGCATTTAACAAATAATCTCAAAGAATGGCTCCTTGTATTCCGCCGCAAGTAGCCCTGGTGTAAAATTTACTTTCATTTCAGATCACTCATGGTAAAAAAAGGAGGGTATTAACATGAAACGCATCATTAGCAGGCCCATTGCAAAAAACTTATTTACCAAGTTGGCAAAACTTTTTTGAGTTAATATCTGTTGAATTAAATTGGCAGGGAGTGGTTGGTCGTGTCCTGTAGGGTGCGACAGGATAGCGTGAAATGAAACAGGAAAAAAGGATGACTACACGTGGGTCGAAGCATATTGAAAGCCAATCATCCCTGCTATTTGTATCTGGATTGCGTTGATGACGGTTATGAGAATTGATTTTTCTAATTAATTTTATGTAAGTCCCGGAAATGAAAAAAAAGATTGATTTTATTCTGGACGCAAGGGAAAAAAGTATCGGTCCTGAAACCGTGCTTCAGTCCCTGCCGAACCGTGATTTCCGGTTTGCGAGTCCATTTATTGTCATTCATCATCTGCCGCCACACCACTATCCACCAGGATCACCACCTGAAAGATTAAACCCGCATCCGCACAGAGGATTTGCTCCGGTAACCTTCATGTTTCAAGGGGAAGGTTTTCATAGAGACTCCGCAGGAAATAGTGGAATCTTAAGAGCCGGAGAAGTACAATGGATGTTTGCCGGCAGTGGGCTCTTGCACAGTGAAGGACCCGGCAAAGACCTGCTTGAAAAAGGAGGAGATTATGAATTAGTGCAGATCTGGGTAAATGTTCCAGCCAGTCATAAAATGGACAAGCCTTATTATCAGCAGGCAAAAAAAGAAGAAATGCCATTGTTATTCGCGGAGGAAGGGAGTGGGCTCCGTCTGGCCAGCGGAAATTATGGGAAATTGAAAGGGCCCATCAAGTCATTCACTCCGGTAACGACGGCCTTCGGTTCGGTAGCTCAGAATAAAACGCTGCACCTCATTGCACCGGAGGGCTATTGGACTTTACTCTATGTCCTGGATGGGAAAATAACACTAAATCAGGAGCGGGAAGTCGCCACTCATCAGTTAGCAATATTCAATAAAGATGCTACTGAAATAGATGTCTATACAAATACAAATGCCAAATTACTCTATCTGTCTGCTGAGCCTATCAATGAACCAGTTGCAGCCAAAGGAAATATTGTAATGAACAGTCAGGAAGAAATAGTACAGGCGGAAAAAGATTATGCTGAGGGCAAATTCGGAATGCTTAGCTCATAGTCAAACGTTCTCTATTTTTTGGTATTTCTCTTTGTTTTATACCTTTCCTATAGTTGGCTACCCAAATTCTTCAAGCCTATCCGGAAAAAATGGAAATCTAAAGAATGGAGATATCATTGGATGAATTATTTGAGGAATATTCCTGCTGATACTAGTTCCCATCATGAATCCTTGTCTATTCGCTTTCTTTTCGGGAAGGCCACTGGAGAAGTCATGGAGGAGCCCGAAGGATTTTAGTAATACGTTATGTTTCGTTAAAAGGCCACAAATGAATAATTTCACTCAGAACAAGCCGAAAGGTGGGACCATCAGATCTCTATATTCGAATATACAATTTGATCGTATGAAATTACAATACCAATGAATATGCCATATTTGGAGGAACCCCAATTTTCAGAATCCGCCTTTTTTAAAATGACGCCTGACCTGGCATGCATTGCCAGCAAGGAAGGATATTTCAAACAAGTGAATCCGGCCGTTATCGATAAACTGGGGTTTACAGAAGAAGAACTGATGTCCAAACCCATTGAATGTTTTATGCATCCCGAGGACCGGGAGTTGACATTGCAAAAGAGAGCAGATCTTCTGAATGGGAAAGTGCTGATAAATTTTCAAAACAGGTATCTGAAAAAAACCGGCGGATTCGTGTGGCTGGAATGGACTTCCATCTATTTTGCAGACAGGGAAATTGTATTTGCCATCGCAAAAGATGTTACCGAAAAAAAACAGATAGAAAAAGAGGTTGAGGAAAAATACAGGAAATTCAAGAGTCTGGCTACCCGCTTTAAAAGCAGGATTGAAGACGACAGAAAGTATTTGGCCGAAGAATTGCATGAGGAACTGGCCCAATTGGTTTCCGTATTAAAACTCGATATTGACTGGATGAAAGTCAACATGCCGGATCTCAGCGATCCTGCGAAGAACAAGATTGAACATGCTGCAGTGATTTCCGAATTACTGATCAATACTATTCGAAGAATATCCTTTTCCATCAGCCCGAATATGCTGGAGGATCTTGGACTGAATGCTACACTGGAATGGCATTGCAATGAGTTTTCAATCTTGAATGGTATCCCCTGCCATTTTGAGAGTAGCTGCGATGAGACTGATTTATCACATGAAATCAAGGTCGATTTCTTTCGGATATGCCAGGAAGCACTTACCAACGTCATGTATCATGCGCTTGCCAAAAATGTATCTATTAAACTCGAAGAGCTTGATGACAGGATATGCCTGACCATTGAAGATGATGGAAAGGGATTCCTGATGAATGAGGAAAATCGCGGTCCCGGACTCACCAGGATGCAGGAAAGAGCAGCTTCCATCAATGGTCATTTGGATATCCACAGTGATATCGGCAAAGGAACCAGGGTATCTGTTACCATAATCAGTCCCTAAAGCCGCAGTCCAATAATTCTCATTCCCAAAGTTTTATGCTCCTGCATGAACCGGGCAATTGTGAATCATTGACCGTAATTCACGAATCCATAGTGGGGATAGAAAGAGAAAAGCGTTGTTTCTCAGGACAAGTTAGACATCTCCCCCCATCTTTCCAATATTTGGCAGCCGCCCAAATTCAGTTAATTCCCTTTTCGATGGCAGTCACGCAACTATCTTCCTTCAGTTGCAATAATTTTTCCTTATGGAGCAAGGCAGTATTATACCCAATATCGAATATCTCATTTGCCCTTTTTATGTCGAACATGCCAAAATCGCTCAGAGGGACTTCAATAAAGACATCGCAATTATTCACTTTGGAATATGCCGAATTGGAAATAGCCAGGTGAAAGCATCTTTCAAGTACGTTGAATGATTCAAGAAAATAATTATGACTGACACCTTTTTCTATCTTGTTTACAAATGATCCAATGATCACATCGCAAATACCCGACAATGGTTCTACCGGAAAATTATTCAGAATACCGCCGTCAACCAACATCTTTCCCCCAGATTTTACCGCATGAAAAACAACCGGCACCGATGCGGAAGCAATTACGGCTTCAACCAGTTTCCCATTTGAAAAAATGACGGATTTACCTTCCACTAAATCAGTGGAAGCGACAAACAGTTTTACTTTTAATGCAGCAAAATCATCCTTTTCAACGGCTTCATTCAACATCGTCTTCAGGCTATCCATAGAGAAGAAGCCGGTTTTCTCCCTTGTGAGAGTGCTCCATCCGAATAATTTACTTTCTTTAAACAGGTCCAGGATTTCTTCAGGTCTTTTACCAGCCGCGTATAATGCCCCGGCAATGGCACCGGCGCTTGTGCCGGCAATTGCATAAGGTTTGATGCCCAATTCTTCAAGAAATTTGATTACTCCCAGGTGCGCAAATCCCCTGGAACCTCCACCTGACAAGACATAGCCGAATTTTTTCATTTCATTTCGTTTGAATGCATGAACATTACATTTAAATTCTTCAACGCTCCTGGACAGCCTTTCCAAAGCCGCCGTTTCCTACTGGGTCAATTTGTTGAACCCTTTTTCAATTAAGGATTCTATTTGAGCAAGAGCGGTATGATATTGACTGTTTGTTAAGATTTTCATTTGAAACGATTTTAATTACTGGAGAGCCTAATTCACAAACCAGTGAGTCTTTCGGCCTCATTTAATGCACCCTATTCATTATTTGCAAAAATACCTATCCTGTGCATGGCCCGGATAAATTCAGAATATATTTTACCCATCGACGGGTGTGTATTTACTCTGCCCGGAATGATGAATTAATTCTGGCAGGAAAAGAAGAACTGTTCAATTGGTTTGAAATGATATTTAAAGGCAAAATGCCCCAAGTCCCCATAAAATATTTAATACTCGCAAATTTCAACCCATACTTTCGGGATTTTTTTTACATGATTCGGTCATTTATATCCAGATATAGAATTCGAATATCAAACAGGGATTCAAAACGACTTCGCCGAATAAGACAACAACTGCCCAAGTGAATCAGCATCATGATAAGTAGAATTTCATAGCCCCGAAAACGAATTCCCATGATCTAGTCCTTCCTGCCTCTCAGAAAATCAATATGACCATTCGGTGATTGGAGACATCGAATGATTGTTTTGTTCATTACTTAGTGACGTGTATTGAAAATACCCGCAAAATGTTTAACAGGCAGGATTTAGAATTTTATCACCAATTAAACTGAATGTCATGTCCGATCAAATACCCGTACAATGTGTAGTCTTTCAAAATCAGATCGATAATCTAAACGCCCAGATTGAAAATCTCCAGGAAGAACTTCAAGTCGCTGCTCCTGTGGACAAATCCCGAATCATAGCTCAAATAGGACTCAAAGAAAGAGCGCTTCAAACTGCCGAAGACAATTTTGATGAATGCCTCGTAAGCAATAATGGTCCTGATTTTAAACCGGTCCCGCCGGCCACCATTCCCTATTTCAACAATGACCCCGCATTGCAGCCAGTAACAAAACAAATTCCGTGGAGTCTCCTGCAGAAGAAATTTGATGAATTCTTAAACCGCCGTACGGATCCTCCGATATTCAAGATGCGCCTGCATCATCATGATTATATTCCTCCCGGACAATTCTCTCCCGATAACAACCCACCTGCCAGCGATATTACGGCTTATATGCTCGAGGCTGTTGTGGTTAATGGAGTGGTAAGCACTGAGTACAAATCCATATTTTCAAAGGACCTGGGCCAATTGCCTGCAGGCTATTATTTTAATGATTTCAATACAAGTTCTATCGCGGTTGCACTCGATCCTTCCAGTCCCGAGCCAATAACAGCGAAGATCAGTTTCGAATGTAGTGGACCTGAAGAAATAGTCTCCACCACATTTGGCATACCTAATTTTGATCTCGTTCAGTTTGATATTTCATTAAAACTTTCTTTCGATGTATTGAGGATCCCTGTCGCGCCACCTACTCAATGTGGCGCTCTGAAAACCAGGCTTGATGACCTGAATAACCAACTGGAAATCCTACAGAATGAATTAGAAAATGCGGGACCCCCACAAAAGCCGGGAATCATAAAACAGATTGTGATGAAAGAAGCCGCCATTGGGAGAGCTGAGGATGAGCTCGCGGCCTGCATAATAACCTATGGCGGTCCCGATCCACATTTATATGGCAGACTTGAATTCTTATCATGGGTGGATAAAATAGCAAACCTGCAGGATGATGCATTTGACGAGGCTCTGAAAAAATATGTGGTTGACCACGTAGTAACCACAGGGGCCCTCGACCCGGATGGAACTTTTCAAAAAGCAATTCGCAATGGAATCTACAACGCACTCCGTGACCCCGCTACCCGGCTTGCATTTAATAGCACAATTAGCAGATGGATACTGGGTGGAACCGGTCTATATGATGTAACATCATGCGTGAATGACGGTCAGAATGTAACAGTGAACTACCTGGTGCCAAATAGTAAATTAGATACTTTCCCTGACAGTATATTCAGACCCCAGGGCTGGCCATACCTTAACAATCCCAACGCCGATCCTTCAATCGATTTTTCGATACCGAGCAATTTGTCTAACATAAAACATATCGTAGTATTGACGATGGAAAACCGTTCCTTTGATCACATGCTCGGCTACCTGAGCCTGCCGGTAGGTGCGGGTGGTATGGGACGGAGAGACGTGGATGGCCTGAAAGGAGGTGAATTTAATTTCTACAATGGCACTAATTATCCATCTTATCCCATCGCTCCCGGTGATACCGCATTCAAAACAGATCCTTCGCATAGTTATGGCCCGGTATTTCATCAAATAAATGCCGACCTTGATGGATCGGGCGATGGCATTCCGGGAACAGGCAAGATGAATGGGTTTGTAAAAAGTTTTGCGGAGGATGCGGGAGGAAATGGGCCCACAATCATGGGCTATCACACGCCCGCAAATGTTCCCGTATATGATGACCTGGCGCGGGATTTTGGCATTAGCCACAGATGGTTTGCTTCTCACCCGGGGCCCACTTTTGCCAATCGGTTTTATGAGTTGACCGGCCGCTTAAATATGGCTAGCGGATTGAATAAGGATACTCCTCCTATTTCCGAAAACACTTGGGAATTCAGCAACTCCAGCCCCCTGACACCTGTATTTAATAAGACCATATTTGATCATCTAACCGACTATCATAACAATATAGAAAAAGGCGTAACCTGGAAATATTACGAACATGGCTATTGCTTCCTGCGCTTTTTTTCGAAATACACATTTGACAATACGAATATTGTAAGTATAGATGATCCCTTGAGGGGATTTTTTGCCGACGCGAAAAATGGCACGCTTCCATCAGTATCCTATATCGATCCGCATTTTATTGAATTGCCACCAAATGCCAATTGCGACGGGCCGGTGGCCGATATTAAGGCAGGCCAAAACCTTGTTCAAAAGGTTGTGGAAGCCGTTGTTTCGAGTCCGCAATTTGTCAATACGTTATTAATAATCACTTATGATGAGCACGGAGGTTTTTATGATCACGTGGCGCCACCTGAAGCTGCCCAATTCTCACCTGAATCGCATGTTAAATCTTATGGCGTACGCGTACCCGCTTTCTTTATTTCGCCCTGGATTCAGGCGGGGTCAGTATTCGGGCATGATAAGAACCAAAATAATGAATCGCTTCATTTTGACCACACGTCTATTCTCAAAACTATCGCACGCCGTTTCATGAACAGGAACCCTCCTTTCATGGGCCCACGCTTCGCGGCAGCAATTGATTTGATACCTATACTGAGTCAAACCTGGAGGAGGCCCAAATTTTTGCCATTCATGCGATACAATATCTCATACAATCCCTCGGAAATGAGGCTGAATATTGAGGGGGGCAGTCCAACAGGCTCAATAGTAGGCCGATTCAATACAAACGAGACAGATGAGCAAAGATTTTCATTTGAACAGGCCGGAGACTTTGTTTACATAAGAACGCATTTTGGTGGCAGATATATAACTGTTGAAGTGCCTGATGGAAATACCAGTCTCCCGGATCAGGGTTTCGGAATCAAACAGGATCTGAAATATGAAGGCGGGCAGGCGCTCATAGATCCCGTTAAGTTCAACATCAAATATCAGTTATGGAAATTCACGCCTTTGAATAACCTGGAGGCCGGCAGAAACCTGTTCACTGTAACCAATGCATTTTTTCCAAATCTGGTTTTGAGGCCATTGAATCTATTGGACAATGCAGTTCCTATAATTCTGGGCAATAAGGTGGCTGACTACCCCAATGTCTGGCTTGTGAGCAAGCCAATCATGAGTAGTTAAGTCCGGATAATCTTTTTCCAATACACTTCGCTTTCTTTTTGATATATCTCACATATATCAAACTATGGCTGCGTGTACCGATAGAAAATTAATAGCAACCGATAGGGAATGAATGGGCACATGACCAGGGATGGAGTTCTAGATTGCGTCAACCGGCCTTCTCATTTTTCACAATTGGCATTCACAAGTGCGCTTAAAGATTGGTTTACCATGATGTCTATCAAGAAATGCTTTCAACTGTATTTTGTAATAATCGCAAGCGCCGGAATTGGCTGTAAAAAATACAATGCACCGCAAGAAGTCCCAGCCCCCACAAAAAAATGGGTTGTGACCACAGTAGCCGGCGGTGATTCCGCATCTTTTGTCAATGGCCCGGTGTCAATTGCAAGATTCCACTTTCCTTTGGATGTTGCGGTTGCTGCCGACGGCGCCATTTATGTGACGGATGTGCAGAATCATTGTATCCGAAAGATCAAGAGCTCACAGGTTACCACTTTTGCCGGAACTAATTTGGGCATTGTGAATGGTCATGGTCTGTCGGCAGAATTCAGGCATCCTTTCGGTATTGCCATTGGCGGCAATGAAAATATCTACACCACCGATGTGGATGATTCCCGGATACGCAAAATAACTCCTGCTGCAGATGTGACTACCTATGCGGGTACCGATGAAGACGGGGCAGTTGACGGAGACGCGGATACGGCACAGTTCCGGGACGAGGCTCAAATAGCCACCGACGCGCTGGGAAATGTTTATATAGCCGATCCCCAAAATAATCGCATCCGGAAAATCAGTACGGCAGGGAAGGTCAGCACGATCGCGGGCAGCGACACGGCAGGTTTCAGAAACGGCAATGGCAGTAATGCAAGATTCGATTTCCCCAGCGGAATCGCCGTAGATAAAGATGGAAACGTCTACGTCTCCGATGGAGGCAATTCCCGCATCCGGAAAATCAGTCCTGATGGAGAAGTCACAAATTTTGCCGGAAACGGCATATCCGACAATAAAGACGGAGATGCTTCTACAGCAAGTTTTTATTATCCCACCGACCTTGCCATCGATGGCGCCGGAAATTTATTCGTGATCGACCTCGATCGCATCCGGAAGATCACACCGCAGGGAGCTGTTTCTACTATTGCAGGAAGCACAAGTGGTTATGTTGATGGCGATGGAACCCTTGCCAAATTCAAATCCCCCGGAGGCTTGGGGATTGATGCCCATGGAAATATCTATGTGGCGGATACGGATAATAATAGGATACGAAAAATAAGCCTGCAATAAGGGTAAACAGCCTTTAATTTTCCATGACCCGAATTCTCTTCTTTAGTCTTCACAGAAAAGGGGTCTAACATCTCACTTCGCGGGTACCAACCAACTGTATCCACTTCAACAGAATTCAGAATATGCCCTGATGCCGGATTCCTTAAAGTCCCGAAAAACCGTCTCCCTGAGTCATTACTCATCTCCTGAAACTCTATTTGCTCCTTAAATTTATCTTTGCAGTGCGACCACAGTTTCATAAAGGATATCACATTTATCCATCAATAACAGAATTCTAAATTCTATAAAATGGTTAGTAGAAGAAAATTAGGAAAGTCCGATTTATTGGCATCACCATTGGCCCTTGGCGGGAATGTTTTTGGATGGACCTTGAATGAAGCCGGATCTTTTAAAATCCTGGATGCTTTTGTTGGTGCGGGATATAATCTTGTTGACACGGCAGACAGCTATTCAAGATTTGCACCCGGAAATAAGGGTGGCGAATCAGAAACCATCATCGGTAATTGGTTGAAGAAAAGCGCTAAACGAAAAGAAGTGATCATTGCCACCAAACTAGGTTCAGACATGGGCGATGGGAAAAAAGGTTTGAGCGCCAAATACATGAAACAGGCCGTGGAAGCTTCCCTCAGGAGATTGCAAACAGATTATATTGATCTCTACCAGTCGCACTTCGATGATCCGGAAACACCTGTTTCAGAAACAATCACGGCATTCAATGACCTGATCAAGGCAGGAAAAGTGAGGTATATCGGAGCCTCAAATTTAAGCGCCGAAAGGATCAAAGAATCCAACGATTTCGCACTCAAGAATAAGCTGTCACCTTATATAAGTCTTCAGCCATTGTATAATTTATATGACAGGGAGACATTTGAAACGAAATATGCAAAGCTTGTGAAGGATGAATCATTGGGTGTTATTTCATACTATTCACTCGCCAGCGGATTCCTCTCCGGCAAATACAGGAGCGAAGCCGACCTGAACAAGAGTCCACGCGGAAAAGGAGTGAAGAGGTACCTTGATGAAAGGGGCTTCAGAATACTTGCGGCAATGGATATCGTGGCAAAACAACAAAATGTACAAGTCTCGCAAATAGCCATTGCCTGGCTATTGCACAAACCCTTCATCACCGCGCCCATTGCCAGCGCCACCACCGAGAAGCAATTGAGCGAACTAATCCATGCGTCAACTTTACAATTGAGTGGTGAGCAGATGGATTTGTTGGAGATGGCGAGTGCGGCATAAAAACTCCTGGTCATCACCTCATAACTCAATGACAAATATCAGAGTTTCTCTTGATGTGAATCATCAATGCCAGCTATTCAAACCGGTAGTTTTATATTAATAAAAAACCGAAGGGAAGTTTATGTCAACTATGCAGGAAGCAACAAAAGACTTTCTTGCCCTAAAATGTATTGCGGTAGTTGGAGTTTCCCGTACTCAAAACAAAGCAGCTAATCTTATCTACCGCAAGCTGCGTTCAGAGGGTCATAAAGTATTTGCAATAAATCCTAATGCTACCAGCGTTGAGGGAGATTCAAGTTATCCAAACCTGAAATCCCTTCCTGAGAAGCCCGATGGTGTAGTTATTGTAACGAGACCCGAAATTACCAACCAGGTTGTACAGGAGTGTGCAGAACTACTCATAGGAAATGTATGGATGCACAGAGGGCCGGATTCAAAGGGAACCAGCGTTTCAGTAAATGCAGTTGATTTTTGCCACAAACATGATATCACCGTTATTCCAGGGGCCTGCCCAATGATGTATTGCGCCAATGCTGATATTGGACACAGGATAATGCGGTGGATGCAAAACCTAACCGGAATCCTGCCTAAACAAGTTTGAATTTGAAACGCAATAAAACAATGGAGGTAAAGAATGACAAATTCAAAACAGCTCGCAGGGCTGGTTGGCCCGGTTGTAATTGTTCTTGTACTTTCCGAAACAATAAATTTTCATATCTGGGCAACCAATATACCTCCTAACACTTACCTGAATGGAATTTTATTATTTGTTGCCGGGTTTTCAATAATACATGTGCATAATATCTGGCGGAATTGGCCAATATTAATAACGCTGACAGGCTGGTTTTATCTCCTTCTCGGTTTATACAGGGTTTCCTTTCCGGAAGCCCAACAGGCTCCTGCAGGTGGATTTACATATATGATACTCACTATTCTTTTCCTTGTTGGCATTTTCCTAACCTTCAAAGCTTATGGAAGGAAAATTAAAGATGCCGGCGCTTCAAAAACAAGCCATGGCCTTATTTTCTTATTACTGGTGTTATCTGCCCTGCAAGTCTCGCTTTCAACTATTCACTTACATGTGCCCCGGACAATTGAGTTTGATTCATCAATCCCTTATACTGAAGTTGACGGTTACAAGTTTCACACAGAAATTTTTGGCAATCCGGACTCAACACCCGTAATAGTTGTACATGGCGGGCCTGGGCTTGACTTGCAATATCTGAAACCATTAAAGGCTTTATCAAACGATTACCGAATAATCTTTTATGACCAGAGAGGTACAGGCCTATCACCACGGGTAGATAAGAAATATCTTACTATGGAGCAAAGTCTTAAAGATTTGCATTCCCTTGTTACGAATTTTTCCAATGGGAAAAAAGTCAAACTCATTGGGCATTCCTGGGGCGCAATGCTGGTGGTTGGTTATTTGTCAAAACACCCGGGAATGATCTCCCAGGCTGTAATTGTGGAGCCCGGAGCTCTTTATCCCGGTGCACCGGTAAAGGAGTGGGTAGAAAAAGTTAGGGAATATGGATTGTTTTGGAGTATTGCCCTTTATCTGCCATCCTATCCATTTGTTGTAAAAGAAGATGGTCAGGAAGGCTATGATTATGTAGGAACCAAAGTAGCGACCAGGAACAAGCCTGGGCCGCCATTTAATTGCGAAGGCCAGGACTTACCTCCGAACATATTCAAACGGTTTGGATATGAATCTTATAATAGTCTCATACAGCCGGTAATGGAAAATCCTGATTTATTTACCTGGGATCTCACGAATGGAATTTCTGAATTTCATGGTGACTTGATGCTTATAAGCAGTGAATGCAGCATTTTGGGCTATAAGTATCAGGAAAAATATAGTATTCCAAAGCTCCCTGCGCAAACAGTTCACATAAAAGCAGCAAACATGGGACATCACATGATAACCCTTAATCCCGAATGGAGCCTTCAAACAATAAGGACATTTTTTAAACGGTAATGCCTTATGCGTATATAGAATGTCAAGACTCCATCCTTTGGAAGGTCAAGCTTTTTTGCTTTTAATGGTTCTTTGAGCGCTATTCTTAAATTTTGGTATTCAAATAAAATTGTCTCTGAAGTAATTTGCATTTTTTAGAACTGAATATGTTCCATAAAGGGCGGTGACTTTTCTCCTTTTTCCGTCTATAAAGTCAAGATTAAATCTAAATTCCTGAATGCTGTAAAGGGATTCCGGGTAATTAACGAAAGCGGATTCATGATATCCAGCATAAAAAGAAGCTCCCTGCCCTCTCAAAGCAACCTCCGCCACTCCTCTTAACCGCCCCTATTGCCAGCGCCACTATTGAAAAGCAATTGAGCGAACTAATCCATGGGTCAAATTTAAAATTGAATGATGAAGAGATCGCAGTATTGGACAAGGCGAGTGCTATTTAAGAATCTGCCTGAAATAATGAAATGATTTCAGACTGTTTTAAGAATATGGACATTTGACTTATTTCTTATTGAAAGGAGCCTGCATAGCATCTTTAAAAAATTTCCCCATTTCAGTCAACTGATAACCTTGCCAGGATTTGAGCATATTGGGTCCCCATTCGGGATCATAGACCCATGCCACCCAGCTCATGCCATGTTCTTCAAGATACCTGGTGATTTGATAACCGTAATGGTTGGAATCTATTGCTTGGCCGGGCCTCAAACCGAAGCCTATTTCTGAAGCAATGATTGGGTATTGAGAAGCTGCAAATCCAAAATCCTCATCCCATTTGGGCGGCCAGGGCTCCTGCCTTTTCCAGGGATAAGGATGCGAAATATAGCCTATATTTTCTGCGTTGATGGGTTCTTCACGAAGTGGTGTAAGGTCATAGGCCCAGTCAAAGCCCGCCACGAGTTCAATTTTTTCATTATCAAAGGCGCGAATGAGGTGAATGATATCCTCATTGATTTTCTTCCAGTCACTCCACGCAATATTCCCGAGCTGCCCGCGATAGGTTGTGGGTTCATTAAACAGCTCATAGAAGGCCACCGTGTTATTTCCAACAAAATGCCTGGCAATAGCCTGCCAGAATTCAAAAGTCTCTTTTTGAGTGGTATTGTACATTGGGTCCTGGAACAATTCCATTTTCAGATTGCCGATGCTATGCCAGTCAATAATAATATACATACCCAGGTCGGTACACCAGTTCGCGGCCGAGTCGAGCAGTTGCATATATTTCGCAGGTGTGCGTTCCCGCCATGCAATGGGATGTACCGGTATGCGCACCAGCATGGTACCCAGCTTTTTCACTTCTTCAAACAATCGCTTATTCCATTGACCCTGATTTTCAATTTTATCCGGGTCGGCGATAGAGAGTCCTCGAAAAATTATACTATCCCCTTTGGAATTCACAAATTTATTCTTGTACACATGCAGCAGCGGGAGCAGTTTGGCCTTCGGGTTTTTGGCGGGCGGCCGCGGAAATGTCTCATTCCACCAGGCATGAATTTTTCTTGTTGTATCCTGCGTGGGCGCTTTCTGATATCCAACAATAAGGAAAAGGAGAATTGCGATTTTTCGTAAGCTCATGATATATAGATTGAATTTGACTAAAATCATCGCGATATTAAGAGGGTCAAAATGAATTTTTGCATTTCAAGGGATCAATGCTTTTCAAAAACCAGGGTTGCCTCCCTTTTGCCCATGAAACCATTAGTGGATTGAGAAATGACCAGGGTATTGCCCTTATCCTTCAATATCCAGGATTCATGGGTTATAAAATTCCTGGCCTCTGTTCCAGTACCAAATGTGCTTTTTGAATCCACAAAAACAGTATCGGAAGTTTCAGACAAATGAGCCTTAATCAGCATGGGCGCATTCCCGAATGGGGCTTTATATTCTTTTTCGATGCCGTCCAGCGAAAGTTTTTGTTCCGTCACCGTATTATAACTGTATTCCGAGACCATGGTTCGTTTAATATCCAGCTCATTGTTGCTTTGCATAATATTGAGTTTTGCGGGAGCAAATCCCATACCCTGGTTACCCAAATCACTTCTCTCTTCATTGAATATCCATTGCCCGGAAAAATTCAGTTTCCTCTTCTCATTGGGCAAATCTGCAAGCCCCGCGGCCTTTCTGTAGGGTGCAATCATATTCCGGTAAGCAGCATCTTCCAGGAACAACACACGGGAATCGTTAGCCAGAACATCATATTGTTTCCTCGATTCATTCCGAACCATTCCGGCCCAGACAACATAATATTCCCATTTGGGCTGCATTTTTAAGATGTCAGGTGAGGGTGGATTACCCACTTCGCCCAACACAATGGGTTTTCCTTTTGAAAGCGTCAGCAGGCTGTCGTAGTAATTTTGATTGAAATCACTGCCATATACATCCAATGCGAGTATGTCTAAGAAATCATTTCCGGGATAGAAATTGGAAAATTTCCTTTCGGGCCTGCTGGGTCGGTCAACACTCCATATCCAGATTAGATTATTCAATTTATGATAGTTCACCAGGCGGTCGAATAGTTGTTTGTAGAGCCTTATCGTACTGTATTCGCCCTGTCTGCCACCCCACCAAAACCAGTCGCCATTCATTTCATGGTAAGGCCGCCACAGCACAGGCACATGAGCATCCTGCAATTGTTTCAGATAGACGGCGATAGAATCAACCTGTTTGGCCCAGTGTTTATACAATGCCGTACCGGGTGTGAGCAGATCTTTAAATTGCTGGTCCAATAACTTACCCTGCACGCTCGAAAGCCTTGCAGGATCGGCTCCCGGCCCCGGCTGAAAAGTCACGGGTTCATCGGCCGTAGGCGGAACCGCATGCCAGCAAATGGTAACGATAGCGCCCAGTTGATTTTGCCTTATGGCTTCCTTTACAATATCCGGACGAGCCAGATAGGAGTCGCTATTGCCTTCTCTTTCAAAACCCCAGTCGGTACTGTATATCACCGGTGTCTTTCCAATATATTCAGCAGCGAACTGTGTATTTCTATCTTTTACGTTGGGATAATTATGCTGTCCGGTAAGGATGTATTGTCCGGCTATGCCATAAAAAAGTTTCAATAGAGCCCTCGCTTCCGGCGAAGCGTTTTTCGATACAGGATTGATTATTTTTTCCTGGGCCGTAACCCTAATATGAAACAGGAGAATTAGGACTGTAAAAAATAAGAGTCTGATTCGGCAGGCCTTCATGATAATATGTTTTGGGGATTTTTTGTAATGAAATATATTGAATTTTTCCCGAGCCGGTTCAAATTTTTAATAAGCATGAAGGCAAACCGCTGTGTATATCCACGATCAAATACTAACAGCAGGGGGATTTATTTGGAAATTAAGCCAGTTCTAAAAGAAAATTTCCATCAATCTTTAGTTTGGCCACTGTTTACGTTTTTCGCTGGGTTATTTCAAACTTTCCGATAAAGATTCCAGGGAGCACCAATAATAAAAAGGGCCTATGTTGGTGTTTCCCGCTGGGTCATCACTGACTTTCTGATAAAGTCTCCAGGGAGCACCAACAATAGAAGAGCCATTGCTGGTGTTTCCCGCTGGGTCATCCCTGACTTTCTGATAAAGTCTCCAGGCAGCACCAACAATAGAAGAGCCATTGCTGGTGTTTCCCGTTGGATCATCACTGACTTTCTGATAAAGTCTCCAGGGGGCACCAACAATAGAAGAGCCATTGCTGGTGTTTCCCGTTGGGTCATCACTGACTTTCTGATAAAGTCTCCAGGGAGCACCAACCATAGAAGAGCCATTGCTGGTGTTTCCCGCTGGAGCATCTCAAACATTCTGATTGAGTTCCAGGGAGCGACAACAATAAAATGATGGTATTTAGTTAGTGCTCCCTCACGCCTTTAGATGGCGGGATGTCTCCTGCAAAACGGGAAACACCAAGGCGAGATCTAATGTTAGCCCTTCGATTCACTACAATTCCACCTTCCGATGCATAAACATCTCTGAATATTCCATCAGTCACATTTTTTTTCAAAATTTAATTCATTTTATAAACTAATACCGCAAACGTTCCAGGAATGATAACAGGGAAACCTTTCTCATAATCCGAAGAGCTTAGATAGATATTGTGCGATTTCATATCTAAAGCCATTGTTTTAGCACCAATTTTCGTGGTGATATTATCGATTACTTTATATTCATCTTTTGTTTCCTGCCGAATGATAGTAGTTGTTCCGTCACCGTTAGAGCAAAAAATATAATGTGTTTTATCATCAAACCAAATACCGTCAGCCATTCCACCTATGGGCAATGAAATTATTATTCTACCCGAATGGGCATCCACTACTGACATTCTATTGATCCCTCGACATGCAACAAATAACCGGTCATTTTTCACATCCATAGCCAATCCGGTAGGTGCTGATTTATTTGAAAGTCTATAATTATTAATCACTTTTTTCTTTTGCACATCAATAACGGCTATAGCATCTTTATCTTCCAGATTGTTATAGATTAAACCTTTATTGTCGGGTAAAGCATACTCGGGCGCTCCTCCCAGCTTGATACTATCCACCTCTTTGTTCGTGGTTGGATCCACTACCACTGCCAGATTATTATCACAGAACACAAACAATTTTTTTGAAAATTCGTCGTAACACATGGGGTCTGGATGTTGGCCGTGAATATTAATTGTAGCAATACTTTCCAATGTTGCGTAATTGAAAACAGTAACTGTATTGTTGTCACCATTAGATATAAATCCTTTTTCAACTGCAGGCACCAATATGATATGACGTGCGCCATGCAGGTTTTTAATGACTCCAATCTCAGTATAGTTTATCATGTTTATTACATGCACTCTATCCTCATGCGAGACAAATAATCGGTTTGATGGTTCATCAATCTTTAGATAATCCCATTTCCCATTTCCCTTCAGGGGGATTCTTTTAAAAAACTTATACCCGCTTTGTGCAATGGCAATATTTAAAATGGGAATAAAAAACACGGCCAACAAGACTCTTAAAATTATATTCATATATCATTAGTGTCCGGTTAAATTAAGTTGATTTTCAATTGAATAACATTTTGCTCTTTGATATCTTGGGATAAACAATTTTCGAATAGTTGACTCATTAGCGTTTTGTCTAATAGCGATACATTCAATATCTGCAATATT
>JBGPHC010000038.1:0-35304 GCA_041484195.1 Agriterribacter sp. | reverse complement strand
TTGCCCCGATTCATAACATTCCTGATTTTCAGAAAGTTATAAAATCGATCATCTCAAATCGTCACCGAGTTAAATTCCGACCAAACCTTTATCCAACAAGAGTTTCAAAGAACTAATTATAATTTTTACCGGACACTAATGTTCATATATATTTAATTAAACTAATTTGATTATCATCTTTATTTCGACGACAATTAAACATTTTATCATACAATTATAATTGACAAACCGATTGGATTCATCAGCGGAGAATGGCAGTATAAAGTGTCCTGCCTAATTTCAGCATTCCGGTTGCTTTATCTAATTCATATTTCATCCGTGAACTTGTTGGAATTTCAACTATTTCTTTTACTATTCCCTTCGCTTTACTATCAATGAAGATGTGCCAGAGATGTTTCGTTGTCACCATAAATAATTGAATACTATTTGTTCTTAAATGCTTTAATGCCGGCAAACTCTGCGGTACTGCCCAATTCTTCCTCTATGCGAAGCAATTGATTGAACTTCGCAACACGCTCACTCCGGCAACCGCTGCCCGTTTTTAATTTGCCCGCGCTCACAGCCACTGCGAGATCGGCTATGGTTGTGTCTTCTGTTTCACCACTTCGGTGCGAAATAAAGCAGCCATAATTATTGCGGTAAGCAAGGTCTATGGTTTGCATCGTTTCGGTAATAGTTCCTATCTGGTTCAATTTGATGAGTATCGAATTGCCGATTTTCTCATCAATCCCTTTCTGCAGGATCGAAGGATTGGTACAAAATATATCATCCCCTACCAATTCAATTTTATTTCCCAGTTCCTTCGTCATTAATCTCCAGCCGTCCCAGTCATTTTCAGCCATGCCATCTTCAAGAGAGATGATAGGAAAGTCATTCACCCATTTATTCCACAAGGACAATAATTCTTCTGATGAGATTTTTTGTTTTGTAGATTTAAAAAAACGATAGCCATTCTCATCCCACAATTCGCTCGCAGCAGGGTCAAGACAAATAGAAATGTCTTTCCCCGGTTCGTAACCGGCTTTATCTATTGCCTGAAGGATCACCTCCAGGGCTTCCTCATTTGACTTCAGGTTGGGCGCAAATCCCCCTTCATCTCCAACACCGGTGAAATATCCCTTTTTATTTAGGATGCTATTGAGTGCATGAAAGGTTTCTTCGCCCATTCGGATCGCCTCTTTAAAAGAAGGCGCATTATGCGGAGCGATCATAAATTCCTGGAAGTCCACGTTATTGTCTGCATGCCTGCCACCATTGATCACATTCATGCAGGGAACAGGTAAAAGGTAATTTTCACTTCTTTGAAGGTAACTGTACAAAGAAAGGTTTTTGCTTTTGGCCATAGCATTAGCGTAAGCCATCGAAACAGCAAGGATGGCATTTGCCCCGAGTTTTGATTTATAAGGTGTCCCGTCCATTTGTAAAATGGCTTCGTCCAGCAACTGCTGCGAATCAAATGATTTACCGGTAAGCTCTCTGGCTATAATATCATTGACATTGCTTACTGCCAGCGCCACGCCTTTGCCGTTGTAACGTTTGGGATCATTATCGCGGAGTTCTACTGCTTCCTTTTCACCGGTACTGGCGCCGGATGGTACGATGGCTCTTCCCTTAAAGCTATTATTCAGGAATACTTCCGATTCCACTGTAGGATTGCCCCTTGAATCCAGTACTTCTCTTGCGTAGAGTTTGGTAATTTTCATGTTGTTTAATTTTCGGAGCTGTATTCAATAATAATGTTTACTTCTTCGATCATTTGCGTAATATAGTCGTTATATACTTTGTTGATTTCCGCTTCCATGCTTCCGTAACCCGCAAATGATTTACTTGTTGCTCCGGATAAATCTTCCCATAAAAAGCTGGCTTTTACACGCACCTCTTTTTGAAGGCTTAACATTTCCTTTGGCACATTATACCGGCTGCAAAAAGCATTTAATAGTTCATAAAGATGATCAATTGCATGTTGTATTTTACCTATTTGTTCTTTGGGAAGATCCTCCCGGTGCGTTATCCGGACCCCTCTTGCGCTTAATCCGGTTCTCAACAGACAATTCTCCAACTCTTCCAGTTTCCGTTCCAGTATGGTGGCTACTGCATTTATGCTCCGTTGATGGTTTTCAAATAATATCATTACAACTTATTTCAATTCAGCAGGTTCTTCTATTGTTGCGGCATTGACTCATCAGAGAAACACGTTTAATTGCCCTATTCTGTCTATGATTGTAAACCAGCTGGGCAAAGTTTTTCAAATTGAACGATCTACCTAACCCAATGCGTCCTTGTTTGCTGATCAATCCTGGTGATCTTTTCTTCCAATAAATGAATCCAGTACAGAATCAGCATCAAAATATCAACGGGAGGTATCTCATCGGGCCCGCAGGTTTGCAGGACCCAAATTTCAGCTTCTCTTTTTTCTTCTTCTGTGGCCATTATTAAATCCTTAAGCATAACAATGATTTTTAGAATAATACAATTCCACTATCGAATTCTGCAGTCCTGTTTTTAACAAAACTATTCTGTAGCGATTGCTGCATTTTGTTCCATCCTGCTATTCTTACTTTTAGAGATCCTGTTTTTCTTTCTCAACCGGCCCCAGGCTTCCATCGTTGAATTTTTAGGTTGAAAATATTTCTGCGCAATCAAGGTTGGCAATACCGCACTCAGGATCACCACGGTGACCAATATGGTATATTGTTTCTGATTGATGATGTGATTATTTAAACCAAACAACGCGGAAATGGTTCCAAAGGTCAACCCTGTTCCCATGAGCAGTGTAGTATAATGCCCTTCCTTACTGCGCATACTGAATACCCGGGCGGATGGAAAGACCCCAATATACTTTGAGCCCAATTTGATAAGCAGTAAAATGGTAATTACCCCAATAGCCGACCATACAGCCGGAAGGGAAACATACAACCCCGCTTTAATAAAATAAAATGGGGTGAATACAGCAAAGGCAATACTTCGCATACGGTGTACCAACGTCTTATCCCTCACAAAAACACCAGCTACTACCAGGCCCATTAAATAGGCCGGTAATACGGCCTCGCTTTTTGCGGTAGTGGAAAGGCCACCGAGAAAAAATAATACGAAAAGAATAAATTTTACTTCCGGCTCGCTTACCTGGGTGGCGCCCATTCGGCGGATGATGAGTTGCGTCCAGCGTGGCATATACCATAAAACGAAAGGAAGAACAACAATGAACAAAAGCATATACCAGTTAAAATCAGCAAACAGTCCTCCCAGCGCCAACACGGTCCCAAAATCTGTAATAAAACAGGCAGCCAGAATCATTTTCCCCAAATCGGTGTTACTGCGCCCGCCTTCAATCATTACTGCATACACTACTGCCACCGAAGTTGTGGAAAGGGCTATACCGGCAATCTGCGCCTGGTGGAGGTTCCAACCCATCATAAACTGGGCAAACATCCATACCAGGAAAAAAGGGATTAGAAAAGATAACACACCAATGATGAGAGCGGGGCGGATGTGGGATTTCAATGAGACCGGATCTATTTCCGCCCCCGCAAGAAAAGTGATGACACCACTTCCCAACATGGCCAGAAAATTTATCCAATCTGCAGAGGCATGGATACCAAGAAAATTTCCGGCGATAATTCCAATTAATATTTCGATTAATGCAACGGCAATTTTCAGACGTATTGAAATAATACTGGCAATGAGAGCCAGTCCCATCCAAATTGCCGCCACAAACCAGATATTACTTAAAATATTACTCATGATCTTTCTTTTTTTGGCCTCGGCTTATAATACAATACACCTGCCTTTTCAATCGTGATCAATCCACCACAAGCGGCTTTTTGCATCAAAGCATCTACTGTTTCCACAAAAGCATTTATTTTTTCTTCCTGATCTACAATTTCCACGATGATAGGCAGGTCTTCAGAAATATCAATGAGCTTGGCGGTATGCACCCGGGTGGAGGCCCCATAAGACATGATCCCCCGGAGGACGGTACAGCCTGCAAGTCCCTGTTTTTTTGCCGCAAAAAGAATTGCTTCATATAATGGCTGGTGACCAATTTTATCGAAGTCACCAACGAATATGCGCAGCAACTTGGAATCGATAGGTAGTTCCATAACTATGATATTAATTTGATAAATATGATGCCCAGGTATACCGCGGCAAACCCGATGACAATACTTAACAACACATATAAGCTGGTATAGAAAAACGCACCGACCTGCATTAAACTGATGTTTTCATAAGCGAAAGAAGAAAACGTGGTGTATCCCCCGCAAAATCCGGTAGCCAACAGCAATCTCATTGTTGGTGAAAGGAAATTGCCCCTGTCTGCCAGGGCATAGATTATACCGATAATAAAACAACCAATAATGTTAACACTTAATGTACCAAGTGGAATGGAAGAGGGATAATGTTTCTGAACAAATTGCTGGGTAAGATAGCGGGAAATACCACCTACAAAACTGCCTGCACCTACTAATATCAAACTCCTGACCATAGTTATGAATGTTTAATTGGCTTAAACTATGAGCAGGAGTCATCAGCTTTTCAGCATTTAAAGGCGAACTCCATCGCCGTATTTATATCAAATCTAAGGTTTTTTATAAAAGAAGCAAAATGTGAGTAATTTACCAGGCCTGGCAAGACCTCCAGGTAAGGTATGTATAACAATCCCCATTTTCGAGACCAAGAGTTTAGAGTTCTAAGTTAAGATACGATTGAAATTACCGGATTTGAACTCAGCTTTGAAGAACTGCGGGCAGAAGATGCGACCTGTTGAACGGGGCAGGCCGGTAAAAAAGCAATCAGGAATTATTTTTTTCTTCTGCACCTTCCTTCTGTATAGGTATTAAACTTTTCTCCATCCTGCGATATTTCAAACTTAATATTAATGTCGTTGTTGTCAAACAACTTATAAGTTAACCTGAAAACAGGCACATTGAGGATTTTATCGCTGATAAATACAATAGAGCTATCCATTAAAGAAACAGAATAATTGATAGTGCGGCCTTCATTATCGAAATAAACCGCTTTCGAAGGGTTCCCGCCCGGGCCACTATAAATGATCATCAGGTCATCGTGAATAATAGCGGGCTTTTTATTCTTTGCAGGATATTCTGAATGATTTTTGCGGACCAGTACTTTTCCCGACAAATCTTCCCGCAACGAAAACCATCCCCTCCCCTCCCCGGGTTTTCCGCCTCCTTCGCCTTCCCAATCTCCAATCAACCATTTGTATTTATTCCAGGCAGTTGATGGCTGTTGTGCATGGACAGTATATGTAAAGATCAGGAAGGAAATTGTTGAAATTAATATTGATCTCATTGTAGTTTATTTTTTAGCGTCTTTTTGACCGGTAAATAAAGCCAAGAACCAGGGAAAATACGGTTCCAGCCACTGATTGAACAATCAACCCACTGATCAACTGCCCCGTAACTGAAAATTCGTTTCGCACACGGCTGAGTCTTTTCGTGATTTCCGCAGAATTCGAACCGGATTCTTTCAGAGAAAGTTCTCCTTCTCTTACCATATCATTTGTGAAATCGGGATTGATCACGGTTACATACAAAAGAGAAGCCAATGAAACGATAATAGCAACAATTACCGAAATCATAATCCCTGTTCTTACTGCTTTGGCATAGGAGAAATTATTTCCTTTCATATCTATTTTTGCCTTCCTGATACCATACATAATTCCCGTAAAAAGGATTACCAGTCCAAGCAAACCTGCTATGGACCGAAGGTCAGATTGCCGGACCGGGAGAGATAATGATTTAAGAATCGAAAAGCCGCCTAACAACCACAGGGAAATGAAAAACCCTAATACCAATGCCCTCTTAATAGTTGGATTCATAAAGGAAAAAGAATAAAATTTGGGCAAACATAGAAACTGCGACCAGTTTTTGCAAATTAGCAGGGGTGGAAAAAGGGTTGAGTACTATGAAATAAGTCCATTCTTAGTCAACTCAAGCCACTTTTGGCGTGCTTCCTTCCGGTTTGTGCAACCGGATTTTGAATACAGATTATTAATGTGAGTCTTTACTGTACTTAACTCTACAAACAAGGCTGCAGCTATTTCTTTGTTGGTTTTGCCTTGTGAAATCAGTCTGAAAATTGAGATTTCCCTGTTTGTAAGGCTGGTGATCAAATCTTTTGAGCCTGCATCGATTTCGATCGCGGGATTTCCAGGAATTGATAAAGGCTTTTTTGCGGCCAATAAATACCCAGTGAGCAAAAAAACAGCAGCGATCAGGCTGAGATAAAAATCAAACCGGAAAAAATTATAGACTACCAGGGTGCTCAAAAATTGAACTGAAATGATCGCTAAAGAAGTCAATAGCGCAACTTTGATCATAGGAATATTTATGCTTCTGACCTTAAAATGGCTGTACCATACTGACATTATTCAGATTTTGTCCGAATTTACTACAAAGCAGCCTGAAGCGAAAGTGCTTTTTAAGGCCTTCGTTGATACCCCCATTCCCGCATTGGTGTTTCACGCCGGGCCATCTCAGGCTTTCTAATGGAATCTTCCCGCCCCGGTGCGTGTCATCACGGACCGGAATAACGGAATTGGTGGTCAGTGGGGACACTGATCACGGCGAAAAGCACCAACAATACAAAGCATATTATGAAATCGTGATTAATTATCGAGAAAGGTTTGGTTGGTGCTCCCATACCGCCTTAAATTATAGGATGTCTTTGCTTTTAAGAGAAACACTAACCAAGGCGCGAAGTCTTCGATATGCGCTGGCAATTCGCCGCCAATCACTCCAAGCAGAAAGCCAATAATAACCGTGCTTATAATACGTACCATCCCGGCAATAAAAGTAATACGTATTGTTTGAGCAAGGCTCCAGCCTTCCTTTCTGCCAATAGCAAGTACTGGCAGCCAGTGGTTTAAAATCACCGCGTGCAGCAGGCTAATCATAAACTTCCAATCAGTAATCGCGTCATATTAGTTTTCTTAACAGGGATACATTTTTCAGTGTTGAAACCATTAGTATACTATTCCTCGCTACCAATATTGGTTAGTTTTGCCAAAAGGAAAAATGCTCCTTTTACCACTACCTTAACACCGACAGGAACTTCTTTCAGTAACGTAATTTCGCTGTAACCAACATCAGATGTTCCTTTGGCTACAGGCACTCTTCTAAAAAAGGTGGTGCTATTCTCTGCATCAACAGATTCAACAATAAAAATATAGTCTTGCCCCTGGTAACTCACAATAGCTTCAGTAGGAATGGCTGGTAATGTAGCTTTATCCAGGCTAATATTTCCAGTTACATTCATGCCTTCAATTAAACCGGTTTTATTGCCATTTACCATTGCATGAACTGATATTGCTTTGCTTTCATTTTCAAAAGAAGAGCCCAACGAAAATATTTTTGCATCGTATTCTTTTCCGGGATTGTTTGTTACAGTAAAATGAATAATTTGATTGTTTTTCAGTTTGGGCAAATCCTTTTCATATACAAACAAATCAAGGTGCAAACGGCTATTGTCCACTATTTCTGCAACCGGAGTGGTTTCATTCACGTAACTACCCATTTTTATCACTACATTACTTACTACCCCGCTGATGGGACTGCGAACAGCCAGAACAGAAACTAATTTTCCATTTGACAGGGAAGATGGGTTAATGCCCATTAGTTGTATTTGCTGTTGCAATGAAGATCTTGAAGAACTCAATGCCTTTAAGTTAGATTCCGCGGCTTGCAGATTCTTTAATGCCCCTGCATTACCGGCATTCAATTCCTTTTGCCGGTTATATTCCTGTTCTGCCAACACAATTTTTGAATTAACACTGAGGTATTCACTTTGTATCTGCATAAATTCAGGGTTGGCTATAGTAGCTATGATTTGGCCTTTTGACACAATATTTCCCGGCTGTACCAACAGTGATGTAATAACACCACTGTAAACTGAATTGATGCTTGCTTTATTCTGGTTGGGCACTTTCAGCACACCGTTAGTCTTAAGTGATGCAGTTAATTGCTTTTGTTCGATGCGGCCTAACTCTACACCAATTGTTTTCATTTGCTCTGCTGTAAGCGTTGTCTCATCAGGTTTTTGATGTTCATTTTCTTTAGGAGCATCTACTGTTTTGGTAATATCTTTATTATTCTTATCCTTACTCCCACAAGATAGCAGGGAAACAATGTCTGTTAAAAGGAAGGCTATAACCAGGAATCTCTTCATCTGTATGTATTTTATTGGTTGATGTAATAACTGTATTGAATTACTGACTGGTTATATCCATTCAGGTTTTCCAAATAATTCTTTTGAATTTCTATAGCCTGAGTTAAAAACTGTGACAGTTCGGGAAAACTTATCTCTCCTGAACGGTAAGCCAGTGAAGCGGCTTTTATGATTTCCTCAGCCTGCTTTAATCCAGCGTTTTTATAAAAGGTCAACATGCTTTTATTCTTCTCTGCTTCCTGCTGCATCTGCAATTGCCGACTGGTTAAAACCTGCTTATCATATTCGTATTGTTTTTGTTGAACTGCCATATCTGCCTGTGCCAGTTTTACTTTGCTTTGGTAAGCACCAGTTCCAAATATTGGGAAAGCCGCAGTTACTGAAAAACCGGTAAATGGGTCCTTTGCTCCCCACAGCCGTTGACTGAAAAAGCGGCCTGAAAAATCCGGCTTGTTTTCGCTCCTAATTACTCCAATTCCTGCATTGGAAATATTGATGTTTTGTGCTTGCAATGCCAGTACCGGGTGAGTGCTGTCAACGGCAGCTTCCGGCATTGGTAACTCTTCCAATGGCATCAGTAAAGGCAGCATAGCCTCGTTTATATTTAATAGTTGCATCAACACTTGTTGCTGTATTTGTATATCCTTATCAATCTGTTGTAAAAAGGCCTGCAATTCCTTCATCCGCACATTGGCAGCAATGCTGTCCAATCCCGGGCTGTCGCCAGTTTTAACTTTCAGCCTTGCCGCTTCATTCAATGATTTATAAATACTATCTAGGCGCTGATACAATTGCTGTTTATCCTGCAAATACCAAAGCTGGTAATATACCGTCCGCACTCCCCTCTTTATATCCACGTCAATAACTGCCGAATTAGCCTGGTAATATTTCAACTGTTCATTGTATAGGTTTTTCTGTGTCTTGTATAAACCCGGCCATGCAATGCTTTGCGATACGCCAATTTTAAGGATGCCTTTAGTATCACCTGGCCTCATATCTTCGTTTTCTGCAAACACACCAGTTTTGGGCAAAGTGGTTGCTGTTTTTATCTGCGCTTTGCCTTTATTAATTTGCTGATTGTTTACTTCGTATTGCAGGTTGTTTTTTGCAAAGCCGATTGCTTCGCTGACGCTTAGTCTTTTTATAACAGGTTGTTGAGCCTGCGTAGTATAATAAAACAATAACAAAACAATTACTCCAACACTTGTTGCACCGGGTTTCATATTCAGTTTAATTCCTTTTGAAAAGATGATATATAAACAGGGAAGCAAGACTAACGTTAAAAATGTTGCCGTAATTAATCCACCAATAACAACAGTAGCTAATGGCTTTTGCACTTCTGCACCAGCGCCGCTGCTCAATGCCATTGGTAAAAAACCGAGCGAGGCAACTGCTGCCGTCATCAGTACCGGACGCAAACGGATTCTTGTGCCCTCCAACACTCTCTGCAATACATCGTTCATTCCATCTTTCTGTAGTTGATTAAATGTGCTGATTAATACAATTCCATTTAACACTGCCACTCCAAACAAGGCAATAAAACCAACACCTGCTGAAATGCTAAATGGCATTCCCCTTGCTAATAACGCAAACACACCACCAATAGCACTCATGGGAATGGCTGTAAAAATCAATGCAGCTTCTTTAGCAGACCCAAAAGTGAGGTAAAGCATGAAGAAGATAAGCAACAAGGCAAGCGGCACTACAACCATTAAACGTGCAGATGCCTTTTGAAGGTTTTCAAAAGTGCCGCCATAGGTATAATAATAACCCGTAGGCAGTTTCACTTTTTGATTTAATTTGTCTTGTGCTTCTTTTACCACACTTGAAACATCGCGACCGCTTACATTAAAACTTACATAAATTCTCCGTTTGCCTGCTTCACGGCTTATTTGTGCCGGGCCTGTTTTAAATGAAACAGTTGCAACTTGTGATAAGGGAATTTGATTCCCGTCTGTCATGGGCACATATAAATTGCTTACATCTTCCAATGAAGTGCGGTAACTGCTATCGAGCCGCAGTACCAAATCAAACCTTCTTTCATTTTCATAAACTGCACCGGCCACCTCACCTGCAAATGCAGTACTGATAACATGATTTACATCTACAATATTTAATCCATAACCGGCAAGTCTTGCCCTGTCATATTCGACAGTGATTTGCGGCAGGCCGTTCACTCTTTCCACCTGTGGTTGTGTGATTCCTTCTATCGGACGGATAACTTTTGCCACTTTATCTGCATACGCAGTAAGTGTATCTAAGTTTTCACCAAATATTTTAATGGCCACATCCTGCCGTATACCCGTCATCAATTCATTAAACCGCATTTGTATGGGCTGGCTGGGTTCCGCAATTACCCCCGGAATAGTTGACAATTTATCCCTCATTATATCTGCCAGTTTATAGAAATCGCCGGTAGTTGCCCATTCCTTTTTCGGTTTCAATATCACTATTAAATCGGATGCTTCAGGCGGCATAGGATCAGTTGCCACATCAGCACTGCCGGTTTTACCCACCACCATTTTTACTTCCGGAAATGTTCTTAACATCCGTTCCGCCATCATAATGGTTTCTATTGTTTGCGATAAGGATGAGCCTTGCGGCAATACAAACTCAATAGCATAATCACCTTCTTCCAGAGTAGGAATAAACTCGCCCCCCATGTTTTTAAAGATGATGATGGAAATGATTAATAAAACAAGGGCAACACATACTACTGCATATTTTATATTAATAGCTCCTTTAATAACCGGTACATACAAGCGCTGAAAAAAAGTCATCATTTTATCAGCAAATGTTCTTTTGTGATTGATATTTTTTGAAAGTAACAAAGCACTCATCATGGGTATGTATGTGAGTGATAACAGCAATGCGCCGAGAATAGCAAAACTTACTGTTTCTGCCATGGGGCGAAACATCTTACCTTCTACACCCTGAAGGGAAAGAATGGGTAAATAAACAATGAGGATAATGATTTGCCCGAAAGCTGCCGAACTCATCATGCGCCGGGCGCTGCCTCCTACCGCATTGTCCATCTGTTGTTGCGTCAATTTCGCTTTTAATTTTTGAGATGCCAGGAAATGCAGTGTGGCCTCCACGATGATTACAGCTCCATCCACTATCAAACCAAAATCAATTGCGCCTAAACTCATGAGGTTGGCGCTTACGCCAAACAAATTCATTAATGCCAGTGCAAATAATAAGGATAAAGGGATGGCAGACGCAACTATTAAACCTGCACGAAGATTGCCTAAGAACAGAACAAGCACTAATATCACAATCGATGCGCCTTCAATCAGGTTTGTTTTTACTGTATTGATGGCTCGGTCAATTAAATTGGTACGGTCTAAAAATGCTTCAATTTCTACATCCTCCGGCAGAGATTTTTCTACGGTCTTCATCCGCTCTTTCACCAAACCAACAACAGATGCACTGTTAGCTCCTTTCATCATCAGCACAATTCCGCCAACCACTTCTTTCTCTCCATTGTAGGTCATTGCGCCATACCGGGGCGGCGTACCAAATTGTACTTTAGCCACATCTCTTATTAATACAGGGATGCCGCCACCCTGATGTTTAATAACAATGTTTTCAATATCAGCAAACGATTTCACCAAACCTACCCCACGGATGAAATAGGCATTTGGTTTCCTGTCAATATATGCTCCACCCGTATTCTCGTTATTTTTTTCGAGGGCTGTAAAAATTTCAGGGATGCTTACATTCATGGCTTTCAGGCGGTCAGGGTTTACGGCTACTTCATACTGTTTACTTATACCGCCAAAACCTGTTATCTCAGCCACACCGGGGATGCCTGTTAACTGGCGGGCAACAATCCAGTCTTGCATGGTACGTAAGTCCATGGCAGAGTATTTTTGTTCGCTGCCTTTTTTTCCATGGATTACGTATTGAAATACTTCTCCAAGCCCGGTGGTAACCGGGCCAAGTTCAGGCGTGCCTGCGCCTTTGGGTATTTGTCTTTCGGCATCTTTGAGTTTTTCTGCAATTAACTGCCTGGCAAAATACACACTCATTTTTTCTTCAAACACCACAGTAATTACACTTAATCCGAACCGGGAAAAGGAACGCATCTCTACCAAACCTTGAATATTGGATAGAGATTTTTCAACCGGGTAAGTAATGAATTGCTCTACCTCCTGGGCAGCCAGGGTTGGAGCCCGGGTAATTACCTGCACCTGGTTATTCGTTACATCTGGCAGGGCATCAACCGGTAACCTGGTTGCGCTCCATATACCCCAAATAATAAGCGCAAGTGTCATTACACCGATAATGAGTTTATTCTTTATGCTGAAATGAATGATTTTATTGAGCATATTTTATTTCAATTTGGAAATATGCCTGCAGAAGTGAATTTGCCTTTTGGGGCTAGCTGCAAAAGGTATTACACAACACAGTGCACAACAATGATTTTTATAACTCGCATTGCCAAAGGCTGCTTTGCCTTTTTAGCCTTTTTTTGTTTGCAATTTTGCCATGCTAAATGATTGAATTACAAATGCCGGTCTCGGCAAATAAATTAATCACTCAGCAAATTCAATAAAGAGAAGTAATTAAGATATTTTGGGGGGCTGCCAGATGGCAAAATAAACCTGAGAAGTAAAGCATACATTGTAAGTAGAAAATTCCTTCTCTACCAGGGGAAAAATTTTTTGAACCTGTGGTTTGCTGAATGAAACGTCGAAGCCTGAAGCTGAACAGCATGAACAGGTGCAAAAAGGGGTGCAGGTATCTCTCCCATGCTGATGTTCTTTTTTATTGGCAGCAGCAGAAACTTTCTCTTCTGATTTTGTACTAAATTCCCTATTGTCGCCACAAGGAAGACAAGACAGGTAGAGCATGTAAAGGCCAATAATTAAGAAGAAAGATTTCATAAGGTGCAAATATAAAAACAAAATATGAAAAATGAATTCTGCCACATGGTTGCAAAGTTGAGGGATTATCGAGGGGGAATCAGTTAAAAAGAAAATAATATGATTTGCGACAATTGCCAATTCCCTTCCTTAAATCAGTTTTTGGGACGATACGGGAATTAATTTACATATGTCATTCTTATTTTTCAGGCAAATAAATTGTTATGAATCCTTTTATTGAAAGGTCATCTAAATGCCCGACTGTTTTAGTCTTTTCGTCCAGAAAATGCACATGCATAAATGTAGTGTGATGCGTAAAGATGGTTTGATGATGCGTAGAATAAAAGCCAAGCATTATTATGTTAGCATGAGAGAACTGCCCCGTGCATGCAAATTGCTTATGATTTTCCATGGTATGCACAGTTCCTTCTTTCCAATCTATTACGTGATAAAATATTCTCTCCGGTTTCGCCTCAACTTTAAAGGCAAAGGGAATCTCCGTATCATACCCTTTTGATTTAGCAGTAGCTTCTACCAACTTTTCCAGTTCTGCATAATTGTTAACAGTTGTATTGATGCTGAATACTTTCCATTTTCCGACATTGCTGTAAACAAGTAATGCCGCCTTTGATACCTTGTCTTGCTGATTCAATAATTTGTTGTAGTCTTTTGAAGTGGAAAATACTTTGCCATCCAATACCATTATCTCTCCTTTCAACCCGGCAACGGGGCCGAGTCCATAAAGGCGAATCTTATTCATTGTGGCAAGATCTGCGTGAGCTGATAAATCTCCATCCATCATAACATTTTTCATGGCACCCGAAACCTTTACTTCCGGCACTTCAAATGCAATGCCGGAAAATAAAAACAAGGCAGTAACAAAGAATTTCATTCTTGCTTAAATTTTGTTGTATTAAATATCATTTACGGCTACGCTTTCAAATATAACATTATTGGTGAAGCTGGAATAAATGCTATTTTGCATTTACTACGCCAGGAATATGTTTCTCAGCGTAATCTTTTGAACTTCTCAAATCAAAGATTTTAACCTGGTCAGGCGATGGCTTTATCAACGATTGAAGCTCTGCCAGTGCAAAGCACTCTTTCATTTTCTGTTCCTGCATCTTGTTTATATTTATGGGTTATCCAATCCCATATTCTTAAAGAACCATCAGTTTTACATCTCATTCTGTACCGGATAATAAGCGCAGATGCCAATGTTAGTAAACCAATAAAGAGAATAGCTGCATTGATGCTTATAAAATCTGCAATTATCCCTGTGAGTATTGCACCAATGGCATATCCCAGGTCTCTCCACAAACGGAAAATACCAATGCTTTTTGCCCTGTCCTGCGGATTTGTATTCTCCGCTACTGTTGCCAGGAATGTAGGATACACCATTGCTGTGCCCCAACCCAAAATGGTGGAGAGAATAATAAAATGGAACATGGTATTGCCCCAAACTAAAACAATCAGGGCAATGGCTTGTAAAAACATTCCAACGTAAAGCATGTCTTTCTTACAAAAGATGTCCGCCATTTTGCCGGTAAATAATTGGCCAATGCCCCAAACGCCAGGATATATTGCCGTAACAATTCCGATTTCAGCAATAGTGAACCCCTTAGTTGCCAGCAAGATTGGGAAAATACCCCATGCCATGCCATCATTCAGGTTATTGATTAAACCGGCCTGAGTAACCGAACCCAGGTTTCTATCTTTCCATGTAGTATCCCAAAATATATTCTTCAATTTGGGGATGGTATTCGTGACTGTTTCTTTTGCTACATGATGTTTGGTGTCTTTTATAAAAAAAAGGCTGCCGGTCAATCCCAAAAAAACTAAACCGATGCCAACATAAAACGGGTATGGCCTTAGCCCATACTCACTGGCAATCCATCCTGTAAGAAAAGCGATAAGGGCAACAGCAATATATCCTGCAAATTCATTTAAGCCCATTGCAAACCCCCTTTGCTTTTCACCAACCAGGTCAATCTTCATTACTACGGTACTTGACCAGGTTAAACCCTGATTAATCCCCAAAAGCACATTCGCGGCTATTATCCAATTCCATGTGGGAGCAAACATTAGAATGAATGGAATAGGAATTCCTATTATCCAGCCTGCCACCAATAATTTTTTTCTGCCGAATTTATTAGCCAATGCACCAGTATAGTAATTAGTAATTGCCTTAACAATACCAAATACAATAATAAAAGAAAGAATCGCCGTTTTCGCGGCAATGTGAAATTCAACATCGGCTATACGTGGCAGGATACTTCGCTCTAAACCAACCATACCACCAACAAAGGCATTGATGATAACGAGTAGGGTAAACTGCTTCCAGTTTTCCTTTAAGCCTAATTGTATTTCCATTTTTAAAAGATCCGTTTCAATAAATATGACAATAGATTTAATGTATCAATGCTTCCGAAATGCTCCCCTTTTTCAAAATCACCCTCCGCCAGGGCCATTGTATTGGTGAGGTGCGCAAAGCAGACAACATTTTCCTGTTTAGCCTCCGCAAAAGCATAAAGAGCGGATGCTTCCATTTCAACACAACAAATATTTTGGTTTTTCATTGCTTCAATGGCTGTTTGTGTTTCCCTGTAGGGTGCATCTGTAGTCCAGCTCTTTGCTTCAAAATACGGGCACAAACCGTCTCCAGAATCAACAGCCAGTTTCCGGTATAGGGATTGAGGGAGTCGTGCAATTGCACCCTGAGGCAGGTAATGATAGCTGGTGCCTTCGTCTCTTACCGCTTCTGTTATTAATGCAAACCGCCTGTTGAATGATGGATGATTAATAATACCCGCCGATGTAACACTGATGAGGTGTTTACAACCCGATACAAATAATTGTTCAGCCACCAATACTGCATAGGATGCCCCTACAATACATGGAATGATACCGATTTCAGTGCCGTCAATTAAAAAGTTGTACATTTTTGAATGGTAGCAGGCCCAACATCCATTAAGTGAGGCTCTCTCCATTTTCAAAATATAGGCGGCTAAATCACCATCAGGGTCTAAAACACATATTTCAGGAACAAGGCAGTCTGGAATATTTTTTTGTCTTTTTGCTTCTCGAAGAAGGTTTTCCGGCAAAAAAACGGATGGCTCTGTATAGCTTTTGTTTTCGAGTAATTGTGGCTTGCCTGCTGATTTCATTCTATGACACTTATGTGTTTGACTGTTTTTATGAAATGGCACACCTGTTTGCCCCCGCTTCCAAATCAATTGGGTTTATATCGCTGAAATCACCTTTAATATTTTTTTCAACAATGGAAAGATAATTAGCAGGCGCTGGCGGGATACGTTGCAGAATTGTATCAATAAATTCTCCTTCCGTCAGTTTGAGCATGTTTACGGTTTTTTTGATGTCGGCTATTGTTGTTTGAACAGGCACATTGTCAAAATCCACCGGCTCACTTGTATGTGCCGGTAATACTATAGTGTCGTCCTCAAAAGCCAATAATTTTTGCAGGGACTGATAGAGCAATTTTGATTTACTCATTGCCTCGTCTGTGTTTGCTTTCAGGTCTGGTCTGCCAACGCCATTAATAAACAGTGTATCGCCCGTCATTAACACTTTGTGGTCTACCAAATAGCTGGTGCTTTCTAAAGTATGGCCGGGTGTTTGTATGGCTTTAACGCTGATCCTGCCAACCTGGAATTCAGTCGCAGCGGTTATCGGTTCAAAATGAAAATCTACCCTGTTAGGAAAAGGAAGATACAAACCAGCATTGCTGGCCTCCGCCAATTGCTTTGACCTTGAAAGATGGTCAACATGAATATGGGTTTCTATTACATGCTTCAATTTTAGGTTTTCTTTATTAAGAATTTCCTGATAAGCTTCAATTGGTAATGAAGCGTCTATTACTATTGCTTCATGATTTGATGCTATTATATAAGAAAGGCAACCTTTACCGGTTCTCCTGAATTGTATTATCTCAAAATCAGTAAATGGAATCCTTGCAGTATTCCATGACAAACTCCAGGCTTTCATTCCGCCTTCTAATGAGTAAGCTTCAAAACCCTGCTTCCGGAGTAAGCCGGCAGCAATCATACTGGTTTTTCCTCCGGCACAAATAGTTACGACCGGAACTGTTTTCTCAAGGTATAAACCCCTCAAAGCATCTGGATTATTTGCCTTCAACTTATCGTAAGCATTAAGATAAATGCTGCCGGGGATAAACCATTCTGTACGCTCCTGAATGGGCCTTATGTCAAGTACAGAAACCTCTTTACCTTCTTCCAACCAGGTCCTCAGAGTATTGGTATCAATTTGCTTTGCGCTTTCCATTGTTTCATTATTTTATTTCACAAGAATTGAAGAGAATAACGCTGATCATTCGTTAATCTTAGAAAGTTAATACTTTATCACTGTCAACCACCCAATTTGTGAGTTCTGTAAGATTGCTGATTTCGGCGCCTTCCACCAATGGCAGGTTCTTCAGTCCCCTTGCATCGGCACAGCTCCCGCAGATCTTTACTTTTGCCCCTTTGTTCAGTGAGAGTTTCAACATTCTTTCAATATTGTAATACCCATTGGGGGTAGTTTGACTGGCAATTGCACAATTGGCTCCATCTGCCATCAAAAAGATCCGGACTTGCACATCCGGGTGTTCTTTATTAAGCTGATTTGCCATTCGCAAAGCATTATATGCTTTTTCACTTCCATAAGGCCCATCGTTGATTATAAATAAGGTTTTCATAATTCAATTCATTTATACTTGTAGTGAAACATCATTTTGGTCAATCATTTTCTTCCATATAAAAAATATTTCTAATAGTTCTTCGCTGACCAGTGCCCAAATGAAACCTCTGCAGCAATACTTTCGCGAATAGTATCAGGCAGTATGCCCTTGCGCCCAGCCATTTTTATTCCGGAAGTATTGGAATGAGCCCGTATCAAAATATTTTCCCCTTAGCTATTCATCAGATATTCTTCTTCATTTCTTCCAATTGCTCTTTCGTGATTTCACCATTGGCGTATCTCTTCTTTAAAATATCCAACGGAGTTTCCTTTTCTCCATCAACACCTGAATGATAATGGTGATGATGTGTTACCTGATTGTTATTGCTCAATCTCCATAATAAAACAATTATAACGATGGCAGGAATGATCCACATTCCCCACCCCATCCAGTACCAATTTCCATGCATCATGACTTATTGATTTTAGTTTTTTTCTGATTTAATCACTGAAAATGAGCTTCCCTGTAAACTTTGTTTGTGCTTTTGTGCTGTTCATACTTTTTGCCGGGCTCACTGTTGCAGACAATCAGGCCAACCACAAATATTCCTCCCGGTTTTATAATAAGATACCCTTCCCATAAGGCTTTTGGTATATCATTCAGAAAGCAACCCGCTGTTACCATTTTTGCAAGATCATAGGGCTGAATTTCTAACGCTAAAGTTTCAGCTACAGCATTAAATGCGTTTATACTTCTTTGTCTTGCCAATACAGCCATACCTGCCGATGGCTCCACACCCCATTCAATATGCTGTGGTCCGGCAAACCTCTCTGAACCAACGCCAACCTCAATTCCTTTTCGGTTCTGCAAAACCGCCTGCTTCATGCCAAGCAATCCAGAATGGCGGAGACATGAAGGTTTTTCAACTCTCCCATCATGTTCACCGCCGAACTGATTGAACACAATATCTTATACTTTCTTATCCATCACTTTTCTGATACAGGATATCCTTTGTTAATCCAATCTACTTTTATATTCGTTTGAAGACTCAGCAATTTTTGATTGGTGAACTTCATTTCATTCAGCAATTGAAATGCAGGGCGGATATTCGGGCAATGCTCAAAGGGGCAGCAGCCGCAATAGATTACAATGTTTGCATCTTTAGGCAGTTTTGAAATTGCCTCTCTGAATTTAGAAATATATTCCTTTTCATGTGCAGGACCGATATCGATTGAGTTTTTTATGATGGCATCCGGTCCGATGCTGAATACTATCGGCTGAGGCGCATTTTTATCATTGATGACTTTAGCCAATTCTGCAGGGGGCATCAATTGATTTTCCGTCCAGGGTTCAGTATTGGCAGCTTGTCCAATACTGTTGACAGATACACCCACTATCAACAAGACTGTAATAAATAAGCGCAGTTGTTTTTTATTTATCATAACCGTCAGATTTAGAAATATTTAAAGAACCAGTATTTTTCAAACATTACTTTCGTTAAATGCCACCGGTAACCCGGCTTTTTCATTTTAACAAGTGGAAGTGGTGAACCGTAAAAATTGCCGCCTGCATATCCTGCTTTACCATCCCCCATTTCAAGGAAACATTGACCTGAGCCATCAAAGGTTTTCAACTTTGAGCCTCCTTCTATTTTTTCAGCTATGTTATTAGCCACTACTGCTGCCTGGTAATGTGCAAATACCCCGGCTTTAGGTAATGGCTTGCCTGATTCCAATGGGATAAAGGTGATATCACCAATAGCGTACACATTTGAAAAGTTTGTTTCCAGGGTGTTGCGGTCAGTTTCAATCCAACCTGATTTACCTGTCAGGGGACCGTTTGCAATAATATCTGGACAACTATGCTTGGGGGTATATGCAAGGAGGTCAAAAGAAAAGCTATTCCCGTTTGAGAAGCCAAGTGAATTGGAATCAGCCTGTGTAAACTGATGCTCCGGAAAATATTTTATGCCCTTAATTTCAAGCATCTGCTTTACAGCATCTGCAAGCGCTTTACCAGCTACAGGCATAGGCATTGTTTCTGGTGAATAAACCGCTATTTCCGTTTTATCACGGATGCCTTTTTTGCGTACGGCAGTTTCAATCAGCATGGCAGCTTCATAAGGAGCTGCCGGGCATTTAAAAGGAAGTGAAGAAATAAGCACTGCGATTTTGCCGCCTTTAAATTGCAGCAAAGCATCATGAAAGCGGGCGGCTCCGTCAAGTGAAAAGAAATCAAAACCTTTTTCTGAAAGGGCAGGCACTGCCAGTTGGGCGGCACCTAATGAAATGATTAAATAATCGCCTTTATATTCTATGCCATTTATCAGTACCGATTTGCTTTCAGGATTAACCTTTTCGATATTTCCTAAAACCAATTCAATTCCTTTCTTAGCTGCCTGTTTTGTAGCACGATAGACATCTTTTGTCTTTCTTTTACCTACCATCAGCCAGAGCAGTGAAGGAGCAAAGACATTCTTCTCCTCTTTTTCAAAAACAATTATACGGCAATTACTGCCCAATTTTTTACGCAGGAAATGGGCTGTCATTAAGCCACCCGCGCCCCCGCCAAGAATTAATATTACAGGTTTCATGGTCTAATTTCTATTGATTTCCTGTTGCTTTAATTTCCATTCCACATAACCCTCTTCCATACGGATGGCGTTGAATTTCTTTTGGTTCAGCAGTTTAATGGCATCAATTGCCATCACACATAATGGTCCACGGCAATAAGCTATAATAGTCTTGTTTTTGGGTATTTCTTTCAGCCTCTTTTTCAATTGAGCAAGAGGAATAGAAATGGCATTGGGTATATGACCAGCTTTAAATTCATCTTCGGGTCTCACATCAATTAGTATTACCTTTTCCTTTTTGGATCTTGCCAGTAAGCCGTCAAGAGTAATGGATTCCAGGACTTCCTTATCAGCCTTGAAATCGGTGATAAGCCGTTCTATTTCAGCAATCTTGCGGAAACCTAATTCTTTAACAGCTGATACCAGTTTCAGTACGCTATCATCCGTAATGCTGTAAATTATAAAATTACCCTGCCGCTGTTTGTCCACCAGCTTTGCTGATTTCAATACCTGCAGGTGCTGAGAGGTACTGGCAATGGACATCGCAATCTCTTTGGAAAGTTCTTCAACGGAATAGCCCTTTTGGGACAGGACATCAATGAGTTCCATCCGCTTGGGGTTGGAGATAGCATGTGTAACCCTTGAAAGCTCCTGGTAAACCTGTTCCTTAATAGAGGATTTTGCCATATTGAAATAGTTTTCACGTGCAAATATAGGATCTTTTCAACTATTCAATGAAATTATTGAATAGAGAAATAATTATTTCATTTGCATATGATATGACGGAGGGAAAAAAGTAGTACCTTCAAAAAAGAAACGATAACTATGAAAAGATTTTTGACATTCATCAGCATGGTGATAATAACAGTGGCTCCTGCTGCTTTATATGCACAGCAGGATGAGCAGGCCATGCTTGGGCAACCAGCTCCCTTATTTGAACTTAAAGCCATTGATGGTAAAACCTATTCATTGGACCAGTTAAAAGGGAGGTATGTGGTGATACATTTTGCGGCAACCTGGTGTCCCTTTTGTAATGCAGAAGCTCCTTACCTGGAAGAGCTTTATCAAAATTACCGAAGCAAAAATGTGCTGGTATTTATTGTGGATGTAAAAGAGGATAAGAACCTGGTAGAAAAATCGCTGGAACGTTTCCGTTTTTCATTTCCTGTGTTACTGGATACGAATGGAACAGTATCAGCAAAATATGCCCCTGAAGGGGTGCAGCCTGCTTTGGCAAGGGATGAAGTGCCTATTGCCTCCAACCTGGTAATTGACAAAGAAGGGAAAATCAAGTTTTATTCTTTGCTGAACACCGTGAGCTTTGATGCAAAGCTCACCAAACTAAAACAAAAATTAGATGAACTGGTGAAAAATACTAACTGATGCCGGCACACTGGCCTTTTATATTCCTGCTGTATTTATTACCGTGTAAAGAACAAGCAAGTGCAGATAGTATCGTAAAGGTGAATGCGCCGGAAGTAACTGCATATGCAGGGAAAAGTGGAGAAATATATATTTATGTTACGGTAAAGAAAGGTTACCATATCCAGGCAAATAAAGTAAATGATGAATTTATTATTCCCACTACTCTTGAAATAAATGCAGATGAAATTATTACGACAAACAAACAGTCATTTCCTGCGGGAAAAAAATTCAGATTGGAAGGAATCAGTGATTATTTGCTTGTGTATGATGGCGTTTTTAAAATAACCATAACATTTAAAACGTTTGAAAAAATTCAACAGGGGAAATATACACTTGATGCAAAACTCCACTACCAGGCATGTAATACCAAAACCTGCTTTTCTCCAAAAACGGTTGTCTTTTCTGTTACAATAAAAGTAGTATAATACCTATAATAAATATTAACATATCTGCTTAGTGGATTGTTAGCGCTTCAGCCGAAATCGGGTTATATTTTTTGAAGAAGAATTATAAAATCCAATGGTTCCCTATTGCCTTCTGTTTTTATATCCAACTTCCTTATCCCCTAATTATTTTACATTTGTAAATAACCTTTCCAAATGTATTCGCAAGTTATTAACTATATTAAGCAACGCATTGAAATCAGCCGGCAGGAGATTGAAGAAAGCCCCAAACACAGCGACATCAGGAGATTATATACTGAGAATCGGAGAATACTGCCGATTTATCGGTTTTCTGAATAAGGGGTTTATTGTAGCAACCACTGATGACGATACAGGCAATGAAAAAGCCTCTGAATTTAAATTGGAAGGATGTTTTTTAGGGAGGGCCATTTTGAAAACACGCCTTCTCACAAAAATTTTATTGCTATTGAAGATTGCGAAGCGCTTGTATTAAACAAGGAATATTTGCCTTTGATTTTTAAAGCAAACCCGAAGTTTGAAATACTGTTCAGTCAAATACGGGCCAAAGAATTACGGCTGGTTTTGCTGAATGAACAAAACCGTAAAATGTTGAGTGTGGAAGAAAGATACCTGGCGCATGGAAATGCTTATCCCCGGGTTTTGCAAAGAATACACCTAAAATATATTTCCGGCTATCCTGGTATTGACGCCCCCAGCCTCTCAAACTAATAGCTATATGCCAAAGCACCACTGAAATAAATTATTGCGATTTAACTTTCACAGCAAGTTTTTGTCCTTGTTTTATTTCATCAGTTGCTTTAAACAAAAGGGTATCGCCTGGCATGATATCACCAAATATTTCAACTGTACTATCCAGTGTTATACCATTGCGTACATCTATCCATTCCGATTTTCCGCTATGATACTTAATGACAAACCTTTTTTCAAGATTAGTTGCCACGGCCTGATAGGGAACTACCAATGAGGGGTATTTCCGGGAAACAGACAATTTGCTGTTTGCATACATGCCCGATCGCAATAGGCCCTTTTCATTTTTCACAAGGAATTCCCATAGCTCCGTCCTGTTGGCCAAATCAATTGTATTCGATTTCCGGTAAATGGTGGCGGTAAAACTATTGCCAGGTATAGCATCTACTGTAAAGGGAATAATCTTTGTTTCTGTTGCCGCATCCGTATATGCTTCCGGTACGGGAACTTTTAACCGTAATAAACTGTTGTTTTCTATTACCAGCAATGGCTTTGGGTTATTACTACTTACTAAATCACCTGGGTCTGCATTTCGCTGTGTTATTACTCCATAAAAAGGCGCTTTAATCACCAGGTAATTATTTAACTGGCTATAGGCATTTGATGTTTGTTTTGCTGCGTCATAAGCAGCACTATCCGCCATCATCTGGTTCTGCGCTTTTACGAGTTCTCCTTCTGCAATGGCGCCGGGCTCTTTTGCGGCATTCAATAAACGTTCATAAGCATCTTTGCTCGATTGGTATTTTGCTTTCGTTGCCCGTGCAGATGCAACTGATTGGGACAGGTTCGCGTTATATTCCGGTGCTTCTACTATAGCCAATACTTCTCCAGGTTTTACTTTTTCACCAATATCCACATTCATTTTTCTCACATAGCCTTGTATTTTAGCAAATAACTCTGCCCTTTCAAATGGTTCCAGTTGCGATGGTAAAGAAACCGTTTTTGATACCAGTTGCTGCCTGATAATAAAAGCCTGCAATGTGTCTTGCCTGGAATCTGCAAGAGTAACAGTGCCCGTCTCTTTGTTTTTACAACCAGTAGCCAGCATTAACAGGCTCGCAAAAAAAACAATACAATAGTCTGCTTTGTTTTTGAGTTTAATAACCTCTTCTGTACGCCGATAGAGCCAACTAAATGATTCTTTTTTTTGCAAAACTTTATATTTTATCATATTCATATAATTAAATTAGATTGATATTATAATTATTGATTGTTGTTATCAAAATGTCTGCTGCTGCTGTCATTTGGGTCTAATGAAATGCTGGCGTAGGCTTTTTTGCCTATGAAAGCCTGGTATATAAGGGGCAAAAAGAATAGGGTGCTGATCATGGAAAATAGCAAACCCCCTATCACGGCTATTCCCAGGGGGGCTGTCTGATCTCCTCCCTCCCCAAGTCCTAATGACAATGGGATCATACCAGCAATCATGGCAAGACTGGTCATTAAGATTGGCCTGAGGCGGGATCCGGCTCCCTTAATGTGTGAAGTTTCGATATTTCCTTTACGGCGCAGTTGGTCGGCATTCGTGATAAATAGTATTGCATTTGAAATAGCAACACCTACTGCCATGATAGTGCCCATATATGACTGGATGTTCAACGTTTTTCCTGTAATCAACAATAGCAGTACCGAACCTGCAATTACAGCAGGGACAATGGAAAGTGTTGTAAGTGCCAATCTGAATGACTGAAAATAAATAGTGAGGAGCAGGAAAATTACTATAACCGCAATCAGCAGGCCGAATTGCAATTCATCCAGGGTTTGGGCAAGCAGGTCCGCCTGGCCTCTCAGCGAAATCTTTACGCCTCCCGGCAGTTTCCCAAGAGCGCTTATTTGCCGGTTTACATCTTTAACAACCGATCCAAGATCCCGTTGTGAGATATTTGAAGTAATTGTGATAAAGCGCTGCTGGTTGAGCCGGTCGTATTCTCCGGGTGTAAATGTTTTTTGCCAATTGGCTACATCCCGCAGGTAAACCTGCGATTGTGCAGAATTAACCGGCACCATTTCAAGCTGCGAGGTGGAGTTCATTTTAAATTCAGGATATTCTACCTGCACCTGGTATGCCGTTCCTGTAGATTTATCCAGCCAGTAATTGGGTTGAGTAAACCGGCTTGATGAAGTGGCCGCTACTGTTGAACGGGCTACCTGATCTATCGTGAGTCCTAATTGCCCTGCTTTTATCCTGTCAATATCTATTTTAATGGTAGGATATTCCAGTGGTGTGGCAATTTGCAAATCTCTCAGCCCTTCTATATGGCTAAGATTTTGGAGCAATCTTTTTGCAAGTTGGTTACCTTCGGAGAGATTGCGGTCAAGCACGGTAATTTCAATCGGATTGCTCGATCCCAGGTTCAGTACCTGTTCTACCAGGTCGCCTGGTTCAAAAGAAATACTTGCCTCCGGAAATGATTGCTTCATAGCACTACGCATCTTTTCCTTAAATGTTTCTATGGGCATTGCCGCGTCTTTGGCCAGGTTAAACCGGGTCACAGATTCATGCGGCCCGCTTGTCCACAGATAAATCAGATTGATCGGATAACTGGAGGGCTGCGTTCCAACGAAAGCGGAGCTGATGGCTACATGATTCCCGGTGATGCTGTCTGCGATCTGCAACACTTTCCTGGTTGCATCTTCCGTGCGTTCCAGTCTTGTGCCCGTTGGCATGCGTAATCTCATCTGCGCCTGCCCTGCATCTACCTTCGGGAATATATCTGTACCAATATTAATGAACAGTGGAATTAACAACAAAAACGAAGCTATAAAATATATCCAGTTTAAGGGGCGGATACGCTTTGAGAAATAATATCCGGCCTGCAGGTACTTTTCCCTGAACCGGGCAAAACGCCCCTCATGATGTTCCTGCAGCTTTTCATGCAAGTTTGATTTTATTAACCAGTTGGCAACTACCGGTACAAAACTGAGTGCAAGAAAATAGGATGCAATCATTGAAAATCCTACAGAAAGAGAAAGGGGCACGAACATGGATTTAGGAACTCCGCTCATGAATAAAGCAGGTACAAATACAGACATGATACTCAAAAGGATCAGCAACAGGGGAACCGCAATTTCCAAACAGGCGTCCACTATAGCCCGCGCCTTTGTTTTTCCCTTCTCGAGGTGCTGGTGAATATTTTCAATGGTTACTGTAGCCTGGTCAACCAATATGCCTACGGCTAACGCCAGTCCGCCGAGTGTCATAATATTGATAGTCTGCCCGGTTAGAAATAGCAAAATCACACCGGAAAGTAAGGCTAACGGTATGGTGAGCACTACTATCACGGCGCTTCTGCGGTCTCCTAAAAACAATAAAACCATTAAACCCGTAAGCAAAGCGCCCAGCCCTCCTTCAAACATCAGGCTTTTTAGTGAATTGATCACATACCCCGACTGGTCAAATTCATAGCTGATTTTTATGTCGGATGGAAGAGCGGCCTGCATATCCGGTAAAGCCGCTTTCACTCTTTGCACTACATCCCAGGTGGATGCGTCTGATCTTTTTGTAACCGGGATATATACAGATCGTTTCCCATTGACAAGCGCGTAACTGGTGGTTATATCCGATCCTAATTCAACTTGCCCTATATCACGTATGTAAACAGCCGGTCCGGGTCCTACTGTAATTGGTACATTCTCCAACGTTTTTATGTTTTCTACTACTGCATTTTGTGAGGTTATATACGTCTCATCGCCGATACGAACATTACCTGCGGGAGTAATGGTATTGGATTTAATAAGAGACTGGATAACGGCGTCCGGGGACAGGTGATAATTTTGCAATTTTTCCGGGTCAACACGAACAATCACTGTTTTTTGATTACCGCCAAAGGGGGGTGGAGCAGATACTCCCGGTAATGTAGAAAACATGGGTCTTACTCTGAATAATGCAAGGTCCTGGATTTCTCCCAGGGACTTGGTATCAGAGGTGAAAACAAGTTGGCCCACAGGTACACTGCCGGCATCAAAACGGGTTATGAATGGAGGCACCGTTCCCGGTGGCATAAATGCTCTTGCACGATTTACATAACCTACTATTTCTGCCATTGCCTGCGCCATATCCGTTCCTTCCTGGAATTGCACTTTTATGACAACTGCTCCCTGGATAGATTTTGACTCAACGAACTTTACACCAGTTACGTAGAGAAAATGGTATTCATAGTAGGATGCGACAAAACCTTCCATTTGATCCGGAGACAATCCGCCGTAAGGCTGTGCTACATAAATGGTGGGCAAGCCCAACTTTGGAAAAATATCAATGCGCATATTTCGCACCGACAAATAAGAGAAAAATATAATAGCCAAAACCGATACTATTATTGTAACGGGTTTTCGTAATGCGCCTGCTATTAAATTCATATTTATTGTTTATTATACCCGAAAAATTGTTCTATTATCTTCCATAAGAGAGCGTATCCTTTGTTATCTCTTGTTTATCCAGAATCATACTCTCGCTCGACATATCTTTTTTATTTTCCCAATCGCTGGAAAACTATCTTACCTGGTTTAAGAATAATTCAATATTTCCTTTTGCGGCAATTTGCTGCAACATTGCTTTCCATACATTTAAATACGACTGTCTTACATAAGTTTCTGCCTGAACCAATGCATACTGAGATTGAATGAGGTCAGCAAAGCTCGCAAGCCCTGCATTGTAACGACTAAGCGTAGAACGGTAAGCGACTGTAGCAGCACTCAATTGTGCCGGAACCTCGTTGACCACCTGCAAGGAACTCCGCAAAGCTTCGGAAGCATTCAGACTGTCTGTCGTCAATTGCAATTGTGTTTGTTGCAACAGCGAATGGTAGCTGCTGATTAATGCGTCCTGCTGCTGAACCTGCAGCCTGGTATAAGTAAACTGCAAAATGGGAACGCTTAATTGCAGGCCGAATCCATAATTGAACCGGCTCAAACCAAGCCCGTCGGTACTTTTTACAGAACCATCATACTTAATGCCTGAACCGCGCGCATAGGCCGTACTCCACACATTCAACTTTGGCAATTTGTTTTTTTGTATTACTGCTTTATTGGCCCTTTGTAATTGTATCAGTTGAAGGCCATATTGAATAAATGGATGTGTTACCATACTGTCTTCCAAATTAAATACAGGCAGTTGGTGTGCAAGTGAACTATCCGTTACAACGGCTATCCGGATACCGCCGGTTAATTCACTTAAATTGTTTTGTTGCTGCGTGCGATACAACTGTAGATTATACAGATCAATATTTCCCTTAGATAATTCAGCCTGGAAAAGAGACGTATCCGCCCCGGGCCTGATGCCACTTTTTACCAGGGAGCTGATTTGCTTTAACTGTGTTTGAATACGGATAATATTTTCACTGTACACCTTAATCAATTCATCAGCATATAAAATGTTAAGCCAGGTTGAAACAACATTTAGCTTTATCTGGAACAGGGTATTATTTTGATCGGCCAGGGTGAGTTGATAGTTTTGGCTGGCAACATTAATTTGGGCTGTACGCTGTCCAAAAGTAATTGGCTGCCAGTTAAGCAACAAACTGGCAGCGCTTCCCATTACCGCGTTGTAATTATTGGTAGTGGAAGGCGGGCCGCTGATTGGTACAAGATATTGCGGATATGCCATGCCCGTGATATTATTATATGTAGCATAGTCTGCCTGGTATGTTGCATCAAAGGATGGAACGATTGTGTTTTTTTGAATCGCTATTCCCTTTGCCGCTGCCAACGCCTGAGATTTTTTGGCAGCAATAGATGGGTAATTCTTCTCCGCAAGAGCTATTAAATCCTTTAAACCATAGCCATTCTGGGAATATCCTTCTATACATGCAGTTGATAAAATAATAATTATAAACCCTATACTTTTCATTATATGAATTTTTAGTATTTACAAAGGCAGATTCATTACAGGGAATTCAATTTTATATGTACGTTAATAAATATCCTGCTAACGATCCTGGTAATTTCAAAACTATGACGGTGCAGGTGCATGGGATGAAGATCATCTGAAGCATTTCGCATGTGGAGACGGTAACGTCTACCTTCTTTCAAGTGAAACATAGTTGGCATGTCCATCATATCGAAAGCCACTCCGTTAATCGTCCACCGGTTAAAACCTTTATCTGCCCCATTTTGTTTAGCAAAGAGCATGTCAATCACTTCATAGGGCTCCGCAATATTCTGGTTATGCTTTCCAAAAAGGGTATAATCCCATTTAAATGGCTTAGGCATCTTCCATTGTGGTTTGCCAGAATGATTGGCATACTCTATTACGATACCCATTCCATTGCCACGGTCATCGTCCGACAGATCACCCATTACCCACACACTGGGGTTTTTCATTTCCACGATCGCGGATATCCGCTCTGCCGTCCCAAACCACAGTACCGGAACCACGGAGGGATTGGGCACAGGGTTCCCGTCAAGCGCCACCACCTTAAAGTCATGTCCGGGCAAAGCCAGGCTTCGGATTTCTGTGGCACTGCCATTCAGTATATGAAAAAGCACTCGCTCTCCCTGCTTTACACGGATGGGCTTGCCATGGCCAAGCTGATGTCCGTTAATGGTAAATATTTTATATCCCACCTCATAACCTTTTGTTTTGATTTCAGATTCATGTTCCGCTTTTTCTCCCATTGCTTTTAGTTCAGGAATGTAATGACCCGACAAAAAATCCATTGCCATATCCCCGCCCCGCATGAAGAAAGGCTCAAACTCTTTCAGGATGATGAATTCTTCACGGTCATAGTTACCCGGCTCATTTTTAGGTTCTATATAAACTGGTCCTACCTCACCGTTATACTGGCCGGCAGCCAGATTATTACCCGCAACCAAATGTGTATGGTAAAACCTGAATCCAAAAGGTTTTAGTACAAAAATCTCCCTACGCATCCCATGAGCGGGAATATAAGGGGTTCGTTCCTCAGCCGAACCATCCACATCGGCTGGCAAAAACTGTCCATGCCAGTGAAACTGTTCCGACGAATCTGTGTGATTATAAATGTCAACTATAGTGCGTTGTCCTTCTTTAAAACGCAGCAGCGGGCCCGGGAACTGGCCGTTATACGTAGTAGTGGAAATAGTATGTTGCGGCCCGACCTCAATCAGCCCCGTTTCGATATGAATGGTGTAATCCGCTTTTTCATCCGGTTGATTTGTAGATACAGATCGCTTCAAATCCTCCGGATTTTCTTTGCTGATAAGCCCGGTAGCGCTTGCGGGAAACGACCCTGCGAGCGGAATGACCGTTTCGCCTATTTTAATAAATTTCCTGCGATCCATAATAATATTTTTTACCAGATGTCAGGCTTTTTCTGTTGCTTAAGTAACTGCATTTTTGTTTTTGTTTTTTGGAGTGAGCATGATTAACGAAATAATACCGATCAATGCAAATATGGCTCCGTAAACAAAAACTGCCTGGTGATTTACTTTATCCCATAATTGTCCGGCAAAAACACTGGCTAGCAGGCTCGCCAAACCGATCGCAGTAGCATACCAGCCTATGTCACTCGCCCTTAAATGCTCTGGCACAAAATCGGCGGCCATTGCTTTTCCAACCGCGCGAAATATTCCCTGGTACAATCCATATAAGCAGAACAACCCACCAATGAGCCATAAGCTCTTGGTAAACGCGAAACCTGTGTATGTGACTACATAAATTACGAAGGAGATGAGTAATATATTTTTTCTTCCTAGTTTATCGGATAAATACCCTGAAGGATAAGATATAAGCGCCGCAATCAGGTTGAACGCCGCATAGATAAGAATAGTATTTTTAAAAGACATGCCCAGAGTTTTTGTTTGCAAAATGAGAAATGCATTACTGGAATTACCCAATCCAAACAGTACCGTAGCTATTAAGTATCTCTTGTATTTGACAGGGAATTGCCTGAAGTGCAGGTCAATTTTCATCCTGGTTGCGACATTGACCTTTTTTTCCTTAATAGCCAGGATCATTAATACCGCCAAAGTTCCAGGAATAATGGATAAGTAAAAAACAGTGCGCAAATCGTCTTGCAACAAAAAAAGCAGCGCTACTGCAATCAACGGGCCAATGAAGGCCCCTAAATTATCGCCAACTCCTTCCAGCCCAAAAGCTTTCCCACGATTCTTTTCATCGGTAGAAGCGGCAATCAGCGCATCCCGCGGAGCAGAACGGGAGCCTGTACCCAGGCGGTCCATAAACCTGGCTCCTAAAACTAATGGCCAGCCCGTTGCCAACCCAATTAACGGTTTAGATATGGCTGCAAGCAAATAACCAAACACGGCAATTCCTTTTCGTTTCTGCCATTTATCCGACAGCCAGCCGGAAAATCCCTGAACCAGGTTTTGTGTGGTCTCTGCTACCCCTTCCACAATGCCTACGATACTTCCACCTGCCTTCAGGGTTTGGGTGAGGAAAATAGGCAGCACCGGGTATAACATTTCCGTGGATGTATCTGCAAACAGGCTTGTTAGCGCCAGCAGAAATGTATTTTTTGTCAGGCCCGAAAAATAGCTTGTTTTCTCACCCGATTTCATACTTAGAGGTTACTATGGTTAGCCCTTTTAAAACGATGAAAAATCTTTAAGTCTATTGACCAGGCGCCGCCGCCTTTGATAATTAGAAAGATATTGCCTAAAAGCATACAGAAATCAGCCCTTGCTTCATGGGCCATCGCCCAAAAGCCCTTATCAGCAAGCATGGGTATCTTAGTTGAAATAATGGCTACACTTATGTTAATAGCTAAAGCAATGGCGGCAAGCCTTGTGAGCAGCCCAATAATAATAAATAATCCGCCAACCACTTCTAATACACCAACAAAAGGCGCAGTAAATTCTGGGTATGGGATGCCAATCTTTACGAAACGACCAATGCCTAACGCATCGGGAAACAGGAATTTTTGAATACCCTCTGACAGGAAAACCAATCCAACCATCAGACGGATTACGCTGGCAGATGCTGCATTATCGGTTTGTGTGATTTTGCTAAACATAAGTAATGGGTTTGAAATTCTGATTACTTATAGATAGGATACCAGGAATACCTTCGTTAAATTCGCGCTCTGTAGCCAGGTGGCAGTTATTACGAGTATTCGTCAATAAAATAAGGCTGCTCTTAAACAAGACCGATTCTTTTTGTTGAATGAAATTCGCGATACTGCATATTGCAGGATTGATCATTCCGATAGCTTTCGCCTCAGGCCGGTCACTTCTGAATTGCTGAATGTCTTCCAAAGCTTCCTGAATTTCATGAACTTCAAAGTCCACTAGTTTCCAGGTGTTGCTAATGCCGGCAGACTACAGTTTACCATGGTAAATTTCTATGCCATTGATAAACTCCCCAAATCCGGGCTTATATGAATTAACCAGTTCATTCTGAAGACTGTCTTTTTGTGCTTGTAATCACTGAGAGTCATCGTTTCGCTGATTAAAGGGTGCAAACACGATAGGACGAATAAATATTGCGACGAAATTCATATCTAAAGTGATACGATAAGGAAACATTGTATCACCTTATAAAGGTGACACAATAAGCCTTATAACTCATGGCACATTTGAAAAAAGTATGGTATTAGATTCAATGGCTTCGGAATACCTGCGGTGTATGCCCTGAATAGCGCTTAAAATATTTAACGAAATGGGAGGGGTCCTTAAACTTTAAGGCAAAGGAGATTTCTGAAACGGTATTATCAGTATAAATCAATAGGCGTTTGGCTTCGCTAATAATATATTCGGCCAATATTTCGGCGGCGGATTGATTTACGGCTTTGCGGCAGACCGCATTAAGGTTTTGCGGAGAGGTATTTAATAAGCCCGCATAGTGGGCAACATTGTTTTTTATTTCGGAGCCCTGGCTCAAAAGTTCCCGGAAAGACTGAAAGAAACCTGCCTTTACTTTTACTTTACGGTTAGGAGGCTTTGCCACTTCCAATATTTTGGCCAGCAGTGCTTTTAGCAATCCTTCAATAATAAGAAAGCTGTTTTCATTTGCTGTATCATTTTCTTTGGTAAGCAACTGAAAGAGTTGATTAATGGTGGTGGTATCTTTTAACTGCAAACTGGAAATGTTGCTTACTTTGGCAAGCAATGCTTTCAGTTCGCCGTCAAGGCTTTTATCTATAAATCCTTTTTTCAAAATCAAAACATAGCCTTCCGGAATAGTGAGCAGGCGCCAATGATGTATTTGCTCCTTTCGTACAAAGAAAATAACAGGTGGCTGCACTTTACGCTTGTTGTAATCAATGGAATGTGTGCCACTTCCTTTTGAAAGGTAAATGATTTCAAAATAATTATCGTGTTTGTGCGGTTCTGTTATTCTGATATCCTTCCTGAATGGGGCAATCTTAATAAGTTTACCCGCTTCGCTTTTATCTTTTATTTGAAGTTTGGAAGGCATAAAGTAGCTGCGCGTATTTTTTTAATAGAATTGCACAAATCAAGAAGACATTCTTTCATTCTGTTTCAATATGCCAATTGCCTTATCCTGCAATTTAATCTACATTTGTAAATACAGTTTCAAAATGTATTCGCAAGTTATTAACTATATTAAGCAACGCATTGAAATCAGCCGGCAGGAGATTGAGGAAAGCCTCAAATACAGTGACTTCAGGAGGTACGCCAAGGGGGATTATATACTGAGAACCGGAGAATACTGCCGCTTTATCGGTTTCCTGAATAAAGGGCTTATAGTAACCACCACCGTTGACGATACAGGCAATGAAAAAGCCTCTGAATTTAAATTTGAAGGGTGTTTTTTTACTTATACAGAGGGCCTTTCTGAAAACACGCCTTCTCATAAAAATTTTATTGCTATTGAAGATTGCGAAGCGCTTGTATTAAATAAGGAATATTTGCCTTTGATTTTTAAAACAAACCCGAAGTTTGAAACATTGTTCAGTCAAATACTGGCCGAAGAATTGCGACTGGTTTTGCTGAATGAACAAAACCGTAAAGTATTGAGTGTGGAAGAAAGATACCTGGCGCTTGAAAATGCTTATCCACGAGTTTTGCAAAGAATACCCCTAAAATATATTGCCGGCCATCTTGGTATTGAAGCCCCCAGCCTTAGCCGCCTGCGTCGCAGATTAGCAGGAAAATGAAAATAACCCAGGTTAATTTCTATGCTTTACACGTTTCATAGTTTTGGTTGGTAAAAATCATAAATATATGAAGTGGGATAGATTTGTCTTTTTACTGCTTGACAATGCTCTTAAATATTTTTTTATTTCCCTGCCTTTCTTTCTTGTGTTTTATGTTTTTTTTAGGAAAACATTTTCTTATAAAAAAATTCAAATAAAATTTCCGGGAATAAAGGACTATGCGCGCGAATTAGGTTTTTCAACCGTTTCGGTAATTATTTTTTCAATACCCCCGTTGCTAATGCTTTACAGCAATACAATAAGGCCCTACACTACTTTTTATACATCTATTGACAAACATGGCACCCTCTATTTCGTGCTGGCATTTCCACTAATGCTTTTAATGCACGACACTTATTTTTATTGGGCACATCGTTTAATGCACCATCCCTGGTTGTTTAAAAAGATTCACCTGGTTCATCATAAATCTACCAATCCGTCCCCATGGGCAGCTTACGCATTTCATCCGTTTGAAGCGATTGCGGAGTCACTTATTTTTGTCCTTTTCCTGCTTACCATTCCGGTTCATAGCATACACTTAATGACATTTTTTGTATTCAGCCTGGTTTACAATGTATATGGGCATTTAGGTTTTGAGATTTATCCAAAGGGTTTTAATAAGCATTGGTTGGGGAAATGGATGAACACTTCTGTATCTCACAATATGCATCACAGGTATTTCAAAGGTAATTATGGTTTATACTTCACATTTTGGGACAGGCTGATGGATACAATGAATGATCGCTATGATGAAACATTTGAAAAAGTCACATCAAGAGAAAGATCCCCAATTCTGCAAACTGGCGGTGATGAAGCATAGATAGTTTTAACTTCTCATGATTCTTAAGAAGCCAGACAGGATAACCGGCCCGTCACACTTAAAACTCACAGTCGGCCAAGCTCAAAATCAATTCAGAAGGTGATTGTTCACTAATATATATCTTCATTTTGCTTCCATCCCTAAGATTCCATTTTTCTAATTGAATCGTTGAATGCATCTTATGCATGATCGTTGAATGCCATTGGTATTTCCCGCCAGGCCCTCTCAGCCCTTGTAATTGAATCTCCCCGCCCCGGTGCGTGTCATCACGGACCGGAACAACGGAATTGGTGGGCGGTGAGGACACCGACCACGGCGGAAAATTTGTCTTGTCCTAAAATAGGTTTACACAAATTGAGTGTAAAAATGTATAATTCGAATGAGTTTGTAAGACGGACTTTTTACAGCCTTGAACTTAAACATCAGATTTGTAAAGAGCATATTGAAAATGGTCTTTCGTTACGG
>JBGPHC010000037.1:0-35349 GCA_041484195.1 Agriterribacter sp. | reverse complement strand
CCGAAAGTGCCGTCTTAAACCCGTTATTGACTGGGAAATAGAACTGGAAAACGCGGGAATTTTCAGAAGCAAAGGGAATAGGCTGCAGCAGGAAGCATTTGAAATCAGCCTAAGTCCACCCAGGCGTGGAAGAAGGTTTCCGGGGATGTTTGTGGTGGTGATGAATTTGAGAGGATGGCTCAGAGGCATTCATCATCACTGTTCCGAAAGGTTTGTGACTGGATATCTGGATGAATTCTTTTTTCGGTTCGATGGCAGAAATTCAATGAGAAGCCTCTGGCACAAGCTCATAGAGCGGTACATGACGAATCCACCCTATCTCTATAAGGCCCATGCGGCCTAAATGGGTAATCATGGATAAATGATTGACAAAACACAAAAGGGATTCCCAATCCCAAATTCGGACATGTAGCAACAGCAAGAGCTCAAAGTTCTACTCTGGCAACTACCGGATCAGGGTGCTCGTTCCCTTTTTTACAATCAGTTTTCCATTCATATCAACCACACTCAGCATCCAGACAAATGTGTCGGATGCAACTGGCTGTCCATTCAATGTGCCGTCCCATCCTTCTCCGATGGTTTTAGTAGAATAAATTTTTCTCCCCCATCGGTTGTAGATTTCGAAGTATTTAAGTTCAGGGATGCCATATAGGAGCGGTCTGAGTTTATCATTGAGACCATCGCCATTAGGCGTAAATGCACCCGGCACTTCAGCAATGATGGCTTTGGACACTTTTACATTAAGTGTATCCGTTCCGCTGCAGCCATAAGCATCCACACCTGTTACAATGAAGGTGATATCAGCAAAGGGGGTCACGGTTGGATTGGATACTGCCGGATTATTCAGGTATGTGGAAGGGCTCCATTGGTATTGTGTTGCGCCCGATGCCTGCAATTTGGTTGTGCTCCCGGCAATAACATCAATATCATTGCCGGCATTCACAGCTGGACGGCCGAATTGCACCGGCATGGAGAAACTATCTGATCCGCATCCTCCTAAGGAAGAAACAATCTGTGTGATGCTGTAATTGCCCAGGCTGGCATAATTGTGCGTAGGTTCTTTCATGGTAGATGAGCTGCCATCCCCAAAATCCCATTGGTATAAAATATTACTCAGGCTACTTTGAGTGGAATCTGTGATGATTACGCTTTTTGTGGTGCAATCGGCTGTAAAGCTGAATCCTGCATTCAGGAAGGCGCCTCCGGGCAGCAGGAATTGACCACTCACGTTTTCGCCACATGCCAGGTCAGTAACTGCGTGTAATTTCACATATTTTAGATTCGTGGGATTGCTGAATGTATAGACGGGATTTGGATCAGTAGAAGTATTCCCGTCGCCGAAATCCCATAAGAAAGTACTGTTTTGAACCCTGTTGATACCGAAGAATTGCACCGTGCCCTTACAGCTATCGAGGATAGTATATGTGAAATCAATCGCCCGGTTGTTGTAAAAATTGGGGACCACTGAAGGAAGTCCGGATACGCTGATTCGCCCCTTCAGGTCTGCCACATTTTCCTGGAATCCACAGGCTATACCCCGGCTATTGGGGTCATTGATAACATGAAGTTTGCTGGTGCCGGTAGCCAAATAGATTTTTTGATCGGCACCAAGTTGCATAGCCGAAATGCTTCCGTTTATGACTGGGATCACCGATTTTGTGGCCAGTATTGCGGGAAGTGAACTTGAACTGAGGTCGTATTGATGGATTGTTCTGGTTCCCCTGTTTGTGAAATAGAGGAGCCTGGAATCAGGGGCAAATTCACAGCCAATATAATATCCATCATTCAGGAGGCTGATCGTCATGGGCGCATATACAAGGCCCGTAGTATTGTCAAACCTGAAAAGCTGGGCAAATTCATTGACCGGCACCGCCACCCTGCTTCCTTCATAATTGGTTTGTGCCAGCCATTGCCCATCGGGGCTTACTTTCATCTCCCCGATATTGGAATAATTACTGGCATTCAATACCAATCCCACAGATGATACTACCGGTGTAGCCTCCACGCCGGTACATGTAACTTTGTAACTCTTGAACACATTGCTGTTCCAGTCGTTGGTAATTACCCAATAGTCAACATAGTTAGAGGCCATGATTGCCGTGAGCCTTTCAGAGGAAGGTCCACTGAGAAAGATATTTTTGTTGGAACTAATATCTCCTAACCCGTTATCGAGGGTCATGTCCACTTCCGAATAATTGTATCCCCCAAGCCCATTGTTTTCCTGGGCGTCTGTTGTGAAAATATAATAGAAATTGGGATTCCCCGGTTTTGGAACGATGATACAGGATTGATAAGCGGATAAATTCCCTTTGAGACCTTGACCATTGGGCATGGGTTTGTGCAACCTGTTCCAAACAGTGACTCCGTCAGAATAAAACAACAGGTTTCCATTTTCATCGCTGATAGTGCTGCTGCCTTCGTTGGTGCTCAATGCCCCGTCAGTGAGGGCCTGCGTGGTTCCCGGAGCGAAATGGAGGCCGGCATTTTTTCCAAAGTACCATCTACTGCCCTGCTGGGCCCGGCTTGCCGAAATTGTGAAGCTAAAGAACAATAAGAAAATCGTCCATCTAGGGAAAGTGATCGGGTTGAAAATATTGCAGTCTATTATGCGGCAATGTTTGCAGCATTTTTGAAGAATCTCATGCATGGCTTGATTACGCAAAAATGTCCTTTTTTGTTGGGTTAGCCAACAAAAAAGGACATGAAATATATATTGAATCCGGTATTCTGCTAATTACCCGCTTTCCATTCGTTATTGGAAGAATTGATATCAGGGAATACATGATCGGGGTCTATTACAACTTTACTCAGTTCCTCATCGGTATTTACCTGGAATTTCCAGCTATCGGTGTTTTGCCATATCTCCACCGGCAGTGATTTCCTTCCTGTTTTGCCACTCTTGGTCGTATATTCTACGATCAAAGGCATGGCCATTTGTTCCAGGTTGGTGACTGTAATAAGAGCTCCGTTTTTGGGATCCCCATCGGGATATTCCACTTTTGAGACTGCCTGATCCAGTTTGTAATTCTGAAGGATCATGCTCTTCCAGAACCAGGCCAGGTCTTCTCCGGCAGAATTCTCAATACTACGGAAGAAGTCCCAGGGCGTTGGATGCTTATATGCCCAGTCGTGGGCATATTTGCGAAACGCGAAATCGAAACGATCCACTCCTAGTATCTGTTCTCTTAATAAAGTCAATGCATAACCGGGTTTCATATAAAGCGCCAGGCCAATATTTCTTTCTTTCATGGCATCGGGCGTATTAAATATGGCTTCTGAGGTGGGATTAAACATATAGACCGCCGTTTTATGAGCGTCATTTTTCTCCTCTTTGTATTCGCCGTTGTTGAAGTCTACTGAGGCGATACTGTTGATGAAAGTATTGAAGCCTTCATCCATCCAACCATACCTTCTTTCATTGCTGCCCACGATCATGGGAAACCAGGTATGGCCGAATTCGTGATCCGTAACGCCCCATAGATTGCCTCCTTTGGCGCGTGACCCACAGAATACAATGCCTGGATATTCCATTCCACCCACATTTGATGCTACATTAACTGCGCATGGGTAAGGGAATTCCAACCACCGTTTTGAATAGTTCTCAATACTGTATTTGGTATATTCTGTTGACCTGCCCCAGGCCGAATGACCGGCCGATTCCACCGGATAAACAGACATGGCAAGGCCTTTTTTTCCACTGGGAAAATTCATCCTCGCTGCATCCCAGATAAATGCTTTCGATGCCGCCCATGCGAAGTCGCGGGAATTGTTGATTCTGAATTTCCAGGTGAGAGAATTTTTTTGTGGTCTGGACTTGGGATCAGTTAGTTCATCTTCTCCGCGAATAGTAATGGTCTTATCACTTTGCTTGGCTACATTGAACCGCTGCAATTGCTGTGAAGTCAAAACATCCTGTGGATTCAGCAATTCCCCTGAGCCCACCACGATGAGATTGGCCGGCGCGGTGATGCTCACATCAAAATCCCCGTATTCCAGGTAAAATTCACTGGCGCCCAGGTAGGGATCAGTATTCCAGCCACGGACATCGTCGAACACACACATGCGGGGATACCATTGCGCAACAGCGAATATCGGCCCGTTCTTCGTATCCAGGATCCCGGTTCTGTCTGCTCCCTGGCGGGGGATCAAAAATGAATATTCAATTTTCAATTTCAATTCCCCTCCCGATGGACTAACAGGACGGTTTAAGCGAACCTGCATCCTGGAATCGCTGATACTATAATTGGCATCCGATTCCTGAGCTTTACCGGCGCCGCCTGTCAGCAATTTCACCGATTTGATATGGTAACCTCCTTCAAAATCGCTCTTGCTGCTTCCATAACGGCTGCGGCTAGTGGCAGGCATTTTGGCCTGACCTCTTGATGAGAGATCAAATAAATTCTGATCCAGTTGCATCCAGATATAGGGCAGGCCTTGGGGACTGTTATTTTTATAGCTGAGTACTACCGTGCCGCTCACCTCACTCTTGCCTGTGTCTATTCGGGCTTCAATCTGGTAGTCTGCCTTGTTTTGCCAGTAACGGGGTCCGGGTTCACCGTTGGATGCACGGTATTCATTACCGTTATAGGTGTAAAACAATGGCGAAAAGAGATCGTGATAGTCGTAGTTCGATTTCGCCTGTTCAACATTTTGAGCCATAAGGGTCATAGAGCTGACATGCCACAACAATGCGGCAAATAGAAGTTTCTTCATAATTTGAGAAATTTGAGATGCATGAAAATAAGGAAAAACAGTCAAGCGAATTCCCTCAATTTTATGAATGGCGGACTACTGCAATTCTGCCAGGATTTTTTTCCCTTCGGCTTTTAAAGCGGGGTCATCCTGGGTCCGATTGGGAAGCCTGATCATTTTATTTAATACGTCTATTGCCTTATCAGATTTATGATTTTTCACGTATGCCTTCGCCAGATACAGGTAATCCACTACTAAAAATTGGTCAATCGCCCTGGCTTTTTCAAAATTCTGGATCGCGAGGTCCAGGGAGGCGTTTGGCATTCCACCATACAATAATTTCGCAGCCGTTTTTTCAATCCCGCCGAGTGAACTCACTTCAAAATGCCATCTGCCCAAAATATACAGGGATTTAGCATAGCGTGGGTCGGCCTGGAGCGAGAGATCGGCATATTTTTTCATGTCCCTTATGTTTTCCGCTTTTTCTTTTCCACTGTGCAAATCCGCCAGCCTCGCGGCTATGGCAGCACGCGCATAATTGGCAGCAGGGTCGTTAGGATTTACCTGCAATGCAGTCTCGCTATAGGTTTGAGCTGCATTCAAATATTCCTGTTTCTTTTCCTTATCCGTTTCTCTGCCACCTATGCTTCCCGCCAATTCACTGCATCGTGCCAGTGCTATAATATTGGTGGGTTGTATGTTCAATACCTGTTTGTAATGGTCAAGGGCTTCAGTTTCATTCAATGCTATTTCAGACTTTTTGGCCTCCTGAAATAAATCATTCAAGTCCTGGGCCCGCAGGGGCTGAATAATAGCGGTTAAAAATATTATTGAAGCAAAAAATTTCATGAATCATATTTTTTGTAATAAGTGACGCCGGAGCTTCCCTGGAAATTGAATATAGGAGGAGTCAGTTTCTTGATTGAAATATTGATTTCATGCACCTGCGGAAATTTTTCCCTGATCTGGTGTCCCAATTCCATTGCAATAGTCTCCATCAGGCTTGTTGTTTGTTGCATACGCGCACTCACCATATTATAAAGTGTAACATAGTTGACTGTTTCATGCAGATGGGTAACCACAGGCACCGTCTCTGTGAAACTAACATCCAGGCTGACTTCAAATTCAGCTCCAACGATCTTTTCCTCGCCATAACTGCCATGGTTGCCATGAAACTTTAATTGATGGAGCGATATTTTAAGCATTGGATTGTAAAAGTAGGAAATATGAAAGGGAAATATGCAAGGCCTGATTCCAGGTCTCTTGCCCCAGACCCCATACAAACACTGACATTGGAAACAGAGTCAACATGAATGCCAGGATTTGAGCCAGGCTTGATTAAGAGAATTCGTAAATGCATCTTCCTGGATTTGACAGAAATTAAACTTCTCAGGATACATTGATGGCACACCCATTTATTGTGATTCCAGGGCCGACAGGTATCTTTCAGCGTCCAAGGCTGCCATGCAGCCACTACCCGCCGCTGTTACTGCCTGGCGATATACTTTATCCTGTACGTCACCGGCGGCAAATACACCTTCAATATTTGTCCTGGAAGTCCCCGGAATGGTCTTAATATAACCGGCATCATCCATATCAAGCCAGCCTTTAAAGATTTCGGAATTGGGTTGATGGCCAATCGCTACAAAAAAACCATGGACAGGAATGGTCTTTTTTTCTCCCGTCTTCACATTCCTCACCCGGACTGCTTCCACTTTCGTGTCCCCAATCACTTCCTCCGTTTCCGTATTCCAGTAAATTTGAATATTGGAAGCTCTTTGCACCCTTTCCTGCATCACTTTTGAGGCTCTCATCTGGTCGCGCCTGACAATCATATGAACTTTGGTACAGAGCTTGGCCAGGTATAAGGCTTCTTCAGCAGCCGTGTCTCCCGCGCCTACAATTGCCACTTCTTTGCCTCGAAAGAAAAAGCCATCGCAGACGGCGCAGGCACTCACGCCAAAACCATTCAGCCGCTGTTCGCTTTCAAGGCCCAGCCATTTCGCCGTAGCCCCGGTGGCTACAATAACGACCTCGGCCTCCAGCAGCTTTTCATCATCTATCCACACCTTAAAAGGCCTTTGTGAGAAATCAACTTTGCTTGCCATCCCAAAACGGATATCTGCACCCATCCTGGCTGCCTGTTTTTCAAAATCCACCATCATTTCAGGTCCCTGCACACCATCAGGATATCCCGGATAATTCTCCACCTCAGTTGTGATGGTCAATTGACCGCCAGGTTGTATGCCCTGGTACAGTACCGGCTTAATATTGGCCCTTGCCGCATATAAAGCTGCCGTATATCCAGCGGGTCCTGACCCAATGATCAAACACTGCACTCTTTCCGTTGAAGTTTTTTCCATGGCTATATTTTAAAACCTTTGCTGATGATTTCTTCGGTTATGAAAAATTTTACAAAAATAATCTGAATTCTCCAAATGACAGGGACAGGCTTCCCGGATCCCAAACAGCAAGTATAACCCCTTATTTCGGAATGATGATGGTTCGGAACTGTGCGGCATATCCGCCAAAATAGCCCAGGGCCCCATTAGATATATTGCCCAGGACTTTGGCAGGACTGGAAAAGGGGTTCCCTATGCTCTGGAAAGTGAATTCGAATGTTCGCCAGAAATCATAAGTGGCCTTATCAATATTGCACACTTTGAGTGTCACCGTGTCGCCCCTCCGGAAGAACAGATCGTCATCCTTATGCTTCACATTTTTGTCCACTCCTCTATCTACCGGTAAGGTATAAGTGGTACCGTCGATCACGTCGTCATCAAATACCGAATTATATCCGGCATAAAAGGGCTCAGTGTTAGTCTTGGTGAAATAACGAATATAATCGCCCAATCCTTTTGGATCTGTCGCCTTTACGACCAAGCGAACCAGACTGGTATCCGGATTATTGGGAGCGGGTTCCCACCAAAGATCGTCGATCCGTCTGGTTATTGAAGGGATGCCAGTAACGGCCTCGTAAACCTTTCCAGCAACGAGAATCTTCAGGTTGTAGCTGGTATTCAATTTTCCGATGATCGAATTCGCAGGGTCAGTATTGTCAATCGAATAATATGAAATCCTCAGGTCGCCCGAATCCACGGTATATTCTGTCAATTTCCGGGATACGGTTCCGTCGCTTATCTCAATATCGGCTCCATGCACGAAAGAAGCTTCCAGGATGCCGGGTGATATTTCACTGTAAAAATCGATGCTTTTCGAGAGTAATACAACAGGCGGCTGATCGTTTTCGATTGAAGCATCAACGACCAATTCTGGTTCTTGTTCCTGCAGGTGTATCTGGATATTTTTTTCACAGGCGCTGTTACAAAAGACAACTGCAAATAAGGCCAGGCAGACTCTCGACTTCATATTTATTCCCATCATCCAGGCAAATTAATAACAAAGCTTGCAAATGGTTTCACAAAAAACCCTGGCATTCCGATTGGACCTACCAGGGCAAATATGTATCAGTAAATTGATGGCTTACCCCAGATATGCCTTCAATGAACTGCTGTAACGGGCCTTTTGTAAGCGCTTGATTGCTCTTTCTTTGATCTGGCGGATTCGCTCCTTAGTCAGATCATATTTTTGTCCGATCTGCTCAATGGTAACGCCATTTTCTCCGTCCAGTCCAAAATAGGCATTGACGATTTCCGCTTCGCGGGGGCTAAGGGATTTCAATACCCTACGGATTTCATTCCGGAGTGAATCCTTCATTACATCGTCGTCAGTATCATCTCCTCCTTCCAGCAAATCACCCATGGCAACATCTTCGGCTTCGTGAACCGGAGCGTCAAGGGAAGTGTGCCTGGTATTGCTTTGGAAAATATTATTGATTTCGGTTTCACTCATTTCAAGTAATTCGGCTAATTCTTCGGTGCTTGGCTCACGCTCGTGCTCCTGCTCAAAAGCCATATAAGCTTTATTGGCTTTATTGTAGGTGCCGATTTTGTTTTGGGGAAGACGAACCAGGCGTCCCTGCTCAGCCAGGGCCTGCAGGATAGACTGGCGAATCCACCACACAGCATAAGAAATAAACTTGAACCCCTTGGTTTCATCAAATCTTTGAGCGGCTTTGATCAAGCCGAGATTTCCTTCATTGATCAAGTCACTCAGGGATAGTCCCTGGTGCTGATATTGTTTGGCAACAGATACAACAAAGCGCAAATTGGCCTGAACCAATTTGTCCAATGCCCTCTGATCGCCCATCTTAATTCGTTGAGCCAAAACGGTCTCCTCTTCAGGAGTAATCATTGAAATCTTCGAGATCTCTTGTAAATACTTCTCAACCGCCTGGGAATCACGGTTGGTAATTTGTGTAGCGATTTTAAGCTGCCTCATATCTGAATTGAAATGTTATCGAATTCCATACCTAATCTAAAATAACGCCTAAAAGACAGTATTAGTTGGGGAAAGCGTTGCAAATGGGGTGCAAATGAAATGTTATTTCCGCCAATGCGTCTGAGACGATCGACAAAAGTACGACAGGAATTCCTTTTCTCATAGCTTTTGTGGAGAAATGCGGGTTTTTTGGTAATAAAAAAGGTAGTTTCGGGCAACGCAATCGGTTGCATTACAATGAAAAACATGTGTAGGACCGGCCATTTGACGTCGAAGGGCGTATATTCGTGTTATGAGTGCTGATTTTCGGTCTGATACCGTCACTAAACCTCAACCTTCGATGTTGGAAGTCATGACTAAGGCCACGGTTGGGGACGACGTTTTTGGGGAGGATCCCTCAATCAACGAGCTGGAATCATATGCTGCTGAGTTATTTGGGATGGAATCAGCCATCTTCTGCCCGAGCGGCACCATGACCAATCAAATAGCCATCAAATGCCATACTCAGCCAGGAAATGAGGTTATATGTGAAAAATTGTCACACATATATCAATATGAGGCCGGAGGCATTGCCTTTAACTCAGGCTGCCAGGTGAAACTAATCGACGGCGACCGTGGAAGGATCAAGGCTGCCCAGGTGGAAAAGGCCATCAATCCCGATGACTTGCATAAAGCCCCTTCTACCCTTGTGAGCATTGAAAATACAAGCAATCGCGGCGGAGGAAGTTGCTATGATTTCGAAGATATCAGGGAGATCAGGAAGATCTGTGACAAGCACCGGCTCAGGTTTCATCTGGACGGAGCAAGACTCTTCAATGCGATTGTTGCCCGGAATGAAAATCCAAAGCAATACGGAGCCATCTTCGACAGTATTTCTATTTGCCTGAGCAAGAGCCTGGGCGCCCCGGTAGGCAGCCTGCTGCTGGGCTCAAGGGATTTCGTGGGCAGGGCCAGGCGTATCAGGAAGATTTTCGGTGGCGGCATGAGACAGGCAGGATTCCTGGCCGCGGCCGGTCTCTACGCTCTTCGAAATAATATTGAGAGATTAGGTGAAGATCATCTACATGCGAAACAAATTGCCGCAGAACTGGAGAAGAAAGAATTTGTTAGTGAAATAATGCCGGTTGAAACCAATATCATCATTTTTGAACTAAAACCGCCTTTTACTTCAAAGGACCTGGCAGAACAATTCAGGAGCCACAATATTCTGGTAATCCCTATTTCTCCCACACAGATCAGAATGGTCTTACACCTTGATATTAGCGGGCCCATGGTGGAAGATACCTGCACTTTCATATGTCAGCTTTAGTAAAATTTCACAGTCCTTAAGAATTCATGCATGCGACCTGGAATCAATTTACTCAGGTAACATCGTTATTTTTGGAAACTAATTCTAAATCAACATCATGTTTCCAAAGATCAATCCGCTTCAAACTAAATCATGGCAATTATTGACTGAGCACCGGGCTGAAATGGCCAAAGTGAAAATGAAGGACCTGTTCCGGGATGATCCGGAGAGGTTTGAAAAGCTTTCCATACTGTTCGGCGATATATTACTTGATTATTCTAAGAACCTCATCACGGAAAAAACGCTTGGCTTATTATTGCAGCTTGCGGAAGAATGCGGGTTGAAAGAAGCCATAGCGGCAATGTTCAATGGAGAGAAGATCAACCAGACTGAAAATCGTTCGGTGCTGCATGTGGCTTTGAGAAATTTTTCGGGGGAGCCTGTATTCTGTGACGGTAAAGATGTGATGCCTGATGTTCGAAGGGTGCAACAACAGATGCTGCAATTTTCGGCCAAGGTGCATAGCGGTGACTGGAAGGGTTACAGTGGAAAGAAAATAAAATATATCGTGAATATAGGCATCGGGGGCAGCGACCTGGGGCCCGTAATGGTAACCGAGGCACTTAAGCCCTATTGGATTCCGGGCATCCAGCCTTATTTTGTATCCAATGTTGACGGTACACATATTGCCGAAACCTTGAAAAAACTGAATCCCGAGGAAACGCTCTTTCTCATCGCTTCCAAGACCTTCACCACCCAGGAGACGATGACCAATGCTCATACCGCACGCGATTGGTTCCTGAAGGCGACCCGGGATGAAGCTCAAATCGCGAAGCATTTTGTGGCGCTATCCACCAACGAAAAAGAAGTGGTGAAATTTGGCATAGACCCCAAAAACATGTTTGAATTCTGGGATTGGGTTGGTGGAAGATACAGCCTTTGGAGTGCCATCGGACTCTCCATAGTACTCTCCATCGGTTATACAAATTTTGAAAACTTACTGAAAGGCGCATACGAAACCGACCTGCATTTCAAGTCGGCTTCCTTCGGCAGGAATATCCCGGTTATTCTGGCGTTGACCGGCATCTGGTATGGCAATTTCTTCGGCGCCCAATCGGAGGCCATCCTCCCCTATGACCAATATATGCACCGCTTTGCCGCCTATTTTCAACAGGGGAATATGGAAAGCAATGGCAAACATGTTGACAGGAATGCTGAGAATGTGCATTACCAGACCGGACCCGTGATTTGGGGAGAGCCCGGCACGAACGGCCAGCACGCTTTTTATCAGCTCATCCACCAGGGTATCCTGCTGATCCCTTGTGATTTTATCGCTCCCGCTATCAGCCACAACCCTATCGGCGACCATCACCCTAAATTAGTCTCGAATTTCTTTGCCCAGACCGAAGCGCTGATGAATGGCAAGTCATCTGAAGAAGTGGAAAAAGAACTTGGCAACTTGAGTGAAGCTGAAAGGAAAAAGATCGCTCCTTTCAAAGTCTTTGAAGGAAATCGCCCTAGCAACTCCTTCCTCATCCGCCAAATAACTCCATTCACATTGGGTCAACTGATCGCCTTGTATGAGCACAAAATATTCGTGCAGGGTGTGATTTGGAATATATTCAGTTTCGATCAATGGGGCGTGGAACTGGGCAAGCAATTGGCGGGAAAGATCCTGCCTGAACTCAGCGATGACGCGCCTGTACAAACCCATGATTACTCTACCAATGGTTTGATAAATCTCTATAAAAGCTGGCGAAAATAATTGAGATAACTGTTTGAAGAAGCGGTACCAGAATTATTGCCTGACGATTTTCCTTATTTCATGGACACCCTCTATTTCCATATCCAGTATATAAACGCCATTGCTCAGGTTCCTGGATGACAGGTCAATATGGAACTTATCCTGATCAGGTGGTAGATTTTTTTTCAGGATGAGTTTGCCTGTAGCGTCAAAGAGATTGAGCCTGATGTTTTGCCGGGACGTCCTTCCTATGGAAATATCCAGGTAATCATGAAATGGATTGAGAACCCAGGTTCCCATATCGGCCTGACCATTATTTTGCAGCACCACAATCTGAGAATATTTATAGGCTCCGTCTTTATCAATCATCTTTAACCGGTAAAACTTATTGCCTGTAAAAGATTGCCTGTCCGTGTAATTATAGATCCCCCCGTTTGAATTATTTTCGGCCGCAACGGTTCCTATCACTGAAAAAGATTGTCCGTCGGCGGAGCTTTCCACTTCATATTTTTCCAGATTCAATTCTGATGCTGATTTCCATTGCAGCCTCGAAGCGTTCGCTAAGTAGCTGCCCCTGAAATATTCCAGGACAACTGGCAATGCGGCTGCACTGATATAGAGGGGGTAATCCTCGGCCTGACCGTAGGTGGGATTATAGCATGCCGAACTTATGGCAAATGAGGGATCGTATATGGTGGATAATTCTTCAGTTAGGCGTAGCCGTAAAGCGACATTTTCCACAGCAGTAGAGGGAACGGTGAAACTGGTAGTAACAGTGTCAAATCCTGAAACGGCCGATGGAATATTATTGACATAAAGAATCTGTTCGGCGGCATTGTCGAATGCGCCATCATTATCATAGTCGATCCAGACGCGGATCTGTTCTCTATTCGCTCCCAGGAGGATGAGCGTAAGACCATAGGATGTACCTTTTTGCAATTGCAACAAGTTAATACAACCGGTACCATCTACATATCCATGATCGAGAGCTGCTGTGCTCGAATTGTTATTCTGTCCGGCCAATGTTATATTCAGGATACCCGCATAATTATTGCTTAATCCTGTTGCACCGGTAACTGGTGAGCAACTGGCGGCAATGGGCGCCACAAAGGGGTTGAGGGGATAAGTAGCGGCGGCTCCCCGCGAAGTAGTCAGACCAACTCTCTCAATACTTTCGGCCGAAGCCAGCATCCGGATTTTCTGATCCGCCGTAAATAAAGTGGTGCAGTTGGTATAATTCATGAAATTATGCTCGGTGTTGATGCTATAGGCGCCGCCGGTACAAGGGTTTACTCCTGTTCTGCATACAAAGGCTGCCGGCTGTGTAATGGGGTCGGTGTCGCAAATTTTGTCCCCATCAACGGTGCATTCTGCATTTGGAGGACAAGTAGTACCGGAAGACCCCTGGAAAGGATGTAAGAGGTCGAATGCATGCCCTATTTCATGGGGCAGAGTTTTTTTCCCTGTTCCCATTTGCGTGGCAAGCATTACAGTGCCATCCAATTCAGGAGGCGCTCCGGGCGTTAGTGCAAAGCCAGCCACGAAGGTTCCTGAGGTACCATCCAATCCGTCAATTTTATTTACGACCCAAATATTATAATATCTGAATGGGTCCCAGCGAATGAGGTTTTTTATGTCCAACTGATCTGCACCGTTAGTATTCGAGACATTCACGCCATTGGCAGTGTAACCGGCAACAGCGGATCCGTCAACCCGGTCAATTCCGCTAGTGGGGTTACAATTGGGATCTCTCTGGGCGAGGACAAATTGAATCTGTAGATCACCCACACCTTCAGTGCCTGGATATGATCCATCATAAACCTGGTTCAGATAATCAATGGTTGTTTGTATTTGGGCGTCGGTGGGATTATAAATGGTGCCCTGAGCTCCTCCCGTATGAACGATATGCACTACAACAGGAATCGTAAACAAAGCGGCAATACCTCGCTTCGGAGGGGCATTCCTGAGTTTGAATATGGTCCTCTGCAAAGCAGCTTCATGAGTTTCCATTCTTTTTCTGAATCCTGGATCGCTCTGCATTTTACTATTGTATATCTGGTCAAAACCACAGATAGCCTGGCTAAATGATGGATCTGAAAATAATAAGACTGCAGACCATATCAAGACCCAAGGTCGGAATTTCATCAGCAGAAAATTTGGCACTTATTAATTACGAAGAATTATTATATTTATTTTAAACGAAATTAAAAAAACCCTTCGCAATGTGAAGGGTTTCAATATTATACATCAGAGAAATTACCATTTGTCCACTTCTTCATCGGGCCCGCTGGATTTGGGCAGATTATTATTAACTTCTACTTCTTCAATATCCACTTCGGGTGCAGCGCTGCTTTCGGTTTCAGTTTCAGTCTCTGCTTCTACTTCTGTTCCATTCTCCCCAACTGGCGTATCATGATTATATGCATCAAAATCGAAGTCGGGCATTAGTTCAGTTTTTACATAGTCAACCGCTTCACCCAGGGCCTTGATAAATTTATTGAAGTCCTCTTTATAAAGGAAAATCTTGTGCCTGTCATATCCATTGTCGTTGAACCTTTTGCGGCTCTCGGTAATGGTCAGGTAATAATCCTGGTTACGTGTACTTCTCACATCGAAGAAATAAGTTCTGCGCTTTCCTGCACGGATGCGCTTACTGTACACGCTCTCCATTCGCTTGTCATTGTTTTCGTACGCCACGATGTTAGGTTTTAGTTTTAGGTTCCTGATAAAAAATAAACGATTGACAAAGATAAAATTGTTTTTGAATTGACAAAATTTTAACCCTTATGGTTGAACAATATCGATTAGCCTGATTTTCACTGCGCTTCCAACTCTTTCTCCTGCTGTCTTTGGTAGAGTTCGGCATAATATCCGTTCAATGATAATAATTCTTTATGTGTTCCTGTCTCCACCATTTTGCCTTCTTCGAGTACCACTATCCGATCAAAATCAAATAGTGTGAAAATCCGGTGGGTGATTATGATTGAGGTCTTGCCCTTGAGATATTCATAGAGGTTGCCAATGATTTCCTTTTCTGTCTTGGCATCCACGGCACTCAAACAATCATCAAATACAATGATTTGCGGATTTTTGATGAGGGCTCTTGCGATGCTCAGCCTTTGCTTTTGGCCACCACTCAGTGTGATGCCGCGCTCCCCGATAACGGTATTGAATTTTGCGGGCAGGTCCTGGATATCTTTCACTACGGCGGCCTGACGGGCCGCTTCTTCCACCATGGAATCGGTGGCGCTATCGAGTCCGAATTTTATATTATTGGAGATCGTGTCACTAAACAGGAAACCGTCTTGTGGTACATAACTTATTTGCTGCCTCAGATTTCCGATGTCCATCTCCCTGAGATTCACGTCATCTATTGAAATGCTTCCCCTGTCGGGGTCATACATCCTCAGGAGGAGCTGGGCGATGGTTGTCTTTCCGGAGCCTGTCCTGCCAATGATGGCAACTTTTTGACCCCTGGGAATGGTGATTGAAAAATCCTTTACCGCATGGATACCAGTGTGTGGGTAGGTGAAGTTGACGTTTCTGAATTCAATTTGGCCAGCTAAATGCGCATGCCTGGGATTCGTTGGGTTCCTAATTTCCGACTGGATTTGTAGGAATTCGTTGAGCCTTTTCTGTGAAGCCGCGGCTCTCTGGATCATGCTGGCTACCCAACCAATGGCGCTGAATGGGAAGCTCAACATATTAATATATACCACAAATTCTGCGATAGTACCGATGCTTGTAGCTTCGGGGTCCTGGATATGGTACCAGCCCCCAATGGCGATAGTCATCACGGTACTGAGTCCGATGAGCAGGCCGATGGAGGGGAAATAAATGGCTTCAATCTTCGCCAGGTTCACGGCGCTATTTTTGTAATCCTCGCTGTTTTTGTCAAAGTATTTGAGCATGGGTTTTTCCTGGGCGAATGATTTGATCACTCTTATGCCGGAATAGGATTCCTGCGCGATGGTGGTCAGCTTGCTGAGTTGGGCCTGAATGCGTTCACTTCTCTTATGAATGACCGTGTTTACGATATAAATAGTGATTGCCAGGATCGGCAAAGGAGCCAGGACATAAAGAGTGAGCTCAGCATTTTTCTTGAACATATAGAATAAACTGAAGCCAATCAGCGCCAGCAGGTTGATCAGGTACATCATGGCGGGACCCACGTACATGCGTACCCTGCTAACGTCCTCGGATATGCGGCTCATGAGGTCGCCCGTGCTATGCGTCTTGAAGAAATGCGCGTCAAGCTCCTGGTAATGGCGATATATTTCATTCTTCTGGTCATATTCAATATGCCGGCTCATGACGATTATGGTCTGTCGCATGAGGAACATGAAGAAACCCCGGAGCAATGCGAGAACAAGCAGGGTTACCCCGCAAATCATGACCAGCCAGGAAAAATTTGAAACCTCGGATTCCCGTGATTCAACTTCAGCGATAAAATATTTTACCAGAGGATCGTATTCCCTGCTGCCGGCCACGTGTTGGTCAACCGGTTTTTGTTTCTCGATGGATTCCATTTTCTTCTGCACCTTATCCAGCACATAGCCGGTCACCTGCGGAGCTAGAATCCCGAAATAGTTAGAAACCACGATGAATATGATACCCAATAAGAATCTCCACCTGTACTTCCACAAATACTTATTGAGCGCACTGAGATGCTTCATAAGCTGCAAATGTAATATTTATGCGCTGGAAGCTGCCGCCGCTGAAATAAAGCCGGTTCCGCCGGTAATAGCAGAGGCATGTTTCTATAAATCTGGGAAAGGGTGTGGAACCTGAAGAATTTTGTAGCAAAAACCAGCCAAGAGCATTAATTCAAATGGCTACAGGGTCAGGAAAAATCTTTGTTGCCATTACATTTATTTATCGTTTATTGAAATTGAATGAGCTGTTGGCAGCGTAAAATATTATTTTGGGGAATATGGGGACCTGTGCGACTGTCGCTCGAGTCCCTAAAGTCCCAAGAAAAAAAGTAAACAAATGGCAGAAAATACACATACACAAAATGGTTTTATACCCTTACACGGTGGCTACCGTAACCTGATAACTTATCAGAAAGCGGAAATTATCTATGATGGTACAGTATATTTTACCAAACAGTTTTTTAGAAAATATGACCGCACCATCGACCAGATGGTTCAGGCGGCCAGGTCAGGGAAACAGAATATTGCGGAAGCCAGTATGGCATCTGCTACTTCAAAAGAAACCGAAATCAAGTTGACTAATGTTGCACGCGCCAGCCTTGAAGAATTACTCATAGACTACCAGGATTTTTTAAGGACTAACAAAATGACTATGTGGGAAAAAGACCATCGTCTTGTAATTCGCTTTCGTGAGCTGAACAGAACTCCTAATGCTACTTATGAAACTTACATCAAGGCCATTGAAAATCCGGATCCTGAAATTTGCGCCAATTCCCTGATATGCCTGATTAAAATTGTAACCTACCTGCTGAGCCAACAAATAAAATCATTGGAACAGGCTTTTTTGAAAGAAGGTGGATTGCGGGAAAGGATGACCAAAGCGAGAATAGACAGTCGAAAGAAACAATAGTCACCATAAAAAGAATGGGGCCAGCATCCTTAAATGCAATTCTTCTGAGAATTATATATTCCACATAACAACCCTGAATGCCTTTTTGGAATTTCAGGCCAACCATGAGCATGCTTCCTGTTCCGGGGAGAGTTATAATTACAGACTTTCATACTGCTATTTTATTTGTTCTTCGCTTGTGCTGCTTAAAATGCTCCACTTCCTTCCATGAAAACGCATTCAGAATATTTCCCCTTGTGCACCATCCCCTCCTTGCTACGGCAATTCCCATTGACATGAAATCAAACTGGTTTATGGAATGCGCATCTGTACTGATGGTGATCTTCACGTCTTTTTCGATGGCTGCCTTTACGAGATCGTCTTTCAGATCAAGGCGGTTGGGCTGTGCGTTGATTTCAATGCAAGTGCCTGTAGCGGCAGCTTTTCCAATCAGCTTTTTCCAGTCAACGGGGTAGGCCTCCCGCTTACCCAACAGTCTTCCGCTGGGATGACCCAGGCAATGTACATTAGGATTTTCGCAGGTTTTCAACAGTCGTTCTGTATTATCTTTATTAAAACCGCTATGAATAGAGGCCGTTACCCATTCAAACTGTTGCAAGAAATCATCAGGCAGATCAAGTGAACCATCTGCCAGGATATCTACTTCCACGCCTTTCTTCACTAAATGCTTACCCAGCTTTTTGTTTATCTTATCAATTTCTGCAAATTGCCTGATAAAATCGCCAGTCTCCAATCCACCTGCCACCCGTTCACTGGGCGAATGATCCGTAATTACAATATATTCATAGCGTGGGTACTCTTTGAGCACATAACGGGCGATTGTTTCAATATCTTCCGCTCCATCGCTCCAGGTACTATGCATCTGCATATCTCCTCTGATATCGTTTTCCTCTACAAGTTTGGGTAATAAATGCTTCCGGGCATTTTCTATCTCGCCCCTTTCTTCCCGTAATTCAGGAGGAATATATTGCAGACCAAATAGACGGTATATTTCTTCTTCTGTTGTACCGGCCAGCCACTTGTTCGTTTCGGCATCAAATACCCCATATTCATTTAGTTTCCATCCTTTGCTTTTTGCCCATGTTCGCAACGCAATATTATGTTCTTTGGAACCGGTGAAGTACAATAAGGCGGACCCGAATTCATGCGCATGCACGAGGCGTATGTCTACCTGTGTATTGCTTTTCTTCAATAAAATACTCGCTCTTGTTTCACCACCGGCCAGCACCCGGCCTGCGAATGGCAGAGAAATAAATTTGTTGACAATTTTTTTCCAGTCTTTTCTGTCCGCGGTGGCTACTATATCAATATCGCCGATGGTTTCTTTTTTCCTGCGGAGGCTACCGGCTAAAGCCGCATTCTTTACACCTGGCAACACAATCACTTCTTTCAATATTTCGTTTCCAACGCGCACAGCATCCCACAGCAGCATTCGGGTATGAATTTCTTTGAATAACTTCAACCCACGCTTCATATTTTCGATTCTTTTGGGCCCAAACCCTCTCAGTGATTTCAGCTTACCCGCTTCTATAGCCGCAATCATCTCTTCCCGGCTATTGATATGCAATTTTTCATGTAGTGTTTTGATAGTGGCCGGACCAAAGCCGCTTATGTCCATCAGTTCAAGCAAACCTTGTGGCACTTTCTTTTTAAGGCCTTCAAAAGTTTTTATCCTGCCTGTTTCAAGGTATTCAATAATTTTATTGCCAATGCTTTCACCAATACCTTTTAATTTGTGCAATTCGGGAATATCCTTGGCATATGTAGAAATATCTTCTTTCATGCCGCTTAACGTACGGCTTGCGACATCATAAGCAATGACCCTGAACCGATCTTCACTACCCAGATATCGGTAACAACTTGCCATTTGATGAAAAATATCCGCCAACTCCGCATTTTTCCGCATGCCAGTCTGTCTAACTGTTGTAATACTCATTCACCGGATTTTATTCAAATAAACAGCAAAAAGCCTTCACTAGTGGTGAGCATGCTCATGACACCTGATGATGGCTGTCATTACTTTACTACTATGGTTCAGATGGAATTTCAGGAGCAATTTAATGCCAGGTACTTTTTGTTTATTACTACAGAATGCGTAGTTGTTAAAAAACCGGAGAAAAAGGAAACTACTATTTTGGCCACTCCCGTTGAAGTATTGTAAGAAATATTGACTGAAAACGGTGAACGTTATCATCCTTTAATCACAGCGAGCGGTCTTAGCTTTGCAACTTTCCTTGCTATGCCGGCTTCGTGAACGGTATCAACAACCAGATCAATATCTTTATAGGCAAGGGGAGCTTCTTCGGCAATTCCACGATAGGAGCCTGCCTGTACATAAATACCTTGCCTGAGTAATTCTTCTTTTACCTGCGGTCCGCCTACCTTTTTTTTCGCAGCAGTTCTTGACAATCTTCTGCCTGCCCCGTGACAGGTAGAACCAAAGGTAGTTTCCATGCTCTTGTTGGTGCCCACCATCACATAGGAGGCGGTGCCCATGCTGCCCGGAATTAATACCGGCTGACCAATGTGCAAATATTTTTCAGGCAGTTCAGGATGTTCCGGGCCAAAAGCCCTGGTGGCACCTTTACGATGAACAATCAACTTAGTTGGTATACCATTAATGGAGTGTTCTTCAATTTTGGCAATATTGTGGGCAACATCATAGAGCAATTTTATTTCATCGCCACTTCTGCCAAAAACTGTTCGCCATGCCTGGCGGATTTCATGCGAAATGATCTCGCGGTTGCACCATGCAAAGTTGGCGGCTGCCGCCATAGCATTAAAATAATCCTGCCCTTCTTTTGAATTAAAGGGAACTCCCGCCAGTTGCCGGTCTCTCGGTTTAAAATTATAATTTCCCATTACGTTCAACATCAGCCGCAAATAGTCTGTGGCTACCTGGTGTCCAAGCCCTCTTGAACCCGTATGAACAAGTATCACGATTTGATTTTTTTGAATGCCGAAAGCCGATGCGGTTTTTTCATCGAAAACATCAGACACTTTGTCAACTTGCACAAAATGATTGCCGGCGCCGATAGTGCCTAACTGGTCATGACCTCTTTTTTTTGCGCTCTCTGAAACAGCAGCAGGGTCAGCATTTAAAAGGCATCCGTTTGATTCAATCATTTCGAGATCTTTTTCATAGCCCATGCCTTTTTCTACCGCCCAATGTGCTCCTTTAACTAAAACTTCATTCAATTCATCAATATCCAATTTAATTTTCCCCCCTTTTCCAGTACCGGAGGGAATAGATGCATACAATTCTTTTGATAAAATTTCCAGTTTGTCTGCAATATCATCATATAATAGAGGAACAACTAGTAAGCGCACGCCGCAATTGATATCATACCCGATGCCACCCGGCGAAATAATGCCATCCGGCCAGCGGGTGGCTGCAATACCGCCAATTGGAAATCCATATCCTTCATGCGCATCGGGCATTAGGATGGCCGCCTTTACTATGCCCGGCATGGTGCATACATTAATCAATTGTTCCAAGGATCTGTCAGCCATTATAGCATCCAGCATGTCATGTGTACAGTAAACATATGCAGGCACCAACATGTCTGGACGTGTAGTAGCAGGTATTTCCCACAAATAGTCATTTATCTTATTTAATTGTGATGCCTGCACTACATATTTTTTTTAAATGTCAAAAATAATAACGGTTTCCAACTGCCGGTCCTTATTTTCTATTAGTTCCGCCTCGTGATAAGTAACCGCTTTAATGTCTTCATCAAAAAAATTCACCTTATTTCCTTCTATTGTGGCTGTTAATTCCGTATCCGATAATTTAAGGAAATTCACTTTGCAGTAAATGACTCTATTAATCTGGCTAAGAGTAAGCACTTTCGATAAAAAATCAATTAAGAGGCTGGTCCTGTCAATTGCATTTAATTGTATGCTATCCTGTATAACGAATGATTGATCCTGTTGTTCGCAGAAATCTCCTTTTTGCAGGTTAGCCATTCCCCGAAGAGCCGACTCGAACAGTTCTTCGGACTCTGACGCGGTTACATATAACCGTATATCGGCCGTATGGGAAAGTATTTTGAACATGGCCAAAAACAAAAAGGAACCGGTTAATTCCCGGTTCCGCGATATAGGTGTGTCAATATCCTTTTACAGATAATATTATCTACTTTAATCTTCCCGGACTCAGGACAATTCCTGTAATCCAACTAGTACAAAGATATATTATACGATCATTTCAAATTAGTGACCATGATCAGCAGAACAAATGATTCCACACGGAATGACCTTAAATGAAATAATTATTCCATCACAAAATATTAATCAGTTTTTACATTGACCGCCATCATAGGTGCATGGAGATTTAGCGGATACATTTGGTAAAATTCTTTTTATGGAAAGGATATTATTGGCGATAAACAGCCAGAACATGGATGAAAATGCAATAAATTTTGCCTGTTTTCTTGCGCGGCTCACACATTCAAGGTTAACAGGTATTTTTCTCGAAAAGCTGGTATTGGAGGAGGAGATCATAATCCATCAATCGGGAGAAGGACCGGAAATGGAGTCTTATACTCTAAGAGAAGTGGCGGAAACGGTAGATGAACAGAAGGCAACTGTGGAAAATATCCTTCGTTTCAAGGAGATAGCCGCATCCCAGGGAATACAGTTTTTTGTTCATCTCGATAAGGGGGCACCAGCCACTGATATCATTGCCGAAAGTCGGTTTGCAGATATCCTGATTGTTGACGCCGGAACATCTTTTTCCAGAGTGGAAGAAGGTCCGCCCACCCGATTTGTAAAAGACATACTGCAGGATGCCGGGTGTCCTGTGGTCATTTCACCGGAAAGTTTTAACGGTATTGACAATATAGTATTTTATTATGACGGAAGTAAGTCCTCCATATTTGCCATGAAACAATTCACTTATTTAATTCCGGAGTTGCGAAATAAAAGAGCAAAAATAATTTATTTGAACAAGTCAAAAGAGTCCTGGAAAGAAGAACAAGATGCCGTGACGGAATGGTTGGAATATCACTTTAGTGATGTTGAATTTATTTCCCTTGAGGGGGACGCTATGGAGGTCTTTTTTAATTACCTGCTGAAAAAGAAAAATGATTTTGTAGTGATGGGCACCTATGGCAAAGGGTTACTGGATTCGTTCTTCGGAAATGGGGCTGAAAAAGAAAGCACCGGAACTACGAGTTTGCCCATATTTATTGCACATTATTAGATGATTCTCTGAAGTATCATCCTGGGTATTGACCTCATTACCCCTTACAATAAGAAGCTAAGGACACAGATCAATATTATGGAGATTGGAGAATCAATTCAAAATACCTGCATTAAAATCACTCAAACACTTGCATAATAATCGTCTATGACTACAAATATCATTTAAGATACCTTCAGTAATATTTTATATTAAGATTTCCATTTTAAGTGATGATAAACTGCGCAACTTAGATGATCCTCACCGCTTAAAAGAATTAATACCTGGTGTCAGGAAGCCTTAAGACGTCATTATCGGCCTGCAGCGGGCTGCCAATTCCAGACTCCCCGGCAATATTCATGTTGGCATTTATATAAGAATTTTTTCTTTATTACCAAACTCCGCAGGCTCGCCTTCTACAATTTTTTGTAGTCGGCATTCTTGCATGTTGACCCACCTATCCGAAAATATTTGTACAGAATCGTTAAATTAAGAAAACCATTAGCCAATCAGTCGATCTGAATTTTACAGAGTATTATATTCTTGCCCAAACATCAACGATAATTTGAAACGCTAATGACAACTCTTATTTTAGCATTTCGAGTAGTTGAATGAGGCGTTGGTGGGGGGAAATTGTCTGAATTAGGATTTGTGGGATGAAAAGATGATAGCATTAATAGAAGGAGGGGTTTTGTTGTAATGCATTATTGGAAAAAAAATGATCCGAAATGAAACACGAAGAATTAACACATAAAATCATCGGCTCTGCCATGAAAGTTCATTCAACTTTGGGAAACGGTTTTCGGGAAGTGATTTATCAACGGGCTTTGGCTATTGAAATGGAAAAGCAGGGGTTGAGATTTCAGCGGGAAATGGAAATGACTATTTTTTACGAAGGCATAGACATTGGCACAAGGCGGGTAGATTTTTTTGTAGAGGATGCCGTTATGGTAGAACTAAAAGCATTAATCAGGTTAGAAGATGTTCACCTTGCACAAGCAATGAACTATTGTCAGGCTTAACATCTTCCCATTGGTTTGCTCATCAATTTCGGAGCGAAGAGTTTAGAATTCAAACGAGTTTACAATATTAATCACCCCGAAAACAAGAACTACAACACCCAGCATCCTAAAATCCAAAAATCTTAAGTATCCTATTTCAGACAATGGACAGGACGGCTCAACATAGACATGCCAGTTGTTAAGCCGGTAAAGCCGGCAAAAGCAGAAAAAGTAAAAATGAAAAAATAGTATATTAATCGAACGAATATTCGTTTATATTTGCGGCATGAGAGTCAGAGATGACGCTAAAGAAATAACCATTCGCCAAAAAGCAATAGAGATTATTGTCAGGCACGGGCTGGGGGCCCTCAGCATGAAGGACCTGGCCATTGCCAGTGGCATTTCTGCGTCCACTATTTATGTTTATTTCAAGAACAAGGAAGACCTGATACTGAAATTGTGCCAGTGGCTAAGAGTTGAGATTTTGGCAAATAGCATAAAGGGATTGACCGCCGATATGTCACTGGCAGACGGACTGCTGTTACAATGGAATAATCGTTACCGGTATTTTATCAACCACCCCCTTAACTTAGAGGCAAGTGAGCAATTGCGCTACTCGCCGCTATATTATAAAACCACACCCAAAGTTATTGAAGCTATTGGGCCGAAATTGGACCCTTTCATTAAAAAATGCAGGAAGCGTGGTGAATTGGCTGAAATGCCTTTCGAGCTTTACTGGGCCATTGCATTTGCGCCGCTTTACCAGTTGATGGAGTTTCACATTTCCAACAGAAGCTATGCCAACGCTAAATTCAGGATAACACCGGCATTGATCAAAAAGGCCGTGGGCATGATCGTTAAATCCTTAAGCCCTTAGGATTTTTTTTGAAAATATAATTAAACGAATATTCGATTATTATGAAGGAGGTTGATGTATTAATTGTCGGCGCGGGACCAACTGGTTTAACATTGGCTTTAGACCTGGCAAGGCGCAATATCAATTTTAGGATAATTGACAAGGCTTTACTGCCGCCTTCCAGTTCCCGGGCGAAAGGGCTAAAACCGCGCAGCCTGGAAGTATTTGACAACCTTGGTATTGCCGGGAAAATAATGGAGGCAGGAAGCACGGATATGATTTTCCGCTGGATGGAAAAAGACAAGGTGATAAAAGAAACGGCGATGAGATCCTTAACCACAGCGAGGGCTGATACAGTCTTCCCTTATGGCGTGATGATAGCCCAATGGCGCTTAGAACAAATACTAAGGGAGGAATTGGCTAAGGAAGGCGAGGAAGTTGACTATGGCAACGAATTACTGGAATTCAGCCAGGATAGTGAAGGGGTTTTGGTGGCGATAGCCGGCATCGAAACCACCGAACAGCTCAGATGCAAATACATGGTTGCCTGTGATGGAGGTAAAAGCTTTGTGAGAAAGGCGCTTGGTATCAACTTCGAAGGAACTACCTATGAATCATTTTCTGCGCTTATAGGAGATGTGGAAGTAGAAGGCCTGGTACCTGACGCGTGGCACATGTGGCGTCACCCTGATTATGGCATAGGCATGTCTCTGTGCCCATTGCCTGGAACCAATACCTGGCAAATACAGGTCCCTGCCATACCGGGCACGGATGGCAGGCTCCCCTCCCCCAACCTGGAAACCTTTAGATCCCTGTTCTATGAATCCACCGGTATAACAACAGTAACCCTAAATAACATCACCTGGGGTACAAATTACCGGGTAAATGAGCGTGTTGCGGAAAAATTTCGCGTGGGAAATGTTTTTATAGCGGGAGATGCGGCACATGTTCACTCCATTGCCGGAGGATTGGGAATGAACACCGGCATACAGGACGCATTCAACCTTGGATGGAAGCTTGCCGCTGTGCTTAAAGGGCCGGCACCGACTGCTTTGCTTGATTCCTATGAACAGGAACGGTTATCCATAGCCGAATGGACAATAAAGAGCAGCCATGAGAGCGCAAAAAAGGTATACCAATCCTCACTAAAAGGAACCGGGGGTATAGAACAGGGCGTTAATGATGACGGCACACAGCTAAACCTTAATTATAGAAACAGTGTCTTAAGCAGTGAGCACCTAATCACAAATACTACCCTGCATGCCGGTGATCGTGCGCCAGATGGCATTTATCAAACGGCAACCGGAACACCGGCTAGGCTCTTTGACTGGTTGAGAGGCGCAGGGTTTGTAATCCTGGCCATTGGTCTAAATAACATCGCCGTTTTGGAGGCCATACAGCGACAGTTTCCGGCACTTGCAATAATGAATGTTCTGAATACCGACGGGATCGCCGCTCAGCATGATCATATCTCGGCATTGTATGGTCCCGGGCCTGTCATTTATATCATTCGACCGGATGGCTACATAGGCCTGATAAGTGAAGGGCGTGACGTGCAACTGATATTTGATTATTTGGCAGGATTCGTAAAACCCAAAGCATAAAAATATGCAGATCAACAAAAAGTGAACTTCATGTGGTGACAGGACTGAGCAAGCCAGCTCACAATACGATCAACCGCTTCGGAGGTGAGCGGCTGTCCGCTCAGTCGAGTAAACTCGCCTCGCTCCCAAATGAAAAATGCCCCTTGCGGAGCACCTGTTTTGTTTTGCGGAGAGAGAGGGATTAGCTTTGCTGATTCCGGAGGAGGGGGCTTAAACCATCACAACGCCGGCACTTTCGTGCCCTGCTTTTTTGCTTTTCCACTTCCGCACAAGCAAGCTTGGCGACGTTTCAAAGCAAAAAAGCCCCATTCGGGGCCTTGTGATGGTTTGCGGAGAGAGAGGGATTCGAACCCCCGGAGGCTTGCACCTCAACGGTTTTCAAGACCGCCGCATTCGACCGCTCTGCCATCTCTCCGGCGCAAAAATAGGTGCCTGAGATATAATGGCAAAATTGAGAGCGATTTATATTTTTTCAGGAAATCTGCGCGGAAATCTTCTCTCAAGCTTCCCGGATTCACTTCTCCCCTTTTTTCACGAAATAGAGACTCAGGGAGATCAGGAAAATGGCCCCTGGCACAATGAGACTTTGAAAATTGATCTCCACATCCCGTTCAGAAAAGTGGAAAAAAACAAAAAATAATAAAAGAATTGTAACATTATATATAGTATTTGATCTGGCATTGGGACTTGCACTCGCCAATAAACAAAGTTGATTCCAACCTTCTAAATCTCTGGCTTGCCGATCAGGATACAATAGTAATTCCCTGTCCAATCTGAGCTCCCCAATCTTTCACGAAACGCATCCCGATTTTAAATTCGACCTCAATGGAAATAGCATTTCCATTTATGGATTAGTCATAATAATATGGTTTAGCACTAATCTCCTTGAGAACGGCAATGCCAGTTTAAGCTCAATTCAGTATTGATTCAAACCAATCTTGTCATGAATGAGCAATTGAATCCTATCAAAATATTCTTTTCACCTCTTTCTTCCTTGAGGACAATGAACCGAAAGAAGAATATCCTTCGGTGCCAAATCCAATATGGATCTTTATATATTAATGAGGTAGTAGTTCCATTTATCAATCATTAAAAACTCATCAAATGCGAAAAATGCTAATACCTTTTATTTTCATCTTTACAGTTGCCGCATTCAATTCTTGTAATCCCCCTGCTTCTACTACTAAAGCAACAGCACTAGCAAATCCTGACAATGGCCGGACCTTTCTGGATTGGGATGGAATCTATCGTGGAGTGCTGCTTTGTGCGGTCTGCGAAGGAATACAAACCACTATTTACCTGAATAGAGATCTTGGTTACCGACTCAAAATAAAATATCTCGGCAAAGAGGACAGCGTGCATGAATATTCGGGTAAGTTTAGCTGGAATGCGCAGGGAAATACAATTACGCTGGATAAAATCGGTAATAGCAACCAGCCTCCAAGTTATTTTGCAGGGGAAAATACTTTAACCCAATTGGATATGAATGGCAACAGGATCATGGACAAGACTGCGAACCAGTACATCCTAAGTAAGGATAGCTATGCCATTCTGGAAAAATACTGGAAACTCACTGAATTGAATGGCAAACCAATCCTGATGGACAGCAGCTTCAGCAAAGAACCGCACATAATACTTAAAGAAAATAATAACAGATTTATTGGGAATGGGGGCTGTAACAATATTTCGGGGACTTATAAACTGCAATACCCAAACAGGATTAGTTTTTCAAAGGCTACTGCTACACAAATGGCTTGTTCACACTTGGATATAGAATCTATGTTTTTGCAAGCATTGGAAAATGCTGATAGTTATACGATCAATGGTGACAATCTTGTCTTAAACAGAGCGAGGATGGCGCCCCTGGCAAGGTTCAAGACAGTTTATATGAAATAATAATCAGCGGCTTGATCAGCGTCACACGGCTCTATGAAGCAAAAAAATCGTTATTCGGAGATGCACTGAGGAGACACTGAGATACACAGAGAAAGACGTCAAGACTTTCTGTGAAACCTCCGTAATCCCCGTGTAACAATGAAAATAGGGGCACACTATCTCTTGATCATCTTATCTTTCAATATCCCCTTTATCGTTTCTTCATAAAGATTCTGGCTGATAACCACCTTTGCATTGCCCAAGTCAATTTCATTCCCTTCAATACTTTTTATTTTATTCTTATTGATAATATAAGACTTATGGATTTTCAGAAACATACTGCCTGGCAGTTTTTCCATGATCCCCTTTATTGTCAGGTACACGATCATCTTGCGGGTACTTGTATGGAGGATCACGTAATTAAGCATTGCTTCTATATAGATCAATTCTTCATAAAATACTTTTTCAATTTTCCCGTCACATTTCACGAAGAAATAGTCATTGTGTTGCGCATTACTTATATTTCCGCCGTCCGCATTTTTGAGTTCATAATAGTCCCTGGCCTTATAGCAGGCTTTCAGGAATCTTTCAAAAGAAATCGGTTTTACCAGGTAATCAAGAACATCCAGCTCGAAGCCTTCAATGGCATATTCGGTATAAGCCGTTGTCAGAATAGTCATGGGGAATTTGCGGTAGGTACGCAAAAATTCAATGCCGCTGATCCTCGGCATATTGATATCCAGGAACATCAGGTCAATTGTCGCGTTATTGAGGAGGACACTTGCCTTAACAGGGTCTTCTGCCTTGCCGGCCAGTTCTATAAAATCAATATCCTCAATATACTCCTCCAACACCTTGCGGGCTACCGGTTCATCATCAATAATGATGCAATTTATTTTCATGATAGTTGCAATTTTAGTATGACCTCATAAGACATTTCATTGTCATTTATCATTATGGCATGCCTGCCCGGGTACAACAACTCCATCCTTCGTTTGGCATTCATCACCCCGATGCCTTTATGATCTATCCCTTTATTATTGTTCATTCCCTTTGTATTACTGGATCTAAAAACCAGCGAACTATTGTCAGCACGGAAAGATATCTCTATCCTGTTTTCCTTTTTTTCATCATTACTAACATATTTAAAAGCATTTTCAATGAATCCAATGAACAATAAAGGGGCAATCTTGAATTTCATAATATTTTCATCGATATCCAGGTCCACGATAAGGCTATCTTCCTTGCGGGCCTGCTGCAGAGCTACATAATTGCGGATATAGTTCAATTCCTTATCAATATTGACAGTTTCAGTATTGCATTCATATAACTGGTAACGGAGCATTTCCGAAAATGTGAGCAACATACTTCGGGCCGAAGAATTCCCTTTATCAATATGACCATAAATTGAATTGATGGAGTTGAACAGAAAGTGGGGATTGAATTGTGCTTTGAGAAAATCAAGTTCGGCTTTGGACCTTTCTTTTTCAATGGCATCTACATATTTCTGAAACCTGACTCTATCCATTATCAGCTTTCCCGCTACGAGGCAAATGACCCAAATGAAAATATTGATGAAGGAATTATAGAATATATCTCCAAATCCCGGTTGAGGTTTGCCTACCAGGAAATGAGTCCTGTTAAGGTACATTGCTACAGGTACTCTTAGCAAGGCTCCGGCTATGATTGCCGCTATTGCAACAAGGACATATGAAAAATATTTCTTCCGGTATAAGAATTTAGGGATGGCAAACTCTGTATTGAAATAATAAACAGAGGCTATAAAAAAAAGGTAACAAAATTGTACAGTCGCGGTACGGGAAAAAATGACACTGCGTCTTTGAAATACCAGGACCCACAACAGGTATAATGCCACCCATCCCGCTATATGAACCCAAATACGTTTACTCATTACTGAATTTGCCCTGGTTTCTTATAAAGGTATTGCAAGGGTTGAAACAGCAGACAGATTTTACATGAGCGATAACAATTGCTTGATCATCCAATTTCGGATGCATAATCAAGAAATCAACTTAAATGATGTAAAAGATTTTTTCCGGAACCGCTACTTTGCTTTTTTGCATGATTATTAATCAAATACAGAAAGCAAAATTATGAGTAACATCATTTTAAAAGACGAGAACGAGGATGGCCTTGACAGACGAGGGTTCCTGAAATGTATGGCATGGGCGGGAACCGGTATGCTATGGATTATGAACGGCGGAATGATGAAAGCGTACGGCATGAGCCAGCTAATTGACAGGGAAACGGGCAATATAAAATCCGGGCTTCATCTTTCCAAGGGTGACTTCAGTTTTGTGCAGATCAGCGACAGTCATATCGGATTTAGCAAAGAAGCGAACCCTGATGTGGTGGGAACATTACAAGCGGCTATTGGAAAGATCAACGCATTGCCAACTGCTCCCTCCTTCCTGTTACATACAGGAGATCTTTCCCATCTCTCCAAGGCAGAAGAATTTGATACACTCGACCAGGTTCTCAAGACTGCCAAGAGTGAAAAAATATTTTTTGTACCGGGTGAACACGATGTATTGACCGATAACGGAAAACAATATCTTGAACGGTATGGGAAAGGCACACAGGGCACGGGTTGGTACAGTTTCGATTCGAATGGCGTGCATTTCATAGGTCTGGTGAATGTGGTTGACCTTAAGGCAGGAGGGCTGGGTTACCTGGGTGACGAACAGATTGAATGGCTGGAAAAAGATGTAAAGAGATTTTCTGCAAGCACTCCGATCGTTGTATTTGCCCACATGCCCCTGTGGTCAGTCTATCCCTCCTGGGGATGGGGAACTGATGACAGTGCCCGCGCACTTTCGTATTTAAAAAGATTTGGTTCAGTCACCGTCTTGAATGGCCATATTCATCAAACAATGCAGAAGATTGAAGGGAATATAACATTTCACACGGCCATGTCAACCGCATTTGTTCAGCCACAGCCTGGCATGGCTCCTTCGCCGGGTCCCATGAAAGTGCCTGCCGAAAGACTTCGCAGTTTGCTTGGCTTGTCTGCTGTCAATTATATGGAACACGGGCATACTTTGGCCATTACAGATATGCCACTTATTTCAGAATTGGCCTCCAACCAGGTGATCATTGACAATTTCAGCTTCACCCCGCAGGTATTGACTGTTTCACCCGGCACAAAAGTAACATGGACCAATCGCGATGAAGTGCCGCATACTGTAACCAGTACAGACAAACGGTTCACTTCATCAAAGGTGCTGGATACGGATGGAGCATTCTCAAACGCCTTCAATGAAAAGGGCATATTTGATTATTATTGTACTGTTCACCCGCACATGACGGGGAAAATAATAGTGAAGTAAATTGAATCTGCCGGATGGTGAATTTCACGCCATTCAAGCCATTTCAAGCCATTGTTGGTGTTTCCCTTACCAAAATGCTTAGCAATATGATTAAGGCTTCCAGGGAGCACCAACAGTATTTAAGCCATTTACGACATGCTTGATGTTTCCCTTACCAAAATGCTTAGCAATATGATTAAGGCTTCCAGGGAGCACCAACAGTATTTAAGCCATTGTTTGTGTTTCCCTTCCCAAAAAGTTTAACAATATGATTAATGCTACCAGGGAACACCAACAATATTTACGCCATTTACGACATGCTTGATGTTTCCCTTACCAAAATGCTTAACAATATGATTAATGCTTCCAGGAGCACCAACAATATTTAAGCCATTTACGACTTACCTGGTCTTTCCCTCCCCATAATGTTTAACAACATGATCAATGCTACCAGGGAACGCCAACAATATTTACGCCATTTACGACATGCTTGATGTTTCCCTTACCGAAATACTAAACATTGAGACAAAGGCAACCAGGGATCACCAACAATATTTACACCATTTACGACATACTTAGTCATTCCCTTTCCATAATGCTTAACATTATGATTAATGCTTCCAGGAGCACCAACAATATTTACACCATTTACGACATGCCTGATATTTACCTTTCTGAAATGTCACTCATTTTAGTTCAAGCTTCAACCTGGCGCCAACATTAATTAATTAGAAGCAGCTCCCCGCCCGCTCAAAATTCAGGGAGGTATTAACTATGGTGGGAAACACCGTCCTTCAGACGAGGCGGTTTAGTTGGTATTTCAATTCCGGTAGAAATGCGGCAGTTCTTTGCCACATGCGAAACTCCCGCCAATGCGCAAATTTCCATCACTGCTTTTAAAACATAAGAGTCAGCCCGAGCCGGCTTTAGAATTATTCAGCTTCACATTGCAGCGTAAGAATCAATTGTTCCTTCATAGGAGTAACGATTACGCGCCGACCTTTGCAAAAGCCATGTTCCTGCAACCAGATTCCACAAAGACGGATCTCTGGCACGCCCACGGTTTCATCGAAACTTTCACGATTCCTGCTTTGAATTTTGATACTCCTTTCATAGCTCCGCGGCCTAACTGCTTTCTTCACTTCTTTGGTTTCCGACATATGACCTATTTTAAAGCCTGGCAGTGCCTCGAACTTAGCGACAAAACATAAAGTACGGGACTTGCACCCGCCCTCCGCCAGGCCGGTTTAATCAATGGTATTTGAATTTGTCGGTAAATTCGCAATTCAAAATTACATAGCTGTCTTCCCGTGGCAATGGGAAAAACAACAAACAGCGATGAGAGTTTTCGGCGTAAGATCATTGGATAAAACCCTATCCTTTCTCAGGTCTTATTGAAGAAGAGGTTAAGTTTTAAATAGCAATTGACCGGCAATACGAAATGATTGTGGGAGGAATGAAGACGCAATCACATGTGTGGCCTGGCTAACAGTGAGGGCTAAAGCATAAACTGTTCCTTTCATGCATTATTAAATTGCCATTTTAGAACCATTGCATTTTTGCGCGCTTTTTGGTATTTTACCAATAAATGAAACCTGAATCGTTCTGATAATATTGCCCATGAAACCTTACTTTACCGGTATCTTATTTACAATTTGGAAAATGAAGGGTAAAATCTAAATGCAAAGGATTCCAGTCCGGATGCTTTATCTGAACCACTATTAAAATCATAAATAATTGAGTTATGCGGCAGCTTAAATGATGACACAACAGACAATGAAAATATATCTGACAGACCAAAAAAATAAGTTCAAAAAACACCTTGACTTTTTAAAGACAAGGAAAGTTATGACCTATGACAAAACTATGCTGACAGAGAAAACTACGACAATTGACATTTTAACAACCAAGAAACTTGACCAAATAAATCTTGACTTTCTATTTGACTACCAAATCTTCCCTGACAACATAATGACTTTTAAAACTCAATGGGCAGACGAGAACAGAAAAATGAAAGTTGGCGACACAATTGCACAACAAGTATTTATTCCACCGACCAAGACCTTTTCACTGAAAATAATTTTTGGAGTTAGAATAAATGAAATTATAGATCAGGCAGACAAAAAAGGGTTTAGCTACGAGACACTTGAAGGACACGTTGAGAATGGCATTTCAACTTTTACGGTTGAGCAACTTGGCAACAAAGTAGTTTTTAAGGTTCAGACCTACTCGACACCGGGTAACTTTTTGACAAAATTACTCGGACCTGTATTTTCAGTTCCTTATCAGACATTTTGTACAAAGACAGCTTTAAAGATCGTAAAACGACAAATCGAGAACCAATAAATAAGAGGAAAATTGTTTTTTGGTGCTGCTTGACATTTTTTCGCCTTGCCGTAAATTTCACCAGCAACTCAATCTGAAACCCTGAAAATAGTCGCACCCCCCCCGTCTAAAAGGCGCATATACCATCCATTAATAAAAACTCAAAGACTATTTTTGTAAAAAAATTTTTAGACAATGAGAAAATTAAAACTTCAAGTGCAAATGTCGGTTGATGGATACGTTGCAGGACCAAACGGGGAAATGGATTGGATGGAGTGGAATTGGGACGATAAACTAAAACAATATGTGACAGATTTAACTGAACCTATTGACTGTATAGTTCTTGGACGAAAACTTGCGCAAGGGTTTATTCCTTACTGGGCTTCTGTAGCCGCAAATCCTAATGATCCGCAATTTACGGCTGGAAAGAAATTTACCGGCACATATAAAGTTGTTTTTACCAAAACGCTTGACAAATCAGAATGGAATAACACTGATATTGCAAAGGGTGAGCTTGTTGACGAAATCAATAAGTTGAAAAATCAGAATGGTAAAGACATCATGGCTTATGGCGGTGCTACTTTCGTTTCATCATTAATTAAAGCAGGGCTTATAGACGATTTCCATTTATTCATTAATCCAACAGCTATCGGTAATGGTATGACAATCTTCAAAGAACTTGAAGGCAAACAAAATCTCACATTAGTAAAATCCACATTATTTGAATGCGGGATTGTTGTTCTTAATTACGAGCCGAAACGCAACTAAAATACACAACGCAGACAAAAATAAATCTCACGCCGGAGAGACGAGGCAACGAAAGACAGAAGGGCAAGCTGGTAATATCGGTTTTACGCCATTGTTGGTGTTTCCCTTTCCGAAATACTAAACTTTGCGATTAATGCTACCAGGGAGCACCAACAATATTCACTCCATTCACCGCATTACGCCATTGTTGGTGTTTCCCTTTCCGAAATACTAAACTTTGCGATTAATGCTACCAGGGAGCACCAACAATATTCACTCCATTCACTCCATTCACTCCATTACGCCATTGTTGGTGTTTCCCTTTCCGAAATACTAAACTTTGCGATTAATGCTACCAGGGAGCACCAACAATATTCACTCCATTCATTCCATTACGCCATTTTTGCTGTTTCCCTTTCCGAATGCTTTCCATCGGAATAAAAGCGACCGGGGAGCACCAACAATATTTCTGCATTATTGGACTTCTCCTTCCCGGAATGTTAAACTAAAGCTTGTTATGAAATTCGCAATTCAAAACAAATTCCGATTGATTTGTAAATATGGATTTGCCGAAGCTGCTGAATGTAAGTGAAGGATTGGCTATAGATATGCTCAATTATAAGAAAGCTCTGTCAAAAGATACTATCCGTATCCTCGCTGAAAAGTTCAAATTGAGCCAGGAAGCTTTTAACAAGCCCTATAAATTGCGTGCGCAGGCAAATGCAAAAACCAAAAAAAGAAGAAAAACGAGCGTTGGAAGGAATTTGGCTAAGGCATCATAAAATTCAGTTTAGGGG
>JBGPHC010000036.1:0-35896 GCA_041484195.1 Agriterribacter sp. | reverse complement strand
CACCATCACTGTTCCCAAGAGTGGATTCTTGTATATTTACGTAAGCAATGAAACCACGAATATCGATGTGTTCTTTGACAATTTGCAGGTGAGTCATATCAGGGGGCCGCTATTGGAGGAAACGCATTATTATCCGTTCGGACTCACCATGGCGGGGATTAGTTCAAAGGCATTGAAGACTAACTATGCTGAGAATAAATACAAGTATAATGATGGAACAGAACTAAGCAACAAAGAATTTAATGATGGCTCAGGATTAGAATTATATGAAACTGATTTTAGAGGATATGATCCTCAAATTGGGCGATTTTTGGAAATTGACCAATTTGCGGATTTTGCTGCGGAATCAAGCCCATATAGTTATGCAAATAATAACCCAATAAATTTTGTTGATCCATTTGGCTTGGCAGCTGATTCTGCTAATCCTACGCCGGCACCAGGTTTCATTAATACACCTGGAACTGCTCCGGTATTACCTCCGGTTGTTATTATAGTTCCGCCAAAAACGCCCTCAAAGGCAAAAGGAGTTCCAAATTATATAGAACCTGGTTCTGTACCCGAAATCCCAGAACCAACAATTGTGCCCGAAATTCCAGCGCCATCACTTGAACCAGTTCTGCCTCCCGTACTACCAAATCCTATTCTTACTATTTTGGCAATCCTTTGGCCTCAATCATCAGGCCAATCAGATAGAGCCCACGATCCTTACCATCCACTGTTTCCCCCAAATCCAAATCAATGGGGACAAATTACCGAAGATGAGAAACGAAATAATAAATATTTTGTGCGATTTGGTCCGGGACCAGAAACTCATCAGACACTAGGGGACCAATCTTATCAAGCATGGTTAAGAGGATTTCCCTACGGAATTTCAGTAAGATTGCGAAACTCAATAAAAGACAATGGAAGGTACGCATTGGTATCAGAGGTAAGAAAATATTTTAGAGTATACAAGACGGGAGAGTTACCGGATCACTATACCATAGAAATGCCAAAGCCTATCACAAATGAAACACTTCAAATTTTTAATACATTATTTAAACCGAAGTAAAATACTCATATGGATCCATTAATGAGACATTTTGAATCTAATATCGGGCGTAAAGAATTATTTGATCAAAAAATTATCTTAGACTGGTACGATGGTACAGTGTTAGGCTTTGGCAAATCGGATGATTACAACAAATGGTTTATTTGCAGCCTTGTTTATTTTGATCCAGAAAAATTAGTGAGAGTATATGTAATTATTGAAGCAAGTGATGATTTAATAGCTCGAGCAAACCAATATTTTGAGAGCCGGGGTGAGGAATCCTATCATAAACTCCACAAAGAGATTAAGTCTGAATTTGAGAATTATAAGGGGGATATCTATCTATTTAAGGGGGAAAGTTTAGAGAGTATTAATTACAAAATAATTAAAGTCGATTCAAGATATTTAGCCTTTTTTGATGATTTAGAGGATGTAATTGATCAAGAAAAAAACCTAGCAGCGAATTGGGTGAGACCTTTTGACTAACTCTTTCAATTTGCCCACTCGATGATGTCGATGGATCGCTAGTATTATGCTGTCCGACCAGCGCTCAACTAATGCGAGTATGCAGAGATTACAATGCGATAAGGTGTACTGTTGCGTGGATAAAAATAATGGAACCACTTTCGGAAGTGGTTTTTTGCATTTTAAGAGGCTAATTGTTTTTGGAGATCGGCTTTAAAGATAAAGGCATCGAGGAACTCTTTGACGAGTTTTTTCTTATCGGCGGGCAGCTTCTCAATCTTACGGAATTGCACGAGTAGTTCTTCATCGCTGATGGCATCAGCGGATTTATCCAGCATGGTACCGTTCATTAAAAAGTCCCCCAACTAGCGCAAGTATGATTTATTTCGAGACTGACTGCCAGTGTTGGGTAAAGTCAGGAGAAATGCCCCAACTGGCGCGAATATAACTCCCCTTCGCAGACTGGCGCATAGTCTTTCGAATCGAAATGCCAACTGCATTTATGCATTGCAGTTAGCCGGCTGAAACACTTGATCCCACTATTTTCGGTAAAAAGTTCATTGGTGGAATTTGAATATTGGGTAACCGGATAATTTGAATAATCATCTTTCATCTTTATATATTTGAGAGTAGGTTTGTGAATAGTGGTGGCGCGTGTGGACACACGGCAGGAATGGATCCTACCCTAAAGCTTATCTCAATTGCCTGCCTGCCGAAGCTTCGGCGAAGGCAGGGGTTTTGTTAAATGAGCAGTTCAAATTCGAATCCACCGGCAGTGGTTTTGACCAGGTGGGAGCATCCAATACTTTTAAAACCCATAGTCCTTCCACCATCACCGTTCCCAAGAGTGGATTCTTGTATATTTACGTAAGCAATGAAACCACGAATATCGATGTGCCTGCTTGCCGAAACGCAGTGCAGGCAGGTTCTTTGACAATTTGCAGGTGAGCCATATCAGGGGGCCACTCTTGGAGGAAACTCATTATTATCCGTTTGGCCTCACCATGGCCGGGATAAGTAGTAAGGCACTTAAAGTAAATTACATTCAAAACAAATACCAATACAACGGGAAGGAATTACAGAATAAGGAGTTCAATGATGGGAGTGGGGTGGAGTGGTATGACTACGGTATGAGGGAATACGACGCCCAAATTGGAAGATTTTTTAGAATTGACCCAATAACAGAACATTATTTCCAGCTTACACCGTATCAATATGCTAGTAACGATCCTGTGGCAAATATTGATTTAGATGGGAATGAAGGAAGGGGAAGCGTTAGTGGAAGTGATTCAAAGGAACAAAAACAGAGTAATCCTCAGGCTGTGCAAGACTTCATGAAGGGATATAAAGATGGATTCACTAATCACTTTGCAAAATTATCAGCGCAAGCAAAATATTTCAGAGAAAATCCAAAGGAAGCCATTAAATACGGTTTAAATCAAGTATATAACCCCCTTCAAATTCTTAAAAACATTTGGCATGTCAGCCTTCTGAATTCTTTAATCGATAATACGAAGGTCTCCAAGAATTTTATTGGTAACTTGATAAACGGAAAATTTTACGGAGCTGGGAGAATCGCAGGTGACAAGGGTGCCAATGCAGCAGTTCAAGTTGGGGTTATGATCGTTACTGCAGGAGCTGCTAAAGGAACCATAATAGCTAAGAATATTGTTGTAGAAGAGGGGGCTGTGGCCCAGGCTTTAGGTGCTAGATTTGTTACGGAAGTTGAGGCTACGAGTCACGGCGAAGTCCTTGTAAAAGGAACAGTCGACCTTCAACCAACATTTGATAGAATTGCGACTGGAAATGTGGGCAAACAAATTTCGAAGAATGACGGAACAACTTATAGAAATGATGATGGATCGTTACCAATGGAAGATGGTGTTACTTATACAGAGTATAATGTTGCCACACCTGAGACAAAGGGAGCTGGGCCAATGCGGTTAATAGTTGGAAGTGATGGCACAGCATGGTTTACTTCTGATCATTATAATTCATTTGTTCAAGTTCGATAAATGAAAATTCAAGAATTAATAAGTAATGGGGTTAATGAATTCCCACAGCTGCGGGAATATTTGCCTATGATTAAGAAGTTCGCATTAGAAAACAATTATAAGTTTTATTTGACTAACGCTCAGATTCAGAATAAAGATGATTTGTTTAAAGCTTTTTATGAGAATTGTGAATTCCCTAGATGGTTTGGATTTAATTGGTCAGCATTACGGGACTGCCTCAGCGATTACTCTTTTGCGGAAGCAAAAGGATATGTTTTTGCTTTAGAAAATTCTTCTCAAATTAGAATAAACATGGGCAAGGATTTTGAAAAGTTTATAAATATGTTTGAGGAAGTGAGTAATCGTTGGAAACTCGAGCAAATCCCGTTCATGCTTTTACTTTTGTAACATGGCATGATTGGACTTAGGGGCATTCTAGCTGAAAAGATCCCACAAAGTCAGCTTGTGGATCTTATCCAAAAGTACACCTCAATTGCCTGCCCGTCGAGATGTAGTTTAAGCGGAGGTCATGTTAAACCCACACTGGCGGGAGTAGGAAGTGCTGTCAACGAAGCTATGGGTACCCTGCGTGACTAAAAAATAATGCGGCCACTTGCGGGACCGGGATTTTCCACTCAGGTTGCAAGTTCTATTTGCATATGGAATTGCACGAGTTGTGCTTCGTAGCTAATGGCTTCTATGATTTATCATGAAGAGAATTTCCTATCGCTATTTATGAGACATTTATGTAATTCTTGATTCTCGCAGGCATTTCGAAAAAGCTGAGGGATTAGCCGCTGAATTCTTGTCACTAATCTGCCACTAATTCCTTTCAAATCCACGCCAGATGGGGCAAAGAATATTCTGTATTGGGAAGCAGGTCAACCCTGCAAACTCATTGTATTGGTGCGTGCAGACACGCACCAAGGGGGAGGTCTTTTGTATCAGGATGACCAATTTGAAGCAATTCCAAGGAATGACAATAGCTTGCGATTTCAAATTTGAAATGATTCTCCAGCCGGGTTTTAACAATAGTTGCGGGATTTTTGCATTACTCAGTTTCGTTGCACGCCTGAATAGATCCAACCATTGATTCCTGCAAAAGCAAAATCTATTCTCATTTAGGTGTCATTCTCACAATGGGCACAATCATCTCTTCCAGGCTCACTCCACCATGCTGAAAAGTGTTCTTGTAATAATTGGAATAGTAATTATAATTATTGGGATAGCAGAGATAACCATCCTCCCGCGCGAAGATGAACGAGGAATTCACAGTGGGCACCGGCAGTCCGGCTTCCTTGGGATCCCGGAAGGCCAATACGTCTTTGGGCTCGTAATTCAGGTTTCGCCCATGTTTATAGCGAAGATTGGTAGTGGTTTGTTTATCGCCGATCACTTTGTATGGAGTCTTTACGCGCACACTTCCGTGGTCGGTTGCCACAATAAGCGTGAGCGGTTTGTCTGAAATCTTTTTAAGTGCCTGGTGCAGGGGAGAATGTTCAAACCAACTGGCGGTAATGCTTCGGTAACTAGTTTCGTCGCTGGCCAGTTCTTTGAGCACTTCCATTTCGGTACGTGCGTGGCTGAGCATGTCAACGAAATTATATACAATGATGTTGAGGTCGTTTTGCATGAGGTTATGGACATTGTCCAGTAATTTTTGCCCGTCCTGATGATTCAGCACTTTCGTATAAGAGAATTTAATGTCTCCCTTATTCAGTCTTTTCAATTGGGCTCTCACTAATTCTTCTTCATGGAGGTTTTTGCCTCCCTCTTCTTCATCATTCTTCCATAACTGGGGAAATTGTTTTTCTATTTCCAGGGGCATCAGTCCGGCAAAAATCGCGTTCCGGCTATACTGAGTAGCCGTTGGCAGGATGGCGTAAAAAGTCTCTTCTTCCTGGATGCGAAAACTTTCGGCGAAAATGGGCTGGATGCTTTTCCATTGGTCCCAACGCAGATTGTCTATCAGCACCATGAACAGCGGCTTGCCTTTTTCCAAATGAGGCAAAACCTTGTAACGGAACAAAGTGTGGCTCATGATGGGCGCATCTGTGCCTTTGGGATTAACCCAGGAAGCGTAATTCCTGCTGATGAATTTGAAGAATTCGGTATTCCCTTCGTTTTTTTGGGCTTGAAAAACCTCTCTCATTTCGGGACTATCACTTTTTTCCATTTCGAGCTCCCAAAACACGAGTTTTCTGTACAATTCCATCCATTCATTGTAGTTGGGATTGCTGTTAAGAGCCATGAATAAATTCCGGAATTCCTGCTGGTAGGCGCTGGTGGTTTTTTCCGCTATCAATCTGCGGTTGTCGATAATTTTTTTCAGACTCAGCAATACCTGGTTGGGGTTCACCGGTTTTATAAGATAGTCGCTGATCTGTGAACCTATGGCATCATCCATCACATTCTCAGTTTCATTCTTTGTGATGAGCACCACGGGCAATTGCTGCCTGATTTCTTTAATCTTGGCCAGGGTTTCCAGTCCGGTTATGCCTGGCATGGTCTCATCCAGCAATACCACATCCACCAGGTTTTCTTTCACATAGTCGAGCGCGTCAAATCCGTTTGTGAGGGTATGCACTTCATATCCCTTATTTTCGAGGAATAGCTTCTGAGATTGCAGGCTTTCAATCTCATCATCCACCCAAAGTATTTTTGCCAATGCCATCTATAAGGATCGTTTATGATTAAGGATTCAATCTGATACCGTAAATCTGCTTTCGTGAGGCTATTTCAATTAATAAAGAATCAAATGTAGTTATTCATTCCCCGCTTTTTACCTTTGCCTGCCAGGGAAGCTATTTTTAACAATTATTCTACTGCATGCGGTTTAGAAAAATCATCAATGACCCGGTTTATGGCTTCATTACGATCAACGACCCACTGATATTCCAGATCATTTCCCACCCATATTACCAAAGATTGCGCCGCATTAAGCAAATGGCGCTCGCGCACCTTGTTTATCCCGGGGCAGTCCATACCCGGCTGCACCATTCCCTGGGCGCTTATCACCTGATGAGCAATGCCCTGGCCGAGCTGAAGGATAAGGGAATTGACATAAGTGAAGAAGAAGAAAGGGGGGCCAAAATCGCCATCCTGCTGCATGATATTGGGCATGGGCCTTTTTCACACGCCCTGGAAGCCGTATTGGTGGAAGGGCTGGACCATGAGGAATTGTCAATCCTCATCATGCAGGAACTCAATAATCAATTTGACGGCCAGCTTCAAACAGCCATAGCCATTTTCAGGAACGGCTATCCAAAGAAATTCCTGCATCAATTGGTGAGCGGGCAACTGGACGTGGATCGCATGGATTATCTCACGCGCGACAGTTTTTTCACAGGCGTAAGCGAAGGGGTCATTGGATATGATCGGATCATCAAAATGCTTACGGTGCATGAAGGGGAATTGATGGTGGAGGATAAAGCCATTTATTCCATTGAAAAATTTTTGGTGTCCAGGAGACTCATGTATTGGCAGGTTTATCTTCACAAAACGGTATTGAGCGCCGAGATGATGCTCGTGAAAATATTGGAAAGGGCGAGGGAACTGGGATTGCGCAATCCTGGCCATTTGCAGGATTCCATATTAAAAAAATTCCTGCTCAACCAGTTTTCGGGAAGCCTGGGGGATAATCTAGACCTGTTCTGCAGGTTGGATGACACGGATATCACTTCTGCAATAAAGTCCTGGACGGATCATCCTGATATAGTTTTGTCGGTCCTGAGCCGGGGCATTACGGGTAGAGAATTATTGAAAGTGAAATTCCAGAATCAGGCTTTTGATGAAATGACAGTAAGCGACCGAAAGCAGGAAATAGCCCGGAGACTGGGAATAACCCTGGAGGATGCGGCTTATCTGTTATTCACAGGCGAGGCAGTGAACCGGACTTATGACCCTTACGATGAGCGCATCAATATCCTGTTCAAAGATGGTTTGGTAAGGGATATATCGCAGGTGGATAATGCCCTGATTCAGCATAATCTGGCTAGCCCCGTAAAAAAATTTTACATTTGCTATCTGAAGTAACAATCGGCCTCGGCCTCTGTTCTGAAATCTATACTTATGACCTTTTCTGCCTCACAAATTGCATTGATCATTAAAGGAAAGCTGGAAGGTAATCCTGAAGCCCAGGTAAATTCGTTCGGCAAAATTGAGGAGGCCCGGGAAATGCAGTTGGCATTTCTGGCTAACCCGAAATACGAAGAATATCTATATACTACTAACGCTTCCGTAATTATCATCAATGATTCCCAAAAACTCCGTCAGGACGTGAAAGGCACATTGATCAGGGTTCCGGATGCATACAGTGCATTCGCCACTTTGCTCACCAAATACCAGGAGATGATGACTCAGCAGTTGACGGGCATCCAGCAACCATCCTATATCTCTGATACCGCCGTTTTGGGAAGCCAGATTTTTATAGGCGCTTTTGTGTATATCGGGGAACACGTGGTGATTGGGGATAATGTGAAGATATTCCCTAACACTTATATTGGAGACAAGGTGAAAATCGGCGAGGGTACCATACTTCATGCCGGCGTGAAAATTTATCATGATTGCATATTGGGGAAGGATGTTACCGTACACGCTGGAACGGTCATTGGCAGCGATGGTTTTGGTTTTGCACCACAACCTGACGGAAGTTTTCAAAAAGTGCCGCAGATTGGGAATGTGGAGGTGGAAGATCATGTAGAGATAGGCGCTAATGCTACTATTGACCGGGCTACCATCGGTTCCACTATTATCAGGTCCGGCGCCAAGCTGGATAATTTAATTCAGGTAGCCCACAATGTAGAAGTGGGTCATAATACAGTAATCGCCGCACAGGCAGGCGTTAGCGGTAGCACCAAGATCGGAGATCATGTGATGATAGGTGGTCAGGCGGGAATCGTGGGTCATGTTACAATTGCGGACGGAGTCAGGATCAACGCCCAGAGTGGCGTGAGTAAGTCTATTAAACAACCCAATGCCGCCGTGACCGGTTCACCTGCGCATGATTATACCAGTACATTGCGAAGCCAGGCCATCATTCGCAAATTACCCGAGCTCGAAAAGAGGATCCTGGAATTGGAAGCATTCATGAAGCAATGGCTGGCGGAAAGAGTATGAATGGATTCTTTGTGCCTGGAATTCCGGAACAGGAATAAAAGCGTCCTATCTGCTTTTCAATTTGATTTCAGGCAGCAATTCCCCGCAAAGCGCAATCTGTTATCTATACCGTTCGGCCAAAATTCAGGCCTTATTTTCTTTCGCACAGCTTGTGTGAATTAATCCGGCAAACAGGCGGAAATATTTTTTAAATTGTGGATAACTGTGGATGAGAAGTGTAAAACAGCCTTTAGCCATATGTGCAAAATCCTGTGCATAGCTGGTAACAAAAAAAATTCTCAAATGAATTTGGACAGGGAAATTATATCCCTTTAAATTCGCCCTCCTGACTCAGGGGTAACATTCCGTTAACGTAGAGATAATTTTTGCGAAATTCAAGGCTGGAGCACGATCCCATAAGTCATTGATTGGAGAATCCAATTCATTGGCAAAGCTAGATTTGTCAATATACATGAAAAACCGGTAAATTTTCAAGACAACGGAGACAGAAAAAAGGCATTCACCCTATTTTAAAACTCGTTAATGGACCTGACGAATCTTAACAAAGACAGGAAAACCCGCCGGAAAAGTACACTGGATCTGAGTACCATGATGTATGGCAAAGTTCCGCCACAGGCCAAAGACCTGGAAGAAGCCGTGCTGGGAGCCATCATGCTGGAGAAGAGCGCTTTTGACACCGTAGTGGAGATTCTGAAACCCGAATGTTTTTATGTGGATTCACATCAGCGAATATTCACGGCCATGCAGAGCCTGGCTCAGAAGAGTCTTCCAATCGACCTTCTGACCGTTGTGGAAGAGCTTAAACTGCGCGAGGAACTGGAGCTGGTAGGAGGCCCCTATTATGTTACCAGGCTTACCAATTCGGTGGTATCCTCCGCGAATATTGACACGCACTCGAGGATTATCCTTCAGAAATTCATTCAGCGGGAGTTGATCCGTATCAGCGGTGAAATCATTGGAGAAGCTTATGAAGATTCCACCGACGTATTTGACCTCCTGGATGACGCGGAAAGCAAGTTGTTTGAGATCACGAACAATCACCTGCGGAAAAATTTCGACACCATTGACACCGTGCTGGTAAAAGCGATTCAGCGGATCGAAGACATGCGTAGCCGGCAGGAAGATATTACGGGTGTTCCGAGTGGATTTTCTTCACTCGACAGGGTCACTTATGGCTGGCAGCAGACCGATCTCATCATTCTAGCCGCCAGACCCTCAGTAGGTAAGACCGCATTTGCGTTGAACCTGGCCCGTAATGCGGCACTACACCCAACCAAGCCAACTCCTATTGCATTCTTCAGCCTTGAAATGAGTGCGGGACAACTGGTACAGAGGATCCTCGCGGCGGAAAGCGGAATCTGGCTTGAAAAGATTGCCAGGGGTAAGATGGAAGATCATGAAATGGAACAGCTTTACCGCAAAGGCATTCACCGCCTTCAAAATGCCCCCATCTTCATCGACGATACTCCCGCTCTCAATATTTTTGAGCTGAGAGCCAAATGCCGCCGGCTGAAGAACAAACATAACCTCGGTTTGGTGATCATTGACTACCTGCAATTGATGAGTGGCTCTACCGACAAGAGAAATGCAAACAGGGAGCAGGAAATCAGCACGATCTCGAGAAATCTTAAAGGCCTTGCCAAGGAATTGGGTATTCCCATCCTTGCGCTGAGTCAATTGAGCCGGGAAGTGGAAAAGCGTAAAGAAGGAGATAAGATGCCACAGCTGAGCGACCTGCGTGAGTCGGGCGCCATTGAGCAGGATGCGGACATGGTGATGTTCCTGTACAGACCCGAATATTATAATATCACTGCTAACGAATTTGGAGAAAATAACAGGGGCGAAACGCATGTGCGCATTGCCAAACACAGAAATGGCACCCTGGAAACCATTAAACTGAGGGCCCTGCTGCATATCCAGAAATTCACCGAAATGGATGAAGACGATTTTGGCGGGATTGGTCTCCCTCCGGGAAATTGGAAACCGGTTCCCGATGAAAGCGGCCCCAAATTATTCATACAAAAGGGCAGTAAAATGAATGATGGTGAATTTGATGAAGACGCACCTTTCTGATGGTTACAATATTTGAATATTATTGCGTTCCCAAAACCAAATCTAAGCTCCCGGATCTGCCGGGAATTTTTTTATCCGGAACTTTTGGAAAGCTGACTGGCGGGGTCAACCTGCAGGTCGGCTTAATGGTAACTGAAACTTTCCTTTCTTTGCCGGAAACTTTGATCCCGGATGATTTTGCCCATGTTTTATATTGAGGATATTCCCGACTCTGGAGGTATAGTTACGCTAGGCGCGGAACCTTCCAGGCATATTATTCAGGTATTGCGTATGAAGCGGGGCGATAAGCTTGAACTCACGGATGGGAAAGGCAATATATGGATGGCGGGGATTGTAGATGAGGACAAAAAAAATTGTTCAGTTTTACCGGAATCCCGGCAATTTCACCCGGAGCCGGATTCGAAATTGATGATTGCCATATCTCTCCTGAAAAATGCAAACCGATTTGAATGGTTCCTGGAAAAAGCCACGGACATAGGAGTCAACGAAATTATTCCATTGATATGTGAAAGAACAGAAGGGCGCCATTTGCGAATGGATAGGATGAAGAATCTTCTTGTGAGTGGCATATTGCAAAGCCGGCAATCCTGGCTGCCTAAGCTTCGGGATCCAGTAACCAGTTTGAAATTCCTGGAGAATGTAGAGATAAATCCGGGTTATGCATTCATAGCTCATTGCATGGATGAAAAAAGGCAGGAGCTGCGCGATATGATTCCGGTAAGATCAACGGATGGAAAATGGAAAAGCGATCGCCTGATCCTGATAGGCCCCGAAGGAGATTTCACCAATGGCGAATTGAAATCTGCACTCAGCAGAAAGTTGATACCGGTCTCCCTGGGAAAAACCAGGTTAAGAACGGAAACCGCGGGATTGGTGGCTGCGGCTATCCTCGCTTGTTAATACGGATGCTCCAACCCTCCAGGGTTTAGTCCCCGTTCTATTCTCCTTTTAGAGTTGCATCCTTGAGAATTGGCTCCTTCAATTCAACCGGCTTCCGTACCTTTTCTTTTTTCCGCATCCATAGGTTGAGCATTTCAACTCCAAAAGAGAAAGCCATGGCGAAATAAATATACCCTTTGTCGATATGGCTTTGATGAATGGGTTCCAGGCCTTCAAAGAATAAGCTAAAACCGACCATCAGAAGGAACGCCAACGCAAGCATTTTGAGAGTAGGGTGTTTATGAATAAAACCAGAAATGGCTTCGCTAAATGCGAACATGATGATCATGGCTATCACCACTGCGGCCATCATGATCTCTATATGTTTGGCCAGTCCTATTGCCGTTACGATGCTGTCGAATGAAAAAATCATGTCGATGAGTATGATCTGGCCAATCACCGATCCGAAAGAGGTCTTTTTCCCTTTTTTGTTCAGAGAAGCGGCTGGGTCTTCGCCTTCGAGCTTTTCATGAATTTCCATGACGGTTTTGTATAGGAGAAAGAGGCCGCCCAAAAGCATGATCACATTGCGAAGATTAAAAGCCAAATGCCTCTCATTCCAATCGAAGCCAAACAATTCCCTGTTCCCGTTAGTGACCAGCCAGCCCAATATCAGGAGCAATCCGATTCTCACCGCAATACCTGCGATCATCCATATTCTGCGTGCCTTCAGCTTTCCCTTTTTGTCGAGCCTGGTCATCAGGATGGAGACAAAGATTACATTGTCGATCCCTAGCACAATTTCCAATGCCGCCAGAGTAATCAGGCTGATTAGAGAATCCAGGGTGAACAGATATTCCATAGACATTAGAATTAATGATCAGCATTCAATTTTTCAATCCCCAATATTATTTTCTACCATGTCCAATTCCCCTGCAGATTTTTTTAGCAATGCCTGGGCCTTCATAAATGAATCCGGTCCAAACCTGCACCAGCGCTGCACCCGCTTGTAATTTCTCTTTCGCATCTGCAGCGTTGAAAATGCCACCAGACGCGATGATGGGAATCCTGCCTTTTGTTCTTTTCGAAATATGGCGCAGGACTTCGGTTGATTTATGTTTCAATGGCTCCCCACTGAGTCCTCCACTGCCGTAGCGATCGCTGAGGATTCGAGACTCGGGGCTGAGGCCATCCCTGCTGATGCTGGTATTGGTAGCCACTATCCCATCCAATTGAATTTCTAATACCAGGTCGATCACCTGGTCCAGTTGCTCCTGGCTCAGATCCGGTGATATCTTCAATAAGAGGGGTTTGGGATGGGTCTTCTGTTTGTTGATGGACTGGAGCCTGGTCAAAATTTTCGAAAGTGCTTCTTTCTCCTGCAGTTCCCTCAGGCCGGGCGTGTTTGGAGAACTCACGTTTATCACAAAATAATCCACATGGTCGAAGAGACCCATAAAACAGGTTTCATAATCTTTCCAGGCATCTTCATTAGGAGTCAGCTTGTTCTTTCCGATATTCCCGCCGATGATCAATCCCGCTTTGTCGGGGTTCAACGATCCTGTGTAAGCGCTTCTCCATTTCCTCAGACCGGCAGCGACTGCGGCTACTCCTTCATTATTAAATCCCATTCTGTTGATGAGTGCTTTGTCAGCGGGTAACCTGAACAAGCGTGGTTTTTCATTGCCTTCCTGGGGCAAGGGCGTTACGGTACCAATTTCCACGAATCCAAATCCAAGGCATTCGAGTTCCCGGAGATATTGGGCATTCTTGTCAAAACCGGCGGCCAGTCCCACCGGATTTCTGAAATTCAAACCGAATAATATAATCTGGATCGCAGGGTCCGGGGCCGGCGAATATGCGCGCCTTACCAGATTTGCAAGAGGTCTTACACTACAGATCAATTTGAGACAATTCATTGAGAAATGATGGACCCATTCGGCATCAAAAAGGAATAGAAACCGGCGTAGTATGTGGTACATAATTGGGTGCGAAGATAAATAATGTAATGATCCAGTGGCTTTTGGCCAGAGATCGATCGGGATGGCTGTAAAATCTATGCAAAACCTTAACTTTGGGTGTAAAGGTTGCATAAACAACTTTTGATTTTTAGGGAGTGTTCAGGTTCCAAATCCTGATACATTATTTCGCCAATTAAATTTTTATATATGCAGGAAGCTTATATAGTAGCCGGATACAGGACCGCGGTTGGAAAAGCTAAGAGAGGCGGATTCCGGTTCACGCGTCCAGACGATCTTGCGGTAGAAGTGATCACCGGGCTGATGGCGTCAGTGCCTCAGTTAGAAGCCAGGAGGGTGGATGATGTGATCGTAGGTAATGCAGTACCTGAGGCGGAGCAGGGCTTGCAGGTTGGCAGGCTTATTGCCGCGAGGGCATTGGGTATTGGTGTGCCGGGAATGACGGTAAATCGTTATTGTGCATCGGGGCTGGAAGCGATTTCGATTGCAACGGCAAAGATTCGAACTGGGTTTGCGGAATGTATCATTGCCGGCGGCACAGAAAGCATGAGTCTCGTGCCAACCTCAGGGTGGAAACCCGTTCCTTCCTATGCCATAGCCAAAGACGAACCGGATTATTATCTGGGTATGGGTTTGACCGCAGAAGCGGTGGCCAAAGAATTTAATGTTAGTCGGGAGGACCAGGATGCATTTTCTTACCGCTCACATCAAAGAGCCATTAATGCCATAAAGAACGGATATTTCAAATCGGGTATTTTGCCTATTACTGTTGAAGAAGTGTATGTGGATGGGGAGGGGAAAAAACAAAACAAGAACTATGTGGTGGATACGGATGAAGGACCGAGGCAGGATACTTCCATGGAAGCATTGGCCCGGCTCAAGCCTGTTTTTGCTGCCGGTGGTTCGGTGACTGCGGGTAATTCATCGCAGACGAGTGATGGAGCCGCCTTTGTGATTGTGATGGGGGAAAAAATGATGAATGAACTGGGCCTGAAACCAATCGCGAGGCTGGTAGCCTGCGCATCTGCAGGTGTGCATCCCCGTGTGATGGGCGTCGGGCCTGTTGAGGCCGTACCAAAGGTGCTTAAGCAGGCAGGTATGCGGCAGCGTGATATTGATCTGGTTGAATTGAACGAAGCCTTCGCTTCCCAGTCGCTGGCCGTCATAAGGAAATTGGAATTGGATCCGGAAATTGTGAATATCAACGGTGGTGCCATAGCCCTGGGCCATCCCCTCGGTTGTACCGGATGTAAACTAACGATACAGATCATCCACGATATGAAACGATTGAACAAGAAATATGGAATCGTGACGGCTTGTGTGGGTGGCGGTCAAGGCATAGCCGGAATCATTGAAAACATAACTTAAAGGGTTAGCTCGTTCCCTATTATTGGCCCCGCCCAACGGCGGGGTTTTTTTATTCGTATAGTACAGGGAAATCTACGAATCAACCCTTAGGATATTTACTATAATCATCCTCTTTTTCCCGGAGAAGGCTTAATGGCAACATTTTTGATTCTTATTTGGATCGTTTGAAAGATGGATCAAAGGGATCATATTTGGACCCTTCATCTCATCTATCATTCCAAATCAATTGCTATGGACAGAAGAGAATTCTTATCCGCAACCCGGGCCAGAAAAGATATTCCTGTTGCTTCAACCCCCAGGGGAAGGACTTTTTCAGGACTCAATCCTTATAATGGTCCCTGGACCAGCAATGAAGTGGCACACCTTCTGAAGCGGACCATGTTCGGGGCCACCAAAGCAGATATAGATTATTTCCTGAGCAAAACCATGACCGGGGCAGTAGATGAGTTACTGAATCCCATAGCCGCTTTTCCGGCGCCACCGCTCAAGGATTATGATACTGCCGGCGCCACCACACCCGACTCAAATATCGCGCCTGGAACCACTTGGGTAACCGACTCCAATACAGACGGGACCGTCAACAGCGGCAGAAAAAATTCATTGAAAAAATGGTGGATGGGTGTGATGCTGAACCAGGATAGAAGCATCCGCGAAAAAATGCTGCTGTTCTGGCATAACCATTTTTCCACTCAAACGGAAATCGTAGCCAACGCCGCATTGTATTATAAGCACCTGAATCTGTTGAGATCAAATTGCCTTGGAAATTTCAAGACGTTGACGAGGGGTGTTACGATTGATCCTAACATGCTTGACTACCTGAATGGTCAGTACAATACCAAGGGTGCGCCCGATGAGAACTACGCCCGGGAGTTGCAGGAACTGTTTACGTTAGGCAAGGAGAACAATCCCAATTATACTGAAGGGGATGTGCAGACGGCCGCGCGCGTACTCACAGGATGGCGTATTGACATCGCCACTTTGAATGCCTTTTTCGATCCGGCAAAGCATGACACCGATGACAAGACTTTTTCTTCTTTCTATGGAAATACCAATGTAACAGGCAGATCGGGGCCAAAGGCAGGAGATCAGGAATTGGATGATTTCCTGAACATGATATTCAGCAAGGGAATTGAAGTATCCAACTTCATTGTGCGAAAGATCTATCGCTGGTTTGTGTACTATGAAATTGACGCTGCTGCGGAAGCGAATGTTATAGAGCCCCTGTCATTGATATTCCGCAATAATAATTGGGACATCAAACCCGTGCTGGATGCATTGTTCAGGAGCGAACACTTTTTTGACGTGCTGAATCAGGCCTGCATCATCAAGAGCCCTGCAGATTATGTGGTGGGATTGTGCCGCGAATTCCAGGTACAGTTCCCGGGGCCGGCCGACATCGTGAAACAGTATGGAATGTGGGGCTACCTTGCTAATTGGGGAGCAACCATGCAGCAGGATATTGGCGATCCGCCCAGCGTATCTGGCTGGCCCGCTTATTATCAGATTCCCATGTTTCATGAAATATGGATAAACAATGACACTTACCCCAAAAGAAACCAATTCTCAGACACTCTGATCTACACAGGGTATACCCGCAATGGCAATACTATCATTATCGATCCCGTAAGTTTTACAAAAACCTTGTCTAATCCCGGAGATCCCAATGTGCTCATTACGGATGCCTTATCAATCCTTTATCGTATCAGTTTTTCCCAGGCCGCAAAAGACCAGGTGAAAACAGATATCCTGCTTTCAGGTCAGACCAATGATTATTATTGGACCAATGCCTGGAATAGCTATATCGCCAGCCCCACGGATATGATGGCTTACCAGGCCGTATATACGAGGCTCAGGGATCTGTATAAATATTTTATGAACCTGGCAGAATATCATCTGTCCTGATTAAAATTCAAACCCATGAAGCGCAGAGATTTTTTACTCAACACCATGCCAGCTGCCATTCTACCCTCTTTGATAAATGGGTATAGCGTTAAAGCACTGGGTCCGTCTCCCATCCTTAATGCATTACTAAATTTCACTACTGACACGGATCATGTGCTCGTGATTATTCAACTCAATGGAGGTAATGATGGTTTGAACATGGTGATCCCAAGAGATGAATATGCGGCATATTTCAATTCCAGAACCAATATTGCCATACCGGAAAACAAGATCCTTACCCTTACGGGAAATGATAAGACGGGCCTTCATCCGTCAATGACCGGCATGCAGCAATTATTCAATAATGGAAAAGCGGTTATTGTGCAATCGGCGGGATATCCCCAGCCGAATTTCTCGCATTTCAGGGCGACAGATATATGGATGAGTGGTTCAGATAGCGACCAGGTGCTCAGCAGTGGTTGGGCCGGAAGATATCTCAACCTGGAATATCCAAATTTCCCCGAAGGCTACCCGAACGCGACCATGCCTGATCCTCTTGCGATCCAGATTGGGTCGATTTCTTCTCTTACATTCCAGGGTCCCGCGATCAATATGGCGATGAGCATTACCAACCCCACCAGTTTTTATAATTTGGTAAATGGAATCCAGGATCCGGCACCGGCCACACACGCGGGGAAAGAGTTGACCTATATACGCACCATCGCACGCCAAACTGAACAATACGCAACGGCCATAAAAAATGCTGCCAATATAACTTCGCAGCAGTTGGCCTACCCGCCCAACAACGAATTAGCCGACCAGCTCAAGATTGTTGCCAGGCTAATCAAGGGCGGACTTAAAACGAGGATTTACATGGTAGGCATGGGAGGTTTCGATACCCATTCAGTGCAGGTGACCCCATCCGATACAACCTTGGGACATCACGCGAATTTGCTGCAGACCCTGTCCGATGCCAGCAAGGCTTTCCAGGATGACCTGTCCTTCCTGGGCGTGGAAGACAGAGTGATTTCTTTGACTTTTTCCGAATTCGGAAGGCGCATTAAATCCAATAGTAGCGTGGGTACCGATCATGGCGCCGCCGCCCCCATGCTTATTTTCGGCAGCAAAGTGCAATCGGGTGTGCTGGGCCAGAATCCCGCGATTCCTACGGGCGCCTCGGTAAATGACAATATCCCTCATCAATATGACTACCGTAGCGTATACGCCTCGGTGCTACAGGATTGGTTCTGCTCCACCCCCACAGACCTGCAAACGATCTTATTGAAAAATTTCCAGACCTTGCCTATGATTAAGGCAGGGGCTTGCGCCAACACCATTGATGATTTGAATAACCAGGCAGGCAATAACCTGATTTCCAACTATCCCAATCCGTTTACTGATACTACTACCATTACCTTCAAGACTCAGGGCGGCCATACACTTGTGCAGGTAATGGATTGCCTTGGCCGCGTAGTGGCCACGCCAGTGGACAAGGACTATATCCAGGGTGTATTCACCATACCATTCGATGGCAAGGGATTGCCATCGGGCGTCTATTATTTGAGACTGCAGAATGGACCTGTTCAGCAGGTGAAACCATCACTGAAAGTGAGATAGTCCGGCTCCGCGTTTTGTCATCCATCGAACTATTGCGCATACGCCAGGTTGTGAGTGGCCCCGCCCGTCTTTGGCTGGTTAAGGCTGATTTGTCATATCTTTAGCCCGATAGCGATACAAAGGCTTGCCTGGCCCATGATCAAAATCTACATCACTGAAGACCACGAATTGTATCTGGAAGGATTAATGCTCTTATTGAGCAGACAACCGGATCTCGTGGTTGTGGGTACCAGCATGGATGGCAAGTCACTCCTGGAAAATTTGAATGGGCTGGAGGCAGATTTATTACTGCTGGATATTCAACTGCCTGACATGCAGCCCGAAGAACTCGTGCGCTCCGTTCGCCAGGCAAGACCCGATCTCAAGATCATCTTTCTCACACTGATGCGGGGCACCAGGTTCATACATCGCCTGCTAAAATTTGACATACAGGGATACCTGCTGAAAAGCGCCAGGTTGGATGAACTCCAGGAAGCCATCAGGACCGTAGCCTCAGGGGGCACCTACTTCAGCAAGGAAATAGACATCACGCAAAAAGAAGACGATTTCAGGAATACTGTTACCATTGATGAAAGACGAATCAATGACATCCTTACCAAAAGAGAAATAGAAATACTCAAATTAGTATACTTGGAATATAGCAATGCCCGGATAGCGGAACAATTATTCCTAAGCATCGGTACTGTTGAAACGCACCGGAAAAACCTGATAGCCAAGCTGGGCGTGAATAACACCGTTGGATTGGTGAAATTTGCCGTAAAAAATGGACTCGTTGACTAATGATTTTATGCAATATCCGTTATCTTAGTTTCACAACCAACATGAGAATGCCGAAGTGCTGCCTGCTCCTGATTCTACTCCACATTTATTTGGTTCCATTTTCGCAGGTGGATACCAATCAGCTCAAAAAAATATACGACAGGGCCATTGATCTCAATGAAACAAAAGCCGATTCCATACTCTATTATGCGGATTATATTGACTCTCAATCGAAACTATTGCATTTTGTCAATGGCGATATCCTTTCGGTAAGACTGAGGGGCATCTCCGCCGAACTGAAAGGAGACTTTGAAGAGGCCGCCAGTTATTACCTGCAATCTTTGGGATTGGCCAGATCACTGAAAAGCCAGATTTATATTTCCGCAGCGTTGACAGACCTGGGTATATTATATGTCAATACCAATAATCCTCTAAAGGCAAAGGAATTCTATCTGGAGGCGGCGAAATTGCCAACGGTAGGGATGGATGTTTCGGAAATTGAAAGGAATTATTCAAATCTCGGAGCCATCTACAACAAATTGCACGAACCCGACAGTGCGCTTTATTATTTGAACAAGGCGGATGATATCGCCAGACCCTATGCGAATCAATTGAATCTCTCTTCACTCTATAACAACATTGGAAACGCCTATTTTGCAAAAAAGGAATGGGATAAGTCGCTCAGCTTTTTTTGGAAAAATTATGAAACTAATCTCGTGGATGGTAACCAGGAGATGCTATGGTATGATTGCCTGAATATGGCAGATGTGTATATTGAAAAAGGATTGTTTGATTCGGCCAGGAAATATTTGGGACTCACGGAACAGATCACAAAGGAAATGAATTCCAAAAGCAAGGGAGTGGATGTTGCGAACTTGTATTCCAAATTTTATGCCCGGCGGGGGGATTACAAGAAGGCTTATGCGTATTTTGAAAGATGGCGGGATCTTGACACGGCGCGGGTCAATAAGGAAACACAGGACCTGATCACAGAATTGCAAGTCCGTTTCAATGTAAAACAAAAAGTACAGGAAAATAAGTTGTTAGCCCTGGAATTAGATCGCCAAAAACTCAAGAGCAGGAATATTACCCTGTTTGCATTCGGATTAGGAATGATAGCCCTGGCAGTCGCCGTATTTTTCTTCCTGATCAGAAGAAGTAATCAGAAACTGAAAGAGCAAAACGATCTCATACAAAAGCAGAATGATAAACTTGCGGAACTCAATGCGGAAAAGAATTCCCTGATCAGCATCGTGTCTCATGACCTGCATGGTCCCATTACCAGTATCAGGATGTGGAACCAGATTCTGCAGTCCGATGCATCCAATCTCAATGAAGAGCAAAAAAAGGCGTTGGCCCGGATAGAGACCTCGGCGGAACATGGGGAAAGGTTGATCCGGAATATACTCGACGTGGAAAAGGCAGAGACCAACAGGCACAAACTGAGCCTGGAGCATTTTGACCTCAAGATTTTCATGGAAGACGTCATCAATGCGCACCAACCCCTGGCTCAAAGCAAAGCCATCAACCTGAAGTATGATGTGGCGGAAAAATCCGTGTTCATCCTGAGCGATCGGCACCTGGTGAACAGGATCTGCGAAAACCTGCTTTCCAATGCCATCAAATTCACACCATCGGGAAAATCGGTATGGATTGCCGTTAGCGATGCCAGGGACGCTGTGCATATCAGGGTGAGAGACGAAGGTGTAGGTATTCCCAAAGATGAATTGCCGGGATTATTTTCCCGCTATAGCAATATCTCCTCCAAGCCTACAGGCGGCGAATCCTCCACCGGACTAGGATTGTCTATAGTGAAAAGGCTGGTGGAAGAATTGAATGGCTTTATTCAATGTGAAAGTGAACCCGGACATGGGACCTTGTTTACCGTAGTACTGAAAAAATGACCCGGGCCACCAGATTGGATTCTGGTTCTGTGGCCAAGGTTAATCGTAAAACATTACTATTTGCTGTTCATATTAACAGGAACAAATTTCTTTCTTTCTCCAATCTGCTGCCGCCACATGGCATAGTACAAGCCCATTTCATCAACCAGGGTTTCATGCGTTCCCGTTTCCACCACTTCGCCTTTTTCGAGAACATAGATCCGGTCGGCATGCATGATGGTAGATAACCGGTGTGCAATGAGAATAGTGATTTGATTTCTTTGAGATGAGACTTGCCGGATGGTCTGGGTCACCTCCTCTTCGGTTAATGAATCCAGTGAAGAAGTAGCTTCGTCAAAAATGAGCAGGCGGGGCTGCCGCAGCAAGGCCCTTGCAATCGACAGTCTTTGTTTTTCGCCCCCCGACAATTTCAATCCCCCTTCTCCAATCATGGTGTCGAGTCCTTTTTCTGTCCGGGACAACAGATTGTCGCAGGACGCTTTGTGCATGACATCCAGCAGGTCGTCTTCACTGGCCCCGGGGTTCACAAAACTCAGGTTTTCCCTTATCGATCCCGCAAATAGCTGGGTATCCTGAGTCACAAATCCGATCTGATTTCGGAGGTCATCAAAATTGATGGAATTTTCATCCAATCCATTATACAGTATTTTTCCCTGCTGAGGGCGGTACAACCCTACCAGTAATTTCATCAGGGTTGATTTCCCGGCTCCGGATGGCCCCACAAAAGCTATAGTTTCGCCGGTCTGTACTGTGAAGCTGATATTGTTTATTGCCTTTTGCGGGGAGGTACGATGTTGGAAAGAAACATGTTTGAATTCCAATTTCCTGATTTCCCCCAAATGCAGGACATGCGCGGGTTGTGGCTCGGGAGCTTTTTCCATCAGCCGGTGAAAGTTGATCAGGGATGCTTCTGCTTCGCGATAGGAGAGAATGATATTGCCTATTTCCTGCAGAGGCCCGAAGACAAAGAAGGAAAAAATCTGCATGGTTACCAGGTCGCCCGCATTCATGGTTTTTCCGTAAATGAAAAACATCAGCATGAAGAGGATCACCTGTCTGAGTGTATTGACAATGGTTCCCTGTAAAAAACTGATGCTCCTGATCCTTTTCACTTTGGAGAGTTCCAGTCCCAATATCTTGTATGTATTTTTATTGAGCCTGCTCACTTCCTGGTTGGTGAGTCCCAGGCTTTTCACCAATTCAATATTCCTGAGAGATTCGGTGGTAGCTCCCGCCAGTGAAGTGGTTTCACTCACGATATTTTTCTGTATGGTCTTTATTTTTTTGCTGAGCAAATTGGTGACCACTGATAAAACCAGGATGCCCGTGAAATAAATCAGGGGCAGCGACCAGTGAATAAAAAATGCGAAACCGGCCACAAACAAAATTCCCACGATCACCGTAAACAGGATATTCACTACATAGGTCATGAATTTTTCAGTGTCAATTCTCACTTTTTGCAGGATGCTCAGCGTTTCCCCGCTACGCTGGTCTTCAAATTCCTGGTAGGGCAATCTCATGGCATGCTTCAATCCATCAGTGAATAGTTTTGCCCCGAATTTCTGTATCACCACATTCAGAAAATAGTCCTGGAAATTCTTGGCAATGCGGCTGACCATGGCTACACCTATAGAAGCCAGCAGCAACCATACTACACTGTAATAGGGCTTGGAGAAAAAGTCTGACCATGTATAGGCATCGGGGTTTTTCCTATAGTCATTCGCCAGGTTCACCAACCTGCCAAAAATGATGGGATCAACCAGGGAAAATCCGATATTAAGCGCCGCCAGAATGAGTACCAATATCACCAGCCACCTGTATGGTTTCAGATAAGTGAGGAGAATCTTCATGAATCAAGATTACTTAAAATGAATTGTGAACCTGACATACTATCAAATTACATACAAATTTTGGGATATATGACAAGATTGCGGTCTGATCATTGCTGTGCTTCTTTCAATTCCCAAGGTTTAATCAGGACCGGTTGGTTCATATAAGCCAGGGTTATCAGTTTCATACCAATTTCCTGGTGGAACTGGAATCAGGAACAAAGGCAAAACAGAATGGTAATGATTTCAAATCCGTTTCCGGATGAGCGATGCATCAATTTTTTCCTGGCTTTCGCCCTTCAATAAGAATGCCCGGATTTATTTTTGCCATAAATCTCCTCTGAGGCTTTAAGGTGTACAATCCCAGCAGGGGGAGGATGGTGAAAATAACCAATCCGTATTGTAGGAGGAGTACTGAATCGGTAAGACAAAATGCCGTTAATCCCAGGGAAATGATAAAGGATTCCCGGCTTTTCTTCCTGATGCAGGCTGCAAACAGGCTGACCAGCATCGTTAAAAATAACAACAAACCAACTATTCCAGATTGCAGGGTAAACTGTAGGAACTGGTTATGGCAGTGATATCCCGCATATCCTCTGCTTCGGCTACCATCTCCCAGAGCAATATTAGCTTCAACAAATTTCTTATCCAGCCAATACTGTGCATCTCCCGGGCTCACACCGAATAACCAGGCTTTTTGTTCATTAAGGATCTCGATGCTGTGCCGCCAGTTCAAGAGCCTGAACTGAACGCCATTGAGATAAATATCAGATTCAAATTTTTCTTTCCTGATCATGTCCAGGTTGCCATTCGTGATTTCCAAAAACCTTGCTTTTACCGGATTATTCGTAAAGGTGAGGAGGGGGAGAACTATCAAAAGCAAAATACTGATGAGTGATGCACTTTTCCTGGTCCTTCCTTTGAGCAAAGTGCGAAGGAAAAAATATACCAGGTAAAGCAGGGTGAGCACAATCAGGAGTTTTGAAGACAAGAGAAAAATCATCCCTAAAAAGAAAAGGGTCAATATTATCAGTATTAATTTCATTCCATTCTCAGGACTTGTGGAAATATCCTTTTCAAGCCAGAAAACAACACAGGTGAAGAGGAAGAATGAAAAGAAAATGGCATGCTGGGAAAAAGGCTGTAGCAATTTATGATAAAAGAATACAGAAATATCGTGATGGACCAGGTAATAATCAAACAATGCATAGAGTAGGCAATAGCATGATACAAAGAATAGGGAGAGGCTGAACAGGAGGATCAATTTCCTCCTTTCTCCAAAACTGAGTTGGGTACCCGAGGAAAACAACAATGGGGCCGAAATCAGGCCCGCGCCCGAAGTTGCCATCGACCATCCCTTCGCCTGATCATGAGCATAGAAGATCCCCAGGAACTGCAACAAGACAATACTCAGGCAGGAAAGAAAAAATGGATTCCTGAATGCTCTCTTTAATAATAGCGCACGATTAGGATGAAGCAGCGGAATAGTCCCAATAAGCGCAATGCTAATGCTGTTCAAAAACCTGACATCGGGGGGCATGCTCAGCAGGCAGACTGCAAGGAGAAAAAGCACGATCTTATGATAATTGTCGTTTTTGGCCATTCCGAATCTCCATTCCAAGGAATACTCCTTTTCGGACAAATTTACGATTCCCAACATTGCTTTTGCCATGGACGAAGGTCTATTGAATATTATAAAGTGTTAATATTTATCAGATTTATGTCGCCGATTAATCTGGCAGTTAGGGCCTAAGGTCAAAACTTAAATGAACTTTGATTGAACTCCCTCATGCATTACTTTTGCTCGGCCTTGGATTTACCGGGATCTAGTCATTGACAGGCGGCTTTACTATTTTATTCCTAACTGCTCATCTGATACAAAAACAATTGCTAAGGGTCGAATCATATAAAAAGGGTATTGTATTATCCACACTATTTAATATCGTTAATAAGGCACTGGTATTCGTAAATAGCCTGGTGATTGCCTTTTACTTTGGTACCCAATTGAAGGTGGACCTGTATTTCTATGCATACAATACAATTTTATTGATTGTTACGTTCCTGTCCAGCCTCAATTCTTCGGTTTTAATACCTGAGTCAATGGCAATACGTGCAAAATGGGATGACGTTTCCGCAATGCGGTTCTTTAATTTTTTTATCTATGGTTATTTCTTGATTACTTTGGTCATTGCTCTAGTCTTTTTTATTAACCCGGTCAGGATCTTCAGTTATTTGTCTCATTATGACCCTGTTGTACTGAAGGGGCAGTCTGATATATTGTTTTTATCTATTCCGCTACTGGTATTAATTACCGTTACTACCTTATTGACCGACATACTGACGTCCTACAAGTTCTTTACCGTTCCAATGCTCGCGGCCTTCATTAATGCTGTCTTTTCACTTCTCTTCATACTTGTTTTTCACAGGACATTAGATATCAAGAGTATTTTATTGGGGCTGATCTTTTCTTACAGTCTCAATTTGATCTTATTAATTTATCTGCAAAAGAGATACCTGAAATGGGATTTTAGGATCATAAGGGTACCTCTGGACAAAAAAATAATCGGCAATATGGCTTTAGCTCAGCTTGGCAATTTCGCCAGTACAGCCGGGAGCTATGCCCCCCTATATTTTTTAAGTGGTTTTGGCACGGGGATTATTGCCGCGCTGAATTATGCCCAGCAGATTGCCACTCAACCGACGTCTTTTATAACCAATCAGTTTACCGCGGTTTCAAGGATAAAGATCACCGAATTATATGTTCATTTGAAATTTCAGGAAGTCAATACTGTTTTTATTACTACAATCCGGTTTCTTATTTTTATTTTGATACCGGTCAGCGGCCTGGTATTTCTATTTTCAGACGAGATCGTCACCCTGCTTTTTAAGAGAGGGTCATTTACTCAGGAGTCAGTACATAACAGCGCTTTATTTTTACAATACCTTGGATTATCTCTTCCTTTAACAGCAATTATTTCGATTGCCGGTAATCTGTATGTAGCGGCTCAACTCATCCGGTTTTCTATAGCTTACCAGGTCTTCAGTAACGCGCTGATGATCGCCCTGGTTTATTACGGCTTGCAGCAGATCGGCGCAGAAGGTTATCCACTCGCCTTTTTTGGCATCAATTTGCTTAATGTGCTTGTTGTATACCTCTTTTGCAAGAAATTTTTTCCATTTATACAATATAAAAAGGTCATCAGTTATCTGTTAAAGATCGTTGCACTCAATCTTTGTATTATGGCGGTTATCAAACTGCTGCTTTCATGGCAGGATAATATGTCATTATACCAGAAGTTAGCTCTTGGCTGTTCTTTATATGTAATATTGCTTATCCCTATAAACCGGGCGTTCAGAATTAATCAGGATTTTCATAGTTTGCTTGCCGGAGTCTGGAATAGGGTTACAAAACGGCCAAAATCTTAAACACAAATAGCTATGCTGGATAAGCATGACATTTTAAAAACGATTCACGAAAGAGGAAAAGTGGTGCTGGAGCTAGGGTGTGGGCCCAGCAAACAGATTGCGCATGCAATTGCTGTAGACATGCTTGATATAGAAGGAGTGGATATTGTTTGTGATCTCGATGAGGGATTTCCTTTTCTTCCTGATAACAGCGTTGACGAAATTTATTCATTTCACTTTCTTGAACATGTTAAGGATGTCAATGTCATGATGAAGGAAATTTACAGAGTCCTGAAACCTGGAGGAAAGAAGATTGGCAGGGTTCCCTATTTCGCAAACCCTTATTTCTACAGCGATCCAACGCATAAAACCACCTTTGGCCTGTACACTTTTGCCTATTTTTCCAAATCCCCTTATTTTAAACGGGGAGTACCCACATTTTACAATGAAATCAATTTTCAGATCAATCACATCGAATTCTATTTCCGGTCCTCATATTTTTTCCGCCACAGGATCAAAAAACTAATACAAAAAATAGTGAACCTGAACAGGTATATGAAAGAATTTTATGAAGAGCACCTATGCTACATATCGCCCGCTTATGAACTTTATTTTGAATTGGAAAAGAAATGAATAACCTTCCTTTAGTAAGTATACTTATCCCTACCTATAACCAGGACAAATATATCTCTAAGGCTATTGAGGGCGCCTTGGCCCAGGATTATTCAAATCTGGAAGTAATTGTGATGGACGATAATTCAACAGACGAAACCTCGTCTGTAGTCGCCAATTATCTTTCAGATCCAAGATTGAAATATAATAAGAACAGCGTGAACTTGGGAAGGGTGCAGAATTATAAGATGGGATTGTATGAAATGGCAAAGGGAGAATGGGTGATCAACCTTGACGGAGACGACTATTTCACGGATCAATCATTCATCAGTAGGGCCATCAACCTTATTGGTTTGAATGTGGGGAAGAATATCGTTTTTGTTCAGGGAGGCCACGATATAAAAGATGAGACGGGTAAATTGATCCAAACTGACATACCCGGGATTAATGGAGAGTTTGAGGTGATTGAGGGAAAGGAATATTTTCTGAGGTTTAATCATTTTTCCCATATGGCCACTTTGTTCCAAAAGAAGGCAGCTATCAACCTGGATTTTTACCGGTACGATATACTCTCCGCGGACATCGAATCCTTTCTTCGGCTATCCTTGCTCGGGAATATCATCTTATTTAAAAAAAGTATTGGGGTCTGGCTGCAACATGGAAATAACCAGAGTAAGTCCTTTACCATCAGGTCCCTGGATGAAAATCTCCTGTCGTTTGGAGGGCCTTATTCATTTGCGAAGGAAAATCGGCTTTTGCCGACAAAAGAGCTGAATTTGTGGGAAAAAAGAATGGTAGACAGATATCTGATTCAGCATTTTTATCTGCTCAGGAACCAGAAAAAACCTGTACAGGAGTTCTTAAAATATATATGGACCAAGTTCCCCAGACTTTTTTTCAGGATCTCTTTCTTAAAAGGCATATTAAGTTTGATGATAAAGTAAAGTCATGGGAAATGCATAATTCGCGGAATGCCTGAATCTGAGGGGACCGGCAATAAATCTTGGCCGGGCCGGTGATCGCCTTTAGGACTTATTCAAATAATTCTGTCCGGCGGACAGGATCACAACAATACCTATGGAGTTTATTTTTACATATAACCCCGGAGATGATGAGTTAATCGTGATAAGGGAATTTTATCATTCTCTTTCACAGGTTAGCCTGGAGCAACATCCGGATTGGCCAGCTATTGAAAAAGAAAATGTAAAGTATTGCTATTTTATTGCAAAGGAATCGGGCAACTATACCTGCTTTGCGGTCATCACGGAAAACCTTTCCCGCGCTTTTCCGGTGGCCAATATTCGATTTGGCCCTTTATTTAAGAACGAGGATCAACTCGTACAAGCCGTACAAAGTATTCATGCGTATTATAAGAGAAAAGGTTTTTTGATGTGCAGTATTCAGTTAGGTATTGCTACAGGCGCAGTTGCTGATTATATTGAATATGCAATAAACAAAACAATCCGGGTAAAATATTTTTTTGACCGGGAGAATTGGTCTTCTTTATGGCTGGACCTGAGTAAGCCGGAAGATGAAATATTCAGGAGATTTTCAAAGGGTCATAAAAGTGATATCAAAAAATCGATCAAAGCGGAGATGAAAGTAATGGAATTGACGAACGACATGGAGCTGGAGGAATTGGGGGTAATTTTTGAAAAAATGAACAAGACCAGAGGGCTTGAGAACAGGCAGGAATATTTTTTGCCCTATTTAAAGAGAGTTAATAATTTCTTTACTTCAAATAATACCGGTACGATTTTGATAGTAAAGGATCATCAAGGGGTTATAGTTGGTGGGATATTGCTTGCCTTCCAGGGTGACCAGATGCGTTTTTTCAAGGGAGCCTCCGACCCCGAATACAGGCATTTGCCTACATTGCATCTTGCCTTGTGGGAAGCCATCATGACAGCCAGGGAGAAGGGATTCAAATATTTTGATTTTTGGGGATATAACCATTTTGTTGGTGAAGAAGACCAAATCTTTTATGTGAACAGGTTCAAGAAAGGATTTGGAGGTGAATATGTTTTTTATCCCAAGAGAATGTATTTTATATTTAAACCGGTCAGGTATTATATATATAGAAAGTTAAAGGCGATGAAGACCGGGTTTTCTAAAAAGCCATAAATTGATTTGCTATGTGCGGATTGGCCGGAATAATCAGCAATGGATTTCCCATACATCAGGAGCAGATGAAAGAAATTTCTGCCAGGGTCTGTTTCCGCGGTCCCGATAATTCCGGGATTCGGGTATATGATGAAGCATTCAGGCCCTCGGAGAAGGGTACAACAGCAATTTTCTTCAACCGCCTTGCCATTTTGGACCTTGATGCGAGGTCTAATCAGCCTTTTGAAGACGAGCGGTACACTCTTGTTTTCAACGGCGAGATTTATAACTACCAGGAACTTAAAAAGAGGCTGCAGCAGGAAGGTTGTGTTTTTCATACCACCTCAGATACCGAAGTATTATTTTATGCCCTGCAAAGATGGGGTATTGGAGCAGTCCCGAAATTGGATGGAATGTTTGCCTTCTTCTGGCTGGATCGTAGGGAAAGAAAATTTATACTGGCGCGGGACAGAATGGGGATTAAGCCACTATATTACCGGCAAAAGGGGAAGACTCTAATTTTCAGTTCTGAGCTGGATAGCATATTAAGATTATCATCCGATCGCACTGCTTTGAACCAGGCTGCTGTTGACATGTATCTCTGGATGCAATTTATTCCCTCTCCGTACAGTATTGTGAGCGACGCATTCAAACTGCCTCCAGGTCATTATATCGAAGGCTGTATCGGGCGGGGAGATACGCTGCAACCCAGGCCCTTCTGGGATGCCTACGAGGCAATTCAGCAATCTCCACTCAAATCGGATCCGGCCGATGCTGAATCGGTTTTAGTGAACAGCCTGTCCCATCAACTGGTTGCAGACGTTCCCCTGGGGCTCTTCCTGAGTTCGGGCGTGGATTCCTCCCTGCTGGCGGCACTTGTGAACAAACATTTTGCAAAGGAACAAACCTTCAATTTTTTTACCGTTGCCTTTACTGAGTCAACAAATTCCGATGAGAGCAGGGAAGCTCTGGATTATATCCGGGCATTCAATAATCCGAGGCTGGTTAGTCGTACATTGGAAATTGATCCTGACTTCATTGGCCAGCACCTGGATAATTTATATAACTATATTGATGAACCCTTTGGAGACCCAACAACCATATTGAATTGGGTAATTTCCATCAAAGCTAAGGAACATGTAACCGTAGCTCTTTCAGGAGATGGTGCTGATGAGCTATTCTGGGGCTATAACCGGTACCGGCAATGGAAAGAACAGGTGCTTCCATTACCCGGTGGTTTCGGATTAAAGGGCAATATGGCGCGGATGGCAGGATCGCTTATGCCATTCCGTGACTACGGGAGCCTGGCTGCACTGGTAACAGAACCGGATCCAGTGAAGCGGCATTTCAATCTTTTTTTGACCCCCTCCCTCACACACCTTCAACGAAACCCCGTATGGAAGCAATCCATCTGGGCAATGCAAAATAATTCTCTGATCCGAAACCGCGAAGATTTAGGCGCCATATTAGATTTGAAAACTTATCTGGCAGATGCCATGCTTTATAAGGTGGACCGCGGGAGTATGGCCGCCAGCCTTGAAGTAAGAGTGCCCTATCTGGATAATGTGGTAGTGGACTATGCGATAAACCTTGACTTCATGCATAAATCTAATACTCATTTACGGCACAAAGCCGTGTTGAAACAATTATTACAAGATCTGGCGCCTCATTACGACATCCACAAACCCAAAAAAGGATTTAATTTTCCGCTCGATAAATGGTTGCGCTTTGTTTGGAAAGCAAAAACACTTGCCTTGGTTAACAAAGAAAATATTGAAGAGCTGGGATTGGACAGCTCCATATATTATCCGCTGGTGAAAGAATACTACAAGGGTCGTAAAAGCAATGCAATTGCAACCTGGTACCTTTTAAACCTTGTTTTATGGAACCAAAAATTTAAACAGATCTCTCCTCTTCAACAAGTATGAAAAAATACCTGGCCATTACCATTGATGTAGAACCAGATTGCGGCCCCAACTGGTTATATAGTGATCCTCTGACCTTTAAAGGAGTGTCCAGTGGCATTGGTGAGAAAATCCAGCCTCTTTGCCAGCGTTATGGAATGAAGCCAACATACCTGATCAATAATGTAGTGATGGAAGATGCAGCGAGTGTCGATTTTTTGAAAAGCCTGGTGGGCATGGCTGAATTGGGAACACATCTGCACCCCGAGTTCATTGAGCCTGAAAAAAAATTTGAGAATTACGCAGGCAGGAAAGGCATCGCGAACTGCTGCTTTTATCCTCCCGAAATAGAGAAAGAAAAGATCAGCAATATAACAACATTATTCCGTCATGCTTTTGCCTATTCACCTCATGTGTTCCGGGCTGGCAGGTTCAGTGCGGGGCCAAATACAATAAAATGCCTATTGGAAGCTGGTTATAAAGTGGATACCAGTGTAACACCGCATGTATGCTGGAATGACATCAGCCGTGAAATGCCCGTTGATTTTAGTGATGCTCCCGAACAACCCTACTTTATTAAGCAGGGATCTATCCTTGATGAAGACCCCAATGCTGCGCTATTAGAAGTACCCGTGACTATAGGACTGCAACCACGCAACCCTTTAAAGGAATTGATCTCATCGGCTGGGGGGCTGCGTCATTCTTACCGTAAAACACGCGCAGTCTGGCTAAGGCCTTTTTATTCTTCCGCAGATCAAATGAAATTGTTAGTTGAACAATATATAGCGCGTTATTCAAAGCAGGACATGGTGATATTTAATATGATGTTTCATAATGTGGAAGTATTACCGGGTTTGAGTCCCTATACACAGACAGAAGCGGGTTGCGCTTCATATCTGGAACAACTGGAAAGTTTTTTTTCATTTTGCAGAAGGACTGAAATAGTGGGAGCGGGGCTAAGCGAATTATACAATGTCATCAGAAAATAATGTTGGTATTCGAATAGTGATGCTGGCCGCCTCATTGCCTCCCCTGCCTGCGGGTGGGGCGGAAGTGCAGGCCGTCCAACTCAGTAAGGCACTCATTAAGAAGGGTCATGCAGTATTTTTTGTCACCCCTGGCAAAGGCAGGATAAAGGGGAAGGGGATGATAGACGGGATACCAGTATTCCGCCTCCATACTTTTCTAAATACGATATTTGAATTTTCTTCGCGAATAAAAAAAAAGGCAAGACCTGCTGCTGTAAAAATCGCGTTTGACGATGCTTCAGAGACAACAGATAGAATTACCAGAAAGGTAGGATTGCCCACGATTATTTATTACTGGCTTTTTTTTGGACAGTGCCTGTTTTTTTTATGGAAGAGAAGAAAAGATTTTGATATCATTCATGTACACACTATGGAATGGTCGGCCATAGTTGCCGCCCGGCTGGGGAAAATACTTCGCAAACCTGTTCTTATAAAAGACTCTACTATGAATGGTTTTGAGAGCCTGAAGCGATATCCCCGTGGCAAACACCTGCAAAGCCTGATTATTGAAAATGCGCATTTTATTGCCATGACGCGGGTAATTGCTGATAATTTGAAGAAGGCTGGAATTCTCACGGAAAAAATAAGTCTAATCCCTAACGGTATTAGCATCACAGCGGTTCGCAAGGGTGAGCCAGTCCAGGACAGGGTAATCTTCACCGGTAATTTATACCAGCAACCCGCCAAAGGGGTGGATATTTTATTACAGGCATGGTCAGTTGTCATAAAGGATTTTCCGAATGCCTCTTTATGGATTATTGGAGATGGTGTCAATGATGCCTATATGAAATATGTGCAGGAGTTAAGCATTGCCGGCTCGGTGAAATTTATGGGGAAAATAGATGACGTTAGATCCTGTCTGGAAACTGCCGGACTATTTGTATTACCGTCAAGGAGGGAAGGAATGTCCAATGCCCTGATGGAAGCTATGCTCTGCGGTTTGCCCTGTGTAGCTACTGATATTTCGGGGAGCAGGGATCTAATTAAGAATGGCGTAAATGGAATTATTGTACCTCCTGCAAATGTTGCTAAACTTGCAGAAGCCATCGGGTATATGCTACAACACAGGGAGGAGGCGATTCGAATGGGTCGGAAGGCACAGGAGACAATAATAAATGAATTTGGTATAGACCGGATTGCCGGAATGTATGAAGGATTATATCAGACCCTGGTTCAAAAGTCATAAAAAGGTTATCGAGCAATATTTTTATTCTTCTCATGCAAAATGTGTTATTTTTTATATTTCGCTTACATGGCGGAGGTGCAGAAAGAACTGTTTCCAATCTGAGCCTGGCATTGAGTGAAAGGTATAATATCAAAATAGCCATTTACGATGCTGAAGAAACGACCTATCCTTATAAAGGTGAATTAATCCGCATCAAACTCCTGTTTTCCGCTAACCCCACCAAAAATCCCTGGTATGCCAGGCTGATTCGCCTGGTTCAACTTGCGTTTAAGCTTAGGGCATTAAAGCGGAAATATGATATACATATTGTCGTGAGTTTTGCAGAACAGGCCAATATTATTAACATTCTCACAAAGGGAAAGGAAAGAGCCATTTTGAGTATGCGCACAACTCTTTCAAAAGAAATGGAAAGTGCATCAAAGATGCGTGTTATTTCCTGGCTTGTGCGGATTCTGTATAACCGCGCCGAGCGAATAATTGTTCCTTCTATACTCTCGGCAAAAGACCTGGTGACCCATTTTCATGTAAAGGAGAAGAAGATTGATATTATATACAACTATATTGATTCGGAGAGAGTAAGCCAACTCGCCGCATCTCCACTAACGGATGAATTCGAGAGGTCATTGTTTCAGCAGGATATATTGCTGATGGTAGGGCGTATCACTCCGGCAAAGGGCATGTGGTTAATGTTCCATGTATTAAAAAAACTAGGACCGGTGTACCCGGATCTCAAACTGGTAATCATCGGTGACGGTGAAAGTGAGGCCAGCTTTAAATTACAATTAATTAAATATGCCATTAATCTGGGGCTGAAGGTTTACGACGACGGCAAGAATGGTAGCGAAAATGGCTTGGATCATGACCTGTTTTTTCTTGGCTTTGAATCAAATCCTTTCCATTTAATGAGTAAAAGCCTCGCGCTGGTGTTTCCATCTGCTTTCGAAGGATTCCCCAATACATTATTGGAGGCAATGCAAAGCCGTCTGGCTGTGATTGCTGCTGACTGTCATTCAGGCCCGAGGGAAATCCTCGCTCCCGACACTGATCCTGAAAAACAAACCCGGGAGATGGAATTGGCTGAATATGGCATCCTTACTCCTTCGCTGCCTTCCCCAAATATAGAAATGCCCGTTGACGATCGCATCATTTCAGAATGGGTGAAGGCGGTCAAGCTGATATTGTCAAACGAGCGCCTTCGGGAACAATATCGCCAAAGAGGGCTTGAGCGTACAAAAAGTTTTGACCGTGATGAAATATTAGGTCAATGGGAATCCTTATTAGATCCACAATAGCTTCTGTAAACCGGAAATTTCCTGTTCTTTGAACGATTACGCATTTCCTGAAACGAATTGCTTTTCCTTTATATTCAGAAGCATGAAAAATTCAAATAAGATGACGAGCGAGAACATTTCAAACCAATATTCCATCAGAAAAAATCCCAGTAGCATGAAGATCAGATACCTTCCATAAGTCAGATACCGGTATCTTTTGATAAAATAACCAAGATAAAATACCATGAACATCAGGCCTCCTGCCATTCCGTATTCACCTAATAGCTGGTTATAAACGGAAAAGGGGTAGTTTAATACAGAGTGTTTTGAAGCTTCACTATTATAATAAAATAGGAAGGTCCTGAGGTGATTTTTTTCAAATTCTGGTGAAGTATATTGATACTTGCGGGGATAGGTGCCCAGTATGCCAACACCTGAAGCCCGGAAGGCAAGTTTGCTTGAAAAATTCCCAATGCCAGCACCCAAAAGGAATCTGCTAATATTTGATTTCAGGTAAACATATGTTTGAAAAAAAGAAATTAATTTTCCAGGTTTACGATTAAAATCTTCATCTGACAGTATCATCTGAGGGGAAGTTAGAGAACTGTCTTCTTTTATCTTCACTAAGTTATTAATGGCTGATTTCAATTTCTGCTTATCAATGCTGTAAATGCTGTCAGTGTTGGTCTTATTCACCGAGTCCGACTGTTTCTCAATTAATATGGTGTCATGGTCAAGGATAAGAGTGTCTTTTTTTGTTTCAGCTAATTCGGGTTTATTATTGAGAATATATAGTTGGACAAAATAATTTCTTATATATTCCCGATTGGAAGGAGAAATTAACAGGTAGAGAAATGTCAAAATCAATGCACTTATTAAAACAGCAATTCGCAGATTTTTTGATTTTACAGAAATAAACATCAGCCCTAATGTTGCTATCAGCAAAAGGAAAGTGACATTACTCGTGCAAAGTACAACGACGATGATGCATAGTAAGGAGAAAAAATAATCTCTTTTATAAAGAAAATAGATAATGCCTAAGCTGTTAAATGTAGCATTCACTGTTGACGTGTCGAATGAAATGCCCAATATCGTATCACCAGCAGAGGGGCTGGAAAAGGAAGCATTCGTACCATGTCCCCAGAAACTGAGCCAGGAAGGATGGAAGATCAATATCGCCAGGAAAAAGATCGAGACGGCAAAATTAAGTAGAAAAAAGGCCTTGATCGTATCGTGGACCTTTTCAGTGTTATCTTTTTCAAGCATTAATTTGATATGATGCAGGGCAAGCAGGCTTATACTCCATTGAAGCATTCCCAATCCGAATACAAGGGAATAATTAAACGTATAGTTTTGAGTGATGACGAGGTATTTAATCAGCTCCAATACAATAATGAGAACATAAAACAAGGGGATGCGGTTATTCCTGACCGTAAATCTAAATTTCAAATTTCTGCAATACAATACAATGAAGAGAATTGCGAATAGTTT
>JBGPHC010000035.1:0-38723 GCA_041484195.1 Agriterribacter sp. | reverse complement strand
GGTTTCTGTATATGTCATAAAAAGTCAGGTTCATCATCGATTTTACGACGGGATGAGTGAAGATGTAAATAGGAGACTGAAAGAACACAATAGCGGCAAAACAAAATCTACAAAGGGTTTTGCACCCTGGGAAATTGTCTTCATAGAGGAGTATCAAACTAGAGTAGAAGCAAGAAAAAGAGAAAAATGGTTAAAAAGTGGAATAGGCAAGGAGTTTATTAAAGCATATTGGTCCCGTAGCTCAGTTGGATAGAGCGGCAGCCTTCTAAGCTGTAGGCCATTGGTTCGAATCCAATCGGGATCACATTAGACTGCCAATCCTTCCCCTTTGCAGTTCGATTTCTACAGCGGCCTTCATTTTCAGAATTTTCCCCCTTTTCGCTGAAATTGCTGTGAATGGGCGAAAGGGAGGTATTTATTGAACCTGAATATCAAATTAAGTTGGACTATTTGTCGGATTTTCCCCTGAAATATCTACCTTTGCGACCCTAATAAAGAATGGGCTCGCAGCTCTTTAATCAGCCGGCGAGAATAAATTACCCAAACGGCTCCACAAGTTCCCGCCTGTGCGGGGCGCCATCAGGGTATCACAGAAAAGCATATTTACAATGCCAAAGGTAAAGACCAACTCCAGTGCCAAGAAAAGATTTAAAGTGACCGGCACGGGCAAAATCACTCATCAAAAGTCTTTTCGTCGCCACCTTCTCAGTAAAAAATCAAAAAAACGCAAACGCGGCATGAGGAAAGACGGGCTGGTACACCATGCCAACCTCGATTTCGTGAAACGCCTGCTGCGTTTGAGATAGATGGTCTGATTCTTAACCTTCAACATTAACTTTAAACTGATTATTATATGCCTCGTTCAGTAAATGCTGCTGCTTCAAGGGCGCGCAGGAAAAGAATTCTGAAAGCCGCCAAGGGCTTCTATGGCAAGCGCAAAAATGTTTATACCGTAGCCAAGAATGTAATGGAAAAAGGGCTCACGTACAGCTATGTGGGCCGCAAAGGCAAGAAAAGAGAATACCGGACCTTATGGATCGCCCGTATCAATGCCGCCGTAAGAGCTGAGGGCCTCAATTATTCTGAATTCATCCATAGGCTCAACCAAAAAGGAATTGGGCTGGATCGCAAGGTGCTGGCCGACCTGGCCATGAACGAACCCGAAAGTTTTAAGAAGCTGATAGCTTCCGTGAAATAAGGCTTTCAGCCGGCCGGATGCTGGCTGATTGGATTGAAAAGATTACCGGCAGTGGAAAACCGCGGCCGGTTTTTTTATTTGTAGATTCTCACAAAAAATTACTTTTGCAACTGTTTTCGGGCGCAGTCGGATCTGCGGATTGAATTTTTCAAAATGTCTTTCTTCATCTCTTTAATCGGTAACAATAAATGAATAAAACCTACACCGACCTGGTGAAACAAACCTTCTATTTTCCCCAGGAAGGATTCAATGTGGAAGATGGATACCTACGTTTCAATGGCCTGGATTTGAAAGCCCTGATTGACAAGTATGGAACCCCCATGAAGCTGACCTACCTGCCCAAAATTGGAATGCAGATTAACAAGGCAAAGAAAATGTTCAGGGAAGCCATAAAAAAACACCGGTACGAAGGAAAATATTTCTACAGTTATTGTACCAAGAGTTCCCAATTTTCATTTGTGGTTGAAGAAGCGCTGAAGCACGAAATTCACCTGGAGACTTCCTATGCCTATGATATCGAGATCATCAATAAATTGTATGAAAAAAGGAAGATCACAAAAGACATATATATCCTTTGCAACGGCTATAAACAAAAAGGCTATACCAGCAGGATTGCCCGGCTACTCAACAACGGCTTCAAGAATGTGATCCCGATCCTGGATAATAAGGAAGAACTGAACGCCTACCGCAGGCCGGTTAAAGTGCCCTTCAAGCTCGGTATCCGTGTGGCCGCGGAAGAAGAACCCACTTTTCCGTTTTATACTTCAAGATTGGGTATCAGAGCCAGGGATATCCTGGAATTTTATGTAGATAAGATCGAGGGGAATGAAGAGAGATTCCAGTTGAAAATGTTGCATATTTTCCTCAACAAGGGTATCAAAGACGATATCTACTATTGGAGTGAATTAAACAAGATCATCAATCTATATTGCCAGTTGAAAAAGATCTGCCCTGAACTTGATTCCATCAATATCGGCGGCGGATTCCCTATCAAGCATTCTTTGGGATTTGAATACGACTACCAATTCATGATCAATGAAATTGTTAGAAATATCAAGAGTGCCTGTAAGAAAGCGAAAGTGCCGATGCCCGATATCTATACCGAATTCGGAAGTTATACGGTGGGAGAAAGCATGGCTCATATATACAGCGTCATTGGACAGAAAATGCAAAACGACCGTGAAATCTGGTATATGATCGATTCTTCTTTTATCACCACATTGCCTGATACCTGGGGAATCGGAGAAAGATTCCTTATGCTTCCTATCAATAAATGGGACGAAGAATACCAACGGGTAGTTCTGGGAGGCATCACCTGCGATAGTCATGACTATTACGATTCAGAAGAGCATATTAATGAAGTGTTCCTCCCCAAGATCGTCAATGGGGAGCCCTTGTATCTTGGATTTTTTCACACGGGCGCGTACCAGGACCAGATCAGTGGATATGGCGGAATCAAGCACTGCCTCATCCCTTCTCCAAAACATGTGATTGTTGAATACGACAAGAATGGGAAACTGGTTGACTGGCTTAATGCGAAAGAACAGAGTGCCCAGAGCATGCTGAAGATACTGGGATATATTAAGTAAGTGTGCAGTCATTTTTTTTAATCATTTCCTGCACTCAGTTCACCTTCTTTGTCCGGTATTTCTTGTTCACCTTGGGACTGTTGAAATACTTGTCCAATTCCTGCGGGCTTCCTTCAATTTCCACTATGGGTATGTCTATGAGTTGTATCTGCACCTGCCTCAATTCATCCCGCAGTTTTTTAGTCTTGTTGAGAATATCAGGGTCCCGGTCGCCAATAAGCACATTGTCCTGCAGCAAATAGTCCAACCTCTTGATACTGCCCCGCACCAAAGAAGCGCTGTTTTGTTCATAGTCCTTTGAAGGCGCCACCGATTCCTTGACGGGCACCAATGCAACTCCCACACTTGGAAGTATTTTTCCCGCAGTCTTCTGGCTTTCCGTTGGCAGCGAAGAAAAAATGGTACCACCCAGGGCCGTGGAAGCCGAAGTCATGTCAAATGATGTGCGCGTGCTTCGGGTGGTCCTGACCTTTTTATCAAGCCCCATGAAAGTGCCCTTGAGCTGAAGTATATATTTTTCAATGTCTTTTCGAAGTGCGTTGAATTCCATTATTCGCTGCGGATAATTGATGCTCTCCTTTACAACAATTTTTATGACAGATGTATCCTTGGCATTGAATTTATTGGTGCCGATAAAATTAACTACCAGGGTTCTCTGTTTGCTGATGTCGTCATCTTTTACAAAATCAAATGGAGCCGTCCAGACAAAATCATCGCCACAATGAGACATATTTCGCAAAGTCTTGATGGGATAATTGGTAGTAAAATTTATATTCTCAATGGGGAAATTGCCATCCTCGCACTGAACCTTGAAACTTACAGTATCTCCCTCATCAATATATAGCACATTATTTACTGTGGGTTTCACCTTTGAAGGAATGATTTCGGTATTGAAGAAGAGAATGGTAAAAGAAGTGTCCACCCTGTCGGCAGGGTTATCCAGGTTCTGAACTCCCAGATTCACTCTGTAATCATAGTCATATTTCAGGCGACCAGAAAGGAAATAGGACTTCTCGGCCTTAAAAGTAAGTAAGCCCGAATTCTTGTTGATACGGAGGCCCACAGGGGAATTTTTGAGGAACCAATAATATCTGGACTGGTCTCTATTGATCTCCAACTGGTATTCCAGGGAAGAATCAACATGCAGAGTAAAATAAGGATTTAGATTCCTTATTCTCAGGACTGAATCCGCAGGATGCGGAACAGGCACGATTAAGGTACTATCGGTTTTCAGGGTATCGGTTACTTGCGAAAATGCAATTTGAGAGAAACCAATTAGCAGACCTATGAGAGCAAACTTTCTATAACTCAATTTGCTGATCATTTAAAGGGTTAAAAATTAGGTGCGAAGTTAGTCATTTCTCCCCAAGTTTCTTGAAGGGGACTTATGTAAAAAAAATCAAATAAGAATCCCTCGCTGAGACCAGGGAGGGATTTCCAAAACCAACTGCTGCCCTGGCTTTAAGTTCAAACCAGGGCCTGTATGAAACTGTAAGAAATTATTGCACTGAAATCTGTTTGCTCGCCGGCTTTGCTTCGGCTTTCTTGGGTAAATTCACTTTCAGAATTCCATTTTCATAGGAAGCTGTGATCGCGTCAGAATCCACTTGTTCGTCAAGGTTGAAACTGCGTTTAAAGCTACGGAAGCTGAATTCTCTCCGCACACTCTTCTTCTCTTCATTCTTGCTTTCTTCTTTCTTGTCGTAACTGATGGTCAGCAAACCATTTTCCAAATTGAGCTTAATATCTTCTTTATTCAAACCGGGTGCGCTCAATTCCAACAAATAGGCATCCTTGGTTTCATCAATATTGACTGCAGCAGTACCCCAGTCAAGTAGGTTGGAATCTTTCGCAGGGAAACCGGAAAACCAATTGTCAAAAATAGAATCGAGAGGTCTGGAGACCGGCCTGCCATTAAATTTTACGAGTGTCATAGTAATTAATATTTTTCGGATGAGTAAATTTTGTGATCACAGACTCATGTTCAAATGATATACCATTAGAGTTTAGCACCTGGAATCCAAACAAATTGACTTGAAGAAGAATGAATTAGACGACAAAATGTCAAATATCTCTGATTCATCTGCCATAAATTCATAACGCCAGCATCTTTCTTTGATTTCCCTTAATTTTGCATTCTAAATAAAAAGGAAAAAATGTATCCAGCAGAAATTGTAATCCCGATGAAAGAGGAGTTGACGGATAATGGTTTTAGAGAACTTCTGACAGCTTCCGAAGTTGATCAGAATCTGTCCCAAAAGGGAACGACCCTCGTAATGATCAATTCAGTTTGCGGATGTTCCGCGGGCACAGCCAGGCCAGGTGTTCTAATGGCTGTCACCAATTCCACCAAAAGGCCCGATCACCTCACCACTAGTTTTGCAGGCTTCGACGTAGACGCGGTTAAAAAGATCAGGGAATATTTACTTCCTTATCCTCCATCTTCGCCGTCCATTGCTCTATTCAAAGATGGAGAGCTCGTGCATTTTGTAGAGCGTCACCAGATAGAAGGAAGATCTGCTCAAATGATCGCCAGCAATCTGAAAGCGGCTTTTGACAATTATTGCAATTGATTCCCGCGATTACGTTGCTTTTTTCATAGTTTGGCCAATCCCGTCAAATGACGGGATTTTGTTTGCCTGAATAACTAACAATTTTTGTCTGAGTGAATTTGAATTTATGGTCCTCATAAGAAGAGTGGGGTGGAAAAGTGCAATCCGGATTATACTCGTCGCGGACAATCCATCCTTTGCATTTCTTGAATGATTTTCGCTCAAAGGAATAGCAGATCAGCTCTGAATTCGGGTCCTTCACATTCATCAATCGCAGATAATTTACCAATTCTCGGTTGTCAAGTTTATTTCCATCAATCCGCATTTTAGAGTATAATTGTGCCTAATATTAAAATTCGGCATGTACCCCAACCTATATTATTTTCTTAAGGAAACTTTTGGCATTGAACCCTGGACCTGGACTAAGTACGTAAACTCATTTGGTTTTTTTGTTGCAATTGCATTTATCCTCGCGGCCATCGTACTAACTAAGGAATTACAGCGGAAGGAAAGGGCGGGATTAATCTTCCCCAAAGAAGAGACAATCGTTGTCGGGCAACCTGCAACTATAAGTGAATTGTTGTTGAATGCAATTTTCGGATTCCTGGTAGGGTATAAATTGCTGGGGATATTCATGAATCAGCATGAGATCAGTCCGCAGGAATACATTTTTTCAACAAAAGGAAACTGGGGAGGCGGGATTGCCCTTGCCTTGGTTTTTGCATGGTTGAAATATAGGGAGAAAAATAAGCAAAAGCTTGCCAAACCTGAAGAGCGGAAAATCAGGGTATGGCCACATGAAAGGGTAGGGAATATTGCCATCATGGCTGCTATTTTCGGATTCCTCGGTGCGAAGGTTTTTGATAATTTGGAAAATTGGGACAGGTTCATAAAAGATCCTATTGGAAATTTGTTTTCGCCCAGTGGTCTGACCTTCTATGGGGGTTTGATATTCGCGGCCATTGCCATTCTGTGGTATAGCAGGAAAAAACAAATAGGAATACGACACCTCCTTGACGCGTTTGCTCCAGCTCTCATGTTAGCCTACGCTGTCGGCAGAATCGGTTGCCAGGTGAGCGGTGACGGAGATTGGGGTATTGAAAATACAACCTATGTAACAAATCCTGATGGAAAAGTAGCGCTGTCAACACCTACAGAATTAGAAAAGATGATGCTGGAAAATTCTGCTTATTACAAGACCGTTCCGCATCTTTCCGTGAAAGCTCCATCCTTCCTGCCTGACTGGACGGTAGCTTATGCATATCCCCACAATGTAAATGATCAGGGATTCCGCATGCCGGGATGCATCGGGGATCATTGCTATGCACTGCAGGTACCCGTGTTCCCGACACCGGTTTATGAAACAATAGTTTGTCTTTTACTTTTTGTTATTCTGCTCTTGCTAAGGAAACCCATATCAGTACCCGGTCAGATATTTTCGATTTACCTGGTGATGAACGGGCTCGAAAGATTTTTTATTGAAAAAATCAGAGTCAATACCAAATACAGCATCTTTGGATTTCACCCCACCCAGGCCGAGATCATTTCTACTTTATTGGTAATTGGTGGAATCATCATGTTCTTTCGCGTAATCAAAATGAACAAGGCAAAGGCAAACTAAGTCTGGGGCTAATCGGGGCCAGGATACTTATCCTGCGTTTAACAAATGCGGCAATACAAACCCTTTATTCGCCGTTCATACCTCTGCATATTATCCCCGCCTGCCATCCATACTATTCAATGCTTCCTCCTCTTTCATCTGTGAATGGTTTTCACATCTGACTATTTTTGGCAGCCATTACGCAAACTGACATTGGCTATTAAATTTCTGACTATGACCAGAACCAGCGGGCTGGACAATATTCTGTTAGCATGTATCCTCCTATTTTCTGTTTGTGCAAAATCTCAGGACTATTCCAGTATTAGGGGTGAGCTGAGAGACAAAGAAAACAGGCCTGTTGAGAGAGCCACAATAACCTTACTAAGGGGTGTTGATTCAGGCCTTGTAAAAATTGCCAGCACCGACACCGAAGGGAATTTTGAATTCGAAAATGTCCGCAACGGATCTTATCTCCTGAGTGTTTCACATACTGGCTTTCAGCCATGGATTGGTAAGACATTTTCCACCGATGGAAGAGCTCCCCTCGCATTGGGCAAGATCATGCTTGAGCCTGCTGCAAAGGGACTGGCTGAAGTGGTAGTGACGGCAAAGCGACCCCTCATCGAACAAAAAATTGATAAGCTGGTAGTGAATGTTGACGCATCCCCGGTAAATGCCGGCGCCACAGCCATGGAAGTGCTGGAAAAATCTCCCGGCATTATCATCAACAATGATGGTTCCATCAGCCTTAAAGGTAAACCAGGCGTCATCGTAATGCTGGATGGCAAACCCAGCTATCTGTCCCCCACCGACCTTGCCAATCTGTTGAAGAATATGCCGGCTTCTGCCATTGATCAAATTGAGATCATGACCAATCCTTCCGCGAAATATGATGCTTCGGGGAATTCAGGGATCATCAATATCAAGACAAAGAAAAACCAAAAGCAGGGCTTCAACGGCTCCTTTACTGTGGGTTTCACCACGGGATTTTTTACAAATAATAATGTTTGGCACCTCGTTCCCAGAACGCAGAACAGTTTCAATTTTAATTACCGGAACAATAAGATCAATATTTTTGGAAATTATAATCCCAATTTGAATCGCAACAGGAGCGGTCTGGAAATAAAGAGGAATTTTTACAATCCTGATAAGACCCTGAATTCATCATCGGTGCAAAATACAGACTTCAGGGGGCGCAATAATAACCATAGCCTGAAACTGGGACTCGATTATTATCCCGATAAGAATAATGTTCTTGGGGTTGTTTTTACCGGATTCGCTTTCTTCGGCCATCCGCAGCCCAGGACAGTATCCGACATATTGAATCCCGACAGCAGCCTGATTTCACGCCTGATTTCAGTCACAAAAAATGATATCACCTTCAGGAATTTCACCGGCAATTTCAATTACAAACACATATTTGATACCAGTGGTAGGGAGCTTACGGTAGATCTTGACTATGTGAAGTATGCCAATGTTTCAGACATGACGCTTACTACTGATGTGTACGACGACCAGGGGAATATTCAGGGGGATCAACTATTGCTAAGCGGTCATCTACCTGCAGATATCAATATCTATTCTGTAAAATCTGACTACGTGCATCCTCTAAAAAAAGGGGCGAAGATTGAAGCGGGGTTCAAATCCAGCTATGTGAAGAATGACAACCTTGTTAATTACAAACGATTTTCCAACCCGGAATGGATCGCCGACAGCCGGTCCAACCATTTTATCTACAACGAAAACGTAAACGGAGCCTATATCAACCTGAGTAAGCAAATGAAAAAATGGAGTTTGCAGGGAGGGCTCAGGATGGAAAATACCAATACCACGGGTTTGCAGGTAACCAACGACTCTACATTCCGCAGGCATTACACCAATCTCTTTCCCAGCGCTTTTTTGAGCTACCAGCTAAATAGTCAGAATCAACTCACGTTTTCCTATAGCCGCAGGGTGAACAGGCCGAATTACCAGGACCTGAACCCTTTCACCTATTTCCTGGATTCACTCACATACCGGCAGGGTAACCCATACCTTCTTCCGCAATTCACGCATAATTTTGAGTTGAGCCACAGCTTCAAGGGCAAATTCATCACCACCTTGAATTACAGTAATACCAGTGATGTTATATCTCAGATATTCAAGCAATACACTCAACAGAAAATTACATTCCTCACAGTTGAAAATGTGGCAAGATTCAGAAATATTGGACTCGCTTTGCACCTGCCCTTAAAATGGACAGGGTGGTGGAGCAGTAGCTTTTACCTGAATATTTTCAACAACAGGTATGAAGGAATCTACAATGGTGAACCGCTCGACATTTCCTACACTTCATTTACAGCGAATATGACCAATAGCTTCAGCTTTCCAAAAGGGTTTTCGGCCGAGCTGAGCGGGTTCTACAGAGCAAAGGGGGTGGACGATTTGAATATTGACCTACCCATGTACCAGATGAGCATCGGATTGCAAAAGACAATCTTGAAATCAAGAGGAACCCTGCGGATCAATGTCCGTGATCCTTTTGGATGGCAGCGTTACAGGGAATACAGCAGGTATAATGATATAGACATTAAAATTAACAGTCATTGGGACAACAGGCAGTTCTCCACCAGCTTCACCTGGAGATTCGGAAAAAACACGATCGCTCCATCCCGCAAGAGGAACAGCGGCGTGTCCGAAGAAATTCAGAGAGCCGGATCCGGCAATCAATGATCCCGTTTTTTTGAGATCCATTTAGTTTGATTTGTTACCAGTTTTGGCTCCCCGGCAGCCTGTCTATTTTCTTTTCATAAAAATTTCGTCTTCAGATCAAATTCACTACTGGGCATTGCCAAATATCATCAATTATTACCGTTTATGCGAAACTATGATCTATGTATTGCAAAGTACCTACCTTTATCATGTAATTTTACAGAACAGGTACTAAAAGAAAATTGAAAATGAGAAAAATTTACTGTCTGCTGACTATTATATCATTGACTACCATGTCATTAATCAGCAAAGCCCAAAGCAACACCAATATTAACGGAACTATCAGAAATGGGGAAAAAACTCTTGAAGCTGCTTCAGTCTCTCTTTTGAGGGCCCGGGACTCCAGTCTTGTTAAGGCTGAAATCACTGATAAGGCCGGCAGGTTTGAATTTCAGAATGTCGGGGCAGGGGATTACCTGGTTGCGGCAAGTTCTGTAGGATTCCAGAAGAAATACAGCAAATCTTTCAAGGTTACCGGTGAGCAGCCCATTCTGGCCCTGGAAGAAATGAGCCTGGCGCATAATTCTACAGAAATGAAGGAAGTTGTGGTAACTACTAAGAGACCATTGATAGAACAGAAGGCAGATAAGATGATAGTGAATGTGGATGCTTCCGTTACCAATGTGGGGTCTTCGGCATTGGAAGTCCTGGAAAAATCGCCTGGCGTTTTAGTTGACAAGGATGGCAATATAAGTTTGAAAGGCAAGTCGGGTGTAATTGTATTGGTGGATGGCCGGCAGACTTATTTGTCGGGACCAGATCTGGCCAATATGCTTAGGAATATGAATTCATCCCAATTGGATCAGATTGAAATCATGACCAATCCTTCCGCGAAGTATGACGCATCTGGTAATTCGGGCATCATCAATATTAAGACAAAGAAGAACAAGCAAAGAGGATTCAATGGAAGTACCACGCTTGGCTATGGACAAGGCAAGCTTCCAAAATTCAATGAGAGCCTGAACCTGAATTATCGCACGGGCAAGTTTAATCTATTCACTAACCTGAGCCATAATTATTGGGAGGGATTTCAGAACCTCGATATATTCAGAAGGTTCAGGGAAAAGGATTCCAAACAAGTATTATCGGTATTTGACCAGCACGCGAAGATGGAGCGGATTGGACGAAGTTATAATGCAAAATTCGGTGCCGATTATTTTATTAGCAAGAAAACGACTATTGGTGTAGTGGTTTCTGGTTTTCAGAATCCCGGTTACTGGAATAGCAGGAATATCACAGACATCATGAATAGTGACGAACAATTGTTGAGTCAGACCAGGGCCAGTTCTGATGTTCATGAAACCTGGAAAAACTTCAGCAGCAATATTAATTTCAGACAGGTTTTCGATAGTACGGGCAGGGAATTGACCGCGGATTTTGACTATATCAGATATAAGTCGCACAATGATCAATCGCTCGTGAATTCTTATTTCGATGCGGCGGGTCAATCCTTGAATCCCACTGATACTCTGTTAGGCAGACTGCCATCAGATATCAGGATCTATAGCGCCAAAATGGACTATACACATCCACTTAAGAAAGGAGCTAAGTTTGAAGCGGGCTTGAAGACCAGTTTCGTGAAAACAGATAACGACGCGAAATATGACAGCGTAAAGAGCGGGATCCTCGTTCCGGACCTGGGCAGAACAAACCATTTTGTTTACGAGGAAAATGTAAATGCAGCCTATGTGAATCTGAGTAAACCATTGACCAAAAAGCTGACGGGACAAGTAGGATTGAGACTGGAAAACACCATTGCGAAGGGAAATCAAATAACCACAGGCGTGGGCTTCAACAGAAACTATACCCAACTATTTCCAACGGCCTACCTCTCTTATGCGCTCAACGACAAGAACCAGTTTTCAGTGAATTATGGCAGAAGGATTGACCGCCCAGACTATGGAGATCTGAATCCATTCATTTATTTTATTGACAGGTACACTTACCAGGTAGGGAATCCGGATCTCAAACCCCAGTTCAGCCATAATGTGGAATTGAGCCATACTTATAACAGTTTCCTGACCACTACACTAAACTATTCAAATACCAAGGACATTATACAGGAAGTTCTCGAACAAAATGAGGCTACCAATGAAACCTTTATCAGGAAAGCGAATATAGCCAACCAAAGGAATCTGGGAATTGCCGTGAGCATTAATACACCCCTGCAGAAATGGTGGACGCTGAGCTTTTATTCCAACCTGTATAATAATCATTTCAAAGGCATCGTGAATGATACCAATATCAGCATCGGAAACACCACGCTCTTGCTGAATGTGAACAATCAATTCAAATTAGGAAAAGGCTGGAGTGCCGAATTGAGCGGATTCTACAGATCAAAGGGATTGGAAAGCGTCATCGTGATCAAACCACTTGGCCAGGTTTCCGCAGGCTTTGCCAAGCAGATACTCAAGACTAAGGGAACCGTCAAATTAAATGTGCGTGATATTTTCCTCACTCAGGTTTTTGAAGGCTATAGCCGGTATTCGAATATTGACGCAAGATTCAAGAATAGCAGGGATAGCAGGGTAGTGAACCTCAGCTTCACATATCGATTTGGGAAGATGAATAACAATGGAGGACAGAGAAAGAGGGGAGGAGCTTCCGAAGAAGAAAGCAGGGTTAAATCCGGAGGAGGAAACTAATCTTCTGCTAAAGGACCAGCCGTTGCAAACCGACATTTTTAAGGTCTCTTTTCTATATATCTTCTCTTACATCTCGTGTTTTGGTTTAAGATCCCGTTGTTCTCAACGGGATTTTCTTTTCCGCAGTTCCAGTGAGAATACCATTCGTACAGAAATTAAATGGCAATTGTAACAGTTCTGGCAGTTGCATCGTCAAACAGAGGAAAATAAGAATTCAAAGAAAAAACTTATGCGATCAATCAAACTGTTACTCCTGCTTATGAGCCTTATTTCCCTGACTGCAAACCAGGCCAAGGCCCAGGGAATGATTTCCGGAACAGTCAGAGGTGCCGGCAGCAAGGGAATAGCAGGCGCCAGCGTGATGCTGATGAATGCAAAAGACACGAGTTTGATAAAAGCGGAAGCCTGTAACACCGAAGGGAAATTTGAATTTGACAAGATCAGTCATGGGAGTTATCTGCTTGGCATTTCCGCTATAGGATATAAGACCCTTATGAGCCCGGTAATCGTTATCAATTCTCAGCAAGACAAATCCGTGCAGGACAATTTGCAATTGCTGGCTGAAGATCCCAATACCCTTAAAGAGGTTAAACTGACCACGAAGAAACCTTTCATAGAGCAAAAATTGGACAAGACGGTAGTGAATCTGGATGCCAGCATCACCAATACGGGGAGCAGTGTGTTGGAGGTATTGGAAAAATCACCGGGAGTAGCAGTGGATAAGGATGGGAATGTGAGCCTCAAAGGCAAACAGGGCGTGGTGATTATGATCGATGGAAAGCCAACTTATCTCCATGGCAATGAACTTGCCAATTACTTGAGGAATATGCCTTCTTCCGCCGTTGAGCAATTGGAGATCATGACCAATCCACCTGCAAAATATGATGCCGCGGGCAATTCCGGAGTGATCAATATCCGAACCAAAAAGAATAAAGCCATGGGATTTAATGGCAGCGTCACAGCCAATTACGGCCAGGGGAGATACTGGAAGGCCAACGAAAGCATAAATCTGAATTACAGAACAAAAAAATTCAATTTCTTCAGTAACTACAGCTATTATCGCTGGAGCGGATATCAGAATATCTATGTCAAGAGAAATTTCTTCAGCCCCGGCACTAAGAATATTGAGACGATTTTTGAGCAGGAATCCAACATCAAACAAAAATATCCGGGACATTCTCTCAAGGCAGGCGTTGATTATTTTCTTTCTCAAAAGACCAGTTTTGGCCTTGTGCTGAATGGATCTTTGGAAAACGGAGCAGAACCCGGAATGAATACCAGCTATATCAAAAATTCGGCGGAGCAAGTTAATACGATAGTGGTGGCCAATAATTCCCACAGACAACAGTACAAGAATTTTGGCAGTAATATCAATTTCAAACATCGTTTCGATTCTTCCGGAAAGGAAATAACTGCAGACTTTGATTTTCTCAGGTACGATATGGTTACCAACCAGGATTTCCTGAATAAATTTTATACCGCAAATGGTCAGGAGCAAAGGCAGGACGAAATCCTGAAAGGTCATTTACCTTCGGGAATCAGCATTTATTCAGCGAAGGCCGACTATACCCATCCCCTGAAGAAGAATGCCAAATTTGAAGCTGGGCTAAAGGTTAGTTTTGTAAAGACAGACAATGACGCGCAGTATTCGCTTTTTGAAAACAATCAATGGGTAGTGGATTCTGGCCGGACCAATAATTTCTTATATCAGGAGAATATTTATGCAGGCTATATTAACTACAATAAGCAAATCGGCAAATGGGGGATACAGTTGGGATTGAGGATTGAGCAGACCCAGGCAGAGGGAAAACAATTCGTCAATGATTCCAGCTTTAAGAGGAATTATTCAAATCTTTTTCCAACTGGCTATATCAGCTATACGGCGAATGACAAGAATCAATTTGGTTTATCATTCGGCAGGAGAATTGAGAGGCCGGCTTACCAGGACCTGAATCCCTTCAGATATTTTCTGGACCCCTATACCTTTCAGCAAGGCAATCCATTTCTAAAACCACAGTTCTCGTATAATGTTGAATTGAGTCATACTTATCGGGGAGCCCTTACGACCACTTTGAATTATACCCGTACGGTGGATATGATGGCTGAAACATTGAGCCAGATTGACAAGGATACTATCATTTATGTATCCAACGAAAATATAGCATCTTCTCAAAACCTGGGTATTGCCATATCTCTATCTGCTCCAGTGAATAAATGGTTCTCCACGAATTTTTACACTAATGTCTACTATTCCAGTTATGAAGGATTATTGCAAGGTCAGCCACTGCATGTGAGTGGTATCAATGCCAGTTTCAATATGAATAATCAATTCAACCTTGGAAAAGGATGGAGCGCCGAAATTAGTGGCTGGGCAAGGACCAAAGGCATAGAAGGCCAATTCGTGGTAAGTGCGATGGGCGCGGTAAATTCGGGTATTCAGAAGCAGGTGTTGAAGAAGCAGGGATCTCTAAAACTAAGCGTTGATGATATATTTGACTCGCGCAGATTCAATGCCTATGTAAAATCCAATACCATGGATGTTGTGATCAGGCAATCAAGAGAATCCAGGGTGTTCAGAATGACATTTACCTATCGTTTCGGAAAAAGTACCTCGACTGCGCAGGAGAGAAAGAGTAGCGCCGAAGAGGAGCAGAATCGGGTCAAACATTGATAATTGTTGCGTTTTTAATAGTCCTGCCCATAATCATTCCCCCTTGCCAAGGGGGAATTTTCTATTTAAAAAGTCAATTACATTTGTAAAAAAAATCAACTATGCCAACATTCGACATCGTAAGTAAAGTGGATGCGCAGGCGCTGGATAATGCGGTAAATGTTTCCAGAAAAGAAATTACAAACCGATTTGATTTCAAGGATTCCCATGTGGTAATAGACCTGAACAAGAAAGATTATATTGTGAATCTTGAAGCAGATGATGAAATGAAATTGAGGCAAATCATTGACGTGCTCATAAACAGGGCGCACAAGCAGGGTATCGCGCCTGAAGCATTTGATCTGAGCAAGGAAACACACCCAAGTGGTAAAATCGTGAAAAAGGAATTGATTGTAAAAAACGGGCTGAAGCAGGAAGATGCAAAAAAAATTACAAAACTCATCAAGGATTCAGGCATGAAGGTGCAGGCCCAGATCATGGATGATATTATTAGAGTGAATGGGAAAAAAATAGATGACCTGCAGGCGATAATTCAATTGTGCAGGAATGCAAATCTTGGACTGGCGCTGCAATATGAAAATATGAGAAACTGAATGGAAAGGGCAAATTAAATATTGTGGATATCCAGGTGCACAAGTGGTGCACAATGCCGACAGGAAAAATTTGGAAACTGGATAAATGAGGAACTATCTTAGATGTACAATGTCGCAGGAATCCTTCAACAAGATGAATGTGGCAAAACGGAAAGCATCGGGTTAGTAAGTATACAAGCTTAGGTAAGTATATGAGAATAGTCTGATGCTTTTCTGCTTTTTAGACCTTCCACATTCCTTCCGGCTCAGGATTTTCATTTTTCTTCAGCTATTAGTTCCAAAGCCAGTAGAATATAATTTTTGATCTAAAGGCATATTTGACTAATTTTGCTCCTCATTTAAACATCACGGCAAAATCCGTGTGATCTTAAATTATTGATTACCATGAAACAAGGCATCCATCCGCAGAATTACAGATTTATAGTATTCAAGGATATGAGTAACGGTTATTCATTTCTTACCCGCTCCACGGCCCCTTCCAGGGAAACGGTTAAATGGGAAGATGGGAATGAATATCCCCTGGTCAAATTGGAAATTTCAAATACCTCGCATCCATTCTTTACCGGACAAAAAATGTTGGTAGATACGGCTGGACGTATTGATAAATTCAAGAAGAAATACGCCAAGAAATAAATTTGCTTTCGGGCAGCTTGAAATCCCTCCAAACAGGAGGGATTTTTTTGGTGATACCCCTGATGATGTAGAAATTTGCGCGCAACCAGCAGCATGCAGATCATCCTCTTCGATACCAAATCCCGAGCATTACTCTATCCGTTTTCCTCTACCAAACCCTTTGCACAATTAAGAATAGGAATCCTTACCATCCGCGAGAAATGGGAGTTGTCCCTCGGATTGAAGAGCTCTGTCATTACTGAAGACTATCTAAAAAACGGATACCCTGCCCCCGAGGCCGGGCATTCCCTGCTGATTAATTCATCATTGATACCGGATGAGGAATTATTGACCCATATGAAACAGCTCAGAAAATCGGAAGCCCTGGTTCAGGGAAACAAACTATTGGCTGGGATTCTCACCTGGCAAAGAGGCTGGACCATGGAGGATATTGCGGTTTCAAAATTCAACGAAATAATTCCGTATAATATTCCCTTCCGGCAATTGCAGGGACCCTGGCAGATTTTTCAATGGAATAAGGATGCCATAAACTTTGATTTTGGATTGCTGACGGAGGGGAAGAAATCACAGGCAATACCGCCTGGCAACAGGATAGTCGGGGCGGACAAAATCTTCCTGGAAACAGGGGCTAAATTGGAATGGGCCTCACTGGATGCTTCATCCGGACCAATTTATATAGGCAGGGATGCAGAAATAATGGAAGGCAGTCTCATTCGCGGGCCCTTTGCCCTGGGAGAGGGTGGGGTCATAAAAATGGGTTCCAGGATATATGGCGCCACTACCATCGGACCCTATTCTGTTGTGGGAGGGGAGATCAAGAATTCGGTTGTCATGGCCCATAGTAACAAGGGACATGATGGCTACCTGGGCGATTCGGTAATTGGCGATTGGTGCAATATTGGCGCAGGCAGTTGCATCTCTAATCTGAAGAATACTGCCTCACCGGTTTTCCTGCAGGGATTCAGCGGAATAGCCGGGGTTGAAATTGGCACCAAATGCGGATTACTCATGGGTGATTATGGAAGGTGCGCAATCAACACTTCATTCAATACCGGAACAGTGGCAGGATGCGTGTCGAATATTTTCGGTCAGGGATTCACACCCAAATATATTCCCGAATTTACCTGGGGCTACAATGAAAGATATCAGTTGAATAAGGCGCTTGAGCATATCGCCAACTGGAAAAAATTAAAAGGTCAATCCCTGACTCAGCAAGAAATTGATATTCTGGAACATCTTTACAAACAATCTAATTGAATCATGAGACAGCAAATCGCAGCAGCAAATTGGAAAATGAATCTGACTATTCAACAGGCTGAAGCTTTGTTAACTGAAATATTAAATACCCCGCATGTTTTGAAAGATTCTCAACTGGTGGTATTTGCAGTGCCCTTTCCCTACCTGGTTCAGGCCAAGGAAAAATTGAAAAATAAAAAAAACATGTTCATCGCGGCCCAGAATTGCTATTCCGTAAAATCCGGAGCATACACCGGTGAGGTTTCCGCAGAAATGCTTCAATCAATCGGGATCAGGTATGTAGTATTGGGCCATTCTGAACGAAGACAATATTTTTCGGAGTCGAATCAGTTGCTTGCCGATAAAGTGAAGATTGCCCTCGAATTTGAGCTCAGGCCTATTTTCTGCTGTGGTGAACCCCTACCTGTCAGGGAAGCCGGTAAGCAAAATGAATTTGTGGAACAGCAACTGAAAGAAAGCCTGTTTGGGCTACCAGGCGAACAAATTCAGGAAATCGTCATTGCCTATGAACCCATCTGGGCCATTGGTACAGGCCGCACTGCCAGTTCGGAACAAGCCCAGGAAATGCACGCGCACCTGAGAAAATTACTGACATCGCGTTATGGCCTTGCCTTGGCGGATAAATTGCCCATACTCTATGGAGGCAGTGTAAAGGGAAGCAATGCCAAAGAATTATTTTCGCAGCCGGATGTTGACGGAGGATTGGTTGGAGGCGCTTCCCTCGTAGCATCAGAATTCAACCAGATCATTGACGCCCTCAAATAAGAGAGCCGGTAAACCCTGAAGTCATGTTCAGATAAGTAGTAGAAAATGAAGATGGCAATTCTTTTCAAGTAGCTCTTTTTGAAATATTCATCCTTTACACAATTACGACGATTCATTTGAGAGAGAAACAAAAATTGATTCCGGAAACTTTATATTTAATTTGAATAAGGACCTCAGCGCAAAACTTTGGGGTGGGTATTCCATGATGCTTCTCGTAAAATGACCTTATGGCAAAAATTCTCTGGCTTGCAAGTTGGTATCCAAACGAAGCTCATCCACTGGAAGGAGATTTCGTGCAACGCCAGGCCAGGGCCCTCGCTTTATACGAAGAGCTTACGGTGATTTATGTTACGAAAGGAGATAGAAAGTTTGAGGAGAAGAATTTAAGGATTGAGAATAATAAGAAGGGAAACCTGACTGAATTCATCATTCACTACCGGGCGCCGCAGTTTTTTTTGAAACCTGTTCATCAATTCGTCTCATTCATAAAATATCATTCGGCGTTTAAAGTAATCATCAGAGATTATTTGAAAAAGAACGGAGTACCGGAAATTGTGCATGTGCATGTTCCATTCAAGGCGGGCAGGCCTGGACTCTGGTTGCAGGGAAAATTCAAAATTCGATTGCTGGTTACAGAACACTGGGCTGGATATGACGATAAGAATCCTGATAATTATTTCTCCAGACCCTATTATTTCAGGAGGCTTGTCAGAAGAGTTTTGACCCGGGCCAATTGCATAGTTCCTGTGTCCCGGGATTTAGGTATGAAATTACAAGCCTTGTTCGGGAAGCTTCCAATTAAAGTAATCTCAAATACGGTTGATGAAAACCTCTTCTTCCTGAAACAAGGCAACATCCCGCCATTTCGTTTCATTCATAACACTGCGGCCTTTGAGCGACAAAAAAATACCAAAGGCCTGCTGGAGGTTCTTGCCCAATTGAATAAATCAAATAATTCCTGGGAATGCATCATTTTCGGAAAGTATTCAAAAAATCTCAGGGATCGGTCGCATGAGCTGGGATTGGACAATCAGGTGGTATTCACCGGCGAAATTCCCTATCCTAAAGTGGCCGAATGGATGCAGTCATCTTCGTTTCTTGTAAATTTCAGCAGGTATGAAAATCAGCCTTGCACTATTCTCGAAGCATTATGCTGTGGTCTGCCTGTAATCGCAACCAGGGTAGGAGGCATTCCGGAAATCATTAATTCCCGAAATGGAATCCTGATTGAGTCAGAAAATGAGGATCAATTGTTAAGCGCCCTGGAAGAAATGATATCAGGATATGATCGCTTCAACCGTGAGGAAATTTCAGCGCAGGCCAGGGCGGCTTATGGATTCGGCGCAATAGGAAAGGAAATATCGGCATTATACAAAGACCTGATGAAGGGACAGTCATTCCCAAAACTGTAATGCCATTGCCTTATTCCTTTAATTTTTTTACAAGGTTTATATACTCCTCCATGGCTAATTCCTTACTCTTTCCTTTCAACTCATTCCAAGCTTCGAATTTTGCTTTGGCAACAAAATCAAAAGGGTTTGCCGGCACCTCGGAATTATTATCGCCTTCGGTTGCCTGTTTGTAAAGTGAATAGAGTTGTAAAAGTGTTTCATTGCTGGGTTTCGAAGCCAACTGCTTACTTTCAACAGTTGCTTTTTCAAAGAGTTCTTTCAGGTCCATGTATCGCAGTTTTGCCCGAAAATAAGATAATAGTTTGAAGATTTGCAGGGCAAAATGGAGTTAATTCTGCCTATGGCTCTGGCAGAAAGAAGCCTCAGTTAATGAAGCAAGTGCTCGTGGAATAAGCATTCTAGTCTTTTTTGAGTTACACTGCATTTGGACTAGTGAAAATGAGTGCAATACCTTATTTTTATCTGCCCGAAACCAGAAAGGATATAGGGGTTATCATCGTCTATTCTGCATATTTTTATATTGGAAAATGGAGATATTCAAAACACTTTACAATGAATTTATTTCATTCCTGGGCATAGGATCCTTGATTGACATGTACCATTCGGGAGATTATAGCAAGCTTCTTACATTTGATGGCATTCTCGGTGCCATTGGCCCTTTGATCCCCTTGCTCCTGATCATTGAGATTATAAGGGCCATGATATACAGGAGATTCAGAATGGCCGACTACAAGGTCCCTTTTTTCATTTATGTATTCAACAGGTTTATTTCCCGTTTCATTTCAATTGCTGCAGTGGCTTTCTGCATAGGTTTATTTGAAAAATATGCCCCCTTCAAAGCTCATTTTACCTGGTATTGGCTGATTTATGGGTATATAATCTGGGAATTCGCTCATTTTGTATATCATTTCCTGGGACATAAAGTGAGGTTATTCTGGTGTCTCCATTCCACCCACCACGCCCCGGAATCTATGAACCTGTCCGTGACCTTCGCGCATTTCTTTCTGGAAGCTCCTTACGCGGATGTTATCCGTACCTCAATTTGCATTCTGGCAGGAGTCGAACCCTCCCTCTTGTTCTTCATCATGTTTGTAGATGGAACATGGGGAGCTTTTATTCATGTGGGTGAAAACCTTATGAAGGACGGCCGGATGGGATTTCTGAACAGAATAATACTCACACCTTCTCATCACAGGGTCCATCATGCGCGAAACCCATTGTATATGGATACCAATTTCTGCAACCTCCTGAATATCTGGGATCGCGTTTTCGGGACTTTGCAACCGGAAGCCAAAGAGGAAAAACCTGAATATGGAATTACCAGGCCAATCAATTCCGGAAATTTTCTGGACGTATATTTTGGAGAATTTGTAGCGCTATGGAAAGACATCATTACGGCGCCCGGGATCAAATATAAACTACTGTATATTGTAATGCCCCCGGGCTGGAGTCATTCCGGCCGGCATAAGACTGCCACTGCAATCAGAAATGCATATCTGAAAGAAAAAATTGGGAAGGCAAGGGAATTTGGGGAATGAGGAGCCCCGTAAAGCCTGGGCACAGATATTCAGATCGCCAAAATAGAGGCAGCAATGCTGATCCGGATAAATTCAGGCCCGGGAAATAAATAAATAGCGAACTTTATCTAAAACAGGATATTTATGCGTACCGTGCAGGATATCATTGATACCAAACCCAGGGCATCCAACTTCATTCGTTCTGACAAAATGGTAATTGACGCGTTGAATTACTTGAATGCGGTAAACCTGAGCTATCTCATCGTCATGGACGATGGTGTATTCAAAGGGATTTTCAGTGAAAGGGATTATACACGCAATCTGGCATTGAAGGGCCGATCAAGTGCCACCACAACCATTGGGGAAATAATGACTACTGATCTGCCCAAAGTAGTCCTCACCGACTCTGTGGAGCATTGCATGAATGAAATGACCACCAGGAAAACGCGCTATCTCCTCGCTTATGATGGAAATAAATTTGTCGGAGTAATTACCATTCATGATCTGCTTCGGCAGGTTATTGCAAGCAAGGAAGATGTATTTGACCACGCGCTTACCAAAAAACTCATTGATAACGATGAAAGCAGCGGAAGGATTTATTGATGAGTCAGCCGCTGACGCGATGCGAATCCAGACTTAATTCAGCTACCCTAACGTTTGGCTTTAATATACCCCCAGCCTTCTCTTTCTTTTGAAATGATTTCGTAGATGCCATCCGGCACTATCTCAACTCCCGGAATCAATTCAGATTTATCGACATTATTATTCTTCAGGGCTATGGCACACACCTTGAAAGTGGCTGCTTTATCGGCCGTCAGTTTTTCAACCTCCGCCGCAGCCACTGACCTTCCCTTACGAATCAGGTCGAGAGATTTTCCATATAATACAACCTCCAATTTAGCGCCCTGATTATTGTCTGCAATTTCATGTATCCAGTGGAGTACAGCCTTCTGATCCACTGTATCACTGCTTGTAAGGTCAAATACCACTCTGTAATCCTTCGCCTGGGCCTGGAGGAATGCGGGAGAAAAGCATATCAGCGCCGCTAATAGAATTATTTTTCTCATAGTGGAAGTTTTAGGCAGAAGTAAGATATGAAACAAATAGGTATTAAGCAATACCCTTACAAATCCGTCTGGAGATGTTATATGTGATTGTGAGATTTAGGAAACGGGGCGAGGACTGCGCTAAGGGATCATCTCATAATTCCGAATGATGGTTCTTATACATTCCGTAATTCTTCTTCGATCAGATCATTGAGGTTCGCTTCATTTTTCCAAACCCATTCCGGCAATTGCTGATGGACAATTTTCCATCCGCTATCACCTTTTTCCATGCGGAAAAGTATGCGATTCCCACGGTCGTCCACCACATCCACTGTGAACAAGCCTTCTGCGAGTCCGTTCTGTTTTCTGAAATTGAATTCCCTCAACCGTCCTTCTGCTTTAAGCAGCCTGGTGAATTGTATGTTCCTGATGAATTTTATTTGCATGGCCTCGAATTGAAAGTGTAATTATGAGCAATTTACATGCAATAGTGTTATAAAGCACTCATAATTGATTCATAAAGTTTTGCACAAGGAAGGCCCAAATCTCATTGTATCCGCTGCAATATGCATCCGGCTTGTCTTTCAGCGGGAGTTAAGCTTTTCTTAAAATGGAATTTCGAGTCAAATTGGTTCCTGAAGATATTCCAGGTAGGAATCTATGTCAGGCAGGAAAAAATTCCTGCATCAATAGACAATGTCAACTATTTCGAGTCTGGTGTCCACATGATTCAATCCCGTAAATGTGTTCAGGGTATATACTTCTTTCTTGGCGAACCAAACGGTGGAATTGTACCAAATAATATCTTTCAGAAGGCCGCTCTGTTGACCCTCATAACTATAAATTACGAGGTCTCCATAAGGCAATGTGGCTGTTGAATCCTTTGCCTTTACCAGAAAGGTCTCGTCAACGCCATCATTTTGGGTATCATAGCTGTCATTCGGCAAAGCTGGATCCTTGCAAAGCAGATGTGCGGCCGCATTTTGAAATTGATATAATCCGTCTGGTTTTTGATTCAGCATAAAAACTGCAGCACCGGTACTGTCTGTCACAACGAACCATTTATCCGATCCCATGGTCTGCTCGGCGCTAATGGTATAAGTTAGATTTGTAGTGGTTTGTAAAATCCCGGCGGCATTGAACTTTTTCAGACGGTACACCCATTTTGTTCCCAGTTTGGGCTTCAGAGGTTCCAGGGTGGTAGTCTTATGGCAAGACAGTAAAATGAATGTTGCCATAATAGCAATCAGGAATTTTCTCATGTTTTCTATTTTCAAAAACGAATATGTAAATAAAGGCTGGTAAATATACGGAGTCGCGCCTTATCTGGTGAATTTTGAGCTTGATTTTTGAAAGGGTAATCAAATCTGGTCGGCCACAGGCATCCAATTCGTTCAGGGCGGATAAAGGAAGCATCCTGTAAGCATAAACGCTGGGGTGAGATGAAGAGAAATAAATGATATGCGCCTGCCGGGAAAAAGGGCCGGTCAATCCCTCGTTCCGGATGGAAATGTCAGGAATTAATTGGCGGAATTCTGTCCGGCATCAGGAATATGGGACAGAATAATGCTAGCGCATGACCGGTGAAATTTTGACGGTGCCGTCCTTATTGTGCTGAATTATCCGGTACATATATTTTTTCTTCACAGGAGAATTGGTAACACTATCATTTTTCCTGCAGGAAAAAGCGGCAAACAAAAATATCAGGATTAGTATTTTCTTCATTTGGATTGTTTTAGTTCTTGATTTGCATTTGAGCCCTTGGGAGGGGAATCGAAATATTGCAAATAGTTAATCATGCCTGCGCTCGAACAGCCAGTCTCCACTACAATGCGTAAATGAAACTATAATTATAAGTTCCCGCTTCTTCATGAGCATTAATTGTTTGAACGGTACTCCAGTCCTTACCATCTTCGGATGCCTGTACTTCATAGTAGTCGGTCTCATTGGATTCTTTTGCCGACCATATGATCTTATCATAATTCAGGAAATGCTCCAAAACTGAAGAGACTATATCCACCCCAAGCAGACTGTTCTTTGCATAATAGAGCATCCATTCATAAATATTCATTGATTTACCGTCAATGGTTTCGCGATAACTGGGGTCATAATGTGTATTCCAGCAGCCATGGCCGCAGGGGTAAGTAGTCAGCCGCGCATAGCCCGGCATTAAAGCATTCAGGCTATTCGTAAAATCTGTTGCGGTACCCAGGTAAGGATTGTCTCCCGCGGTGCCGGCGAATGCCCATGAACGGATGCCCAGCGCCGCTGTCACGGAAGCATTAGTGAAGGGCCCTCCTCCAGGACTCATGGGAACTGTTGCCGCGATATATTGTGCGTAACTGTCAGTGGTTACCATTTGAAGTGTCTGGTCCCCTCCGGAAGACAAACCTGTAATATAGACCGCATTCTGATCTACTCTGTACGGGCTCTTGAATAAGTAATTATCAAGAACATATTTGACCCATGATTTGTAAGGAGCTAAACTCTGACCTTGCAATGCCAGGCACATGAAACGTCGGCTGACGCCAGAGCGTGGATCGGCAAATACCATTTTATTCCCTTTAGAAACCAGCCAGGGAGTACCCCATGAAAGGAGCTTGTTGAGATCGGCCTGCGTGCTACCCACTTCACCTAAGCCATGTTCAAAAATGATCAGTGGAAATGATTCGGTGGGATAGAGGGGATCAGGCGTGGGTACATATAATAAGCCCCAGGCTTTCTGGCTTCCCGAAACATTGAATTGAATGGCCTGCTGGTTGCCAATTATTGTCTGGGCTTTTGCGTTCAGGAACAGGCCACTGAACGCCAGACATAGGATACGGATTTTCATAGACTCTCAGACCGCCACGAACGGTATGGGATCTTATCCAATGAGAGCATCAAGGGTTGTTGAAATTTAGAAAGGGTTGGGTTTTTTGATGCAGTTTACCATCTGCCAAAATGAATTTCCCATTAGCCTCAACTGGATTCTTTTATTCTTCTCTCATCTCATATTTAAACAAATTTTCATTTCATGTTACAAAACTTTCTGCATTGTATGGCACCTGAGATTAGGGCCTGCATAGTTCATGCATTCTAAATACATTATCTATGCCAGTCTCGCCCTCATTGACATAGTTTTATCCACAAATCCACAATCTTAACCTGAGATAAAATAGAAATTTGAATCATATATTTAATTGAATTTTTCTTATATTCTGGAAAAAGCCAAATGGTATTGTATGGTCTGGGCCAATTGTATCTATTGCCTGATCTGCCAGAGAAAAAAATGCTATCTTTTAGAATCGCAATCCATTTTTCCTGCCTAAACTCAACAAAATGTCGGGCAAATATTGTTTTTGGTCCATCCTTTTTATGGGAATCATGAATCTGCCCTGCCAGAGTCAACCGAAGAATTCACTTGAACACCTGAAAGAAAAGATTTCTGACAGGCTGGCGTTAGAAAAAGGGTTTTTTGCCATAGCATTCAAAGACCTGCAAACGGGCGCGGCGATTTTCCTGAATGAACACAGTCTTTTCCATCCCGCAAGCACCATGAAGACACCCGTGATGGTGGAAGCTTTTAAGGAAGCTGCGGAAAAAAAACTCTCACTTTCAGATTCCATCCTGATAAAAAATGAATTCAAGAGTATCGCGGATGGCAGTCTGTTTAGTCTTGATTCAGCGAATGACAGCGAAAAATATCTGTACCTGCATCTAGGAGAAAAAAGAAGTATCTCGCAGTTACTCTATAAAATGATCACCATTAGTAGCAATTTCTCCACCAATCTTCTTGTGGAGAAATTGGGCGCCTCGAATATAACAGAAACCGTTCATGATCTGGGCCTCAGGGATATGCTTGTGCTGAGAGGCGTGGAAGATAATAAGGCTTACGACAAAGGTTTAAACAGTGTTACCACTGCTTACGACCTGATGTTGCTTTTTGAAAAACTGGGAAACGATCAACTGATAAACCCACAGGCTTCGGCTGAAATGATCAGGATACTGGAGGACCAGCGATTCAACGAAATTATTCCCGCAGAACTTCCCTTGCACGTGAAAGTGGCCCATAAGACCGGATCCTTTCCCGGCGTGCATCATGATTCAGGACTTGTGATCCTGCCAGATGGAAGAAAATACGTGTTGGTCATACTTTCCAAAGACCTGGAAGACGAAAAAAGCGCCACCAGGGCGATGGCTGATGTATCCGCCATGATCTACAAGTATGTTCACAGGCAAGGACATGGCATGCATTACTGATAATTATGGATCAGCTATCCCCAGTCCCCGAGAGTGGCCCCGATTTTCAATTCCTGATTGGAATTTTCATCAGGCAAAATTCAGGAAGACAGATGAGGAACATTGAGATTGCGGGAGCCTTGGATGAGTATTTAAAGCATTCAACATGGGCTCTTTTCCTTACCTTTGCCTGCCTCAAAAAAGAGTAAGGAACTCACATGAAGAATATCCGGAATTTCTCCATTATTGCACATATTGACCATGGAAAAAGTACCCTGGCCGACCGCCTCTTGCAAAGCACCCACACGATCAGCGACAGGGATATGAAGGAACAGGTATTGGATGATATGGACCTGGAAAGGGAGAAAGGCATCACAATCAAGAGTCATGCAATCCAGATCAACTACATGGCTAATGACGGAATGGAATATACGCTGAACCTGATTGATACTCCCGGACATGTTGACTTCAGCTATGAAGTGAGCCGCGCTCTTGCGGCATGCGAAGGCGCATTATTGCTTGTTGACGCGACACAGGGGATACAGGCACAAACCATATCCAATTTATACCTCGCAATAGACAATAATCTGGAGATCATACCCGTGATCAACAAGATTGATATGGACGGAGCGATGATTGAAGAAGTGCAGGACCAGATCATTGAATTAATAGGATGTAAACCTGAGGATATTTTGCTGGCCAGTGGCCGCACCGGACAAGGTGTTGACAAGATTCTGGAAGCGATTGTAGCCAGAATTCCCTCCCCCAAAGGAGATCCCGATGCTCCCTTGCAGGCATTAATCTTCGACAGCATATATAATAGCTTTCGTGGAATAATCGTGTACTATAGGATTCTGAATGGCAAGATAAGGAAGGGTGACAAAGTAAAATTTGTATCTACGGGACTGGAATATGGAGCAGACGAGGTCGGCATTTTAAAACTAACGCTGACACCCAAAGAAGAAGTGAATTGCGGGGATGTAGGCTATATAATCACCGGCATCAAGAATGCAAAGGAGGTGAGAGTGGGGGATACCCTGACCCTCGCCAATAATCCACATCCTGAAATGATCAAAGGATTTGTGGAAGTGAAGCCCATGGTATTCGCAGGAATCTTTCCCATTAACACGGACGATTTCGGGGAACTCCGTGACTGCATGGATAAACTGCAGTTGAATGACGCTTCTTTGACTTTCGAACTGGAGACTTCACAAGCCCTCGGATTTGGTTTCCGCTGCGGCTTCCTTGGAATGTTGCACATGGAGATCATCCAGGAGCGACTGGAAAGAGAATTCAACCAGACGGTCATCACAACGGTTCCTAACGTTAGTTTCATAGCCTATACTACCAACGGACAAAAGATTACGGTGAACAATCCCACCGAAATGCCCGATCCTGTTCGGATTGACAGAATAGAAGAGCCATTCATAAAGGCCCAGATCATTTCCAAACCGGAATATATCGGGAATATCATGACCCTTTGTCTGGGCAAACGCGGAATTCTTGTCAACCAAAGTTATTTGACAACCACCCGCGTGGAGCTTGTGTTTGAAATGCCGCTGACGGAAATTGTATTTGATTTTTACGACAGACTCAAGAGCCAGACGAGAGGCTATGCCTCATTTGACTATCACCCCATCGGCTACCGTGAAAGCGATATTGTGAAAATGGACATCCTTTTGAATGGTGATAAGGTGGATGCCCTAAGCGCCCTGATCCACCGCAGCCGCTCCCAGGAATTTGGCAGAAAACTCTGTGAAAAGCTGAAAGAGCTCGTACCCCGCCAACAATTCCAGATAGCCATTCAGGCCGCGATTGGGGCCAAAGTGATAGCCAGGGAAACAATCAGCGCCATGCGCAAAGACGTTACGGCCAAATGTTACGGTGGTGACATCAGTCGCAAACGCAAGTTGCTCGAAAAGCAAAAAGAAGGCAAGAAAAGAATGCGCCAGATCGGGAACGTGGAAGTTCCGCAGGAAGCATTTCTTGCCGTGTTAAAACTCGACGAATAATTAATTAACTTTCATAAAAAATTATGCCTGTGTTTTCAACCGACCTGTACATGAACGTTGAAGTAACTGCGAGGTTTATCCATAAGGGTAGTGATAAACCCATCCACGGGAATGAATACGAAGTGAAATTATTCGACAAGGACTTTTTCGACGATGATTTTATCGGGCAGGCCCATCCCGGGCAAAATGGCATTGTGCATATCAGCTTTAACCCTTCGAAATTGTATCGCAAGGAGCCAATCATTGACAGGGCTTTGGAATTCTATTTTCTACTTTACAAGGAAGGGAAGGAAGTATTCAGGAGTCAGGTGATGAAAGAAGCCGACTTGGAATTTTTTGAAAAATTCAAGATGGGAAAGGGTGAGATCATTGACCTGGGGACTTTCTTGGTGGATGCCTGATCCGTTTTATTTTCTTTTCCCGGTCTTTGCCGGCGTAGTGGGAGGGGGATAGATAATCAGTTTGTCCTCGGTTACCGGAACTCCTACTGGTGCTTCACCATCTTTTAGCTTGAAATGGAAGACTTTTTCAATATGCACCCAGCGGCCATCCTTCCATTTAAAACCTTCATAGTCGCCATCGGGGATATAGGTATATTTTTTTTCTGTCTCATTATTTTCAGGAATCAGGTGCTCATATAAAATCATATCCAGGTCATCATCAAATTGCAGCCTGGCATTAGCGTCTTTCTTAAATTCAATTTCAAACCTGGCTTGCATGGGCCTGCGGGTCGTGTCTTCCTCGAAACTGAAAAATGGCCCGCCGAAAACCGGTTGGCCTGCCGCGTCAAAACTGAGCACTTCAATCCGTTTCTTGGTACTCCTGAAATTATGCTCATCGTAACCGAGCAGGGTATAAAAATGTTTGCCCTTGAATTCCTTTTCAACAACCCTGTAATATATAGCGCCTACCCATGCCTGTGGATTAGTGACTGTATCATTCAGATTCCTGATCTCAAAAGTCCTGTCGAGCAGTGGGTATAATTTGAGCGAACCATCTCTAGTATGCATCTGGATTGCGCCGTGTCTGCGGTTCAGATTGTCGTCCCTCACTACCTGCCAGGTAAATATGCGGAAACTGCTGTCGGGAGCATAGATCCTCGAAATGGTCTGAATGGAATCAAACGGGTAATAAAATGAATTCTTCTCTTTGAGCGCTCTCACCAGTATGCGGGTGAATGTGCTGTCTGCCCTGAATCTCGCGGCTGCATCACGGCCATTGACGATGGTGTTGGAGGATGAGATCAAAGAATCTTCACGGCTGGCAATTTCTTTCCATCCGGCTTTATCCATCTGTGCCCATACGGGGGCAGCGGCAATACTCACGAAAAGAATGAAGAAGATGATCCTGATTTTTAACATAGGCCTGATGTGAACAAAGGTACCATTCGAATTCCAGATTCAAACGGGAATTGCCTCGCCTTAGTGTATAAAATTTTGATAAATTAAGGGCCGCTACGGATAAACAATTAGGAATTCATCGCGGCATTTTATTTAGACTGCCTGCTCATCGCATCCCTCAATTCCCTTTCCTGATCTCCATTCCAATACGCGCAATCCATTTGCAGGAATACTGAAGTATAGGGCAGCGTCTCATTGGTTTTCAGCACAAGCACCTTGAATAATTTGGAAGCGGCATCCAATTTGGTGAAGACCGAATCATGCAGGATCGTCTGAACCTGCGTGCCCGTTGCACCAGCTTGTCTTTGTCCTGCTTCCAGAGCATTATCCAAAATTTTCCCGGATCCTTCCCGAAATGCCGTGATCCCTTTTACCTGGTCTTCCGGAATAAAGCTCAATTCCTTGTCCCGATAAATTATGGGCTTCACATGACCCGATTGATTCACCTGCTGCAAGACATATTGCAAGACCGGCAATAAGCCTTCATTGGTGTTGATATATTCCATGCCCGCCGCATTCTGTTCCGGAAAAGCCTTATCGGCCACGATGATCCAATTCCTGTGACCAAGAAGGGGAAGGATCTTGTCAAACCTGGACTTCCAGTCATTTCCGCTAAGACTATCCTGCCTTGTTTTTTCCGAAACCGGAGCCGGACGCGTGCATGCCATCGCAGATAGGAGCAGGGCGAACAATACAATTTTCATCATATGGAGGAATTTGAAGGATTATCAGGTACTTGCCGGCACCATTTTTTCTATTGTGCTGACCGAGTCTATTAGTTCACCCATCAGGATCAAGACTATTCTATCACAAACCAGGTGTAGGATTCAGGATCAATGCTGAAAGTTAATTCAATTTCATAATTCCTGTTCAGCTTGTAGTTTTTTGCAGGGCTGCCTTTTTCAGAAAGGCTTGCTAGGGAACTGAGTCCGGTAAAATACAGCGGGATTCTAACAGTCCTTGTGATTTTTTCTTTCAGAGGATTATACAATATGAGAAATCCTTTTTCCTTCAATGATGGATTTACATGCAGGATCCCATCCCAATCACGCCCGTCGGCGCGGCGCAAATGAATGATGTCTGAGTTGAGTATTGGCCTGTATTTCTTATACCAGGAAATTGTCTTGCTCACCATTTGCCTCACAGCTTCCGTATCGAAAAGCCTGGGTCCACGATAACAGGCCTGCACACCCGATCCATAGTATTGAACCATGAGCTGCTCATAATCTTTCATGTGTTCACTCAATGGTTCCAACACCGCTTCAGGCCCACCTCCCTGGTAACGTGTGAGTGGCACAAATCCCCAACCCATGGAAGGGGTCTTCTCCCAGGTTCCATCATAAATATTCTGCCTGTTTAGGACTTTTTGCTGGTCTCTTGACAGGGAGAAATTGACTTCACGGTAACCGATCCCGATCTTGTTCGTCCCATCCATGAAATACCAATCGGGTGCGTTAATATACACGCCTCTCTCATTCAACCAATGATAAAGCTCTTTCTGAATTTCCATCTGGCGCCATTGGGAATCATCTAATCCCTTGTGGCCCGGATGCGAAGTGGAAGCACATTGGTCACCGGGATAGGGCCCATCATTCTCCCAGATATTAAATCCGGTAACAGAAAAGAATTTTTTTATCTTGTCACGGTAAGCCAGTCCCCATCTACTCCCAAAGCAGGGCGCATTTCCAAAGAATGCACCGCCGGGTTTGCCGGTCCGGGGATCGATCACATCGTCCTCATCACTGATCTTTCTGCTGCTGAACAGGGAATAACCCCCAATCCAGATTCCCTTGATGTGTGCGTAATCAGCCAGCAATTTCCATTTATCCAGGTTGGCCGCTGAACTATCTTCCATATCCAGATGGCTCCCGAAACTCAGTATGATGGCTTCATATCCTGTGGAAACACATTGGTCAATTGCCTGTCTCACTTCCCCATCATTCTTACTCACCAGGTGCATGAAAATGGGATTTTCATTTGTCCAGGGCGCAACGCTGCGATACATTTTCCGAATGGCCAAGCCCCTTCGTTCCCGGTCATAACTATCCATCAACAGTTCATAGGTTCTGACTGACCTGAAATTTTCCCCCGGGCCCAGGTCAATGCCGGGAGCCTTGTCGGGATATACTTCCACCTGGCAGGGTGTCTGAAAATTATAATTTACCTGTGAGGTATAAGCGCTATCTGTTTCCCAATGCGTAGTCTGATCACTGATATCATAACGCATGGCATTGTTGAATGCATAATTCGTTTCCAAATAGATCCCATGCTGCTTTTTCATTTCTTCAGGCTTCCCCACAACGGCGCTTTCTTCCTCAACCAGTGCAAGGATTTCATTCACCACACGGTCGATCCGGTAGGTATTGGAGCTGGTATTTTCAACAGACAGCCATTTCACTATCAATGGTATTCCATCATATAGCTCATAATTTACCTTAATAGTTAGTCCAGCCAGTAATGGGACCGCAGATCGAAAACTGAAGGAAATCATTTTGCCCTCCGGCTGACCGCCATTTATCGTTGTCTGACCAATGGGTTTCCAATGGAGAAAGGCAGGAATCCTGCCAACAGAAAGGGATTTGAAATAGAAATCATTTTCACCTGCGTGGAGTGTTTCCAGCCATCCGGGAATGAGGTAGGCGTTTTCTTTTTGGCCATAGAGGCCGCCGACATTATATGCAATTCCATTGATGACCAGCCTGGCTTCGGGTTTCACGGCGCGAAGTAATTCCTGTCCGTTTACAAGGTTCTTATAGTCAGTGCATGCCAGGTTCGGCTGGAGGCGGAATGTCCTTTTCACCAGCCCATTGCTCAATACCAGATCCTTTCCGTCTTCCGTTTTGTAGATAGTCGCAGTTGCTTTAACAGGTTGAATAAGCCAGTCAGTGGCCGGGGGGATTTCCATGGATGATCTCCACAAAGGAAGTGGCGCCGCATTTTGCGCAGCCAGTATGCTGTTGAAGAATAAAAATATCAACATGATCCCGGAGTATCTATATATTTTATGCAATTGTATATGCCGCATCATCATATTGGTTGTGCAATTTTTTTGGTTATTGATAAAATACTCCCATTTAGCCTAATCCCCTTATGCGGATTCGAGTAAGACGAACGCCAAGTTAACCTGTTTAAAACTACACGATTCGGATTAAAAAGGTGGACAATTGTTTGCCGAATTTGTACTGTCTGACTGACAATTAATTTAATCAGGCTATCTTCGCGCCAATTGAGAATATGGAGAAGAAGATTCCGACTATTAAGGAAATTGCAAAAAGGCTGAATATATCAGTTTCCACCGTATCCAGGGCATTACATGATCATCCAAGCATCGGTCTGCGCACCAAGTTGCAGGTTCAGAAACTGGCGGCCGAGCTCGACTATGAGCCAAATCAGACAGCCATCTTTTTCAAACAGAAAAAGACATTTACGCTTGGAGTTATCCTGCCAACCTTACGTGAGGAATATTTCTCTTCGGCCATCAATGGTATTGAAGATGTGGCTTTCAATAATAATTACAATGTATTGATCGGGCAGTCACACGATGACCTGGAAAGAGAGCAGAAGATCGTGGAGACCATGCGCAGGCACCGGGTGGATGGCATATTGGTTTCCATTTCCAAGAATACCACCAATATCCAGCATTTCGAACAGTTGGATAAATATGATATCCCCGTTGTATTTTTCGACAGGGTGCCGGATGTGCCCAATATTCATTCTGTTTGGTGCAGTCTTTACCACAGTACCATTGAAGCTGTAAATTTCCTATTTGCGAAAGGCCACCATCGCGTTGGTTATATACAGGGCCCGTCTTCACTCAATATCAAGAATGAAAGGCTCGAAGGATATTATGAAGCCCATAAGAGGAATAAGACTCCTATCAACGAATCCCTGATCGTTACCACCGACCTCTCCAAGGAAAGCACCTGTAAGGCGTTGGAGAAATTGTTGTTGTTGAAAAATAAGCCCACAGCTATCCTGGCTTTCAATGATAATGTTGCCCTTGACGCGATTCAGCTTGCCAAGAAGAAAAAATTAAAGATCAATAAGGACCTGAGTTTTGTGAGTTATGCCAACTGGCCTATCACCAATTACCTCGATTTTCCCCCGATCGCGTCGGTTGAACAATTCCCTTATGAGCAGGGGAGCAGGGCCACAGAAATATTATTCAAATTGATTTCCACCAAATCCGCGGGGGAGGCTATCCCTTATGAGAATGTGGTTTTGAAAAGTGAGTTGATCATTCACTGAAATGAACCGGATTCCTGAAACTGAAATCTTTTGATTTAATTTCACAGTCATTAGTGTTTCAATATGGCTCCCTGGAGTTTTTGCATTGGCCCATTCCCCAATTGATAAAGCAGTTCCAGGTCTGACCCTCCCGAAGCCTGAATATAAGCGACCCTGATCTTGTGCGCTCCTTTTTTCAATGCGGCTGATCCAGTCTTAGTCAGGCTTCCATGAAGGCCTTCATTGTCAACCAGCAACTGGTCATCGATCCAGAGCCTGCTGCCATCATCGGAACTGAGCTGAAAATGATAGATCCCGTCGTCCGCAATCTGAATATACCCTTCAAATTGCAGTCCGAAATATTCCTTTGCCGCACTCAGGCTCAGATCTATTTTATCGACAAATCCCTGTTTCGAAACTTTCTGACTGGCAAGATCCGCTGTAGTTGCAGGTTTTAATTCGTAATAAGAATATTTCAAACCGGCTGACCGGGGTCTCTTGCCTGAAGCAGGATGCCAGGTGTAAACTTTCGCCTGGGATTCGGCAACCGCACTTGGCAATAAGTTTTGTTCAAAGGCCTTAGCATGGATTGAAACGCCATGATTAATTAGTAAAGGTTTCTCATATATAGTTGACTGTTCCGTCGGTTCAGATCCGTCGGTGGTATAACGGATAAGAGCACCCTGGGATTCCATACTCACCAACGGTTTTACGGAGCCTTTTTCGTAATTCACGCTAATAGCAGGCTTCCTGGTATATGCGCCTGAGTTGAATATTTTTATCGTGTAGGCATAGGCGCTCTTGTAAATATTGGGATCAAATACCGGGAATAGAACTGTCACATCATTTCCTTCCTGTTTCCATTCCAGTGGCTGCTTTGTTTCCAGCAGCTCAATGACCGACCCTTGCGGGACTTGCAGGTCCTTAATGGTAAATTGGTTCCCCTTCGGCCATCTGGGCAGAATTGCATAGAGATTATTCGCCCTGGAGTTATAGGTGAAAAAACATTCCTTCACTGCATAGCCGGGATCGGGATCCACGGTCAGTTGCAGCATGAGGTCGGTTCCTTTGCGGGCCTTGTAATTTCTGTTCCCTTCGCTCCATTGCGAGGGATATTTCCACCGGTAAGATCCATAGATCGCTTCGCTGTTGATTTTCATCCAGGTCCCGATCTGCATCAATCTTTCCTGCATGATGGGAGGGATCTTGCCGCTGGCGTCGGGGCCGATATCCAGCAGGAAATTGCCACCGCGGCTCACTTTGTCCACCAGGCTTATGACCAGGGACTGCGCAGAATTATAATCCCAGGCATCTTCATCACGGTTATAGCCATACGAATATCCCATTCCACGGCTTTCTTCCCAATAATGGTCCTCAAAATCAAGATCCGGCTGATACTCGGGTGTATAGAAACCCGCGTGATGAAAGCGCACACCTGAGCCCCATCGGTCGTTCACCACGATCTTATCTTTTACCGGACTGTCGTTGAAGAGCCAGGCAAGGAATTCCTGCGACTTCCAGAATTCTGCGGGAGCTTCCCATTCGCCATCGGTCCAGAATACATCAGGCTGGTAGGTGTTGATCAGATCCTTCATCTGTGGCCACATATGCTCGCTCACATAGCGCGGCTTGTCGTTCAGCCAAAGGGGGTTGAACCATTCATAGAGGGAATAATACATGCCCGCATGCATCGGGGTCTTCCTGATCGCCTTAAATAAATCTCCTAAAAGATCTCTGTGTGGCCCTGCTTCAACAGCATTCCAGGGGAATCCCCAATCGCGCGAAGCTTCCTTACTGGGCCAGAGCGCAAAGCCATCATGATGTTTGGAGGTGAGCACCACGTATTTGGCTCCTGATTCCTCGATCAGTTTCGCCCAATCGTCGGGGTTATACAACTCTGCCTTGAATTGTGAAGCCAATTGGTAATAGCTGGTCTCTTCCCCGAATTTTTTCTTGTGATATTCCTTCACCGCGCCATTGAATCCATCATGCTCCAGCCAGTACTGGTACCACTCCGAATAATTTCCCTTGGGAGTCCATGCAGGAACCGAATAAACACCCCAATGAATGAAGATCCCGAATTTGGCATCCCTGTACCATTCGGGTATGGGCCTTTTGTCAAGCGATTCCCAGTTGGGTTGATATGACTGGGGAAAAACCGAAACATAGAATAATTGGATGGCCAGGAGTAAGTACAGTTTTTTCATGTTCATATATTTAGCCAGGGAATGTTCAAATTATATTCGAAAGTATCGGAAGAAAACGAGTGTACTATTTTCCAATTCCATCAAAGCAAACCAGCTATTGAATTAAAATCAGATTCAGGGCTGCATTGCGGGTAACTCACCATCCATCTCATTCTTGCTGACTGCAACACGAGATCTCAATAGCCGCACCATTTGTTTCACTTCATCCTCATTGAGCAGGATGGACTGCAGATTTTCATTCATCGCGGGATTCTGGTATTCCATTCCGGAAGGAACCAGGCTTCTGGCCGAACTGTGAAATTCAGTTGCCCCTGTTTGGTCCAACAACCCCATTAGATTGGAAGCCCTCACCCCGGAACCGGGCATGATGCTGATCCGGTTGTCTGACTGTTTCACCAATTGTGCGATGGTGAATGCTCCGTCCATAGCAAGAGGCTTCCCCCCACTCGTCAGTATTCTTTCGCAACCAATATCAATCACATCTTCTAATGCTTCGTAGGGATCATAAACGCGGTCAAAGGCCCTGTGAAAGGTGACACCCATGGGGTAGGCCAGGTCAACCAACCTTGAACAACGGATTTTGTCAACCGTCCCATCACTATGCAACATCCCAATGACTACTCCTTCGCATCCTGTTTCGCGACAAAGACGGATATCTTTTTTCATCATCTCAAATTCATGCCTGCAATACAAAAAATCCCCGCCCCTGGGACGAATGATCGGGAACAACTGTATCCCGGTTTTTTCCCGGGCCATACGGATCATGCCATAGCTTGGTGTAGTGCCGCCTTCTCCGGGATTGTCGCACAATTCAATGCGATGGGCTCCGGTCCTTTCCGCGATGAGGCAGGATTCCAGGTTAAACGCTATCACTTCAAGCCTGTATTCCGGTTGCGGTTCCATAAATAAATCTTCGATCTAATAAATACTTTTCCCAGGGATCAGGGTCTCCTGCTTAGGGGACCTGACTGCAAAGGTGAATCCTTTCTGTATCGCATAGGCGCCATATTCACCCTTCTTGTTCATGGCCAGAAATCCTACCTGGTAGGTTTTTGCCTTGGCAGGATTGCGATTGACAATTCTTTCGACTGCTTTCTTGCAAGCCAACTCGGGAGAATAACCTTGTCTCATGAGTTCAACTACCAGGTGTGATCCAACACTTCGGATTACTTCTTCACCCACGCCCGTTGAGGTAGCGGCTCCAACTTCATTGTCCACATACAGACCCGCACCAATAACCGGGGAATCTCCCACACGACCATGCATCTTGAATGCGAGTCCGCTGGTAGTACAGGCCCCACTCAAATTTCCCGCGGCATCAAGTGCCAGCATTCCGATGGTGTCATGATTGAATGGGCCTCCTACAAGATAGAGAGGAGCAAGGGTTTCAGGATTGGAGGCCGCCTTCTTACCATTCAATTCATTTTCGATATTCATTTTTGGTTCATATTTGGAAGACTTCAGCCATTCCTTCCAGGCTCTTTCACTCTCGGGAGTAAGGAGATTTATTTTTTCGAATCCCTGGGATAATGCGAACTGGAGAGCTCCATCTCCAGCGAGGATGACATGCGGCGTTTTTTCCATCACCAGTCTGGCCACCGAAATGGGATGCATGATATGTTCCAGACACATCACTGATCCGCAATTGCCAAGATGATCCATGATGCAGGAATCGAGCGTCACCCTTCCGTCGCGATCGGGTAATCCTCCATAACCAACTGTTTGAATATTGGGATCGGCTTCCGGAATTTTTACACCGGCCTCCACCGCATCCAGGGCACTGCCATTTTTTTCAAGAACCTTCCACGCCTCCGCATTGGATTGCTTCCCAAAATCCCATGTGGAAATGACAACGGGTTTGGTGGCAGGACCACTGCCTGCCCAGGATTTATTTTGAAAGGATAAAAATGAAGAACTTAAGGCCGACATCTGAATGAATTTTCTGCGATTGAGCATGATTGCGATTTGTCTATGATGAAAATACGAAAACAAAATTAGTGCTGAGCAGGCAAGGTGGGCTTGGAAATTAGTCCCATAAAATTTAATCCCATAAAATATTATCGTTTGATCCAAGAATCAATTTTATCAACAGGATTACCCATTTAGGCCTCATTGGCCTTATAGAGATAGGGTGGATTCGTCATGTACCGCTCTATGAGCTCGTGCCAGAGGCTTCTTAAAGAATTTCTGCCATCGAACCGAAAAAAGAATTCATCCAGATATCCACTCACAAACCGTTCGGAACAGTGATGGTGAATACCTCTGAGCCATCCTTTCAAATTCATCCTCACTACATACATGCCCGGAAATCTTCTTCCTCGCCTGGGTGGACTTAGGCTGATTTCAAATGCTTCCTCCTGCAGCCTATTCCCTTTGCTTCTGAAAATTCCCGCGTTTTCCAGTTCTATTTCCCAATCAATAACGGGT
>JBGPHC010000034.1:0-40234 GCA_041484195.1 Agriterribacter sp. | reverse complement strand
GATTTCAAAGAACTTATTTATTCAACATCGAAACAGCAATGACATGATAATAAGTTTAAGCAAATTTAATTCTTTCCTATTAATTAGCAATGTTTAGTTTTTAATAGCTAAGTATGTTAGCTTTGCCGATGGTTATAACTAAATCCAATTGAAATGACTATCGATCATATTGTAATGCTTCAATGGATTCAAACGTCTGAAAATCCAAATTGGAATTTTTTATCGAATAATTATCCTCCCGGAGTATTATGGGATGTCCATATAGTATCACGATTGTTAGCAGAGTTACGTGCTGCCAAAATGATATACCAAACTGATGCGTATACTTCGATAGAAATCTTAGAATCCGATTTAAATGCAATCAGACAATATAACGAGCAGGCAACTCATGAGGAGAATTTAAGGAAAATGACCAACGAGCAACTTTTCTTAGCGATTGAGGATTTAAGAAATAAAGTATTTGACTATGAAAAAACAAAAAATAATTCAAAATGGGCTTTAGTTTTGTCAGGGCTTTGAATTGTTGTTGCAATATTAACCGCAATTTTTAAAAAATAGATTTATATGACGAAAGAAGTCATTGAATATGCTGGGAATAATAAAAACGCAATCCTCTTTCTTCAAAATGCAACAGAAGATTACCTAGGGGCGAGAGTTTCATTTTTAAATGGTTTAATTCAGCCTGGGTATATATCAGCTCAACAAGCTATTGAAAAAATATTAAAATGTTATGTATTATTATTATCGCCTAATGAAAATTTAAGGGATAAAATGAAATATCCTACACACGATCTTCAATCACTGCTTAAGGGATTGTCGAAATTGACGGGAGAAAGCTATGATACTTTCAATGAATACTGTTTTATTCTTTCTAAAGTTTACTATTGCTTGAGGTATCCGGAAAAGAAATTTATAAATGATTTTTCGATTAACAGACTTTCAACAGAAAGCATTCACGAACTCGACGAACTGTTTCTTTATCTGTTTGTCAAACTTCCCATGCCGGATAAAAACAAATGTCGTCTAGGCCTCTTATCAATAATGATGATAGGAAATGATCAACTATTAAAACAACATTTTATTTCAAATAACATAGCTTATATGAAATGGATAAATTATTTCAACAAGCCTTTTGAATGGTGGCAGCTTTCGAAGGAGGAACAATCAGCACAGCCTTTTGTGATGATAATAGGGATAGAGGATGTCAAGTGCTATACTCAAATCTAGCGCGAGTGTTTCGAAACTGCTGTCAATGCGCCGCTTGTAATATATCGGCCGAACGACTCGTCCTTTTTAGAAACGAGATCATCATTGGGAAATAAAAACAAATAAATTACCGGAATGTTTATTTTTCTCGTAATATGCTTCCTGTTAAATTATGGCACGAATCGACCTTAGGTCAATAGAATAATGTTTAAATGAGTATTTGAATAAGCCATAGGGAATACTCCCCAGTGGGAAAGTGATTGGAAGTGGTTCGTGTCCACACGACCCACGGCGAAAGGGAATAAATTATGTTTGTCAAGCAAAAATATCTCATGCCAATTAAAAAACTTTTCCTCCTTCATCTTTTTTGCATCATTTATTTTATTGGCTCATTGAGTGAAGCCGTTGCACAATCTGTAAAAATTAGCAACGACATCAAACAAAAAATAATAGTATTTGGTAATGAAAAAATGACTGTTACACTTGATTATAATAAAAAGGCAAATATTTCTTTACTGATAATAAACGGCCAGCAGGTAATACAGGGCAATGCTGGTATCTATTCAAAAATCATCACGAAAGAGGCAACCTATTCAACCTTGCATTTATCGTCGGCACCTGCCATAAAAGTATCCCGCAATACCATCAGCATTACTGGTATAAATTATGGCGACAAGAACCATGCAATAAATGAAACATGGACATTCACTATAGGTTACAGCAATATCAAATTTGATATGGATAGAACGATATCAAAGGCAATAATAGCGGAAAAGGTTTGCCTTCCTGTTTTTATGTTCAACAGCATGGATACCTGGGAAGGGGCTTACCAGGATTATGGGGGCCTGGCCTGGTTCTATCTTTTTAATAGAAAACTAGATACTTATGGGGTGCATAGCAGTTCATCCCGGTTTTTTAACAGCAAGACTGGTAATGGCCTGACTATAGATGTGGATGCTCCTGGAAAACAAATTGCTATGGACTATAGTCGTACTGCAGATGATAAAATGGCTTATACGATTGCAGTGTCTCAAACTGAAATACAGCCACGTTTTGATTCGTTCACCAATAGGAGACGTTTTGTTCGTGACACGATGGATGTATGGGCGCCATGTAAGATCAGTGCCGGTAAAAGCGGTCAAAGTATTACATTTTCGTACTTCGATTTTGAAGAGAAATTTGGTCGTGGAAATTTGGTCGGTATAAATGAGGATCAGGTAAGCGCGGTATTGAACACTATCGCCAGGATAGGCGTAATAGACAAGCAGCATTTTGGCGGCAACAGTTGGCATACGCCTTATGGCCCAATCTGCCTGCACGAACAATATATTGCACAAATGGGCCTTGCCATAAATGATAACAGCTATTTAAAAGGATATCAGCAATGTCTTGATTTTTACAGGGACAATGCCATTAAGCAGGACGGGAGAGTGTGGCCGAGATGGGCCTACAGCAATGAAGATGCGATGCCGCAGGGATTTACGGATAAGGGCTTTTATGAAGCGCAATGGGGATACCTGTTAGACGCTAACCCCGACTTTGTTACGAATGTTGCAGAATTGTATGACCAGACTGGCGACCTTACATGGGTAAAGACGCATCAGTTGTCGTGTGAAAAGGCATTGGATTGGATAATGAAAAGAGACAGCAACGGTAACGGCTTAGTGGAGATGATAACGGATAGCCACAAACAAAAAAGAGGAAGTGATTGGATAGATATAATCTGGGCGTCTTACGAAAATGCTTTTGTAAATGCCAAACTATATCATGCACTTATTTTATGGGCTGATATAGAAAAACAATTGGGCAATAACGAAAAAGAAAACTACTACCGTTTGTTTACAGAAAAATTGAAAACAAGTTTTAACAAGCCAACTACAGTAGGAGGTTTTTGGGATGTTGAAAAAAAATGTTACGTACACTGGAGAGATAAAGATGGCTCTGTTCATGGAAACAACATGGTTACGCCGGTAAACTTCATGGCCATTGCTTATGGCATTTGCGACAATGGCAGCAGAACAAAATCAATACTTGATGACATAGAAGCGCAGATGCAAAAAGAACAACTTTTCTTTTGGCCACTTTGTATGTACAGTTACGCCGTAGGCGAAGGAAATGACTGGCAATTCCCTTTTCCCAATTATGAGAATGGCGACATTTTTTTATCGTGGGGATCGATTGCTGTAAAAGCCTATGCTTTGTACAAACCCGAATTGGCATTGAAATATGTAAAAAATGTGTTGGCGCAATATGCAAAAGATGGCCTGGCTTTTCAACGCTATGGACGTGCTAAGCAAGACGGGCTGGGGGATGATATCCTATCGGGCAACTGCCTTTCTGTTGTTGGCTTGTACCAGGCTATATACGGCATTAATCCGCTGTACAACCGTTTCTATCTTGATCCTCATATTACCAAGGAGTTGGCGGGCACGCAGGTAAAATATAACTACCGGAATCAGCAACTGGCTATCGATCTTGATATGGATAAGTATGCTGTATCGAATAACCGGTTTAAGATCATAGCTAAAACAGACTTTGGTTTTTTCAGTGGGAATAAGGAACTTTTATATTTTAATGGCAATACCAATAAGGCTTCTTTAAAGGTGACAACTATGACCAATGGCAAGCTGGCACTTGATATTAAAAAGTGGGGAAGGGATGAAATAGCATTGATGCAGTTTTCTAAAGATGTAACTTCAAAAAAGTTGGTTTATCAAATTAATGAGCTTAAACCTAATTGTTATTACACCATCCTGGTAAATAACAAGACATTGAAACGGATAAAGAGCAATATGGAAGGCACTTTGATATTTGATTATAAAACAAATAAAAACCCAGATGAGATGGTTATTTCGAATAAGTGAAAAAGAGTTTGGTTTTTGCTTATTTTCAACCACCAATCCCTCATATATAGGATCCAGCAGGCATAAAATGAACCTTTCTTTATTCCGTTCTCAAACTTTTCACGGGGCTGGCAATAGCCGCTTTAATAGCCTGGAAACTTACAGTTAATAAAGTGATCACTAAGGCGCCTGCAACTGGCACCGCGAATATCCACCTTGATAAATCTGCACGGTACTGGTAATCCTGTAACCAGTTATGCATAAAATAATCAGCAACAGGGCTTGCAATGAGCAAAGAAATAAAAACAAGCGTTACAAATTCTTTGGATAATAATTGCCACACTCTAACTATGGATGCCCCCAATACCAACTGGCCCGAGTATCCTTATATAAAGGAAATTTTAGAGCGCGTGTTTCGAAACTGCCGTCAATGCGTTGCTTGTAATCCATCGGCCGAACGACTCGTCCTTTTTAAATGCGGGATCTTCATTCGGGAATAAAAACAAATAAATTACCGGAATGTTTATTTTTATTTTCCATGCAAAATGCTTCAGGAAAATTAGAAGTGATTAGAAATGGTTCGTGCGGACACGAACGGCGAAGTTGTCACAAATCCTGGCTTCTGTTTTCCACAACCGTCTTTATTTCTGTTGTAGGGTCCCCCATTTCAAAATAAGTATTTATCAAATATTTCCTGGCTTTAAAATTTAGGAAAAAACTTGTAGCGTAAGCCCGCTTACTGAAGGGCAAAAGTCATGTTGATTTATATACTAACTTTAATTATCTGTTCACGATGACATAAATGGGTGAATTGAAATGACTGATTCAATAAAACGCCGAAATTTCATAAAGAATCTATCCCTTCTCGGAACTTCAATCGCAATAGTAAGTCCTGGTTCAGTAAATGCATTTCTTTCGGCAAATGATGTGGGCGACATAAAAAACAAGTACTTCACCATTTCTTTTAACAAGAGAAAGGGAACGGTTAATATTTACAGGAGCAGCGGGGCTCCTTTCATAACCGGGGGAACTGTTTGCGCAAATTCTGTTTCCGGTAAGCGATCTATTGCATCCGAAACTTATAAACACAGTCTCGATACAACTAATTTCAGTGACCGGCTCGGCACGGGGAAGAGATTATTGATTGTTTCCAAAGACAACCAAAACATATTAGACTTCGAAATTCAATTATCCCTGTACGATAATTTGGAAGCCATTATCATCGAAGTTATTTGCAGGAATGTTTCTAAACATGATCTTGCAATTAACAGCCTTGAACCTATTAGGGTTGTTCAAAATGAGGGCGGAATATTATATGCACCTGGCGCATCAAAGTGTATTACCAATGGGGAAATGTACTATGATGCAGGTATGATACAGGAATTTGCGACTAATAATAAAGCAATATCATTAGACAATATAAAAGGAGCAAAACTAGCTAACAAATCAGTTTCTTCACAAAATGAAACAGTGCATAGCTGGTGGAATGCAGGATTATTTAGCGGTTATGACAAAGAAGGCATGTCGCTGGGATACCTTGAAAATGATTTGTGTTTAGGAAATTTATTGATCTCTAAAACGGCTGCTAACCAGATTTCCTTTTTGGCTGAATCTGTATATGCACCGGAATTGATACTAAGACCGGGCAAAACAATTAGTTCAAACCGCCTGATGATTAACATTGCCGGAAACCCTTATACGGCTTTGGAAAATTATGTGGACGCCGTAGGTAAAATAAACGATGCCCGGACTCAATCAATCGTCAACGGCTGGTGCAGTTGGTTTTACACTTTGGCAGAGGTTTCGGAAGAGGAAGTAATATCAAATACAGCGTTTGCCGCGCAACATTTGAAACCACTTGGCCTGGAGTATATTCAAATTGACGAAGGCTTCCAGAGATGGCATGGGGACTGGGAAGGCAATAAGCGTTTCCCTCATGGCATGAAATGGCTGGCACAAAAAATTAAAAGCTACGGGTTAAAACCGGGAATCTGGATTTCACCCTATGTTATCTCCGAACCGACGGAGGTTTTTCAAAAACACCCGGAATGGCTGCTAAAGCGCCCGGATGGCAGTTTAAAACGTGTCGGAAACTGGTCTGAAAATTCAGAACCACCGGAAGATGAAAATCCTAAGAGATACTGCCTCGACATCACACACCCCGAAGCGGCAAAGTGGCTGCATGACCTGATTGACAGGATTGCCAACGACTGGGGTTATGAAATGATCAAGATAGATTTTGTGGCCTGGTCAATTTTGGCAGCAAATCGTTATTATGACCCCACCCTTTCATCAGCGCAGGTTTACCATAAGGGAATGGAAATAATGCGAAGAGCCGCTGGAAACAAATGCCATATACTTGAATGTGGCCCCGGACCAACTACGGTGGGGTTGATAGACAGCATGCGAATTGAGCTGGATGTAAATTACGGTTTTGCAGAAGCGGCCTGGGATACCTATTTTATCAACCCGGCATGCAGCGCATCTGCTGCGGGCAAGCGATATTATTTTCACAAACGAACCTGGGTCAACGATGTGGATCATGTTTGCATAGACCTTTTGAACAACCAGCAGTCAGAAGCGGCCGCTACGATTATTGCGATGAGCGGCGGTAACATGATGTCGGGCGACCGGCTTATCCAGCTTGAGCCATACAAGCTTGAGATCCTCAAAAAGATCACACCTTCGTTTGGAGAAGCGGCTCTTCCTGTTGATCTTTTTGATACCGACATGCAATCGGTATTTGCATTGAAAATAAAAAAGGCATTTGGCGAATGGACTGTGCTGGCCTTTTTCAATGCAAGTTTAACGGAGGCTGTCGAAAAGAAATTCTCATTAAGACGGCTCTGGCTAGAGCCCGGCAAAACTTACCTGGCATTTGACTTCTGGAAGCAGCAATTTATCGGTGAGATTACTGGCGAATTAAAGGTGGACGTAGAACCTGGAAGCGTCACCCTGCTTGCGCTTCATGAAAAAACCGGAAGGCCGCAATTTATTTCCACTGATCGTCATGCATTGCAGGGCGCGATAGAAATAGAGCAGGTTAATTGGAATGAAGATACAAAAACGCTCTCCGGAATTTCAACCGGTCCTTTGAAAACTTCGCATAATGTATATGTTTATGTTCCGGGAGAACACCCGTGGACCTGGGGTGGTTATGTTCTTTTCCGTGATTACGGTTCCTACAGTTTAAAATTGGTGCACAATAACATAATCAGGGTACATGTAAATTTTGAAGAAAGTGAACAAGTGCTCTGGCAAATTAACTGCGAAGAATTCTTTAAATAAAGATTGATAAAATCTTTTACGCCGCCTATTACACGTATAAACCCTGGTATTCTATAGCTGTTTTTTCACGAATTCCTTTATTTCTGTATTAAAGACTCCCATTTCAAAATAAGTATTATTCAAGGAATTAGAGTCTTTGTTTGGAATTGAGAGATTGATGTGGGAATGCTATTTCTTACAAATGGATGCTCCATCTTGGTGCAGCCGACATTCCTGCCGGGAATTTATTTAGGGCAGAGTGCCCGGGATTAATGAATTGGATCCGCAGGGGTTGAATAATAATGTGGAAACGAAGTCGGGTTAAAATCACCTGTAATCCTTGTTCAGAAAGGTTTTCAGGCCTAAAATTTATTGTTTCAAAACTGAGGGGAGCTGCCACAGTAGTTAGTTCAGCGTTGTTTCTTTTTTTATTTTACCTACCGCTGCCTCACGGACCCCCAAACTGGCTCTAGTATGTTAAAGGAAACTAGATCTAGCGCGGGTGTTTCGGAAATAATGTCGATGCGTCACATGCAATATGCCAGCCGAACGATTCGTGTTGCTTAAAAAAAGTGATCTTTTTTGGAAAATAAAATGCATAAATTACTGGATTTTTTTTATTTTTTCTGTAGAATGCTTTGAGGAAAATTATGGCAGTCGTCCTCAGGGGATTGGAATAATGCTTAATTAAATAATTGAAAAAGCCCTGCGGAACACTCGCCAGTGGGGAAGTGATTAGTAATGGTTCGTGCGGACACGAACCACGGCGGAAGATTTACACTCCTTCATTGATAAGAATGAATTATCCGAAACAATATTAATTGAACTTCATTATATTCTTTTATACTCCAATAAATCCCCAGGCTGACAATCCAGTGCTTTGCAAATAGCTTCCAGAGTGCTGAATCGAATTGCTTTTGCTTTTCCGGTTTTGAGTATAGACAGATTAGCCAACGTTAAATCCACTTTCTCCGAAAGTTCATTCAACGACATTTTTCGTTTGGCCATCATGACATCCACGTTTACTATGATTGGCATGGATTATACAGTTAAATCGTTTTCAGATTGGATTTCTACACCACGCTTGAATACCTGTGAAAAGATAAACACGAGGCCAACCATAAATATAAATTCTCCGGAAAGCCAATTTCCGTAAAGTTTTCCGGTTGTTTTCAATAGCCAGCTGATATATACATTACTCGCCATGGTAACAAGCCAGGTTCCGAATGCGACATAGCTGATTTTCTCCAGTCTCCTTGCTACTTCACTTGTAAATGGATTCTTTAGGTTAAACTTCGATAAGGTTTTCATAACCAGAAAGGAGACCCATGATTTCATGATCGGCAAAGCCAACAAAAGGGAAACATACTGGGTATAGTGCCAAAAATTGACCTGCCTGAGATTGTACAAATTCAGTCCCCTGTATAAGTTCTTTGCTCCCTCCGGGTTTACACAGCTTACGGCATAAGAAATAAGGATAGCTCCCGCTTCTATCGCAAACCCAATAAATGCCGCCCATGCCACGATGTGCATTATTTTGAGCACCTGCCCAGTTCTTTTTTGTTCATTAATTTCCATACACTTTTTATTGTTTGTTCAATAATTAATGATCAAATGTCAATAATATTTTATTAATAAACAATAAATTTTGTATTTATTTCGATGATTTTTTTAAAAAGCTCATACACAGGCACTTGGGAACAATTCGTGCATCGGCTGAATGCTTTGTTCAAAAGATTTGATTTTTCAAATTCATTTATTGAATCTGAATTGAAAAGGGGCGATGACTATATGGTTTCAAAAACGCAAAGCAAGTCTATATTGGCCCATATGAAACAGATGGTCATTCAGCTCGAATTTGATTGTAGCAGGTTTGATAATTATGAAGTGACCTCTAGACCTGTACGATAAATATTTAAAGATACAATTAAGATGGCTTGGCGCCGGCCACACACCCGGTGACATAGTTGTAATTGTACCCCGGGATAAAGTTCTCATAACCGGTGACCTTGTGCATGATTTTGAACCACTATTTTGGGATGCCAATCCTGATTCATGGATACAGGTCTTGGAAAAGATCAAGCAAATTGACTTTGATTATTTTATAGGAGGGCATGGAGATATGCACAAAGGGAAAGATATAGTATATGCATGGCAGAATTATATCAAAGAATTAAAGACAAAGACCTTAATAGCAATAAAGAATAACTTAACTCTCAAATCATTCCAGGATGAAATAACCCTTGAATCATTTACTTCATTGCAAAATGGATATGGAGAGAGGATTCAAAAATTTCGTACCTCATATATGGAATTTCTGCCCGGGCCTATGTTGGATGCTGTAAAAGATGAAATTGCGTATATGTGGAAATTTTATAACCACTGATATTCAAGACCCATTTTGTTTTTATAGGACTTTTCAAATCCCTGACTTGTCCGAGTATGGTATTGAGAAACGAAATCCAGGGCGGGTGTTTCGAAACTGATGTCGATGCATCGCCTGTAATATGCCGGACGAACGACTCATGCTTTTTAAAAACATGATCTTCGTTGGAAAATAGAACACATAAATTACCGGCTTTGTTCTACTTATTTTCCCTGTAAAATACTTAGTTTCTATCCTGCCTGTTCTATAGTTTAAAGAAAAGCATCTTGTGAGCCTGATTGCTCGTCCAGGAACTGTAACGATTTAAATTAAGAATGTATCGCTAAGCCTGGGATGCATTGTTTTACGCTTCACTTGTTGGAAAATCAACTCCATCAAAAAAGCCGAATTTCATCCCTGCAAATGGGGATGATGAGGAATTTCTATGTTTTGGCGGTTGCAAAGAATGGGTTGCGCGGATTTTTTCGCATTCGCTCTTCCAGTCGTTCTGCGAGCCAATGGAAATATTCACCCAGAAAGGGATCGGGCTGTTTCTGACGCATGTCAAGAAAGACCATTTTGTATTTCTCCCAGGCATTCGTGACGAATGAGCCTAGGGTCTTATCCACCAAATCGATATTTATGAGGCGTTCTGCGACGAGAATTCCAAGTGATTCCATTTCCTGCGCAAACTGAATATATTTAATCTGGTCTTCACCCGGAAGCCCCTGGAATGCTTCACGGGTAGTGGGCATATCATACAGGTTGATGAAATATATATGCTCGACAAACTCTCGCGTTTGTAATTCGCGCAGTGTCTCCAGGGTTAAACGCTCACGGCGATCCCTTGCGGCTGCCCGCGTTTGTGCGATACCAAATACCAGCCCCACGATAAATGATAATGCTAATGCAATATTGGCGATAACGGTTATTGTATCGTTTGACATACATGGCAGGAGTTTCTAATACCTGATAACTTAAAGATAAATAATTGAAAGTAGATTTGGTCCTTTAGCGTACGATTCGATGGCCCAATCCGGTTACTATTATTTGTTACGGAATGAAAACACAGTTAATTTGAGAAGATGATGGGAACTAATGATAATCAAGGATAACTGGTGATAAAATGGTTAAAGATTCTGTTGATGTTGGTTTGAATTCAAAAGGAACAAAATTTTTTGTAATTACCGCATTGACCTCACTCAATTATTTGCCTTGAATCCGCCGGTTCATGCCAAACGCTGGATAGAATTCAAACTGCCGGTAGAAGGGTTCTAAGTTTTCTCCCGTAAATAGTCCAACCAGAGCATCGTCTGCCGCATTTTTTTCCAACCAACGAACTAACTCCTTCATAAGCTCTGTCCCTATACGCTTGCCTTGCGAATTCGGGTGAACCATGAGATCTTTTACATAATAAAAACTGGCTTGGTCGCCAAGTAATAGTGCGCAGCCAACCACTTCTTTTTTCTCTGTATCAACAGCCACAACGGCAAAAACAGCTGCAGCTAAAAGTGTTTCAGTCAATGCATTATTCGAAGTAGAAGACCAGCCCACAGCCGATACCAGATTTCGATATTCTGAAATGGTAGGCGGCCTTAAAATGATTTTTATAGCGTCGGGGAGCGCCTTCGCACTTTTTTCCCTAAAGGAAACGGATTGTCCAAATCTTATCTTGTGACCGTCAGGATCCTCTACCAGCATTTCCCTTACGCCCCATTCCTTGTTTTCGGGCGCTGTCAGGATTTTTGCACCCCTGGTCTTGAGTGTTTCATAAAATCCATCAATATTATCAATAAACAAAGAGAGCCAGGTTCCCGGATTTCCCTGGCCATTCTTACAAAAAAATATTTCAGCGGAATCTTTGCTTACTCCTCCAAAAGATGGTGGATTTCCCCATGCCCATTTGTTTTCAAATCCCAGAATTTCAGTATAATAATTGAGGCTTTGTAAAATATCTGCAGAATAAAGTATAGGTATGGCATGCTTAAATTTCATCGGTATGATGATTGACATTGAGACATTGGTGAAGTTGTGCGAAGGTCTGAGTACAGGTTACACCAACAACTACATTAAAAATAGAGAAAATTGCCCAAAAACAAGAGGTTAAATAAGAGGATAATCCCTAAAGAGTGATTATTCAAATCTCAAACTGACTGTGAAATTCATTTGGTATTTCATGGGTGTTTAATCCTTTCAAATTTGACTTGATAGTAAGAATGAAAAAATTAAGGGCACGTGTAGCTACTTAGGACTCTTTGCATCACCTTCCGTTTGACCGCAGAACCGTTATTTCTTTCTTATCATCATCATCAAATGTCTTCTTTACTATATAATGCCATTGTTTATCCGGTACATCCACAAAAAAGATGTCGCCAGTCTTATGTTTCTGGACGGCGGTCTGGAATTCTGCAGGCAACATTTCGGGCCCGAAAAACCAGCCGGTATCACCATGAGTGGTGTTGCCATCCATCGTGTATTGATCGGAGATCTGAGCGAATGAACTGCCTTCGGAAATCTTTTGCATGATAATTTTCTTAAGGCTGTCAACCTGGGACGGGGATAATGATCCACCGTCCAGGAAAATATAGCTTGCCCGAAAGGAGATTGATTCCTTTGTCTCGATGACCTTATAGGTGACGTAACCGACGGAAAAAATATCGCCTTTATTTTGCTTCAGCAATCGTTTGTCGATAAGGGCACTGTCTTTTCCTTTGGTCAAATACAGTAGCGCCGGTTTGAGAGCCGCGTTGGCATCGATGTATTTTTGTGCTTCCTGAACGGTCCCGATCTTTTCAAATTGTTCTCTAACTGTCGGTTGTGCGAAGATTGATGTTGAAAAGAGCAGGAATAGACCCACAAGACTTTTTTTCATATTCTTATTTTTTATCTGAAACCTAAAAAGAGATGGCTCCATTATTTGATTATAGAAGACAGAACAGGGTTTATGAAGATACATTTTTTCATTTTAAAGGGCGCACTAAGAACTGCAAAAGAATGGTAAATGTTTCACAGTGGTTTTCGATGGCTGGGAATAAAGGTTTTACTCCGCATAAGCCTGCTAATGTCGCAACTTCCACCTCGCTTAGCCGATACCATCAATGCCCCTTTGATGCGGTTACTATTTGGCGACATCACAAAATTGGGTTTGAAAAAAATGTCCTATGGGGCGTTTGAACAAATTCAAAAAGATGGAAACATTCCAGTGCTGGACATTGGCACCATAAAACATATCCGGGAAGGCCATATAAAGATTTATGGTAACATAGATCATATCGCGGGCAAAACGGTTCATTTTGAGGACGGTAAAAGAGAGGATTTTGATTCCATTGTTGCAGCCATAGGATATTACAGGGATTGGTCGGGAATTATGAATATTGATAAAAGCCGTTTTGAAGATTTAAGAGTGAGTGTCAATAAACAAAAGTATTTTGGCGTGGATGGCTTGTATTTCTGTGGTTTCTGGATTAGCCCGACAGGTGTAATTCATGAAATTTCCTCAGATGCTAAGAAAATTGCCAGGGATATCGCTAAAAAAGAAGATTGAGCTTATTAGATATTAATGATTGTGGAGCATAAAATGAGCCTGATCCTGTGCATTTATGAGAGCCTTCAATTAAGTAAACATTTTGTACTGTTAGTTTCCCGGTTCAAAAAAAATACTGAGACTCAGGGAACAGGAGCGAGCCGGCTTGTGCAAAAAACATCGATCAAATTAACAGAGCTGAAGCGGATAGAATAAAAGGAGTTTTATAATTTACCTTATGCAAATAATAAAAAGTATTCAAAACAGGATATATGAATTGAGGGGAGAGCGTGTAATGCTTGACCGGGATTTAGCCGCCCTGTATGAAACAGAAACCAAAGCGCTTAATCTTGCCGTTAAGCGGAACATAAAGCGGTTTCCTAAGGACTTCATGTTTCAGCTTACCAAAGAAGAATTTGACAGTTTGAGGTTTCAATTTGAAACCTCAGAAAAGGGCAATTCTTTGAGGTTGCAGAATGTAACCTCAAAAACCCGGGGAGGAACCAGGTATTTGCCCTATGCTTTTACGGAGCAGGGAGTTGCAATGTTAAGCGGCGTCTTAAACAGCGATAAGGCTATAAATATGAATATTTCCATCATGAGGGCTTTTGTAGAGGTAAGAAAAGCATTATTAATGCAAACTGATTTTAAGGAACAGCTAAGGCAAATAAAAGAAAGACTGGGTGGACATGATGTGCAGTTAAGCCAAATATATGATGCCATGGAAAATTTATTGGACGAAAAAGCGGCGCATAAAAAGTGGGATGACCGGGATAGAATCGGATTTAAGAAATGAGCGGTATCCGCGGCTTGAATGTGAAGAGAAAGGTTGATTGGCTCACAATTATTTCAATAATATTAGAATGACCCATAGGAAATAAAAGTTATCTCAAACTCAAATTGAAAAGTATTTTCAAAGAAAAGCAGCTCTTACTACTCCTGACAAACATATTATCTTATCTTTTATCCACCTTATTTATCGGCATATATAAATCCGCGGGGCAGTTATTCCAAAAAATGCCAGAGGAGGTATAAAATGGCAGGGAAAAGGATTTTGCAAAAGCCAAGCCATGACCTGTTTCTCGTAGCAGTTGCCCGGGGTCCCGGAACAAATGTCCCGTACTGGCCCATCGCAAGGCCCTTCCAGCATGAGTCCTCAATAGTCAATCCCCTGGTGCTCGGCATATCGGGCGCCGTAAGAATAGACGCAGACAGATGGAGATAGACATTTCACATGTGCGTATGACTATGCCAAAGCATTGTGGGATTCGACCAAAAACGAAATCCCTGTTTTTATGAACAAACTGAGAAGCTATGATGAATCTGTAGCCATGCAAGCAGCCGCAGTCATGGTAGAAAATCGTATTGATATGAACAGGCCTGATCTGGCTAAAACATTGTCTGGCGCTCCGCTTTTGGTCAGGAACGGATTCAGGCAATTTATCAAATACTGGAAAATGTCAAAAGCTGCTAACGACGGACAGCAACTCAAATAAAAAATGTTTACTCAAAGCACAATGTGTCTTTAGATTTCCCACTAACGAATTTTGAAACTGTCAAATGCTGAAAATGTAATTTCATCCGCGTTTATTAGCTCTGAGCGTTTCTTCCAAAAGAGGACTGCGAAGAACATACATACTACTGGCAATACCACTCCAAATTCACCAATAAAATATTTTGTATTCCCTGTATCCATAGTAAGCGGAGAGAAAATGGATTGAATAAATAAATTATGGCTTGAATGAAGTATAACACCCGTCCAGAGAGCAGCCATGGCGGAAAATTGGTGACTGGTGAGGGCACCGATCACCGTGGAAATAATAGTGGTTAGTGAAGACACTAACCACTGCGAAAGACACTAAAACTATTAGCTGGGTATGATCATTTCAATCCAATGCAATTTCAAGAAAAATATCCGACAGCTCCTGTGGTTTACTGAAAAACGGGGAGTGACTCGTGGGCAAACTATATACTTTTTCACAGCGTGTTTCTGCATACATCTTTCTTTGAATGAATGGTGTCACGGCTCTGTCTTCTGTGCATTCGATGTATATCCTGGGCACTCTTCCATAATTCTCTTCCGTTAGTTGGAGCGGTGTAATGCCAGACTCTACCGGTTCGTGACTTAGCAACAATTTTGCCAGTTCAGGTATATTATCATCACAGTCAGCATATAACCCTTCTTTGTAAATTTCCGGCCGCAGAGTGTGTGCATTCAATTCTTCGTGCATGGATACATAAGGCTTTAGCACGCCCTGTGTGTCCTGCAATGAATATTCCCTTTGTGTTTTACCATTGGGTATTAGATAGGCAGCCAGATACACTAATTTCTCAATTTTATCAGGACGGTACTCTGCTGCCTGGGAAATCATGATCCCATTTTTGCTATGACCCACTAAGATTACTTTTCCTTCAATACTATCAATGAGTTTTGTAATCTTCTCTACTGTGGACTGCATTTTTACTTCCTGAATGGGAGTCTTGTCCCTTCCCATACCAGGCAAATCAATGGCAATTGCCCTGTGACCTTGTTTTTCTAAAATCGGAATTACCCTGTGCCAGTTCCATGAGCTATGCCATGCGCCATGAATTAAAATAAACGTTTTCATTTTATATTTGTTTTTGATGCGAAATGTTTTAGATATTGCAAAACTAAGAACAAGAGGGCCGATCAACAACCCGAAACTTGCTAAGTTTTAAAGGAATTGGTTCTATGAAAGTTGTGAAGGAAGTTTTAGGATTGCCTCTGACCTGCCTGGGATCATTGTTAATTTCAACTTGTGAGAACTGCTTCCGGACTGGGGACTAATTGTCAATTCAATTTTAATCCTGCAGAAATATCAGCTTTTCTTTATTCAGGCTCATGCTGTCTATTGGTATTTCCTCCATCATTATCTGTACATCAATTCCTTTCCATTTTCCATTGAGTTCAAATTTGTTTTTTTGAGGATATGAATAATGTAATACATCCCATTTTGAACTATCAGGATTGTCATGCAGCGTATATAGATGCTTTATACTGTCTATATGGTAATCATAAAAAGCTGCTTTATCCTTCATATCATAAATTACTGCCGAATGGGAATAAACAAGAGCAAATCTTTTCCAGCGCAAGGTATCCGACATAACAGGCGGTATTGTATCTTTTGCCAGAAACCAGTCTACATTATATAGTTTCTGATGTTTTTTATTTGCCACATGCCGCCGATAAGAAGCATAGTCATGTGAAATGTTACCGGCAATGCTCCCTCCTACTATGGCAATACCAAATGCAATCAGTATAAATCTTTTCCAGGGAGCAGTAAATTCATATTTTGTTTCTGCGAGAGTAATGCTTCTGTGGCAGACAAAAAATTGTATCAATTTTTTGACAAAGGGAACTAGTAAGAACAGGACAGAAACGAGTAAAAGTATAGAATAGAGCTTGACACTAATGTTATAAAAAGTATTTAAGGCTATAACATTGCATAGAACGGGACACATGAATAAGGCCCCAAATACGTATGTCCGACGGAAAATTAATAATAGACTTCCAATAATTTCACTGACACCTGCAAATATTTCATAACCTGGAGAAATGCCAACAAAATTCCAGGCTATGCTAAAAAGATCCTGCTCTCCCATGGGTTTTAGAAGTTCGGTTACATCAGGGTAGCTCATCTGGATGGGAATCAGTTTATCCATTCCGTAACTCAACATTATTAATGCGACCATATAACGGATATAGACCCTAAACCAGTAATACAGTTTGTTATAGTTTGTTTTGCGCCTGTCAATTATGCTCCAGATTATTGCAATCAGTAAGAATAGAATGATTACTGTAATATAGAATACAACTCCATAGTGATTATCACCAGGCAGGTTTTGATGAAGTTTAGGATCATAACCGGTATGGTAGAGATGTTCATCTAGCCAGTGCAGGGGTTTTTCAAAAGGCTCATAGATTAAGGAGAGCTTTTCAAAAGAAATGAATGTTAAGAATACAAAAACGAGTTCGTAGTTAAGCAGAAAAAACCCCAGGAATAGAAAAAGAAATCTGAAGGCAAATTTTTGCCAGCCTTTCCACCGTGGTTCAGTAGTTAAGTCATACATAGTTACGAGGTTTATTTTGTACTGAATTGGTATCCGTTCTTATTAAGCCCGTGGCAATTCCCTGAATTTGTAATTTCAATAATCCAAGCGTCAGTCAGGCTATATTTTGACCACAATGATTGCCACAATATCATAGGTTTGATTTGTCATCGGGGATATGACCACCCTTCTGCGTCGATGATTTGTATTGTTCCATTCTGATTTCTATGGTACTCTTGCATATAGCCTGTGGCTCAATTATATTGTGAGATCGCGGGTATGACTAACGTTTAATATTCTACAAGATGACAAAGTAGCAAAAAAAATAAAGCTTGGCGGTACCAAAAAACTAATACCACATTAAGTTAGGCAAATCATAAATGCTTACTCCAAATTAGGCAGTTTAATCCATTTTTTGAATTCTGTTCTACTTTCATTGTCCCATCTAAACAGGTAAAGCGGGATAAGGTTGGGAGCATTATTAGTAACAATTGCTTATGCCCATTTTGTACGTAGCGCTGTGGAAATTTAAGTTTTAAAGACTACCATTTTCTGTATTGGCCAGTAATGCCTTTTCACTTCTTTACTATTTGCATAAATAACAAGGATCGCCGTTGGGAGACCAATACCTGCCGGAAGGAAGGTGCAGTCGCACTAACAGATTTATTGTTATTTATTTGCAACCCGAATCTGTAAATGTGACCTGAATAACTGTCTTAAAATACATGAAATAATATTTTAGCCAGAAACGCACTTATGATCTCCAATGTTTCAAAATGAATACGAAGTAGAACAAGGAATTGGTCATCGGATCATGAGGTTTTATAAAAAAGTGGAGAAGAAACTGATCTAAAAAATAAAATAAAAAAATGAAAGTATATTCAATTCTTGCAGTTGTTGTGGTTATGAGCTTTGTTGCCTCCTGCAATAAGGATCACATGTCTCCCTACGGAAATAATAATGGCAATCCTCCGATGCGTAAAGTGCATTTTGAACTTTATACCAGGGAAGATTTTTCGGGTGACCTGCATAATATCCAGTTCAGTTTACATATGGGCACTTCCGGCCATACCATTTTCGATTCGTCATTGGCTACGATGAAAGTGAAAGATATTCCAGACTCCATCCATAGAATAATAGTAGAAAAATGGGTGCCTGGAAACGATACTTCCACCCTGGCCGTTGGCTTTCTTTATACTATAGAAGGCGTGGGGACATCATGGTACCTGGAGGCCTTTCCAGCCGGTGATACGCTCAAGGTGTTGAAGTATCCTTTCCAATGATTGTTTAACGCGGGCCATAGAAATATGCGGGTAAACGAAAGAATGCTTCGCAAACTCACAAATGAACCATAGTAATATTTTGAAATTGTGTTTACCTCTGAGATCATCCTTTTACTGTTGACTCCCAGCCGGTGGGTGCAACTGAAAGGCGATCTTCCATTATTGTTTTTCGCAATGAACAGACGAAGAGAAATGCAAAATTAAAATTAGGGATCATGAAAAACATAGGGGGATATTTCATCATTATATTGATCTTCTCTACTACATGGGTAGGCGCACAGGACCTGAAAATTCCCCAACCAAGTACCTTACAGCGCATAGAACAGGATTTGGGCCTTGGACAAATAACAGTGAGTTATTCGAGACCCAATGTGAAAGGAAGAAAAATATTTGGCGTAGTAGAACCGTATGGGAAGGTTTGGCGTACGGGCGCCAATGCAGCCACAAGAATCAGGCTGACTGATACAGTACAGATAGAGGGGCACATGTTGCCGCGCGGAGAATACTCTTTCTTCACCATTCCAGGAGCGAATGAATGGACAGTGATCTTTAATAAAACCGTGGAACAGTGGGGCGCTTATTCTTATGATTCCACCAAGGATGTGCTACGGTTCAAGATTAAATCTGGCAAACTGGATAAGAAGATGGAGACCTTTACCATTCAGTTTGCCAATGCTTTTGTAGAACATTGCGAACTTCAGCTATTATGGGAAAATACATTCCTGTCTATTCGCCTTGAAACGGATGTAGATTCCCGCGTGATGGCAAATATAGACGAGGCGATGAAGGGCGAAAAGAAACCCTATTATTTCGCTGCGATCTATTATTACAACCATAATAAAGACATGAATAAGGCATTGGCATGGATAGGCGAGTTTGAAAAAGCGCACCCCCAGGCCGACAATGCCAAATACTGGAAAGCCAGAATTCAATTGAAGATGGGCGATAAAAAGGCGGCTATCGCAACAGCCAATGAAGGTATTAAGCTGGCAACCGAAAGATCAGATGTGGAATATATACGTTTGAACAAGGAAGTTCTGGAAGAAGCGGGCAAATAAGTTACATATTTTATTTAACTCATTTTTTTCCTATTTAGTAATTCTAATTCTCAGTTAGTTTCTTTGTTTGTCCGGATTTCTTCATTTGCGATTCTAATTATAGCGGCTGCGCTCATTTGAATATCTTTTTCTGTTGTCATCCATGAAGATACGCTGATTCTCATTGCTGTTATTCCCTTCCATATTGTCCCTCCGCACCAACAGGTCCCATCATCCTGGATTTTTTTGATGATCCTGTTTGTCAGGTTCGCGTCACCAAAGGAAACAAGCACCTGGTTAAGCGTTACATTGTTCAGGATCCGGAACCCTGCATTTCTTAAATTTTCGGCAAATAGTTCAGCATGGCTACAACAACGCTCAATCAATTCAATAACTCCTTTTTGTCCCAGGGCGTATAAAGCGGCCCATGTTTCAATTCCTCTAGCCCTTCTTGACATTTCCGGTGTATAGAAATATGGGTCCGGTTCAATGGAATCAGGCAGATAAGCAGCGCTGACTGAGAGGGCAGTTTGCAATGCTTTGGGTTCTTTACAAACTATCAGACCGCTATCATAAGGAACATTTAGCCATTTGTGAAGATCAATTGCCCATGAATCTGCGAGTTCGCATCCTTCAGTCAAATAAGATTTCATTGGAGAAACAGAAGCCCAAAGACCAAATGCTCCATCAATATGCACCCAGGCCCGTTTTTCCCTGGCCAGCAAACAAATTTCTTTGATCGGATCAATAGCGCCCGTGTTGACGTTCCCTGCTTGCAAACAGATCAGGGTAGATTCATCCGGTTCAGGCATCTCGCTGGCGATTATTCTTCCCTGGTCGTCAGTTGGGACTCTTATCAGGTTCTCTAAACCGAAGCCGGCAAGGATCAAGGCCCTAAGCATACTGGCATGGACTTCTTCTCCTACTATTATTCGAATGGGAGGAGCGCCATTTATCCCAAGGGCTTTACTATCCCAGCCCATGCGTCCATAAATACTTTGACGGGCAGCTAATACACCGCAAAAATTTGCCATGGTAGTTCCCGTTACAAATCCCACAGCAGAATTCGCCGGTAACCTCAGCAGTTCTAACAACCAATTGCCTGCTACCTTTTCCGTTTGCGCCGCAATGGGAGAAGAGATCTTAAACACCGCATTCTGGTCCCAGGCAGATGCTAACCAATTCGCAGCCAATGCCACCGGGAGTGTACCGCCGAACACAAATCCAAAATACCGGCCACCGTTACTCGCAACAGTGTTGGGTGATCCAACCTTGTTTAACACTTCAAGTACTTCTTCGGGTTCTGTTGAAGAGGCGGGTAAAGGAATGGACAGTTTTTCCAGCTCACTTAATGCCGCCGCATCCGGAAAGGCCCTTTTTTCGGGCAATTCATGTAGATATTTCACTGCATATTCTTTTGCCAGGCCCAATAATTTATTTTCTTTCATAAAGATCAATTGAAGGATTTATGAGGCAGTACCAATTGTAAGCAACCATTTTTGAATCCTGCATTTTCCACATACTAAAATTAAAATAGCTCCTTTCAACAGGACCCATTTCAATTGCACAACTCTGGGTTCCCCGAGAGTCTGTAAAAAGGCATCGAAGAAATGCAGTATGATTTAGTTTTAAACTACCATTTTCCCAATGGAGGTTTCTGGTTTTCTTCCGGAAAGAATAACACTATCGACAGGATTTAAGATAGAATCGGCCTGTTTTATCGCTGAGAGGGTGGGATAGAATTGGATTTGAGAAATGAAAGGGAATGACGGCTTGTGTGGGTATTGCAAGAAACATTTGAAGTAGGAAAAGCCGGAACCTTCCTGTACTGAAATAGCAATGCCTGATTATTCTTAAAATTGAATTCTTTCGATAACCATCATTAGATCAGGAGGGTTTTCCAGGGTTTTTGAATGAGACAAAAGAAGCCAGGATTATTTGTATATTAGGATTCGAAAATCAGCTGAAAGGCTTTTCCGAAAATAAGCGAATTCCTGTCTATGGCGGTATGGAATTTTCAAACGATATCATTCTTGAATGGGAATACGCATTTAGGGTAACGGAATGGGCATTTTCTGAACCACAAATTGGATGGAATTGAATTTCGAAATTCCCTCTGGTATTTCATAACTTGTGATATGCCAATTTATATGGATCGCCACGATGTTTCAGAGACTGTTACGGCGGAAAATATAGCCTATCTGCATCAGAAAGATTTGGAAATACAGGATCAGTTTGCCTGCAAGGGGCTTACTTATTGGTTTGATGACAAAAGGAAGACTGCATTCTGTTTAGTGGAGGCGCCGAATAAAGAAGCCTTAAAAAAAATGCACGACCGGGCTCATGGCCAGGTCCCACATAGGATCATTGAGGTGGACCCCAATATCGTTGAATCTTTTTTGGGTAGAATCGAAGATCCTGCCAAAGCCCAAAATACCGGCTTGAATATTATTAATGACCCGGCCTTCAGAACTATCATGGTTATATCATTGAACCAATTGACCCTGAAGAGAAATGATTCTTCGGATTTCAATGCTTCATTCAGGAAGTTCAATCAGGCTGTCCGTAAATTATTAGCGACCTATGAAGGAAATGCTGTTGAGCAAACGGATTACCATTACCTGGTTTCTTTTAAATCGGTCACCAATGCCATCCATGCCGCATTCGATATTCGGAGCCTGTACAGGGATTTCAGTAAGCATCTGATGAAGGAAAGAATTATTTTGAAAATCGGGTTAAATGCGGGTGTTCCCGTAACGAAGAAGCAATTAATTTTTGAGGATACCATCAGATTGGCTGAACGAATGTGCGAGATGGTTAATGGCGAAATCATCATTGCGGCTGAGGTAAAGGATTTATATGAAAGCGAAAACGTCAATAGTTCTATAAAAGGCAAGGGTGTCTTCCCACTTACACAGTCGGATGAAAAATTTATTACCCTTTTAATGGACTATACTGAAGCGTCCTGGATGGATTCGGAACTGAAACTGGATGATTTTGTCAAGCCTGTTGGTTGCAGCAAATCCCAATTATATCGCAATATGATATCGCTCACCGGCAAAGCTCCCAATACATTTATCAAGGAATACAGGTTGAAAGCGGCTCTAAAATTACTCAGGAAGAATTCCGGTAACGTTTCAGAAATCGCCTTTCAAACCGGTTTTAGCAGCCCCTCTTATTTTACGAAGTGTTTTAAGGAGATGTTTGGTGTTCTCCCTGCCATTTATCTCAATACACCACAATGACCCTCTATAAGTTCATGGCTTAAAATTGCCAAGGATTGAACGATTTGTTATAGTGTAGTGCAAATGCCTCTACTATATTTACATATTCCAAAATCAAAATTACTTTTTATGAAACAGATCGTAAAGCATTTTAGCTTAGTCATTGCAAGTATGCTCCTTACAGGTTTTGCAAGCATGGCCCAGAGCTCTGTTGCATCTGACAATGCAAAAACTAAAAAAGATTCACATCCTGTAATGAAGATGTACGTGATTGAAAGGAATATTCCCGGAGCGGGTCAATTCTCAGCGGAAAAATTAAAGACAATTTCAGAAACCTCCTGCACGGTACTTACAGCGATGGGCCCCAGCATTCAATGGTTGCATAGCTATGTGACGGATGATAAGATATTCTGCGTTTACAAAGCCGAAAACATAGAATTGATAAGAGAGCACGCTAAAAGGGGAGGATTTCCTGCCAATGCTATCTATGAAGTAGAGACGATTATCAGTCCTGAAACTGCAAAATAATCAACCTGGACGAAATAATAGAATGTACCGGTGCGTGTAAACGCGCACCGGATTTTCGCAATAGAGTAGTTTGGCGCAGAGAAGGTTGATGCCATTGTAGTATGGGTATTTGTTAATTAAGGTGACAAGTGATACTGCGTTTCGATGCTGACTCCTTTAGTGAGGGTTTGATAGACCACACAATATCTTTCTGTAAGTTTTGAAAGACTGTCAATCTGTTCTGCTGTTGCATTAGTGTCAAGATTAAATTCCAACCGAATTGATTTAAATCCTACAGGAACCTCTTTTGATACGCCCAATGTTCCCCTGAAATCCAGATCTCCCTCCGCTTTAATGACTCCGCTCTTGATTTCGACTCCAATGGCTGTGGCTACAGCACGCAAAGTGACTCCTGCACAAGCCACCAGGGCTTCCAGCAATAAATCTCCAGAACAAGCCAGGAGTCCGGTTCCTCCGGTTGCAGGATGCAGTCCGGCCTCAATGATTTTCCGGCCGGTCTCGATAGTGCAGGATATTCCATCTCCAATATTGCCTTCGGCTTTCAGGGTAATTATTGCTGATGCTGGATCAGTTCTATATTTTTCTTTAAGAGGGGCCTGTAAGTTCTTTAGTTCGGTTGAATTCATTTTCAAAAGATTTATTTTTCATAACTAATTGACATGCTGACTAAGTCATGCTTTCGGTGCAATGATCATATTGTTTGAAAGTCAGGATCTTCAGGATTGAATTCAAATGTAATGATGTTATTGTCTATTTTTTGGACAAATTAAATTTTTACCTGAAAACGAAAAACAGAGTTTATATCTTCAATTCATCTGGTGTCTAAATGATGGACGGTAATCCAAAAAATAAAATATGTCGTCAGGGTTACTATCTTTATAAGGCATGAAACCATCCCCTTTAATACTTTGTATTCTGATGCTGTTTCTTACGGTTCAGCCGTTGATTGTCAATTGCCAATTGCAGATAAAAGAACCGGCACATACACCCCGTTGTTGCGGAGATAAGAGTTGTAACAAGAAAGGAGCGGAACAAAGAACGGGAAAGAAGGATTGCGAAGGTACAAATGCTGGTAACCCTTTTGCGTTCTGCTCACAATGTCAATATACTGCGGTTCGCCTGATTACCTACACTGGAATTATTGATAAAAACAGTACTACGAAAACGGCAATCATAAACGAAAACACTGAGTCTGGATTTAAGGCTGATTGCTGGCATCCCCCGAAATTTTGTTTGTCTTAAAAATAAGAAACAAAATCTAAAAAAATAATAGGTAAGAAATGAAAAAGCTATTTTCTGGTATCATTGCTTTGATGCTAATTTCAGGCATTGCATTTGCCTCCGACAACGGGAAAGGAGCAAAAAAGCAGTGCACCAATAAGGAATGCAAAAAACCGGTTTGTAAAGACAAATCAAATTGTCCAAAGACAGCATGCAGTCAAATTTGCATGGGTAAGTAAACCGGTTTAGTAATGTAAAGGCCCATCACGAAAGTGATGGGTTTTTTTGTGAAAGTGTAGCAGATTTTGCAGGTTTGGATTGATACATTGATGTAATTTGACTAATAGGAATGGATTTGATTCATTACAATTGGAATTGTACTATAAAATATTTGATTACGCGGACCAAGTCAATACATTCGAGAAATTGCAGACTTAATTAGAACTAGCCTTTATAGAGGGTGCTAATGAGTTGCTACAGGGCCTGGTTTCGGTCGTTCGTGATATTTTGACAAGCTGAATATAGATGGCGCCAGAATAGCGGCGGCGCAACTGTTTCAATTGTTACCGTATATTATTTATTTGCTTTTTATTGGCTATGCCCCTTATGCCCCTATAAACAGATGCCAGCATGAAAATGGCGCCAAGAACTACTACAATGGATGAACCTGCAGGAAAGTCATAATGGAAAGAAAAGTTTAGGCCAAAAAAACCCCCCAATATGCTGATGAGGATTGCGATTATTAATACGGAAATCCTATTCTTGGCAAGCATTATAGCCGACACTGCCGGAATAATAAGATATGAAAAAACAGGAATTACCCCGTTGATTTTAACTGAATATACTATAGCCAGGCCAATAGAAATATAAAAGAGGAAATTCCAAATATTGAATATACCTATAAGATGATTTTCGCCATTTTCAAAAGATTCGGTCAAGGAGGAAAATTTCCTGAAAAAAACCAATTGAACGAGAAGGATTGCGCCGGCTACAATTCCAATCTTCATGATTTGTTGCCAGCTTACGGATAAAATATTACCAAAAAGCACTTCCTGTATATCAGAATCTCCATGAGCCGTTTTTGAAATTAGCAATACCGTAAGCGCTGATGTAAAAGCATATAATATTCCAATGATGGCTTCCTGCTTAAGCCGCTTATCCCTGATATTAATAAATGACATGAGTAAGGCGGCGGATAAGGTAAATATCAATGGAATGGAAGTGAGCCCGGATCCAATAAAAGCGGCAAAAGCAACGCCCAATGATGAAATCTGTCCAAGTGCAAGGTCAACAAAAACAATTCCTCTTCCCACTACATGAACGCCAAAATACGACAACAGAATTCCGGTAATAGCGGCTGCCGTAAAGGCTTGTACCATGAACGGCAACTGAAACATTTCAAACATAATAAATAGTTTAATATTCTAATTTAAATGAATGGATGGTATCATTATTTAAGCGCGTTTACTAACTGGTCAATGTCATAATCAAAAAGGTCAAAATAGTTTTTGATGCTGCTAAATGCGCCGGTGGATGTGGCAAGCGTTAATACTTTTGCTCCGGTTTGATGAGAAACTACGTCGGATGATGAAGTAGTAAAATAGGGTGATGAAATGATCACTTTTATTTTATTAGCTGTTACTTCCTTTATCACTTTTACCAATTGGGTGGGTGATGGCGGAATGCCAGGTTTGGGTTCCATAAAGTCAACTATCTGCAATCCAAACCTTGTTTCAAAATAAACCCATTCATTATGATATGCTATGATTTTACTTGCTTTAAAAGGCGCCATTTTAGCTATCCATTCCCTTAATTTTGTGTCGATCTTTCCATTAAATATTCCAAGATTCCCTTCATAAAATGATTTGTTGGAGGGATCGATCCTTTCCAAGCCATTGGCAATATTTCTTGCAATGACTTTTCCATTCAATGGATCCAGCCAGTAATGTGGATTTCCATATATATGAATATCGCCCTCACCCCTGTTTACAAGAGAAGGAACCTGTAACAAGAATACGCCTTCAGATGCATCCACATAGCCAGGTGAACCCTTTTGGATTTTAGAATTCCTTGAGCTTGTGAGCAACTGGGGTGACCATCCTATTTCGAGGTCGAGCCCTACCGTTACAAAAAGATCCGCATTTGAAAGGCTGATTATATAACTCGGCTTCGGATCAACAAAATGAGGATTTTGATAGCCTGTTGCTATAGACTGCACGGAAACTTTATTGCCGCCGATCATTTCGGCAATGCTTTTCATATCCATCGTTGTGGTAACTACTTTTATAGGACCGGCATCAACACCTGAAATAATGATTAAAAGCAATGAGAAAATCAAAAGGAATCTTTTCATGATTTACTGTATTTTTTAATTTTTATTAAAGCTTTGTTAATATTGATGTGCACCATGTGCTCCAATTACAAAGATCCAACGCAGCCAAAACTGGTTGTATCCCGGCAAAGTATTAACATGAGTTAGTTTGCCCTGGAATTCTATCTTTTGAAATTCAGTAGCCAGCCAGGCGGCAGTCAATGAATACGCCTGTTCAACGATATTTTTGTCGTAGGGCCTTTGCGCATAATCATACCTTCCTGTTAAAAACCAGCGTTTCGCAATCTGATATTCCAGAAATGAATAGAGTCCAAGGCTGTTTGATATTTGATTTGCCGAATACTTTGCATTGCTGTAAAAGAATTCGCTTTGCCATGTGACCGATTTATAAGTATTTAGTTGAATCGGCTTCCATTTATATGTTATATCGGCGGCAGCGATATTGGTATTACGGGAAGAATCATTGGGCCCTGAAATTCCTGTAAAACCAAGCTCCAACGTTGCATTATCCGAAAGCGTAATTGAGTTCTTAAGATGGGCGAGATAAACAAAGCGATTGTTATCACCTCGGTGAAATGTTGGAGATTCACTGGCACCTGAAGTTGCCTGGAATATAAGTTCCTGGTAAAAAGCTTTATTCGGAAGTAGCCAACTAAGAGAAGCTCCTTCATCATTCAAGCCCTCCTCTCCAAAATAATTAACGTATGCATTGGGCAAATCAATAAAAGGCAAGGCATGGGGATGCGTTGGATTTATTTTACCGACGGCTTCCCTGAATTTCCCAACTCTCAACTGCAATTTAGCAGGGAGCGTGAGCGTGGTGAGATATGCTTCTTCTACTGACACTCCATATTTATGCGTGTCAGGGTCTCTTCCGAATGAAACAAAAATATCTGCCCTGATATATGGATCAACCACGGATTGAAATGATATTTCTGTTTCATTAAGGTAAGCATCAAAATTTTTTTTGCCCTGACTAATATAGGATGTTCGAAAATCGGCAACTACACCAATATCGGGATTTGATGAGATTCTGGAACGGGTTTGTTGGGGAACTGTTTGGGTATTAGGTTGCATTTGCAGCTCTATTTGTTTAAGCAGGGCAGAATCTGCGGAAGTAGTGCTGTCAATTTGAGCCACGACTTTATTACTGAAAATAGTCACTGATAGCAACCAAAGTACGGGAATTATTTTTCTGGAAAAAGATTGAAAGTTCTTTGACATATTTATTTTTTAAAGGCTCATTGGGACAGGTAATAAAACGGCTTCACTCTGATTCTTCAATTCTTTAGCCATACACTATTCAATAAATATACCCCAAAGGCTGGATGTACATTGAGTGGTTCCATATTCATGATTTTCGCAATATTAAACCCGGCATCCTTACGCCGTATCATACCCATTCGCCGGTACAATAGGCAACAGATTTTTTTCTGGGTTGTTTTTTTTAAAAGTCACTATTGGTATCTATCACAGTTTCCGGATGCTAATGTAACACATAGTTTCACCGTTGTCGTGGAGCGGGCTTACCAAACTGGCGTCACCTGCGGTATTCACGAGTGCATTTAGCGTAGCCGAACCGGTATTGGCATCGCAGCCATCAAGCTTAGTATTGGGTCTTTGGTTTGGGCGGTTAATTAAATGTTATTTGAAGGCTCCTGCCTGACCCTGGCATTGAAAAGGAGCCAGATTCCAAAGGTATCAAAATAGCATACAAAATGAACTACATGATACAGGATAGTAATTTGGAGGTAATCGGGAGACTTTATTATACTCGTGAACTATAGAACAAATTACCGGATTCCCGCCTTTGGCTTCTGAATGGTATTAGATGCGGAAGCTGTTACGATAGCCATATTGGTTCCGAAATGGTAATCGGACTTGTCGCGGGCTTGGGTCTAATTCCGGCACTCAAAGGCGATCATTGCCAACGGGGACCCGACCTCCAATTTCGGGATCTGGTCGGGAGGGTAAGCTTTATTCTTTAACCCGCAGATATTTTTCGATGTTCAACCTGTTAATTCCTGTGCTGGCCACTTTCTCTATACCCTTTTGTACCAACGTATCATTCCTGATGGTAACAGTAAACTGAAAATCATTATGCTCCCATTGTCTGTCACTGCAATATTCCAAATGTTCGGTGTACAGGCTATCAGCCAGGCTATAAGAGCCTCCTCCCGCGGAAAAGAATCCCGTGGAATCCTTGCCTTTGTTCAGATCATGACTCAGAAAGGCAAAATGCGAGCCATTGATGATCTTGATGAATTTTTTGTCCTTCGTGTAGTCAGTAACGGAAGTATCATTCTTTTCAATTAGCGTTCCGGTCAGCAATTGCCAGGTGCCCTCAATGGGTAAAATGGCCTTTTTGGTTTGGCAGGAGAGAAGCAAAAAAAGGACCGGGATTGAAGTCGTTATTTTTTTCATACTGAATTATTAAGTAGTGATATATGAAAGGTTAGGTGATATCGTGAAATCCGGAAAAATTTTAGCATTCATGATGAGACAGGCTCAATCCATCGCCCTTTTTAATTTTGAAAGGAGGCTGGTCACTTTTAATTCCGGGTCCCCTTCTCCAAGAGTCTCTATTGGCAGATATCCCTGGTATCCGGATGATTTGATGATTCCCACGAGCTTCTCCATACTCGTTTCTATTTCTTCACCCTTGATGAATACCTTTTCTTTGATCTGCCAGTTAACTGCATATTTTGCTGACTTGCTTATTTCTTCATAGGGGTCTAGTACGCGATAGCTGCCTGTATCCAGTATCAGGCCGAACCATTCCGATCTGATCGTTTCGATAATTTCAATCACCTGGGATGCTGTCTGAATGAAATCATTATGGTTTTGCAATCCGATGATAACCCCATGTCGTTTACCATAGTCCACACAGGTCTGAATATCGTTCAGCATCCATGAGGTCACCTCTTTGTTGGGAATGCCTTCATTTTTCTGGTTGCCGGCAAATATCCTCAGCACGGGCGCCCCAAGTTTCGCTGCTGCTTCTATCCAGCTCTTGACGAGTTTCACTTCCTGTTCCCGCCTGATTACGTCGGCGATAGTAAAATCATTTCTTATACCCGTACCACTAATTTCAAGCTCAAGGCCGAAAGCCTTTCTTTTTATTTCGAAAATATCCTCGTCAGAGGGCGGCTGAGGAAATCCTTTGAAATAATAACCTGTAATATCCACCCCGTCGAAACCACGGTTCGCGCAAAATTCGAGCATATCACTCAATGTCATGGTTCCATTTGTCAGGGCTGCGTTGAACGAAAATGCATTGAGACTCGTCTTTAATCCTTTTGCGGCACCGGGGAAGCTCTTTGCAGGAAATGCGGCACTCAAATGCATGCCTGAATAGGCGAGAGCAGATGTGCCGACAAATGATTTAAGGAATTTTCTGCGTTTAATGAGATTGATCATGCATAGAGGATTTTTTTCGGGGACTTTGGGGCTTCTTTTCCCGGGAATGAATAGTTATGATATTCTTGAATGAAGAGTGTTTCAGGGAACAGCTATTCAAATGCATTCACGAAATGAATTCACTTAAGACTATTCAGATTTCTGCAGATTGTAAGGAATATAGTTTTCCCATTTCCAGGGCATATATGAATCAGCGACGGCTATTTGGAGCAGTTCCTTAAAAATGCCTTCGCCGTTGTCACTGTTGGTCATTATGAGGATGCCCAGCTTTTTTTCAGGGAAAATAACCGAATAGTGCTGAAAGCCGTCACCATGTCCTTCTTTAAAAGCTGCCCATCCGTGGGGCGTCTTATACAATCCCCATCCCAAGCCATAACTCAGTTGGATTTCGTCATTCAGGGTGGAATCTCTCCGCGCCATCGAACCAAATTGGCTGATGGACCGAATACGGATCTGAGGCCTGAACATATCTGATCTTGAATTCTTTGAGATGATTTCATTATTCATTACCGCCGCCAGAAAACGGGCGTAGTCTTCCGGGGTAGTTTCCAGCGTACTGGCGCTCCGCGCGGCATTGTCTTTGTCCTTCGGCAAGGGCTTTTCATTCGCGTCATGACCCAAACAGTAATTGCTTTCAAACCGTGGCTGCCAGATATACGAGGAAGTATTCATGCCAAGGGGTCTGAAAATATTTTGCTGCATCATAGTATCCAATGGGATATTCAGCATTTTTTCCAATATCTCCTGAAGGTAAACCATGCCTTCTCCGGAATACTGGTAGCGGGAACCTGGTCTCAAATCCACCCTTAACTTTTGATCAGGTTCAAACCAACGCCAGTTAGGAAATCCGGAACTGTGATCGAGGCACATCCGGGCGGTTATTTTTTGATATAGGCTGTCATTTTTCAGGTCGCTGTAATCTTCATGCCAGGCTCTTGGGCCGGATGGCTTGTATTCATAAATAGGTTTGGGCAAATATTCCTGCAGGGGTTTATCCAGGTCAAGTATGCCTTTTTCAACGAATTTCATCACTAGAACCGAGAACAAGGACTTACTGAGTGAAGCACCATAGAGTTCCGTATTGGTCTGCATGGCCTCTTTTGCATCCGCATTTTTATAGCCAAAGGCTTTTATATATACCGGTTTATTGTTGTTGAAAACGGTTACAACCATGCCCGTGACCCTGCCGGCTTTCATGAGTCGGTTGATCTCTGCAGTTAGTTTGGCAGCGGTTATAGTGGAATTATCAAGCCGTTGTATGATTTGAGCAGACCCCTTAAAAGTGATAATAAGGAATAAGATCAGGGGCATTATTTTCCTGGGCATAGGCGAGTTTAGTTTTGTTTAGACAAATTCTGCTAAAATGAGGTGCTTCTGTAATTTACAGAATTCCGGCAAATGATTCTCCTGCTCCATTCAGTTTGTGCGACAGTAAATTAACGCAGATGGGTCCTGGGCTGCATTATGCGCCCCCTTATGTTAAGCCTCCTGGGTTGGGGTGTTCCGGTGCCCCTTAACGTCTATCATTACCCACAAGGATCTCTCCTTCCATCAAATTATTGGCAGGATTTTCCTGTAATTATTATTTTTGCTGTCAATTTTTCTTTCTAGTATAACCTATACAGTCACATATTAGGCAATCCAGCCCATGGCCGGCAGCTAAGTTGTGGAGAGGCGCTCGTCACTATTTATAATTGTCCGATCAAGACCAAATATAACGAAGTCTGGAGCCACAATAATTACATACCCTTTTATTCCTATCGATAACAATGCTTGAGTACAGACTTTCTTTCAATCCATGATACCTTATTTCGATTCCAGCCGGGAACCCGATCAATCTTTGCTGGAATTGAAATTCCGGGAATTGATTCTTGCCATTGCCGACAATCCCCTGAACCGTGAATTGTTATCCTGTTTTGGTACACTTTTGCAGGAGCCTCAAAGCTTGTCATTGCAAATGGTGATGGAAGACAATTTTTGTTTTAATTTGAAGCTGGAGGAATTTGCCAGATTGGGTTCAAGGAGCCTATCTGCTTTCAAAAGAGATTTTTTACGAGTTCACAATACTTCGCCGGGCAAATGGCTCATGGAAAAGCGATTGAATCATGCGCGAAACCTGCTCACCAATTTGGGCAAAACAGTTGCCGGAGCAGCTTTTGAAAGCGGATTCGAAAACGCCTCTCATTTCAGCCGTGCCTTCCGACTTCGTTTCGGCGTTTCCCCTTTATCGGTCAAGCAGCAGGTGGCTGCTGTTTGAGCTGATCAGTCATATTTCCGGACTTTTTAGCAATGCCTGCCGGCAGACAGCGCTTTAGCGTTGTGCTAATGAGAAGCATTTCTTATTTCATTGTAATCAACGGATTTTAAGGAGCGACAAATTCAGGTCCATTCCATCCATTCGGACCAGCCTCAGATTTTCATTTCATGCAAAACGACCCCAGGTCATTATTGCCGGGGGCTGTTCTATCATTGATTTTACCCCAATTGAACTCTTCAAACGAAAGAAAATTATCATGAGGAAGCCGCCCTTACTGCCTTAGATTTCTGTATAGATCAAATAGGACAGAATTGGTGATATTAATTTGGGCAAATATTTGCAAGACCCGTGAGAGTCAGGTCAGAGATTAATATACAGGAGATTAGGAATCAGCAGGATCTTTCAACCGGCTGGGACAATGACTGCCTCCAATGGGAATAAAATATTTGCCGATAGGAAACTGAGGATCTGCAAATATTGTCTGCCTTTCTAACTTGCGGCCCGGGCAATAAAAATTGTCGGGAATTGATTTCAATAATGCAGCATACTAAGTTCACTAAGCGGCTAACCTGGTTTCTGGGATTGATGTTGGCTTTTCATTGGTCGGATGCTCAAATGGGCACCATCAGGGGAATAATCAAGGATTCGAATGGAAATCCTGTGCAATACGCTAATGTGATGTTGTCGAAATCATTGGATTCATCTCTGGTGAAAGGAATAATTTCTGATGCTTTTGGGAAATATGCTTTTGAAAATATTAATAGGGGAGGATACTATATATCTGCAACTTATGCAGGCATGGAACAGGTGTTTACCAAGGCATTTAAGATTGATGCAGACAAAATCGAAATTGATCAGGGCGTTCTCTACCTGAAGAGTGTGGCTACGCAATTGAAAGAAGTGACTGTAACAGGCAAGAAACCAATGTTTGAACAAAAGATCGACCGGATGGTAATCAATGTAAAAAACAGTATTACAAACGCAGGAGGGACTGCCTTGGATGTGCTTGAGAAATCACCGGGAGTCACAGTAAACAGGCAGGATAACAGCATTGCCATCAATGGTAAAGCCGGTGTGGCGGTAATGATAAATGGGAAAATGACTTATATGCCACAGGATGCATTGGTTCAATTACTGGCAGGCATCAGTGCGGGGAACATTGAAAAGATTGAACTGATCACCACGCCTCCGGCGAAATATGATGCCGAAGGAAGTGCCGGCTATATTAATGTTGTATTGCTTAATAACCCCTATGCCGGCTTCAGCGGTTCTTATTTTCTAACCGCAGGCTATGGCATTAGAGAAACGGGAGCGGCAGGAATCAATTTTAATTATAGGGGCTCCAAAATTAACCTCTATGGCAATTACTCATTCAATCATGATCACTACCTACAACCAAGTTCGGGCTTTACACAATTTGTCAGGGCCGGAGATATAATTACCAACAGTTATTTCTCAGACCGTGATGCTAAGAGGCAGGTTTACAATATGCGTTTAGGGATAGATTACCTTTTAGGCGCTTCAACAACCATCGGAGCTTTGGTGAGCGGCTATATTAACCACTGGACGATGATCGCCCAAAATGGGGCAACTATAAGCAAGAATAATTTGCCGGATACCACCATTAATTCTGTAGATGATCCTGAAGTCAATCTATGGAAGAATTTAATGACAAACCTCAATTTTCAACATCGTTTCAAGGCTGGCAAAACACTTTCTTTCGACATAAACTATATCTATTATAAGGATAATAACCCCAATACCTATTCAACGGATTATTATAACGGGGCAAAGGAGTTTCTGTATCATGAGGATCAAAGGAGCGGGAAACTCACTCCCATTAATTTCCGGGTCATCTCTTTTGACTACATGACTCCGGTCGGAAAACTCATGTCCATGGAGGCAGGTGCGAAATTGTCATTATCGAGGTTCACCAACAATGTGATTGTGGAAAATTTAAAGCAGAATTTATGGGAACCTGATACCAGTCTCTCGGCGAATTATTTGTTGAAAGAAAATATAGGCGCGGCTTATGCTTCATTTACCCTGAAGCTGAACCCTGAAATATCGATGACGGCGGGTTTAAGATATGAATACACAACTTCAAATTTAGCCACCGCAAAGATTGCCAATATTGTCGATAGAAAATACGGAGAAATATTCCCAACTTTTTATGTTTCGCAAAAGATCAATGCGGACAACAGTATTAATTTTTCATACAGTCGGCGTATCATCCGCCCCAGCTTCAACGACCTGGCGCCATTTACCGTTTTCTTTGATCCCAAGACTTTCTATTCGGGGAACTCCGCCTTGCAACCGACGATTGCCAATGCGATTCAGGCAAGCTATGTTTTCAAGAAATATAATTTCACACTAAGTTATACGCACGAAGTAAACGCGATTGACAATTTTTATTTTCAAACACAAAGGATTGATACGGTAAGCGGCATTGTATATCTGACCGCGAGGAATTTCAAATTTCAACAATACCTGACCGCAGGCTTTTCACTGCCATTCAGCCTGAATAAATGGTGGAGCATGCAAAATAATATTAGTTGTAATATGAAAGAGATAAATATATCATTAGATAAGAACCCTGTTTTACTGAAGAATTTTGATTACAATATAACTTCTACCCAACGTATTATTTTGCCTGGGGAGTTTTCATTTGAACTAACCGGCGCTTATTTTTCATCCAGCTATTTTGGTACGGCCAAAAGCAGGCCCATTTACCGCTTAGACGCTGGTTTGCAAAAAAGTTTCAACAACAAGAAGGATATAGTCCGATTGACGGCAAATGATATATTTAATGAGGGTGCCTTGTACAGGTTCGGCGAAACCCTGCCTAAAACAGGCGTGATTGTAAACCGGAGTTTCAATTTTGGATTGCTTGCTTATAAAATCACATATACGCACAGTTTTGGCAACAAGGCATTGACTATTGCGAAAGAAAGATCAACTGGCGCGGAAGATGAATTGAAAAGAGTGCACAATTGAAGATTGAATATTTATTACATGAGAAATCTAATAGGACCATGAGATTTTCTGATTTTAAATACATTGTTAGCTGGGTATGCATTTCCGGGCTGGTTCTGTATCAGCTAACCAGCAGAGGATTGCTGTTTGAGCTGACCAGTCATATCTCCGGACTTTTGAGCAATGTCTTCTGGTTGCCGGCGATTTAGTTTTGTGGAATAAATAATTAAAATTTATTTCAGTGAGCACAAAAGCAATTCAAGGAAAGCTGTGGAGCATTGCGCCTCAGCATTGGGCACAACATTTTGAGCCCTGGTTTTTTACCCATGTACAGGGTAGTATTGGATCAACTAAAGCTAAGCGAAAAGCATTTGTTTCTGGACGCAGGTTGTGGTGCCGGTCTTTTCGGTAACCTGGCCATTGAAGCGGGTGTAGAGATGATCGGCGTGGATGCGGCTCCCGGGTTGTTGGAACTGGCCAGGCTTCGTAATCCTCTAAACAATTTTTTGGAAGAGGATCTTGAGGCCCTGCCTTTTGCTGACGACAGTTTCGACGTCGTTACCGGATTCAATTCTTTCCAATATGCCGGAAGTTTCGAAAATGCACTCATGGAAGCAAAAAGAGTGACAAAGCCCAGAGGCCGGATGGTTCCTGCAATCTGGGCCAAACCGGAAATAAGCGATGCTGCCAATGTTCTGAAAGCCATCGGAACGCTGTTGCCTCCGCCTCCTCCGGGAACCCCTGGCCCTTTTGCACTTTCAGAAGATGGGAAAATTGAAAGCGTCCTTGAGGCCAAGGGTCTGAAGCTAAAATTCAAAGCCATCGTGGCCTGCCCTTTTCTGTATGGTAGTCTTTACGATGGTATAAAGAGTTTTTTGGGAACGGGCCCCGCGGCAGCGACTATGGAATTCAATGACAAGCAAAGCGTAGAGGAGACCATTGCCCGTGCCTTACAACCATTCCGGGTAACCGAGGATTTGCGTTTTCTGTAAAACCACTTCCTCGTGTTTATATCCGAAAAATAATTCACAGTTCATCATTAACCAGTGAACCTTTAAACATGAAAAAATTTCTAATGACAATCGTGGTAGCATTGATCATTGTGCCGGCAATGATGAATCCTGTTTTTTCCCAGGATGAAATCAATGCAAATGTTTACAAGACTGAAGGTCCGGCTTCTTCCCAAAAGCTGATTGATGCAAACAAGGGATCTGAATATGCGAAAGCCGGTACGACTTTAAGGAAGACTTTCACTGGCGCGGTAGGAGAGAATCGGATTTTGGTTAAAGATGGCGATCGGACTTCACTTAAATGGTACTATACTAAATTCGGCATTGAATATGATATAAGTGGGAACTGGAGCGCCACTGAAAATGGCTCCAGAGTATTCCAATTAATCCTCAATATCAGAGCCATCATAAAACTTTCTGTTTCAATTACACTATGAGTCGGAGATAGAAAATTACCTGGCCAGATCTTCTCCATGGCCAGGTTTATGTTACTCATGCTGAAATTGAGAATATTCAAGAAAGCAATAACGGGCACAGTGGTGGACATGCAACCCGCAAAAATATCAAAAGGGCAATAGGAAGTTAGAATCCATTCATATTCTTATCACGCGAGTTTCCGCTCCGGGGTTTGGTAATTGATAATGCCGGGAGTGGAGCTCGCTTCTTTCTATGTGGATTTCTGGTAACGTCCTGCTAATTTTCCCTGGTTGATTGGACCCTGGATTCAATTCATAATCCTTGAATATAAGTAGCGCTATCCTTAAACCTGTCAAAATCCATCTCCACAAAAAAATTCTTTACGCCACCTGTTTTGGCCGCGGCAAAAAATTCCTTCCAGTCAATAACACCCTTGCCCACGGGAACCTCCTTTTTGTCTGCCGTCCAATCGGACAAGTGTGAGGAAATAAATCTTCCAGGATATTTTGTGAAATAGCTGGAGGCTTTGTAGCCAAGATTGATCACTTCTGTCTGGAATTGCATTTTTACCAGGTCGGGATCGAAACGGCTCATCAATGCGTCATAAATGAGCTGGCCATCCAGTTGCGCGAATTCCATGTCATGATTGTGGAAGCCGGCTTGCATGCCCGCCTTTTTTATCTTTTCTGCGGCCTTATTCAATTTGTCAGCGGCATCATAATAATCTTTCAGAACAGCAGTCTTAGGCAGCCAGAAAGTGGAGCAGATCATTTGAGAAAGGCCTAATTGCTGTGCAAATTCAATGCGATCGTCAAGTTTGTCTGTAAGTTCTCCAAAGCCAAAATGGCAACTGGGGCAAATAAGGCCTGCATCATTAATGATGCTGCGCATGTCGGAGGTTTTCATCTTGACAAGTGGACCAAAACCAATACTGGCATATCCTTGGGGAGAACACATCTCCACCAGGCGGTATCCCATGCCTGCCATTGTTTTCAGGGTGCCGGCAAAATCTTTGGCGAGCATGTCCCTGATGGGAAATGTCTGGAATCCGATAGGAAGGTCAGTGGACTTGGTGATTGTCTGGGAGGAGGATCGCAGGGGTAACTGCGACCATGCGAATACAGCGCCCAAACCCATGGCGGATTGGGCAACAAAATTTCTCCTGTTCATTTTTTTCATGATAGTCAATTTATAATGGTATAACCATAGTTTTTAGATAGTTGCAGGATTCCAGCCCGATCTGTATTCACGGTCCAGGTAGGCATTGGCTTCGGGAACATTGGTGATCTTCAAATTTTCCGCATCGTATCTTAATAAACGGCCGCTTCTCAAAGCAACTGCATAAAGATTGATGGCTTCGGTTATATGTTCCGCTTCGGAAAAATTGCCGGGATACTGTTTTCCGCTCTTGATGGCATCGACAAACAGGTCCAGGGCCTCAGTCGTTTTTTCCACCTGGTTGTTGTTACCCGTATTCGTATTTCCCTTTGCTTCCATTTTTGTGCCCGAGATGATCTGGGGATTCTGTACGTTGAACCCAGCCAGTATTTTGCCCTTATCGCCAACAAACATCATTCCTTCGGCAGGTAATTCTTTGTCGTCTCGCATCAATTCTTCGGGTATGGGAGGCCGCATGCCACCATCATACCAACATAGGTCAACCGCTGGCCTGGCACCCTTTGCCGGATACTTGAAACGGACGGAACTGGCCATTGGGAAAGAAAAATTGTTACGGATTTGATAAGGAACCGGATCATGCATTCCGCAAACATGACTCAGATTGGGTTCAATTGTCGTCGGCGCCTCCAGTTGCAAGGCCATGAATACGGTCCACAGGCTATAATGTCCCATATCTGCCATGGAGCCTCCACCGAAATCATACCAACCCCTGAACACCATATTGGTATAATTGGGATGATAGGGCCTGTAGGCTTCCGGGCCCAGCCATAGGTCCCAATCCAACCCATTGGGAATGGGAGGAGTATCTTCAGGGATGGTAGGATACTGCGGCCATACGGGACGATTGGTCCAGTTATGCACTTCCATTAGTGTGCCGATGGCGCCGGCATTTATCCAGTTCATCACGGCCTCCATTGAGCCATTTGAATCCCAGGGTATCAAATGTGTTATAGTCTTACTCCCACGAGCCATTCCAATCAGTTTCTTTCCTTCGATCAACCGGTTTGAGAGCGGCTTATGGATTAAGATATGCTTGCCTCTCTTTAAAGCAGCCATGGCAATGATCCCATGCAGGTGATCGGGTGTCATTATCTTAACAGCATCCAGGTTTTTTTCTTTTTCAAGCAGTTCCCGAACATCCGCATAAGCATTACAGCCCTTGAGCTTTAGTTCCGGGTGAACGTTCGCATAGAAAGTATCAACGATCGATTTCCCATTGTCTCTTCCTCCGGGAATGGAATTGTCGCCCCCGGAATTCCAGTCGGCTTGCTGAATGGTTTTCCGGATTTCGTTTCTTAACCAGTCTTTGCCCCAGTCCTTATATCCGATCGCTTGCTTATTAGGATCGCAAACGGCAGTGACCTGGATTCTGGGATTTCCCAATAATGGCAATAGTTCTCTGATGCCCTGGGTGCCCACGCCAATATAGGCCAACGTGATTTTGTCGCTGGGCGCCACATATTTTTTACCTCCAAGTACATGCCTTGGGACGATGGTAAAGGCCAATGCTGAAGTCGCCATCACTTCAACAAATTTCCGCCGGTTGATTGATGACTTTTTTCCGGGTGCATCTGCCGGCTTTTCGATTTGAATTTCCTGTGAAGATGGATTTTGGGGAATGTCATTTTTCATTTTACAAAATTTACAGTTAGTGAGGAGAAAATACAGGTGCGGTATTTTGAGCTGTCCTTTCAAGTTAATAAATTTTCCTGAATGACAGCAAGAATTTGCGCGGCGTTCCCCAATAAAAATTCATTTCAACCAATTGAGTTTTAAGGTCCAGGAAAGGAGAAAAAGGGAAATATCTGATAGGATTTCCTTGGGAGGATTTTAGGCATAAATTAGAAAGCTTTCCTTATGATAGATTTGAGAACACGAATTATTACTAATGGCGGGTAGTGGACACAGTGACTCGTCCTAAAAAAAGTTTACAGGTTAATAGATAAATTCTGCGATAGGTTTACAGGGTCATTTTCATTTTTCTTTTCAAAAGTAAGTGGTTTTTTAAAATAGTTTTTCCATAATCTCTGATGATTTATTTTTTTATTGTTATGTAATTTGTCAGGCGTTAGGTT
>JBGPHC010000033.1:0-41366 GCA_041484195.1 Agriterribacter sp. | reverse complement strand
CTGTCGGTAACTTTATCGGTTATTAATTTTTGGGCATCCCGCCCTGGTTCCTGTCCCCAGGAACCAGAATTTTCCTGGCCTGGTTCGTGGGGCTCAAATCCATGGCGATCGTGGACTCATGAATCAAAGCGCAAGGTTTTAAGGATCGATTGGTTCGTGCGGACACGAACCAGGATGATGGCAGCAATCAATAATCTAATTCACCCAGCCTCGACAAGGCATAGAGTATGGTGGATACGTGCAAGGATTGCACGATCTTATTTTCCCTGAGCATTTGTTTCAGTTCCTCTAACTCGTATAACTCGACTTCTATTTCTTCATTATGATCCAATTTTTGTTGACTGGCCTTCCAGCCTCCTGTGGCCAGGAACATATGCATCCAGTTTGTATTGGTTGAAGGATTGGGAGATATCTTTCCGAGATATTCAAATTTCTCAAAACTGTAACCTGTTTCTTCCCTTAATTCCCTTGCAATAGCGAACTCAAGAGAGGGATCCGTATCATCTACACATCCTCCCGGGATTTCCAGGATGGTTTCGCCTATTGCATGCCGGTATTGGCGCACCATCACTACATGGCCATCCACCGTGAGTGCCAGCGCAGTTACCCAGGCAGGAAATTCATACACGTAATAAGGATCAACGATCTTCCCATCAGGCGTTTCACAAATATCTTTGCGGACGGTGAACCAGGTTTCCTTATAAAGGTATTCGGAAGACAGGGTCTTCCATTTCAAATCTCTCATATTGAAATAATTGCCCGAAACGGGCTTCTGTTTGTTAGTGCAGAAAAACGGAATTAAATAAATCAATCAGTTGATAATTACCTGCGATTATTATGAAATCGCAAATCGATCCACAAATTGAAAATCCTCACCATCCCTTTCTTTCTTTAAGGGAATTGATATGTGCCACATGATGTCTTCCATGCCATGCATAACTGCCAAGCATTTCCCAGATGGTCAATTGCCTTTTTTGCTCCGGATGAAATACCGCCCGGCTCCACTCAGGGTCTTTGATATTTATCAGTATCTCATACCAACGCTTATGTAATGCGTGGAGAAGTGTCAAAGATATATTTACAGGCAGGTTCTTCACATCGCTTAGCAGGGCCCAGGCCGCCTCGTCATAGGGTTTGATCACCGGAATATCTTCGGTAAGCGCTAACTTAAACCTGATATATGCATTCATATGACTATCCGCCACGTGATGCACAACCTGGTGGACGGTCCAGCCACCTTCACGATAAGGCGTTTGTAGTTGAGCTTCATCAAGGTTCTGAATGGTCTGTTCCAGCAGGGCGGGCAGGTTCCTAATATCGCCGATCCACTCCGCTTTCAACCGATCGGAATAAGGCTGCGGCTCATATTTCCCGATCGGGTATCTAAGATCTTTGTTCATGTGATTGGAACTTAGATGTATTATATGTAAATCTATCCAAGCAGCTCATGTTTCCCTTCTACCCCATGCTCACATGACTACTGACTTTTGACTAATGACTTATCCGCCTTCATTAAACTTCCGGCGGACGCAGTGCCCAATGACTAATGACCAATCCGCCTTCGTTAAACCTACGGCGGGCGAAGTGACTTACTTCACTATCTCCAGCAGTTCCACGTCGAATACCAAGGCGGATCCGCCGGGAATTGCGTTTCCATTCCCCTGTTCTCCATAGCCCAGCGTATAGGGAATATAGAATTTGAATCTTGATCCCACTGGCATCAGCTTCAATCCTTCCGTCCAACCTCGGATAACCTGATTGAGCGTAAAACTCGCAGGTTGACCCCTGTCCCGCGAACTTTCGAATTTCTTTCCATTAATGAGGTATCCGTCATAGTGCACTTTTACCACGCTGCTGTCAACGGGTCTTGGTCCTGTTCCCATTGTGATCACTTCATATTGCAGACCGCTTGGTGTGATTGTAACGCCTGGCCTCTTACTGTTTTCGGCCAGGAATTTGTTCCCTTCATCAATAGCAGCCCGCGATTTTTTTCTCATGAATGCCTGAATTTGTTCTCTTACCGTCATATCACATTGTTGGGTGGTTAGTAATGTTGGTTTTCCATTCAATACGTCATTAAAGCCCTTATTCATCATCTCGAAATTCACTTTTTCCATTCCCTGCTGTTTGAAAAAAGTAGCGTCCAACACTCCCAATGCATAGCTCATACTGTCCAATGCATTTTTCAATTCATTATTTGTTGTCTTTGCGGACGAAGGTGCTTTTTGAGTCTTCAGGGGTTTTTTCTGTGCAAAGATTTCCAGACTAATGAAAAAGGTCAGGATGACCAGGATTGTTCTCTTCATGCGTACAAATTTTAGTCGCTTCAGTGCGCTGCCTTAATTTTAAAAAATATAATAGATTGATTTGGTCGAACAGGAATGCGCCAATTGGATTGCAATTTTTTATTCGTCGCGCAGAGCATGTCCCGTCAGATTAATAAATACATCTTCCAGGTTAGCCTGCTTCACTTCTCTGGGCCTTTCAAAGCCCTGGGATACCAGTCGATCTATCAGGTCGTCAGGCGTAGCAAGTGCTATGATCTTTCCCTCATCCATGATCGCCACACGATCACAGAGCAGTTCCGCTTCATCCATATAATGAGTTGTGATAATGACTGTAGTTCCTTTGGACCTGATGTCTTTAACGAGATCCCATAAATTTCTTCTGGCTTGTGGATCGAGGCCTGTAGTAGGCTCATCCAGGAAAATGATCTTAGGTTTATTGATGAGTGTGGTGGCAATTGAAAACCTTTGTTTTTGTCCACCACTCAATTCCTTGAATTTGTTTCTGGACTTATCTTCCAATTTCACCAGCTTCAACAATGTCTGCGGATCTACCGGTTCATTGTACAATCCGCTGAACAATTCTATGAGTTCCGAAAGTTTAAGTCCCGGATAAAATCCTGAAGATTGCAATTGCACTCCTATGATGCGTTTGATCTTATCCTGGTCCTTGTCGAGGTCGTATCCATTCACATATACTTCTCCGCCGCTCTTCTCCCGAAGGGTCTCTATGATTTCCAGGGTAGTGGATTTGCCTGCTCCGTTGGGTCCAAGTAGGCCAAATATTTCTCCTTCATAAACCTCGAAGCTAATGCCTTTTACCGCTTCGAATGAGCCGTAGTTCTTGACAAGATTCCTGACCTCGATGATCTTCCTGTTTTCCATGAAAGCAAGATAATTCAGTTCTCCTTTCCCGCAAACTTATTTACATGGAATTGGCATGATTAGGTATCAAGATCTATTTCTCAATGAACAGTTGGGTATAATAAATGGTTCCGCTATTATTCCTGGCTACACCAATTCCAATGAGATTGAAGGGCCCCTCCAAATTAGCACGGTGGGTCTTACTTCTGATCCAACCGTCCACGACTTCCCTCGCTGTCATTTTGCCGTAAGCAACATTTTCAGCGGCTGCCTTTATCCGGCCGATACTGCGCTCCACATTCTGTACCCTGCTGCTAAATCCGGAATGTCCAAATGGAATCTTGCTCACGGCCATATTGCGGCTATGCTGCAACGCTTCAACGGCGGCAGTCTGATCTATATTTAAGGAAGGCAGTCTCCGCGAGTTCCTGTATTGGTTCACGAACCGGAGTATATCGCTTTCCATATTGGTGAGGGAGGGAGCGGTGTGGACCGTGGTGGCCCTGCTTCTCGAAGGCGGCAGGTGCTTATTGCAGCCCAACGACAAGAGCGTGATGAATGAGAAAAGGATAAATTTCATATATGGAGCTGGATGATACGATATGGAAATATCATTCAAGATTCATACCAGATAGGTGGGGGCCATTTAGGATCGGGTTAGCCGGCCAGGCATTTTTCCAATTCTTCCATCATCTTCCTGCTGCCTACAAAAAATGGCGACCGCTGATGCAAGGTAGTGGGTTGAACTTCGAGGATTCTTTGGGATCCATTGCTGGCCTTGCCACCTGCCACTTCAACTATGAATGCAAATGGATTGCATTCATAAAGCAATCGCAGCTTTCCATTTGGCCTGTCTATCGTTGCAGGGTACATGAAAATGCCACCTTTAATGAGGCTCCGGTGAACATCGCTCACCATGCTGCCGATATACCTTTGGGAATAAGGGCCACCTTCCTGAGGCGTTTTCCTCTGACAGCGGTCAATATAAGTTCTTACTTTTTCATCGTATCTGAAAAAATTGCCATGATTCACGGAATAGGTTCGCCCCTCATCGGGACATTTGATATTGGGATGGCTGAGGCAGAATTCACCAATGGAGGGATCCAGGGTGAATCCATTTACGCCACGCCGCGTTGCATAGACCAGCATGGTTGAAGATCCGTAAACTATATATCCGGCCGCCACCTGGTTGATTCCGGGCTGCAGGAAATCCTCTTCACGCGCCTTGCTTCCTTTTTCTGAAACCCGCCGATAGACGCCGAATATGGTTCCGATGGAAACATTCACATCAATATTTCCGCTTCCGTCGAGTGGGTCAAAGAGGCAGACATATTTAGAATTTTTGCTCACCTCATCATGAAAACCGACATAATGGTCCAATTCCTCACTTCCAATTCCCGCGCAACTGATGCCATGCTGTAAGGCTCCCATGAACTGGTTATTGGCAAAAACGTCCAATTTTTTCACGTCTTCTCCCTGCACATTTACTGAACCTTCATCGCCCAGAATATCCACCAGGCCCGCCTTATTCACTTCCACATTCACCCGCTTCGCGGCCAGCCCGATATCTCTCAGCAAACCCGAAAGTTCCCCCGTGGCATTGGGAATATTTCTGTACTGCTGAATGGTGAATTCATCGAGTGTAAGAACTCTTCGGTTTACAAGCATAAGGCAATCTTTTTAGTCTTTCGTATGAAGATAACAGGAGCAAATATTGATTTTTTTTGCGATGCCTGCAAAAAGCCGGCGCATGAATCCGGACTGACGGACCGTAAGCCACTTATCCCCGCGAAGAATGGCTTAGCGCGACTGAAAATTGTAACCAATCAGCAAGAGAATCTACTTTATATTTGCGCTCACTGGAATATAAGCAGGTTTTCATTAACAAATTCCAACTAAAATTATTCTTCATGCAGATTCTAAGAGGTCATTGACCGGTACCTCAACCGGCAAAAACTTAATCACAAAACTTTTTCAATCGGCAAGACCATGAAGGTATTCAAATTCGGCGGCGCCAGCGTAAATAGTATCGACAGGATCAGGAATATCAGCAAAATCCTCAGTCAGTATCCCGACGAAAAAATTTTGATCGTGATATCGGCCATGGGCAAGACCACCAACGCGCTTGAAAAAGTGGCGGAAGCCTTCTTCAACAATAAAAAAGAGGAAGCCTTGCAATTGTTTGAAGAGGTGAAGCGGCAGCATATAAACACAGCCAAATATGTTCTCATTACCACATTCAACGCGACTCTCGAAAAATTGTCGCAGTTATTTACCGAAGTGGAATGGGCCCTTCACGACAAGCCTATACGCGAATTTGATTACTATTATGATCAGCTTGTCTGCTCCGGGGAATTGTTTTCATCGACCATCATGAGCGCGGTTTTGAATGAAGAAAATGTTTCCAACCAATGGTTTGACGTAAGAGATGTATTCAGGACGGATGATAATTTCAGGGATGCGAACCTGGATTGGGATTTCAGTTTAGCGCGAGTAAGGGATTTGGTCCTGCCCATTTTTGAATCCTCAAATCTATTGGTCACCCAGGGCTTTATCGGCGCCACGTATGAAAATGAAAGCACCACATTGGGAAGAGAAGGGAGTGACTACTCTGCAGCAGTCTTCGCAAATATGCTGGACGCTGAAAGCCTAACCATTTGGAAAGACGTGGAAGCCGTCATGAATGCCGACCCCAGGGAATTTCCGGATGCACAACCCATCAGTGAACTCAATTATGAAGAAGTCATTGAAATGGCTTACTATGGAGCTCAGGTCATCCATCCCAAAACCATTAAACCACTGCAAAACAAATCCATCCCTCTCCATGTAAAATGTTTTCTCAACCCTTCCCTGCCTGGAACACTTATCAGGAATGGGCATCTGAAGGGGCTTCCACCAATCATCGTGCTCAAACAAGACCAGGTACTCATCCATCTTCATTCAAAGGATTTCTCATTTGTGGGAGAAAAACCAGTCGCGCGATTATACCAACTCTTCGCAGAAATAAAATTAAAGCCGAACCTGATGCAGACAGGCGCCATCAGCCTGCAGGTATGCCTTGACGACAGATCCGAAAAGATCGGCAAACTGGCTGCCGCGGCTTCGGATATTTTCGACGTAGAGATAGAGAAAGGATTGACCTTACTCACCATCAGGCATTATAATGTTGATATCCTGGAAAGGCTGACAAAGGGGAAATCAATAGTATTGAGGCAGCAGTCTCCTGAAACGGCGCAGGTATTGATGAAATAATCATTCAGACTTCACAAAGGATTTGGAGAAACGCCAGTCTTTGTTATCTATTTTCAGGTAGTAGAGGCCGGCACTCAACCTGGAAACAGGAATCAATATTTTGTTGGGCCCCTTATCTAAATAGAATTCCCGGCTACTGACCATCACCCCCTTTGCGTCATAGATGCCGACCGTTAGTTTTGCGGCACGATTCATTGACAATTGCAGATTCATGAATGTCCTTACAGGATTGGGGTAGATGCGCATTTCAGAAGGTTCCCAATAATTCAGTTTCACGATCCTTGAATAGTTGAATTTTCCATCGGAGAACAATAATTTCAACCGGTAAAAAATATTTCCCGCATCGTCGCCGGTGAGAATGTCTGTGAAATGATATTCGCTCCTTTTTTCGAATGGCAATTCACCAATAGGATTAAAAACTTTTCCGTCTAAAGATTTTTCCACGACAAAATTCAAGAGGCCCGCATTGGATTCAGCAGTCCAGCTTAACAAGGCGTTCTCATCTTTCAATATCACCGCGAATTGGTTCAATTCACCAGAGGTAAGAACGCTCGTGCAATTGAATTCGGTTCCATCCGGGATCTGGTTATTGAATGCTGTAGTGCCGGGACTCCCTGCTGTCGCACCATTGGGACTATTTCTGCAGGCAGCCGTGGTGCAATTAGGGCTGACTACTCCATTGGCTCCGCCCTGCACGCTAATGGTCATTCCAACCGGAGTGGACGCAGTGGATAGCCAAACCACGCCACCCCCGCCACCGCCTCCGGGACCCATGCAATCCACCACCCCATAGCCCGCATCCGAACCCTTGGCGCCTTTTGATTCCACTGAAAGGGTTCCGGAAAAAGAGTTCATGTTGAATATGATTGTTCCGCCCGCTCCTCCTCCACTGCCACCGTCGCCAGCCGCCGAATAGGGATCGCCGTTAGCTGCATTGTAAGGCGCCGATCCGTTTGCGCTGATGAGTCCGCCACCTCCGATGATCTGGTCAGATTTCAAAATAATGATGCCACCGCCATTACCTCCGGGCTCGCCTACATTATTGTTCTCATGCCCATTGCCGCCACCACCTCCAAAATAGATACGGTTATTGGCGACCGTATAGCCCTGGGTGGAAAGACTTAGGCCGCCTTTGCCGGGATTGAGGCCATGACAGAAAAAGAAACCCTCATTGGACCGTTGTCCTCCTAATCCTCCTGCGCCATAATTAGCACCCCCACCCCCGCCGGAATTGTGATTATTGCCCCCACCTCCTCCATTTGCCTGTTTACCTCTGCCGTATTCTTTATTCAAAATATAATTGGCTATACCCTCTCCTTTGTAACCTGCTATATGATACATGGGAGGCGTGCTTGGAACAGGTGGCACAGATGTATAATATTCGGTAATGTCTTCATTCCATACGCAATCATATGCAGGGGTTGGATAATTGATCATCGGGCCGCCTCCGAATCCAAGGCTATTGGCATTGATATTGCCATTGATCGTAATGGTTCCACTGGCTTCAACTATGATCACTCCACCCGTTCCGGCAACGGGATCCCATGGCTTTCCATTAAGCACACCCGCGATGGTTACATCTGCATATTGCGGAACGGTGACCAATTGGATTGATCCACCGGAATCATAATTGTTCAATAATTTTTTTCTGAAATAAATGGTATCATTCAAGAGTCCGCAGATGGTATTCAATTCATATTTCCCTGCATTGTGTATGTTAGTGATATCTCCAAATGCAAGAGAATTGGTTTCGTCAATCGTGGATCCCTTCATTTGAATCAGCAGGACCCGGGTGCCACTATTCAAGCCCGTGACATCGGCGAGTTTAGCCGTGCTGTTTACAGAATTAACCTTGATCACTTTATAATAGCTGTTCACCACGCCGCTGATAGTTTGCGACCAGGAGAAAATGCAATACAGGAATAGGTAAACGATAAGTACAAAATGCTTCACAGGCTAAAGCATTGGTTCCTATACTAAACGAAAAATCGGCAAAAAAATTTCAGGCAAAGAATTGAATGTATTAAAAATCAATAATTTACAAATGGTAATGGGAAATTGCACAAAGCCATTTCAGGGTCAATGCCCTGCCGGGGAAGAAATCATGATGGGTAGATTTGAAGGCGGTATAAAGTCAGTGTAGTAGCGTTCTGGATCGCAGGATTTGTGTTGATTGGATATTCAAAGAATGGAAGTTATTGAGCTTCCACTATGATCGTCTGTTTTAGTTTGATAGGGACTTTTTGATCCAGCCTTTCTGCAGGAATCCACCTTGGCATACTTTCGAATTTTTGTTCCAGCCTGCTGTTAATTTCATCATTGCCGCCTTTTATGACCTTGGCATAAACGGCATTTCCCTGTTTGTCTATAATATATTCAATGAGTACATATGCGCTCCTGACTCCCTCATCAAGATAATGTGAGAGCTCATTTCCTTCTTCATTCAGGAATGCCTGGAATTTACTATTCCCGCCGGGGAATACGGGCAATTTATTCACCACCTTTGCCAATTCCTCATCAGGAATCGGCTGCTTTTTATCTTCCCTGCTAACCGTCCTGATAATGTTCACTTTTTTTATGGGCTCTGCGATGTCTTCCGTTATGTATTCGCCTTTCGGACTGATCATCACTAATGGTACCTCTTTATTCTTTTCAAAATAATAGAATACTGATTTGAGGTTTTCTACTAAAGGTTTGTATTCCGTATATGCGTTCAGGAACTTGGTCAGGTATTCAACACTCCTGGGATTACTGAATTTCACTGGGAATATATGGACAGGAATGAAATCTTCTCCCTGCGCCTTGGCATAAGCCGTGATCACATATAATTCCTCGATCTGGTCGTTGGTTATAGGAATACATCCCTGAGTAACGCATGAACCATGAATATAAATATCTCCTCCCGGTAGAGATGAATCGCTGAGTAAACGGTCTGAAGCGTTCGGATAATTCAGGCCCAGGGAAAGATGGTAGAGACTGTTAGGATTAAATTCATTGATATAATAAAATCCTTCCGGTACCTGGTAGTCGCCAGCCATCCTCTTGGGTCCTAGTGATCCCGCCATGGCGCAAATCCTGTAGGTTTTGAATAATCTGAAGGGTTCACTGATGGAGTTCTTTACCCACAGTTCGAGTTGACTGTCGTATTTGAAGGATCTGATATAAACATATTTCGCGGGCCATTGCAGGCCTTTCGCCTCAAATTGCTTGCGCAGGGTATCTTCTTTTCTACGGAAAACATCAGCCACTTTAGCAAATGATTTCTGGTAATCCACAAAGGAATTCTGAGCATCAGCGCATAAGGTCACCGTTAGGATGCTAACAATCACGAGTATGGATCTAAAACGGTTCATCTGCATGGTGGTTGAATCGTATTTTGGCATTATTCCTAAACCCCAACCGATTCAGGGTTTTCCTGGGAAATCAGGTTTATGACTGCTCCACTAACTCATTATCCGGCACGGCTCCCTGGCAGGGAATTACACGAAAATTTCAGTAAAAATACTGAAAACATCCGCTGGCCGATTCCTCATGATAAAGAGGATATCGTTTATAAGCAAAAATCATGCGTATTAATCGGTTTTTTACAAATTGCCTCGTTTTTGTTGCTCCCTTTCTATGGCTTCAAAAAGTGCTTTGAAATTGCCTTTGCCGAAGCTTCTTGCGCCTTTTCGCTGGATTATTTCATAAAACAAAGTGGGCCTGTCTTCCACCGGTTTCGTGAATATCTGGAGCAGGTATCCTTCTTCATCTCTGTCAACCAAAATACCCAATTTCTGTAACGATATAAAGTCTTCATCTATTTTACCAACTCTGTCAAAAAGCTCTTTATAATAGCTGTCGGGAACCGTTAAGAATTCAACGCCTCTCTTTTGCAGTTCTGTGACAGTATAAACAATATCATTGGTAGCCATCGCCACATGCTGGCAACCTTCGCCTTTGTAAAAATCAAGGTATTCTTCAACCTGTGATTTCTTCTTGCCTTCGGCCGGTTCATTGATCGGGAATTTTACAAATCCGTTCCCGTTGCTCATTACTTTACTCATGAGTGCGGAATATTCCGTCGAAATATCCTTATCGTCGAAGGACAGAATATTTCTAAATCCCATCACCCTCTCATAGAAATTCACCCAGGCATTCATCCGGTTCCAGCCTACATTTCCAACACAGTGATCAACATATTGAAGTCCTGTCTCTGACGGATTAAAAGCCGTCTCCCATTTTTCATACCCCGGCATGAAGGGGCCCTGATATTTTTTTCTTTCTATAAATACATGTACTGTGTCTCCATAAGTATGAATGCCGCTCATGACCAATTCGCCAAATTCATCCTTCAGGGTAACAGGTTCCATATAATTCTCGGCGCCATTTCCGGTAGTGGTTTTCCAGGATGCAACGGCGTCATCTACCAGCAATGCCAGTGTCTTCACCCCGTCTCCATGCCTGAAAATATGGTCTGCTAACGGGTTATCACTGCGCAATGGAGTCGTAAATACAAAGCAAAGTTTGTTTTGCCTCAAGGCGTAGCTGCACCTGTCCCTAATCCCTGTTTCGGGTCCGGCATAGGCCAGAGATTGAAATCCAAAAGCACTCTTGTAGTAATAGGCGGCCTGCTTGGCATTACCTACATAAAATTCTACGTAATCAGTGCCCAGGAGCGGCAGGAAATCTGAGTCGGTGGAGTTGGCCGCAGGTGATTTAATTATAGATGTTTTCATTTCCGAAAAATTGAAATTGTCATAAGAAAAGTGAAAAATGGGAAATCCTAAGCTGAAAATTCAGTTTCTCCTTTTGTTATAACGAATCAATTGCCAAAGTCAGCATAAGCAGGTAATAATTCCGCCTTTCGTCGATGAATAATTTGCGGGGATAGTCTGGGAGCATATGAATGCAAAGATAGGGCTCTTTTTATGAGTTCGCCTACTGATGAAAAGTCGCGGTCAGGCATCGTTCCTGATCAAAAGCCGGGAGGAATGCGTATTCAGTTTCCTTGAAAACATGAAGAGCCTATCCCTGGCTGGCCCGGAATTAAGTAAAAATGAAAGGCGCCAGTCAACAAAGATTCCTGACGTAATATGGATATCCCTTGACTGCTAAGATCTGCTTCCCGCTTAAAGTTCAATAGACACAAATATATTTTGGGAGAATCGGTATATCTTCATGCCGCAATTACATGCTTATGAAAGTTGGTATTTTAGGCGGCGGACAATTGGGGAAGATGCTTTTACAGGCCGCCGCGAATTACCCTGTGGAGACTTTCGTTCTTGAAAATGATCCTGAATGTCCGGCTGCACACCTGTGCCATCATTTTAAGAAAGGCGATATCACAAATTTTGAAGCGGTTCACCGATTCGGAAAGGGTTTGGATGCCATCACCATAGAAATTGAATCGGCAAATGAGGCTGCACTGGCCATGCTTGAGAAAGAAGGCGTAAAGGTCTATCCCCGGGCCGGCGCTTTGAAAACTATCAAGAATAAGATCACGCAAAAACAATTCTATGCCGAACAGGGCATCCCCACGACCGAATTTGTAATAACCAATAATTTAAAGGATATCAGCGGACACAAGGACCTTCTGCCTGCCGTGCACAAGATTGGCCTGGGGGGTTATGATGGACGGGGGGTTCAGGTTATAAGGACCTTCGAAGAAATCGAAAAAGGATTTGATGAGCCAAGTGTTTTGGAAAGAATGGTGACTATTAAAAATGAGATCTCCCAAATTATAGCCATCAATGAAAAAGGAGAGACGGCAATTTATCCGCCCGTTGACATGATTTTCGATCCCGACCTCAACCTGCTCGACTACCAGTTGAGTCCTGCCCAATTGCAGGATAAAACGATATGGAAGATCGAAGCTATTTCATTGAAGCTGGTCAGGGCACTGCAAAGCCCGGGAATTTTCGCCATAGAGCTTTTTGTGAATGATGCCGGTGATGTATATGTGAATGAAACCGCGCCCCGGGTGCACAATAGCGGGCACCACACCATTGAAGCAAATTATAGTTCCCAGTTCGATATGTTATGGCGAGTAATACTGGGCTATCCCCTGGGCAATCCGGATCATATTATTCCGGCTGCTATCGTGAACCTGCTTGGCGAGCCTGGATTTAAAGGAGAGGCCCAATATAGAGGCCTTGAAGAGGTAATGCAGATGGATAATACTTTTGTGCATATCTATGGAAAGAAACAAACAAAGCCCGGACGAAAGATGGGACATGTTACCATACTCAGCAATGACAGGCAGGACCTGAAATATAAGGCGCATAAGATCAAACAGGCTTTGAAAGTTTGCAGTCTGTAATTTGCAGGGTTCTATTAGTAGTATTACTTTTAAACAAATCACGGCTTAAGAAACTGATATTGATATCAGGCTCCAGGACCAAAGACCGGCAAACATGACCGAACAACAATTGATAAATCAAAAACAGGAAATTCCATTAGTGGGGATCATCATGGGTAGCGACAGTGATCTGCCGTTGATGCAATCCGCGGCCGATGTGTTGAAGGAATTTGGAATTGCATTTGAACTCACCATCGTATCTGCTCACCGCACGCCTTTGAGAATGGCGGAATATGCCAGGACTGCTCAAAAACGAGGCCTCAAAGTGATCATTGCAGGGGCGGGCGGTGCGGCCCATTTGCCGGGCATGGTGGCTTCCATATCATCACTGCCCGTGATTGGAGTCCCGATCAAATCTTCGAATTCCATTGACGGATGGGATTCCGTTCTATCCATCCTGCAAATGCCCAATGGCATTCCCGTGGCCACAGTGGCACTCAACGCAGCTAAAAACGCAGGCATTCTCGCTGCGACTATTATTGGCGCATTCGATGAAGCAACCGGGAAAAAACTGGTGGCTTACAAACAAAATCTCGAACAGGATGTGCTGAAGAAAGTAAAGAAACTGAAAAAAGACGGATGGAATAATCAATTCGACTGATCTTCCAGTATCACCGTGAATTTCTGCTCAAGGCCGGGTGACTGCTCATAAATTGCCCTGAAAAAACCTCTGCCATATTTCGCGTAATAGGGAAGAAAATTTTCTGACCTTTCCTGCAATTTCCCATTCGGGAACAAGGCAGATTTGATTTGATGTATCTGTGCCTGCTGCAATTCGAATTTCCTTCTTTCGGCACGCAACATTTTTTTCTCCAGGTCCTGCAGCGCCTTATAGGCCTTCGCTCCGAGCGCGGTTACGTGTTGGGTCAGCGTTGGATCTACGGCGCCAGATGTATTACTAAGTTGCTCATAGAATGTCTGCGTCTGGTTTAATTCCTCCGAGAGGTTCAGAGTATTATTACTATTCTTTATCACCAGCTCATTCAGGAGTTCTGTTTCATTCTTAAACAGATCTTCAATGGAAAGCCCCAGTTTTTCGGCTTTCTCTAAAGACCTGGCATCAGCAATCAGGAATGAATTGCGCAAAACCAAAATCGGATAAGGCACCTGAAAATGATCGAATAGATCTTTCATTTCAAGCCAGTAAGCGATTTCGGAACCGCCTCCAATGAATGCAATATTGGGCAATAATGTTTCCTGAAAAATTCCGCGTAGCACCACGTTCGGGCTAAACCTTTCCGGATGTTCACGCAGCTCCTTTTTCATTTCGGAAGCACTGAACCGGAGTTTGGTATTGTTCACTGTGAATGAATCATCGGCATGAATGATCCTCTCCCGAATGCCTTCTCCCAGATAAAAAAGATTGATATCTCTTGCATTTACCTGCGCATGATATTTTTCTTCAAGGCGTGCGGCAGTTTCATTTACAATCTGGCCAGGTGTGTTCCTGAAAATGTCTTCTTCAAAAATCGGGATCAATTTGCTTTTCAGTGCGGCGCTGTCAGGCAGGATTACCACCAGGCCGAATTCCTCAAAAAGGGTATGCACTAATTTGAATGTGGCCTCCTGAATGGTATCTGATTGCAGGTAACATGACTTCAACAATTTAATCAGGTCCGGACCAAAGGGCTGAACACTCAATTCCCCCTCGATGCGGTCAATTAGCCGATCGATGCCCTTCGTGTCCATTCTTCCAACTGCGCCGGATTGATTGGTATCCCAGATAAGCTCCTCACCGTTCAGATTGATACGGTTGAGTTCATCCAGGTCATTGTCTTCGCTCCCAAGAAAGAAGACCGGCACGAAATGATAGGCTTTCAATTTCTGATTGAGCGAATCCGTCAACTTAATAATATGGATAATCTTATAAATGAAATATAAGTAACCCGTAAAAATATTTGGCTGATGTGCCGTGCATATAGTGAATGTATTGTTGCCCGCCAAAGACGCAATATTGTCCTGAACCTTCCCGGAGCTGATGCCAGAATACTGCCGATTCAATTCCTGCACCAGCAGTTTTCTGTCTTGTGGAAACAATTTTCTGCCTTCGATTGCCTGGAGGATTCCATCCTCAGAAGGGGAGTATTTATAAAAGGGTCTTAATGCGGGATCCTGGTGAATATAGTCGATGGCCAATTTAGAGAATGCATTTGTAATTTCGTAAGGGATCCATTGAGCAGTATAGTTCATATCGCCGGCTAAAAGTGTAGGACAAATTAGGCAATTCGTTTTACATGAATTGCATTTTAGATTTTCCTTAAGAGTAATTTTGGATAAGCGGAATTTAAACGATTATTTCTCCTTCCAGGTCGTAATCATAGGCTCCGGTAATCCTTACCTGAACGAAATCGCCGATAGTTAGCGGCTCACTCGTGGCAATGATAACTTCATTGTCAACTTCAGCGCTGTCAAATTCAGTGCGCCCAAGGTAATGCCCCGCCTCTTTTTTATCGACTATGACCTTGAACTGTTTCCCGATTTTCTCCGCATTTTTTTCATAGCTGATCTCCTGCTGCAATTGCATCAATTCCTGAGCTCTTCGTTCTTTTACTTCAGGGGGTAAATTGTCTTCCAGATCATGGGCCGTGGTTCCTTCTTCATGGGAATAAGTGAAAATCCCCACCCGGTCGAACCGGTGTTCCTTCAAAAATGTCTTTATTTCTTCCAGGTCTTCTTCTGTTTCGCCGGGAAATCCCGCGATCAACGTAGTTCTTAAACAAATGTCGGGTATGAGCGAACGGATTGAGCCAATCAGGTCAGACATCTCCGCCCTTGTGATCTGCCTTCGCATGGCCCCCAACATCCTGTCACTGGCATGCTGCAGGGGCATGTCAAGATAGTTGCAGATATTCTCCCGCTCTTTCATTACTTCGATAATTTCCAAAGGAAACTTTGAAGGGTAGGCATAGTGTAGCCTGATCCATTCGAGTCCCCTGATATCGGCCAAAGCATGTAATAAGCGGGGCAGTTCTCTCCTTTTATAAATATCCAATCCGTAATAAGTCAGCTCCTGCGCTATTAGCATAATCTCTTTTACACCTTTGCGAACCAGCGATTCCGCCTCCGCAACCAATTGTTCTATGGGCTTGCTGATATGGTTACCGCGCATAAGTGGGATCGCGCAGAATGAACAGGTTCGGTTACAGCCCTCTGATATCTTGAGATATGCATAGTGGGCAGGCGTGCTCAGAAATCTTTCCCCAATCAATTCCGTCTTGTAGTCCGCACCAAATTTCTTTAGAATAAGGGGTAATTCCATGGTGCCAAAATAAGCGTCAACTTCAGGGATCTCTGCTTCCAGGCTTTGTTTGTAGCGTTCACTGAGGCATCCGGTGACATATACCTTGTCAATTTTCCCCCTCTTCTTCATTTCTACCTGCTCGAGTATGCTATTCACCGATTCTTCCTTAGCCCGGTCAATGAAGCCGCAGGTATTAATGATCACGATATTGTAATCCAATCGGCTGCTCTCATGCACCACCTCAATATCATTAGCCTTGAGCTGACCGCTAAGTACTTCACTATCAACCAGGTTTTTGCTGCATCCCAGGGTGATTACATTTACTTTATCTTTTTTTAGCGATTTAGTTTTCATATCAGGGTGGCAAAGCTACTAATAAAGGTCTGAGCTGCCAGAATCTGCCCACCGAGAAGTATAAATACGAAGTAAAATCATCAAAATGAGTTCATCTAAGTGTTTTTATATATTGCAAATTTTAACAAACTACCCTCAAAATGGTATTGAAATTATTCAAGAAAGCCGTAACTTTAGAATACAGTTTGAACAAAAAGGAATCTTTTGAACAAAAAGGAATCTTAGGCTGTTAGTAAATTTAGACTGGACATCATCCCGAAGAATTAAGTTCCTGGATTGGATACTTGCCTATTAGCGACTTCGATTCCAAATATGGAATTTGTACCTATCTAAACAGACCGGAGCGGCAAGAATTATAGAGTGATATTTCCCTTTTTCAAAATAGAACCCATTACCTGATATGCCAAACATGGCGGACAGGTCAAATATATATGGTGGGTTAGGTGTCAATCAACTTCAAGGACAACCTCCTGTTTACAGGGGGTTGTCGCTTTTATGTGAGGCCGATAGTTCGAAATTTTTCAGGAGCGATTTAAATTGAAAAGACTGTCTACAAATTCATGTTTGTCGAAAACCAAAAGGTCTTCCATTTTTTCACCCACACCCACAAATTTTACAGGAATCCTGAATTGATGAGCGATGGAGAGAACGACCCCCCCTTTGGCAGTTCCATCCAATTTAGTAATAGCCAGGGCAGTTACTTCAGTAGCACTGGTGAATTGGCGGGCCTGTTCAACCGCGTTTTGCCCGGTGGATCCATCCAATACCAAAAGCACTTCTTGTGGTGCATCCGGAATTACTTTTTGCACTACTCTTTTAATCTTACTGAGTTCTTCCATCAGGTGCGCCTTGTTGTGGAGACGACCGGCCGTATCTATCAGGATTACGTCAACTCCCTTTGCCAGGCCGCTCGTGACCGTATCAAAAGCTACAGAGGCAGGGTCACTTCCCATTTCTTTCTTTACGATTCCCACACCAGCTCTTTCACTCCAAATAGTCAACTGATCTACTGCTGCGGCCCTAAAAGTATCTGCCGCACCCAATAATACCGATTTGCCTGCTTTCTTAAAATTATAAGCCAGTTTACCGATTGTGGTGGTTTTGCCCACCCCATTTACCCCCACAACCAGGATCACATAAGGTTTGGCGGGGAGCTCTGAAGTGAAATCATATGAATTATTTTCCAGACCGCTGACCAGGAGTGCTTCCATTTCTTCCTGCAGGATATTATTGAGTTCGGCAGTATTGAGATACTTATCCTTTGCGACCCTTGACTCAATGCGTTTGATGATTTGAACCGTTGTATCAATGCCCACGTCGGCTCCTATCAGGGCATCTTCAATTGAATCCAACACCTCTTCATCAACTGTACTCTTACCTGCTACTGCCTTCGTAATCCTGGAAAGGAAACTTTCCTTTGTTTTTTGCAATCCCTGGTCCAGACTTTCCTTTTCTTTTTTCCCGAATAGTTTATCAAAAAATCCCATACACGAATTTAATAGTAAAGATCGTAGCGCATCAGGAAATCCTGATGCGTAATATCATCAAAAGAAAAATGTGTTGTTTCATATATTACAAACCCTGCTTTTTGATAAAATTGTATTGCCTTGAGATTTTGTTGCCATACCTGCAGCCAGATTGTTTCGAATTTTTCGGCTCTGGCTATCTCCTTACACTGCCTCATCAACTCACTTCCCACTTTGGACCTTTGATATTCCGGCAGTACGTAGATCCTTTCCACTTCTATTGTCTTCCGGCCATGCAGGCCTTTTGCTTCTCTGTCATTTTTGAGTTTCGTAAAGCCTACTGGATTGGATTTGAAATTGGCGATATAAAAGCGATCGCCCGGACTGGCTAGTTCGGCGGCAATGGTCTCCGTTGAGAATTTAGCGGCCAAATATCTTTCGATGGATTCCTTATTACTCACATCGCCGTAGGTTTCGGCAAAGGTTTGCCTGCCCAATTCTGCAATTGTAGAACAATCTGAAGGGTTGGCTTGACGCGTACAAATTATTTGCTCCATAGAAAATACATAAAACGAGAAAAGCCGTCGCGATACTATTATATCATGACAGCTTTCACGCTCTTACTAAACCACCTTTTATTTTTTAGCCAGGAATTCCCTGATCTTGTCTTTATGTACAATAGCCTCCTTGAAAGTATAGGCTCCGGTCTTGGGACTGCGTACGGCCCTGATCACTTTAGTCCAGTTCTTTGCTTCCGATGCAGCCTTCTGATCTTTGGTCTTGATGGCTGTTTTTGCTTGCTTTGCCATGGTTACTTAATTTCTTTGTGGATGGTATATTTCTTCAAGATAGGGTTGTATTTCTTCAACTCCATTCGCTCCGGAGTATTTTTCTTGTTCTTACTGGTGATATAGCGGCTGGTACCGGGCTTGCCGCTGGTTTTATGTTCAGTACACTCTAGGATCACCTGTACCCTGTTACCTTTCTTAGCCATTGTATTGAAATTTTGATATTGTTAGATTTTTTCGCCCTGGGCTCTCAACTCCTTAACTACCGAATAAAGTCCCTTCTTGTTGATCGTTCTAATACCCTCAGCGGATACCTTAAGACTTATCCATTTGTCTTCTTCTGCCAGGAAAAAACGTTTGGTCTGCAGGTTCGGCAGGAACCGGCGATTAGTCTTGATATTAGAGTGCGAAACACGGTGGCCGGTAATGGGAACCTTACCCGTAACCTGACAAACTCTAGCCATAATTGATTTTTTTTGGGAGGGCAAGGTCTGCAAATTTAATTAAAACTCAAAATGTTTTTGCCCTAATCCTTGTTCAAAATCCCTGATTTTGGGCCTGAAAATAAAGAATTGGTTCAATAATTGTTAAATAAGTGAAAACTGTAAAGGTTAGTCCCCGATCCCATGAAAAAAATACCATGCCTGCTGTGGATATTCATGCTCCTGACCTGCCAAAATGCCCTGGCGCAGGCCCCATGCGGCCTGCCCGCAAATCTGTTCCCGGGCGACAGTCTCATTATTTGCAAGGATACTATGTTCACTCTGGCACTGCCCCAATATCCGGGAGCCGTCTATGCCTGGTCAACGGGCGCAACTGATACTGCCATCCAAACCAATCAAAGCGGTCTATATTGGGTACAGGTGAATGACGGAAAATGCACGGTGCAAGATAGCATAACCCTGATTTTCAATTCATTCATACTTGAACCGAATGCTGATAGCCTGGTCCTCCTCTGTCTGAACAGGCCTGATCAACCACTGGTAGCAAAGGGGCAAAATATACTTTGGTATGATTCACCTATCGCCGGTATAGGAAATCCCATAGCGCCCACACCTTCCACGGCGGATACAACCATAACCTTTTATTACGTTTCGCAAACCGTTCAGGGATGCGAAAGCCCAAGGGCGGCTGTGCAGGTGGAAGTGATTGATAAACCCCAGTTTGAATTGGGCAATAATGTACTCATACCATGCGGAGCACTGGGCGTGTCTTTGCAAACCGTACCGCAGAAATACACCGACTATCAGTGGCAGGACGGAATCGCGGGACCCGAATATATTGCTCCCAATCCAGGCACTTATATTCTGCGCGCTGACAATATCTGCGGATATCATATAGATACCGTAGTAACCATAGCCTGCGATTCGAAATGCATGATGTTTCCAAATGCCTTCACCCCTAACCGTGATGGCAGGAACGATGTTTTCAGACCCAGCTTTTTTTGCCCGATAGATAAATACCATCTGATGATCTTTAACAGATATGGGGAAAAAGTATTTGAATCAAAAACTCCCACCGAAGGCTGGGACGGAAGGTATATGGGAAAGGTTCAAGGCAGGGGAACCTTCATCTACTACTGCATCTATTTTGATTTCGTGCTGAAGAAAGATATTCTGCTCAAGAATAGCGTCACGCTCATCGATTGATTGGTCCAGGCATCAGGCTCCTCTATGATCCCCGTTTCTTTTGCTTTTGAACTTTGATTTTATATATCAGGGAAGTGCGCGTTCCATCCAGTGAGATATTCAGTATATAATCATTCCTGCCCTTTACATAGTAATAAAAAACGAAATAGTCGCCTCGTCGGATCAATCGCCCCCATTCCTGTGGCACAGACGCATCCGGGCTCCAGATACCTATCTTCTCCAGGGGCCTGGAGGATTTGAATTTGAATATCAGCAAACCATTGTAGGGAGCTTCCAGTGTGCTTTGACCGGGTTCAAATTCTGAAACCCCGGTTTTGAAAAAAGAATCGTGTAATACAGGTAATCGAAGAAATTCATCACGGCTCATCCTGTTTTTCAAGAGCTGCCAGATGCTGTCTGCGGGGTAATGAGTCAGGATCATTTGTTCAGGAGGCATGAAGAAATACTGGTCGGCAAATTCTTTCACCACCGTACCGCAGTTTTCATCTGCATAACCGCTGGCCCAGGTTACATCTACGAGTTTCCACATTCCACTAATCCTCACGGCATTCCAGGTATGATTATTCCTCATGCTGTCGGCCTGTATCAGCAGGTCTTTCGCGGAGGTCTTGGCAAAGCCATTGATATTGACACATTCAATACCCAATTGACGACACATGAATTCAAAAATATTAGCGAACCCGGAGCAGACTGATTTTCCGGTCTTCAAAATAGCGTCGATTGAATTTCTGCTCAATACAGGATCGGAATAACTGCCACAGTCATATTGGACGTGTTCGGTTACCCAAACGAATGCGGCTCTCACTCTGGCCTCATCTCTGCTGAATTGGCCGCGAATGGTGTCTATGACCTTTAATAATTGTTTACGATTATCAGTTTGAATCTTTATGCTCCTTGCGAAATGATCCACTGATTCAAAATCCGGATTGGTCTGGGCGCGAAGCAAGACGGATGATAGTACAGAGAGGAGTATGAATAATATTTTCATGACTTCGGTATGGCAGAACTTTCGGGTATGAAAGATCCCTGCAAAATTCCGCATAGTTCTTAACATATCGTCGGGAAAATATCGTTAAAAAAAGTTCCTGCCCCGATCTTAACCTGTTTTGCGGTTTGCCTATTTGCCAGTAATTTCGCAAATCAATTCAGGATGCCGGCTCCATAATCCGGGATCCTGAATTAGCGCGTTTAGGTTTCTGCTTCATGCATTAGCTATGGAATCATTCGAAATCTTTAAATCATACAATTAATATGGCATACGATGTTATAGTGTTGGGTAGCGGCCCGGGAGGATATCCAGCCGCTATTCGCGCCTCACAACTTGGATTTAAGGTCGCAATTGTTGAAAGAGAAAGCCTGGGCGGAATCTGTCTCAATTGGGGATGCATCCCCACCAAGGCTCTTTTGAAAAGCGCGCAGGTTTATGATTACATGAAGCACAGCACGAATTATGGCATTGATGCCAGCGGTGTGCAGCAAAATTTCCCAGTTGTTATCAAGAGAAGCAGAGCGGTGGCAGACAAGATGAGCAAAGGCGTTCAGTTCCTGATGAAAAAGAACAAGATCGATGTTTTCATGGGACATGGAAAATTAAAGGCTCGTGGGCAGATGGAAGTGACAGGCGCAGATGGCAAAACGCAGGTGCTTGAATCCAAATATATCATCGTTGCTACAGGTGGCCGTTCCCGTGAATTACCCAGTATGAAAATCGATGGGAAGAAAATAATCGGCTACCGGGAAGCCATGTCACTGGCCCAGCAGCCCAAAAGCATGATCATTGTTGGTAGCGGCGCTATCGGGTCTGAATTTGCCTATTTCTACAACAGCCTGGGAACAAAAGTCACCATTGTTGAATTCCTTCCACGAATAGTGCCTGTAGAAGATGAGGATATTTCAAAGGAGCTGGAAAAGCAATTCAAGAAACAGGGAATTGACATATTCACCAGCAGCGAAGTGACGGGGGTTGATACCAGCGGCAGCGGCGTAAAGGCCAAAGTGAAGACTCCTTCAGGCGAAACAACCATGGAAGCCGAGATCCTGCTGAGCGCGGTTGGCATTGTGGCCAATCTTGAAAACGCCGGACTGGAACAACTGGGCGTAAAGGTTGAAAAGGGAAAAATTGCAATAGACAAATATCTTCAAACCAATGTGCCGGGCATTTATGCCATTGGGGATTGTACACCCGGTCAGGCTTTGGCTCATGTAGCCACTAAAGAAGGCATTGTCGCGGCTGAGCATATCGGTTATGTAGAGAAAAAATATGGTTCCCTTCCCGAACCCCTGGACTATAACAATATCCCCGGCTGCACCTATTGCCTGCCTGAAGTGGCATCTGTAGGCTATACGGAAAAAGCGGCTAAGGAAGCCGGATATGAAATTAAAGTGGGTAAATTCCCTTTCATCGCTTCCGGAAAGGCCAATGCAGCGGGTTCCACGGAGGGTTTTGTGAAAGTGATTTTCGACGCCAAATATGGGGAATTCCTTGGTGCACACATGATCGGCAACGGAGTTACAGACATGATCGCGGAAGTGGTGGTAGCCCGCACACTTGAAGCCACTTATCATGAAATATTGAACTCCGTGCATCCACATCCCACCATGAGTGAGGCTACGAAAGAAGCCACAGCGGCCGCTTACGGAGAAGCCATAGACATATAATGCTATTATTTACAAAATATCCCGGATTATGAATCGCTTCATAATCCTTTTTATTTTAATGGGGAAAGCCGATCATGTTGACAAAAAAAATTGCAGCTGAAAGAGCCGCAGACTATGTCCAGGATGGCATGGTGGTTGGACTCGGAACAGGCTCCACGGCCTATTGGGCCATTTTGAAGATTGCCGAAAGAGTCAGGCAGGGACTGCATATTAAAGCCATTGCCACATCCGCCGCTTCTGAAAAACTGGCCCTGGAATCAGGCATACCCCTTATTGGATTTGAAGGCCTGGAACAGATTGATCTCTCCATTGACGGAGCCGATGAAATAGACGAAAACCTGAATTTGATCAAGGGAGGAGGAGGCGCATTGCTGCGGGAAAAGATCATTGCTTCCGCCAGTTCCAAATTCATAGTAATCGCAGACGAACGAAAAATGGTCGAGACCCTGGGCAAATTTCCTCTGCCCGTTGAAGTGGTTCCATTTGGCTGGGAAATCACAGTCAGGAAATTGGAAAGACTGGGTTGCAAGCCGACACTCAGAGCGCCAAACGAACAGGCATGGATAACCGATAACGGAAATTATATTGTTGACTGCGCCTTCGGTTCTATTCTCCTCCCCGAAAAATTAGAAAAGGCAATCAACTTCATACCCGGCGTCGTGGATAATGGTCTATTTGTACAAATGGCTGATAAGGCCATAGTGGGTTATAATGACGGAACCGTGAGAGAATTTTCCGCCAAAAAATAAGACCGTCATGTGGTCGTCATCAGCAGCCTCATCGAGACTATTTCGCAAAGACTTTTTTCAGAATGTCTGAAGTTCTGGCCAAAGGATCTTTACGGATGGATTGTTCTTCCTGCCCCACCTGGTAAAAAATGCCTGACAATGCTTTCTCAGTTACATAGGCAGACAGATCGGGATTGACCTTTTCACTGCTGAATTTATTATAAGTGGAAAAAACAGTATTCCAGTATTTGGTGGCATTCACTTTTTTCAATGAAGAATCAATCACAGGCCGGAAGGCTTCTGTCAGGGGATTGCTAGTCTTATCTTTCAGGTAATTGGTAGCGGCAAAATCCCCGCCTCTAAGGATGCTCAGAGCATCCTGGAAACTCATTTGTTTGATGGCATTGATAAAGATCGGAGCCGCGGACTTGGCGGCATCTTCGGCCGCGCGATTCATGGAAAGTATGGCATTATCCACTTGTTTACCCAGCCCAATGGCCCGCAATTTGCTCTCCACTTTCTTTGCTTCCTCAGGCATCAGGATCTTGATTGCGGCATTGGCAAAATAGCCATTCACATTCGATAATTTTTTCCCACTGTTTTCAGCTCCCACCGTCAGGGCTTCTTTCAAACCCGCTATAATATCATCGTTCGACAAATTTCCCGAACCCGATTTATTACCGAATACGGAATTTAAAATGCCGGTGGATTTCTGAGATGAATCTTTGTTACCCGATCCCTTTAACACCTTTTTCAGGATCTGGGCATTCAGTGCCGGAGATAGGAAAAAACTCAGGCTTAGAGCAATGAGGATAATTTTTCTCATAAGTAGATTTTTGTAATAAGAGGTTTCCTGAATTTGACCAAGATGGTACCAATAAGTTTAATGCTTTAGAAAATAAGGCCCGGATACAGTGATCGTTGTCCCAGACAATGAGGCCGGAGACTCAATCAGTTATCCTAACGGTAGTTTGGAGATAAAATTATGGGAGCAGATTCAAACCTTTCCCGGATGAGGTCAATCCTTAACATTTTTCTAACGTGAAGTCCGGCAAGGAGCTACCGAAGTACTGTAATCAATTCTTGATAAATTGAGTACCGCGCTTATCCTTTGCGCCGATTAGCCTTAGGAAATATACGCCTGGCGCCAGTTTGCCGATATTAATAGTTGGTGTATGAGAGTTGCAGATTCCGGAGAGGACCAGACGGCCGGTTGAATTATAAATCATATATGAACTGCCACTGAGCTCTGATTCACCATGGATGCTCAACTGCATATTTGCAGGATTAGGATAAACCGAAATTCCATTTTGCGAAGATAAAACCGATGCCGAAGCCTCCAGGCTGTCAATCCAGGGTGCACCCAGCGCGTTTGAAGCGAGTATTGAACTTCGTGGCCCGCCTTCCGCAAAAATTGCTCTGATCCTTTGTTTCTGACCCTGGGTGAACATCTGCATGCAGGCGTCGTCTGTGAAATCCATAAAATCCATGAAGAGGTCTCCGTTGGGTCCAGGATTGCAATCGCTTGAAAGGTTTGGAAAAGAAGGACAGCCATTGCTGTATGTCTTTTGCTGAGGAGTGTCATCCACTCCATCGTCACCACAGGGTGAATCTCCCCAAAGATGTTTCAGGTTGAGCCAATGTCCTATTTCATGCGTGGTGGTTCTTCCCTTGCTATAGGCCGATCCGCTACTATTCGTTCCAAATACATCCGTACGGATCACGACCCCATCCTTATCCTGGGGCGCGCCGGGAAAAGTTGAATAGCCCAGCAAAGTGCTGAAGAGGTTGCATACCCAGATATTGAGGTAACGCCGGCTGTCCCAAGCATCATCGCCACCCAGGGAAGCCTTCTTCATCCTGTCGTCCTGTACCCAAAACATTCTGCCGGTTTGTTTTCTGACAATACCATTGGTTGCCCTGCCTTCAGGGTCGACTTTGGCCAATTCAAAACGGATCTGGCAATCGGCAATGAGCGGTTCAAATGCATTGGGAACTTTTTCAATATCATTATTGAGGCTGCTGAAATCCGCATTCAACACGTCTATCTGCGATTGCACCTGAGCTTCGCTGATATCCTGAATGGGGTCCTTATACAAAATATGCACCACCACCGGAATTGTGATCACGGGAGTGGCGGAAGGATCGTAACCCTGCCCCTTCATTTGCATGGAAGGTGAATGAATGAATTTGTCGGTGAAGAGGCTTATTTCACGTTGCTTTGCGATCAGGCCGGGGTTGGCGGACAATTGTTCCTGCCAATAAGAATCGGTTCCGCAATCTCTTTGAGCAAATGCGGCAGAATAGACGAAACTGGCCAGACAAAGCAAAATGGTTCTCATCGTAACAGATTTGCCGGAGCTTTCGGCGATTTTTCTTTCTGAAACCAACCGGGGGCAGGCGGTATCGCATACACGAAGCCTGTGCCTCAGCCTGAGAGCTTTACGAAGGATGTTGGGGGCATGTTTTCAGACAACTATTTCACGCCTTATGAAACAGGGTTTTCAGTAATCTGTGTGATGAGGTTGTGAAGGAATACGAAACGGATATGTGTGGATTTCAGTGAACGCCCTGAAGATCTGAACCAACCGGGATCTCAAAGTGGAAACAAATGAATCCTGCGGTGTTCCTGGAAGCGTTATTGCAAAGTAAAACAAATTATTCTGAACCATCAAAAATGCAAAACCGATTTTCGACGACTGGAGGAGCCTCCTGGCAATGAAATCTAAAGCTTTAACGATCTAACTTCATTTCCAACTCTTATTTTTGCAGGAATTCATTAGCAATATGCTCAGGAAATGGCTTCTCCCGATGCTGGTCATTCTATTGGCAGCCTGTTCGGGTAATAAAAATCATAGCGACGACAGCAGTCCCGCCCCTACCCCGGTTAGCAATGTCGCCCCGCCACAGAATATCTCTTACTCTGTAGTAAATATCTATCCGCATGATACATCCGCATTCACCCAGGGTCTCGTATATTATAATAACCAAATGTATGAGGGAACGGGACAGTATCGTGAATCAAGACTTAGGAAAATTGACTATGCTAGTGGAAAAATTAAGCAGGAAATTTCTTTGGATACTTCCATGTTTGGAGAAGGCATTACCATTTTGAATGACACCCTTTACCAGCTCACCTGGAGAGAGCATTCAGTTTTGGTTTATCGGGCCAAAGATTTCAAACTGATCAGGAAGATCAATTGGAACAGGGAAGGCTGGGGCATAACCAATGATGGAACCAACCTGATTGCGAGCGATGGCACTGATAAACTTTATTATGTAAGGCCTTTTGATTTCTCAGTCAACAAAGTGATTTCCGTTTTCAATAACCTGGGCCCGGTAAATAATCTAAATGAACTGGAATATATTGATGGATTCATTTATGCCAATCGCTGGGAAACAGACTATGTGTTGAAAATTGATCCCGCCACAGGGCGGGTAGCCGGCCTATTGGATTTCACAGACGCACTGAAAAAATATGCCAATATTGATTATGATGAAAGGACGGAAGATGAGGGTGCCGTGCTCAATGGAATAGCCTGGGATTCTAGCGGTCGCCGGATGTTTATAACCGGTAAGCTTTGGCCAAAGATACTAGAGGTAAAACTTAACTGAAAGCGGTTTAGATCAAATTCAGGTTCACATTAATGAGTCTGCAGCATGAATTGACTGGTCTTTTGCGCAAATATATATCAGGGAACTTGCAAGTTCCGGATCCTGCCTCGCTTGCCGGTTTGATTTCCACCCCTGCCAGACTGCACTTGGATAATTGATCCGACCATTCTTATTTCGTTCACTCAGCATGCTCACATAATAGCTGTCGAACCACATGGGTTGAATGTCGATCAACTTAAATTGCATCTCAGCTAAAAACCTTCTCATGGCCGCCGGTGAAAAATGGTATAAATGCCTGGGTGTGTCATAAGCCGCCCAGGCTTCGCGATAATACTTCGCATCAGCGGAAGTATAATTAGGAACCGCAATGAAAATCCTGCCATCTGGCTTCAATAAATGATTTAGTCTTCCCAGATATTGACGTAATTCATATACATGTTCCAACACATGCCAAAGGGTGATGACATCAAATTGGGCAGGGGGCCATTCGAATATGTTTTCAGGAGGATCAATATTGAGTTGGTAATGTGTTTCGGCATTCTTCCTGGCTGATTCATCAGGCTCAACTCCCCTCACCTGCCATCCGGACTCCTGCATGGCATGCAGGAATGCCCCGGTACCACAGCCGAAATCCAATAGAGCACCCTTTGTGATATGGCTATGCTTTTGAATTAATTTTCTTTTTCCCTGAAGCGTGATTTTCCGAATTGAATGATATAGTGAATTCACGAGGCCTTTACGGGTATCCGAATGAGAAATATAGTCTTCAGAATGATAATATCTTCCGATGGATTCCTTACGTGGAGCATCTTGGGTAAATCTCAGCGAACAATTGGCACATTCCCAAATTTCAAATGATTCCTGCGTGATCGTAAAATCCTTGGTGCTGAGAACTCTGGAAATGGAGCCGGAGCCGCAAATGATGCAACTGTCGCGGTGGATCCTGTCTTGTATATTTTGAACCATTCCGGGAAAGCTTATTGTGGTACGGTATATGTTGAGGGAGCTTCTTTGGCGTCCGGTCTTTGCTGATTTTGTGTGGCGGAGAGGCTAAAGCCTGTTCGCGAAAAATGAATGATCAGCATCAATAGGCCAATGACCAGGATCAGTGCGGCCCAAAGCCACCATTTTCTTCTTCTAATTGAAATGATCGATTCATCTTCTTCAAAACCCGGCGTTTTTGCGAAGGTCTCCTGCACTTCCTTGTCTCCTCTCCTTATGATATGGTGAGTATTCTGTCTGACCACCCTGTTCGCAGGGGCCGGCCTGAGAAATTCATATTCCATCGGCCTTGCCTCCAGCAGGATTTCCCCTGAATCGCCGGTATGGAGTATTCCGATCCCTTCCCAATTGATTTCCTTTCCGTCTTTGAGTTTGTGTTTCAAGTCGAATGAAAAATCATTCACCAGTTTGATCGCCTCCCACTCCGCAATATTCTTGCGTTTAGCCACATATAAAAAAAGATTCTTGTGAGGTGCATCGAGCGATGAATCGAAGACCACTTTTTCAGAAGGCGGCGCAATTATATGATTGGAAAAATCACTCATTGCCGGAATATTCTGCAAGTGCAGGGTTCCTAAACCAGGCAGACTCAGGGAGCGTTGTTGAATGAGGTACTGGTAAAGAATGTCAAACATAGCAGGATTTTGATCACTGAATGGGCCCGCCAAAGATAATAGATTAGATATTTTAAGTGGCAATATTCTTAGGAAACCCGCCTGGTTTGAAAAACGCGGGGCGGGATTTTAGCGACCTCAATTATCCCCGGATTTCAACAGATGTTTGAAAAGGCTGCCTTCTGCATTATTCCCCGCCGGAATTCCGTCCATAAAGGAGAATCTCATTTGTTATTCTGATCGAATCTGAAAACAATTCCGCCCAGCATGTTGAATCCATAAGTTTGGTACTGATTCCAGCGCTGGTACTTTTTGTTGAAGATATTATTGGCCTGAACCCAGAGATTCAGTTGTTTGGTGATCCTGAATTCCAATCCGGCATTCATATCCATACTATTGGTGTGGGCATCGGAACCGCCGGTGCTGGTCAGGTATTTGGGCCCCTGGAAAAAGTAGAGATCACCTTTGAGCCAGAGATCCTTCAGAATTGCCCAACGAACTGTTGAATTCAATTCTCTTGGAGGAATGCCCCATGGTTTGTCTTCTGTTTCCTGTTTGGTAAAATGACGCCAGTGAAAGCCGGCGCTGACCGAAAGGTCTTCGGCTTTCACGAATGCTACTTCGCCCTGCACTTCCACGGCCTGTAATTCGCTTTCGTTTCTTATCAGGAAAGTCTTGCCATCATTCGAATAGTCATTTACAAAAAGAGGAATGTTATTGTATTGGGTATATCCCAGCTTGGCATTATATGTAAAATAATCGGTGATGGCTCCCTTAAATCCAGCATATCTTTCCAACACTCTGGTGTTCAGCAATTGGATTGGCTGACTGAGATAGGGATTGATAGATGCATAACGCTGGTAGGAGCCCTTATCGTAGTAAGTAAGCCATCCCAGTTGCAAAATGGTCTTCTCCGTTCCCAGGATTACTTCGGCCGTAATATCGGGCAGAAGCTTGAAGGTGGAATTATCCCAGGAAGGAACCAATCCGGCATGTAAATTAAAATTGGGTGTCTTGAACAACAATGCTAAAGGCAAGGTATAGATGTTGTTAGTAATAGGTTTACCAGTGCCTGGTGTGTACCGCGTGAAATCAAAATTGACGCCTAGTTTCACCCCAAAAGCATCTCCCACATATTTTTCCAAGGGAAGATCGAGCACTGCGTCGGTCTCGGTAGCCTTGTGGTTATCACTAAATACGGCTATCCGGAGGTCGGGATGATATTTCAGTCCAAATTGAGTGGGGTCGATGTTTCTGAGACCGCCGTTGATGCTGATCGTTTGAAATCGCTGGAGCAGGTCGCTTTTCTTATAACTAAGCGTATCATGATTGTATCCATAGAGGTAATATTTGTCCTGGTCAATGCCGAATTTTCCGTAGAGCTCTAATTTTTTTGCCGTAATAGTGCTTCCATAGGCAGCGAATCCCGCATCCGTGAAATTCTGGTTGCTGATCTGGCTACCCTGGGAAGAAACATAATGTGCAAACAGGTTGAGATTGGAATTAGTTGCATTTCCCAAGGTAAATCCCGCCTGGAAAAAAGGTGTCTGATAATTGCCGAATCCCACTTTCACAAAATTACTTGCTCCCCATTTCCCCGTGGAATCAATGGCAAGCGCCAGGGGCTGCAAGGCCAGTGGCCGATAAGTGGTGAACAGTTCTCCGGTTGGTATGGAATAAGTGAGCCTGGGGCGGGATGAATCCGGCGTTGGAGGTGCAGCGTTGAAATTGATTTTGACCGCATCCTTCAATACAGGCTTGAAAGAAGAAGTGATATTGATCGTTTGCCTGCTCAAAGTATCACGCTGCGCCAAAGTGGTGAGACTTATCCCAAAAATTCCAATAGCCAGAAAAATACCTGATCTCAAATATCGCATTGTACCAATTTTCTTTTTGAAATAATCTTCTTGCTCTACCCTTGAATTCTTGCTGGTCCAACTATATATGTATGCCCTGGATGACAGATCATTTTTTCTCTGCTTCCATCACCTGGTTCAGCTTATCCTGTGCTTCATTTTTCAATTCGGTGATCTTGCTATTTTCAATTACGCTTTGCAAAGTAGCCTTCGCATTGAAAAAATCCTTCTGAGCCGCAAATACTTCTCCCAACAGGATATAGGCTTTCGTGATCCAATAGTCATAAGATCCGGATTTATTCACCGTTTCGAGGGCTGTTTTTTCCGCATTTTTCAGGTCGTTCTGCGCGAAATAACTATTGGCAATTTCATATCGGGCCTCAGCCGCAAATGCAGACTTATTGATGCCCACCACATTCCTAAAACTCTGTATGGCTTCTGCATACTGCTGCTTGCTTTGCTGAGATCGCGCGATCACCATATTGGCAAGAACTTTATCATCGACACTTATATTTTTCTCCTTAAGCAAATCCTGGGCATTGGGAACTGCCTCAGTCCATTCTTTCAACTGGTACTGACTGCGCAATAATCCGCGCATCGCATCCAACCGGTTATCACCAGCAGTGGCCAGGTCTTTCAGCTTCTTAAAATATTCTTCAGCTTTTGGATAGTCATTCAATTCGAAATAATAGATCCTTCCAGCCTGTGCGGCACTTCTTTCCGCATATTTGCCAGGTCCCCTGTCGGTAACCTCCGCATATCCACTCACGGCATTCTTCCAATCTTTTCGCAAATTGTAGATCTCACTCCTCAGGAACCAGGCTGATGTTGCATTCTGTCCATCAGGGAATTTCATGAGATAATTATTAAATGCAGTGATAGCGGCATTATAGTCCTTGTCGATATATTTATTTTCCGCAGACTTATACATCAGGTTCTCTTCTTCACTAACAGTAACTGTGCGGCCCGTGCTTTTCATAAAGTCAACAAAATCGCCGGCCTTCCCCTCCTGAACATAAATGGCTTTCATATTATCTATCGCTTCCTCTGCTTCAGTAGAATTGGGATATTGACTCACCAATTTCCTGTACTGATTCAATGATTCCTCGTTCTTGTTGAGATTAAAATAACTCAGGCCTAATTTCAAATACGACTCGGGTTTGAGGTTATTGGCCCCCGGTGCGTTAATAACATTGTTCAGATAAGGTATTGCCTCCCTGAATTTCTCATCAGCCAGATAGGTCTTGGCAATTTCCAGGTCGGCATCAGGCATCAATGAAGAAGAGGGGTATCTTCTCACAATTGATTTCAGTAGGTTGATCTTTTCATTAGGATTGCCGACTCCGGCAATCATGGCAGTCTGGAAGGTGGCATAATCACTCGAGGGCCATGAATAATTCACGACAGTATTGTACATAGATTTCGCTCTGCTGAAGTCGCGGTTCATAAAATAACAGTCGGCGCTGCGGAGATATACGTCCTGTTCTACGGGCGTTGAATTCAGCGCGGCGGACCTGGAAACCTGCTCAAAAAATCCCAGCGCTTGTCGATAATTCTCTTTACGGAAATAGCAATAACCGAGATTATATTTCGCATTAGCAGGTGTCACTTCTCCACTTAAGTAAGAAGGATTGCTGAGATAAGCATTATAAAACCTGATCGCGTCGTCGAGGCGATTCTGTCGATAGGCGATCTCTCCCTCCCAAAAATTGATTGCCGGAATAAGCGATGCATTGTTGGGATCCTTCAGTCCCTTGTCCAACAGTGTTTTCGCTCCCTCCAAATCCTGGTCATTAATCAATTCCATGGCTCTTCCGTACAAGATCCTGGGATATAATTTCTTTACCTGGTCCGATGGCGATTCAACCGCATCCAACATGCTCAATGCCTCACGGTAATTATTGGTTTTTGCCATCATGTTCACCAGGGTCTCAACGGCTTCTTTATTATATTCCGAATTCGGATATTCCTGAATGAATTTCTTAAACTCACTGAGGGCCACATCCTGAAATCCGAGTTCGTATGAAAGTTTGGCGTAGTTGAATTTAGAGACCTCTCTTTGAAGAGCATTATTGTTATTGGCAGCGCAAAATGAAAAGGCGCTTCTTGCATTGGATTTCTGGCCCAATTTGAGATAAGCATCTCCCAGTATATACATGGCGCTCTGACTCAGCGAATCCCCTCCGTCACTCAATTTCTTGAATCCTTCAACAGCCTTGGACAATTGATTAGCCTGATAATAACAATAGCTCAATTCATAAATGTCCTCCCGGCTAACTTTATCTGATCCACTATTGTATGCCTCCAGATAGGATAATGCTTTTATGTAGTTCTTCCTTTCAAACCAGGCATGCCCGATGAGTTTCTGCATGGGCAGGTCATAATATCCGCCACCTTTCTTCAATGCAGCTTCACCATATTCCAATGCCTTATCCTTTTGCCCCTGGAAATAATAGATATTGGTGATATAGAACGGAACGATCTTCCCATAGGTGGGATGATTTTCCACAATCTGAAACGCGTCCAGGGCCTCCTTGTATTTATGGTCATAATAAGCGATGAATCCATAGTAATAATTCGCGTCCTGGTAATTGGGATCCGAGGGTGATTGCGAGATTGACTGGAGAAGAGGTCTTGCCTTGTCAAATTGTTGCTTGGTGAAATAGATATATCCCTGATGGAATTTCATGTCGGCGATCTGGCGGTTGTCCAGGTTGCCAACACTTGTCTTTTCATAGTAATCCAGCGATTTGGTCAGATCATTCTTCCTGAAATAATATTCCGCCAGTTCAAAACTGAGTTTCTGGTTGAGTGCCAGGTTATGGCTCAGGTCAATATATTGTTTGGCATCGGTCGCCGCGAATCCTTCATTCTGTTGGAGCCCGCAGGCAATCGCGTAATAGTTGATATCTTCAAATTCTACGCGGTTATTGCTGAGGTCGGTGGTGCGAAGCGATTCCCTGAGCTCTTTGAAAAGCGGGTAAGCCAGGCTATATTGGCCGTTTTGGTATAATTCCTTCGCCTGTTTGTATTGTGCCTGGGGATCCAGGTAGATTTTTGTCTGTTGGGCATGACTATGGCCGCCAATAGCAACCAGCACAATGATGAGCCTTAAGAACCGTCCTTGCATATTGTCGGTTGAGGTTATTTACAACGTAATTCTGATTTTCGGTATTTCACGAAGTTCAAATCCCTTTTGTTAGAGTTTTCTTAAATCGCAACTACGCGCTAAGATACTGTGTACAGTTTTGGCAAAGACCGTTCCAAATCAGTTGTGGATAAAAGGTTCCTATCACTTATTTTTGCGCCAAAAAATCGTCCATGAAAAAACTCATGTCCATCAGCTACGCCGACTGGACAATTAACGTGGCATTGTTAGTACTTCGATTAGGTTTGGGTGCCCTGATTATGGCGCACGGCTATGGCAAACTGGTTCGCTTTCCGCAAATGAAGGCCACCTTCCTGAATTTCCTTCATCTAGGTCGAACCGTTTCATTGTCACTCGATATTTTTGCAGAATTTTTTTGTGCAATATTCCTGATCATTGGACTCTTCAGCCGGCTCGCCACCATTCCGCTGATCATCGCCATGAGCGTGGCACTGTTCATCGTCCACAATGGCGACATATTCGGTGATGGCGAAAAAGCAGCGCTTTTCCTTGTTGGATTCCTTGTATTATTGTTGGTGGGCCCCGGAAAGGCAAGCGTTGACGCGATGGTAGGGAAATGATTGAAACCGGCTTTGAATATTGCAGGAGCATCTGCCCGTCAGGAATCCGGAACTTTGATCGGTCCTTTTATGACCGTCGCATCTCGGACATTTCTATAAAAAAAATCAGGAATCAAGAACTCAAGATATGTTTGTATCAGAAATCCAATTGAGGGTAAGATATGCTGAGACTGACCAGATGAATGTGGTGTACCACGGCAATTATGCTCAATATTTTGAAACAGGCCGCACAGAAAGTATCCGGCAGTTGGGATTCACGTACAAAGAAATGGAGGCCATGGGCATCATGATGCCAATAGTGGAACTGCACTGTAAATTCATTCGCCCCGCGCACTATGACGATCTGCTCACCATCAGGACTACACTAAAGGAATTGCCTATTGGCCATAGAATTGAATTCTTTCAGGAAGTATTCAATGAGGTGGGGATTTTGCTCACTACAGGCCGGGTGAGTATGTATTTTATTGAAACTAAAACCATGCAAAAAACTGGGATGCCCGAAGCTCTGCGTGAGAAACTACAACCATTTTTCATGACCCAGCCAGCAGGATAATGTCTATTCTATATCATTCATTTCAGGATGTCCAGGATCTTCCACATTTTATTCACCATGGAACCGGAGGAGCCGTCAAAATTATTGACGATGATGGAGAATGTGTATTCTTTGCCGGATTTGTTCCTGATATAACCGGTATATGACCTGACGCCTTCTATGGAACCGCTTTTCATTTTGATGCCATTGATCTCGGGCAGGGCCTCATAAAAATACCTGAACCAGGGTCTTGTCTTAGCAAATCGCATCACTTTTACAAGGGCATCGGGAGTCACGCGATTTTGTGGTGAAAGGCCGCTGCCATCCATGATAAAGAGGGCTGATTTATCCACTCCATTCTTTTCCCAGAATTGTTGAATCAGATCAATTCCTCCTTCAATAGATCCAAAACCCGATTTTTCATAGGCCAGAGTCTTCAACAATGATTCCCCGTAAAGGTTGATGCTCTTTTTCAGAAACCAATAAACAATGCTGTCGAGTGATGGAGAGAAGTGCATGAACAAGGGACTTGACGTGTAGTCGTACAGGTTGGATTTCCTTTTCTGAATGGATTCATTGGAAGGGCTGAAACCGTTATCAGCCAGGATTTCGCCAAATTGGTCGAGCGCGAATAATTCTCCATCAGCCACGGCGCCCGAGATTACAAAGGAATCCACACAACAGGGGATTGTGCCACGTAGATATCCCCGGTGCTGCCCGGGCGAAAAATAAATAATGCTATTATCTCCGCTTTCCGCCGCTGCCGTCTTCAATTCATTCTCCAATTTTGTATGTAACACAGGTCTGTAATTCAGAACTCTGACTGAATCCCCGATATTCCTGCCTGGTTTCAGGACAAGGTCATATTCATTTTCCCGCCAATTGGCACAATAGCTTCCAGCCCCATAATAATTCCCGATATCTTCCCAGATCCAGCCTCCGGGTATGGCCAGTGTTTCGAATCCATAATTCACGGAAACCACGGCGCCTTCCACTTTATTTATTCCATGGGAATGCAAGGACTCCATGAGATCCTTGCCTACACGGTCAGCCGAAGTTGATGTGTAACGCCAGCTGCCCAGGCTTGGATCGCCACTACCGACTATGTAGATATTGCCCCTAAACAGGCTGTCACTGACTCGTCCTGCATACCTGAATTCGGTCTTGTAGCGGAAGTCTTTCCCAAGCAATTCGAAAGCAGTGGTAGCCGTTATCACTTTCTGGCAACTGGCAGGTGCCAAACCCAGCTGTGCATTTTTTTCAAAGACCAGCTTACCTGTATTGGTCTCTACAAAACACAAACCAAGGACTGCATGCCGCATCTGACTGTCGCTTTCAAATCTTGTTACCTCTTTCCTGATCCTTTCCCTGAGATCCTGCCCTTTTAGAGGAATTGACCCCAAAAAAACGAGACTTATGAATAATATTTGTTTTTCCCGCAAGGCTATCTTTTTGAAAAGTTATGGTAAATCCCAAAACTGCTGCCGATCACTCCTCCTGATGATGTAATTTCTTTGGTCAGGGATGAGCCATAAAATGAGATTGGAAACAGATTGAAAAGGATTCCAAGATTTCTGTAGCAACGAATTCTCAAGTCAATATGGGGTGCAAAGCTTAACAAAAATCTCCGCATTTGGGCTGCATATTTTCCCTTTAATACTTCTGATTCCCGCGGACTCCCAAAATGATAGGCACTATCAAATTCAACGCGCGCAAAGGATCGCAGTAATAATTGAAAACTCATCTCTATCCCAACAAAAAATTGTGCCCCATGCCGCATATTCCTGGTCAGACGATAATTGAATGAAAATGGCACCACCAGGTATTTCCCGCTAATGGTTACATGGCTCAAATAGCTGCTGTCCTTTCTAAATCCGCCAAATGGAAACAGACTGGCGAGAAGATCTCCAATGTTGTATTTGTTCATATATATTTCCTTGTTGCCGTATCCCAGGCCGGCCTTAAGCGCCAATCTTTGTCTTACAAAATGAAACTGGTAGATAGCTGCAACTCCAGCCTCAGACCCAAAAGCTGCTTGGCCTCTTCTCCTTGGGAATACCAGGGAATCATGTTGAAATGAATAGGTAGAAAATCCCCCGCTCTGCACGATTTCGAGAGAATGAGGACCATACTGTGCCCGGGTGCTGTTTTGCAATATCACCAGTAAGATGAGTAAGAGTAGTCCTGAGTAGATCCTGCCGATCATAAATATGCTTCATAAAAATAACCTATTTCTCCTGTAAGTTTGTGCCTTTCAAGCCAAACTTGGATGATTATTATGGAGAAGGTATTCGCGTCCATTATTACAGTTGGAGATGAATTGCTGATCGGTCAAACTATCGACACCAATAGTTCCTGGATGGCCAGGGAACTCAATGCAGTGGGCGTGTGGGTGAAACGGCGGGTTGCCGTGGGTGACATGTGGGAGGATATCTGGCAGGCCCTTGATCAAGAGACTCAATCTTCGCAGATCATTCTCATCACAGGCGGACTGGGCCCGACCGCTGACGATATAACCAAGCCCCTGCTCTCCGCCTATTTTGGCGGAAGATTAGTGGTGGATGAAGCCGCGCTGCAAAACGTAAAGAATATTTTCAGAAGCCTGAATCGCCCATTGCTGGAAAGGAACCTGGACCAGGCAACCGTGCCGGAAGGATGCTCGGTAATCCCCAACAAGAGGGGAACCGCACCTGGCATGTTATTCAGGAAAAACGAAAGGATATTCATCAGTATGCCCGGAGTGCCTCACGAAATGAAAGGCATGATGACAGATTATGTAATTCCCCTGCTTCAGAAAGAATTCGTAATGCCGGGGATCTCTCATCGCGTATTGCTGACTGCAGGAGTGGGTGAATCCTTTCTGGCAGAAATGATCAAAGAATTTGAAGAAGATCTCCCGAAGCACGTCAAGCTGGCCTATTTGCCGAATTACGGAATGGTTCGTCTACGCCTGACCGCTACTGGTCCCGACAAAATCCAATTGGATCAGGAATTGGATCCATTGTTCAACAGACTGCAGGAGTTGGTGAAGGACTGGCTCGTGACGAACACAGACGAAAGCCTGGAAATAATTGTGGGAAAGATTTTGAAATCCCGGAACCAAACCCTGGCAACGGCGGAAAGTTGTACAGGAGGCTATATCGCCCATCTGATTACTACTATTCCAGGATCGAGCCATTATTTTAAGGGCAGTGTAGTGAGCTATGCAAATGAGGTGAAAGAAAATATATTGCATGTAAGCGCCGAAACCCTGCTGCACAATGGCGCCGTGAGTGAAGAAACAGTCAGGCAAATGGTAAAGGGTGCATTGGACGTGATGGGAACCGATTTCGCAGTTGCTACTTCCGGCATCATGGGTCCCGAAGGTGGCTCGCCGGATAAGCCCGTTGGTACCGTATGGGTCGCCGTAGGAAATGTGCACAAAACGGTTGCGCAGAAATTTAAGTTCCGTTTCGATCGGATGAGAAACATCGATTTGACGGCTGTGAACGCATTGAATTTGCTGAGAAAATTTATCCTGGAGCATTAGAAAAGCAGGACCCGACTCATGGTCAGCTTTCCGGTGCAAGATATGGCATCAGGATAGAATCCCTGACTTGTCATTTCCAACCCAATACTTACCTTTGAGCCTTAGTTATATTGCTTGCCACCCCGCGTGAATCGAAATGCCGATAAATGATTGTGCCCATGTGATCAAGCATACAACTCTGTACAGTTTATCGAATCAAAAAACAAAACACTTCATATGCCACTTGTTGACCTGGTAATGCCTAAGATGGGTGAAAGTATCATGGAAGCGACAATCCTGCGCTGGCACAAGAAACCCGGCGATCAGGTAAAAACGGATGAGACGGTATTGGAGATCGCTACCGATAAAGTGGATACCGAAGTGCCATCAACAGTAGATGGTGTGATAGAAGAACTCCTCTATCAGGAAAATGATGTGGTACCCATTGGAACCGTTATAGCCAGGGTCCGACAAGGTAGCGATGCGGGAAATGGCACGCATACACCCTCGATGCAGCCGCAGGCGGCCAGTATGCAAACTCAAAATGTGGAACCCATAGAAGAAGAAATATACAGCGATACACCCTATCAACCAATGCCGGTGAGCGTTCAAAAAACGAGTGGAGCCAGATTTTATTCACCCCTCGTATTGAATATTGCTTCCAGTGAAGGAATCGGCCTCGCGGAGTTGGAAAGAATACATGGTACCGGAAATGAAGGCAGAGTGACCAAGAAAGATATTCTTCAATATGTTGCAGGAAGAAGGAATTATGTACAGCCTGCATCCCAACCGGGAATCATACAAGGCAGGACCAGTGATGTAGTCTTACCTCAACACACCGCAACCTTTGGCCAGGTGGCGGCCAGTACTGCAAGTCCGCAGTCCTTTGGCACTAATGTGGAGATCATAGAAATGGATCGCATGCGCAAGCTGATCGCACAACATATGGTGGACAGCAAAAGAACCAGCGCTCATGTGACAAGTTTCACCGAGGCCGACGTAAGCAACCTGGTGATGTGGAGAGAAAGAGTGAAGAATGAATATGAAAAAAGAGAAGGTGAGAAGCTAACTTTCACGCCCTTGTTCATTGAGGCCATTGTAAAATGCATCAAGAAATACCCAATGCTGAGCTCCAGCATTGACGGCGATAAGATCATTATCAGGAAAGATATTAATATCGGAATGGCAACCGCCTTGCCCAATGGAAACCTGATAGTGCCTGTTATCAAGAACGCCGATCAACTTAGCCTGGTTGGAATCACCAAACAAGTCAATAACCTGGCCAATGCCGCCCGAAATAATAAGCTGAAACCCGATGACACCCAGGGAGGCAGTTTTACACTGACCAATGTGGGCACATTCGGAAGTTTAATGGGCACACCCATCATCAATCAACCGCAGGTAGCCATACTTGCAACAGGGGCCATCAAGAAGCGCCCGGTGGTCATTGAAACGGCTCAGGGCGACAGCATCGCGATCCGCCACATGATGTACCTGTCCATGTCTTATGATCACAGGATCGTGGATGGTGCTTTGGGTGCAACCTTCCTCACTGCAGTGGCTAAGGAATTGGAAAATTTTGACGTGAACAGGAGCTTTTGAGCTCCTGCCCGGTTTTCCTTTGACATACTCACATTATATGGAGTTCTGATCATAAAGATCCGGGTTTCCGGCAAGTGTGGTCCCCTACTTGGAATTACACAGCGCTTTCATGCCTGAAAAGGGTGCATTTCTTCCTTATTATTTTAACAGTCCTATCACTAACAATTCAGCCTTCCGGTGGTCTATGAAATAAGAGGCCAATATTGAGCGTTTTATTAAGAAGACGCAATGATTTTGTATTTTATTTAAATTACATGAACTAAAATTAAATTCAAGAAATCAACCCGGATATGAAGACTCTATCCCAAACCTGGTTCGCCGAAGGGTATATAGACTTCGAATTGAAGAAATATACACTTCTTGCCTATTTGCAGGAAATTCACCGGCACTTTACCCAGAATATGTTATATCCACAACTGGCGGACATCATTTTCCACTACAATAATCTGCTTGCATTCAAGAACAATAAACACCTGTTACAGGAACATTTCCCTAAACGCATGACGCAGGTTGACCAGGAAAAACTGGAATTACTTTATGAAAAGATCGTCGATGATGATGATATGATGAAGGAATTGGAGGATATCATTCAATTTGCTCTGAGCAATATGAACTCCACTATCAGGAATGGGACAGAGATCTATGAATTTGTTGAAGAAAAACTGAATATCCTGCCTGTTGGCATCATGCCTATTGATAATAACGAAGGATATTTCTTCCTGTGTGATGGACGATACCATTATACCAATGCATATTATTATCGCCTCAGTATTTTTGAAAAGCACGATGAAAAATACCGGAGCATGAAAACAGAATTCATCTCGCAATGGCAGCGAAGCATTGTGAACACTTATGAGAATATAAAATCAGAATTGATTCGCAAGAAGGCGGACCTGCCGAATCCAGCGGTATATAGCATTGAAGTGGAATTGAGTTTCCCACTCGAAGAAACCCTGCTTCCTATTGCCAAGAGAAGCCTCGTGAAATATATCACCCTGAATGCGGCCTGATAGCCGGGTCATTCCCTTATTTGATTGGATGGTTCGGGGACAGGAAGGATGACTAAAGACATGATTCCATGCCGGATTTCCCGAAATATTTAACCGGGCAAATGCATACTGGTGAGAGTCGGGTGACCTCTTAATTAGTCGTCCCTTAAAAAGTCGTTTTAGGGGTTAGTGTAAAATATTTTTCAGGTAGCAGCAGATTTTGGATGAGGCAGAATAGGCGCATAAAAAAGCCTAAAAGCATCTTTGTATAGAGGTTCATCATTCTTTTAAAGT
>JBGPHC010000032.1:0-42085 GCA_041484195.1 Agriterribacter sp. | reverse complement strand
CCTGTACTCCACAGATAAGTGGCACCCACATTGCCCGCATCAAGTGTAATACTTGACCCTGCGCATATCGTAGCATCAGGTCCCAGATTTACAACAGGCAAAGGATTTACTGCAACATTTATCGCGTCATTGCCGGTACATCCACCCTGGGTTACCTGGACTGAATAGGTTCCGGCAGAATTAACTACAATAGTCTGTGTGGTCGCGCCTGTGCTCCACAGATAAGTGGCACCCACATTGCCCGCATCAAGTGTAATACTTGACCCTGCGCAAATCGTAGCATCAGGTCCGAGATTTACAACAGGCAATGGATTTACAGAAACATTTATCGTGTCATTGCCGGTACATCCACCCTGGGTAACCTGGACAGAATAGGTTCCGGCTGAATTGACAACAATGGTTTGCGTAGTGGCACCTGTGCTCCACAGATAAGTGGCGCCCACATTGCCCGCGTCAAGCGTAATACTTGAACCCGCACAAATCGTGGCATCAGGTCCGAGATTTACAACAGGCAATGGATTTACAGAAACATTTATCGCGTCATTGCCGGTACATCCGCCCTGGGTAACCTGGACAGAATAGGTTCCGGCAGAATTAACTGCAATAGTTTGAGTTGTGGCACCTGTACTCCACAGATAAGTGGCGCCCACATTACCTGCATCAAGCGTAATACTTGAACCGGCACAGATAGTAGCATCAGGGCCAAGGTTTACTATCGGCGAAGGATTTACTGCAACATTTATCGCGTCATTGCCGGTACATCCACCCTGTGTTACCTGAACGGAATAAGCTCCAGCCGAGTTAACTACAATTGTTTGTGTTGTTGCACCTGTGCTCCAGAGATAAGTGGCACCCACATTGCCCGCGTCAAGTGTAATACTTGAACCCGCGCATATCGTCGCATCAGGACCAAGGTTTACAACAGGCAAAGGATTTACTGCAACATTTATCGCGTCATTGCCGGTACATCCACCCTGTGTTACCTGGACAGAATAAGTTCCGGCAGAATTAACCACAATAGTTTGAGTGGTGGCACCTGTGCTCCAAAGGTAAGTGGCGCCCACATTGCCCGCGTCAAGTGTAATGCTTGAACCTGCACAAATCGTGGCATCTGGGCCGAGGTCAACAATGACACCGGGACTGCCGCTTATGCTCACAGACTTAGTTGTGGTACTGGGCAACCCGCTCATGGGTGTTACCGTGAGTGCCACAGTATAAGTGCCAGATGAGGCATAACCATGAACAGGATTTTGTGCAGTGGAAGTGTTTCCATCTCCAAAATCCCAGCTCCAACTGGCAATGCTCGTGCAAGTAGTTGACGCATCAGTGAACTGCACATTTATGGGTGCGCAGGTTGTCAGTACTATATAGGTGAAATCAGGCGTTACCGCTGGTTTTACGCCTATATTAATATTGTCGCTCGCCGTGCATCCATTCTTAGTTACTTGTACGGTATAAGTTGTCGGGGCAAAGCCTGTTACAACAAGTGTTTGAGTGGTAGCGCCGCCGGGATTCCACAAATATGTGGCTCCGGGATTACCTGCATCCAGCGTTATGTTGGCGCCAAGACAAATTGCGGTATCATTGCCCAGATTAACAACAGGCGTAGCATTCACCGTGATGTAATTGGGCTTAGACAAGCTCGAGACTGCTCCTCCTAAAGAAGTAACAGTCAGGGATACTGTATAATTACCAGCGGTCGCGTAAACATGGGTCGGTTGCGACAAGGTGGATGTGAATCCGTCTCCAAAATCCCATAGCCAATCTGTAATAAAATCTGCACAAGAAATGGAATTGTCGGTGAATGTCACACTCAGCGGTGTGCAACCTGAAACCTTATCAGCAACAAAATCTTCAGTAATAGCAGGATTAACAGTGATTGTGATATTATCGGTAACTGTGTTACCGCATTTGACCTTTGTGACTGTATAGGTGGTAGTAGTTGTCGGACTTGCTGTTGGATTATAGATAGTAGCATCATCCAGGTCTGTGGCGGGAGACCATGAATAGGTTGCCCCCGGCTCATTCCCTGCATCCAACTGGATGGATTGGCCGGAACAAATAGTCTGGTCCGGACCCAGGTCAACAGTTGGTACACCGCTCGGATTGGGCAAATTAATTGTGACGGTTTTTGTATAAAATTTGCCCGCCTTTGTGACACGTAAACTAACTGTGTAGTTGCCTCCGGTAACGTAGTTATGAATGGGATTTTGGGTGGTGACAAACGGGCTTCCATCTCCAAAAGTCCACCTATATGCTAGTGCTCCTGCACCACAGGATACTGAAAGATCAGTAAACTGCACCTGCACATTGGCACAGTTATTCAGCACCTGATAGGACCAGTTTGGTGTGACAGGAGGATCGGCGGCGACTGTAATTACATCAGTTCCGATACATCCGAAATTGTTGATTTCTACTGTATAGTTGTCTGCAGTTGAAATAAAAACAAAAGGCGCGCCCGTGGTTATTACAGTATTGGTTCCGTCATACCAGGTATAGTCGGCATCAGGATATCCTGATGATTCAGTCAGAAGTGTATTGGTACCATTGCAAATTGAAAAATCCGGTCCCAGATCCGGAACAGGGGTATTGCCGGCCATAATATAACCCACCTTGGTAATGGTGCTGGTTGCATTGGATACGGTGGTAATCGTTAGCTTGACATCAAACTGGCCTTCAAAATTATAAGTGTGTGTTGGGTTCTGTACACCGTTCGACACGGGAGATCCATCACCAAAATCCCAGGTCCAGTTTACGATCGGATCCCCTACATTAAAAGTTGAGTTATCTGTAAATGTAGTTGCCAAAGGCAAACATCCAGACGTAACCGAAGCAGAAAAATCTGCGGATAACGCCGTCAGTGGTTTTCCAGTCTTGTTGTTGGCCCAGCCACTATTAAAAAATAATAATAGCAAGGGAACAAACAGTAAAAATCTCTTCATAGGAAAAACATTCTAGGGTTTACTCAGGATATAGACAACGGTGTAATAACGAAAGAAAAATGTTTAAATTGTTGCAAACCACTTGCTTAAAAAAAAATTTTTGGATAAGCCCGGGCTCGTTAATTTGTGGTATTTAATTGAACCGGTTTTGATTTCACAAATTACCATACAGCAAATTCTGAGCAGGATCGATATCATCGATATCGTTGGAGGCTTCGTAAAACTTAGGAAAAGGGGCAGTAATTACCTCGGTTTATGCCCTTTCCACAATGAAAAGACACCCTCTTTTACGGTTTCTCCCACCAAAGAAATCTATAAATGCTTCGGATGTGGGCGAAGTGGAAACGCCATTGGCTTCCTGATGGAACATGAAAAGTACAGTTATGTGGAAGCTTTGAAGTGGCTGGCAAACAAATATGATGTACCCATCGAAGAAACCGAAACCAGCCCCGAATATAAGCAGCAACAGCAGGCAGCAGACAGCCTCTATATCCTGAATGGATTTGCCCAAAAATATTTTTCTGATACCCTTTTTCAAACGGAAGAAGGGATTGATATTGGCCTGAGTTACCTGAAAGAAAGAGGGTTCAGGGAAGAGATCATTCAAAAATTTCAATTGGGCTATTGCCTGAACAGAAAAGACGCATTTGCACAAGCGGCTTTGTCTGCCCAATACAACCAGGATATATTGCAAAAAAGCGGTTTGATTGTGATTCGCGATGATAAGCCCGTTGACAATTACAGAGGCAGGATTATTTTCCCGGTGCATAACCACAGCGGCAAGATAATGGGCTTCGGAGCGAGGATTATTGCAAGCAATGACAAGGCGCCCAAGTATATCAACAGTCCCGAGAATGAAATCTATATCAAGAGTAAAATACTATATGGATCTTATTTTGCGAGGCATGCTATTGACAAAGCCGATGAATGTTTACTCGTAGAGGGATACACGGATGTGATTTCACTTCATCAGTCAGGCATTGAAAATGTGGTGGCCAGTGGCGGCACTTCGCTTACCCCAGATCAACTGCGACTGGTCAGGAAATACACAAATAATCTCACCATAATCTATGACGGGGATGCCGCGGGAGTCAAGGCTGCACTCCGTGGGCTCGACCTGGCCCTGGAAGAGGGGCTGAACGTGAAGCTGGTGTTGATACCTGATAGTGAGGATCCGGACAGCTATGTAAATAAGATCGGCCCTGCGGCTTTCAGGGAATTTATAGCCAATAACAGGAAAGATTTCATTCTCTTTCAATTGGAAGTATCCTTGAAAGACGCGGGATCAGATACGAATAAGAAATCCGCGGTTGTAAATCGAATAGCCGATACCATTTCAAGGTTGAATAAGGCCGAAGATTTTACACGCCAGGAGGAATATATCAGGCAATGTTCAGAACTCCTCAAGATTGATGAATCTGGATTGAATGCCCTGGTCAACAAATATATCCGGGAAAGAATTTCCAAGCTGGAAAACAAGGCCGGTAATGAAGAAGCGAAGGCCCTGGAACAGGCTTCTTCAACAACGGTCATTGGAACAGAGGATGATTCATTTATCCTGCTGCAAAGAGATGAAATGAATGAAAGGGCCATGGTAAAGGCTTTGCTCGAGTTTGGTACCAGACTCTGGGATGACCGGCAGACCGTGGCCGATTATATATTTGAAGAATTCGAATCCAATGGGTTGCAGGAACTCATCGATAATCAGGCCTTATTGAGAATGATTGAAACATTCCGGAATTTGTACAAGGAAGGCGTTGATCCGGGTCCCAAAAATTTTCTCTACCATGAAGATACGGAGTTGAGCAAGCTGGCCATTTCTCTTATGGAGACAGCCTATGAACTTAGCATTAATTGGAAAGAGCACTATGAAGGTCCGATTCCTGGCAGAGATGACTTGTATAAAGAAGAAGTTTTTTCTACGGTCAATTACCTAAAGCTTAGAAAGATCAAGAGGCTTATAGATGAAAACCAGCACGACATGGAAAAACTACATGGCCCGGAAGAACAGCTTACACTGATTCAAACACATCAACATCTCAAACAACTGGAAATTGAACTGACAAGGAATTTAGGCACGGTTATATTTCGTTAAGCAGCAGATCGCTGTAGGAATGTGTTATGAGGTCTTTCTCCAATATTCCTAACTGGGCCTGGTAATATTCACATTGTTTTTGCAGGATCTCACTGTCAATACTTCCATCCTGGTCAATGGCCTCTATCTCCACGAAATTCCCCAGGCGACTAACCTCATCGATATGAAACTTCACGTTCCCCAGAAAATATATTTCCCGATGTTTTTCAACGACCACTTTGATACCTAAAGCGCGTTCCAGCAATTCTCTTAGAACCTGGTTATTGCCTGGCTTATACAGCATGATTGAAGATGGCTTTGGCCCCGGTTGGTTAACCCTTTCATAAAAGATAAGGGCATTTTCGATTTTGCCTTCCCTCAGTTTCAATCGGCCATTACTCACATTAAAATAAGTATCCTGCTGAAAGTCTGTACCTATGAATTTGGCTTTCTGATCTACAAGGTAGTTTCTGATCTTCGCCGGATCTGTACAACGCGCTTTGATTTCTATACTCAGGGGCATAAAAAAAGATTATCAGATTGCAATTATCCTGATAATCTCCTATCAAAAAAATTAAATTGCGATTATTATTTTCCGGGATTTTTCATACCCTGAACCAATTTCTCCAGGGTAGTTTCCAGCCTCGATTGGCGTATGCCCTCTGTCTTGACCTCCGATATCCATTTCACCCATTCCTTCTTGTTGGTGAATGACAGTTTTTCAAAGCAGTCTTTTGCCTTTCTGTGCTTTGCAAATAAATTTTCAAGGTCCCGGGGAGGGGTAACCGTTCTGTTCTTCGGATCCACGCCTTCAATCTCGGCAGAATCCCCAATATTCGGCGATGCCCTCGTCATGAGCTTTATTTGTTGCAGTTTGCTGAATCGCATTGCTGTCCACACATGATCTAAGGTCACCTGTCGAACGCTTTCAAAGCCGCTTTGATTCAACACATGCCAACTACAGTCCCTGTTGAGATCACTCACAATCTTAGATGTGGTTTTGGGGTAGGCCACCCAGAGCTTACCTGCATCATTCAGAGCCGGTAATACATCTTTCAAAATACCATTCAATTGGTTTTGACTGATGGCAAAAACCAGTGCAAAATCAATCTTTTTAGTTTTTAGAAGTGGGGTTACGTTTTTAGCGAATGAAATTTTCGCAAACTGTTTTTCGATAGAGGAAGGCAAGCCTTGAATCAATAAGTTCTTTTCCTCTGCGAGTTGAAGTTTCTCAAACATAGTCTGCATCATGCTTCAACGAGATTTAAAAGGTCAAAGAGTGTGCAAAGTTAATCAATCTAAACCTCAGAAGCAACTTTTTTACCAATAAAGCCACAGTCTGGCGCAGCACAGCCCTGATTCAGGCTCCAGTTTCAGATTTTTATTTGCCCTGGTTCATTGGTTTGTAGTATTGCATAGCCTCTTTCGCGTATTCTTTCACCTTCTCAATTCGCGTTTGATCGGAAGGGTGTGTACTGAGGAATTCAGGCGTATTTGCACCGCTGCCAGCCTGAGCCATCCGCTCCCAAAAAGGAACGGCTTCGTTGGGATTATAGCCCGCCAGGGCAGCGAATATCAGACCGAAATGGTCAGCTTCCAACTCCTGCTTGCGGGAATTAGGCAAGAGCACTCCAACCTGGGCACTCGGTGCATATACCGTATTGAAAATATTGCTGACTTTCGCATTCCCTGAAGTGAGTACGCCACCCGCTACACCTATTCCCTGTGCTATCAACTGCTGACTCATTCTTTCATTCCCATGTTGGGCGATGGCATGTGCAATTTCATGACCCATCACAATGGCCAATGCTGCCTCATTTTGAGTCACTGGAAATAGTCCGGAATAAACAACAACCTTTCCTCCCGGCATGCACCAGGCATTCACTTCTTTGGAGTCCACCAGGTTGAATTCCCATTGATATCCCTTGATCACATCTCCTTTACCCTGGGCATTATAATATTTAGTGATGGCATTCGAAATTCGGCCACCGACACGCTTCACCATTTCGGCATCCTTGCTCACGGCGCTGTTCACTACTTTATTTTGCGTGAGGAAGGTTTGATATTCCCCATTTGCCATAGATTGAAGCTCGGATTCAGGAAGCAATTTCAATTGACTTCTCCCTGTAACAGCATTCTTGGTGCAGGCTCCTGCGAATATGGCGGCTACTGCGACGACAAAAAGATTTCTGATCATAATAATAAATTTGATGTCTTTCGGTACGACAATCATTTCATGACTTGTACCAAAAATACATCAGTTGCAGGGAAACTAGGAAAGATTTAAGAGGGGATGTCAGAAACGACCGTCGTGCCGTCGAACCCTTCTGCGATCACGATACTTGAGAATGGGAGCTTTGCTCTCACTGCCTTTCAAAAGGCGGCCAATATTTTTTTGATGTGTAAGAATTACTAGCAATGCCACGGCTATGGCAAATATGCGATAGGCATGATTGTCAACATTGAAAATGACAAGTATGAAAATCGGGAAAGCGAGACTGGCTAAAATGGAACTCAGTGAAACAAATCTCGTAAGATATAATACCAAAAGGAATACACCCACGCAGCATAAAGCGGTTAAGGGAGAAATTCCGAGTACGAGGCCAAATAATGTGGCTACTCCTTTTCCACCCCTGAACTGAGCCCAGACCGGGAAAATATGACCGAGCACAGCAGCCAGACCCAGTCCAATCTGAAAATTAGTCCGCGCAAAATCATCAACCACATAAAGAGGTATCAGGAATGCAAGCTTTACGACCACGAAACCCTTCAGCATATCAATGATCATAACCAATGTTCCATACCTGGAACCCAGTACCCGATAGGTATTGGTGGCTCCTGAATTACCACTGCCATAATCTCTGATATCTATATTGAAAAAAGCCTTGCTAACCCAAACTGCTGTGGGTATGGATCCAATAAGATAAGCGAGAACAAATAGAGTAACTTCGTTCATCAAATTCCAGGTTGAAGTGAGGAATGCAAATATAACGAATTCTGCAGGACCCTGAATTTCAAATTTTTCACAGACCTAACTACTTATAAACGTCAGGCAAATCCAATTATTTCTTTGCCAACCAGCCAATTTTGAGAGTCCATTGGCCTGAGCTAATTCCATGACCTGGTTTTCATCTTCTTGCAATAGTCCGCTTAAAATAAGCCTGCCTCCTTTTCTGATACTCACAGATATTGAAGCTATATTTTCCAGAATTACATTCCGGCTGATATTGGAGACAATGATGTCCCAGCTTTCCCCGATCGGAAAAATATTACTCTTCAGCAGTTGGATTTCCCTGCAATTATTCAGTTCGATATTCTCAGCAGCATTCCTTATGGACCATTCATCGTGGTCAATCGCCAATATGTGCCCAGCGCCCATCTTGCAGGCCAGGATGGCGAGGATTCCTGTGCCCGTTCCAAAGTCTGCTACAGCCCGATTCTCAAATGAAATTTCCTTCATTGCCCGAACCATTAGCCAGGTAGTTGGATGATGCCCAGTGCCGAAACTCATTTTTGGGGTAATGATGATTTCATGCTCTACCCCTAAAATCGGGCTGTGGAATTCCGCCCTGATAGCTGCAAAATCCTCAATTGTTATGGGTTCAAACCCCGCTTCCCAAATTTGATTCCAATTGATGTCTCCAGTTATTGATTCCGTGTATTTTATATTAGGTAGCCTAATAATTGACTTCAGATGTTCCCGGTTGAATTCTTCCTCTTTTATATATGCTTTTAAAAAGTCCGTGCCCTCTTCAAATCCGGCATACCCAGCTTCGGCCAGAAAAGCAATCAGTGTTTCCCGGTAGATTTGATCCTCTACATCGAATTTTAATTCTATATATTTCCCCATAAATCTTTTAATCCAGAATTTACTTGGATCAAGTGAATAAACGGCAGCCTCATCTCTTTGTCAGGAATCAAATTCAAATAATAGAAAACCACCGAAACGCAGATTAGTACTGTAGAAGTACCGATCTGCAAATCAGTGGCGAGTCAAATGGAAAGGCTTGCTATCAGGCTTCCCTGAATATCTAAAATCCTCAATGTGGAACTTCTCCTGAACCTGGTTCAGCGGCGGGTCTTGGCCTGGGCGCGAAATCCGGCTTCGGCATCAGGACCTTCCGGCTCAGTTTGAATTTGCCCGTCTTATGGTCAACTCCAATGAGTTTGACTTTTACAATATCCCCTTCTTTCAATACTCCTTCCATGCTCTCCAGGCGTTTCCAACTAATTTCACTGATATGTAGCAAGCCTTGCTTGCCTGGCAGGAATTCAACGAAGGCCCCGAATTCCTTGATGCCTTTTACGGTAGCTTCATAAACATCACCCACGGATGGAACAGCTACAATTCCCTTGATCCAGGATACGGCTTTATCAAGACCTTCTTTCGCCGGTGAGAATATACTTACTTCCCCAACATTGCCTACTTCCTCAATATTAATAGTTGTTCCGGTAGTCCTTTGAATTTCCTGAATTACTTTGCCCTGTGGCCCTATCACAGCTCCAATAAATTCCTTGTCAATAAAGAGTTTTTCCATTCTCGGGGCATGTGGTTTCACTTCTTCCCTTGCTGCGCCAATGGTTTCATACATGGCTTCCAGTATATGAAGTCTTCCCTTGCGAGCCTGCTCAAGTGCTTCCCTCATGGTGGACATACTCAGACCATCAACCTTAATATCCATTTGCACTCCGCAAATTCCCTCACGGGTACCCGTAACCTTAAAATCCATATCTCCCAGGTGATCTTCATCTCCCAGGATATCCGTTAGAATGGCATACTTATTATCAGTCTGTCGTGTGATCAGTCCCATTGCCACGCCGCCCACATGCTTGGGTATCGGAACTCCTGCATCCATTAGGGCCAATGAACCTGCGCATACAGTTGCCATGGAAGAAGATCCATTGGACTCAAGGATATCACTCACGATTCTGACTGTATATGGATAATCATTACCCGGCATCATTTTCTTAAGAGAACGCATCGCAAGATTTCCATGACCGACTTCACGTCTGCCGGGAGCTCTCAAAAACTTAACTTCTCCGGTGGAAAAAGGAGGGAAATTATAGTGTAAAATAAACTTTGAATAATCGGAAGTAGCCGCACTTTCAACGAGGAGAGAATCTAAAGGAGTTCCTAAAGTAACTGTTGTAATAGACTGAGTTTCACCTCTTGTAAATAAGGCAGAGCCATGTGGTGTAGGGAGTACGTCCACATCCATGCTCAGGGGTCTTACCTGGTCAAGGCTTCTTCCGTCGAGCCTGCTTCTTTTATCAAGGATCATGCTCCTTACCAATTCCCATTTCAGATCCTCCAGGTATTTGCCGGCGAGTTTCTTGTCCTCATCGGGGGCATCTTCACCCAGGCTGTTGATAAGATCTTCTTTCAATTTATCGAATGCTTCACTTCTCTCATGTTTTGTGGTTCCTGATTCGGAGATTTCTTTGATCTTCCCGGAAGCAAAGGAATTTACTTTTTGCTGCAATTCCTCATTCTGGGCAGGTTTAGGATAATCTCTCTTGTTTTTTATTCCCACTGCTTCTCTAAGTGCATGCTGGGCCGCAATCTGAACTTTAATAGTCTCATGAGCCAGTTCCAGCGCCTGCACCAGGTCTTCTTCCAGACATTCCTGCGCTTCACCTTCAACCATCATCAGGTTTTTTTCAGTAGCTGCGATCATGAAATCCATGTCGGCATTTGCCAATTGGCTGCGGCTAGGGTTCACCAAATATTCACCATCCACCCTGGCAATCCGGACTTCAGAAATGACTTCTTTGATGGGAATATCCGAAACAGCCAATGCTGCCGAGGCGGCCAGACATGCCAGCGCATCAGGAACCACTTCCTGGTCACTCGAAATGAGCGTGATGATCACCTGAACATCGCAAAAATAGTCTTCGGGAAAGAGTGGCCTCAGGGCACGATCCACAAGCCGGCTGATGAGTACTTCATAGTCGTTAAGTCTCCCTTCCCTCTTGAAAAAAGAACCGGGAATACGGCCCGCTGAAGCGAATTTTTCCATATAATCCACCGAGAGAGGAAAGAAATCCTGACCTTCTTTCGGTTTTTTGTTGGCTACTACGGTTGCAAGTAAGATGCAATTACCCTGGCGCACAGTTACAGATCCGTCGGCTTGCCGGGCTAATTTGCCCGTTTCGAGAAATACGGTTCTGCCGCCACCCAGGTCAAAAGACGTGCTGATAGGTTGAGAGAGCATAAGTTGAAATGATTAAATTTTGACTTAGAGTCCACAAAAGAGGGAGAAATGCCGTCGTGGGCTCTAAATTCTGTAGTTGTTATTGAATAAAAAATCTGACAGTAATAAAGCACTATTCCCAACTGGCCGGTTGGGAATAGTGTAATCATAAAAAGTCCTTTTATTTCCTGATTCCAAGTTTTTCGATCAATGCACGGTATCCCTGCAGATTCTGCCTGCTCAGATAGGTCAATAAACGTTTTCTTTGCCCTACCAGTTGCATGAGACCGCGGTGCGTGGAAAAGTCCTTCTTATTGGCCTGCAGGTGTTCAGAAATGTGGTTGATGCGCTCTGTTAAGGAGGCGATTTGTGCTTCAATGGAACCTGTATTCTTTTCGTTTCCACCGAAATCAGTGAAGATCTTCTTTTTTTTGTCGGCAATTACAATTGACATCTCAATAAATTTTTTGAAAAAATATCCCGGTTATTATATCTCTAATTTCGGCGCAAAGTTAAGGAAAAAGGGGAATGTGCAAAAGTAAATCTTTTGCCGTCCCATTTACAGAAACCCTAGGCTGACAATGCTTTAAAGGCGGTATGAGTTGTCAGTGCCCCTATTTCAGGTATTTCAGATTGAGGCTATAGAGCACTACAAATAATATCCCTATAAATGCCAGAACAGAAGAAGAGAGAATACCCAAAATATTCCCGGTTCCAAATGCCACAAACGGTCCAGTAACTGCGATGATAGTTCCCAATATATAGGACCAGAACCCGATTTTCCTGAGATTGAACATCAGGATTCCTCCCAGGAGGGTGAGTAAGCTGCCTGCCACCTTGAAAAGTGCGTTCTTCCTGATATTTTCAGGATTCTGCATGGGCTCAATCCCCGACATCATTTTCTCTGCGAGTTTATTTGCACCGTTGTCACTGGCCTCTAATTTTTGCTGGGCATCTTCAGTAGCGGCTTTTACCAATTCCGCAGCAGTCTTGGCAGAAATGTAGTTGACGATTCCCCCGATTACACCAACCGTGCTCCCAATAAAGGTGAGGATACAAAGAACCATAAGAAAGACCGGACGGCCAGGCTGTGGCGCAACCACCGGAGAGCTAGAATTATTTTCCATGATAAATTGTGGGTTTAGGGTACAATCATAATAAATAATTCTGTAAGATCATAGCGGTTCATGCAGTAGTCATTCCTGCCATTCGTGAAATCCCTAATTTACAGCTAATTTCACCTGTAAATATTGGGCAGATGAAATTGGCCGCCATTATTCATAGGCATGAGAGGCTGCCAGTCAAAAAAACATAGGCAGATGCCGATTTACCAAATTTCAGAATTGATCAGTCAGTTGGGCGCCAAGGTGAAGGTCTTTGGGAAAACCGGTGCTGCCTTCTCCGTTGCACGCCCCATTGATTATGCGGAACCGGATAGCATTTGCTGGCTGAAAAGCAGCCATAAAAATGCGGAATCGCTCCTCAAGACCAGCCCTGCCGCCGTGATCATCTGCGACGATCTCTTTCCAAATGCTTTATTGCTTACAATCCATGATAGATGTATTGTTCAAACAGCCGATCCGAGGGAATTATTCATCAGGATCATTGCTCTTGTATTCAGGCCCCCCCTTTCCTTTGGCATTCATCCCACGGCCATCATTCATCCTGAGGCACAAATCCACGAAATGGTGCATATTGGGCCCCATGTTTATATTGGGAAAGCCAAAATTGGAAAAAATTGTTTCATTCTTGGCAATAATTTCATTTATGACAATGTTAGCCTCGGGGATAATGTTACGGTTCACGCAGGCGCCATCATTGGTGCCGACGGATTCGGATACCACCGGAATTCGGATTTGGTGCTTGAAAAATTCGAACATATCGGAGGGGTAATGGTTGAAGGCGATGTCGAGATCGGGGCTAATACTTGTATAGACAGAGGCAGCCTGGGTCAGACTTTGATCGGCAAGGGCACGAAGATAGACAACCTGGTACATGTAGCCCATAACGTTAGTATAGGAAGACACTGCTGCATTGTGGCCGGGGCCGTCATCGGGGGCAGCACCACGATTGGTGATTTTACCTGGATTGGCCACAATAGTTCCATTCTCCAAAAAATCATGATCGGCAGTCATGTTACCATTGGAATGGGATCAGTGGTCACCAAAGACGTCCCGGATCATGAAACCTGGGCGGGTAATCCGGCAAGGCAAATGGAAGACCTGAAAAAAATATTAAGGAAATTCAAAGAATTATGAAAAGGATTTTGATACTCGCGCCTCATACCGATGACGGAGAATTAGGATGTGGCGGGAGCATTGCAAGGTTTTGTGAAGAAGGGAACCAGATTTACTACGCCGCGTTTTCAACCTGCCGCAGGTCCTTGCCTGAAGGCTGGGAACCAGACACCCTGGAAAAAGAATTGAGAAAGGCCACGGCCGTCCTGGGCATTCCCGCTTCGAACCTAATATTGTATGATTATGACGTAAGAGAATTTAAGGAATACCGGCAACAGATACTCGAAGATATGGTCAGGCTGAAAGAGGAGGTCCGGCCCGACCTGGTATTGGTTCCCTCCCCCACGGATATTCACCAGGACCACCAGGTGATTTCGGAAGAAGGGTTAAGAGCATTCAAGACCACTTCCCTCCTGGGCTATGAAATGCCATGGAATAATGTAACCTTCAATACCAGGGCTTTCATTCCGCTGGAAGAGCGGCATCTCGAAATCAAAGTGAAGGCCCTATTGGAATATCATTCCCAGCTACACAAGAGCTATGTAAACCGCGAATTTATTTATTCGCTGGCTTCGGTAAGAGGTGTACAAATGGGCGCCCGGTACGCTGAAGCTTATGAAGTGATCCGTTTAATTTTGTGATTTCAACCGATATTCATTTAATGCAGACTCCTGTAAGGATCGTTTTTACCGTAACAAATGACTTGATCTATGACCGGCGAATGGGAAGAATCTGTACTTCGCTTGCTGAGAATGGATATGATGTCACGCTGGTAGGTGTCAAAAGAAAAGCCTCCGTCAGGTTACCCAAATATAAATATGATCAAAAGAGGATTCCATGCTACTTTCAAAAAGGCAAATTATTTTACGCTGAGTATAATATCAAGTTGTTTTTCCGTCTATTGCTCATAAAGCACGATGTAATTTGTGCTATTGACCTCGATACCATACTTCCATGCTTATTCTCGTCATTCATCAGGAAAAGAATAAGGGTTTATGACGCCCATGAACTTTTTTGCGAGATGCAGGAAATTGTAAGCCGCCCGGCGATCCGAAGGGTTTGGAAGGGAGTTGAGAAATTGTGCATGCCATTCTTCAAAAACGGATACACTGTGAGCGAAAGCATTTCCAGGATTTATGGAGAAAATTACGGACACAAGTATGAGACCATTAGGAATGTCCCCTTGCTTGAACAAAATAACCCACCAGCAAGTCCGCGTGAAAATTTCCTTCTGTACCAGGGGGCTTTGAATTTTGGAAGAGGAATTCCCTATCTCCTAGAGGCCATGCAGGATCTCGATATTCCACTGGTCATCTGCGGGGAAGGAAATTTTTCAAAACAAGCCCGGGATTTAGTATCGCAGAAAAGACTCAACCAAAAAGTTTTGTTAAAAGGAATGGTGCTTCCAGAACAGCTCTGGGAATACACCAATAGGGCTTTGATTGGAATCAATCTGGGCGAAAATACCTGTCAGAGCATCTATTACTCTCTGAACAATAAATTTTTCGACTATATGCATGCTGGATTGCCACAGGTTGCCATGAATTATCCCGAATTCCGAAGAATAAATGAAGAATATGAAATAGCTTATCTGATCGATGACCTGCAACCAGAGACGATTGCCCACGCGATTCGCGAACTGATTGAGGACAGGGAATATTATTTGCGTCTTAGGGCGAACTGTTTGAGGTCCCGGTTTGTTTATAACTGGCAGACCGAAGAAAAAAAACTGCTCGAATTCTATAAAGAAGTCTCTCATACCCTGAAATAAAATTGGTTAAGCATTTACATATCGTCTGCCTTGATGTGCCCTATCCTCCCGATTATGGTGGTGTGTTCGATTTATTTTACAAGTTGCACCACCTCAAGAGCAAAGGAGTCAAAATTCATCTCCATTGTTTCGAGTATGGCCGTGGTGAACAAGCGGAATTGAACCAGTATTGTGAATCAGTGAATTATTATGAACGAAAAAAAGGACACAAGGGATTTTCATTAAAATGGCCTTATATCGTTAGCTCCAGGGCCAGCGAATCCCTGATCCAAAATTTGTTGGCGGATAATTACCCTGTTTTACTGGAAGGTATTCATTGCAGCTATTTCCTGCAAGAGGGCCGGCTTCTCGGCAGGAAAGTGGTCTTGCGTCTTCACAATATTGAATACCTGTATTACCGTCAATTGAGCAAGAATGCCGGCTCCCTGTTCAAAAGAATCTACTATTGGAATGAGAGCCGCCTGTTGAGAAGATATGAAAAAGACATTGCCCAAAAGGCGGATCTGGTACTGACTGTATCGGAGAAAGACGCCAAGATTTACAGGGCGGAATTTGGAGCAAGTTCAATCCATTACTTGCCGGTTTTTCTGCCCTGGTCTCATGCAATATATAAGGAAGGACTGGGTAGTTTTTGCCTCTACCATGGTAATTTATCCGTTGACGAGAATGAAAAAGTGGCTATTTGGTTATTGAAAAATGTGTTCAAAGACCTGGGCATGCCCTTTGTGATCGCGGGTAAGAATCCTTCAAACAGGCTGCAAAAACTGGTCAATGAAATATCGAATGCTGTACTGGTCAGTAATCCATCGGTAGATGAAATGATGGATCTTATCGCGAAAGCTCAGATTCATGTTCTGCCTTCGTTCAATAACACGGGTATGAAATTGAAACTTTTGAATGCCCTATTTTGCGGAAGGCACTGCGTGGTGAATGAAGAGATGGTGGTGCTTACCGGTCTGGAACAGACCTGCCATATAGCCGGAAACGCGGATGGATTCAAATCCATATTGATCCAACTTTTCCATCGCCCCTTTTCTGAAGACGAAATTCAGGTTCGCAAGGGCCTCTTGAATCAACATTATGATAATGTATTGAACGCGGAACGGCTTATTCGATGGATATGGTAGCATTATCAATCACCTTCCCCCTTTCAGTCTTAATGGTCCTCGCGGGAAATTTGCCTACTACCATATAGTCATGAGTAGCCATTACAACTGCGGCTCCATAATCCTTGCAGATATTAAAAAGGAGTTGCAGGATCTCATCTGAGGTTTCAGGATCCAGATTTCCGGTAGGTTCGTCAGCCAGAATCAGTTTGGGTGAATTCAACAAGGCACGCGCCACATCCACACGCTGCTGCTCGCCACCGGATAATTCAAAGGGGAATTTGAAACCCTTTGTTCTCAAACCTACCTTATCGAGCACGTCATTGATCTTTTCTTCAATCAGCTTTTCATCTTTCCAGCCGGTGGCCCTGAGCACAAATTTGAGATTATCGTGTACATTCCGGTCAGTGAGCAACTGAAAATCCTGGAATACGATACCGAGATTCCTCCTGAGAAAAGGGATTTTTTTCCAATCCATCTGTCGGAGATTATAGCCTACAACCGTTCCATCGCCTTCTTTCAGTTTCAAATCTCCGTACAAAGTCTTCAACAGGCTTGATTTCCCGGTACCCGTCTTACCTACCAGGTACACGAATTCACCCTTACTAACAGTAATGTTCACATCCTGCAGTATCAGGGAACTGCCCTGGTAAATATTAGCGTGTTGTAACTCAAGGATGGTTTCAGACATGATGAAACTTCGTTATTGATCTCAAAATTAAAGGATAACTCCGTGCAAATAACGGATACTTTCGAGTAAACTCTAAAGTAAATTTTAATTTTTTTTGGAAAAAACTAAAAAAGTAGTTGTACAACTAAATAATTAGTTATACATTTGATTTCAGAAACAATTTAAGAGGATACATGAAAAATCTTACCCGGGCCGAAGAGCAAATCATGCAAGTGATTTGGAAATTGGACAAAGCCTTTCTCCGGGAAATCATTGATGAACTCCCCAATCCCAAACCCCATTCCAACACGGTGGCTACTATTCTCAAGATTTTAGTGGAAAAGGAATTTGTGGGTATCCACGTGTTTGGCAGAACCCATCAATATTATCCACTGGTGAGCAAGGATGCCTATTCTAAATCCACCATGAAGACGATTGTCAAGAGTTATTTTGAGGGTTCATTCAGCAATGCAGTTTCCTTTATGGTAAAAGAAAACAGTCTGAGCCTTGAAGAGCTGGAGCAATTGCTGAAAGAACTGAAAAAGCAGAAGTAATATTTAAAAATTTAGATTAATCAGGAGCAAATAACCAAATTCTATTTATGATAGCATTTTCTTATTACCTGCTGAAGGTTTTTATTTGTTCTGGAATACTATTCGGGTATTACAGAGTAGCCCTGCACAATAAGGTTTTCCATCAATGGAATAGATTTTACCTGTTGTGCGCTGTAATTCTATCCGCATTTCTTCCACTTATCAGGATCCATCTGAGGCCGGAACCTGCGGCCGGCAGAGGACAGGTAATTCGATTCCTGAATGTTGTGACCAGCGGCGATGAATTTGTTTTTGAAGCCAGCAGGAAAGCCGGATTTCAAATCAATTCGGAACAACTAATTGCCATTTTCTACTTTTTGATATCCGCCATACTAGTCATTTTTTTTCTGAATGGCCTGGCCAGACTGTTTCGCCTCCTGCGGGAATACCCAAAACAAAGAATAGAGAACATTCATTTTATCAATTCGGAAGCCAGAGGCACGCCCTTTTCATTCTTCAACTATATATTCTGGAATCGAAATATTGAAATAAATTCTCCCGAGGGACAACAGATTTTCCGACATGAACTTGCACATGTGAGGGAAAAGCATAGCTGGGACAAGCTGTTTATGAATATTGTTCTTTTTCTATTTTGGAGCAATCCGTTTTTCTGGCTCATCAGGAAAGAATTGAATATGATCCACGAGTTTATTGCCGACAGTAAGTCCCTCGAACACTACAATACCGCTTCTTTCGCCGCAATGATCCTGCATTCGGCCTATCCTCACCGGCAGTTCAACATTAATAATTATTTTTTTTATCCCCCCATTAAACGTCGTTTACTCATGCTTACCAAAATGCAAAACCCCAGGGTCAGCTATATCAGCAGGGTGCTGGTATTGCCCTTGTTGACCTTTGTCTTTGTGGCTTTCACCTTCAAGACGCGGAATCCCGATTCCATGACCAATGATTTCGCTCCTGTTCAGCTCGATCGAACCATAACGGTAGTAATTGATCCCGGGCACGGTGGTGATGACAATGGCGTCAGCAGCCAGGATGGAACTCATGAAATGGATATTAACCTGGCCATCGCGAGGAAAGTGCAACAATTGAACAAGAATGAGAAGCTGGTTATTTTACTTACCAGGGATAAAGATATAGCGGTACGAGTGAGGGACAGACCCGCTTACGCTCAGAAGGTCAATGCAGAAGCATTCATATCTATTCACGCCAATGCGACCAGCCCTCAAACAAACTCAGGTAGTTACAAGGCCAGTGACAGTTCGGGATTTGATGTTTATATATCTTCCAGGAATAAGAATATAGAGAACTCCAGCACCCTGCTGGGCAGCATTTTCATCAATGAAATGAAAGGGGTCTTCCCAATCTCGGAACAATTAAAAAAAAGAACCCAGGAAGGAGTATGGGTATTGGACGCACCCGGCATTAATTATGCTGCCATGCTGATCGAATGCGGATACCTTAACAATGAAAAGGACGCCAGATTCATAGAAAATGAAAAGAACCAGGAACTGGTGGCGAGCAGGATTCTAAGAACGATTGAAAAGTTTGCTTCTGTACCTGTTTCGCTGGCTGAGCCTCCACAACAAGGAACAAAGATTAAAGTTGAAGATGGATTAGATACTTTACCTGTCGGAGCAAATAAAGACAGGATCAAATCAGTTGAATATACGCTGGATGGAAATGTGTTGGTAACCTACATTGATGGAAAGCAGGAAAAAATGTCGCTGGAAGCGGCTAAAACCGCAAAAATTATTCCCACTGCCAAAAAGAATACAAAAGAATCCAATTTGAATAATCCCATCGTATTCCTGAATGGCAAAGAAATGCCGGGAAATTTTGACCTCAGATCGATCAATCAGAGTACTATTAAAAGTATTGATGTTCTTAAAGATGAGGCCGCAATGGCCCGTTTTGGCAAAAGAGGAAAGAACGGAGTCATTTTCATTTCTGCTATTTCATCGAATTCAGACAGCATTCCTTCCAATAGTTATCCCAAGAACGTCTTGTATATAATTGACGGAGTGGAGGCGCTTTCGAGCGATACCCTGAAAAACTTTCGCCCGGAAGACATCGAAAGTATTCGCGTAATTAAGGGCGAAGATGCGATCTCTAAATATGGGAAAAAAGGTGAAAACGGAGTGATTGAAATAACTTCCAGGAAAAATGGTAGCAGTGATCTCCCCTCAAAGAAAGATCATCAGGATAATGACAGAGCGATGAGCTCGATCGTGGGAAAAGGCAGTCAGTTGGAAATTAACCGAGAATCCATCTCTCTTGCCGATTTTGGATTTAAGATTGCTAAAGAAGGCAGCAGCGAAGCCGTAAATGCTTCCCTGACATACTCTCCCGCAGAAAGTAGAATCAAAATTATTGCCGACGAGATTATATTCAAGAATTAATTCCGGATTGCGTTCATTAACCAAGCATTTTAACAGAAAGGACAAGAGTCTGATTCAGCGAAAAGGCAAACAGTAGTGGAGCCGGTTTAATATTTCAACTCGCCATGTTCTGTAATAATCACCAACTCTTTTTTCCCGGCTTCCTCTACCCTACCAATTACCCTGGCTTCAATATTAAACTTCTTTGCTACGGCAATTATGGCTTCGGCATCTTTTGGCGCGGTATAAATTTCCATCCTGCATCCCATATTAAACACCTGGTACATTTCCCTGTCTTCTGCATGGCTTGTCTGTTGGATAAGTTTGAAGATGATGGGTGGATCAAACAGATTGTCTTTGATGATCCTGGTTTTTTCGGGAACAAATTTCAGGCATTTCGTTTGTCCCCCACCGCTACAGTGGATGAGTCCATGAATCTTGTCAAAATGCTCATCCAGCAGTAATTTCATCACCGGTGCGTAAGTGCGCGTAGGCGACAGAATTAGTTTCCCGATATTGAGTTGATCCTCATCCCAACCAGGGACCGAATCGGTTAACTCAAAAGGACCGATATAAACCAGTTTTTCGTCCAGTTTGGTATCGAAGCTTTCAGGATACCTGGCTGCATAGGTCTTTTGAAGCATATCATGCCTGGCAGACGTGAGTCCATTGCTGCCGATCCCGCTATTATATTCTTTTTCATAACTGGCCAAACCATCACTGGCGAGACCCACTATCATATCTCCAACCCCAATCTTTTCATTAGTAATGAGCCGCGATTTGGGCCACCTGGCCGTCATGGTACCATTTACCGCGATCGTTCGAACAATATCACCCACATCCGCAGTTTCACCACCCAGGTAATGGATATTGATGCCGTATTGCCCCAGCCAATCGAATAATTCCTGGGTACCACTGATGATCTGTTCCAGCACAGCGCCTGGTATCAGATGTTTGTTGCGGTCAATAGTAGAATTGAAAATAATATGATCACAGATGCCAACGCACAAAAGGTCGTCCAGGTTCATGACCACGGCATCCTGTGCAATTCCTTTCCAGATGGAGATATCCCCGGTTTCTTTCCAATACAGATAGGCAAGCGTGCTCTTGGTACCAGCGCCATCCGCATGCATCACATTCACATAATTCTTGTCGCCTCCCAGGAAATCAGGATAAATTTTGCAGAAAGCCACGGGATAGAGCCCCGGGTCCAGATTCGCGGTGGCCAGATGTACATCTTCTTTCCGGGCCGAAACCCCTCTTTCATCATATAAACTCATGGGGATGTATTAGAGCAAGCAAAAGTAAATATTCATGACTCAATATTCAATTTTCAATTATCCATTAGATTTGCGCCCTGATTAGTGGCGAACAGATCAGGTTAGGAATCATGTTCCTTCATTGGGTCGTCAATTAATGGTTACACGAAGAAAAAGGGAGACTGGGTATCAGATCAATCATGAAAGTACATAGTGACATCAATCAAGTGCCGGCTTTCAGGAAGGCGGTGGTAACCATCGGCATGTTTGATGGTGTACATAAGGGTCATCAGCAGGTCATTCATCAGCTAAAAGCCGAAGCGGATAAGATTGGTGGGGAAACGGTGATCATTACATTCCATCCCCACCCCAGGAATGTCGTCAGCAGCGATGTTTCCATAAAATTATTGACCACGCTTGAAGAAAAAATTGAACTCCTGGAAGGATTAGGGGTTGATCACCTGGTGATCATGTCTTTTACAAAGTCCTTTTCTGAATTGTCTGCAGAGGCATATATCAAAGAGTTCCTAGTGGCCTGTTTCCGGCCGCACACTGTGATAGTTGGATATGATCACCGCTTTGGAAAAGGGCGGGCAGGCAGTTACCGGATGTTGGAAGAATTCTCTGCATCGCTGGAATATACTGTAAAGGAAATTCCACAACAGGTACTGCAGAAAATCTCGGTCAGTTCCACACGCATCAGGGAATCCCTGGTTCAGGGAGAATTAGAGGTGGCAAATGAATTATTGGGATATGATTATTTTTTTGAAGGCAAAGTGATTGAAGGCAATAAGCTGGGCAGGACAATAGGCTATCCTACTGCAAACCTGGAAATGAAAGACGCGGAAAAGCTGGTGCCGGGTAACGGCGTGTATGCCGTAACGATAGAAAATCTGAAAGAACCAGGTGTCATCCGGAATGGCATGATGAATATCGGGCTGAGACCTACGGTGGATGGCAGGCAGCGGGTGATTGAAGTCAATATTTTTGATTTCGATAAGGATATTTATGGTGACTGTTTGCGGGTATCCCTGAAGCAATTCCTGCGCAGTGAAGAAAAATTCAGTGGCCTGGATGCGCTGAAGGAACAATTGGCCAGGGATAAGCATGCCGCACTAACGGCCTTGTCCGGACGCAGATATTGATGTGCCGGCATTTCCCAATCTTTCTGCTTAGCGACTATTCATCATTTTAACAACCATTTCTTTCATCAGGGAGGCATCCTCCGTACCCGCATCGTTAACGCCAACCGTTTTAAGGTTATAAAAGTGCAATAAAAGCAGGACCTGCTCTGTACCGGTAGCCGTGTAATTCTTTGCGGCCAGCAAATAATCTTTCATGAAGAAAGGATTAACACCGATAGCGGAAGCAGCGGCTTTTTCATCGGAGGAAGAGAGGGAAAAAAGCATGATGACCTTGCTGAAAAAATTATAAAGGGTTGGCAAAACCAACTGGATGGGCGCCGCTTTTGGGTTGGCATCGAAATATTGAATAATACGGATGGCCTTGGTAAGGTCCTTTCTCGCCATGGCGTTCTGTAATTCATAAACATTGTATTCTTTGCTGATCCCCACATATTTTTCAATTTCTTCCTCGGTAATATTTTTCCGGTCTCCAAGATTTATAATGATCTTGTCCACTTCCTTATCGATCCTGCTGAGGTCATTGCCAATATGCTCCACCAGTAGAGCCAGGGCTTTTTGTGAGATGTTATACCCTTTTTGCTGCACCATTTCACTCGTCCATTCCGGCAATTGGTTATCATAGAGTTTTTTCGTGGTCAGCAGTCCTCCCTGCTGTTTCAGCAATTTGGCCAGACGGGTTCTCCCGTCCATCTTTTTTTCCTTGTATGAAACCACAAAAACCGTGGAGGATAAGGGTTTTTCAATATAGGTTTCCAGTTTGTCGATATCCCTCATCTGCTGCGCTTCCTTAAGAAGCACTACCTGTCTTTCAGCAAACATGGGATACCTCCTGCAGGCATTCAAGACATCGGCCCAGGAAGCGTCCTTGCCATAAAATACGGTGAGGTTGAATCCGGATTCCGATTCAGGGAGGATATGGTGTTCCGCATATTGCATGACTTTATCTATATAATAGTCTTCCTCCCCTTCCAGCCAATAGATCGGCTTAAAGACCTTTTTCTTCCACTCAGCAATTATTTTTTCCGCGCTCATTGAAAACTCAATTTGTTTTTTACTTACCGTTAGAATCCTGAAAAGCTGGTTAATGACCATTCGTCTCAAAAGTAAAATGGTTTGAATTTGCCCGAAACGACCGCTAAGAGGCCACAAAGATATTTTCCGGAGCCAATAATGGCAAGTTCTTAAAGCGGAGAATGATATTCGCCACTGTCACCACATCCTTCTGACAATAATTTACTATCCGGGGGAGGTTCTTTTCAGCATAATATACTTCCCTGACCATTGAGCCGTCAATATCGTCCTTGGGAGTGGGAATTCCCAGAACTTCAGCCAGCAATTTGAGTGAGACATAATTCTTATAATCTCCGAATTTCCAAAGTTCCATGGTATCTACCAGGTTTGTTTCCCAGGGTTTTTTGCCGCTGAATTGCATGGAAGAAGGCAGGGGAACCCCCTTGATCAGCATCCTTCTGGAGATATATGGAATATCAAATTCTTTCAAATTATGTCCCGAAAACGCGAACCGGCCCCTTTTTTCAGTGAAGCGGTCCAGCAGGTCAATAAAAGATTTCAACAGTTCAGTTTCATCGTCTCCGCTGATGGATTTAAGCTTAAAACAGGTTTTCCCGTCGGAATCATGGTAGAAGAACCCTGTGGAAATACATATGATTCTGCCAAATTCAGCCAGAATACCAGCCTTTTGCACATATACTTCGGCCGGGGTTGAATTTTCTGGCATGGTTTTGGAAATCTTGTCCATCCAGAGTTCTTTCCAATAATCAGGCAATTGCTGGAAATCGGCAACACCCGGGACTGTTTCGATATCAAGTACCAGCAAATCAGTTAATTGTATCTGGTTTAACACATGGAACAAAATTTGTAAAAACCAACTAAAAAATAAAAACTATGAGTGCTTCAAATTATCCTTCGGCAACTAACACATCACAACCCCCTAAAAAGGACAACCGTGGAATTATATACGGTGTTCTCATCGCTGCTCTATTAGGTACATGGGGTTATATCATTTACGATAAAAGTAAAACCAAAGAAGTTATCCAGCAAAAGGATGTTCAATATGCATCTCTGGATTCAGTCAGGAATCAACTGATGACCGACTACCAGGCCGCCGAGATCCGGTTGGATAAAATGACTTCCGAAAATTCAAGACTGGATAGCCTTGTAAAGACCAGGGACAAGGATGTGGACGTGATGAGAGCCAGGATCAAGACGCTGATAAACAAACAGGGAGCTACTGCAGCCGACCTGGCTGAAGCCCGCAAACTGATCAATCAATTGAACGGCAAGATTGAAGAATACGTTCAGGAAATTGAAAGGCTCAAGGGTGAAAACCAGACTCTCACTACCGCAAACCAAACATTAACCACAGAAAAACAACAGCTTTCTGATACACTGGTTGCAACTCAAACGGTGAAAAAAGACCTGGAAGGTAAAGTTGATGTGGGCTCCACACTCAATGCATCGAATTTCCAGATTGCTGCAATCAATCAAAAGAGCAGTGGCAAAGAAGTCACTACCACCAAGGCCAAGAGAGCCGACAAATTCAGGATCACCTTCGATGTTGAAAACAGACTGGCTACTACCGGTACAAAGGATCTCTATGTAGTGGTAACCAATCCCGACGGCAAAGTTGTAACTGAAGATGGACTGGGCTCCGGAACATTCACCAGCCGCGAAGAAGGTGACAAGACCTTTACTAATAAAGTATCAGTTGACTACGAACAAGGGAAACGCAAGAGCGTGAGCTTTGATCTGAAACAAACTGAAAAATATAAACCCGGAACTTATAAAGTTGACGTTTATCAGAATGGTTTCAAGATCGGCGACGGTACTGTAACCCTGAAAAAAGGTGGGATATTCGGATAATAGAGTAAGCTAATATATATAAGGTACAAGAAAGACCGGGAGCTGGATGCCAGCTTCCGGTTTTATTTTATTAGGATGGTCAGGGAAATAAAAATTGACGTGTCGCCATAGAGATTGATCAATGAGGATTAGTCTTTTGCAATCTCAAGTTGGATCCATTTCTCAGAACAAGGCCCTCAAAGCCGCCCTGCCGATATGAACGGTACCCGATTGGCCCGATTTGCGCCCCTCATACTGAAAATTGAGTTCCAGAAATGAAGTCAGTCTCTTGGTAAAATCAATGGTCCATAAAAAGTTTTTCCCCGGCAGCAGGGCGTCCAGCATGATATAGGAAACAGTGGTATTGGGAACATTATCAGGCGGATCAAGGTACCGGATATGACTATACGTAAACCTGGCGCTCACCGAACTATTGGACAATACATTGTACTTTATTTCCGAGTTGAGTGAATGAATGGTAGCCTTTTGGGTGGAATCCGTATTTTTCTTGTCATCGAATTTGTAACCCAGCATGATCCTTAAATTGGTTCCCCGGGTGTACACCAATTGTGGCTCCACAGAATATCCCTTTACCAGGTAATTGCGGTTGCTGAAGGTAGGAGTAGCCAGCTCGTTCATCGCTTTCCTGTTATTGACCTCCAACAGGAAATTCCGGTTGATATTCCATCTTGCCTTCAGGCTCCAGTCGTTTTGCCTATGACTTTCATAGCCATATGTCAGAAAAGCTTTGGAGCTATTCCTGATATTATTAATGTCAAGCCCCCATACATTACTATACCGGTTAAACGAAAACGAATTCGTGAATACCTGGCTAAGCGTTATTAATGAAGTGTCATAAATAGCGGTCTTGTAGGGGTTGAAATTCACCAGGTGGTCAGACTTTTCCTTCTTGAAAATCTGCAGAGTGCTCTGCAGGTTCATGCGCGCGAGGAATTTCAGAAAGGATCCCGCATTGGCGGTTTTGATAGCAGACCGTGGATCTATTGTGAGACTGTAGTTGAACTGTAGATAATTGGCCCTTATATATTCATTGGTGGGAGTAAATACCCGGATGTACTTTGCCTGGTCCTGGAACTGTGCCACTTCGAATTCATTCAATTGTGGGATTCCGTCATTGTTATAATCGATCCAGGTATATTCGCCCTGGCCGGCTGGCACTTCTAGATAAGAGAAGTTCCTTTTTTGTTCCTGCCCCGTTCCCACCTCATATAGAATATTACCGTTCAGCAACCCTTTGAATTCATTCACGAAATATTCGGCCCTGCCGAGAACGGTCTCATCCGGCTTTTGGCTGGTGACTGTACTGTCGAGGATGTTCAACCTGCGGTAACTGGCGCTCAGCCTGAATTGGTGCCTGGGATTTTTTCGCAATTCGGCATAGATGTTCACATTATTGCTCCTGTCAGACTTCAGCAATTCATTTTTTGAGGGATATTTATTGGTCCTTGTGAAATAAGTAAGTCCCCATTTATTCGGTTTGTTTTCAGGCGATTTCAGGTAGGCCTGCCAGGTATCAAAGGAAAAACTTGCCAGGTTGAGCGAATCGAATTGTTTGTATTTCAGAAAAGTCTTTTCCAGGCTATAGGTCACTCCAAGCGTATAGTTGCCTAATTTGGGAAAGGTCCTGGAAAGATCCACTGATGGTTTCAGGTAATATCCTTTTTGGGATTCCTGGTTGATATTGGTGATATTGATCTGGTCATTGATCCGCCAGCCTTTGACGGTCGCGCTGTGGAGGATGCTGTTTCGTAGCCCGTTGTAATGGTCGCTGCGAACATAGGATGACAACTGGTATTGAAGGTTGAATCCAGTCTTGTCCCTGAGCTGTACACCTGCCTTCAGAATATTCTCCGTAGCCGGCCCGGCATCCAGAGGCAGACCCCATTCCCTGTTGAATTCAACGGCCCTGAGTCTTTCTATTGGTTTGAAGGCCGATTGAACCCATTCGTATCCGAGGTTGGTTTGAAATTGCAGGCCTCTTGAAGAATTTTTTATCGGCCTTGCATCGTTGAGGAGAAATCTTGCGGCAAATCCGGTATTGTCTGATTTATTTTTGCTTGAAAATGTATTTACGTCAAAATTACTCATGGCCATTTCGGTGCTGATGGTGCTGGTCGGAGAGAGAGCATATTCCGCGCCGAGGCTTATCAATTGCTGTTTCCTGGGGGCTATCAAGAGGATCTTCGGTTCATATTGTCCCTGCTTATTATTGTTTATATCGGGAGAAACCCACCTGAAGGTTTTGCCGTTGGCCGCATTGGTCTCGTCGGGCAGGTAGTCACCCTTCCCCACTCCCACATCTGAAAAAGCCAGGCTGTAAAGGATACTGGAGGCGTCCGTGGAATACATATATATGGAATCCTGCAAGACTCCATTAATGAGTGTATCAACTTTCTTGTAAAGGATCTTGGAAGCCGAGAATGTGTCAATAGAAGCCGATGGATAAAAGGCGTTTTGTGTGCTGTCTCCGATGTCGGCCAGAAACTGCCGCTGCTTTGGGTCCAGTGTCTGGTTGACGGGAGAATTCCGGGCATCGGCGTTATTGTAAGAGGCGAGTTTGAGTTTGAGCTTATTGTTCAGTTTCACTTCGTCCATGGCATACAATTGTGAGTTCAGGAAATTCCTGTCTGCATAACCGAACTCTACCTGGATTCTGCTATCCTTGGTGATCATTCGCTTAGGCGTAAAAGTTATTTCCGCCGTATTGTAGTTGATAACATAGTCCTGGTCCTCTCCCCTTTGCATGGGTTCACCGTCTATGAATACCCGCTCGGTGCCTGCCAGTACTATAAAGAACAATTCGTTGTTGGCGCCCGTAAGTCTGTAGGGCCCCTGGTTACCTTCTGCTCCCTGGAAAATATTCCTGGTAAATTTGCCCTTTGCTACCGCGCCACTGACCAGAATATCATTGGAGGAGTTCTTGCCAAATTTGCTGTTTTGTTCGAATGCGGCTCCCTGAAGCCTGGAATAGAAATTTAGAAAATAGCTTTGTTGCTGACGGATATCTATATCCCCAATATCAAAATGCCATCCCTTTTTTTTAAACTGGATGAATACCTTGTCGAATTCATTTAGATTTTGAGTATTGCCGTCGGGCTGAATCGGAATATTATTGTCACTGATGGCGGCCGAAACTTCTATGCTGTCGCCGAGCCATCCGTTCATTTGCAGGTTCAAACTGGAATTCACCACTACATCCTGCCGGTTGCCGAAGGAGAGTGCTCTGCCGAAACTCCCATTGTAATTTACACTGCCGAAGTCGAAGATAGAGTTCTGCAACTCGTTTCCATAGTTGATCACCACTGGTGAGCCAATGATATTATTTTGAATGCTATCGAATTTCAGGTGTTGATATACCGTTTTGAACCTCCCCTGAAAAACACGATAGAAACTCAGGACACTGTCTGTGGCAGGTTTCTTCTTCCATATCAGTCTTGCATTGAAATAGTCAAGTTCCCAGCTTGATTTGTCAAGTCCCGGAATGGCAAATGAGTTGGGGATGATGCTGAGGCTGTCTATTTGTATAGTATCTTTCTGCGCCTGAAGGTATTTTCTGCGCAGATTGGAAGGCGAAGGATTCAGTTGGGCATAACCACTCTGCACCAGCACCAGACATAGCATTATCAGAATCAGGCGGTCTTTCAATCCTTCTTTTTTTCTAACAATGCCTAAATTTAGAATTTATTGTTTATCAATGGCAAAAAGAGGATTAGGGGCCATTTTTAGCGTCCGGATCAAGCCCGGATCAAGGGCATCAAAATCGCTTATTTCTGGTTCAGGCGGGGTTATTTATCCGTTGTGAGTGAGGACCCGAGGTATTCCATATTGAGTCTCGCGATATTATCGAGTGATATTTCTTTAGGACAAACCGCCTCGCAGGCTCCGGTATTGGAACAGGCGCCAAAGCCTTCCTTATCCATATGCGTGAGCATATTGAGAACGCGGGTATGCTTTTCGGGCTCGCCCTGGGGCAGTAATGCCAGATGCGAAACTTTGGCTGATACGAAAAGCATGGCAGAACTATTCTTGCAGGCTGCCACGCATGCTCCGCAACCAATGCAGGCAGCGGCCGCAAATGCTTCATCGGCTTTTGATTTTTCAATGGGCATTGTATTACCATCCACCGCATTTCCAGTATTGACAGAAATGAATCCCCCCGCCTGAATAATGCGGTCGAATGCGGAACGGTCAACTATCAGGTCCTTGACCACGGGAAATGCATTGGCGCGCCAGGGTTCTACAACAATCGTGTCGCCGTCTTTAAAAGCTCTCATATGCAATTGGCAGGTAGTGGTTCCTTGCCAGGGGCCATGAGGCCTGCCATTGATATACATGGAGCAGGCACCGCATATTCCTTCCCTGCAATCGTGGTCAAAGGCAATGGGCTCTTTCCCTTCTTCTATAAGATTTTCATTGAGTACGTCGAACATTTCGAGGAATGACATCTCAGAAGAAATCCCTGCTACCTGGTATGTTACAAACTGTCCCTTGTCCTGGTGGTTTTTTTGCCGCCAGATTTTCAGGGTGAGGTTCATTTTATAATGTTCCATAATAAAATTATACCGACAATTGCTGTCTCTTATTATTTAATTAATCAAATTAATGCCGCTTTCAACATTCGAATGACCCGATTAGTCTTGGCGAAAAGGTAATGGCCACTATTTGTAGCTCCTCTGGCTGGGTTTTGCAACCTCAAATTCCAATTCTTCCTTGTGTAATTCCCATTTGCTATCTCCCTGCAATTCCCATGCAGCCACGTACTGATACAGATCATCCCGCCTGAGCGCCTCTCCCTCCGGTGTTTGATATTCTTCGCGAAAATGTCCGCCACAACTCTCGTTCCGATCCAAAGCGTCTATGCATACGAGTTCGGCTAACTCCATAAAGTCCGCTACCCTGCCCGCTTTGTCGAGTTCGGGGTTCAGATCGTTGATATCTCCCGGGATCTTCAGATCTTTCCAGAATTCTTCCCGGAGCGACCTTATTTCGCCAATGGCTTCTTTCAGATCTTTTGCATTTCTGGCCATTCCGCATTTATTCCACATGATCTTGCCGAGTCGCTTATGAAAACTTTCAACGCTTTGACTACCCTTTATATTCATGAGCCTGTTGATCCGCTCGATGACGGCTTTTTCAGCTTCCACAAAAGCCGGATGATCCGTGGGAATGTTTTCGGTTCTGATCTCATTGGCCAAATAGTTCCCGATCGTGTAAGGAATCACAAAATACCCATCGGCCAAACCCTGCATCAGCGCCGAAGCCCCCAGCCTGTTGGCCCCATGATCAGAAAAATTGGCCTCTCCCAAGCAATAGAGACCTGGAATATTCGTCATCAATTCATAGTCAACCCAGAGACCTCCCATAGTATAGTGAACCGCGGGGTAGATGCGCATCGGCACTTCATAAGGATTCTCCCCGGTGATCTTTTCGTACATATCGAAAAGGTTACCATATTTTTCTTTCACTACTTCCCTACCCAGCTTAATAATAGTTTCCGGATCCGCATTTTCGATTCTTTGTTTACCAACTTCTATCAGCCCATAGCGATGGATGGCCGAAGCATAGTCAAGATAAACCGCCTGCTTTGAGCTGCCTACTCCATAACCCGCGTCGCATCTTTCTTTGGCGGCCCTTGAAGCTACGTCTCTGGGAACCAGGTTTCCGTATGCGGGGTATCTTCTTTCAAGGTAATAGTCTCTTTCATTTTCCGGAATTTGAGTCGCTTTTCTGTCGTCGCCTTTTTTCAAGGGCACCCAAATCCTACCGTCATTTCTCAAACTTTCTGACATCAGGGTCAGTTTCGACTGGTGATCACCAGTAACGGGAATGCATGTGGGATGGATCTGGGTATAGCAGGGATTTGCGAAATAAGCGCCTTTCTTATGTGCCTTCCAGGCAGCGGTTACATTGGATCCCATTGCATTGGTGGATAAGTAGAATACATTTCCGTATCCACCGCTGCATAGCAGGACAGCGTGTCCAAAATGGCGTTCCAGCTTACCCGTTATGAGATCTCTGACGATGATTCCTCTCGCTTTGCCATCGATCTTCACCACATCCAGCATTTCATGGCGGCTATACATTTTCACATTGCCCAGAGCAACCTGCCTCTCTAAAGCCTGATAAGCACCTATCAGTAATTGCTGCCCGGTCTGACCGGCCGCATAAAAAGTTCTTTGAACGAGGGTGCCGCCAAATGAGCGGTTGCTCAATAATCCTCCATATTCCCTTGCAAAGGGAACACCCTGTGCCACGCATTGGTCAATGATATTTCCACTGACTTCCGCCAACCGATATACATTGGCTTCCCTGGAACGGTAGTCTCCACCCTTGATAGTATCATAAAATAAACGGAATACTGAATCACCGTCATTCTGATAATTTTTTGACGCATTGATTCCTCCCTGCGCGGCGATGGAATGCGCGCGCCTTGGAGAATCCTGAAAACAATAAGCCTTAACCTTATAACCGAGTTCTCCCAGGGATGCTGCGGCAGAGGCACCGGCCAGACCGGTTCCCACCACGATGATTTCCAGTTTTCGTTTATTGGCTGGATTCACCAGTTTACAGGTCGCTTTGTAATTCATCCATTTGTTTTCTAACGGACCTGCAGGGATTTTAGAATTCAACATATGAAGTTGATTGCTTAATTGATTGATGAATATTTCGATTCTGTCGGATGGGCGCCTCATTTCAATCCCATACCATCTCCTGGCCCTCCCTTCCAAGCTACTCATTTAGTTCAGCCACTGAAAATATATAGACAATGGCATCATGGCAAAGGCCAGCGGTACAATTATTGAAAATACAGCTCCTGCCGTTTTGACAATCACCACATATCTCTGATTGTGCAGTCCAAGCGTTCTGAACGCACTTTGAAAACCATGCATCAGGTGGAAAGAAAGAGAAAAACATCCCAGAACATAGATCAATACGACCAGGGAATTGCCCTGAAACACTTGCAACAATTCCGCGTAGAGGTTATGAATTTCCTTTCCATTTTCATAAGCGACGGGCCTCAATTCATGAATGTTGAAATAACCACCAAGCCTACTCGGTGTCCAAAAATGATACAAATGCAGAATCAGGAAAAGCAGTATCAGCGTTCCCAACAAACCCATGCTCCGTCTATACCATCTGCTCCCCCTATTGCCAAGACCTACCTGGTATCCAATCTTTCGCTTGGATCGGTTTTGCGCCTCCAATACGAATCCCTGGACGATATGAATGATGAATCCGACAAAGAGACCAATTTCCATAATGCGGATCAGAACACTTGATCCCATGAAATGCGCGGCCTTGTTGAACATTTCGCCGTGATCATTGGCCCAGATACAGGCATTGATTCCGACATGTACTACGAGAAATGAAATCAGGAAAAGTCCTGTAAGCCCCATCACAATTTTTTTACCTACGGATGAAGTGAAAATTTGTTGCCAGGTCATAAATGAAGAAATGGTTTGGAGATTCGTGTGCAAAAATAAAGCACGAACGCTCTCTAAAATCAGTTTATGGGACTTTTTTGGCCCGGGATGCCTCTGAATTGAAGATAATTGCAAGGCGAATGGGCCTGGAACCTATGATGGGACAGTGTTTTCAGGGATCAACAGAAAATTTGAATAGATCGCGATTCCCTGGCCTAAGCAGATTGATTTCTGTCATTATTCGGCCAGACGCATATTATGAAAGTTATCAATAAGGTGAAATAAGTGTTGAGGCTGCATGGTACGCCAGTGAGGAAAGTCGAGTAATTCCACATAACGGTTGAGCCTGGCCTTCCTGAAATCGTATTGCGATTGCTCCGGCATATTCAATATAGTGACCCACCCGTGTTCTTCCTCCAGCTCCTCGTACCAATCTTCGTAATAGCTGTCATCGCTACTGTGAAAATTGAGGACATTTTCGGCAACGATGATGAATTTGTAGATCCCTTCCTTGAATAAGAGATCAGTGACTTCTCTCCTCAATGTCATGATATCATTTTCAATGGCATCATTCCATTCCCCGATCAATTCTATGATTACAAAATGTTGGTCATAATCCGCATAAAGGATTTTCATGTATAGGGTACGCGAATCAAAATCGTCCCATTGCGGATGAATATAGTAGTTATATACCGCCTGGGTATATTCAAACTCGCTGTATTCCCTTCCATAAAAGGGAGACCTTTCATCCGTCTCAGTAGTATATAGGTGACGCCAGTTGTAAAAAGGCTCAATGTCGTGCATAGTCTCATTTCCATCTAATACAAATATCGAAAGAAATTATGAAGGATTTCAGCAAATGCCTGTCAGATTCCTAACAGGAATTCTTTCAGATTGTCATAATCAGCTTTCATCAACCGGCTCTGCCCTGGTTTCTGCAAAATGGAAGCAATCTCTGCAGGTATTGGTACATGTTCTCCGATCAAAGGTTCTACAACATCGAAGAATTTGACCGGATGGGCCGTTTCTAGAAATATCCCTTTCAGGCCTGGATGCATCTGAAGCCAGCGTTCGAGCGCCAGATAGGCTACTGCGCCATGCGGATCCAGAAGATAGCCCGTTGCCGTCTTGATCCTTTTGATGGTTGCCCGCGTCTCATCATCCGTAATAGTAAAGCCCGACAATAGTTCCTTTAATCTTGGAAGGTCCTTGTCAAATATCTGAAGAATCCGGACGAAATTACTCGGATCACCCACATCCATTGCATTCGACAAGGTTGGGATTGCCTTCCTGGGTTCATAAAGCCCTTTCAACAGATACTGAGGCACCACATCGTTCACATTGCAGGCTGCGATGAAATGAGTCGCCGGCAGTCCCGAAATATGCGCCAGGATGCCTGCGCAGATATTTCCAAAATTTCCGCTTGGCACAGAGAAAATGGGAGCCTGTTCCTTATGCTGCCATTGTTTATAGGCAAGAAAATAATAGAATTGTTGCGGCAGCCAGCGGGCCACATTTATGGAATTTGCAGAAGTGAGAAATAATTTTCGATTTAACTCCGCGTCGGCAAAAGCCTGTTTTACCAGGAGCTGGCAGTCATCGAAATTTCCTGCAATCTCCAATGCATGTATATTATTCCCCAATGTGGTCAACTGCTTTTCCTGCACGGCACTCACCTTTCCGGAAGGAAACAGGATCACGACCTCTATGGAATCTACGTTGTGAAATCCGTTGGCTACCGCACCGCCGGTGTCGCCGGAAGTAGCTACTAACACAATCGTCTTACCTTTTTTGTCCGATGAAAAATAACTCAGGCACCTGCTCATGAACCTGGCTCCTACATCCTTAAAAGCAAGTGTAGGACCATGATATAGCTCGAGCGAATAGATTCCATTTGTAATATTGATCAGCGGTATGGGAAAGTCAATCGTTTCCCTCACAATTCTCCGCAATTGCGCAGCTGGAATCTCATCTCCAATATAGGGTTGAATCACCTGGTAGGCAATCTCATCATCGGGATAGCTGCCGATATTTTCGATCAGATCTTTTTCAACAACCGGTATTGATCCTGGGAAATAGAGTCCCTTATCCGGCGCCTGGCCAAGGAATGTCGCTTCTTTGAATGTAACGGATGGGGACTGATTATTGAGACTAAAATATTTCATACGCCAATTGTATGCAGCCAAAATATATTCTGAAAATTTCTGTTTGTTTTTTGAATTCTTTGCCCCGACCATTTGATTCAGTTCTGGTCTTTTTCGATCTGAATCTGAGTTGAGGTATAATCATTCATCCTTCACAATCCTGACTCCCTGCTTATTCACGGTTGTTACATAAGTATTAAAGTCTATACCAACTCTGTTATACACGTCCTTCATCACAATTTCCACTTCGCCTGCTGTTTCCGCATTCCTGCTGAGCATGAAAATGGATGGTCCCGATCCCGATATGCCTCCGCCGAGAGCACCGGCTTCCCTGCATTTTGACTTCACTTCGTCGAATGCGGGGATCAGGATGCTGCGGACCGGCTCTATAATAACGTCCTCGAGTGAACGCCCTATGAGATCATAATCCGATTTCATGAGGCCGGCCACCAGACCCGCGATATTCCCCCACTGCCTGATGGCGTCCTTCAGGAGGATTTGCTTCTTCAATATCTGCCTCGCATCCGAGGTCTTTACCTCAATCTGGGGATGGACGATTGTCACATAAAATGGAAGTGGATTTAAGACTACAATATCAAGTGGATGTATGCTCCTGATCAGCGTAATGCCACCATAAATACAGGGCGCAATATTGTCGGCATGCTTTACTCCTGAAGCCAGCTTTTCCCCATACATGGCCATCTGAACCAATTCTTCATCGGAAAAGCGATTTTCCAACAATAAATTGGCGGCCACCACGGCCCCGGCGGCACTCGCGGCGCTGGAGCCAATTCCGCTGCCAGGCTTGATCCTTTTTTCAATACTGATGTCAAAACCATTCTTGTTGTCCAGCTTTTCTATCATGGCCTGCAATGCCACCCCTGCCACATTCCTGGAAGGATCTGTGGGCAAATCAAAATCATCTTCATTGTGAATGACAACCGTTGGTTCATCAATCAACCTGATTGTCATGATATCAAATGGTTCGTTCAGCGCCATGCCGAGCACATCGAAACCACAGACCAGGTTGGCAACTGTTGCCGGAGAATGAACTTTTACTTGGCTCATGACGCTTGGTTTTCTAACTAAAAAATTGAATGCATATCAGGCCGGCACTATCTTGCCGCCCTGATGATATCGGCAAATACACCCGAAGCAGTAACTTCAGCGCCTGCCCCGGCTCCCTTTACCACCAATGGTTGCACGGGATAGCGATCCGTATAGAATAATACCACATTGTCCTTCCCATATAAATGATACAGGTCCTTTTCGGGTGATATATACTGAAGACCGCATTCCGCATTCCCGTTTTCATATTTCGCGACGAATTTCAGTTTGCTGTTCCTCGACACCGCTATGTCATACAGATTCCTGAAATGTTGTTCGTGCTTCCGCATTTCCTCATAGAATTCAGCCACACTGCCCTGCATGCAACTCTCCGGCAGGAAACCATTGCATACAATATCACTCATTTCGAGTTGATTGCCTGCTTCCCGGGCCAATATCATGATCTTACGCATCACATCCGTGCCGCTGAGGTCCAATCTCGGATCCGGTTCAGTGTAACCCTGGTCCTGAGCATCTTTCACTACATCCGCGAAACTTTTCTCTCCATTGTAATGATTAAATACAAAATTCAATGTTCCGCTCAACACGGCTTCTATCCGGTTGATCTTATCCCCACTTCTCATCAGGTCATTCAAGGTTCCTATCACCGGCAAACCGGCGCCAACATTGGTTTCTATCAGGAACTGCGCGTTGTATTCGGTGGCGAGGTCCTTGAGTTTTTTATAATTGCTGTAGGAAGATGAAGCGGCTACTTTGTTGCAGGCCACCACGGAAACAGATTTTTGCAAGAGCCGGTCATAAACCGAAGCCACTTTTTCGCTGGCGGTGATGTCCACGAATGTGGCATTGCGGAGATTCTTGCTCAATATCATCCCCACAAACTGGTTCAGGCTGGCAGTTTCTCCGTCCTGCAGGAGATCCTTCCACTTGCCCGGGTCGATCCCCTCTTCATTCACCAGCATTTTGCGACTGTTAGCAAGTCCCACAACCCGAACGTTCAGACGAAGATGTTCTGCCAGGTAATGTTGCTGCTGCTTGAGTTGGGCAAGCAGTTTGCTTCCCACATTCCCCGTGCCTACCACAAATAGGTTTACCTGCTTATAGCTGGTTTCAAAAAACTCTTCGTGCAGAATATTTATCGCCTTGCGCACATCCCGGGTAGCAATCACCGCTGAAATATTTCTTTCCGAAGAACCCTGCGCGATCGCTCTCACATTGACGCCATTTCTGCCCAATGCTCCGAACATTTTGCCGCTGACGCCAGGATGGCTCTTCATATTTTCTCCCACCAGGGCCACGATGGATAAGTCCTTTTCCACCACCAGGGGAGATACTTTTTCCATGGCAATCTCATTGGCGAAGACCGAGTCCACCACTTCTTTTGCTTTGTCAGCGGCCGCGGCTTCGATCCCAACGCAAATTGAATGCTCCGATGAGCCTTGGGTAATCAGGATAACATTTATCTGCGCATTTGAGAGCGCTTCGAAGAGTCGCCTGGAGAAACCCGGCACTCCTACCATTCCACTGCCCTCCAGGCTCAGCAAGGCGATCTTGTCAATGCTGGAAATTCCCCTAATGGCCTTGCCGTTGGCACTGGGTTTGTTTTCGATGATGGTTCCATGATCTGCCGGGGCAAATGTATTCTTGATCCATACCGGTATTCCTTTACTCATGACCGGTTGTATGGTAGGCGGATAAATGACTTTAGCTCCGAAATGAGAAAGCTCCATGCCTTCCTGGTAAGATATCGAAGGGATCACCCTGGCATTCGGCACCCATCTTGGATCGGCGGTCATCATGCCCGAAACATCCGTCCAGATCTCGAGTTCCCTCGCATTGGAAGCTGCCGCAAGAATGGCGGCCGTATAGTCAGAGCCACCCCTTCCCAATGTAGTGGTAATTCCTTTGTGGTCACTGGCAATGAATCCGGGCATTATAATCAAAGATTCTTTGATCTCTCCCAAACAATTTTTCACTCTTTCGTTTGTCGCTGAAAAATCAACAATGGCATGACCAAAGTCTGAGTTAGTGCAAATGATTTCCCTGGAGTCCTTCCAATGAGTAGGAATATCCGAAGCCCTGAATGCGGCGGTAATCATCTGCGATGAAATGAGTTCACCATAACTCATGATCCGGTCCTTGGTACGGGCAGATAATTCCCCGAGCAGGAATATTCCGTTGCAAATATCTTCAAGTTCATTACACATCTTCTTCACCTGACTTAGTATGGCGCTTTGCTGCTGAACCGGAAGTAATTGTTTAGCCGTGTTCAGATGACGGTGTTCAATGTCGAGCAGTTTATCCTTGTATTCTTCATTTCCCGAAGATGCCAGTTCGCCGCAATGGATGAGCGCGTCGGTGGTACCGCTCATGGCAGAAATCACAATGATGGTCTTGTCAACGGCTACTTTCTTTCTTACAATTTCTATTACTTTCCTGATATGATCGGCATTGCCTACGGAGGTTCCGCCGAATTTTAATACCTGCATATTGAATTTTTTGAATGTCCTGAAAACCGGGGCCTTTGCAGATTCCCGCAATTACAGCCTGTGCCCAAATGATGATATGAATATTGTTCAACCCTTAAAGGGTTGTTGTGATGGTAGTAATAATTTGCGACCCGGAAGCCGGGGCAATCAGCGAAGAAGACATGATATGTGATGACGATAGCGCCATTTTTTCTTGAAGTGGCCCCAAGGTAATTCAGAATTCTGAAATAACAAGCAAGCTCCCGAAATAATAGAAGAATTCAAATGGATATGCCTATTGATTTCAGTATTTGCAAGTAACTAATAAGCGTTAGTGCATTCCGGGACCCTATTGCCGAATTGAATAACCTTTTCGCGGATCAAAGATGGAATCGAATTGAAGTCTTTCGGAAACGAGCATGGAGTCATTACAAACAAAAGCACAGTACGGGGAAATAATTCATTTATTTAAAGTAATTTCATGGCTCCTTTTTCAAGCCTGCCATCATGAAAGAATGTAGTTATGCATTGGCCGGATTATTCCCGGCAAGAGAGGCATTGGCATAGGCGTACCCGATATCACCATAATTTTATCTTAACCAATTCAGTCCAATAATCAATGGCAGGAAATTCATCAGCACTCGTTCAATTCAAGAACCTGGTAGGTATTAAATTCCAGTTGTACAATAGTTTGTTCACTTCATTGCCCTTTCACAGGATCGAAAAGACGGGCATACTCCTCTCACTCCTGCTCAACAATTGTGAAGAAGGTTATAAAAAGAAGCTCAGTCCTGTTCAAATCATCGAACAATTTTTCAGCAAGCACACATCCTATACAAAGGAAGAGGAAAGGCTTGACCTCTTGTTCCGCTTCGTGCAATATGTGGAACGCCAGGTGGTTCTTTTCGATGCCTTGGAAGACGCGGCATTCAGGTATGTGAATGATATGAGCGGACCGGGAACATTAAAAAACCTGGAATCCGAAGTCATTCAATTCCACAAAGAAGATGAACTCCGGGAAAAGCTGAAAGATTTTGAGATAAGACTGGTATTGACTGCGCATCCAACACAATTCTATCCCGGGGCCGTATTGGGAATTATCAATGATTTGAGCAAGGCCATCGCGGACAATAATGCGGGTCAGATCAATATGTACCTGCAGCAATTGGGAAAGACTCCCTTCTTCAACAAGCTCAAGCCCAGTCCATACGACGAAGCCATCAGTCTATTATGGTATCTCGAAAATGTTTTTTATCCCGCTGCCGGAAAGATTTTGACCTATTTGAAGACCAGCCTGCCTGAATCTGTTTCGCCCGATAACCCGATAATAAAAATGGGGTTCTGGCCCGGGGGTGACAGGGATGGCAATCCTTTTGTGACGACGGAAACCACTTTGAAAGTGGCTGATGCCTTGCGGGGCGGGATCATCAAATGTTATTATGTGGACGTTCGCAGATTGAAAAGGCGACTCACCTTCAAAGGAGTGGAGGCCCCCTTGGCTGAGTTGGAAAAGAAATTATATAATAACCTATTCATACCGGGAAAAAAGACGGAGCTCAGCAAGCAGGAGATTCTGGACACGCTGCAGCAGATCAGGGATACGCTGATATTTCAGCATAACGGACTTTTCCTGAATCAGGTGGACAATCTTATCAGCAAGGTGGAAGTATTCGGATTGCATTTCGCTTCGCTCGATATCCGCCAGGATAGTTCCATACATAGCAAGGTGCTGGGAGAAATTGCCTTAAAATCTGCCTTGATTCCGACAAACTATCCGGAGCTGAGTCCCGATGAAAAGATTTCAATATTGAGTCAACTCGATGCCGCGGTTGACCCTGAAATTCTTACAGATCCTGTTTCGAGCGACACTCTAAAGGTGATCGCGGCCATCAAGGACATTCAGCAATTCAATGGCAGGGAAGGCTGCGACCGCTATATCATCAGCCATTGCAGAAGTGCGTTGGACGCGATGGAGACATTCGGCCTATTCATTTTGAGCGGTTGGAAGACCGAAGAAATGAATGTAGATATTGTACCACTCTTTGAAACGGTGGAAGATCTGGAACAGGCTGATAAGGTGATGCAGGAATTGTATGAACTGCCATTGTACCGCGAGCATCTCAGGCTGCGCAATAACAGGCAGACCATCATGCTGGGATTTTCAGACGGTACCAAGGATGGCGGTTACCTTACCGCGAACTGGGCAATTTTCAAGGCCAAAGAGGCTCTTTCCAGTAAATCGAAGAAGTATAATATTGACGTGGTCTTTTTTGACGGGCGTGGCGGACCACCGGCCCGAGGTGGAGGTAAGACTCATAAATTCTATGCATCCCTGGGAAAGAATATTGCAAATAAGGAAATACAGTTGACCATCCAGGGCCAGACCGTGAGTTCCAATTTTGGCATTGTAGATTCCGCGCAGTTCAATATTGAGCAGTTGCTCCATGCGGGCATTTCAAATGATTTGTTCTCCTCCCTTAATGTGACCATGGGAAGCGGGGAGAGAGCTTTGCTGGAAGAAATTTCGGAAAAAGGATTTGAATCCTACGTGGAATTGAGGGATCACCCCTATTTTCTGGAATACCTCGGTCATGCAAGCCCCCTGCGTTTTTATGCGGAAACCAATATTGGAAGCCGCCCTTCTAAGCGCGGCTCTTCTGCCAGGCTATCGCTGCAGGACCTGAGGGCCATTCCTTTTGTTGGAGCATGGAGCCAGCTCAAGCAAAATGTTACGGGATATTATGGAGTTGGTACGGCTCTTAAAGCCATGGACGAAGCAGGAAAATGGGAGGAAGTGAAGAATTTATATGAAAATTCAACTTTCTTCCGCACCCTGATGGACAACTGCGAAATGGCCATGAAAAAATCTTTTTTCCCGATGACGGAATTTCTATCGAACCATCCCGTCTATGGCGAGATCTGGAATAAGATCCACGATGAATATGAGCTGTCAGAAAAATATATCTTCAAACTTTCCGGCAAGCAGGAACTGATGGCCAGTTATCCAGTTGAGCAGCTCTCCGTTCAAATGAGGGAACGGATCGTATTACCGCTGACAACCATTCAGCAATATGCCATCACCAAAGTGCGGGAAATGGAAGAGCATTATATTCAACCCCCGATCAAGGCCACTTTTGAGAAGCTGGTCATGCGGTGTTCATTCGGCATCATCAATGCCGGGAGGAACTCTGCGTAATGGGAAGAGGCTTTTGCAAATTACAGTGAACCCGTGATTGCTTCAACAGCTACACTAAATTGCCTCTTGCCACAATTCAATTTTGAAGGCAGCATTATATTTCATAAAAAGAAAATTTTACATACCGGATCTTATAGCAAACTGCTTTTTGTCCTGTTTTGTGCGGTGTCTTAAAAATTTTCAAAATGATCTTCTGAAACCCTTGTCAATATTGAGTTTTTATTTTTGGCTTGGGTGTCCCTGTTGAGTTTGAGGGGCTTGATTACATCGGGTTATCAATAGACAATTGAGAGTGGGGGTTCAACCAACAGCCTCTCTCTTGCAGCGCCAATAGCCTTAATGGTCTTCCCCTTGCGCCCTTTGCGTAAACTTTGCGAACCTTGTGATACAAAGGATAGATGTATCGCAAAGAACGCCAGGAACCGCAAAGGACGCAATGTAAACTTAATCATCTCCCCCTTGCGTTCCTTGCATAAACTTTGCGAACCTTGTGATACAAAGGATAGATGTATCGCAAAGGACGCAATGTAAACTTAATCATCTCCCCCTTGCGTTCCTTGCGTAAACTT
>JBGPHC010000031.1:0-45115 GCA_041484195.1 Agriterribacter sp. | reverse complement strand
CATATGCTTTGATTGTCAAAGCATTATAGTAAAACAAATTCAGATTGTTTTCAAATCGTTGCAGGCGCAAAATCCTTCCAAACTCAATACAGACAAGAATTTCAAAGAACTTATTTATATAACATCAAAACACTAGTGATACTTTGTCTTTAATAATACGGTCTATGCCTACCCGCGAAAACGGGCAGTCATCTCAGTTACATCTCTTGTTGTTGAACGGCGCCTTTTTTTAATGCCAGGCCAGGCATTCGTTTGGAACAGGATACCGGATCGATTATTTTAATTGTGCTAAATCGTATCCGGCTCGCATTAAACCAATATGTTTTCAGTCACTGTTTGACCATCGAGCATGCGAATGATCCTATGACTATACCTCGCATCGTGTTCCGAGTGTGTAACCATTATGATGGTGGTACCCTGTTCATTAAGATCGGTAAGCAACTGCATCACTTCGTTACCATTGCTGGAATCGAGATTACCAGTGGGCTCATCCGCCAATATGAGTTTGGGATTGTTCACCACGGCCCTGGCAACGGCAACACGCTGTTGCTGGCCACCCGATAATTGCTGTGGATAGTGATTGCGGCGGTGCATGATCTGCATCTTGTCCAATACCTGCTCCACCCTTGTCTTCCTGTCGGCGGATTTGACTCCTGTATAGATCAGGGGCAATTCCACGTTTTCAAATACTGTGAGTTCATCGATCAGGTTGAAACTCTGGAACACAAAACCTATATTACGTTTGCGCAGGTCGGCCCTCTTGCGTTCGTTGAAATGTGCAACTTCAATTCCGTTAAAGAGGAAACTTCCGGCATCGGGATCGTCCAGCAATCCAAGGATATTCAGCAAAGTGGATTTGCCACAACCTGATGGACCCATTACGGCAACGAATTCTCCTTCTTTCACATCGAATGAAAGCTTATTCAGCGCAACTGTTTCAACTTCTTCGGTACGATAAATCTTTTCGAGTTCTTTGATCTTGATCATGTTTATAGGTTTTGAAGTCTTTGCTCTTCATTTCCACTGTTGTGGAAGATCAGAGTTCTAATTAATAATCCGGTTTTATCTCTGACTCATATTCTGGTTCAGTCTTTTCTGTTTGCCAAATTCTGCATTCAGCCCGCCTAATCCTTAGTCAGCACTAATTCCTGGTAATTCCCATAATTCTCATAGCTGGAAGTCACCACTTTGTCCCCGGGTTTCAATCCCAGAAGCACCTGGTAATATTCAGGGCTCTGAAGGCCTAATTGAATATCCACCCTGTATGCTGTCTTGCCATCATCCGACACTTTGAAGATCCAGTTGCCACCGGTTTGCTGATAGAATCCGCCTTTTGGCAGAAGGATGGCTTCAATTTCAGCGCTCAGGTTGAGATTGATCTGTAGGGTCTGGCCACGGCGAATGCCCTGTGGTGCGGGTCCCACAAATTCCATATCCACCTGGAAGCGGTTGTTGGCAACCTGCGTATAGACTTTCTTAATCTTAAGGGTATAGGTTTTGTTGGCGAATGTAAAGTCTCCTATAAGGCCAGGATAGATTCGGGATATATAATGTTCATCAATATCTGCCCTCACTTTGAAACCACTCAGTACGTCAATCTGGCCCAGTCTTTCTCCTTTGTTCTTATTCTGACCTATTTCTGCATCCAGGGAAGTCAGTTGACCGTCAACCGGGGCACGCACTACCAGGTCACCCACTTTTTGTCTGGTGAGCTCCAACGCATTTTGTGAGCCCTGAGTCAGGAGTTTTGCCTGTTCCACACTTTGTTTCGTAGAAATGGAATCCTGTTTCAGAATTTCTTCTGTCAGATTTTTCTTCTGAAATTGATAATTGTAGTCATTTTCCGCTTTCTTAAATTCCTGGTATCCTATCACTTTTTGGTCATAGAGTTTTTTGTCCAGCAAATAGATCCGTTCTGCTTCCTTGAGTGCATTGTCAACATCGGTCATTTGCTGAAGTTTACTTACCGTATTCTGTTGAGCTGCATTTCGAGCTATCTGCATCTGAGTGATCAGATTATACACCGAAGTTTCCTGGTTTATAAGATTCAATGCCAAGTCCGGGTTTGAGAGCCTTAAGATGGGTTCCCCCTTTTTCATAATGGTCCCGTCATCCACATATTTTTCTTCCACACGGCCTCCTTCGGCGGCATCAAGGTAAATACTTGTGATGGGTAAGACCACACCGTTTACCGGGATGAATTCCTTGAAAGGCCCTTTTTTGATCTCACTGATCTGTATCCTGTCTATCTGCGCGTTCACTCTCGATTTGCCTGCCGTCAAATAATAGCTCGCTACGATCAGTCCAACTATACCCAATATCCCGCCGATTGTAAGAAGGCGTTTTGTGCTCCATTTCTTTTTTGCAATTACCCTGTCCATTTTGTTTTTCTTTCAGCTTGATTGGTCTAATTCCTGTTTCTGTTACTCCGGGGTAAGCCGGGAGCGGATTTCTAAAAAGCCACCCGGTGTTCTGGCATCGGGCGGCTCAAATCAACAACATAGAGAAACTCTGCCAATTACTTACAACTATATGCCAGAATCTAACTACAGTGATTTACAATTTCTTATCGATTCACAATCTACGAAGCTGTTCGTTAGCGATACAACTGGTGTCCGGTTTTGATACAATGATTTTGGACTTGAATAATGTAAAAAATTAGTTGCCATGGCCTTGTATTTATGGTATAATTGCAGTAAGGGAATGTTGCATAAAAACAAAATTATTTTTTAGATGAATTTGAAGAACGCGGCCATATTGGTGATTGACGACGATCCTGATGTGCTTACGGCGGTAAGATTGTTATTAAAGACAGAATCCCGGGAAGTGGTGACCGAGAAGAACCCTGAAAACCTGCGATCGTTGCTTTCCAAGGAATCCTTCGACGTCATCTTGCTGGATATGAATTTCACCAGTTCTATTAATACTGGCAATGAAGGTCTGTTTTGGCTCAGGAAGATAAAGGAATTCGGCTCGAATGCGGCGGTAATCATGATCACTGCATACGGTGACATAGACCTGGCCGTGCGATCCCTGAAGGAAGGAGCCGCAGATTTTGTGGTAAAGCCCTGGCATAACGAGCGGCTGGTCACCACCATCAGGGATTCGCTGAAGCAACAGGACAATAAGAAGGCTTTGGGATATAGCGCTGCTGCAGATTCCATCATCGGCACCGAGTTGTTGGGCAAATCGGAAGCGATGCAGGATATTTTCTATAAGGTCGAGAAAATAGCTCCCACCGATGCGAATATCCTGATCCTGGGTGAGAATGGCACGGGCAAAGACCTGATCGCCAAAGCCATTCACCAACAGTCATTGCGTGCCGAAAAGCCATTCATTAAAGTTGATGTGGGAGCGCTTACCGAGACTTTATTCGAGAGTGAATTGTTCGGACACAAGAAAGGCGCTTTCACCGATGCAAGGGAGGATCGGGTGGGCAGGTTTGAATCTGCCAACGGCGGCACACTTTTTATGGATGAGATTGGAAATATACACCTGCATCAGCAGGCCAAATTGCTTTCTGTGTTGCAAAACAGGCAGGTGATCCGTCTGGGCAGCAACCAACCTCTTCCCGTGGATATTCGACTGATATGTGCCACGAATGTTAATATGAATGAACTGGCAAATGAAAGCCGCTTTCGCAAGGATCTGATCTATCGCATCAATACCGTGGAAATAACGGTTCCTCCCTTGAGAAAAAGGGGAGATGATATCATGCTCCTGGCAAAACATTTTGCACGCATTTACGCAAACAAATATCTCAAGCCTTCGTTGGAATTGGATGAATCCGCAATTGAAAAACTGAAGTCCTATCATTTCCCCGGCAATGTGAGAGAGCTTCAGTACACCATTGAGAGAGCGGTGATCATGAGTGACAATGATAGCCTGTCCGCCAGAGACCTCATTTTTTCACCCATTGAATCCTCGCCGCCAGTTGCAGATGAGCCTCAGGAAATGACGCTGAGCACTATTGAAAAGAATACGATCCTCCGCGTAATTGAAAAAAATAATGGTAATATTACCAAGGCCGCCAGGGAACTGGGTCTCACACGTACCGCACTGTACCGGCGGTTGAGTAAATATGATATTTAAATTCAAACAATACCATTCACGCCTGTTGCTGCGGGTGCTATTACTTTTCATAACCCTTTGCTGTGCCTCATTCTTCCTAATCAAGGGCAAGGGTTGGTATGTTTACCTCGCAGTTACTATCCCTATAGTCATTTTCCAGATGATTGATTTCTTCCGTTTTCATAAAAAGGCGCAGGACGAAGTGGCCCAATTCGTGGAGTCTGTGCATTACCGTGATTTCAGTCGGTATTTTGATGTGAAAAGAGCCCCACTGGAATTGCAGCCGCTCCGTGAAGGTTTCAATGAAATCAACACCACTTTCAAAGTGATCAGTAAAGAAAGGGAAACCCAATATCAATACCTGCAAAAGATCCTGGAACTCGTTGATACCGGAATCCTTTCTTTTGAAAACGGGAGTGGGGAAGTTGTTTGGATGAACGAGTCGCTGAGAAAAATGCTGGGCATTCCATATCTCAAAACGATCCATTCCCTGGAACGGAGGGACGGCCCATTATACCGCGCTATTTTTGCGCTCAGGCCCGGTGAGCATAAGGTGGTCACCATTACTAAAGATAGCAGTACTCTCAAAGTACAACTTTCCGCCACGGCCTTCCAGACCGATTCCATAATATATAAGCTGATAGCTTTTCAGAATGTGGATGAGGCCCTCGATGAAACTGAAGCAAAAGCATGGCAGAAATTGCTCAGTGTGATGACTCATGAGATCATGAATTCAGTGGCTCCGATTTCATCTCTGGCTGATACCCTGAAAAACCGCTTGCAACATTCTTCCAAACACTTGAATGATAATGTCGGAACGGTGGAGGACCTGGAACTGGGCATTGATACTATAAAGAGGAGGAGTGAAGGATTGTTGAAATTTGCGGAAACCTACAGAAATCTCAATAAGATCACAACCCTCAGCGTAAACAAAGTTTATGTAAGAGACCTTTTCGAGAATCTTCACCAGTTAATGCAGCCTACACTCGAACAAAAGAATATTGACCTGGAGATCATACTGAAGGATCCGGACCTTTCCCTGCTCGTTGATCCCAACCTGGTGGAGCAGGTGCTCATAAATTTATTGGTAAATGCAATTGAAGCGTTGAAGGAAAAGCAGGAACCCCGGATACTGTTATCTGCCTATCAAAGCTTCGGTATGAATAATAGAGTGATCATTAAAGTGTCTGACAATGGCATGGGAATACCCGCCGAAGTGATGGAAAATATCTTCATTCCTTTTTTCAGCACCAAGAAAAGTGGCAGCGGCATTGGTTTGAGTTTGTGCAAGCAGATCATGATGCTCCATAAGGGAAATATACAGGTGCAGAGTAAGGAAAACGAAGGAACCGCCATCTTCCTGCATTTCTAAATAATGGAAACGGTCTCATCAATTGTTATTTCAACAGGCCATTTGTTGCCATCCAATTCAGGCAGGTCTTGAACCAGTCTTCTTTTGAGGAAGGATTCTTCAGACCAAATCCATGTCCCCCTTTTTCATAAATATGCAATTCGGCAGGAATATTATTTTTCAAAAGCGCCTCGTAAAATACAATGCTGTTTTCGGGACTCACTCCCTTGTCATCGGAAGCATGAACTAAAAACGCAGGCGGCGTTTCCGCATCTACCCGTAATTCACTTGAAAATTCCCTCAGTTTTTCTGGACTCGCATTTTTCCCCAGCAAATTCTCAAATGATCCCCAATGGGAAATGAGTGTGTCGGAACTGATTACGGGATAGATCAGGAGAAGAAAATCGGGTCTCAGACTGATGTTGCCAGTATTGGGGATATATGACTTACTGAAATGGGTAGCTGCCGTGGACGCAAGGTGCCCTCCGGCCGAAAATCCCATGATGCCAATCCTGGAAGGATCGATGAGCCATGCTTTAGCGTTCTTCCTCACCGTTAATATCGCTTGCTGTGCATCCTGCAAGGGAGCAATTCCGGGGTCTGAGGAAGTTTTATCATCAGGTAACCTGTATTTCAGTACGAAAGCGGCTACCCCCGCCTCATTAAATTTTTTCGCTACATCATATCCTTCGTGCTGAGCTGCCACGATGGAATATCCGCCACCGGGACATATGATCACGGCCGTGCCATTAGTCGTATTTTTTTCGGGCAGGTAAATAGTCAGCGTGGGATTTCTCACATTGCTGATGATGAAGATCCCCTCCTTCATTTCAGAACTTTCCAGATTAGGCCCCGGGATTTCATTAGGGATCTTCTTGTCGGGATAAAGTGGAATTTCCAGGGGCTCATTTTGTGCATTCACTGTGCCCGCCCAGTAGAGCATGGCGGGAAGGAGCAAACTGAATTTCTTCATTAAGCGAAATTATTTGGGCTGAAAGTTAAAGGATAAGCCGGAAGAAAGGGCAAGTGCAAAATGGATTGACCGGGAAAGAATTGGCCGGTTTTTCCGGAGGCAGAACAAAAAAAAGCCCTCCTGTAGAAACAGGACGGCCTCAACGATTGCTTGCCCTATATAACCTACTGGTTATCTAAGATCTTTAGCAGAATGTATAATATTAATAATAAATGTCATTTTATAAAATCAAAAAGATTATCTGCAAATAAACGAAATATTCCTCAAGTAAGTCACATATTTATTATACTAATATTAGATTGTGACTTGATTGCCAATATGTATTTAATTTGCAATAGCCTGATTTAAAAACTGCTGCAAAAATAAATTCAATCATTTTAGGTGAACGCCTTTTTGGGTTAAGAATTTCTTATTCTTTTCGAAATGGATATTCCAGAAGTGCTCTTTCAAGGCAATCCATCGCCAAATTGAGCGAAGAGGTGTTTAGGACATAGGCGAGGCGTACTTCTTGCTTACCCAGTCCCGGAGTACCATAGAATCCGCTTCCGGGTGCGAGCATCACCGTCTGATTATTATATGAAAAGGATTCCAGCAACCACTGACAGAAATGATCACAATCTTCGATTGGTAATTTTGCCATCGCGTAAAAGGCTCCGCCGGGATTGGGACAAATAACACCAGGCATTCCGTTAAGTCGGTTTACCAGTAGGTCTCTCCTGGACCTGTATTCCATTTTGGTGGCGTCAAAATAATCTGCGGGCAGGTCCAATGCCGCTTCACCGGCAATTTGTCCGAATGAAGGCGGGCTCAGCCTGGCTTGAGCAAATTTCATCGCTGTATCAACCAGGTTCTTATTCCTGCTGATGAAGGCGCCAATCCTGGCTCCGCATGCGCTGTATCTCTTTGAAATAGTATCCATAAGCACCACATTACGATCCACATCCCTGAGTTGCATGGCGCTGAAATGTTTTCCACTGTAACTAAACTCACGGTATGCCTCATCCGCGAATAAATAAAGATTGTGTTTGAGCGCGATTTCTTTCAGGGTCTCCAATTCTTCCCTGCTATACAGGTATCCCGTTGGATTGTTGGGATTGCAGATCATAATGGCCTTCGTGCGGGGACTGATTCTTGCTTCTATGTCCGACATGGCGGGCAATGCGAATCCTGAATCGATATAGGAAGTCACCGGAACCACTTTAATGTCCGCTGCCACGGCGAATCCATTATAGTTGGCATAGAAAGGTTCCGGAATGATCACTTCATCACCCGCGTCCATGCAACTCATGAACCCGAACAATATGGCTTCTGATCCGCCTGTGGTGACGATGATATCCGTATACAATATTTCAATCCCCACACTTGCATAATATTCCACGAGCTTGCGACGGTAACTTTCATTTCCCGCGCTATGACTGTATTCCAGTATTTTGAAATCCGAATGCCGCACCGCATCCAGCATCGGCCGCGGAGTTTCAATATCAGGCTGGCCAATATTGAGATGGAATACCCTTGTGCCTTTGCGCCTCGCGGCTTCTGCGTATGGAACTAATTTTCGTATAGGTGAGGACGGCATGATCTGTCCACGCTGACTGATAGATAGCATCCCGCAAAGATAAGAGAGTAATATAATTAGGGCAGAATATCCTAAGCTAATGGCAGGGAGTTTGGGGAATAACATTTGTTTTTCAAAACAGATTCAGAAGCGAAGGTCTTGTCCATCCGTGCGAAATGACAGCCATCAAACATAAAGGCCGCTAAGAGGTTCAGGATTCCCATGAAATTGGTTTTATCTTCAGCATTCAAATACCTGTCGATTAAAATGGACCAGTTTATCAGGGCCAGTCCTGCGTCAAAACTACATATCAGAGCGACTCGGATAGCCGTGAGTGTTTTCTTTTTCAGTGCGGGGATATGCTTTGCAAGTTGGGCTTCGCGAATACCCAATATTCAGCAAAGACTGAAATTAAATGAAGCGGGTCTCGGGTCCGTATTGTTCGCGTTGCCAATAGGATTGATGAGCAGCCTGCCCGTGGCGGGATACCTGGTAGCCCGCATCGGTAGCCGAAGAGTCTCCCTGATGGCGGCGCTCTCTTATGCGCTGATCCTGCCGCTCATCGGACTCGTAAATTCAACCTGGCAATTGGTGTTGGTGCTTTATTTATTTGGCGCAGCAGGCAACCTGCTCAATATCTCCATCAATACGCAAGGTGTGAGTATCGAAGCTCTCTATAACAGATCCATCATGGCCTCATTTCACGGCGTATGGAGCCTGGCCGGATTCACAGGAGCAGCCATTGGCACTGTAATGGTATCGCAGTCTGTATCACCGTTCACGCATTTCTGTATCGTGTCCGCTTTGGTGATAATCGGCATTGCATTGGGTTACCGTTATCTTCTTACCAGGGACATCAGTGGGGGCGGGTCAACACCCATTTTCGCCAGGCCCGATAAAGTCATCCTGAAACTGGGCCTGATCGCCATGTGCTGTATGATCTGCGAAGGCACCATGTTCGATTGGAGCGGCGTGTATTTCAGGAAAGTGGTGCATGCCCCGCGGGAATTAACCACCCTGGGTTATGTGGCATTCATGAGTACTATGGCCGGAGGCAGATTCGCGGGTGACTGGCTCAGCACTCATTTCGGCAAAAAGAAGTTGATCCAAATGAGCGGACTCATCATTGCGACAGGATTAATGATCGCCGTGTTGTTTCCTTACCTGCTTTCATCCACCCTGGGATTCCTGCTGGTTGGAATGGGCGTTTCTTCGGTTGTGCCTTTGGTTTATGGCGCCGCGGGAAAATCCAAGACCATGTCTGCGGGCATGGCCCTGGCGGCCGTTTCAACAATCGGTTATATTGGCTTCCTGATGGGACCTCCGCTAATTGGATTCATCGCGCAAGCCGCGAGCCTGCGATTGTCCTTCTCGGTAATCGCGGTACTAGGCCTCTTTACCAGCATTCTTGCGCTGAATGCCAGGCTTGATGAATGATGACTAAACCACTACTCTTACCAATTAAGCCAGTAGGTCATTTTCAGAACGACGGCCCGGTTCCTCACAGAGAGCGGGGCGGGATAATAATTGTCTGTGTATACAAAAAACAAATCCGACGCGGGCCTGTATCGCCATTGCAAGCGGGTGTTGACATTCACATTTTTCTGCTGGTTGTTATACTGGATGAATGTGGTAAAGTATAGGGTATTGGTGAACGTTATATCCACCCTGGGCCCTACCAGCCAAAATCCATTGTCACCCCATGGCTGCGGCAAACGAATATTGTTGTAGCTGGTATTAATCTGGATACTCACGAAGGGTTGGAAACGGTATCCGAGAGAATTAGTGATGGCTAGCCTCGTCCCCGCTGCATAATAACCGCCATAACTAACGGAGAGGGCATAGGTGAACAGCACCTGGGGTTTGGAAGTGAAACCGAGCGTGGCGGTGTTAAACCTATGCTGGCTCTCTCTTGCCAGGGTATCCTTTCCTGAATTGGTTGGGTCAAAGGGTCTCAACAACTTAACATAGTCATGGGTAACCGTAGCGCCAAACAGGGACTGATCACGGAAGGCGACATTATAGGCCAATATGGTTTGATTGTCTGTAGCATTCCAGGATTGGTCAAAAAAATAAACGCCCCCGAGTGTGGGACCATGGCTCAACACGGGCCCCCGTAGTGGGAAAAATAATCGGCTGATGGAAGGGTTGGTCCTGATATATCCCTGCCTGGGAACATATCCTGCTTCCGCGGTGAAATTCCTGCCTACGAATTCATTCTGCCATAATATCGTCCATTTACGGCTGACATATTGAAGGTGACCTGCCGCTGAAAAATCATTTCCACTGATACCGGGGCTGAATGATTTCAGGAGCATCACCTTGCCGGTCCAGAGATTGTTGGAAGATGCCAGATTATATTCAATGCCGAAATTCCTGTTGAATTCTGAATATTGCGGCTTGCTGCTGTCCTGTCCCGGCTGGTAATGAAATGATTGCTTATTCACGAAGAGGAATCCAATATTTGATCTCGCGAATATGCGCCGCTGCAATGCCAGCACGGCAAAATTCTGGGAAGGAAGGCCTACGCTGTCAACTTTACCCGTCTGCATATCCATTAATCCCATACGCCAATTCTTGTCGAGTTTACCACTGAGCCTGGCGCCAAACAGGATCGGGGCGTCCAGCCCAATCCTACGGGAAAAGAAGGGTCTGATGCCTGCATAGCCGAAATTGGTAAACTGGTCACCATTTTCCAGGAAGAACTGTCTCTTTTCCGGAAAGAACAATTCATACCTGTCGAGGTTGGTTACCTGCTGGTCAACTTCCACTTGTGAAAAATCAGGATTGACAGTGAGATCCAGGTTCAGTGCCGAACTTAGGGCAATCTTCGCATCTGCGCCGAATTCCGCATGGTATTTAGCCTTGTCATTGACGGAATAGTTCTTGGTCATTCGGCCGAGGTCATAGGGAATCAGGGAAATATTTGATCCTGCGGCAGGAGGCACTTCATCCCATACTAATGTTCCTGAATAGGCGAGAGATGCCGTGGGGAATTGTCTCGGCACGGGAGCCCAACTCGATTTTTCCGCCATTTTAATATCCAGGCGGCTGAAGTTAACACCCCATTCCTTAATTCCCTGCTTGTAGCGCAGGGTCTTGAATGGAAAGGCAGCTTCCCAGATCCATTTGTCGGGATAATTTTTGACCGCTGACTGCCATTTGTTTTCCCAATTCAGGTCCACTTTGCCTCCTTCATACATCGTGCCGTCCCATTGAGCGCCTGCGGCATTGGCTCCAAAAGAAAATCCATTGGTCTGGTCATCGAATGTATCCATGAACAGAAGAAAATTATCATTCTTTCCAAAAACAAAATCCTTTCGGAGGGATTCTACCATATAGGGTCCGGGCGCAGGCAGATAGCAGATGGCGAGTATATACAGGTTCTTATCGTCATAAGTCATTTTCACATCCGTGTGTACCCGAGCGCGACTGCTGTCCATGGGCAATACCATATAGAAATTTGAAGCCAGATCAGCTTCCTGCCAGGCCTGTTCATCCGGAACACCGTCAATCTTAATTTGCGAATTTGCTTTGCGAATATGTAGCTGGTAAGATGCATTGATCTTCTGGCAGAATACGGAAAGGCTCATCATGCAGCCTGTCAATAACAAGATGATTCGTTGCACTGTAAGTAAAGTTAGTCCTGGTAAAACAACAAAAATAAGCAGGCATCCATTATGCTATCGGATATTTTTTTTGATCATGTATTGTTGATCCTTCATTTATTATTCGTCCGGATTTTCTTATTTCGCAATGCCAAATATCAACGCATGACCGGCAGCTCAATATGAGTCGGGTATTTGGATGAAAAATAAATCCTGTTTTCTGCTTTCATAAAGTCGGAATCCCTGGCTTCATAAATATTCGGCACAAATTTCTGAGGATTGCGGTCGATGACCGGGAACCAGGTGCTTTGGATCTGGATCATAAGGCGATGACCTTTCTTAAAAACATGATTGATCTGGTGTAGGTCGATCACGAATTCCTCCGGTTTGCCTGGGATAAGCGGTTCTGGCTTCTTAAAACTTTTCCTGAACCGGCCCCGGAATGCCTCCATTGCTACCGGTAATTGGTAACCGCTCATGACCCGGTTCTTTTGATCAAAGTCAGGGTACACATCTATCAGTTTCACGATCCAATCCGCATCGGTGCCGCTTGTGCTGGCGAAAATATGAGCCAAGATGCTTCCGGTAACTGTCAGGTCTTCCCTCAATGAATCGCTGGTAAAACTCACAACATCCGGTCTCGAATACACGAAGCGCTGGTCCTCCACCTGCCAGGTCCTCCAGCGGCTACCGGGTCCATAAGTGGCTTCAATTGGCTGGGTTCTATAAGGGACGGGGCTGGCGGGGTCGCTTGTATAGCTCACGAATCCGCTGTTGACAGTTGGTTTCGAAAAGGAGCATTCATGGCCGGGCCCCGCATATAGATTTTGAGTAGTCGCTTCTTTTGGGGGCCAGGTGCTATAAGACTTCCATTGGTTACTGCCGGTCTGGAAACAATTGGCTTCCAAAAAATGGCCGTCTCCAATCCCTTTCAGCCAATAGTCAAACCATTTTTTCTGTAATGCCTGGAACCATGCTGCCGTATTGCTTTCAAATTCTATTTTACCCAGGTTGTCCGCGCTGGCCCTGCTCCATTGCCCGTGAAACCAAGGTCCGAGACAGATATAATTCCGGTTGAAGCTGTCCTTTGTCTCCATATGACCATACAAGAGTTGTGGTCCGTTGATGTCTTCCTGGTCGAAGTATCCTCCTACGTGGAGCATGGGAACCTGAGGTGAATGGACATAATTCAGGGGAGAATTTTTTTGCCAGAAACTGTCGTAATTGGGGTGCTGCACCAGATTATTCCAGGTAGCAACTCTATTGTGAAAATATTTCTCATTCACATTTTTCAATGATCCCAGTTTCTTGTACCAGTCGTAGAGATCGAATTGAGGAAAGGGAAAGTCGCTGTCGGTAGTCTTATCGTATTCCACTTCGTAAGTATATTCCATGGCATAGCTTAACCGGAAGGCGCCATTGTGGTGGAAATCATCACCCAAAAATAAATCACCCATGCAAGCCTGTTCAGATGAAGCCTTCAGAGCGGGATGAGGATCAACCGACCCTACCAGCGTCAACCATCCCGGATAGGAAATACCCAGCAACCCAACTTTACCATTATTGGCGGGCACATTTTTTACCAACCAGTCTATCGCGTCATAGGTATCCGTGCTTTCATCTATCGCTCCTGGCCGAGTGGCGTGAATCAGGGGCTGGTGGATCTGCATATTTCCTTCGCTCTTATATTTTCCCCTAATATCCTGCCATACAAAAATGTACCCTTCCCTGGCCATATTACCCAGGTAGGCATAATGCAACAAATCAAAATTATCTGGCAGGTCCGCGCCATAGGGAGTTCGTTGCATCAGAATAGGAGTAGGGCCGGTCGCATTCACCGGAGTAAAAATCACGGTAAACAATTTCACACCGTCGCGCATGGATATCATGGCCGTGGTTTTCTTATAAGCACTGACTGAATCGGGCTGCGCTGTTGAATAGGAAGAAAAGTAAACAAGTAGCAATGCGCTTGCTAATATTTTTTTCATGGCTGATGCTTGATTTGAATGGAAGGAAGATGAAGATAAGTGATTTTGGAATGAAGACCTGAAGCAACCACTTGAATTCTATTTATCCGGGATTGAACGGAGTAGCAATAACGCAAAAATCCCCGCTGTTTATAGCGGGGATCCTGAATTATTTTTTGGACTATTTCACAGACTATTTACTGCCAGTCTTTTTTCCTTTTTTATCGGCTTCATATTTTGCATAAGCATCTGCCGGCAAAACTTCACCAGTAATCTTCAATTCGAAGGGAAGGTCAATTCCCTGCACTTTAACATAGACTGTCTTGTCGAAAGGGCCGGGGTTCTGCGCATTAAAACCTGCCTTAATTGCATTTGACTTTCCTTTTGACGTGGGTTGTTCGGGCTTGGTAGGAGTGGTGCAACCGCATGAAGCCCACGCGTTCTCAATCACTACCGGTTTATCACTGATATTCTGGAAAGCAAAATCAAAATTTACAGGAACGCCCTGCTTGATCTTTCCAAAATCGTGTTTTGCGTCTTTGAATTTAATCACGTCTTCTACTTTGGGCTTTGCCGCGGCACTATTGTCCTGCGCTACGGCCCATGTAGTAACTGCGATAGCCGCCAGGCTGAATAACAGTTTCTTCATATTTTACTGGTTTATGTTTTTTAATAATTGAATGCTTGCATTTGCCGGGGCGGGATCAGATGGGGTTTTCCACACCTGGCCCTTGATATATACCTGCTTAGTCTTGCCTGTATGATAGAAGATCGTTATGTATTTCTCAAAAACTCCTTCCGCAATTGCGTTATAACCGACCGTTATATTCTTAGTGCCTCCGGGAGCTATAGGATCACGGTTCCATTCAGGCGTTGTGCAACCGCAGGAAGCCTGCACATTCTCAATTTTCAGGGAATCTTTTCCTGTATTTACTACTTCAAATATATGAGTTACAGGCTTGCCCTGGGGAATTTTCCCGAAATCATATTGGGTTTCCTTCAGGACCAGCGGGTCATTGGCAGGATCTGAAGCCTTCGCTGTAGCCGGGTTTTGAGCCACTGCCACCTGGGTGAGCGCTATTATTGAGAGGAGAGTAAATATTCTTTTCATAGATGATTAGTTTCAAAAACCGTTCCAGTAAAAACGTGTTGTAAAACTACATATTGTTGACCAACAATGTTAAAAACCCGTATAAACTGACATTTTTTTAACAAGCTATGTTACAGGCCTGAATTTCTTAACTTAATGGCTACTTTTGTCGCATGGAACATCTGATTCCCAACGATTCAATGTCATTAGAAAAATTATCTTTTGACCGCTTCCGCGAGGAAGTACTCAAGGACTACAGGCTGGTATGTGAAAGCCGCGAAGCCAGTCTCCTGGGCAGAAAAGAAGTCCTTACCGGTAAAGCTAAGTTCGGCATCTTCGGTGATGGCAAAGAATTACCCCAGGTTGCCATGGCAAAATTCTTCAGACCTGGAGATTTTTACGCGGGTTATTATCGAGACCAGACCCTGGCCTTCGCGAGTGGTTCCGCGAGGATTGAAGAATTCTTCTCACAATTATATGCAGATCCCGATCAGAATCATGACCCGCATAGCGCCGGACGTCAGATGAATTCCCATTTTGCCACCGGATTGGTTGACAAAAACGGTGAGTTCCTGGACCTGGTGAAGAAAAAGAATATCACCAGTGGCATTGCGCCTACGGCAGGACAAATGCCAAGAGCCCTGGGCTTGGCTTTTGCTTCAAAAACTTTCAGGAATGTGCAATTGCTGAAACAATTTAATGAGCTGTCTGACAATGGTAATGAAATCTGTTTCAGTACGATTGGGGATGCTTCCACCAGCGAAGGCCAATTTTGGGAGACCCTCAATGCCGCAGCGGTTTTGCAGATTCCCCTGGCGGTATTTGTATGGGATGACGGCTATGGAATTTCTGTTCCAAGCAAATACCAAACCACCAAGGGCTCCATCTCGGAAGCGATGAAAGGATTCCAGAAAAGAGAAGGGACCAATGGCATTGACATTTATAAAGTGAAAGGATGGGATTATGCGGGGATGTGTGAAATTTTTGAACATGGTATCAGCAAGATCAGGGATACCCATATCCCGGCCTTGTTTCATGTGGAAGAACTGACGCAGCCCCAGGGACACTCCACATCAGGTAGTCATGAACGTTATAAATCACCGGAGCGGCTGGAATGGGAAAGGGAATGGGATTGCCTAAGGAAGATGAAAGAGTGGATCCTCACGAATACCCTGGCCGACGAGGAAGAGTTGAGCCAAATTGAATTGCAAGCCAAGGATATGGTTCGGGAAAGCCGGCAAAATGCCTGGGAAAAATACATCAGTCCCATAAGGAACATGGTGGATAGAGCTGCTAGTCTTCTGGCAGAAGCGATCGCAAAAGGGTTGGACCGCGATTCATTAATCCGTCGCGCGCTGGACCAGCTCTTAGCCCACAGGGAACAAGCCCGGAAAGATATTTTCAAGGCTCTTGCTGCCAGCCTCAATATGCCCGGCGGATCCTCGCAACTGACTGAAATCCGGGAATACTATGAAGAATTATTGAGGTCTCAAAGTGCTTTATATAATTCTCATTTATACAATGAAGGGCCCAAGGCCATTCGCCTGATCACGGGTACCAGTCCCGAATTTGCTTCCGATGCACCTTTGCTCAATGGATACGAAATTCTCAACCGCTATTTCGACCAATTGTTTGCACATAACCCTAAAGTAGTGGCATTTGGCGAAGACCTTGGACTAATCGGCGATGTGAACCAGGGTTTTGCAGGGCTGCAACAGAAATATGGAGAAGACAGAATATTCGATACTGGAATCCGTGAACTAACGATCATGGGACAGGGAATTGGAATGTCCATGCGCGGATTGCGCCCCATCGCTGAAATACAATATATCGACTATCTGCCCTATGGCCTGGAAAGCCTGACCGATGACGCGGCTACACTTCATTTCCGCACCAAGGGAAAACAAAGCTGTCCCCTGATTGTGCGCACCCGTGGGCACAGGCTGGAGGGCATCTGGCATAGCGGCTCACCAATGGGAATGATATTGAATTCGCTGAGGGGTTTTCATATTTGTGTTCCCAGAAACATGGTTCAGGCCGCGGGTATGTACAATACGCTGCTGGCAGGAATGGATCCATCCCTCATGATTGAATGCCTGAACGGATACAGGCTGAAAGAAAAATTGCCTTCCAACCTGCTGGAATTCCGGGTAGCCCTGGGAATTCCGGAGGTCATTAAAGAAGGTAACGATATCAGCATTGTTACTTATGGTGCAACCCTGAGGATCGTGATGGATTCTGTACAGGTGCTGGAATCACTGGGTATCAGTTGTGAAGTGGTTGACGTACAGACCCTGCTTCCATTTGATTTGCATCATAAAATTCTCGAATCATTGAAGAAGACCAGCCGCATAGTTTTCGTGGATGAAGATGTTCCCGGCGGCGGCGCGGCCTATATGTTTAATAAAGTAATGGAGGAACAGGGAGGATACAAGTGGCTGGATGTGGCTCCCAGAACCATTACCGCTCAGGCCCATCGTCCTTCCTATGGCAGCGACGGCGACTATTTCAGCAAACCGAACGCGGAACAAATCGTAGCGGTAATCAGGGAAATGATGGCCGAATGAGAAGGCTCTGCCTTGTCCATGTTTCAATTATTGAATGCCTGAATGAATAAAATAGAAGCGGCCGGTAAATTCCGGGCAACAGAATCTTCACTTTGAGAGCATCAATTTTTTCTTCCACAAATAAATACAGGAAAGTGTTAAGCAAGAAAGAAATCCGCTTCATAGAATTCTGGAAAGAACAGCGTGAAGGATCGGCTGTAAAATATTATTTACTCTACACAATCGCCTGGGGGCTACTCATTGTTTTCGGATTATTTTTTGGATTGATCCTGATTGGGAAAATAAGCATGATACCGATTCCAGCCGATAATCCCAAGATTGCCGTGATCCTTGCGGTTGGCTTTCCGGCAGGGTTTCTCTGTACCTGGCTGATCCGCTCCAGGAATGAAAAACTATACAGGAAATTGCTGGACAAAGTGAAGAAAAATTAGTCTGCCCTCATCAGGATAAGAATTTTCCCTGCAATTCGGGGGTTGGAACCCAGCATTCCTCCTTTCTTCCAAACCATTTGTAACGGTTTTTAGCTATCAGGTTATAGAGTCCATCCCGCAGGAATTTCGGAATTATGATGAATCCATAGCCCAGGGCCCATGCTCCACCTAGATGTTTCATCACTCTCAATACGGCTGTTGACCTGGTGTAAACAATATTGCCTTCCATCAATATGAATGAATTGAATTGATCCTGCTTCAATTGTTGTGCACGCAGCACCTGCTGTCCAAAATGGCCTTGCAGGGACGCGAATTGAAATTGATTTTTCCGATCCCTTTTCAGAATAAATTGAACACTGCTGTTGCAGAGATTGCAAACACCGTCAAAAACTATGATATAAGACGTCACGATAGCCACGAATATACGCCAGAAATTTCCGGCCTCCGAAACGACCGATCCTGAAGAGTGGAAACAAATATGCATTTCAGCAAAATGACTATGTTGCAAGAAGGAGCGTGCATAGGCGCTGCTGTTGCCCCGGTCTGGATTCCGGTGTCCTGATATCGGCTAAATATTGGTGTTAGTAATCACAGATGGCATCATCAGTGGGAGGAGCATTGCCGCGGAGCATTACTATTTACGAATGGTTATTGAAGATTATGAAAAACTTTTTGAACGTCTTCATCCTGTTCCAACCTGTCAACCAGTTTCAGTACTTCCTGTGCCTGCTCTTCCGGCAACTGGACAGCATTCAAGGGAATCCATTCCAGTTCGGAACTGATTGGCGTGAGGCCTTTTTCTTCAAGGGCTTTTTGCATATTCCCAAAATCGGCAAAGTTGCACCGGATCACTAATACTTCTTCTCCATTGTCACCGCTGCCCTCTCCCAGTTCTTCCAGTCCAAAATCAATCAATTCCAATTCCAACTCCTCCGGATTCAATCCTGCAGGTTTTAATTTAAAAGTGCCCATTTTTTTGAATTGAAAACTCACACTTCCGCTATTCCCGAGTGCACCGCCGCCCTTATTGAAATAAGATTTTATGTTTGCTACGGTCCGCACGTGATTATCCGTTGCGGTTTCCACCAGGATGGCAACACCATGAGGGCCATATCCTTCGTATAAAATCTCTTCCAGGTTATCCATCTCCTTGCCCATCGCTCTCTTAATTGCGGCTTCCACACGATCCTTGGGCATATTCACGCTCTTGGCGTTTTGAATGATGCGGCGCAGGGAGGGATTGATATCTGGATCTGGCCCTCCTGCTTTCACGGCGATGGCAATATCTTTTCCGATACGGCTGAACTGTTTGGCCATCCTGTCCCAGCGGGCAAACATGGTCGCCTTACGGACTTCAAATATTCTACCCATATTAATTATCCAGTTTTGCGCCTGCTTATTCAGTGTTCGATACAGGCGGCGATTAATTATTTCCGGTTCTATTAAATCTAAATCAAGGTTGTCAGACCCGGGATGGAATTGGTTTCAGGACTAATGCCTGCATCCCTTTCCGGCTGCACCGGGCCGCAAAATTATGTGGTTGTCCACTATATAGCAAAACAAAACCCGCCAGTTGGCGGGCGGTTAGAATATGCAGGGATGTTATCCTCAGGGTTTGTTCAGCTTGCTCCTTTTCTTGCTGAAACTGAAATAAATAACCAGGCCGATGATCATCCAAAGCAAGGCAATCAATAGTGTTGAACCGGGAAGCCCTACTATCATGGCGCCGCATACAATGATACCCAGGATGGGAACCAGCGGTACCAACGGCGTCTTGAAAGGACGGGGTCTGTTGGGATCATTTTTTCTCATGATGATTACGCCGGCACAGACCAATACAAAGGCAAACAAAGTTCCAATGCTGGTAAGATTTCCCACTACACTTTCAGGAACAAAAGCGCCAAACAAACCTACAAATACAAAAAGAATCATATTGGATTTATAAGGTGTCCTGAATTTAGGGTGCAGATCAGAAAATACTTTCGGCAGGAGCCCGTCATTCGACATGGAATAGAATACTCTCGATTGTCCCATTAGCATGACCAGCATCACAGACGAAAATCCTGCGAGAATGGCTATCGAGATCAAAGTTGCCAGCCAGCTATAGCCCGTCATATAAGTCTTGATGGCATAGGCAACAGAAGCTTCCTTGCCGGCCTTCACAAAATCAGTATAAGGTGCCACACCAGTCAGTACATAGGAGAAGAGGATATATAATATGGTACAGATCACCAATGATCCCAGGATGCCGATTGGCATATCCCGTTTTGGATTCTTGGCTTCCTGCGCCGTAGTTGAAACAGCGTCAAACCCAATGAATGCAAAGAAAACGATTCCTGCCCCCGTGAGCACACCCGCCCAGCCGTGATTCCAGAATCCCTCATAGCCCGGTTTATCTGCGGGAATAAAATAGGGTGTATGATTGGCGGGATTTATGAATTTCCAGCCAATGGCGATAAACACCAGCACGATGGCTACTTTTACTACTACGATGACGGAATTGACCACGGCGGATTCCTGGGTGCCCTTAATCAAAAGCAATGTAAGCATCAGGATGATAAATAAGGCAGGCAGGTTGATGACACCGCTCGCGACAATGATATCTCCTGTTAGCACCTTGGTGGAGGACATGACAATTTCATGGCTGTCCAAGATCCGCCTGACAAGATGTTCAAATGGGGAATGCGACCAGGCATAGGGTATGGCTCCGCCCAGAAGTTCGTTGAGATATTCACTCCAGGCGCTTGACACTGTAGCTGCGCCCAGGGCGTATTCAAGAACGAGGGCCCATCCGATGATCCAGGCTATCAATTCACCCATGGTTGCATAAGCATAAGTATAAGCGCTGCCCGCGATGGGTATCATGGATGCGAACTCAGCATAACACAATCCGGCAAAAGCGCAGCCAATAGCCGCGATGATAAATGAAATGGTTACCGCAGGTCCGGCGTGTTCTCCCGCTGCTGCCGCCGTTCTCACAAAAAGACCCGCACCAATAATAGCGCCTATCCCAAGTGCTATCAGGTTACCTGAACTCAATGTTCTTTTCAATCCCTTATTCGAATCAGCCGCCTGCGCCAACAATGCATCCAATGATTTTTTCCGGAATAAACTCATACAGTGGTTTAATTGAAATGGTGAATCAGTAACTGGGTTTAGTTGCCCAAAATAAATAATTATTCAATACGCTTCACTAAATGTTTTGATGGAAGGGCGCTTTAACAGGATAAAAGTTTTTGCCATATGCGAATTTTTTTGAACTTTCGGCCCTGCTTTGCGGAAATTCCCATGGCAAATCCCGCTTATGAACAAATCGAACCGGCTCACTTTTTATATATTGATTGCCATGGTGCTGGGCGTTATCACCGGGTATTTGGTGCATCATAATGCTTCGGAGAAATTCATTGCGGGCTTTGCGGGCAAATCGAAATTACTCACGACCATTTTCCTGCGCCTGGTGCAGATGATCATTGCCCCCCTGGTATTTTCAACCCTGGTGGTGGGAATCGCAAAACTTGGCGACCTGAAGGCTGTGGGCAGGGTAGGAGGCAAAGCGATGTTGTGGTTTGTTTCAGCTTCCCTGATTTCATTGTTGTTGGGGATGATGCTAGTCAATTTTTTTCAGCCGGGTGCAGCTATTGTTCTTAGTTATGCGGATCAGTCTGGAGCAAAGGACCTAATTGGCACGACGCAGGAATTTTCCCTGGACAAATTCATAGAGCATGTTTTCCCCAAAAGTGTATTCGAGGCAATGGCCGGCAATCAAATATTGCAACTGGTTGTATTCAGTATATTTTTCGGAGTAGCTACTTCGGCTATTGGCGAACGAGGGAAGAGCCTGATAAAAGCGCTGGATGCCGTGAGCCATGTGATCCTGAAAATGGTGGGCTATGTGATGAATTTCGCCCCATTGGGTGTATTCGGCGCGCTGGCCGCTGTCATTGCCATGAATGGTATGGAAGTATTTAAGTTTTACGGGTACTATCTTTTTTATTTCATTATCGGGATAATACTGTTATGGAGTATTTTAATCATCGCCGGGTTCCTGATTTTGCGCAACAGGCTGCCTGAATTGCTTCGCAGGATCGCGCAGCCCCTGTTGGTAGCTTTCAGCACTACGAGCAGTGAAGCCGTGTTTCCCAAGCTGACAGAAGAACTGGAAAGTTTCGGATGCCAGGAGAAAATAGTTGCATTCATACTTCCCCTGGGTTATTCATTTAACCTCGATGGAAGCATGATGTATATGACATTTGCCAGCCTGGCCATCGCACAGGCATACAACGTACACCTCGACCTGGGCACACAACTTACCATGTTGCTTGTGCTGATGCTTACCAGCAAGGGGATGGCGGGTGTACCACGGGCTTCCCTGGTGGTGGTGACCGCTACCTGTGCCATGTTTAAGATTCCTCCGGAAGGTATTGCTTTAATTTTGCCGATTGACCATTTTTGTGATATGTTGCGGAGCATGACGAACGTTTTGGGGAACGCATTGGCCACTGGAGCGGTAAGCAAATGGGAAAATGCTTTGGACGATGGTCAGTCGGAAATATAATGCCAGTCAATAAAATGATTGGAATCAGGAGAGACCCTGCGGGATGCATTGAATTGACTAAATGGGTGATTGGAATATTTAAGTGAAGAAACATGATTGAGCTATTGCAATTTACCTGGAGGGATCTGCTGAATCCCGAATTCTACATTAATAACGGTGGACTGTGGGTGATGCTGTTTATTGTATTTGCAGAAACCGGCCTGATGGTTGGATTCTTTCTGCCGGGCGACAGCCTGCTTTTCGTAGCGGGCATTTACAGTCAAAACCTGGTTGATCGCGTAATTCCGGGTGGAACAGGGAGTGATTTTGCCGACCTGATGATCCTGCTCCTTCTGGTAGCCGCATCAGGCATTTTGGGAAATATGGTGGGTTATTGGTTCGGTAGAAAGAGCGGGGCATTTCTTTACTCAAGGAAAGATACCTGGATTTTCAAGAAAAAACATTTGTACAGAGCCAAGGAATTCTATGATAAACACGGTGGACAGGCGATTGTATTTGCAAGATTTCTGCCCATCATAAGAACCTTTGCTCCTATAATCGCAGGCATCGTGCAAATGGACCGCAAGAAATTCATGGCGTATAATGTCTTCGGTTCTGTGGCATGGGTATTCAGTATGTTGATGGCCGGACACTACCTGGATAAATTCTTCCTCAAGAGATTTGGACTGGATCTGAAACAGCACCTGGAATTTATTGTGATCGGGATCGTACTCGTGACGACACTACCGGTTATATACAAACTATTTTTTGGAAAAAGAAAGGATTCAGGAGATACACCTCCTCAAAATTCTTCGCAGCATGAATAATAAGCAGCAGTCGGTTTTTGGCTTGGCCGTTATTGTTTCTGCCCTGGGCTATTTTGTCGACATCTACGATCTGTTGCTATTCAGCATCATTCGAATTCCCAGTCTCAAATCCCTGGGTCTGCAGGGAGACGCCCTGGTGACCAGTGGTGAATTTATTATCGGCCTCCAAATGGTGGGACTCCTGGTCGGAGGCATTGTGTGGGGGGTGATGGGCGATAAGAAAGGTCGACTCAGCGTCTTGTTTGGATCCATCGTTTTGTATTCAGTAGCCAATATTGTAAATGGATTCGTGCATACGGTCAATCAATACGCGTTGGTCCGTTTTATCGCTGGCGTGGGTCTGGCGGGAGAACTGGGTGCGGGCATTACACTCGTATCAGAATTGCTGCCAAAGGAAAAAAGGGGCATCGGAACATCTTTGGTAGCTGGAATCGGTTTGACCGGCGCTGTTGTTGCTTATTTCATTTCCGCGAATTTTGACTGGAGGGTCTGCTATTTTATCGGAGGTGGACTGGGACTGATCCTATTGATATTACGTGTGTCCGTATTCGAATCCGACATGTTCCGCAAGATCAGCCAGATGAAAGTGGCCAAAGGGAATTTCTTCATGTTTTTTACCAACCGGGAGCGATTCAGAAAATATATCCTCTGTATCCTGATTGGCCTTCCCACCTGGTACGTGATTGGTGTGCTGATCTCTTTTTGTGATAAATTTGGAAGCGAGTTTGGCATCAGCGATCAGATCAATCCCGGCAAAGCCGTCATGTATGCCTATGCTGCAATTTCGGTTGGGGATGTGCTGGTAGGGTTGCTGAGCCAATGGTTGAAAAGCCGGAAAAAAGCATTGTACGTTTTTTACGCTATCACGGCTATATTCATTGTGCTTTATTTTTTGCAGGATGGCGGAAGCAACACTCAGATGTATATCATTTGCGCAGGCCTCGGCTTTGGCACAGGATTCTGGGCCGTATTTGTAACTATGGGCGCGGAACAATTTGGAACCAATTTACGCGCTACGGCGGCAACTACCATCCCTAACATGGTGAGAGGCTCATTGCCACTCATTATCTATTTATTCAAAGGCCTCCGTGGATCCATGGGCTATGTAACGGGCGGATGGGTTACCGGTATGATTGTTATGGCGATTGGCCTGACGGCGGTGATCCTGTCAAAGGAAACCTTCAATAAAGACCTGAACTATGTTGAGACCTAAGAACACGCACAGCAGATAAAACTAACTCAAATTAATCGCTCCGTTCTTATAACTCATGAATCATAACCTGATCATTCCATGAAATTCCTGGTTATTCGGTTTTCATCCATCGGCGACATGGTACTCACAACACCCGTCGTCCGTTGTTTGAAAAAACAAGTTCCTGCTGCGGAACTTCATTATCTCACCAAATTCAGGTTCCACCAAATTGTGGACCACAATCCGTATATCGACAAAGTTCATTTGCTGGAAGAGAGTATTTCACCCCTCCTCAAGGCCCTCAGAAAAGAAAAATTTGACTACCTGATTGACCTGCATCATAACCTGAGAACTGCCAAAATAAAGAGCATACTGGGCGCGGAGAGCTTTTCATTTCCGAAATTGAATTTGGAAAAATGGATGATGACCACCTTTAAGTGGAACTTTCTTCCCGACTTGCATATCGTGGACCGCTATATGAAGACGGTAGAATCTTTTGGCGTGAAGAACGATGGGATGGGACTGGACTATTTTATTCCTGAAAATGAGAGAGTGAAGGAGTCTGATATACCCGCATCGCACCTGGCAGGATACATTGGGATCGCAATTGGTGCAGCGCATTATACAAAAAAAATACCCGTTCATAAATTGCAGGAACTCTGTTCAAAACTGGATCACCCGCTTATTCTTCTGGGTGGCCGTGAAGACTATGAGAATGGGCAGGAAATCGCCCGAGTTGACCCCGTTAAAGTGTACAATGCCTGCGGCAAATTCAGGATAAATGAATCGGCAGACCTGGTGCGGCGCTCGAAGCTTATTGTTTCCCACGACACTGGCTTGATGCATATCGCGGCAGCTTTTCAAAAGCCGATCATTTCCATTTGGGGAAATACCATTCCCGAATTTGGCATGGAGCCTTATTATGGTGAAATATCCAAACAGAAATACGATGTTGTGGAGGTGAAGAATCTCTATTGCAGGCCCTGCAGTAAGATCGGCTACGATAAATGCCCAAAAAAACATTTTCGCTGCATGGAAGATATCAGGGTTGATGAAATCCTGTCGCTGATCAATATGAGGCTGGGCAGGTCATAGGCTCAACCGGATGATTCCAAAATAGTCCAATACAAATGTGGCGCAGAGTGAAATAATAAACAACAGGAGGCAAAATTCAAAAATCTTTTTCTCCCTGGTATTCATATGCGACCGGCAAATAATCCAGTTTGTAACGTGGATCAAAACGCCCAGCGACACGACAGACATTCCCAGGAAGAGAAATTGTCCCATCGAAATAGTCGCGATAGACAAACCAACAGCCACCAAAAGGCTGCCTGTAATTTTCAGGGGTGAGTTTAGGTACTTGACCATAGGATATACGGATAGGGTATTACTATAACGGCGGGTAAACTTGAAAATTATGACCGGAGGGCCGTATCGCCTTATCATCTGTTGCTTTGCCCCTGGAGCGGGTAGGCGAAAGCGATAATATTAACTTAGATCAACAGAAACGCGGCATGAGATTATTATTTGGCGTGTGAACCGGTCCATTCTCCATCTTTGTCGAAAAGGTTCAAACCACTGTCGGAATCGCTGCAAATATACATGCCCGTCCACTCGTCTTTCAGGTCGAAGCAATTATAGGTTTTCATATCGGTTGAAATCAGGTATCCTGTCCAGTTACCCTTCAAATCAAAACAAATCATCACGTCCTGATCGGCCTGCACATAATATCCCATATGATCGTCTTCTTTGTCGAACACATAAAATCCGCTCCAATTGTCGTTGGTGAGCGGGTTTAAGCTCAAAGCATAGAATGGGTTGATCAGCGCGTTGAAATGAGGATTGACTCTGGTGTTGATCTTGGGATTGATGAGGGCGTTACTGTTTGGATTGATGGCGGCATTGGAGATGGGATTGATATTCCAATTGTATTTGGGATTTATTTTCAGATTTTTTCCGGGGTTAATCTTATCATTGGAATTCGGGCACACATTCTTGTTAACATGAGGGTTCCTGTTATTGGGAATTTGCGCGTGGCACATGATAGTCATACAAATCAGGAGGCAAACCAGTAGTACAGTTGATTTCATGCAATACCATTTGGTTAACAATGTTTTCTAGCCACAGAGCTGGTGGATGAGAGGTCGGAAAGGTTTTAAAGAAGATATCACACAAAACTAAAACAATAGGAATCTAAATGTAATGAATTCCCGTCGCATCTGAAAGAAAAAACAAAAAAAAGGCAGCGTAAACTGCCCATTATCAAACATATCCTGCATATTCCGGATCCCGATTTACACAGGCAAGCCAGACAAAACATTATTCATATTACGAACTGCTTCGGCCGATTTATTGAATTGCGCCTGTTCCGACTCGCTCAGGTTGAAATCCACTATTTTTTCCCAACCCTTCCTGCCAATGAGTACGGGTACGCCCATACAAATATCTTTCTGCCCATATTCGCCTTCAAGGTAAACGCAACAGGGCACCAGCCTTTTTTCATCTCTTACAATGGCTTCCACCAGGTCTGCACCGGCAGCGCCGGGAGCATACCATGCCGAAGTGCCCAGCAGCCCGGTAAGCGTGGCGCCTCCCACCATTGTATCGGCTGCTACTTTTTTCAGGGAATCCGCGTCAAGCCAATTATTCACGGGACTGCCCTGGTAAGTTGCCAAACGCGTGAGCGGTATCATCGTCGTGTCGCCATGGCCGCCCACCACTACTGCCTGCAAATCCTGCGGCGAACATTTCATGGCCTGGCTCAGGTAATACTTAAACCTGGAACTGTCCAATATTCCACCCATCCCTATGATCCTGTTCTTTGGAACTTTGCCGGATTTCAACGCGAGGTAGGTCATGGTATCCATCGGGTTGCTTATAATTACAAGAATGGCCTGAGGAGAATGCTTAAGAATATTTTCAGTAACCGTTTTCACAATTCCTGCGTTGATCCCGATAAGTTCTTCACGCGTCATTCCAGGCTTGCGGGGAATTCCCGAAGTAATAACTACCACATCACTGCCGGCCGTCTTTGTATAGTCGTTAGTGCTTCCAATGATCCTGGTATCAAATTTCAGTAGGGTCGAGGTCTGCATCATATCCATTGCCTTACCCTCTGCAAAGCCTTCTTTAATGTCGAGCAATACCAATTCTTCGCACAGTTCCCGTCTTGCGATATTATCGGCGCAGGTTGCACCCACAGCTCCGGCGCCTACAACAGTTATTTTCATGAGATTGAAAAATTTTAAACAATAAGAAAAAAATTTGGCGAACCAAAGGTACTGGCAGGCAGTCCAAATTCCAAGAACTGTATTTCTACTGCAAGGGTATTCGGAATAAATCGACAAGACCGTCCATCCTCCGGATTCCGCAGTAATCAGGGTTCACTCTTGAATATATTGACCCTAACGACTAACTTAGGGTTGAATTACCCTTCAAACATTCTTCAAATGCTCCTAATCTATTTTATTTTAGGTTTGATAGTCGCGCTCATTTTGATCGCGATCCTGTCACCGTCCAGTTATGTGGTCGAAAAAAATATCACCATTAACAGGCCGGTAAGTGAAGTATATGGCAAAGTGGCCGACCTCAATAATTTTCGAAAATGGAACCCCTGGCAGCAAACTGAACCTGGAGCTGCTTCGGAAATAACCGGTAGCCCAGATACGATCGGCCACAAATATTCATGGGAGGGGAAGAAAATCGGGATAGGAAGCTTCACACTCGCCAATCGTGTCACCAACCAGTCCATTCATTTTCAACTGGAATTTCTGAAGCCATGGAAATCGAAAGCGGATGATAGCTGGACATTTTCTGAAAATGCCGGAGCAACCCTGGTCAATTGGAGAAATAGCGGGGAACTTCCTTTTCCGGTTGCACGCCTCATGGGACCCATAATCAAAAAACAGCTCAACCACCAGTTCGAAGCAGGCCTCCTCAACTTGAAAAAACTATGCGAGGGCTGATTTCACGGTTAAGCTGCTATAGTATATGTTATAAAAGCAAAAATACCTGTCCTCAAGTATTCAAGTAATCCTTCCTCCCCCATTTTCAATTTGATCTTATCCAATCATCCTGGAATTGAAAATAATAGGGGAAAATTCAAAAGCAGGAAAAAGATGAATCGATGCGGTTCATTTCAATTCGGCAAGCAGCACTTCCATTTTTTGTCCGCCATCGAATACTTTGCGAAGGACATAATTCTCATCATAGATGGCAATGAAGGGCACTGAATGGATGGCCGGACTGAAATAACCTCCAAAAAAATGCCGGGTGTCGCGGCCCATTGTAATCGAAGGGTAGTCTTTCAGTTTATATTTGTCATAGAATTCCTTCATTTTTTCAAACGGCAAAGTTGTGGTCATGACGAAATGGGCCTTCTCAAACTTGTCGATATTCTTGATTATGAGTTCTGTTTCATGCTGGCAATGTTCGCAATCGGGACTGAACAAAATGAGGATGGTATATTTATCTTTGGGAAGATCATTCTTACTGAAATAGCTGACGCTGTCGGGGAGCAATAAGGAAAATTGAGGCAGGGGATATCGTTCAAATAAGGGTTTGACGCTATCCGACTGAGCTCTCGCAATACTTGAAGCAAATCCAAATGCGAGTATCAGGAAGATATTTTTCATGAAATATTTTTCATAAAAATAGGGGCTAATTCCCAAACCCCTTGTTAAGATAGACTGAGTATGATTTCAACGGCGGGTAGGGCAAGAAGATAAATGGATATGAATCTCAGGGCTTCAGACCCAAATATTTATGGATGAATTCAGGTGCAGGCCCCTGATTCTAAGGCAGGATGCTTTCGTCTGTAATTCAAGGTCCCGGAGAATTCAATTAACTCTTATCTTTGCGCCACTTTTTAATAATTGTTAATATGGCAAGTACAGCAGATATCACCAGAGGAATGATCCTGAAATTGGAAGGAAGCCTTTATACGGTGATTGAGTTCGGAGAGAACAAGACAGCCAGGGCCGCCGCAAAAGTCTGGGCGAGACTGAAGGGCTTGGATAATAGCCGCACGATCGAAAAGACCTGGAATTCGGGTGATACCATTTTCCCGGTGAGGGTTGAAAGAAAGGCATTTCAATTCCTGTACAAAGACGATACAGGATATAATTTCATGGATAATGAAACCTTTGAGCAAATTGCCATGCAGGAGAGCCTGGTGGATGCTCCCCAATTTCTGAAAGATGGACAGGAAGTATCAGTTTTGATCAATACGGAATCAGACCAGCCAATGAGTGTGGAATTGCCGGACAAGATTGTCTTAAAAGTCACTTACAGTGAACCGGGTGTGAGGGGAGATACGGCAACCCGTACCCTAAAACCAGCGACGGTTGAAACCGGCGCCACAGTTATGGTGCCCTTGTTTGTGAATGAGGGCGAAGTGATTCGGGTGAATGCGAAAACCGGCGAATACGTGGAAAGGGTCAAATAAAAAATGGCAACTAAACAAGGGAATCCGTTCCCTTCCATTGCCATGATTCATACAGAAGGATTGAATTTTTCTTTCTCTTCCTCTATTGTTAAACGCCTGGTATCGAACCTTTTTTTCTGGCATTGTTAGGTGAAAGCGCCATATTGTTTTTGGTTATATTTGACTTGAATTCCTATCTTAGCCATCCTTTTTCCGGCAGCGACAAGTAAATTCTTAAATTAACTACACATGGATTTCAAACAAATTCAGGAGTTGATCAAAATCATCAACAAATCCAACATCGGAGAAATATGTATTGAAGAAAAAGAATTCAAAATAAAGATCAGGCAAAAAGAAGAAAATATAACGCAGGTTGTATCAGGTTCGGCGGCCGCTCAGGCCTATGGACCGGTCCAGGTACAAGCGCCTGCACTCGCTGCACATGGTGAAGTTTCTGAAAAAGCCAGACCGGTTGGAGAAACCAAAGCAGAAAATTTACTCACCATAAAGAGCCCGATGATTGGTACATTTTACCGACGTCCCTCTCCCGACAAGCCCCTGTTTGTGGAGGTAGGAGATGAAGTGGTTCCGGGTTCCGTCGTTTGTATCATCGAAGCCATGAAGCTCTTCAACGAAATTGAGAGCGAAGTAAAGGGAAGGATAGTAAAAATATTGGTTGAAGATGCCAGCCCCGTGGAATACGATCAGCCACTTTTCCTCGTTGAACCAGTTTAATGAAAGAGCATGTGCGGGAATATGCGACCAGCAATTGCGGGGAATTGGATCTGTTTTTTCGCATATCCGGGCACAGTTAAACCCGATAAATGTTTAAGAAAATACTAATTGCCAATAGAGGAGAGATAGCGTTGCGTGTGATACGCACCTGCAAGGATATGGGAATTAAGACTGTTGCCGTTTATTCCACTGCCGATAAAGACAGTCTACATGTACGCTTTGCCGATGAAGCCGTGTGCATTGGCAGGCCCCAGAGCAGCGACTCTTATTTGAATATCCCCCACCTGATGGCTGCCGCGGAAATAACTAATGCGGATGCCATACACCCCGGTTACGGATTTCTTGCTGAAAATTCGAGGTTTGCGCAGATATGCGGTGAACATGGGATCAAATTTATTGGACCCACGCCGGAAATGATCAATTCCATGGGTGACAAAATCACGGCCAAGGATACCATGATCAAGGCGGGAGTGCCTGTTGTTCCCGGCGGAAAAAATCTGCTTGAAAGTTTGGATGAAGCTAAGGGCCTGGCCAAGGAAATCGGGTATCCTGTGATCTTGAAAGCCACGGCGGGCGGGGGAGGCAAGGGAATGCGTGTGGTCTGGGAAGAAGACGAGTTGGACAAGGCATTCAGTACCGCAAAGATTGAGGCGGGCGCTTCCTTCAAGAACGACGGCATTTACATGGAAAAATATGTTGAAGAACCGCACCATATTGAGATCCAGATAGCAGGTGACCGTTATGGCAAGGTGTGCCATCTTAGTGAAAGGGATTGTTCCATTCAACGGAGGCACCAAAAGCTGGTGGAAGAATCTCCATCTCCTTTCATGACGCCGGAATTGAGGGAAAGAATGGGAGACGCAGCGGTTGCGGCCGCATCGGCAATCAATTATGAAAGCGTTGGAACGGTGGAATTCCTAGTTGACAAACACCGGAATTTCTATTTTATGGAGATGAATACCCGTATCCAGGTTGAGCACTGCGTGACAGAAGAGGTCACCAATTTTGACCTGATCAAAGAACAGATCAAGATCGCAGCTGGGGAATCCATCTCGGGTCGCAATTACTATCCGGAAATGCATGCCATTGAATGTCGCATTAACGCTGAAGATCCTTACAATGATTTTCGCCCTTCTCCCGGAAAAATAACCGTCTTGCACCAACCCGGAGGCCATGGGGTGCGAATTGATTCCCATACTTACGCGGGTTATGTGATTCCTCCTTATTACGATTCCATGATCGCGAAAATTATTGCGGTGGCGCGTACCAGGGAAGAAGCGATCAGCACTATGAGCCGTGCCCTGAGCGAATACGTTATTGAAGGCATTAAAACTACGATACCATTCCATCAGCAGTTGATGCGAAATGAAGACTTCCGGAAAGGGAATTTCACCACCAAATTCCTGGAAACTTTTAAGATGGTCTAGACCCATTCAACACATTCATGCCGTCTAAGTCATTAGCCTGAACTCCCCGTTCGGATATTTTTTTTCCGTATCCCCAACGCTGGTAAAACAAAACCCCGCCTGGAATAGCGGGGCTTGTAATTTGAACAGGCAACTGTAAAATTATCTCAGGAATAGAATTTCACGGTATTTGGGAAGGAGCCAGAACTGGTCGTCTACCAGGAGTTCCAGTTTATCAACATGGTACCTGATCTGGTCGAAGAAGGAATCTTTTACCTGGCTCTGATAGGCAATGGCCCTGGTGCGTGATTCGGTGATATTATTGCAAATCTTGCGCGCTTCAATCATCTTTCCAACCAGCAATGAAACCTTGCTGATATGTTCCGAGATTTTTTCGAGGATCAGCATTTGATTTTCATAAGCGGATTTTGGAAGCCCCAAATCCTTCAGTCCTTTAATATTGTTGATCAGCACGTTTTGGTATTTGATAGAGCTGGGCAAAATGGTGCTCGTGCAGAGTTCACCCATGATGCGGCTCTCGATCTGCACTTTCTTGACATATTTTTCAAGTTCAATTTCATGGCGGGCTTCCAGTTCGGAATGGTTGTAGATAGAGAGATCCTGGAATAGCCTCTTGGCTTTTTCGGTGATCATGGAATCCAGAGCCAGCGGTGTTGTCTTGATATTGGGCAAGCCGCGACGTTCGGCCTCATGATGCCATTCCTCGCTGTAGTTATTGCCTTCAAACAAAACCTTGTCGCTGCTAACTATGTATTCACGGATCACATGCATGATCGCGATTTCCTTTTTTTCTCCGCCTTCTATCAGTGAGTCCACTTCCTTCTTAAACTCGGTCAGGGTGTGGGCCATGATTGCGTTAAGAGTGGTCATGGGAATGGAACAGTTGGCCGTGGAGCCCACCGCGCGGAATTCAAATTTATTCCCTGTAAATGCAAAAGGTGAAGTGCGGTTACGGTCGGTGTTGTCCAGCAACAATTCCGGTATATTCTTGTGAATGTCCAGTTTCAATAATATTTCATCCTGCTCGGTGAATTTGTCGCCAACCCTTGTCTTGATCTCGTTGAGCACTTCGTTCAGGAATTTTCCTATAAACACGGAAATGATAGCGGGAGGGGCTTCGTTGGCTCCCAAACGGTAATCATTACCTGCAGAAGCTATGGATGCCCTCAGCAGATCAGCGTAATCATCTACGGCTTTAATCACATTTACGAAGAAGGTCAGAAACATCAGGTTGGTCTTGGGTGTTTTACCAGGGGCCAGGAGGTTCACGCCGGTATCCGTAGCCATACTCCAGTTATTGTGTTTGCCATTTCCGTTGATGCCCGCAAATGGTTTTTCATGAAGCAGTACGGCCAGGTTATGAGTCTTGGCTACCCGGGTCATCACATCCATCATCAGGAGATTATGATCCACGGCCAGGTTCACTTCTTCATAAAGGGGGGCGCACTCAAACTGAGCGGGAGCCACTTCATTGTGACGGGTCCTGAGCGGGATTCCGAGCTTATAACATTCTTCTTCATAATCTCTCATGAAAGCATATACTCTTTCCGGTATGGAGCCGAAATAATGGTCTTCCAATTGCTGACCTTTGGCGGGTGTATGACCAAATACGGTGCGTCCGCTCATTACGAGGTCGGGACGGGCACTGGCCAGACCGGCATCCACCACAAAATATTCCTGCTCCCATCCCAGGGTAGCCGTCACCTTGGTGACATTCTTATCAAAATAATTGCATACTTCAACCGCCGCCTTATTCAATGCCTCCAGGGAGCGCAATAAAGGGGTTTTGGCATCGAGCGATTCGCCCGTATAGGAAACAAATATGGTAGGAATGCAAAGGGTTCTTCCCTGGCCAATTTCCATGATGAAGATCGGAGAGGTTGGGTCCCATGCAGTATAGCCGCGTGCTTCGAAAGTGGCTCTCAATCCGCCGGAAGGAAATGAAGATGCATCCGGCTCCTGTTGTATCAGCGCGGCGCCATCAAATTCCTCAATGGCGGTGCCATCACTCTTGATGGTAAAGAAAGAATCATGCTTTTCGGCCGTGGTACCTGTGAGAGGTTGAAACCAATGGGTAAAATGGGTAACGCCCTTTGATTCGGCCCAGTGCAGAAGACCTGCCGCAATCTGATTCCCCATTGACCTGTCAATTTTTTTGCCCGACTTTACCGATGCCTGAAGGCTCTTATATGCTTCATCGCTCAGGTATTCACGGGCAACTTTTAGGGTGAAGACATTCTGACCAAATATGGCGGTCACTTTTGACGAACCACCTACTTTGACATCCCTGTTGCTTGCTGCAAGTTTGTCGATGGCTTTAAAACGCAATGATTCCATTGATTAGATTTTGTAATGTGTATGATCTGGTTTAGAATTATTCGGAAAGACCCAAAAATATCGTTTTTCTGGATTTGCAGGCAAAAATAGATAGTTTATTTTCCAGATTATGTGGAAAATATTCAAAATACAATGGAGTAGTTAATATTATATTTATTATTAATATAAATGTAACCTGGCTTAACCCTTTCCATCATTATGCTCCGCAGCGCTTAGCTTCCTGAAACGCAACCCGGTCACAAGGGGCAACAACAACAATATTTCATACATGGCCTTATATCTCACAATAGCACCCGTAAAGGGAACAATGTACCCAATCAATATGCAGGAACTGATTGAAAAAAAAAGAAGGAAGAGACTATAAGGTTCGTCAATCAATTTCTTCCAATTCTTCGGTTTCGAAGCAAAGTATAGAAAAACAATTACAAAAAGAACTACCATTTCCATGAAAGCAAACCAATACAATGGATTCTTCAGTTCAGTGGGATAGGGCCTGAGAAATGAATGGTTGAGGGCCCGGGGGAAAACTGAAATATAGCTTCCGGCATTTGGCTGAAGTGTTTTCAGAGGCAGTTCTGAGTTGCCCGAAAGTTGAAGGAATGCATGCTGCCTTTGCGCCATGCGCAGGGGTAAATTAAATTTATCGGGCAGCCAGGCGCTCAAAAAAAACAGGATGAGAGTGGACGCAAAGACGATGCAAAAAATCTGGAAGGATTTTTCCTTTTTCCGCTCCGCGAGCCACCAGGCAAGAATCGCCGGCAATAAAAGGATGATTACCGCATTTCGCAACAGGAAGAGGACGAAAAAAGCCATCAAGCCCACCAGGCGCCATTTCCAGGCCGGCCCCAAAACCATCAGCTTCCTGATGGCATATATTATCAACCCGATACAGCAAATGATGAGACCATCTTTGTGAATGCCGCTGCCCCAAAACAGGAATCCAGGGAAAAAGAACAGAACCAGGAATTGGAATAATGGGTTGCCCCGGAGAATTCTCCCTGTGACCTGCCAGATCAAATACAGGCCCGCGAAAGAAAAAATATTGAATAAGGTCACATCAACATAATAATTGCCTGCACTGAACAGGTTACACAATGCCAATAGTTTTATCACCAGGCGATCGCCTGCATTTTTCCAATTTGCGCCTTCACTGGAAAAGAAATCCGGAACAGTGAAATGATCTATGGAAGGCATTGCGGATCTAAAGAATGAAAGCGGGTCATGAATAAGTGTCTGGTATTCGCGAAGGGACTCTGAAAAATATATCCAGGTATCATTATTAGGATACATTTTCTGCATCAGGTAGCCATAGGAGATACCAGCCACTACCTTGCTGACAAAGGCGATAAGTAACCAGCTTGCCGGCAGAGGTCTGGAAAACCTTTTATTGATCCGGAGAATGACCCAGGAAATAACAAGCAGCCAAAGCAGTCCCAATAATGAGGCGGATAAAAAGTTCAAGTTCTCAAAGTTTTAATACAGGATTTGATCCAAGCCGGCAATCAAATAAAATCAATACAAGATATAATATTTAGCCAAGCCGCTGCGTCCAAGTATTTATTTCCTCTATCCTCTTATTAATTTTTTTGTTGTTGAAAGCATCCGTTATTTTTATAACTACTTAGTTATGGCTAAAATAATCTTAGGTGTCTCCAGTTCATTTTGCGCCAATTTTTTGAAGGGCCAGGTCAATTTCCTCGTGAAAAAAGGATTTGAGGTGATCCTGATCAGCGGACCGGGCGAAGAAATCAGTTTACTCGCCAAACTGGAAAATGCCAGGCTTTACAATATCAATTTTACCAAAAGGATTTCGCCGTTCAACGATTTGATGAATCTTATCCGCATCATCCGCATCATCCGGACTGAAAAACCCGAGCTGGTCAATGCCGGGAACCCCAAGTCCGGTTTTCTGATCATGTTGGCCTGCTGGCTGACCCGCATCCCAAACCGGATTTTTACTCTTCATGGCCTCTTATCGGATACGAAATCAGGCTTCGCGGAGTGGTTGATCACCCTCACTGAAAAGATATCCTGCAGGATAGCCAAAAAGGTGATCGTGGTGAGTCCTTCCCTGAAAGAACATGCTATTCGAAGGAAAATACTCAGACCTGCCAAAGGGATCGTGATCGAAAAAGGGAGCAGCAATGGCATTGACCTGGAATATTTTTCCCGCAACCCTGAGACAATTGCCAGTGCAAAAAAATTGCAGCATGACCTGAAACTGGCAGGAAATGAAATGATCATGGGTTTTGTAGGGCGGTTGTCAAAAGATAAAGGGATTGACCTGCTCTTCGCCGCCTTCAATCGACTGAAAAAAGATTATCCACTTATCCGACTCCTGATTGCCGGTCCCATTGAACGCGGGGACCCGTTTTCCAGGAAAACATGGCACCAGTTGTATGAAGACGATCATGTATTCTATCTCGGAAAATTGCTTGATATAGCGCCCGTTTATTGCCTGATGGATTTCCTGCTACTTTCATCATTCAGGGAAGGATTCGGAAATGTTCTGATAGAGGCTGCGGCGATGGAAGTGCCGGTGATAGCTCCCGACATTCCCGGATGTAGGGATTCCCTCAAGCCTGGATACAATGGAGAGTTATTCCACTCAGGAGATATTGAGGACCTGGTCTCAGTCATCGAAAAAATGATCAGGAATGAAGAACAGGGAAATTTCTACCGGGGAAATGGGAGGAAATTTGTGAGTGAAAATTTTCAACGGGAAAAAATCTGGCAGGGCCAGCTTCAGATTTATCAGCAATTGATTGGAGCGCAAGACCTTCCTACAAAAACGGAACATTAATTTACGCTGGTCATTCCTGCCTTGTACCCCCGGTTTCCCAATTATCCGTATTCCATTCTCTCTTCGTACTTTTGCACATTCTCTGCATAGCTTTCATTATTATATATGGAAACAACAGTTCAGGTTGCCGAAAAGCTCGGCATCAGGCCGGAAGAATTCGGGATGATCGAAAAAATACTAGGCCGCAATCCAAACTTTACCGAATTGAGCGCTTACTCCGTGATGTGGAGTGAACATTGTAGCTACAAGAACTCCATCAAATGGCTGAAGACCCTTCCAAGGGAAGGCGCCCGCCTGCTCGTGAAAGCGGGAGAGGAAAATGCGGGGCTTGCCGATATCGGAGATGGATATGGAGTGGTATTTAAGATTGAATCACATAATCATCCTTCTGCTATTGAACCTTTCCAGGGGGCTGCGACAGGTGTCGGCGGCATCCATCGCGATATTTTTACGATGGGAGCGCGCCCTATCGCTGCATTGAATTCCCTGCGTTTTGGAAATCTTTCGGATGACAAGACACAGCACCTGCTGAGTGGCGTGGTGCATGGCATCGGGCACTATGGCAATTGCTTTGGCGTACCTACTGTTGGCGGCGAAATTTATTTTGAAGATTGCTATCATACCAATCCGCTCGTCAATGCCATGAGTGTTGGTGTGGTTAAAGTGGGACAAACTGTAAGTGCAACTGCGGCAGGACCGGGCAACCCCGTATTCATCGTGGGTTCGGCTACCGGTAAAGATGGAATTGGTGGAGCTTCCTTTGCGTCCGCGGATATTACAGCGGATAGTATGGAAGACCTGCCGGCCGTTCAGGTAGGGGATCCCTTCCAGGAAAAAAAATTGCTGGAAGCCTGCCTCGAAGTAATACCAACCGGAGCACTTGTGGGAATGCAGGATATGGGTGCGGCGGGAATAATTTGTTCCACCGCCGAAACCAGCGCAAAAGGCGGGGTAGGAATGCGCATTGATCTTGACAAAGTTCCCGCTCGCCAAAAAAACATGAAGGCCTGGGAATTGTTGCTGAGTGAGAGCCAGGAGAGGATGCTGATGATCGTGAAGAAAGGCAGGGAAAATGAAGTGTTGATGATTTTTGATAAATGGGATCTGCCCTGTTCAAATATCGGCGAGGTAACGGATGACGGCATCCTGCGATTTTATATGCAGGGCAGACTGGAAGCCGAATTGCCAGCGGAGAGTCTTGTATTAGGTGGCGGCGCGCCGGTATATGAGAGGGAATATAGGGAACCAGCCTATTTCAAAAAAGTCAAATCATTCGATCCCTCAAGTATTGAAATTCCCGAAAATCTCAAATCTGTCGCGGATCAGATTATATGCATTCCCAATATCGCTTCCAAGCGCTGGGTCAGTACACAATATGACAGCATGGTGGGCACGGCCAATGCCTCCACCAATGCGCCCTCAGACGCGCAGGTGGTGAGAGTGAAAGGAACCAGGAAGGGACTTGCGCTTACGGTCGATTGTAATAGCCGTTATGTATTTGCAGATCCTTTCAAGGGATGCATGATCGCGGTGAGTGAAGCGGCTCGGAATATCGTGTGCAGTGGCGGGCTACCTCTGGGTGTCACAAACTGTCTCAATTTCGGCAACCCCTACGATCCTGAAGTGTACTACCAGTTTGTAGAAGCCATCAGGGGAATGAGTAAAGCCTGCACGAAGTTCGATACACCCGTGACCGGAGGCAATGTGAGTTTCTACAATCAGCATCCCGAAGGCGCCATTTATCCAACGCCTACGATCGGTATGGTGGGACTGCTCACGAATATCAACGATAGAATGACATTGGATTTTAAGGAGGCGGGAGACTGGATCTATATGCTGGGTGAAAGCAGGGACGATATCAATTCTTCTGAATATCTTCATAAGATAGGCGGTGTGGAGTTTTCTCCCGCCCCGCACTTCGACCTCGAGGAAGAATTTCGTCTGCAGCAGAACGTTAGTATGCTCATCGCTGAAAAACGCGTCAGATCCGCGCATGATATCAGCGAAGGGGGCTTGTTCGTGACACTTTGCGAAAGTGCCTTCCCCCGCGACCTGGGATTTGACGTGAGACCCGAGAAGACGGGTACCCGTAAGGATGCCTATTGGTTTGGAGAGGCTCAGAGCCGGGTGGTAGTTTCGGTTCCGGGCGAGGATCTACATGAATTTGAATCCTTTCTTCAAAGTAAGTGCCAGCCTTACGAGAAACTGGGGATGGTGACGGCGGGCCTGGTACGTGTAAATTCAGAAAACTGGGGCGATATTGAATATTGGAAAGAGAAATATGACAGCGCCATTGAAATGCACTTGAATCAGTATTTGCCGGAATAGAGGAAGGATTTTCTTTGGCAAATGGAAAAGATCAGTCAAGCCCAATTTATACCATGGTCAATCTGGAAAAGAAATTAGAATTTGATCATCCCGCAATCACTAAAGACTCGATCATCGTGGTTACCGGAGCCGCTGGTTTTATTGGCAGTTGTATGGTGAGCTATCTGAATCAGCAGGGCTTTGAACGCTTGGTTTTGGTGGATGAATTTGATCGCGAGGATAAGAAACCCAATTTGAAAGGCAAGAAATTTCTGAATGCAATAGACAGGGATCTTTTCTTTGGTTGGCTCCGCCAGGTCAGGCCGGATATAGCCTTCATTTTCCACCTGGGAGCCCGGACAGATACGACCGAATTTGATTATGCCGTTCACCTGCGTCTCAATGTGGAATATTCCCAGGATATATGGGACTATTGCGTGGTGCATCAGATTCCACTGGTCTATGCATCCTCGGCGGCAACCTATGGGGCGGGTGAATGGGGCTATGAAGACGACCCTTCACTGGTTGAAAAATTAAAGCCTCTCAATGCTTACGGTGTATCCAAGAATGAATTTGACAAATGGGTTCTGAAGCAGCATAGTCATCCTCCATTCTGGGCGGGACTGAAATTTTTCAATGTCTATGGTCCGAATGAGTATCATAAATCCAGGATGGCGAGCGTCATTTATCACGCATTCAAGCAGATCAGTCAGTATGGATTTGTGAAATTGTTCAAGTCGCACCGCCCGGATTTCAAGGACGGAGAACAACTCCGGGATTTTATCTATGTGAAAGACGTGATCAGGGTCTGTTTTTGGATGATGGAGCGCCAACCCGTTTCGGCTATCTATAATTTGGGCACGGGTAAAGCGCGAAGTTTCCATGATCTCGCGGCCGCCACCTTCGCAGGACTGGACCTTAAGGCAGATATCCGTTTCATTGACATGCCGGAAGATATCAGGGACAAATACCAATATTTCACGGAAGCTAAAATAGATAAATTGAGGCGGGCCGGCTACCAGGAATCATTCTACACCCTTGAAGAAGGCGTCGATGATTATGTGAGGAATTATCTCGCTATGTCGAAATATTACTGATGCTACCGGTAAGGGATAGTAGCCAGAGGGACCAACCCTGCTGGCTTTTTTTGTGCAGGTCCGGAATGCCGATCGGAGGGTTTTATTATCTTTACCAATGTATAAATCACGCAACATGGATAAAAAGATTGCCATTATTGGCGGGGGTAATTTGGGTACGGCCATAGCCGAAGGTCTGATCAACAGCGGGTTCATCCTGCCTGAACATATCATCGTAACCAAAAGAAATATAGGCACACTCCGGAGCCTGGAGGAAAAAGGCGTCCTGGTTACCAACGACAATGTGGAAGCGGTTCGATTCGCGAGCCTGGTGATATTGGCGGTGAAGCCATTTCAGGTTGATGAGGTATTGAAATCTGTTCGGGATACTTTTCATGAATCAAAACACCTGCTGGTATCGGTGGTCACGGGCATATCGGTTGAACATATCCTCCGCATTGTGGGAAAAAAACTGGCCGTGGCCAGGGCCATGCCCAACACGGCCATTGCCATACAGGAAAGCATGACCTGCATTTCGGCCATGCATACCAGTGAGGAACAGATGGAATATGTCACAGAACTTTTCGAACAACTGGGAAGGGTAATAGTGATCGAAGAAAAGCTCATGAATGCCGCTACGGTACTGGGCGCCTGCGGAACGGCTTTCGCGATGCGCTATATCCGCGCCAATATCCAGGGAGGAATAGAAATCGGTTTTGATGCGGCCACGGCCAGTCTCATTGCGGCTCAAACCGTCAAGGGAGCGGCCCAATTATTATTGGTGAAAGGATCTCATCCCGAGCAGGAGATCGATAAAGTTACTACTCCCAAGGGATGCACAATCGCGGGCCTCAATGAAATGGAACACCAGGGATTCAGCTCATCCCTGATCAAGGGACTGGTAACAAGCTATGAGAAGATCGCCACGGATTAAGAATTATTGCATGGCTACCCTGGATTGCGGGGAATTCAAATATTGCGTTTCGGCTATAATATTTTATTTATCCATGCGTTATTTACAAGCGTTATCAGAATTATAGTTTTCTGAAAATAACTATCGACCCATTCAATTCTACGCAAAAAGGCCTCTCCAGGAGAGGTCTTTTGCTTGGCAGGGTCTGCTGATATTTTCAGGATTTTACCATCACTTCTTTATTCTCGCTTTCACGAATTCCTGTACATATTTATAAGCGTCTTCCGAAGCCGCCTTGTCATATTTTGGATTGCTTGGATTGGCAAATGCATGCACGGCATCGTAGTGATGAACCGTCAAATTCTTGCCCGCCGTTTTCATATTTTCATGGAATTCGCTAACCAGTTTTGGAGTAATGAATCCATCCTGGTCGGCGAAAATGCCCAGGACATCGGCTTGTAAGGTTTTCAAACGTTGCGGATCTTTCTCAGGCATACCATAATACATGATGCATCCGGCTGCTTGCTTACCTGCCATCAGAGAAGCCTGCAGGCTCCAGCCTCCTCCGAAACACCAGCCAATCGTGAATATTTTCGCATTTTTCCCCACATGGGCGATGGCGCCTTTGATGATGGCCTCGGCCCGCTCAGTTTTAACTGCCTGCATAAAAGCCGCTGCATCCTGCTGGGTAGTGGCAATCTTGTTGTCATAGAGATCAACAGCCAGCACATTCACGCCGAAATCATTCCAGAATTTTTCTGATTCTCTTTTAATATAGTCATTCAGTCCCCACCATTCATGGATAACTATGATCCAGTAGGGGGATGGATTTTTTGCCCTGACCTCCCAGCCATGGGCATCCGAGCCATCTGAGGCTTTGAAACTGATATCCTTTCCATTATCGCTGTGAAAGCTGAAAGGGAGGGGCTCTTCATGGCTGCTAACAAAATTCTTGTCCGAAGCCAGCTTCGCAAATTCGTCGGTTGCATCGGTCTTGCTGCAGCAGGACATCTTATTTTGAGCCGGGAGAATGGTTGTCCCCATACAAAAAAGTAAAAAAGGAATGAGGCGTTTCATATCAAATAGTTTGGTTTATGAAGAAATCAGGGTTAAAGTTAAGGTTTCCGTTTTGCCCTGCATTTCCGCCTGTGCAATTCATCAGTTATCAAGGATTCCAGCGCTTTTTTCCACATTGGAATGCCGATTTTCCATACAAGAATAAAAAACCATATCTTTGCATGACCTCACGGATTTACAACAATAAATTCCATATTTTCCCGCAGGTCATTTTTTATAGTGGATTGGATAAGGCATTTCAGCTGGCCTTTTGTTAATTGAATTCGGATTCGTTAACGAGCCATTCGATTGCCGGGATACAACGAATGCGAGAATCATTTTTGAAGCCTGTTCCTGAATTCTAATAGAGACCATTTATTGAATATTTAATTGATTTGAATCATGGCCAAGTATATTTTTGTTACCGGTGGCGTAACGTCTTCATTGGGAAAAGGCATCATTTCGGCATCCCTGGCAAAATTGCTGCAGGCCAGGGGACTGAAAGTGACCATTCAAAAATTTGATCCTTATATAAATGTCGATCCCGGAACCCTCAACCCCTATGAACACGGAGAATGTTATGTAACGGAAGATGGCGCCGAAACGGATCTCGACCTCGGGCACTACGAAAGATTCCTCAATATTTACACTTCACAGGCAAATAATGTCACTACCGGTCGCATTTACCAGACCGTAATCAATAAGGAGCGGGAAGGAGCTTATTTAGGAAGAACTGTTCAGGTGATCCCACATATAACGGACGAGATAAAAAGAAGGATGATGCTCCTTGGGAGCGACGGATATGATATCGTTATTACGGAAATCGGGGGTACGGTAGGCGATATAGAAAGTTTACCTTTTATAGAAGCCGTGCGCCAGATTCAGTGGGAATTGCCGGATGAAGATTGCCTGGTATTGCACCTGACACTAGTGCCCTACCTGCGCGCCGCGAAAGAACTAAAGACCAAACCCACGCAGCATAGTGTAAAGCTCCTGAGCCAGGAAGGCGTGCACCCGGATATTATCGTGTGCCGGACCGAAAAACCATTGTCTCCGGAAATACGGCGCAAAATAGCCTTGTTCTGCAATGTAAAGCAGGAAGCAGTTATTGAAGCGGCCGATGCTCCCACCATTTATGAAGTGCCTCTGGCAATGATGCGCGAAAAACTGGACCTGATCTGTTTGAAGAAACTGGATATCTCCCAATACAATGAGCCCGATTTGACCAAATGGAAAGAATTCCTGGACAAATTAAAATATCCCAAGAACAAGGTGAATATTGGTTTGATCGGGAAATATATTGAATTGCAGGATGCTTATAAATCTATCTTAGAAGCTTTTGTGCATGCGGGTGCCATGAATGAATGCAGCGTGAATGTGGTCAATATCCACAGCGAATTCATCAGTGAAGAAAATGTGGCTGAAAAGCTGGGTAACCTGGATGGGTTGCTGGTAGCTCCCGGATTCGGGCACCGGGGAATTGAAGGGAAAATACTGGCCGTGAAATATGCCCGCGAGCACCGCCTCCCATTCTTTGGTATTTGTCTGGGTATGCAGATGTCTGTGATCGAATATGCCAGGAATGTATTGGGACTTAAGGATGCGCATTCTACCGAGATGAATCCTGATACATCCAATCCAGTTATTGACCTGATGGAGGAACAAAAGAAGATCACCGCAAAAGGCGGCACCATGCGTTTGGGCGCCTATCTCTGTGAACTAAAAGAAGGCAGCCTCGCTAAGAAAATATATAATCAGGATATCATAAGTGAAAGGCACCGTCACCGTTGGGAATTCAACAATGCCTATCTCGAAAAATTTGAGCAGGCAGGCATGATCGCCAGTGGAAGAAATCCAGGCAGTAGGTTAGTGGAAATAGTGGAGTTACCCAAGCATCCTTTTTTCATTGGAGTGCAATACCATCCCGAATTAAAGAGCACAGTGGAAAACCCACATCCCTTATTCGTTCGCTTTATAGAAGCCTCCAAAGACTTCGCCGAAGGCAAGAATGCAGTCAAGAATCCTTTGTTGCAAAGTGAAATGATTTGATAGGAGGGGAAAAGCAATTTCGGTCTGGACTACAATTTCATAGAGTCAGAATTATCTTCAATTGGCCAACCTGGCCAGATAATTGTCCATCTGCTAATGCTTTTGCATATTATCCTCTGTCACACCTGCCTAAGATTGTATTTTCAATTGTTAATACTTTCACTAAATGCGTATTTGTATTATTTCATTGATTGATGATGATTTCTTTACAGGGGGCTCCAATGGAGCCGCTTCCTATTTGGGACCTGGGGCTACAAACAGCGGGCTCCTCCGGAGCTGCTGTTCTAGCGGAATCCTTGCTCGAATCAATTTCCAATTGAAAAATCTTCAAAATACCGGAGAAATTCTCTGGATTTGGAAATGAGACAAACAGCGGGCTCCTCTGGTAACTGCTGCTTGTGTGGAATGCGTGATCGTATTGAGATGAATCTCCGGGAAAATCTCTGGCTCCATAGGAGCTTATTAATTTTAGGAATATCTAATTTATAAGAATAGGGCTCCATCCGAGCCTCCTAAAAAAATATTAGATAAAGCAATATCTGATACCGGATTTATTTGCAATTTGTTTCCAGGCTGGCATCATTCACAGCGTAAAGCTAACTGCATTTATACATTCCCGATAGTCTGGTGAAACAATGGTACCCCTCAGGGCAAGAAAATGGTTTCCTAACTGGCGCGAATATAAAGCCTCTTCGAAGACCGGCGCATAGTCTTTTGCAACGAAATGCCAATTGCAGTTATGCCTTTCGGTAAGCCAGCCGAAGCACTTGTGCCCCCCATTTACAGCAAGAATTTCTTAGGAGGAATATGAATACTTGTTG
>JBGPHC010000030.1:0-47135 GCA_041484195.1 Agriterribacter sp. | reverse complement strand
GTTCATGGCTACCTGGATGAATTCTTTTTTCGGTTCGATGGAAGAAATTCTTTAAGAAGCATCTGGCACGAGCTCATAGAGCGATTTATGGCGCACCCACCCTACCGCTATAGGGCCCATGCGGCCTAAATGGGTAATCCTGTATCCTTTTTTTCATCGTTGCATACTTGTGCATGAAAATATTGGCTCACAAACTCACAGAAGTCTTTTCTATGCTGCGATTCAAGTATTGCAAAATGATCATGAATTTTCTTCATCCTGGCCCATTTCCCGGAGCAAGATCCTGTTCAAAGGACCTCTTGAATTATTACATTCCCGGGAACAATGGGCGGCCTATAATTTCTCTACCCGGCCAGGGAATGGTAGCGAGTATGATGACGAGCGCGATGAAATAATACCAGAATGCCTTCCGGAACCTGGTGGTATCGCTCACCTGTTTTTTTGCCATACCATATCCCAATGTAATGAGTAAAATGGATAGGATCATTCCTACAGGATGCTCGACCCAATAAAATCTGAAGAATTTATCTTTCATGACACTGATTCCTTCGGGCAATTGAGTAGTGAATATTCCGTAACGGCCAGCCAGCCATTGGTAAACTCCAACCAACAGTGTAATATGGGCCGCAATCAATGTAAATAGCCAAAGTTTCCTGTCACCCGGTTTAAAGGTTTTCTTGTTCCGCCATCCGGAGTAGCTGTTAAGAATGGAAAGGAGGAGCAGGATGAGGATAATCCAACGAAGAATATTGTGCAGGTGAACCAAACCGATAGCCATATTTTATTTATTTGATTTGTGTTGGGTGCATGAATTGTCGTGTGAATATACTAAAACACCGGGATCAGGTTCCATTTTGTATTTCAACTCAGGAATTTTGCAACCTGGCACCGGTATTCAGGATTTTATCTGCAGGCTTGAAGCCCACCGACATGAAGACAACAATCAATTATTCCAGTCTGCGACAAAAATATTAGTATCATGCGTTCCGCCGTTATTGCGGTTGCTGCAGAATACAAACTTTTTCCCGTCGGGTGAAAACATGGGAAAGGCATCGAAGCCCTTATCACGGCTTATCTTAACGATATTGGTCCCATCCGGATTGCAGGTATACATGTTGAACGGAAATCCTCTTTTGTATTCGTGATTGCTGCAAAATATAATGTCTCCATTGTGCAGGAAATTGGGCGCCCAGTTGGCCTGTCCCAGTTGAGTTACCTGTTTCACATTACTGCCATCCAAATCGGCCGTAAACACTTCCATATTGACTGGGGCCACCAGGCCTTGTTGCAGCAGATTCTTGTAGTCTGTTATTTCTTCGGGTGTTCTGGGCCGTGAAGAACGCCAGATGATCTTCTTTCCATCCGGACTGAACCAGGCTCCACCGTCATATCCGAGTTCATGTGTGATCCTATTGACTTTTTCACTTTTCAGATCCATAACGTATAGGTCAAGGTCTCCTTCACGCATCGAAGTAAAAATCATTTTCTTTCCATCGGGTGAGAGTGTGGCCTCCGCATCGTATCCTGGCGTATTGGTAAGGCGCTTCACAATTTTTCCATCCAGGTCCGACATGAATATGTCATAGCTCTGGTACACCGCCCACAGGTAGCGGTTACCATATTTGCTGCGATCCGGTACCGGCGGACAATCGTCACCGCCCAGGTGCGTGGATGCATAAATGATATGTTTCCCATCTTTCGTGAAAAAAGCGCAGCTAGTTCTGCCCTTGCCACTGCTGATCCGCCTGGGCTCAAATTTATCGCCGGGTTTTTGCGGGATCTTACCGACGAATATTTGGTCACAGAGAATGCCTTCCTTGGGGTTTGTCTTCTGAAATACCAGCCATTTTCCGTCGAAGCTGAAATAGGCTTCGGCATTATCGCCCCCAAATGTCAACTGCTGCAGGTTCCTGAAATGTCTTTCTTCGGGATATAACAGCGTATCACCGCAAGATGAACTCCAGATCGTCTCAGAAAGAGGCGCCCTGAAAGATGTGATCAGGAGCCCGGGAACGAGGATGGGCAATAGGTGGGAAACTAATTTTTTCATCATAAAAATTTTAGGTCAAACCCTGGCTGATATGCCTGGCAAAGGTATTTTCGGCAACTCTTGCATTTGTCAGAAAATTGTCATAGTTACCTTCGGAATTTGACCTTATTTTTGAGGCATGAAGTTAATATTTTCCGGATTTTCCCTGATAACTCTTTACTTATTTTCCGGGTGCAATGACGGGAGCGACAATTCGAAGGTTTCGGGGAAAGATGATTCTTCCTCCGCTCAATCTTCGGCTACCGTGAAGGGATTGCAGGAGTCGCTTAAAGAACATCCGGATTCGGCGGGTTTGCGTTACCGCTTGGTTGAAGAGTTGAACCGCGCGGGCAATTACAAAGAGGCCCTGAAGCAATCTGACAGTCTCCTGCAACAGGACAGTACCAATCCCGCATTCTGGTATAAGCGTGGGCAAATACTGGCAGTGAGCGGCGACAGCGTCAAGGCAATCGGGGCGCTGAAAATTTCTATTGACAGGGCGCCACTTTTCATGGAACCCCAGTTGCTACTGGCAGCCATTTATGCTAACCGGAATAATCCGGTTGCCTTGAAAATTGCAGATCATATTGTGCAGTCTTCTGAAGACCCACGCACAGAAACCCAGGCGAGGTTCATTAAAGGATTGTATTATTCCAATATCAATGATAAGCCCGCGGCACTCCGGCAATTTGACAGCTGCATCGTGAATGACTACAGCTTTCTCGATGCATATGTAGAAAAAGGACTGGTACTCTATGACCAGAAAGATTATGCAGGGGCATTGAAAGTATTTGAAAAATCCATTGAGGTTTCAAATACATTTGCCGAAGCCTATTATCAGGCTGGACGGTGTGAAGAAGCCCTGGGAAATAAAGAAGAAGCCGTCAATTACTATAAAAAGGCATTGGGATTGGATAAAACCCTGGAAGCGGCCGCGAAGGCACTTCAAAGACTGAAAACCTGATTTCATTCCCATCAAGAAACAAAAATTATATCAATTTAATTATTTCAGAATATGCCCATCGTTGCCCCTTCACTGTTAGCTTCCAATTTCCTGATCCTGGGAGAGGAGTGTAAAATGGTGAATGAAAGTGAAGCAGACTGGTTTCATCTTGATGTTATGGATGGAAGATTCGTCCCAAATATCAGCTTCGGTTTGCCGGTGATTGAGAAGATCCGGACTGTTGCCCAAAAACCCTGTGAAGTGCACCTGATGATTGAGGAACCGGAACGTTATGCTGCCGAGTTCAGGAACGCGGGCGCCGATCACCTGATTGTGCATTTGGAGGCCTGCCGCCATCTCCATCGCAATATTCAACAGATCAAATCCCTGGGTATGAAAGCAGGCGTGGCCCTCAATCCACACACACCCGTGCAAATGCTGCAGGATATTTTGCAGGATATTGATATCGTATGTATGATGAGCGTGAACCCGGGATTCGGAGGACAGCAATTCATCCCACATACCCTGCAGAAAATTAAGTTGCTCAGGCAGAGGATTGACCAATTGGGCCTGGGCGTGCTGATCGAAGTGGATGGAGGCGTCAATCTTCAAAATGCCAAAATAATCATTGATGCCGGGGCGCATGTTTTAGTCGCCGGCAATACCATATTCAGCGCCACTGACCCCAGTTCGGTCATTCATCAGTTGAAAAGTATTCAATGAAATCATGGCGAAAGATAAATTTTCGGCAAACGCCTCTTTTTATGCAAGGTACAGACCCAGCTATCCCGCGGAACTGATAGAATATGTGGTATCATTTGTGAAGGAAAGAAACAGGGCCTGGGATTGTGCTACCGGTAACGGTCAGGTGGCGGTTCTGCTTGCTGACTTTTTCAAAGAGGTCCTTGCTACCGACATCAGTCAGAATCAGCTCTCCAATGCCAAAAAAAACGAACGCGTAATTTATTCTATCGCCAGGGCCGAAGAAACAAATTTTCCTGAGGATTATTTCGATTTGATTACCGTGGGTCAGGCCTATCACTGGTTTAATTTTTTAAATTTTGAAAAAGAAGTAAAATGGGTGGCCAGAGAAGAGGCCGTCATTGCCGTTTGGGGATACACACTAATGGTTATTGGAGATCCGGGAATTGATAATCTGCTGCGCAAGTTTTATGAAGAAATTGTTGGGCCTTATTGGGATCCGGAGCGGAAGATCCTGGAAGATCATTTCAGGAATGTACCATTCAATTTTGAACCCCTGCCGACAAAAGATTTTAGAATAGAACGGAACTGGACAAGGAACGAACTGCTCGGATTCCTCCGTTCTTGGTCGGCCGTTCAGAATTTTCTGAATGCACGGGGCACAGATCCCGTTGAAATCATCGCGGGTCAACTGGAACCTGTATGGTCTGATATGGAAGAAAAAAATATCCATTTCCCCATGATCCTCAAACTGGGGAGGGTAAACAAATAATATCATCGACTCAATGGCAAATCACATTGAGCAGATATTAAATAGGATCGGCATTGAACCTTCCAAAGCAATCAGATACTCATTCCGGCATTCATTTTTTCATTTTTACCCGCATCAGGTACATGTCAGCCGTAATGTATAGGACCGATTGATCCTTATTAAAAGCGCAATTTGAAGTTGCCTGTCCTGTTCTGATTTTGCCCAGTACTTTTCCTGTGGAGTCGAATATCCATATCCCTCCGGGACCCGCGGCATAAATATTACCGGCCTTATCTGATTTCATACCGTCCGGCAGTCCTTTTTCTTTCGCGGTCAGAGAACTGGCGTCATAAAACACTGTTCCATTTTCCAGGAATCCTTTTTCATTGACATCATACTGCATCCACACAGCATGTAGTGAGTCGGAATTGGCCACATACAATTTTTTTTCATCCGGAGAAAAGGCAAGGCCGTTTGGACGACTCAGGTCTTTTACCAGAAGGTCCAGACCCCCTTCCGCTCTCAGCCTGTACAGGCCCTGGAAATCCAATTCTTTTGCAGGGTCTTCCATTCTTTTTTCAAGACCATAAGGTGGGTCGGTAAAATAAAGATCTCCATTGCTTTTATAAACCGCATCATTAGGGGAGTTTAGTCTCTTTCCTTCAAAACGGTCCACAAGGGTAATGAATTTCGATTGGGGTTGCGTGAGCGGAGCATCCATCCGGGCCATTCTGCGGTCGCCGTGCTGGCACATTACTAGTCTGCCCTTGCTGTCCAGGACCAGGCCGTTGGCGCCCGTTTCACCACCTCGGGCGGTAGTGCCTGTGTACCCGGAAGGCTGGAGATAATTACTAAGCCCATCTTTTGAATCCCATTTATAAATCCTGTTTTGTGGGATATCGGAGAACAAAAGAAAATTTCCGTTGTCAATCCATATGGGTCCTTCGCTCCAGTCAAAACTGTCTGCAATGATTTCAAGATCTGTCCCTGGCGCTATCAACTGGTTTAATGCTGAATCCAGCCTCTCAATGCTGCCGGTAGTTCTGATTTGTCCGTTTTTCAATGGCTTAGTTTGCCGGTTTTGCGGACCTGAACATGCAAAAAGCAAAATCATGATAGTGGCAAACCGGCATGCAGACCTGATGATCCTGAAGCGCATTTTGATTGATTGAAGTTTATTGAAAGAAAGGTTGACGCGTCAAGTAAATCGCAATTTCATATCAATATAGTTAAAAGCCTTGGCTCGTGCAATCTTCTTGTTATTGTGTAATATTGTTAGGTTCAAACCCGTTAATTTCCTGATGCGACGCGAAAAACTGCTGCTTACAGTATGTAGCCTATTGATTGTTGCGCTGTGCTGCGCTCAAAAGAAGCCCGCCCATATTTCGGGTAGGGTGGTGGACGAAAATGAGAGACCGCTCGCCAAAGTTTCCGTGACTATTTTGGGCAGACAGAATGGAATTGCCACTTCAGATTCAGGAACTTTTCGAATAACAGTGCCCGCCGAAAAAGCCTTTGCAGTCAGTTTCACTTCTTCGGGTTTCAGAGAAGAACAACGCAATTTCTATTTGAGCGAGAACGAAGAAGAAACCATCGTAGTGAGGATGGAGCCCAGTTCCAGGACCCTGGAAGAAGTAGTTATTGTCAATCGGAAGGATAGGGAAGAAATGGGGCTGGTTCGCGTGAATCCCAAGAACGCGATGATCATTCCATCCGCCACGGGCGGCGTAGAAAGCCTGCTGAAAATATTTGTTGGCAGCAACAATGAACTCACTTCACAATATTCTGTCAGGGGAGGGAATTATGATGAGAACCTTGTTTATCTGAATGATTTTGAAATCTTCCGTCCTTACCTGGTAAGGAGCGGGCAACAGGAAGGGCTGAGTCTTATAGACCCCGAACTGACAGGAAGAATCAGCTTTTATAACGGTGGATTTCAGGCGAAGTATGGAGATAAGATGAGCAGTGTACTGGATATTCAATATAAGAAGCCAAAGCAATTTGGCGGTTCAGCCTATATCAGTTTGTTGGAGCAGGGATTTCACCTGGAAGGAAGTTCGCGCGATGGAAAGTTCAGCTATTTATTGGGCCTGAGGCAACGCACTGACAGGAACCTATTGTCGTCACAGGAAACGAAAGGTAGTTATGTGCCAACATCTACTGGGATACAAGGCTTGTTTAATTATAAGATGAGCGAACGATGGCAATGGGAATTGGTCGGGCTCTTTTCTCAAACCAAATTCACACTCATTCCCGAAGAAGCCCAATTGACCAGCTCTGTATTCTCACCCATTTTCAGCGCCAACCTGGGGTTGGATATTTTTTTTGATGGCAGGGAAGAGGATCGTTACGCGAGTAATATGCTTGGAATTTCGGCAACGGACCAGGTAAATAAGAATCTTCGTTTGAAATGGATGCTGAGTCGCCTGGATGACGATGAAAAGGAATATTATGATATATCAGGCGTCTATTTGTTTGGAGAGCGCGACTTCGACAAGACAAAGCCGACCTTTGGATTGATCGTTAACCCGCTTGGAGCAGGAGTCTTCACTAATCATGCGCGCAATAAACTGGGTATTACCGACTGGAATTTTTCGCATAAGGGGAGCTGGGAAAATGGAAATCATTTTGTTCAATGGGGCCTCACGGCTGAAAAAACCTTGATCAACGATCATCTGAACGAATGGGAGGCTCAGGATTCAGCGGGATACAATCTACCTTATGACCCAAATCAATTACAGTTAAGTAAAGTTTTGAAGTCTTCAGCCGATTTGGATATTGACAAGTTTTCGGGTTATCTCCAGGATAATATCTCAATGGGTAAGGCTTCCAATTTTACACTACAGGGAGGGCTTAGGTTCAATTACAATTCACTCAACAAGGAACTCCTATTGTCTCCGCGGGGACAATTGGCATGGGCTCCCGGATGGAAAAAAGATATTGTTCTGAAATTGGCTGCCGGTCTCTATGCTCAGCCTCCATTCTACAGGGAGTTGAGGCGCTATGATGGCAGCCTGAACAGGGATGTGAAGGCGCAAAAGAGTTGGCAGGTGGCAGGAGCACTGGATTACAATTTCAAAGCCTGGAACAGACCCTTCCGGTTCACTTCAGAAGCATATTATAAGAGGCTCTGGGATGTTGACCCTTATGATATCGATAATGTGCGCATCCGTTATTTCGGGGAGAACAATGCCAAAGCTTACGCGACCGGCCTCGAATTGCGTTTATTCGGTGAATTGGTGAAAGATGCGGAGAGCTGGATCAGCCTGGGATTGATGCGAACCCGGGAAAATATCGATAATGATTCTTATTTCAGGTATAAGAATGCCGAGGGTGAATTCATTAACGCCACAAGTGTGGACCAGGTGGTGACCGACAGTGTGCGAACAGAGGTAGGCTGGGTGCGGAGGCCAACGGACAGGCTCATCACATTCGGCATGTTTTTCCAGGACTACCTTAGCACCAATAAGAATTTCAAAGTGCACCTCAATATGATTTACGGGAGTAACATGCCTTACAATATTCCCGGCAGCGTGAAATACAGAAACGCACTGGTGATAGAACCCTATCTTCGTGTAGACATAGGCTTTAGTGCCTTATTGCTGGATAGCGAGAAGTCCAACCGCCGCAGCCATAGCCCATTCCGCGCATTTGATAATATCTGGGCCAGTTTGGAAGTATTCAATCTGCTGGATCGCGCCAACACCATTTCATATTTGCTGATCAAGGATTATTCAAATACAATCTTTACCATTCCAAACCGGCTCACACCAAGGTTGCTGAATTTTAAGATCCTGGCGAGATTTTGAGAAGAACAGATATTGCGTGCCTGAAATGAATCTTTGTATATCTATTCGTAGTAGTCTGATCAAGGACAAGCTTCCTATGAGATAAGATCACCTGCTTTCAATGGCGCCCATTGAATAAGTCCGCTTGCAGGAAAATTAACAGTATCCACATGCTGTGAATAAGTAATTTTGCGTTATAACAGTAGTGAATCATTAAATTTGATTCAGAAGGATGGGTTAGTCTCTTTTTTTTCATGGAGACTTTTGAGAACATAAAATTGCACCTAATTGACAGAAACTATAATTAATCTCGAAACTGTTAACCCTATTGAATTCTTTGGGGTAAACAATGGCAAGCTGGACATCCTGAAAAAGAAGTTCCCACTTTTGAAAATCCTGAGCCGCGGCACACAGATCAAATTGAGCGGCGCTCCCGAACAAATTGAATCAGCCAAAGAAAAGATTGAGTTGCTCGTGCAATATCTTGAGAGGAACGGCCACGTGAGTGAAAATTATTTCGAGCAGATTTTGGGTGGCGATGATGCTGAGACCATTGACAATTTCATTGAACGTAACCCCAATGATGTTTTGGTTTTTGGCCCCAATGGCAAGACTGTAAGGGCGCGCACCCAGAACCAGAAACGATTGGTGACAGCCATTGACAAGAATGATATTGTCTTCGCGATAGGACCTGCAGGTACCGGTAAAACTTATACCGCGGTGGCCCTGGCCGTCAGGGCTTTGAAAAATAAGATGGTGAAGAAGATTATCCTGACCCGCCCGGCGGTGGAAGCGGGAGAAAGTCTGGGTTTTTTGCCCGGCGACCTGAAGGAAAAGATTGACCCCTATCTCCGCCCTCTTTACGACGCGCTCGATGATATGATCCCAGCCGACAAGCTCGGATATTACATGAGCACGAGGGTGATTGAAATTGCTCCGCTGGCTTATATGCGCGGTCGAACCCTTGACTATGCATTTATCATTCTTGATGAAGCGCAGAATGCCACCGACCTCCAGATTAAGATGTTCCTTACAAGAATCGGGGCAAATGCAAAAGCGATCATCAATGGTGATATTACCCAGATCGATTTGCCAAAGCACCAGAGAAGCGGATTGGAAAAAGCTACCAGGATATTGAAAAATATCGATGGCATAACACATATCCAGTTGGATGAAGACGATGTGGTCCGGCACAGGCTGGTGAAAGCGATCATCAGAGCTTATGACAAAGATCATCTGGCCCAGCAGAACCTGAACCAGGACGGTAAATCTTTATAATCTATATTCCCTCTTGAAACTAATAAAAAAGCGGTTGTGTTATCGCAACCGCTATTTTTTTCCCGCTTACTGGCATTTCAGAATGCTCAGGCAATGGTAAAGCAATGTCTCAGGTCTGAATTATTTTTCCGCTTTTTGTATATTCATTTCATCAAAATACTTACGGAAGAAAATCATCTGGGAGTCCACAGCGTTATTCCAGTAGGCACTATTATGTTCTCCGGGCCTTTCTATAAAGTCATGATCAATTCTTCGTTGCAATAGTCTGCGGTGCAGGTCCCGGTTCACCTCCATGAAGAAATCGTCTACTCCGCAATCGATGATAAGACGGAGCTCATTATTCTTTAATTTTTCCATGGCATTAATGGCGCTGTGTTCATCCCAATAGGGAGCGAATTTGGTGATATCACCCAGGACTTTAGCGATGTCCCATTTGTCGGGGAATGGCCTGATGTCAACGCCACCGCTCATGCTTCCTGCCGCTCCAAATAGATCGGGATGGAGGGCTGAAAGATATAAGGCTCCATGGCCACCCATACTAAGGCCGGCAATGGCCCTGCCTTTCTTTTCAGGCAGGGTACGATAGCCTGCATCAATATAGGCAATCACATCCCTGGTAATATAGGTTTCATATCGGATGGAGGAGTCGATCGGGCTGTCGAAATACCAGCTTGAGTAACCGCCATCGGGACAAACAATCAGTAGGTGAAGATCATCCACCGCTTTCTTCAATTGAGGCGCCAAGTTTATCCATTGAGCATAATTGCCACCATGGCCATGCAGGAGGTATACCACAGGATAACGAATATTGGACTTATCATAATCATCCGGCTTAATCACAACGCATTTGATGTCTTTATGCATCTTGGCGCTCCTGATGAAGACGGTGTCCACTGCGCCGGCTACCACCATTAAGGATAATAAGCAGAGCAACAGGGTTGCAAAAAAAACTAATTTTTTCAAGGGGAAAAATTTTGAATTCCAAATATAGATTTATATTTTTGATATCATTTTGATATTAAAATAAATAAAGCCTATATGGAAAAGATCGTTAAACCGGTATCCGGTTTTCTGGCGCTTCTGCTGGCGCTGCTTTCACTGGGATTTGGTATTTACGCCCTGACGAAAATACAGGAAGGAAACTTATGGACTCTTCTTGGAATCCTCCTGCTCGTATTCAGCATTTTCATGTTCAAGGGTATCATGATCATCAACCCCAATCATTCGAGGGTATTGGTCTTTTTTGGAAAATATGTAGGTTCCGTAAAAGACAATGGATTGCTTTGGGTGAATCCCTTGTACAGTTCTTTCAGGATATCAATGAGGTCCCAAAACCTGGAAGGCAGCCCACTGAAAGTGAATGACAAGATGGGTAATCCCATTGAAATCGCCGCCGTGATTGTGTGGCAGGTGCGGGATACTTACAAGGCCGCATTTGAAGTTGCGGATTTCCAGCAATACGTGAAAATTCAGAGTGAGGCCGCGGTGCGACACCTTGCCACCAGTTGTCCTTATGATCACCTGGAAGATGAACATGCTGATATCACTCTGAGAGATGGTGGCGAAAAAGTAAATGAAATGCTGGAACAGGAACTCAATGAAAGATTGGCTCCTGCGGGTATTGTCATTAAGGAAGCCAGGATCAGTCACCTTGCTTATGCTCAGGAAATTGCCGGGGCCATGTTGCAACGTCAGCAGGCAACTGCGATCGTGGCAGCGAGATTCAAGATTGTGGAAGGTGCCGTAGGAATGGTGGAACTGGCATTGCAGCAATTGTCCAAAAAAGATATTGTAACCCTCGATGAAGAAAAGAAAGCGGCGATGGTAAGTAACCTGATGGTGGTATTGTGTGGAGAACGAGGCGCGCAGCCCATATTGAATACCGGTTCCCTATACCAATAATATGAAACCAAGGAGACCTATGAAGCAGGAAAAGCACTACGACTGGATTTTCGAGGAGGAACAACGTCTTCCCGAAAATTGGCAGTGGATATTCGTAGTATTCATTCTCGCTATTTCCATCCTGCCCTGGTTGATTACCGGATTTGATCACCGGCCAGATGAGCCTGGTATTCTCAAGGCATTATTTTTCGTGCTGCCTTTGGACCTGATTGTAATTTTGGCCTTCTACTATACAAATTTGCAACTGAAAGTGTCGGCTCAGGAATTGAGCGTGCGTCTGTTCCCGTTTCAATGGAAATCCAGGATCATCAGGATGGAAGATGTGCAAGAAGCAAGCATCCGGAGATCGCCCTGGATGCAATATGGTTTGCATTGGATACCCGGATTCGGCTGGGCCTATCGCATCCGTGGTGTATATGGTATTCAATTGAGGACGAAGAATGGCAGAAGAATATTCGTAAGCTCGGGGAACCTGTCGGCATTCACTACCGCAATGGAAAAGGCGCTGGGAAGAAAAATAGCGGGCATGAGTCCGGGAATTGCAAATACCGACCGATTCTGAAATATTATGAATCATCTTTAACTTATCATGGAGTGCTGAATTCGAAAAAAAATTTTGTCCTGCGAATAGAAGACGTTACCTATCGTGCATTGGAAAAATGGGCCTCGGATGAATTCCGGAGCGTAAACGGGCAAATTGAGTGGATCATTGATAAGGCCTTAAAAGATGCCGGTAGGAGGCCTAAAGAAAAAGCTGATTCAAAAACATCGCATAAAAAATGAGTTTAGCTTTCCTGCGGCTGTTATGATTATTGATGTATTCATTTGTGTCAATGTTGGATGTATCCCCTGCTGTTTCGAGCAATTTCTTTAAAAGCGAAATCAATTCTGATCTTATTTAAGTTAACAAGAATATTGGTTCCATTTGATATTCCAATTTGGAAGAGCAAGTTAATTTCATGCAATGGGATGATTCCGGCTGTGTTGAATGGTTGATGCCCGCCAGGATTCTTGCCTACGATCGCCAACTTTCACGAGTGCGATTTCTTCCGGAGACCATGCCCTTAACTTGCGCACTTGTTTGATGGGCATTTTGATTAATCGAATTCCTTTTGGGTAAATTTGAGAGTAGGATTCTGAATAGTGGTAACGCGTGAGGACAAGCGCCAAGGCGGTAATTTGTTTGAGATATCATGAAGGGACACCCAATCGCCAGCGATGTATTATTCCTGTTCATCCTGTCGTTTGAAGCCGATCTTCCTGCGTGGTGGTTGAGGTGGATTGAGCAATTGTTTCAGGTATTCAAAAATCATTCCTATATCTCCATCATGGCCGGTCACTTTCCTTTCCAACTGCTCCAGCTTTAATAAGATATCCTTATTCATCACAATCATTTCCCTTAGCTTGCTGTATATACGCATGATCTGGATATTGACAACAATCGCTCTTCTGCTATTCAATACACTTGATAACATGGCTACTCCCTGCTCTGTAAATACATACGGCGCTGTTCTGCGTCCGCCCCAGTTTATAGTTTCATTTTGAAGCATCAGGTTATTAAATCCTTTTTGCTTTAGTCGAAACATAAAATCATCCGGAAACCTTTTGCTGTTCTGTCTAACAGCTTTATTCAGGTTGCCTGTTGTTACGCCATAAAATCCTGCCAAATCATTGTCAAACATCACTTTTTTTGCCCCGAATAAGAAAAATCTTACTGATCACAAATTCGCCCGGAACTAAAATATGCCTTGCCATTTCCGATCTTATTTAAGTGTACAAAAATATCGGCTCCATTTTGATATTCCAATTTGGAAGAGCAAGTTGATTTCATTCAAAGGGATGATTCAGGCTGGGTTGATTGGTGGATGAGTCGCGTCTTTGTTGGAGTTTCCCTATCAGGTTGAAAAAACTAGTGAAAGGCCCCCACAATTCTAAGCTTTTTCCATGCTACTTAGCGTATTTTTCTTCCTGTTTTTGTTTTCTAAACCTTTGTTCTTGTTTTCATATCAGCTAATATCAGCTAAGGTAAACTCACTGACAAGGTCCAGTTGGGAACGCTATACCGGTCCGAGTATGGACTTAAAAAGTAAAACCCCCACTTGCGAAAGTATGTTTGCTACTTTCGAAGACTGGCGCATAGTCTTTCGCAACGAATGGCCAACACAATTATGCATTGCAGTTAGCCATCCGAAAAATTTGTGCCCTCCTGGAATTAAGGGAATAAGATAATGAGGCTACTTCCTTCCGGAGCCAGCCTCTGACGAATTGGTTTCTTGAATATTCTAAACAATCGGTTCTTTATTTCCTTCCTTCCTGCATCGCGTTACCGCTTCTTGGAGCGGCCTGTTGTTTGAATAATTGAAATTTGGAGGGTAATTCCTTCACCGGCCACAATCCATTACTCTCATCGATATCCGCAGTTTCACGCATTGGGTCCAGGCGAATGGATGCAACTTCTTTGTCTTTGATGAAAACCTTGGTCACGCTGTATTCATTGTGTTGCCATACCCGCACGGGTACCCTGTCAATCTCCTTGCTGCCATCCTTGAATGTCCATTCAATAATAATCGGCATGATCATTCCTCCCTTATTGGAGAAACTGAGCTCATAAAAATTCTTGTCCACCCATTTTGATTTGTTTGCGCTATCTGTTGGCGGATTGGGCGTCCTGGATTGTCGTAGTGCTGCATCGGCTCCGCTGTTAAAATAGTAGTAATCTCTGAGGGCGGTATCCGAGTCGGTTGCAAAATTGATGGACTTATCGGTCCTGTTTCTGATGGCATTCAGGGCTTCGAATGTAGGTTGATCAAATACTTTCGTATTCGCCTCATCGTCCAGCTTAAACCATTTTACACTGTCCAGAGAAATATCAACCGGTTCCGTTCCAAACCACCAGCCACGCCAGAACCAATCCAGGTCCACTCCCGAAGCATCTTCCAGGGTCCGGAACAAATCGGCGGGCGTTGGATGTTTAAAGGCCCAGCGCCTTGCATATTCTTTAAATGCGTAATCAAATAATTCTCTCCCCATAATAGTTTCACGTAACATATTCAACCCGGTCGATGCCTTCGCATAGGCGTTGCTGCCAATGGATATTACAGCGTCATAACCGGTCATGATGGGTTCCAACTGATCCCTGGGCTGGCTCATATAATCGGTGATTAAATGGGGTGGTCCCCTGCGGGAAGGGTATTTATTGTCAAATTCCTGTTCGGCCAGGAACTGACAGAAGGTATTCAATCCTTCATCCATCCACCACCATTGCCTTTCATCGCTGTTCACGATCATGGGGAAAAAGTTATGGCCCACTTCATGGATGATCACACTGATCATCCCAAGCTTGGTGGCTTCGGTGTAAGTGCCGTCTTTTTCTGTACGCCCGTTGTTGAAACAGATCATCGGGTATTCCATGCCGCTTGAACCTTCCACTGAAATGGCTACCGGGTAGGGATAAGGTATGGTATGATTGGAATACACTTTCAGCGTATGTGCTACTACTTTAGTGGAATATTTTATCCAGAGCGCGTAAGCCTCTTTGGGATAATAGCTCATGGCCATGATCTTCCTGCCCTCCACATAGGTGGGCATCGCGTCCCAGACGAATTTTCGGGAGGCGGCCCATGCAAAGTCCCGCACATTGTCCGCTTCATAGATCCAGGTCTTCTTGTCCCGGCTCTTTTCTTTTTCGTTGTCAACCGCTTCGGCCAGGGTTACTACTTCGTAAGGTTGTTTGGCATTTTGGGCTTGCTGCCATCTCTTGAGCTGGTCAGCCGACAAGACCTGTGGATAATTCTTACACTCACCCGTAGCCGCAATTACAAAATCTGAAGGCACAGTCATCTTCACCTTGAAATTCCCAAAAGTCAGGGCGAATTCGGCTCCGCCGCTGAATTGCAGATTCTGCCATCCCTGGAAATCACTGTACACGGCCATCCGGGGATACCATTGGCTCATGGTAAATACATGGTTGCCGTCTTCAGGAAAATATTCGAATCCGCCGCGGCCTCCCTGGAATTTTCTATCGGGGATCTTATAATTCCAGTCAACCCTGAATGAGAATTTTTGGCCGGGCCTCAGCACCGAAGGGAGGTCCAACCTCATCATTGTCTTGTTGACCATAAAAGAAATATCCTTTCCCGCGCCGTCTGATATTTTCGTGATATTCACTCCATAACCTTCCATTTTCCTCCAGGGCTCAAGGTTCATCAATTGGTCGTTGGTAGCACGTGCCGGCATTTTGGATGTAGTATAGCGGTTATTGTCGCTGCCGGGGTTATGTATATTTTCATCCAACTGAATCCAGAGATACCTCAACTCATCAGGGGAATTATTGTAATAAGTGATCGTTTCGGTGCCGGTCAACCTGAGTGCCGGCTCATCCAATTCGCAACTTATATCGTAGTCGGCCCTTTGCTGCCAGTATTTTGAACCCGGCGCACCGCTTGCCGTGCGGTATTCATTGGGAGTGGGAAGCAGGTATCCCAATTGTTCAAACCTGTTAGCGTGATTGGATCCGGGATTGGAAAGAGGGGCCTGGCCTGTTCCGGATGGCTCTGTCCGACTGTCCCGGGATATGGCGCTGCTGCCTTGCTGAGCCTGCACATAAGATAGCAGGCAAACACTCCATGTCAATAATAAAAATGAAATCAGATTCTTTCTCATGTTTGTATATTTTGCATATAGGTTCCGAAATGCCAAAAATAAATCTCCAACACCGTTCTCAATTCGCCAAAATTATTTATCCGGGCCACCTTTCAATGGCCATCAGTAAAGCTAAACCAAAAATTCCACCCGAAACAAAAAGCAGCCATTCCCTTCGCGGGACTTTAAACAGGTTTACAAATAGGAATCCTATTATTAAAACCGCTAATACGATGGTGATCTGTCCCACTTCCAGCCCCAGGTTAAAAGCAAACAATTCACTGAATATATTTTCATCCTTACCCATCATGCTGCGCAGATAGTTGGAAAAGCCCATGCCATGAATCAACCCAAAAACCAGGGCCGACGCGTATCGCAGGTTCGATCTCCTGAATTCAAATTGCTTCACGCCCAGATTTTCCAATGCCGTCACCAGGATCGTCACCGGTATTAGGAATTCAATCCATTTTGTTGGGACTATGATCTTTTCATAGACGCTCAATCCCAGCGTAACGGAATGCCCCAGGGTGAATGCCGTCACGAGGATCAGCACTTTTTTCCAATCTTGCAACAGGTAAGGCAGACACAAGGCGGCTACAAAAAGGATATGATCGTACCCGCGGAAATCTGTTATATGCCGGATTCCTTCGGTGAAGAAAAGTGTAAAATCAGTCATAATTTCCGATGGAGATGAATTATCTGGCAAAATAAACCAGAGTTTTGTATGAGCAAAAATTTCCTTATCAATGATTGGAATGCTGAATAAATGGCTGATCCTATTGCCCTGCATGCTCGTATATAGTACAGATAATTTTGAGAGTCCTGGTGGGTCCACGAATAGATCCAGTACCGGATTGCATTTGCATCCGTATTATATTACGGTTACGGAATTAGAGTATAACCCAAAGGATAAAGAATTAGGAATGGCCTGCAAAATATTTACAGACGATTTCGAGAATACATTGAAAAATCAATATCACGCGAAAATTGATATTTATCACCCGGTTGACAAAGCGCTGTTGGGAAAGCGCATGGCTGATTATATTACTTCCCATCTTCGCATACTGGTTGACGGGAAGCAGATTCCGCTCAATTATCTCGGCTATGAAATTGAAAGCGAAGCCACCTGGTGCTATTTTTCTTCGCCTGGCATCAAATCGGTGAAAACAGTGGATATCTTCAATGAACTGTTATATGATTTCAAAAAGGAACAAATCAATATGATGCATGTGAAAGTGAATGGGAACCGAAAGAGTTCCCGCGTGACTTACCCCGAAACGCATTCAAAATTCGATTTCTGAAAAAAAAAGAGACCCGACAGGTAATCAGGACCTGTCAGGTCAGGTGTCAATCCCGAATATAATACAGTTATCTATCCGGAATTATTTTGATTATAGAATCGTAGTACTTTTGTTCTTTCATTTACAATTCCCCAATGTTGCAAGATCCGAAGCCTCCCAAAGAAGCCCGCACTATCGGTGGTATTGCAGCATCCACTCGTAAACATTCATATTATTTTCCTTGTAATTGGGATCACTCGCTTTGCTCCAGGCATTATGCCCGCCGGTAGGCCAGATCGTCATCTTCGCCAGCGGATTGGGATTAAATGTATTGATTGTATTTACCCAGCCCTTGGTATTGTTGACCGTAACGGTTGGATCATCTTCATTGTGAAAGGCCCAGACAGGCAGATTTGTGGAAGCAATGCTTTGCGCCTTGGAACTACTTGGTGACGATGCGCCGCACATGGGTGCCAGGGCTGCAATCCTGCTGGCATATTTAACCGCATAATCCCAGGTAGCGCCTCCACCCATACTTAGCCCGGTGACATAGATCCTGCTTGTATCTACCCTGTAATTGGCGACGGCGAAATTCACCACCGCGTTCACATCGTCCGCCGAAGGCCAGGCTACAAATTGTGGTGATATTACTATAAAGGAAAAATTCTTTTCGCCTACCACAAAATTCGCGGGGAATTTTTTATTCTTGATCAGGTTTGGCATGGCATTGTTCAAAACTTTCGGCAAATCCGTGGTGCCATTTCCCAATTCCCCCACGCCATGAATGAATACCATTAAAGGATATTTCCTCGAATTGGAATCATAGTGCCCGGGGACAGCCCTGTAAAATCCAAGGCAGTTTGCATTTATTTTGGTGCTGACAGCAATTTGCACTGGCGGCAATGTCTCAGCTACTTCCAGGTCGGGTTTAGTACTATCGGTGCCTGGCACACTATCCTTCTTACAGGAAGAAAAAACGGTTAAGGATGTAAAAATGGCCAGGAAAAGGGCATAGGTCCTTGACTTCATAAGATATCAGATTTAGAATTATGAACGCAGATACTGTGCTATTATTTTTCAAATATGATGCCAGAACCCGCGTAAATGATCTGAATCTCTATTCCTCCATATGCCTTTTAATATTATCTGAAATGGTAACCAGTACTTTGTCGATCCGGTGGCCATCCATATCAATGATCTCAAACTGAAATCCTCGCCAATGTAATTTGTCGCCCGTTCTTGGAATTCTTTCCAGTTGATCTAAGATAAATCCGGCGAGGGTATCAAAATCATGTTCTCCTTCATTCATCCATTCCGTTTTTTCAAAGCGGCTGAGGAAATCATAAAATGGTATCTGGCCATCCACCAGGAAACTGCCGTCTTCCCTCTCCTTAATCTCATAGTCCAAAGTATCAGTCTGCGGTATATCTCCCACAATGGCTTCGAGAATATCATTCAGGGTGATCATTCCCAGGAGGCTTCCATATTCATCCACAATAAAACAACTGTGAACCTTGGTTTCTTTAAACCGCTCCAATACTACGTAGGCCGTATTATTTTCAGGCACGAAGATGGCGGGCTGCAGGATGTTCTTGAACCTTATATGGGGTTCGTGAGCGTAGAGATTCTTGATGGATACTATGCCCACAATATTTTCAATGGATTTGTTGCAAACCGGATAAACTGAATGTGGTTCCATTACAATTTTGGCCTTGATGCTCGCTTCATCTTCTTCCATATCGAACCAGATGATATCACTTCTGTGTGTCATGAGTGAAGTGATATTCCTGTCACCCAGATGGAAAACCCGCTCAATGATCTCCTGTTCGGCCTCTTCAATTGTTCCTTGTTCTGTGCCTTCATTTATTATCGCCTTAATTTCATCTTCGGTTACTGTAGTGTCTTTTTGCAGGCGGATATTGAAGAATCTGAAGAATAGTCTCGACACGCTGTTGAGCAGCCACACAATTGGATGGGTGATCCTGGCAAAAGTCTTCATGGGCTGGGCCATTATCTTGGCTATCTGCTCTGCCTGGAGAAGACCAATTCTTTTTGGCAACAACTCTCCAAAAATTATAGATAGAAAAGTGACAACGGCCACAATGATCACCGTGGAAATGGTTTTGGCATAATGCTCGAGAAATCCAATTTTTTCAATAAGGGGCTGGAGATAAACATTGAATTTCTCCGCCGAATAAAAACCGGTTAAAATAGAAATTAACGTGATGCCTATTTGCGCGGCGGAAAGAAATAATTCCGGCCGGTTGGCCAGTTCCAATGCCACCCTGGCGTTCCTGTCACCCTTGTCAGCCTCCGCTTCCAGTCTGCTTTTTCTTGCCGACACCAGGGCTATTTCGGACATTGTAAATAAGCCATTCAAAAGGATCAATACTGCCAATATTATTAATTCAATCATCTTTCAATTCGTTAATCTAAACTACGCAATCCTGCGGTCTTATTCTAAAAATCAGCCCGACTGTTTGCCACCCATTCTTCTAACATCAGAGCGCTGAGTCAAATCTCCCCAAAAAATTTCAGGTGAGTTTGGAATTATTTCCAGGAACCTGCCTGTAAAGTTCGTCAATCGCCCCGCCATGCATTATTTTAAATGCCGCTAATATCCAGGATGCTATTGTCAAGTAGCAATACAATTCATGAACACTTAATTTTAATTTATTGCCAATTTTTTTTATTCAACCTTGCAGGCGCTCATCAACAAAAATAAATAGCCTATTTTTAGACCCTATTTATCATTCAATGTTGCACAGATTAAGGATTCCCAGGCTAATCAGGCTGGTTTTTTCAACAGGCATTGTATTATTGTTGCTGATGAGTTTGTTTCGACTGGCGCTTTTCCTTTTGTTTGCCAGGCAGGGTAATTCATTGGACCATTCCCTGACTTCATTTATGTTGGGTTTTCGCTACGACCTGAAGGATGTTGCCATCATGTTGCTTCCATTACTGGTTTTGTGCAGCTTCGCCTACTTCAATCCATTTGATACCCTAAGAGGGATAAAACTTTGGTTCATTTGGTTCTCAATCCTGGTGCCCATGCTGCTTCTGCTTTATGTGCTGGATTTTGCATACTATGATTATTTGAGCCAAAGACTCAACGCGAATATCCTGAATTACCTGCAGGACGCGAGGATTTCCATGCACATGGTCTGGCAAACTTATCCGGTAATCTGGATCATATTAGGCATAGCTATCATGACCTGGCTGGTATTATTCATCCTGAGAAAAACATATTACAGGATAGAAAGAACCGCGGCAGTCGCCGGAAAAACCGGAAGGGCAGTCTGGCTGGTAATTACTATCCTGCTGATGGGTCTCGGCATTTTTGGCAGGATCGGACAATACCCTTTACGCTGGAGCGATGCTTTTGCCATGGGGAATGATTATCAGGCCAACCTGTCATTAAATCCTTTAGAATATTTTTTTAATACCCTCAATTTCAGGCATACCACTTACGATCCTGTGGCGGCAAGAAAAAGTTACCCCCTGATCGCGGATGCCCTCCCTCTTCCGCAAGGATCGGATTCGATTTTGAATTTTAGCAGACAGGTTCGACCCGTTGGGGATATCCCCTCATCAAGACCCAATATTGTATTGGTGATCTGTGAATCCTTTAGCGCCTACAAGAGTTCCATGTGGGGGAATCCCTTGAACACCACTCCTTTTTTTGACGAGATGTGTAAGCAGGGAATTTTTTTTGACCGTTGCTTCACGCCATCTTATGGAACCGCAAGAGGCCTGTGGGCTACACTCACCGGCATTCCCGACGTGCAATACCCGAACACTTCCAGCAGAAATCCACTGATTGTCGATCAGCATACCATCGTCAACGATTTCACGGGCTACGATAAATATTATTTTATAGGCGGAAGCACAAGTTGGGCCAATATCAGGGGCCTTCTTTCGGCAAATATCAATGGCCTGCATCTATATGAACAGGAAAATTTTGATGCTCCAAAAATAGATGTATGGGGGATCAGCGATAAGAATCTTTTCCTGGAGGCGAATAAGATATTCAGAGAGAAGAAACAGCCATTTTTCGCGGTCATACAGACAGCCGACAACCACCGCCCATACAGTATTCCGCAGGAAGATCTTTCAGCATTTAAGAAAATCGGGTTCCCGAAGGACTCACTGACGAAATACGGATTCGAAAGCAATGATGAAATGAATGCATTCCGCTATACGGATTTTTGCTACCAACAATTCATTGGAGCCGCGCGCAAGGAAAAATATTTTGACAATACCATCTTTGTCTTTGTAGGCGATCATGGAATCGCCGGAGAAGCCGGAGACATGTTTCCGCGCCCGTGGACCACTATGCGTCTGGACAATATGCATGTTCCCCTGCTTTTTTACGCACCTAAACTTATATCCACCAGGCGATACCACGGCGTCTGCTCCCAGATCGATGTACTGCCTACTATTGCAGGGTTGAGCCGGATAAAGTACAATAATACCACCCTGGGTCGGGATCTGCTGGACAGCACTTACCTCAATAATTCAGAATATCAGTTCGCCTTCATGTTCGACGTGGATATGCATACCATCGGGATTGCCAGGAATGATTATTTCCTGAGGAAGCAGCTCAATGGATCCAAACAGGAATTTGTTTCACTCGTAAATAATGATCCCATACCCGATTTACCAGAGACAGAAGCGATCCGTAAGAAAATGTCGGCACTGACAGATGCATTCTGGCAGACTTCCCGTTACTTATTGTTCAACAATAAAAAGCCTCATTGATTAGCGACCCCGGCCCGATTTTGCTGCTCCTGTGGCACTTAGAGAAATGGCGCCGATTGTAAAAATTCAACTAAGTTTGCTTCCATATAAACACCTTGAACTGTGACATTGATTAAGAGCATTTCAGGCATCAGAGGAACGATCGGTGGCAAACCGGGGGAAACACTATCACCGCTGGATACAGTGAAATTTACGGCGGCATATGGATCCTGGCTGACCAGTAAATCAGGAAAGAGAAAACTTGTAATTGGCCGGGATGGGAGGATAAGCGGCGAGATGATCAGAAACCTGGTCGCAAGTACCTTGAATGCTTTAGGTTTTGAGGTGATTGATCTCGGTTTGAGTACAACTCCTACAGTGGAAATGGCAGTAGTTATGGAACAGGCTGCCGGTGGAATCATAATCACTGCGAGCCACAATCCCAGGGAATGGAATGCTTTGAAATTGCTGAACAGTCTGGGGGAATTCATAAGTGCGGAAGATGGCAAGGAAATTCTTGACCTGGCTTCCAGGGAAGAATTCCTTTTCGTGCCGGTGGATAAAATTGGTACCTGCAGAATTGAAGATTCCTATATTCAAAAACATATCCGGGCCATTACGGCATTGAAGCTTGTAGATACAGTCGCCATCAAGAGGCGGAAATTCAAGATAGTCGTAGATCCCGTGAATAGCACCGGCGTCATTTCTGTTCCTGAGTTACTCAGGTCGCTGGGGGTCGCTACCAAAGATATCATCGTCATCAATGCGGAAATGGATGGGAAATTCGCTCATAACCCCGAACCTTTGCCTGAACACCTGGGGGAGTTGAGTAAAGAGGTGAACCGGGTTGGCGCGGACCTGGGAATCGCAGTGGATCCCGACGTTGACCGGCTCAGTTTTGTGTGTGAAGATGGGAGCATGTTTGGCGAAGAGTACAGCCTGGTTGCAGTGGCAGATTATGTTTTGAGTAAGCATCCCGGAAATACGGTCAGCAATATGTCATCCACCAGGGCGCTCAAAGACATTACTACCAAATACGGTGGCCAATACTTCCCAAGCGCAGTTGGAGAGGTGAATGTGGTGAATAAGATGAAAGAAGTGAACGCGGTAATAGGCGGTGAGGGGAATGGCGGTATCATTTTTCCGGAATTGCATTATGGCCGTGATGCACTGGTTGGGATTGCACTCTTTCTGACGCATCTGGCACATTGCAAGAAAAGCATCAAGCAATTGCGTGGCACTTATCCGGATTATTTTATCAGCAAGAATAAGATAGAATTGAGGAAGGCCGTGGATGTAAACCAGGTGTTTGAACGGATCAAGGGAAAATATAAGAGCCAGCCGATAAATACGGAAGACGGACTCAAGATAGAATTCGACAATGACTGGGTACACCTGAGGACCAGTAACACGGAACCTATTATCCGGATTTATGCCGAAAGTAATTTTGAAACGACTGCTAAAAATATCGCTCAAAGGTTGATGCAGGATATCAGGGAATTTATTTAACCCCGTAAAGAATTCCATGAGTTGAAAGGAGATCATTAGCTGCTATGACTCAGAATTGGCAGGATGAAAACTTTGATTTTATTTTGCAGCCTGCCTGACTCTTAAAGAGATGGAGGAATACTTACTGCCGACTGTGAGATTATTCTTGAATTTATTCTAATGAGTGGCACGAAGCCTGATACAGCAGGTGGCGCCAATAACCTGATTATATTTTGAACCTGAATGACATGGATAGGATTTATTTCGATAATGCAGCTACAACAGCCCTGGATCCGGAAGTATTGGATGCGATGCTTCCATATATGACCGAAAAATTCGGCAACCCATCTTCTATTTATTCTTATGGACGCGAAACCCGCCTTGCCATAGAAACTTCGCGCAAGAAGGTGGCCAGAATATTAAATGCGCATCCGGCCGAGATATTTTTTACCAGCGGAGGCACGGAAAGTTCCAATACCGCGATCACGGCGGCGGTGCGGGATTTGGGATGCAGACGCATTATCAGTTCTCCCCTGGAACACCATGCCGTATTACATTCTGTTGAACATTTGCGTAATAGGGGAGAGGTGGAATTGGAATTTGTAAGAGTATTGCCAGATGGACATATAGACCTTGAAGACCTGGAAAAATTATTGGCTGCCGGCGAGTCAAAAACGCTGGTGAGCCTCATGCATGCCAATAATGAAATAGGAAATATCCTGGACCTGGAAAGGGTAGGCGTACTATGTAAAATGTATGGCGCTATATTTCATTCCGACACTGTGCAGACTATTGCCCATATGCCTTTTGACCTTCGCAATACGGGAGTGCATTTTATAACCGGTGCCGCCCATAAATTTCACGGACCAAAAGGGGTGGGCTTGTTGTATATCAATGAGAATGTCAGGATCCATCCCTACATACACGGAGGATCGCAGGAGAGAAATATGCGTGCGGGAACTGAAAATGTTTATGGCATTGTTGGACTGGCGAAAGCATTGGAATTGGCCACCGAGCATTTTGAACAGGAAAAGGCTCATGTGCAAGGCATCAAATTGTATATGTTGGAACAGTTAAAAAAGAAGATCAAAGATGTTTCATTCAATGGCGATCCAGCGGGAAGGAGTTTATACACGGTGCTCAATGTGAGTCTGCCTAAGAATGAAAAATCAGAAATGCTCTTGTTCAATCTCGACATCAACCATATCTGCGCATCCGGAGGCAGCGCCTGCACGAGCGGCGTAGAACAAGGTTCTCATGTGATCAGGGCCATCAACAATAATCCGAACCGGATCGCTGTTCGTTTTTCATTCAGCAAATACAATACAAAGGAAGAAGTTGACCTGGTGGTGGCGAAAGTGCAGGAATTAATTTGAGCGATTCAGAAATCCGCTCCGGAATTTTGTGCCAGCCTATGGGGGATATTTTTAACTTTAATGCATTCTAACCAAAATCATTTCTCATGGATCGCAGGAAATTCATAAAGAATAGCTCCTTTGCTACGGCAGGCATTACCATCCTCAATTTCCCGGTATTTGGCAAGAACGCTCCCAGTAATAAGGTAGTTATTGCCGTTATGGGGGTTAACAGCCGGGGGGCTTATCTGGCGGAAAGTTATTCCAAATTGCCAAATGTAGAAATAGCCTATATCTGCGATGTGGAGGAGAAGGCGATTCAAAATGGACTGAAGCCCTTCAGCAATGCAGCCAGGAAACCCCAGGTGGTCAAGGATATCAGGCAATTGGTGGACAAGAAAGATTTTGACGCTTTGGTGATTGCCGCTCCCGATCATTGGCATACACCCGCGGCGCTCCTGGGCCTTGCGCACGGCAAACATATTTATGTGGAAAAGCCCTGTGGCCAGAATCCTTACGAAGGAGAATTATTGGTACAGGCCATGAAAAAATATCCGAGGCAACTGATACAGATGGGAAACCAGCGTCGTTCATTTCCCACATTGATTGATGCGGTCAAGCAAGTGAGAGAAGGAATCATTGGGAATCCCTACATGGCCAAAGCCTGGTATGCGAATAACCGGAAATCTATCGGTGTTGGTAAAAAACTGCCGCCACCCGGAACGCTTGATTTTGAATTGTGGCAGGGCCCTGCTCCGAGAAGGGATTACCAGGACAACCTGGTGCATTATAACTGGCATTGGTTCTGGCATTGGGGAACAGGAGAGGCCTGCAACAATGGTACTCATGAAGTGGATTGTTGCCGCTGGTTCCTGGGAGTTGATTTTCCCACAAAAGTGAGTTCATCGGGTGGCAGATATGCGTTTAAGGACGACTGGCAGACTCCCGATACTCAGGAAGCCGGATGGGAATTTGGCAACAATAAGCTGATTACCTGGGAAGGCAGAAGCTGCAATATTTTCCCGGTGGAAGGTGCGGGGAGAGGATTCATTGTTTATGGAGATAAAGGCACTTTGGTGAATGACGGGGCGGCGGATTATAAGATTTTTGACGAGAAGAATAAATTGGTCAAAGAAGTTAAATCGGATGTGAAGGCCGATCCGAATAACCTGGTGAGCGCAAATGGCAATCTGGATTTTTATCACTTCAATAATTTTGTACAGAGCATCCGTGGCGAAGCAAAACTCAATTCACCGGTGAATGAAGGACACAAGAGCGTCTTGCTTTGTCACCTTGCCAATATTGCCCAACGCACCGGTGTTACTTTGCATTGTGATCCCACTAACGGTCATATCATGAAAGAACTGGGTGCACTGCAATTGTGGAAAAGAGAATATGAAAAAGGATGGGAGCCAATTGTATAGGACGATGAATCCATTCTTTATTTCTTTACTGACATATCCCTGATTTTAATGCTCCTGAAGCTCACTTCGGAGCCATGATCCTGCAACAGTATATGCCCTTGTTTAGCTTCGCCGAAATGGGGCCAGACTTTGTATTTGCTTATGGCTACTAAATCCCTGTATGCCCTGGATCCCCGTTCATACTCGAGCACTTTGATTCCGTTCAGGTAATGCTCCACGTGATTATTAGGATACACAACGATCCTGCCAATATTCCATTCTCCAATAGGATGTATAAAGCGGCTTTGTTTGGCGGACGGAATCAGATCATATAAGGAAGCCAGGGTCCGGTTCCCATCCCGGCCCAATTTGGCATCAGGATGCAATTTGTCATCCAGGAGCTGGTACTCCAGACCGATAGCAGATCCCTGATTCTTTTCAGAGAGTGTCACAAAATATTTCACGCCGCTATTGGCGCCGGGGCTCAGTTTGAATTCGAATGACAGATCGAAAGCGCCATATTGTTTTTCTGTTACTATATCGCCCCCATTGGCTGATTCTTCCCCTGCAGATGTAAGTACGGTCAATTCACCTTGCTGCACCTGCCATCCCTTTTCGGGGAACCCCTTTTTATAGGCGCCAATCCATCCCTTCGAAGTCTTGCCATCAAACAGTAATTCCCATCCGTTCTTCTTTTCTAAATCAGTTAGCGTATTTGGGATATTGTTCAAGACGTATATGTTTTTTGGAAATGGCGAGGGTTTAAGGCCCGAGGTCTTGATCCTGATATTTTTCCAATAAATTTTTTCACCTGCCAATTCAGGTTTGCCGATGGCATGTACCTGCAAGGCAATAAAGCCTTTCGCATCTATACCATCCACCACACAGGCAGTGGGAATGTCATTCACCCAGGTCTTGATAGTGTGTCCAATACATTCCAACCTTATTTTATTGTACTGCCCCGGCTTGTATGCATTTTGAGCGGCCGCGTTGAGGCTCATCGGATACAACCAGTCCCTCCTGCCTTCGTCATAAATCCCTCCTGTCCATTTCCGTGAGGAAGGGTCCAGTTCAAACTGGTAGCCAAATACACGGCCCTTGCCATCGTTGGCGGCGGGATCAAAATGACTCCTGAATTGAATGCCCGAATTGGAACTACTGTCGGGTATCCTCAATTCCAGTTCCAGAACAAAATCCCCATATTCTTTTTCCGTGACCAGGAAACTATTGGGAGAATTTGGAACAGTAATTCCTTCAAGCACTCCATTATTCACTTTGTATTCGGCGGTTCCGGCCATTTGTTTCCATCCATTGAGGGATTTTCCATCAAAAAGACTGGTCCATTCGGCAGTTTGGGCCCAACTATCTGAAGACAATAACAATAAGCCGAGAGCAAGAATGGTAGTCAGATTTTTTTTCATACTGAGAAAATTATCGAGGGACAATACAGAAAGTTGCATAAATTTTCTTCCACATGTAAAAATTATTGGAGATTAAAGGTAAGGAATCAGGGTTGAAAAAAAACTTTGAAACGACTGCTGGCGCTGTCACTGATTCCTCCGTGAGAGTTGCGATAGATGAAATAAGCGGCGAGATCCTTTCGTTGCTCGACAATTTTAAGGCCCTGCCGCAATCCCATTACCATCAAAACATTGTCATAAGCATCCGCGGTTATGGCATCGGCAGCTATCACCGTTACGCTGATGAGTTCGTTTTGTGTAGGATATCCGGTATGCGGATCAATAGTATGGCTGAATTTTTTCCCATTGCTTTCATGAAATTTTCTATAGTTGCCGGAAGTGGTAACTGCTCTGCTGTCCAAATAAATGATTTTCTGCAGGACCGAGGGTTCGAATTCATAATCACCCGGTGCCTCGATCCCGATTTTCATTTTCTCATTTCCGGGCCTCCTTCTTCCTTTCACCCTGATTTCTCCACCCAGCTCTACGATAAAGTCCGAAATGCTTTTATCTTCAAGAAAATCCGCAAGCACATCCACACTGTAACCCTGCGCTATTCCGTCCAGGTCAATCCTGATACAGGGCTTTTTCTTTACCAGCATTCCATCTGATATTTCCAGCTGGCCTGAGCCCACGCATTGCAAAATTTTCCTGACTTCGGCCGAGTCAGGAAAGTGATCCGTTTTACCCGCACTGAACCCCCAGGCTTCCACGAGAGGCTGCACGGTAATATCAAAGATTCCGTTTGAATTGGCATAGATGTCCAGTGATTTTCTGACGACATTCGCGAGGTGTCGATCCATCCTGAGCTCCTTTTTCGCCTTATTGAATTGGTTGATCAGGGAATAAGGTTTGTAGAGAGAAAGCGAACTGTCTAAACTAACCAGGATGCTGTCGATCTCACCTTTAGTCACCAGGCTATCCGACGCGTAATAGCTGATGCTCCAGGTGGTTCCCTGGGCATGACCGGTAAGGACGTATTTCCCGGGCTGATGAAGGAAACCGGCCGAACCAATAAATGCTATTAGTATTGATGAAAAAAACCGCACGAGCAAATGTAAGGAATGAATGGTGAGGAATTTTGACTGACTGTGATGTTCGATGCGACCCAACGAATTTAACAGAAAATCATAATTCAATATTCCAATCATCCTTGCTAAAATCAGCGAATCATTTAGATTTGAATATTAAACCAACCCATGATCGACTGGTCATTGGCCAGAATATTCTCGACTTAAAAAAGTTTAATACCGTCAATTTGTTTCTGAAATATTTATTCCTTTTGCTGTTTGTTATTTGTCTGGGAACCGGGCCTTCATGGGCGCAGCAGCAGGATACTGGAATCCTTCGATCAGATATTGACAAGGATTCGACCCTTACAATTCCAACGGACAGTATACCCGCAAATAAAGAAGTGGATTTACTGGATATTGTGCATCGCATTTTTCATCCGAAACAGGCTCGCCGGGATGAATCCGCGGTTAAAGATTACAGCAAACCACATTTCAGCGTATTGCCTGCCGTGGGTTACACTTTGTCAACCGGCCTCGCGGGAATCATCTCGGCGAATGTTATTTTTCAAAATAATGCATCCCTCCATCCAAACCTGTCCACAATCCTGGGAAATATATCCTACACGGAACACCGTCAAACCATATTGCAGGTGCAGACCAATATCTGGAGCCGGGACAATAAATACAAATGGGTTGGCGACGCGAGATATTTGAAATATCCGGCCCTGACTTATGGATTAGGCGGGCAGAGCCCATCCGACAGTGGCTATACAGTGGACTATTCCTATGTGAGAATTTATCAGACCCTGTTGCGCGCCTTGTGGAAAAATATATATGCTGGTTTTGGTTACAGCCTCGATTACCATTGGGATATTGATGAATTTCTGGACCAGCAACATATAACCGATTTTCAAAAATATGGCCTCAGATCCCATTCGGTCTCATCCGGAATAAACTTCAATTTTCTATTCGACAACAGGCGCAATCCAATCAACGCGAACCAGGGCCTTTTTGCCAATATTATATACAGACTCAATCTTTCAGCGCTTGGCAGTGATAACAATTATCAGACCCTGATCGCTGAATTCAGGAAATATATTTCTGTTTCTGCAGACAAAAGAAATGTGTTGGCCTTTTGGAGTTACAATTGGGTCACGATCAGCGGCGACCCTCCCTATCTTGACCTGCCCAGTACGGGATGGGACGGCAACAACAATAGCGGAAGGGGATATATCCAGGGCCGTTACAGGGGAAAAACCTTTTTGTATCTCGAAAGTGAATACCGCCTGGGTATAAGCGCCAATGGCCTCATAGGTGCCGTCTTCTTTGTCAATGCCGAAACTGTGAATGACTGGCCTACAAATAAATTCAGTTTGCTGGCACCGGGAGCTGGCCTGGGATTGAGAATATTATTGAATAAGGTATCAGGATCCAATATTGCCATTGACTATGGATTCGGTCTCAATGGATCGAGGGGGCTGTTTGTAAATCTGGGTGAAGTATTTTGAGTGTTGGCAGAAAATAATTTTCGTATCAAATAGTTTTCAGAACCTTCTCTCCCGCAATTTTCAATAAGCCTCCAAAGCCTCGCTGCTCCAATGTCCTCCTGGCTCCAGGATGCTGAATGGTTGTTGAACCTTCCCCGCCAGATGCGCAAACTCATTAGGATCAGCCGTGTTGAAGGCAAACATATTGTAATGACAGGGTATCACCATTTTGGCGCCAATGGCTTTCGCGAGTTGAACTGCTTCGCGTGCATTCAGGTTACCCGCAACGCCTCTTGCGGGATCGTTCCCATTGATGGGGAGCAGGGCCAGGTCAATATGAAAAGGGTTGAGGATTTCCTCCATTCCGTCATACCAAAGGGTATCTCCGCTATGATAGATTTTCCATTTACCCATTTCTATCACATAGCCCATATACCTGCAACGATTATGTTCGTCCCGCTCCAATTCGTTATGTGCTGCAGGTACTCCATGAAAAATGAATTCATCGATCGTGATAGACTGACTGTCATTGATGCCTGTGAGAAATTCAAGCGGCATCCGAATCCTATCTGCCACAAATTTTCGGTTGGCTTCCGGGATGATGAAACGCATGCCGGGGTTATTGCGAATAATCGGTATTAGGGTTTCGGCGTCAAGATGGTCGGTATGATTATGGCTGGAACTTACAACGCGGATATTTTTCAGCAACTGCGGATCTATCACACGCTCCGACATGCGGATATGGGGTTTGTCGCTGGCTGCGTATTTCATGGTGAGTGAGTCGCTCAGGTAGGGATCAATCAATAGTCTGGATCCTTTCCATTGTACCAGATAACCGCTCTGGCCCAGCCACCACAAATGAAAATTCCAGCTGTCATAAGCTAATTCTTCTACCTGGCGGATCAATGCTTCGCCTTTTATTATGGCAGGGATCAATGACATTATTCTATATTAATACCGGTAATTCCTGGCGGTCAGATTTCTAGCGTTTGAATTTTAATTCCTCTCTCGCCTTCTCGGCTCCCTTCACCATATTCGCCAATTTTTGCCTGGAGGCCCATCTTGCTGTCTGACTTAGCCCGCAATCCGGAGCCACGGCCAACTTTTCAGCGGGAACATACTGAAGGCATCGCCTGATTCTTTGCACGACGTCTTCCACCGTTTCTATATAATAATTTTTCACATCAATGATGCCAACGGCCACGTCCATTCTTTCAGCGAATGCTGCCAGTAATTCAATTTCGGAAAATTCACGGTTGGCCATTTCAATATGGATCTCATCCACTTTAAATTCCAGGAAATCCGGTAGCATGGGCTTGATGCTCCTATAGCCAACGGGCCTTCCTTTATAATTGCCGAAGCAGAGATGTGTGGAGAGACGGCAGTTACCTACAATGGTTTCGACAGTCCTGTTGAAAATATTGGTAAAGCGTTTGGTATCTTCTTTGTAGGCATAACAACTCATGGAAGGTTCGTCAACCGTGATTTCTGTACATCCCGCTGCCACTAGGTCTTCCAGTTCTTTTCTTATCAGGGGCAGCAATGCTTCTGCAATGGCATAGCGGTCGCGGTATATATCATTGGGCAATAACCTTCCGCTCAGCGTGTAGGGACCAGGGACGCTGGCTTTCAGCACGGGTCCCTTGGGCGCCAATTTTTTCAAACGCAGAAATTCCTTCACCACACCCAGTCCTGCAGGCGCGCTGAGGTTGTCCACAATATTATGTTTACCTCGCTGGTCATGAGCACTGGGGCCGAATTTGCGGGTCTCGTTGTCGTTTCGTTGAATGCCTTTGATATATCCGTAAAATGAGAGGTTGAAATCGAGCCGGGTCTGTTCTCCGTCGGTAATAACGTCCAGGCCTGCCTGAACCTGGTCGTGAACGGCGGCGATCACCGCGTCTTCAATCATTTCTTCAATGTCGGCTGCTCCAAATTGGACCAGGTTCGTTGAACAATATTCGAGCCATCCCGGAAAGGGATAACTTCCTACTACGGTCGTGCGGATCGGTATTGGCTGCATGTTGATAATTTTATTCTTTCCCGGATTTTCCTACCTGCATATACAGTCGGGCCAAGCGGTGCGCGTGTTCATCATAAGCGCTTTCAAATAGTTCTTTTGCTTTTTCGGCTCCCACTATCGACGCCCCGCTAAGTACTTTTGGGGGATGCCCGGCCTCCGTGAGCAAGCGCGCGAGTTCAGCTTTAATGGTATTGATCAATAGGACACCACCCAGGGTGGATCCCGGAGACACAGGGGTCTCAAGTCCGGGGATCCTGACCATGGCATCTCCGGCAGGTGCGCCGGTATCCAGAACCAGGTCTGCGAAATCACTCAATTTTTTTCCATCGATCCTTTTGCTGGAGGATTGCGCCGAGTGAGCCTTAGTAATAATAGCGACTACCCTGATCCGTTTTTCCTGAAACAATTCTGCCATTTCAATCGGCACCACATTGCAACCGCTGGAAGAAATGATCAAGGCGCTGTCTGCTTCACTAAGGTCGAAATTTCGAAGGATCCTTTCGGCCAGCCCGGGCACATTTTCCAGAAACATCGCTTGCCGTTGACCGTTAGCGCCAACCACCAGGTTGTGAAAAGTGAGCGAGAGCTCCACGATAGGGTTGAATCCCGGAAAGGAACCATAGCGGGGCCACATTTCTTCAACCATGATGCGGCTATGTCCCGACCCGAAAAGGTGCACCATGCGATCGTTCAAAATGGTCCTGGCAAACCAGCTTGCTGCAAGTTGAATATCCTGCCGCTGCTCCTCAATAATATCAACCAGCTTCCTGGCTTTTTCCAAATAATCCCCGATCGGGTCCATACTATGCCGATTATTTTAATGATGATTTTTGCAAGGCAAATCCAGCTGCTCCAATCGCGCCCGAAAATTCACTGTACCTCGCGGACACCACTGGTGTTCGTACTCCGGAATGCTGCCATTCAAAAATAGCCATGAATTCTTTTAATGGAAAGAACAAATCTTCACCGGCTCTGGAAATTCCGCCGCCGATGACTATCAATTCGGGTGAAATGATATTGATGAATGAGCAGAGGCCCACGGCCAGTTTCTTTACAGAATGCAGCCACACATATTGGGCGATGGGTTCTCCCTTTCTGTATCCTTCCACCAATTCAGCCGTGGATGCGTATTTGCCAAAGGACCTGGTTCTCACGGTGAGGTCGCCAATGGCATTTTCAAGACTTGCGGGCATATTCGTGACATCCGCGTCATCACTGTCTGCGTCCAGGCTGACATGGCCGAAATGCCCGGCCCTTTGCAGGAGTCCCTGTTGCAATTCCCCGCGGATGAGCAATCCTCCCCCTACACCGGTACCCAGCGTAAGTAATACAACATTCTGGTATCCTTTTGCGGCTCCGAATCTGGCTTCGGCCATCAGGGCCGCATGCGCGTCATTGAGAACATAAGTGGGCATTCCCAGAAAATCTGTCCAGATAAATTTTTCCAATCCGGCTAACCTGTCAGGCATCAGCACAATACAATCGTTATTGCCGCTGGCCAAACCGGGTGCAGATAGTCCAACGGGTACAGGCACCCCATTAGTTTTTTTACTGAGTGCGTGCACGATCTCCGCCACGGCGGCCTTCCATTGCCTTTCTTCCTTTTCATTTGTCTGGCATTGCAACTCTTCCAAAATGTTCCCTTCTTCATCGACCAATACACCTTTGATATTGGTGCATCCCAGATCAATTCCGATTACAGAAGCCGGCATATTGAGAATTTTTTATCATGCAAACTTAATGCTGTTTGTTTTGTCACAGCTGTCATGCATATTACTAATTTAGTTTAATAAAATTCGATTCCACCTGACATAGATCGCAAACATGTGCGGTGTTTCCAAACAAATCCAATGCTTTACAAGTCAGCCCGTCTGCCCTTCGCTGACATCCCAGCCTCCGTCCACCGCAATTACCTGTCCGGTGGTGAATCCTGAAAAATCCGACATGAAATATATGGCCAGACCATCCAGATCTTCGGGCTGCCCAATTCTGCCACCATCCAGCGGTTGTTTGGTCTTGATGAATGACCGGATTAATGCATCCTGGGCCGCACGTTGCGACATAAGAGTCTCAACAAGTCCCGGTACCAACACATTGACGCGGATATTGTCTTTGGCATAATAGGATGCAATGGATTTGCTGAATCCTATCACGGCCGCCTTTGCCGCGGCATAAGCGTGGGTGCTGAAAAATGCAGGAGAAGGGGAATAACCCAATACGGATCCGATATTTAGGATGGAACCAGTCTTCTTGTTTTGAATCCACCAATTTATGGCTGCCTGGTCAGAAAGCATCAGGGATGTGAGATTTAGTTCCAGCGTTTTATTCCAGCCTGCAAGTGTCAGTTCATGCAGTGGACCATCACCCATTTTTCTGCCACTGCCACCTGCAACATGATACATACCATCCAATCCTCCGAATTCCTTCACGCAGGTATTAATTGCCAGTATGGATGTTTCGGGCTGGATGGCATCGCCACAGATGACGCGCGACTGAGTTCCAAGTTTTTTTTCTGCTGATTCGCAACTCTCTTCATCTTTTCCCACTACCACTACACTTGCTCCTTCGTGGATGAAGGCCATTGCTGCAGAGAGACCGAGGCCGCTGGTGCCGCCAATGATTACAATATTCTTCTGATGCAACCAGGGATTGGACATTTGAATGATTTAGGAAGATTGCGTCAAAACTATCGAAAACTAATTCAATTTCGATTCTCATCAGGACTCATCTGTCCGAAATTTGTTGTATTTGTCCAAAGCTCAGGTTTAATACTTCGAAATCATCTGGACTGCCCCAGCTATAATGCCACCATTCCGTTTCAAGTTTGCTGAATCCAAATCTTTCCATGGTGGATAAAAGCAGATTCCTGTTGCGGAGGATTTCCTCTGACAGTCCTGAAAAACTTTGATGAGCGCTGTCGGTGAAATTGTCGAATCCCGTACCCATATCTAATTCTTTTCCTGTTTTTGCATCAATAATAGTCAGGTCCACCGCGAGTCCCCGATTATGCAGGGAACCTTTCGAAGGGTTGGCGACATATCTTTCGTCGTGCACCAGCTCCCAAAATTTTTCGGTTACGCTGAAAGGCCTGTAAGCATCAAAAATTTTCAGGCCGAGCCCTTTCGTTTGCAGTTCCTGTTGCACTTTCGCCAGGGCGGTTGCTGCGGGTAAACGCAGGAAGCTGACAGACAGGCCACGGGGATACATCCTTCGATGCATGAAATTCTTATCAGTGGCATATCGCAGATCAAAACGAATGCCGGGGATTTTCTTTTTGATATTTATCATCTTTTTCAGGCTGTCCCCTTGTATTGATTTGAGAAAGTCCTGCGTTTTGATGATTATGGCGGGTCTTCCGGAATCTCCGGCGATGGTTTGTGCCCCGGTTGAAGAGCCAGGCCATATGAAAAACAATATTGCAACTATGGTATATTTGAAGGCTTTTGGTATATTGATCATTATTATTGAATTTACACCTCTTTCATTGGAAGATAATATATCTTTTTTGATTTGAATTCACCTGAACTTATGATAAAGAATCATGGCCGTCGAATGGTTTGGATCCTCATTCTGGCATTTTCATTTTTTTCCTCCTGCAATAATCCTCCGGCCAAACCAAAGCCGATAGAGATTGTTCAAAAACCCGAAGACCTGAATTTGAAGGTGAATGAAAACATCAACAGCATACTCAATTTCGCCGCCGGCAATAATGGGAAAGTGGATGACAGTATCAGGCTGGTCATGGAACCCTATGTGAATGACTGGTATAAAAATAGAACCACGGCCAGAACCTGGAGCGATCAGAACCATTGGCTATCCTGGGGTGACTCCATGTTTAATTTCTTGGAACAATGCGAATATTATGGACTCTTTCCATCGGACTATCATTTCAGGCAATTGGAATCATTGCGCAGCAGGTTTGCTAATGATTCACTGGCGATGTTTGACGCCGCATTGTGGTCTCGCGCCGACATCATGCTGACCGATGGATTCATAAAAATAGTGAAGGACCTGAAATTGGGCCGCCTGGATCGGGACAGTGTAACGCTCAACAAGGATACAGCTTTGAAACCAGGATTCTACTTTGAACTGCTAAATAAAATACTTGGGGCGAGCAGCGTCACCGCTTCCATGGATTCGCTGGAGCCCCACGTGAGAGGATACAAGGAGCTGAGGCTGGCGCTGCGGGATTTCGTGGACACCATGGACAGGACCCAATACACTTATCTTTCCTTTCCCTATACGGATTCTGTGGTTTTCGCGAGGCAGCTCCAGACACGCCTGTTTGAGAGCAGCTATATAACTTTTAATACAAGACCTGCCGATACGGCCGAACTCGCCTATGCCATCAGAAAATGCCAGGTTGACAAGGGCCTCAAGCCCGACGGAAGGGCGGGTCCCGTTTTGGTGAAACTGCTGAATAACACGGACCCTGAAAAGCAGAAAAGAATTGCTATTAATCTTGACCGTTATAAACAGTTTCCAGACAGCCTGCCGAAGAGATATGCCTGGGTGAATCTCCCCGCCTTTCAACTGCAGGTATGGGATACCGATACACTTAATTTTGAATCGAAGATCATCGTTGGGCAACCGCAGACCCGGACGCCTTTACTGACCAGCGAGATAAGCAATTTCATTACTTTCCCTCAATGGACGGTGCCCTACAGTATCATATTCAAAGAGATGCTTCCCAGGATCCAAAAAAATGTTGATTTTCTCGCTAAGCAAAACCTAATGGTGGTGGACAAGAATGACAGCATCATAGACCCCAACACCATCAACTGGAAAAAACTGAATAAAATCAATTTCCCATACCTGCTGAAACAGCGGCAGGGAGACGATAATTCCCTGGGGGTGATAAAATTCAATTTCAGGAATAAATACAGTGTATATATGCATGATACCAATGCCCGGGGACTATTCTCCAGGAGTTCCAGGGCACTGAGCCATGGCTGTGTTCGTGTGCAACAATGGCAGAAACTGGCCAGGTATTTGATCCGGAATGATACGGTCACTTATCGCATAGACACAATTGCGGCCTGGTTGAAAAGACAGGAAAAGCATGTGGTGGGATTTTCCGAAAGATTGCCACTGTTTATCAGGTATTTCACCTGCGAGGCTTCCAATGGGCACATAAGATTTTATGATGACGTTTACGGCGAGGATAAATTCCTGCGCGAGAAATATTTCGGTATTAAGTAGGCGAAGTTCCGTGTCCATAAAATTTTTCCATGAAAACACTCTTACTCTTTTACATTGGCTTCTTTTTGATTCATTCTTCCAATGCAATTGGTCAAGAGAGAACCAAGGCTCCCCCTAAACGACATATCTCTGATTCCATTGAATATGGTATCGCCAGTTATTATGGCGGTAAATTCCAGGGCAGGCTCACCACCTCAGGTGAAAAATTCGACCAGAACGAATTGACCGCCGCGCACAATAGATTGCCCCTGGGAACCTGGGTCAGGGTTACCAACCTCAAGAATAATCGTTCCGTGATTGTAAAGATTACAGACAGGATGCATCCCAAAAATAAAAGACTGATTGATTTATCCAGGCGCGCCGCCGAGAAGTTGGGATTCATCAAGTCCGGACTCACTAAAGTAAAGGTGGAGGTCCTGAGCAGGAGACGTCATCACCCTAAAGCAAAAAAATAATTTAATTTCAATCTTTACCATCAACCTGCTATTTTTGTCGAGCTATCAATAAAACCCGCGTTATGAGAAAACCATTATTATGCTTACTGGCAATGGGTATTCTATCTGCTACCATTGCTCAGGAAAATGCTATCAAGTATCCAAACAAAAAAAGATCTACGCTCGGATTTCAATTCACATTGCACGATTTCAAAACTGCTGCGGACCTGAACAACACATCCATATCCAGGGTATTGGACCAAAACCAATGGCACAATCTCAGCCGGATGAATTCGGGTCTGGCAATTTCTTACCTGCAGGGCCTCACGGATTATATCGAATTCATGGCCAGGCTGGGCATCTCTTCTGTAACCTATCCCGTGCCGGGGAAAACTGCATCTGAAGAGGCGGTGCTGTGGGAATCTGATGCAAACCTTCTTTTCAAGCTTCTTAATGATCATTTTTGGATGACTCCTTTTGCATCGGTTGGGGCGGGAGTCTCCAAATGGAAGGGCTATTATGGCGCTTATCTGCCCCTGGGCCTGGGATTGGAAGTAAATCTTAACGATGGCAGCTACCTGATATTAAGCTCGGCATACCGGGTGGCAGCGACCACCGGCACCACGGCCAATCATCTTTTCTATAGCCTGGGCATAGGTGTGCCATTGGGTCAGAAAAAACCAGTGGCCATAGCTCCGCCGCCTCCGCCTCCTCCCGCAGTTGAGCCTCCTAAAGACAGTGACCATGATGGTATCATTGATTCATTGGATGCCTGCCCCGATGTTGCCGGTGTGGCTAAATTCAATGGATGCCCCGATACAGATAGTGATGGCATACCGGATAAGGATGATAAATGTCCGAATGTTGCAGGACTGGAAAAATATCAGGGCTGTCCCATTCCCGATACCGATGGCGATGGTATTAATGATGAAAAGGATAAATGCCCAACTGTGGCAGGATTGGAAAGATACCAGGGTTGCCCTATTCCCGACACGGATGGAGATGGCGTAAATGATGAAGAAGATAAATGCCCCGAGATTGCAGGAACTGCGCAATTCAACGGATGCCCTCCTGTTATTTTTGAAGCGAAGAATATTCAGTTCCTTACTGGCAGTGCTACAATCCTCAAGGCTTCGAATGTTCACCTTGACAAAGTAGTGAGTTATCTCAAGGAAACGCCTGAAGCAAAGATTGACGTAAATGGCTATACGGATAATACCGGAAAAGATGCAGCCAATTTGAAATTGTCGCAACGCAGGGCCGAAGCGGTTAAGGCATATTTTGTGAAGAAAGGTATAGCCGCAGACCGGATCGGGACCCAGGGCTTCGGGGCTTCAGATCCTATTGCCGATAATAATACCAAGGAAGGCAGGGCGCAGAATCGCAGAACAGAATTTTCCTTTCACAGGTAAGGGAAACATTCATATAATTAAATAGAAAAAACCCTCCAGGCCGGAGGGTTTTTTAATACTATTTGTTGACTACTTTCATATTCACAGGATCCCAATGAATGATCTTGCCTGTAAAATAGCTCTCATTGCAGGCGAGGCATGGCGCGCAGGCACGGAATCCAAAACTGGCGTCTTCAACAATGGGCTTTCCTGAGCGAACCCCTTCAAAGAAATTCACAAAATGATTATAATGTTCGTCGTCTGTATCGGCTTCTTTGTAAACCGTATCGCTGAATTTCTCGGCGCGACGATCAGCATCTGAATATTTTGCATTGTATTGCTTTTCAAATTCCTCCTGGATGGCCTTGGGAAAAGTACTAAATGAATCCCATCCGCCATAGCCAGGCGCCTTGGGAAGTTTTTCTTTTTTCAGGGTAAATCCTCCATATCCCAGGTCTATCACACCATCTGTGCCAATATAATGGGTGTAGCCTGTTTCGCCATTGCCACTTGCAAAATTCACCCTAAGGGTCAATTGGAATGCAGCATGTTTTTCTGTTTCGGGATAGTCGAGGATAGCTGTCATCACATCCGGAACATTGCGGCCATCTTTCCAATAGCTCAGTTGACCAGTCGCATAGATCTTTTCGGGACCCAGAGAGCCCGTGATGAAATGTATGCCGGAGATGAGATGAACAAAGAGATCTCCCGCGACGCCGGTTCCATACTCGCGATAATTGCGCCACCTGAAAAATCGGTTGGCCTCATAGGGAACTTTCGGAGCATTCCCAAGATAGTGGTCCCAATCCACGGTTTGGGGTGATGCATCGGGAGGGATGGAATATTGCCAGGCGCCAAGCGCGCTATGCCTGTCATTACTGGCTTCTATGCAATTCAATCTTCCAATTTCTCCCGCTTCATATAATTTCTTTGCCGCGGCGAATCTTGAACTGCTCACTCCCTGGCTGCCCACCTGCAAAACAGCTTTGGTCTCTTTCTGCACCCTGATCACTTCCTGACCCTGGTCCAGCCGATGCACCATGGGTTTTTCGCAATAGACTGCCTTCCCTTTTTTCATGGCATCAATGGCAATTCGGTTATGCCAGTGGTCTGAAGTGGCGATTATCACGGCATCAATATCCTTTCGATCCAACAATTCCCTATAATCCCTCGTGGTGGCTATGGAATTTCCATACACCTCCTTAGAACGGGTGAGCCTTCCGTTATATAGATCGGCTACTGCCACCAGTTCGATACCCGGCACTTTGATGGCGGTGTTGACATCATTGAATCCCATGATGCCCATGCCGATGGCAGCTACTCGAATCTTATCGTTTGAACTGATCTTGTTTGCGGAAACAGGTATGGCTTTTCCTTTTTTGGAAGAAGCCATCGCAGCCAGTGAGCCTGCAGAAAGCAGGGCCGCCGAACCACCCAGTTGCCTGATGAATTTTCTTCTGCTTGTCATGAGTAATCGGTTTTTTTTGAGGTGCACATATTACGAAAATCCGGGCGGGCTATGAAAATTTTATCCGGAATCAATTTTAAATATGTGTGATCAGTCCCATATGACCATCATTTTTCTTTAAGTATGGGACATAAAAAAGGTTACACTGTGGTAACCTTAGGATTAAATATTCTTTATGCAAAATATGTTATCTATAGCCGATCATCGTCTTAGTAGCGTAACAACCTCCTTTAGATGCAGTACATGAGTTCATTACAACACCGATAGTGATCATGAACAAAAGAATGGCAATGAATTTCTTCATTTTTGTGATTTTAAGGTTTGAATAATCCAGATTAATTAAGGGTGGCCCTCGTAGGAGTAGGAATAACCATTCTTCAATTGGGGATTGGAATTACTGCGAAAGGTTGTGTTACACTACAAAATAACAAACTTAGTGCCAGATAACCAAGGACTGGGATTTGAATTTCACAGTGAATTTCAGGAATAATTTTTGCTAAACCAGCGCACTTATATACTTTTACTTCGGTGCCTCAAACAGAAGTGCCGGGATATTCAGATCCTATTTCAATTATTGTCATGGCTTTACAATTAACCCGTCCTTTAGCATTTATAGACCTGGAAACTACCGGCGTGAATCTGGCAATTGACCGAATCGTTGAAATCGCAATTGTTAAATTATTGCCGGATGGTACCAGGCAGGTAAAAAGAAAGTTAATCAACCCCCAGATTCCCATCCCAAAGCAATCCTCAGACATTCATGGCATCACCGATGAAATGGTGAAGGATGCACCTTCCTTCAAGCAGGTGGCAAATGAAATGCGCCAATTCCTGGATAATTGCGACATGGCCGGCTATAATTCCAACCGTTTTGACCTTCCCCTCCTGGTGGAGGAATTCCTGCGTTCAGGGCTGGAATTTGATGTGACGCAGCGGCACCTGGTGGATGTCCAGAAAATATACCATTTCATGGAGCCGCGAACGCTGAGCGCCGCATACAAATTCTATTGTGAAAAAACCCTTGAGGCCGCACATAGTGCTGAGGCTGATGCAGTAGCAACCTGGGAAGTTCTGGAGGCCCAGTTGGAAAAATATTCCCAATTAGGCTCCACTGTAGAATCAATTATCAAATTCACGGGACAGGAACAAATTGTGGATTTCGCGCGTCGCTTTATTATGGAAAATGGGATAGAAATATTTAATTTCGGTAAGCATAAGGGCCGTCCGGTGGCCGATGTACTCAAGGCCGAACCGCAATATTATGATTGGATGATGAAGGGCGATTTCCCGATGCATACCAAGCAAAAACTGACTGAAATCCTCAATCGAACCTTGTTAAAGAAAGCGTAAAATACAGGTCCTCAACTTTCGAAAAAATCTAAGGGGTAATTTTGTATATTAGGTAATTAAGGCAGAAATCTATTTCTCTTGGAAAAACTGGTTATCATACCAACTTATAATGAAAGCGAGAACATCAGCGCTATTCTGAACGCTATTTTTGGTTTGGATAAGGATTATCATGTGCTGGTGGTGGATGACAATTCGCCCGATGGTACGGCTTCCTTAGTGAAGAGTCTGCAGCGGCAATATCCGAATCAACTGTTCCTGGAACAAAGGGCCGAAAAGAAGGGATTGGGCACGGCTTATATCCATGGTTTTAAGTGGGCCATTGACAAAGGATACAGGTATATCTTTGAAATGGATGCCGATTTCAGCCATAATCCACAGGACCTGGAAAGGCTTTACGAGGCTTGCAGGTTCGGGGCCGACGTGGCAATCGGATCCCGCTATGTGAAAGGGGGAAAGACCGAAAACTGGGACTGGGATCGGAATATTCTTTCAAAAGGAGGCGCATTATATACCCGCCTGCTCACCTGGATGCCGGTCAAAGACCCTACTGCCGGGTTCATTTGCTACAAGAAGGCTGTTCTGGAAGCAATCAACCTTGACGAAATCAATTTCGTTGGATATGCATTCCAGATAGAAATGAAATTTGCCGCCTGGAAACTGGGCTTCAAGATTGTAGAAGTATCCATCACTTTCATTGACCGGAAATTCGGTTCTTCTAAAATGAACAGGGGCATCGTGAAAGAAGGCGTTTGGGGCGTTTTGACAATACAGTGGCAAAGCATGTTCAAGAATTACCGTCGAAGGGTCAGAAATAAATTCGTGCCGGTTCCGGCCACAGTAATCAATGAGATGATCAGTTAAGAATTTCAGGTCTGAAGGATTTCAAGCAGCCTTAAACCCATCTTTAAATGCACAATTGCCCCGCCCAATTCTTCACCGGTACTAAGTCAGACGAAGATTTTCATTCAGCATCCGCGCTCCCACAAAATCAGCAGGCATATATTCCATGAAGAAAGCTTTTTTGCAATTGCATACTGCCATTTTCCTGGCAGGATTCACGGGCGTGCTGGGCAGACTAATTACATTGAACGAGGGCTTACTGGTGTGGTGGCGCATATTCATTACCGTTGTCACTCTCGCCATTATCTTCCTCTTCAGCCGGCAATTGCGGACACCCGCTTCACCCACTCTGGTCAAGATTGGCGCAGTGGGAGCGCTGGTCGCCCTGCACTGGGTATTTTTTTATGGCAGCATCAAATATTCCAATGTATCCATATCCCTGGTTTGCTTTTCCTCCATCGGATTCTTCACCGCTTTTTTTGAACCACTCATTTTCAGGAGGCGGATCGACTGGCTGGAAGTGGTGTTCGGCCTGCTGGCTATTTTGGGAGTATACCTGATTTTTCATTTTGACCCTCAGTACAAAACCGGTATTATCCTGGGATTGATCTCCGCCCTGTTGGCGGCATTGTTTCCCATCTTCAATAAGAAACTATTGGAGAAAACCGATCCTCAATCCTTGACATTTTTCGAGTTGTCCGGCGGATTGCTGGCGCTGAGCCTTTTAATGCCCATTTATCTTAATGCATTTCCTCCTGACCATTGGATCCCTACCAGAGCCGACTCCTTATGGTTATTGGTGCTGAGCTGGTTCTGCACCGTACTCGCTTTTAATCTTTCCATAAGCTCGCTGAAAAAGATTTCTCCATTTACGGTTAACCTGAGTTATAACCTCGAGCCCATATATGGAATCTTTTTGGCATTCGTCATCTATCACGAGAACCAATACCTGAGTATTGGATTCTACTATGGATTCGCGCTCATCATGCTGACCGTTGTATTACAGACAGTTCGTTTGTATAAAACCCATCGCCGAAAGTAGTTTAGCCTTAAATTGTGAAGTAATTTCAAAACCCGCATGATATGAGAAGAATCTTTTTGGGAATGGCGCTGCTTATTCCATTTTTTGTTTCTGCTCAGGCTAAAAAACCACTCGATCATAATGTTTACGACAGTTGGCAAACCATTGGTGAAAAACTAATCAGTAATAATGGCAAATGGGTGCTCTATACCGTGGATCCGCAGGAAGGAGATGGAGAATTGGTGATTCAATCAACTGGAAATTTACAAAAAAAAGTCTTTCCCCGGGGCTATGAAGGCAGCATCACCGAAGACAGCCGCTTTGCCATTTTTAAGATTAGACCTTATTACGCCGAGACAAGACAGGCAAAGATCCATAAGAAGAAACCCGAAGATTATCCCAAGGATTCCCTCGCCATATTGGAACTGGGCCAGGACAGCGTAATTAAAATAGCCAGGGTAAAATCTTATCAGGTTCCTGAAAAAGGATTTGGACTACTGGCATACCTGATGGAAAAATCTCCGGCTGACACAACCAGGAAATTCGAGAAAATGGATTCCACGATGAGAAGCCTTGACTCAGCCAATAGAGTTCTTTCCCAACCACTCATTGAAAAATCCAAGAAGAAAAAAGCAAGAAGGGGTATCAATGACCTGGCGGAGGATACCGGTTTCCCAATATCACAGGACGAAGCCAATGATGCGTTTGAAGATCCTGCTCCAAATCCGAGATCTGAAGAAGGAACCGAGCTTGTCATTGCCAACCTGGCCACCGGTGAAAAAAAGTCATTCAATTTTGTGAGTGAATATCTCTGGAGCAAGTATGGAAATATTCTGGTCATGGGAGCTACGCCCAATAAAAAGGACAGCCTTAGCAAAAGAACCGTCGCTGTCTGGCGAACGGCGGAATCAAGAGTGGATACCATTCTCAGAGGCGGCAATGATTTCCGTAACTACGCGATTGACGAAAAAGGATACCAGCTTGCATTCCTGGCCGAAAGAGATAGCAGCGCGAAGGCCCTTCAGAAATTTTATAAACTTTGGCTTTGGAAGAACGGCCAGGATAGCGCCTCCATGATCCTCGATAAGAATAAGGTTGGCATGCTCATTGGCTGGACGGTGAGTGAAAACGAAAAATTGAGTTTTAGCAAATCCGGTCTCCGCTTATTCATGGGCACGGCACCCATTCAGCCTCCAAAAGATACCAGCCTGGCGGATATTGACATCGTAAAACTGGATATCTGGAATTATAAGGACGATGACCTGCAAACAATGCAGTTGAAGAACCTCGATCGGGAATTGAAGAGAAGCTATACCGCCATGATGGACCTCGATCAAAACATATTCGTGCAACTGGGAGACAAATCAATACCACAGGTAATCACGACAAAAGAAGGTGATGGTCCGCAATTCATTGGCATTAGCGATGCTGGCAAAAGAATTCCCCTTCAATGGGAAGGAGAGACGCTTAAAGATATCTACAGCATCAACCCCGCTGACGGTTCCAGGAAATTAGTGAAAAAGGATCTATCCGGGCAGGTTTCGGCATCTCCGACGGGTAATTATATTCTTTGGTATGACGCGAAATCCCGCCAGTATTTTGACTGGAATGAAGGCGTTACCAGGAAAATTTCCGCGAAGGTCAGGACCAAACTCTACAATGAAGAATTTGACATGCCTGATGACCCCAATCCCTATGGATTGATGCGCTGGACAGAAAATGACGCATCAGTTCTGGTATATGACCGCTATGATATTTGGCAACTGGACCCCAAAGCGATTGATGCTCCCCGTAACCTCACAGCTGGTTTGGGAAGGAAAAGCGGGACGATATTTCGCTACCTTCCACTTGACCCCGAAGAAAAGTTTCTGGTGCCAGGCCAATCGCTGCTGCTCAGGACTTTTAAAGAATCCACCAAGAATATGGGAATAGTCACGCTCAGTCTCGCATACAAAGCAAGTCCTAATAATATGCTGGACGGTGCCTATACCATCCGCTCGATTGGGAAGGCCAAAAACGCAGCTCTGTATTATTATACCAGGGAATCCTATACAAATTCTCCCGATCTCTTCGTGAATAACGAATGGAAGGCTGAAGCGAGGCTAAGTCATATCAATCCGCAACAGGCGGAATATTCCTGGGGCCATGCTGAACTATTCAAATGGAAAACATACAGTGGCAAAATTGCTACGGGGATCGTATATAAACCCGAAGATTTTGATTCCAAAAGGAAATATCCTGCCATATGCTATTTCTATGAAAAGCTGAGTGATGGATTGAATCAATATATTTCCCCCTTGCCTACACCAAGCCGGTTGAATATTTCATTTTTTGTGAGCAGGGGCTATATTGTTTTTGTCCCGGATATTCGCTACACCATCGGTCACCCGGGCAAAAGTGCCTACGACTTTGTGGTAAGCGGAGCCAGAGCCATGGTGAGAAAAGGCTGGGTAGATAGCACCCGCATCGGCCTGCAGGGTCAAAGCTGGGGAGGCTATGAGGTTGCCTATATAATTACCCAGACCAACCTGTTCAAGGCGGCATGGGCGGGGGCTCCTGTGGCCAATATGACCAGCGCTTATGGTGGAATTCGGTGGGAGACAGGCATGAACCGCCAATTCCAGTATGAACATACGCAGAGCCGTATCGGCGCCACTCTCTGGGAAAGACCGAATCTCTATATTGAAAATTCTCCCTTGTTCCATATTCCCAAAGTCAAAACACCCCTGGTGATCATGTCGAACGACAATGACGGAGCCGTTCCCTGGTACCAGGGTATTGAATTGTTCACGGCCATGCGTCGTCTGGGCAAGCCCGTTTGGTTGTTGAATTACAATGGCGAAGCCCATAACCTCATGGAAAGAAAGAACCGGAAAGATATTCAGATCCGCGAACAACAGTTTTTTGACTGGCTCCTGAAAAAAGAAAGGGTGGCGCAATGGCTGAAAGATGGAGTGCCAGCGACCATGAAGGGGAAAAATTGGGGATTTGAACTGGAGCGTTAATTAGTCGTTCCTTAAGAAGCTAAGAAATGCACAATTGGGGGGCGTTTGAGGATAAAAAAGGTTGAAAAAGTTTACCATAAAACTGAAATTTGTATTGAAAACCTTGCAGATTTTATGCTATCCAAACAACCATCCAAATCG
>JBGPHC010000029.1:0-56219 GCA_041484195.1 Agriterribacter sp. | reverse complement strand
CTACCGCACCATATAATTTGTCCGCTCTATTTACCGCATCTGCTCTATCCGCCAACTGGCGGACCTTGAAAATCTAATGCTCGTGCCTCGCCTTGATTTTCCACGGCCAACTGAGCTACCGCACCATATAATTTGTCCGCTCTATTTACCGCATCTGCTCTATCCGCCAACTGGCGGACCTTGAAAATCTAATGCTCGTGCCTCGCCTTGATTTTCCACGGCCAACTGAGCTACAGCACCATATAATTTGTCCGCTCTATTTACCGCATCTGCTCTATCCGCCAACTGGCGGACCTTGAAAATCTAATGCTCCTTCCTCGCCTTGATTTTCTACAGCGGGACGGCAAAAATAGGGGTTTCAGGCAAAATCATGAAAAAAACCGGCAAAATAAGGCCACTGAATCCATGGCTTTTTGAAAGGAATTCTAAGAATCGGGGATCTTTAAGAGATAGAAATCGTCCGGGGGAGACGGACTTACCAAGGTGCATGTCGACCACATGAGAAAGAGAAGCTATCGATGCCGGAATTTGAACGCCATCTCCAAATTCTTCATCAATTCATTCACCTGAATTTCTAATTCCTCACATGCCATATAAGCTTAGGAACTTGATCCGCATTATCTTCAATTGCTCCCAGGTGAAATTGCTTTCGCTGAGCTCCTGCTGCGCCACCTGAAGTGAGGAAGTCTCACAACTCTTGAAATAGTTGAGTATCTCATCCTGTTCATATTCATCCACCATCTCATCAATGGCATAATCAAGATTGAGCTTGGTTCCGCTCGCAGCAATGGTTTCCATTTCTTCAAGCAGGTTGTCCAACCGGAGGTCCTTATTCCTGGCAATGGTATCGAGGGGAATTCTTTTATCGGTCTGCTGGATGATATACACTTTCAGACCGCTCTTGTTCACCACACTCTTCATCACGAAATCATCGGGCCTTTCAATATTGTTTTCTTCCACATAACGCGCGATAATTTCCACGAAGGGCTTGCCATAACGTATAGCCTTTCCCTTGCTCACTCCCTGGCATTTGTCCAGGTCGGCCACCGTTATAGGATAGAGTGTAGCCATATCCTGCAGGGAATTTTCCAGGAAAATCACAAAAGGAGGCAATCCTCTTTTCTTAGCTTCTTTCTGCCGCAATTCCTTCAGCATCTCAAACAGCCTCTCATCGGTTACCGCGGCGCCTTCTCCGTCTCCGGCCGCATCTTCATCATCTTCATTCGCCTCTTCAAACATATTGTTCAGCACAATCTTGAAAGAAGTGGGCTTCTTCAGGAATTTCTCACCCTTGGCCGTGAATTTCAATATTCCGTATTCCTCGATATCTTTCTGAATTAACCCCTCCAGCAACATCTGCCGTATCAGGGAATTCCAGAAATAGTCCACCTGCTCATTTCCCATGCCAAATTCGGGCAGCGTATTATGCCGGTACATATTGATCTGCGGTGTGCGCCTCCCGGTGAGTACAGGAACCACATATGTAGTCGTGAAGCGCTCGTCAAGAGCCCGTATCACTTTCAATACCTTAACCGCTTCATCCCTGGCTTCTACCCTTTCTTTGGGATTGACACAATTGTCGCAATTCCCACAATTCTCCTTCGTGTACTCTTCCCCAAAATAGCTGATCAGCGCCTTGCGCCTACAGACGCCACTTTCCGCATAGGCCACCATTTCATGGATGAGCTGTGCGCCAATTTCCCGCTCACTCAATGGCTTGTCGCGCATCAGGTGTTCGAGCTTTGCAACATCTTTATGTGAATAAAACAACAGGCATTTCCCTTCCAGTCCATCCCTGCCGGCCCTGCCGGTTTCCTGATAATAATTTTCAATGGATTTAGGGATATTGAAATGGATTACGAATCGAATATCGGGCTTGTCAATACCCATCCCGAAGGCAATGGTCGCCACGATCACCTGCACGTCCTCATTCAGAAAAAGGTCCTGCTTTTCCGCCCTCAATTTTCCATCAAACCCTGCATGGTAGGCCACGGCCTTGATTCCATTGGCGATCAACACGTCGGCTAATTCTTCTGTAGTCTTACGGTTGAGTGTGTAAATGATGCCGCTCTTGCCTTTCATCTGCACAATAAATCGAACGATGGCCTTGATGGTGTCATCTTTCTTGACCTTGGGCTGTATCTCATAGTAGAGATTGGGACGGTTGAATGAAGAGATGAATATCTTGGGATTTCTGAGCCCCAGGTTTTTCAGAATATCACTCTGCACCTTGGGAGTAGCCGTGGCGGTCAAAGCAATTACAGGGATACCAGGATTGATCTGATCCATCATCTCCCGCAAACGGCGGTATTCCGGACGGAAATCATGTCCCCATTCTGAAATACAATGGGCTTCATCCACCGCGAAAAAAGATATTTTAAGGTCGCTGAAAAATTCGAGGTTTTCCTGCTTGGTGAGGGTTTCCGGCGCCACATACAACATCTTGGTATGACCATTCAGCAGGTCATCATGCACTTCTTTAATCTCCTTCTTATTGAGCGTGGAATTCAGAAAATGGGCCACTTCATCCTTACTGCTATATCCGCGCACCAGGTCAACCTGGTTTTTCATCAGTGCGATGAGCGGAGATACGATGATGGCAACGCCTTCGCTCATTAGGGCCGGGAGCTGGTAACATAAGCTCTTGCCGCCGCCGGTCGGTTTAATAACAAAAGTATCATTACCTGCCAGCAGGTTCTCGATAATGGGTTCCTGGTTGCCCTTGAAGGAATCAAATCCAAAATATTCCTTCAGTTTTGCATGGAGGTCAATCTTATTTTTTCCATTTCCATTGCGAGCAGCAGTTTTCAGTTTGCCGTTGCCGTTAGATTTGATTTTTTCTTCAGTCTTATTTTTTTGACCGGTTTTTTTTGTAGCTGTAGACATATCTATCTGTTTTCCTTCGCACTTGAAATCTAGGTTGGTTCGTGGGCAGGCAAGACGCCGTGTTGAATTTGGGATGACTGCTCCCAAGCCTGGAATGGTCTCATGGTCAGAGCCGGCAATTGTCAAAGGGGCACGAAGTTAACAAAATAAGGCCTTTTGGCGAAGTTTAAGGCTTGTTAATTGTTTGCATGTTGATTTGCACAGGGCGCAATCCGGCTGGTCATTGTATGGCTATGAAAAAATCTAATCCCCAGTCACAAAATTCCCTTTCCCGGATATTCGCTGCACTAAAATTGTTAATCAGAGCCTTAACTTCCTGGAATCATCCCTCAATTTTATAAGATAAGACAAATAGGCCGGTTTTTGAAAGCAGAAACCATCTATGTGGATAAATGATCTTCCCTCGTTAGCAAGATTGGCAGCCCTGCTGTTTTGCAAAACCAGCATTTTTCATTTAGGTTTGCACGGCACTAATATGGCAGAAAAAGACATTCAGGCGATCGCGAAGCGCAGCATCCAACAGGAGGCAGAGTCCCTGCGGGGTCTGTTGCAATACATTGATAATCAATTTGAGCAAGCCGTCTTGGCCATAGCAGACTGTACTGGAAGGCTGGTCGTGAGTGGAATTGGGAAAAGTGCCTTGATCGGCCAGAAAATAGTTGCCACGCTCAATTCTACCGGCACAGCCGCCAGCTTCATGCACGCGGCTGATGCCATTCATGGCGACCTCGGCATGATACAGCAGGATGATATTGTAATGGTGATCAGCAAGAGCGGCGAGAGCCCCGAAATTAAAGTACTCGTTCCCTTGATCAAAAATTTTGGGAATAAGCTGATCGCCATGACCGGAAACCTGGATTCATATTTATCCAGGCAGGCTGATTTTATCCTGAATACCACAGTGGACCAGGAGGCCTGCCCCAATAACCTGGCGCCTACCTGTAGTACTACCGCTCAACTGGCAATGGGTGACGCGCTGGCCGTATGCCTGATGGAATGGAAGGGCTTCAGCACAGATGATTTCGCTAAATTTCACCCGGGTGGCATGCTGGGGAAAAAACTATATCTGCGGGTAGCCGATCTATTTATGAAGAATGCCAAACCACAGGTAAGCCTGAACAGCAGTCTTCGCGAAGTGATTGTGGCCATCACAAAAAACAGGTTAGGCGCCACGGCGGTCCTGGATGAGCAAAAGAAATTGGTGGGTATTGTTACCGATGGAGATCTGAGACGTATGCTTGAAAAGGGTGAAGCGCTGGCTAAAATAAAGGCCGGCGATATCATGAGCCATAACCCGAAGACTATGGAAGCGGAACAACTGGCCGTGAGCGCCCTGGACCTCATGCGAAAAAACGATATCAGCCAGCTAATCGTTACCGAGCAGGGTAACTATGCCGGCATCATACATTTACATGATTTGGTGAGAGAAGGAATTATTTAGTTGATACTTCTTAAAGTTGGTAAGGATTCTGCATCGCCGAACCTGGACTATCAACCCAACAACTTAAGGTAATGAACAAAAATCATTTCGTGGCTATCATGGCCGGAGGGATCGGAAGTAGGTTTTGGCCCATGAGCCGCACTAACTATCCCAAGCAATTCCTGGACATCCTGGGTACCGGCAGAACGCTGATTCAGGAGACCTATCACCGTTTTGCCGAATTCATTCCCAACGAGAATATCTACATCGTTACTTCCGAAGAATATGTGCCGATCGTGAAAGAACAGTTGCCAGATATGTCTCCTGAAAACATTTTGAGCGAACCTTCCCGCAAGAATACGGCGCCATGCATCGCTTATATCGCATACAAACTTGACCGGATCAATCCCAAGGGAAGCCTGATTTGTGCTCCTGCCGATCACCTGATTACCGACACCATCGCCTTCAAAAAAGTTTGCTATGAAGCCCTGAATTTCGTGAGCAAACACAATGCCCTGATCACACTCGGCATCAAACCCACCAATCCCAACACGGGTTATGGATATATTCAGTTTGACCCGCAGGCCGCAAGCGACAATGTTTACAAGGTGAAAACCTTCACTGAAAAACCCAGCCTTGAAATTGCAAAAACATTCCTGGCCAGCGGGGAATTCCTATGGAACGCAGGGATTTTTGTGTGGCAGGTCAAGAATATTGTTCGCGCTTTTGAGAAATACCTGCCCGAAATGCACGAAGTGTTTGTGGCCGAGGAACACGCATTCAATACAAAAGGAGAAAAAGAAGCGATCGAAAGAATTTACCCACTGTGTACGAATATTTCCATTGACTATGGTATCATGGAAAAGGCCGACAACGTCTATGTGATTCCATCAAGTTTTGGCTGGAGCGACCTGGGCGCATGGAATTCTGCTTATGAAAATATGGAGAAAGACAACCTGGGTAATGCTATTGCCGGCGATAATGTTACCGTAATCGATGCAAAGAGGAATATGGTGCATGTGGAGACAGAGAGGCTTGTAGTATTACAGGGTCTCGAGGAATTTATTGTAGTGGACACAGAAGATGTGCTGCTGATCTGCAGGCGTGACAAGGAACAGGACATTAAAGAATATGTAATCGAAATAAAAAGAAATAAGGGCGAGAAATACCTTTGATCTATCCGGGTATTTAAGAATTTCCCGCTAATAACCCATCGCCTTACATTACTAATCCGGCTTCAGGCTGAAATTTCTTCTCTCATTTCCATTCCACGCACTCATAATATGACAGTGTTCTATCGGTATCACATAACTATGTGATGAAAATCCCTTATTCGTCCTAAGGAGACTGTATCATCTCCATTATTCACACAATCGTGTGATTGCAGGATCCTGTCTCGCAGAGTATGTTTGTACCAGTAAATGAATGAAAGGCAAAACCAATCAATTTAAAGTTATGAAACGGTTAGTATATTTTTCGATCGCGGGTCTGCTCATGGCTGCAACCATAGCATTGAATATTTTTGAAGAACTGAATGTTGCGCAGGACAAGGCAAAGGAAATAATGTTGTCGGCATTTGGCAGCGGGAATTTTTCGGCAGGAGATGAAGTCGTGAAAAAGGCCAGGAGTTTACCGGTTGAGGTAAGAGTGGAAGGAGCCAGGCAGTTGATAAAATTTGCAAAGGATTATTCTAAGACAGATGAATTCAAATCAAAGTACAGGCAATGGCGTCAGCAGATGTTGGGCGGTGGCCGCAGACCCAAGAAACTGGGAATTCCCAATCCCATGAAGATGGTGAACAACGCAATTGACAGGCAGTTGAACAAATCAGACGATGAGAACCGTATGCCTTCAGATCCGGATGTAACGGTGAAGAAACGCCTTCAGGAATTCCTGGATATTTCAGCCACGGTGGATTTTGACGCGAAATTGAGCGGGGGCAGTTTTGTGAATCCGGAATATGAAAGCAAGAGCCAGCAATGGAAATTGTGTTATCGTGCAGGGAGGGAAGTGATTAAAGCGGCCAGGGAAGAAGCACAGGCATGGATGAAGGAATTAGAATAGAGTTGAAGCATGAGACAGGTAAAGGAGCTGCCACAAGGCAGCTCTTTTTTCTTCGTCCGCCGACCTTGACCGCCGTAGATTTACCGACCTCGCCCGCCGTAGGTATACCGAAGGCGGAAGGTTTACTGAAGGCGGATTAGACATTAGTCAATAGTAAGTAGTCGATAGTCAATAGTAAGTGGAGAATTGTGGACCAAAAACATCATGCTTCCACAATCCTGAGCCTGGCATAATTCAGCATGATCTTCTTCTCGCCATTCAACTCAAATTTGATAGTGGCAACAGGATTATGTGCTGAGCCTTCTAATTTAGTGACTTCTCCAAAACCAAATTTCTGGTGTTCCACTTTTTGGCCTACCTGTAGATTGGCCATATCGCTGGCCACAAAATCTGGAGCCGGGCTATGTTCAATAGTCTTTTGTTGCGTCTTTGGCGCCATATAAGATGGCGATCCATCCTTCTTTCCCTTGGATGGAGGGCCGTACAAACGCTCTGCCTGTTCCGCACTCCCGAATCCTCCGCCATGCATTCGTTCAAATGCGCCCCTTCCTCCAAATCCAGCCGACTGATTCCTCGCGCCGCCTCCGGCAAAACTCTTGTCTAAATATTCTTCCGGCAATTCTTCGATGAAACGGCTGGGTTCATTTTGAACCAGCGAACCAAACTTATATCGGGTATTCGCGTAGGTTATCCATAATTTGCTCTTGGCCCTGGTGATCACCACGTAAAAAAGCCTTCTTTCTTCTTCCAACTCCTCTCGCGTATTAATGCTCATGGCATTGGGAAACAACATCTCTTCCAGTCCGGCTGCAAACACGCAACTGAATTCCAAACCCTTCGCCGCATGTATCGTCATCAGCTTCACCGTGTCGGCATCCGGATCCTTTTCGTCTGCATCCGTGAGCAGAGTAATTTGCTGCAGATAAGCGCCCGGTCCCTTGTCACCCACTTCGCCTTCCTCATTCGCCGGCAGTTCCGTCCATTCCTTAATAGAGTTCAATAATTCCTGAATATTTTCATAACGGGCTACACCTTCCGTTGACTTATCATTGAATAGCTCTTTCACGAGATTGGTCTGTTTGCCTACATGCACCGCCACTTCATAGGCGTTCTTAGTCTGGAGCATGCTGGCAAAGCTCCTGATCATGGTCACAAAATTCCCAACGGCTTCCAGGATGCCGCCCTTGAGGCCAAATTCCCTGGCTCGCTCTAATACCTCCCACATGGAGATATTATTTTCATTGGCGGCCAGGACCAATTTGTCAATGGTAGTCTTACCGATTCCCCTGGCTGGAAAATTTATGATCCTCTTCAGTGCTTCTTCGTCTCTGGTATTTACCAACAACCTCAAATAGGCCACAAAATCCTTGATTTCCTTCCGTTGGTAAAAACTGATGCCACCATAAATAGTATAAACAATTCCCATGCGCCTCAGGCTTTCTTCAAATGCACGGCTCTGCGCGTTTGTTCTGTAAAGAATGGCAAAATCCTTGTTGTGATAATGATTGCGCAGTTTTTGTTCCTGTATGGTATCCGCCACAAATTTCCCCTCTTCATTGTCCGTCATGGTGCGAACCAGCCTGATCTTTTCTCCTTCGTCGTTTTCTGTGAACAGCCGCTTTTCAATCTGGTTCTTATTATGCCTGATCACATTATTCGCAACGCTCAGAATATTCTGGGTACTTCTGTAATTCTGTTCCAGCTTCACAAGCTTAACATCATCATAATCCTTCTGGAATTGCAGAATATTCTCGATAGTGGCTCCGCGAAAACTGTAAATACTCTGGGCATCATCGCCCACCACGGTCACATTCTCATGCATAGCGCCGAGTAATTTTATGATTTCGTATTGGGCGGGATTGGTGTCCTGGTATTCGTCGATCAGGATATATTTGAATTTTCGCTGGTATTTGCTCAGAGCATCGGGGAAATTCTTGAGCATCTCATACATTTTAAGAAGCAGGTCATCAAAATCCATTGCCCCGTTCTTGAAGCACCGTTTCACATAAGCATCATAGATCTGCGCGATGGCCGGCCGGTTACTGCGCATATCCTCCTGCTGGATGGCGTAGTCTGTTGCATATTCAACGGGACTCACCAATGCATTCTTGGCCGATGAAATCCGGTTATATACTGTTGCCGGCTTATAATGTTTATCGTCGAGATTCAATTCATTGATCACGGTCTTGATAACACTCTTGGCGTCATCGGTATCATAGATGGTAAAATTGGAGGGATAACCAAGGCGATGGGCCTCTCCCCTCAAAATACGTGCAAAAACGCTGTGAAATGTGCCGATATACAGGTTGCGGGCTTCGTTATTTCCCAGAATCTTCTCCACTCTTTCCTTCATTTCCTTTGCAGCCTTATTGGTAAATGTGAGCGCAAGAATGTTGAATGCGTCAACCTGGTGCGCTGCCATCAGGTGCGCGATCCGCGCAGTCAACACCTTGGTTTTGCCGCTCCCCGCCCCCGCAACAATCATGAGTGGGCCATCCTTGTGCAGTACGGCCTCAAGCTGTGGTCCGTTCAACTCTTTTAAAAACTCGTGCATTGGTGCAATTTACGAATAGCGGCTGAATCCCGGGGAGGTTTATTGATTTTAATGATTACGAAGGAATGATGAATTCAACAGACTGTGATTATTTATGCGGCCGATTCTGATCAATCTGTTTTATTACGGATTAGTATATCGCCTGATTTTCCGCTTCTGGTATTTCTCCTGGATCACGGCGCTCAATGATTTCCCATATACTTTACTTTCCACCCATGAAATCAGATCCAGGTATGCGAATGACCTGGTTTCGAACCTGTTTTTTTGGAGATGCCTGATGATGTTCAGGAATTTTTCAAACTCTGCTTTCAATTCCCCGGGGGAAAGGCGAAAAGAGCGGCGAAGAAAGCGAAACATCTCCTCTTCCACCACGGTGAGGTTTTTCATCTTTGCCATAAACCGGTAAACCGACTTGATCAGAGATTCAATGATCTCATCATTGCCCAGTTCATAATGCGACATCAGGTGAAGGAGACGAGCATAACACTGGAGATCCTGGCGTATATCCAATGGTCCATTGATGATTCTCTGCAGATAATCTATTGCCTTTTCGTAATTGCCCGCTCCGAAATACAGGTTCGCGAATTTGTAATTGAATACCAGGATGCGGTGTCTGTCAACAAACAGGCTATACTCTTCAAGTTTACCTTCTATTTCAGGAACTATTCTTAAACCTTCTTCAAAAGTTCCACGCATCAGGTGCTGATTGATCCTGGCGCTGTTGATATAAATAAAAGTATGTATGCGGAAATTATCATGCTGATTGGCTTCGGGGGTCTTGCTAAATTTTTGAAACCGGCAAAGGGTTAACTCGAAATTTTCAAAATTGCGAAGGACGAAATGTGCATTCAGCAAATTGTGCATCCCCTTGATATAATGTCCGGTCTCTACCGGTATCATGAACGGCTGCTCATCAAACAAATCGATCCACTTTTGACTGTAGCGGTAATACATCAGAAAATCCTGCCTGATATAGGCATACCAGCAATAACTCTGATAGAGGTATAGTTTTTCATAAAAACCTTTGATCTCATGCAGATCCCCGGGAAGGTTATCATGGAAAAATGCACGAATTTCCTTTTCGTCTTTTTCGTTGCGTGCGTGTCCGTTTTGCACATACCATCGGTAGAGCATCAGGGCCTGGTTGGAGAGCCTTGTTACACGGTCAACATGACTGCTGATCTCCGATGCTTCAGCGGATAACTGTTGCGTTTTCTCCAAAGAACTTCTTGTGATATGAAGAGTCTCAATTTTTTTTTCGAGGGAAATTACCTGCGCCAGAAAATTGAATTTCTGATTGGCCCTGGCGAGATCCTTAGCCTTTTCCAGGATTTTCAGGCTTTGAAGTTTCAGGCCCTTATTATACAACAAGCGGGCGTAGTCAAGGTGTTCACTCAATTGCAGGTCTGTGTTCTCGGTGGTTTTCAACAACCGCAGACTGGCCAGCAATTGCTTGTACAAATGCGTTTTAAGGTTCGCCAATTGAGTCTTCGTGATGGGCGACATTTTCTTTAAGATCAGCTTCTCGTCGTATTCATGCACCTTGTCTATGGTATCGAAAAGATGTATGATCTTAAGGTCTTCTTTTGCAGAACTCCTCTTGATGTAGAGTTTAAAATGTCTTTTTTCTGACTTCTCCAGCGAATGAACCAATTGAAATAATATATCCGAAAACCGGTTGGGCATCATTGTTAAATTGTCCTGAAATACAGTACCAGCAAGGGTTACCAAAAATCTTGCCGCTTTTGACGTAATATAATCAAGGCCAAGATGATTTTAATTACGTGTTCGCCTGGCTTAGATTTGCATCAGGAAGTTAAGAATAGAAAGGACAAAGCAATCGTTGAGCAGTCGTTAGAGGCCGAATAAAAATACAGTATGAAGGCTGCGAAAATGAGCAGGCAATAGTTTTGAAATAGTTATATAGGGCAAGCAATCGTTTAAAGGTCTACTGTTTCTACAGTGGACCTTTTTTTTGTGCTTATTTTTTGTACTTCACGAAAATAATATAATTTCTTTAACAGTTCCCGCCCTGATCTTAATCCATTAAGTCATTTTTTCAGGAACCTCTCTGGGAACCGCCTGTGAGCCGGGTATTCCTGGTTGCGGCCTTTGAATTCGCCTTGGGTTTGGGAGAAGGAAAAGGTTGGGCATTTTTCTGCTGATTTCCTTTCTTACCTTGATTTTTCTTCTTGTTGGTGTTCAAAATAGACATGTCTTATTTTTTATTATGTGGATGCAAAACTATTGACAAAGGTAAGAAAAGAAGGACACCCCGCCAAGCTTCTGAGTAATGACATCATTGCCATTCCTGCATTTTTCCCCTTGGCACACAGCCCCTCTAAACGGTTCCGGATAAAGAAGTTAGAGATGAACTCTCAGGTCCTGGGTTTCGCTCTCTCATATTGCCTGGGCCATATTACGTCAATGCCTAACTGATGGGCGGCGTGCAATGGAAAATAAGGATCTCTTAACAATTCCCTGGCCATAATAATCAGGTCGGCCTGGCCTTTTTGCAGGATTTCTTCGGCCTGCTGAGCTTCAGTGATCAAACCCACCGCTCCCGTTAGAATACCCGCTTCTTTTTTGATCTTTTCGGCAAATGGAACCTGGTAACCGGGCGCCAATGGTATTTTCACTCCAGGAACAAGTCCACCCGAAGAGCAGTCGATAAGATCAACTCCTTTTGTTAGCAGGGCCTGAGCCAGTTTCACCGAATCATCCGGCCCCCATCCTCCCTCGGCCCAGTCAGTGGCCGAGATTCTCACGAATAATCCATTTCTTTCAGGCCATAGTCCCTGAATGGTTTCAATGATTTGATACAATAGTCTCGCCCTGTTTTCAAAATTACCTCCGTATGCATCTGTTCTATGGTTACTGAGTGGCGACAGAAATTCATGGATCAGGTAGCCATGGGCTGCATGGATTTCTATCAGCTTGAATCCGGCCATCAGGGCCCTTTGAGCAGCAAATCCGAAATCCCGGATGATCTCTTTGATCCCATCAATGGTCAATTCAAGAGGCTTCCGATCTCCCGGATGAAAAGGGATGCTGCTGGGGGCGAAGGTTTGCCATCCTCCATGGTCAATTTCCATCTGTTTGCTTCCTTTCCAGGGAGAGGAACTGCTGGCTTTTCTTCCGGCATGTGCCAATTGTATTCCTGCAGCTGCTCCCTGCTCTTGGATAAACGAACAGATAACCTTCAATTTTTCAATATGGTCATCCTTCCAGATCCCCAGATCATCCGGCGATATCCGGCCTTCCGGCGAAACAGCCGTGGCCTCGGTGATTACCAATCCCGCTCCCCCCACCGCACGACTACCCAAATGCACCAGGTGCCAGTCATTGGCGAAACCGTCTTCTGAAGAATATTCGCACATAGGAGAGACCGCAATTCGATTGCGAAATTTCAAGTCTTTTATGGCGAAGGGGCTGAGTAATTTGGACATGAATCTTAATTTATTCAGGTTTTTTCAATTACAGTCCGCGAATCAAAATGTTCGCAACGCTAAAACAGGAGTCGGGTCATGAATGAGGTAAGGACACCAGAAAGTACTCATTTGATGGCAGCCGTCATAACATGGGAACTGATGCCAATCATGGCTGGGTTTGTTTCCGTGAGTTCAATATATTGAATAAGCTTTTCGCGATAGCTCTCATCCTCCCATCGCCTTTCAAAATCCGGAATCAGCCAGCCGAATCCTTCAATGGCCATCACCTTCGGTGTTGCAAAGCCCGCTTGCACAAATTCCGATATAATTTCAGTCTCCGTATGAAAATAGGCATCTGTAAAATATTCTGTCTTTTCTGTCGGGTTGTGATGTTGCCCGCTTTCAAGATCCTGATCCAGGATCTTTACAAAATTCGGATCCATCACCAGGCTTCTCCTGAATCCATCCAGCAGGGAAGCATAACGGGTGATAGTAGCAGCCAGTATTATTCCTCCCGGTCTCAGCACGCGCCTCGCCTCCTTCAGCGTTTGCACCCGATCCTTTTGTTCCTGCAGATGATAGAGGGGTCCTAATACCAGTGCGAGGTCGAATTTCCCATCCACATAGGGCAGGGACCTGGCATCGCCTAATTTTACGGAATCCAACGGCTTTTTGAGATGATTTCCTGTTTGCCTGGCCATTTCGATATGCGCTTCGGCGGAATCCAGCAAATGCACCGAATACCCTTGGCTTTGTAACCAAAAAGAATAAACCCCGGTGGCCCCTCCAATATCGACTATTGTCATCCCGCCGGGCCTGAGGTAGCGTTGAATAATAGCCCGGGAACGCAGCTTCTCAAGTTTGAAGACGCTTTGTTCAAGCCGGTCCTCTTCCATTTTGGTGGAATTGTAAAATTCCCGGATTTTCATTTCTGACTGATCTTGTTGCATCCTCTAAATTAATGAATCTCAATGCTAAATTAATTAGCCCCACTGCATGGATCGTCAGTAGTTCCCTGGAATCAATTCTTCCGCCTTCGCTCGTATTATGTTATATTTGCATGATAATAGTTCTTTTCTAAACCCAGTTTAATTTGAATTTCAGAGATTTCGGCTTCCACGAACAGCTATTGGAAGGTATTGAAGCGGGCGGCTATGAAACACCAACTCCCGTACAGGCCCAGGTCATCCCCCATATTTTAGCGGGCAAAGATGTCATAGCTTCTGCACAAACAGGCACGGGTAAGACCGCCGCATTTCTGCTGCCACTTATTGACAAACTTATTGAGACAAATCACAACGATCATATCAGCGCCTTGGTAATTGTTCCAACGCGTGAATTGGCGCTGCAGATAGCCCAACACATGGAAGGACTCGCCTATTTCACTTCCGTGAGTTCGATAGCGGTATACGGCGGAGGAGATGGCGGATCATTCATCCAGGAAAAACAGGCGCTCTCCAGTGGGGCGGATGTTGTAATCTGCACCCCGGGCAAAATGATCGCCCACTTAAACATGGGTTATGTGAAATTGCAGAAATTGCAGTACCTGGTATTGGATGAAGCAGACCGTATGCTGGACATGGGATTTTATGATGATATCATGAGAATCATCAATTATTTGCCGGCAAAAAGGCAAAACCTGCTTTTTTCTGCCACCATGCCCCATAAAATCAGGGAATTGGCGAAACGAATTCTCCATCAACCCGTCGAAGTAAATATTTCCATTTCAAAACCACCCGACAAAATAAAGCAGCTTGCCTATGTGGTGTACGAGGCACAGAAAATGCCCTTGGTAAAATATCTGCTGCAATTGAGAGACTTCAAAAGTATCCTGGTTTTTTGTTCGCGAAAGCAAAATGTGAAACAACTTACCCAGCAATTGAAACGCGCTGGTCTTTCAGCCGATGAGATCCACTCCGACCTGGAACAGCAAAAAAGGGAAGAAGTCCTTTCCGAATTCAGAATGGGACATCTGAAAATTCTGGTGGCTACAGATATTCTGTCCCGTGGTATCGATATTGAAGACGTTGACCTGGTTCTCAATTATGACGTGCCTCACGACGGGGAAGACTATATTCACCGTATCGGCCGCACAGCCCGGGCTGAATCAGACGGGACCGCCATAACCTTCATTAGCGAAAAAGAGCAAAATCGCTTCGCGGGAATTGAAAATCTGTTGGGTAACCCGGTACCAAAATCTTCAGTGCCTCAGCAATTTGGTGCCGGGCCATCATATCAACCCAGGAGCCGGAATGGGAATAAAAGACCTTCCGGAACCTTCCGGCAAAGGTGATTTACCTCATAACAGCCAAAACCCACCGCAATATTCACGAATCCTCGAAATCCAAAACCTGGCTATTTCCTGAACCATGACTAAACTTTCATTTCCGATAATAGTTATATTTGAGAGCGTCGGTCATTTATTACTTAATCTTAAACCGCGGTTTTATAAAATATGAATCGTTCTGTTATTACCGGAACAGGTTGCATGATCCCTTCAGAAATAAAGTCGAATCGTGATTTTACCATCCATAACTTTTATGCCGAGGATCAATCCAGAATTGCAGCGCCTCCTGAGGAGATCGTGGAAAAATTCAGAATGATTACTGGGATTGCTGAACGCCGGTATGCTCCTGTCGATATGAATTCGTCTGACCTTGCGATCCTGGCGGCTAAAGCAGCTATACAAGACAGTAAGGTTGATCCGGAATCATTAGATCAGATCATCGTGGCCCAGAATTTCGGGAATGTGATCAAACACACTATACAAAGCGATGGAGTGCCATCCCTGGCCAGCCGCGTAAAGCATGGGCTGGGCATCAGAAATCCCAATTGCATCCCGTACGATATTCTATTCGGTTGTCCGGGTTGGGTGCAGGGCCTGATTCAGGCAGACGCATTTTTTAAAGCCGGCGTGGCAAAGAAATGCCTTGTGATCGGAACCGAGACACTTTCAAGGGTGCTGGACATGTATGACCGCGACAGCATGATCTTTAGCGATGGGGCAGGCGCCTGCGTCCTGGAATATAAAGAAGTACCCGAAAACGGAAGTGGCATTTTAGGAGCAAGCGTCCAGTCTCATGCGGGCGAGGAAGCTAATTATATTTACATGGGCAAATCTAATTTTCCCGGTAGCGACCCGCGCATCCGCTATATTAAAATGAAGGGGCGGAAAGTGTATGAATACGCGGTCAAACACGTACCTCAAGCCATGAAGGATTGCCTGGATAAGAGCGGTGTTGATATCAAAGACCTGACAAAAATATTCATCCACCAGGCCAACGAAAAAATGGATGAGGGCATTATTCGAAATCTCTATAAGCTTTACGGAATCAATGAAGTTCCGGAAGATATCATGCCCATGAGTATTCACTGGCTTGGAAATAGCTCAGTGGCGACGATTCCCACCTTATACGACCTGGTACGCAAAGGTCTTGAGACGAAACATCAACTTCAGAGCGGAGATGTGGTGCTGTTTGCTTCGGTAGGAGCCGGCATGAATATCAATGCCGTTTGCTATAGGGTATGAATAGAATTTTCTCTACTCTTAAAATCAAACTCTGAATAAGACTGTAAAAAAATAAAACCATCCGCCAGTTGGCGGATGGTTTTATTAAATTTTATCCTAACAGGAGCAAATATTATTTTTTGGTCTCCAACAATTTGAAGAATTGATCCAACTGGGGCAGAATAACGATCCTGGTCCTGCGATTGGCAGCCTTTCCATCAACTGTGCTATTGTCTTCGAGGGGTTTATATTCACTGCGACCAGAAGCGGCCATCTTAGCGGGATCGAGACCATATTGTTTTTGCAAAATTCTCACAACAGAAGTGGCTCTCTTAACACTCAGATCCCAGTTGTCGAGCAATATGGCATTTGATTTATAAGGAACATTATCTGTATGTCCTTCAACCAAGAATTCGATATCAGGCTGATTCTTCAATACCTGGGCAACTTTCCCCAACACTTCCTTGGCTTTGTCGGTAACCGTGTAGCTACCGCTCTTGAATAAGAGCTTATCAGAAATGTCAATATATACTACGCCTTTGTCAACTTTGATGTTGATGTCTTTATCATCGAGGTTTCCGATGGCTCCTTTCAGATTCATCACGAGTGCCATATTCAAAGAATCCTTGCGCGCCATGGCAGTCTGCAGGTCCTGGATATAGGCATCTTTAGCGCCAATATTTTCCAACGATTTCTTGATGCTTTCTGCCTGGGAACTGGAGATCACGGATAAATCCTGAAGCTGCCTCAGTGCCTGTGTATTATTCTCTTTCAGAAATGCGATTTGCTTGTTCAGGCCATCAATGTCATTTTGCAAAGAAGTCACCTTGCGCACCTGATCAGCTTTTTCATCTTCACAACCTTTCAGATCGCCCTGCAGTTTGGTGTGTGCTGCACTCAACTCATCGTACTTGGCTTGGGCAGCTTTGAATTTCTTACTGCTTACGCAGGAAAATAGAAGCAATGAGGACAGACTGGCAAAGACTAGATTTTTGAACTTCATATGGAATTGTTTTAAGATGTTGGGTTTAAAGATGCTGTAAAGATATAGCATCATTGATATTTATCGATACTGGTAGACAATTATCGTGCTGAATTTTTATGATCTCACATGATTAATGATAAAATTAAGCGAGAAAATTAGTGCAGAATGGCTGATCTGCCCAGATATGACAGATTTTTTTTATGCGCGAAAATCCTATCTTCAAATAAACAATTGCTATGCGCCCCCTCTTCTTATTTTTTCTTTTGATATCATTTACAGCTTCCCAATCACAAAATCTGATCTCCGGAGGTAAACTCAAACCTGAACAGGCAAACATGGATATCAGGCATTATACCCTTGACCTGCATATTGATCTTGACCAACAAACCATTGATGGATACACTGAGATCGATTTCATTTTGCTCCAGCCTGCCAGTACAGTGCTTCTCGATTTGGTGCACCTGATGAAAGTTGACAGAGTTTGGGTGAATGGAAAACAAACACCATTTACCCATGACAGTGACCTGCTTCGTATAACGACTCCCACAGAATTAAGCGCCGGCCGAGTCAAAGTGAAAGTTCAATATGCAGGGAAACCCGGTGTAGCCGCACGCCCTCCCTGGGATGGTGGATTCACATGGGCCAGGGATTCCACTGGCAATCCATGGGTGGCCATCACCAGCGAAGGGGAAGGAGGAAAGATTTTTTTTCCATGTAAAGATCATCCCAGCGATGAGCCCAATGAAGGAGCCGATCTGATCATCACCGTGCCCAAAGGACTGGTGGTGGCGGGACCCGGCCTGCTCCAGAGCGTGAAGACAAAAAAGAATCAGTCAACTTTCCACTGGAAGACCAACTATAGCATCAATAATTACAGCATCCTCTTCAATATTGGTAAATACAAAGTAGTCAGCCGACCCTACACCACCATCAACGGAAATACAGTGCCCATGCAATTCTATGTGTTGGAAGAGCATGCCAACAAAGGAGAGAATCAGCTCGACATCCTGGAGAGGACCGTACACATGCAGGAAAAATATTTTGGTGAATACCCCTGGGTCAAAGAAAAAATTGGCATTTGTGAAACACCTCATCTGGGCATGGAACACCAAACAATGAACGCGTATGGCAATAAATTCAGATACACGATCGTGGGTGGAAAGGATTTTGATTGGCTCATGCACCATGAGTTCGGCCATGAATGGTGGGGCAATAAGATTACTGCAAAGGATTGGAGTCAATATTGGATCCAGGAAGGCATCTGCAGCTTCGGGGATGCACTTTTTACGCGTGAAGCAGAAGGCGAAGAAGCCTACTTGAAAAGAATGCAACGCACGGCCAGGACTATTCGCAATCTGAAACCGGTAGTATTGGGCGACAGCAATGTGACGGAAGATGAAGCTTACCATCCTGACATTTATGGGAAGGGCGCCTTCTTCATGCACTCGCTACGCTATGTCCTGGGCGACGGGATTTTTTTCCCCACCCTGAAGAAATTCGCAACCGATCCACGTTATACTTACGATAACCAGGTCACAACAAATGACGTAGAACAGTTCTTCAGCAAGGAATCAGGCAAAAACCTGAAACTCTTTTTCGATTTTTATCTGAGAACCGTGCAGAAGCTGGAAATAAGCGTGAAACAAACGGATGATGAAAAATTCCTTGTGAAAATTTTGAACCTGGATATGCAGTTGCCGATGGAAATTGTCACCGACTCAGGCTCCCATAAAATGATGCTGGACCAAAAAGGCCTCACGGTGGTTAGCAAGACCATTCCCATCATTGACCCGTCAGTGTATTACCTGAAAAAAATAATTCTGGAATGACCAGGGCCATACTGATCGGGATCATTCTTTTTATTTTTCAAGCGGCCAGGGCACAAGTGTTCATTCACGCTCATAACGACTATGAAAAATCCAAACCCCTGTACAATGCCTTGGAGAATAAAGTGTATTCACTGGAGGCAGATGTTCTTCTTTTAGATGGTCAATTATTCGTGGCGCATGCAATGCAGGAGATCGATCACAGTAAAACCCTGGAATCAATGTATATCCGGCCGCTGCTGGATCTATTCATAAAAAATAATGGATCGGTCTCGCCAGATACGGGCTATGCCGTGACATTAATGATAGATATCAAGACAAATGCCGAGGAGGCCTTAAAGGAATTGGTGAAGATGTTGGAGCCTGTCAGGCAATATTTTGACAGGAGCCTTAACAGAAAAGCCGTTCAAATTGTCATTAGCGGAGCGAGGGGGAAAATTGCGGACTGGAACAGCTATCCCCGATATATTTATTTTGACGGCAGGCCCGAAGAATCCTATGATGCGAATCAGATCCTTCGGGTGGCTTTCATCAGCGGAAATTTCAAGGACTATGTGAACGGGGCGGATCCGACAGATTGGACCCGGTTAAAAAATATAATTCAACAGGTGCATCAATCAGGCAAACTGGTAAGATTTTGGGCGACACCGGATTCGGAAAATGGCTGGATGATGTTGCAGCAGGCTGGCGTTGATATCATCAATACCGATCGGGTGGAAGCTTGCAGAAAATTCTTCAGATAATTTAATCCCACGTAAAATTCCGGAGTAAATAGTAATACTTAGAACAAACAATCCATATCATGAAACCTAAAAATATTTCCCGGCGAAACTTCGTACAAAATGGTCTGGCGGGAGCAGGAATGCTCACACTGCCTGCATATTTATTGAAGAGTTCACAGATCTTCGAAGGAAAATCCAGAAAAATTGTATGTGTTGGCGGCCATCCCGATGACCCTGAAAGCGGTTGCGGTGGAACCCTTGCAAGGCTGGCGGCTGCGGGACATGCAGTAACCATTATCTACCTCACCAGAGGCGAAGCCGGTATTCCGGGAAAGACAAACGCAGAAGCCGCTGCAATCAGAACAAAGGAAGCCGAAGCAGCATGCGCAATACTGAATACGAAACCGGTCTTTGCGGGTCAGATTGATGGTGATACGGTAGTGAATGCAGAATGGATTCGTAAAATGCAACAATTACTGGAGGCGGAAAAGCCGGATCTGGTCTTTACCCAATGGCCGCTCGATACGCACAAAGATCACCAGGCGGCAAGCCTGCTAACACAACAAGCTTATTTCCGGATGCAAAGATCATTTTCACTTTATTTTTATGAAGTATGCACAGGTGAGCAAACTCAAATTTTCCGGCCAACTGATTATGTTGATATCAGCATTACCCAGGAGCAGAAAAAGAAGGCCTTGTATTGTCATATGAGCCAGGACCCGCCGGGCATCTACAGTTGCGGCCACGCGGCCATGGAAGAATTCCGCGGCAGAGAGATTGGAGTTAAGGCCGGTGAGGCATTCGTGAAAATGGCATTTGCCAATGAATCTATATTCTGAAAATAGTCAATGACGAATTCAAGAACTATAATGCTCTCTGAATGACCACCCCCTATTCAAGAGTCGGATTGACTCCTGATAGATTGTTCGGGGTTAGTTCCTTCAGTAGCGCCTTCAAACCTCTGGTCATAGTCGGGCTTCAGGGTGCCCATCATCCTGTCCCAAATAGTGAAGTATAGCCCATAGTTACCTGAGAAAAACTGGTGGTGCAGATTATGACTGACGGAAGTATTGATCCACTTACCCAGCCAGTGCCTGTTGAATCCTTTCGGATAGAGTTCATATCCCAAGTGTCCATACACGTTATAAATGATCATGATCAGGAAGAAAATGGTGATATGCAATGTGTGAATAGGGATGGTGAATAGGAATACCGGGAAGATGCCTGCTTCGATGATGGATTCAAGGGGATGAAATGAATAGGCGGCCCATGGAGTTGGATTGGTGGACCGGTGGTGAATGAGGTGTACCCTCCTGAACAAGATCCTGTTATGCATGAGTCTGTGTGTCCAATAAAAATAGCAGTCGTGGACTAAGAACATGATTGGGAATGCGAGGTAGAAATAGAGCCATCCATGGTCTTCAATATGGGTATAGTATGTGGTGTGCAGAGCAATGACAGGACTGTGGAGAATGACCAGTGGCACCATAGCGAATATGGCCATTGCGATAGTCGAATAGGCAATTTCCCGCCAATAATCATGAAGCTTTGGGAAGCCGGGCTGTATTTTCCTGAATTTCGTTTGATTCCTGAACAAGACATAGAACAGCAGGAATGCCAGGCCTGCCATGGCGAAGTATCTTGTCGCCACGTGCTGCATCATGTGAAAATAATTGGCCCAATGCATGGTTTGATTGCGGTTTCAATAATTTCAGGATATCTATTCAAAAATAAATTGAGCCATGCTGATTAATTATCTTAATTGGCATTAAATCAAAAGGAGAAATAAATTAGTGATTATTTCTCCTTCTGAACATATAACAGGTATATAATTCCATTATTTTCTTCCATGAAATTGGCGTTCTCCGCCTCCCGATTGTCCGCCTGATGCCCGTCCCGGGCTTCCTCCTTCCCTGGCTCCTCCACTAATTGACCTGGGCGCAGATTGTGGCGCTGAGCGAGCCGGACTAAAACTCCGGGCAGGTTGCTGTCTGGGAGTTTCTTGGGTTGGCCTGGGCATTTCCCTCACTCTTCCAGGATTATTTTGATGCGCAGGTTGCTGCCTGGGCGTTACCTGGTTTGACCTGGGCATCTCCCTCACTCTTCCTGGATTATCCTGAGGTTGTTGCCTCGGCGTTATTTGTCTGGGGCTTTGATTTTGCCTCTGCCCATTGAAGATAGTTGTAGGCCTCCTATAGTCATTCTGGGCCGGAGCAATCCGGTGTTCAGAAGGCACACTATTTGCAGGACCAAATCTCCTGGCTCCATTATTATTTACTGGCTTGTCGGTACTTCTTCCGGGATTGGTTCCAGGTGTGGCCGAACGCCCTCCGAAAGCCGGTCTCCGCCCATTATTCGACGGATTAACTGTCGGGTTCCCGCCATTGTTTTGTCCATTCCGCGGGGTAAATGCCGGTGTCGGACGCCTTCCCCCATTGTTGTCTCCTGCAACAAATCCGCTGTTCCTGTGAAAAGGACTTGGCCTGACATCATGGGTCACTACATCCCTGCGGTGATTATAAATATTGTTGTTACGATAAACATTGATATTGTTATTCATTACTACGGTATTTCTTCCGCCATACCCATAATAACCTCTTCCATAATATCCGCCATGACCACGGTAAGGCCCAACCGCTCTACAGTACTGGGGTCTGTACACAGAAGGTCCCCACCATCCGCCCCAGCCCGCATAACCCCAGGAATAATAGTCACCAAATCCGAAATTAAACCACCCCTGGTAGAAGTTGACGCCGAATCCCCAACCAATCAGGGGATTGTAACTCATACCAAAACCCCAGGTATAAGGACGTGGGTAGTAATATCTGCCATACCAAGGCTGATAATAATATCCGGTTCCATACACAATCGTTGGACCATAGATAAAAGTATTCAGATAACCTGGCGTATATCCCATATACACATAGTCAGGAGTATAATCATAAATGTAAACGTACTTCATGTTATAAACTGGATAACTGGGAGGGATCAACGCTACCGGATAAGGACGCGTTACTGCCACTTCCCAGGGACCCATGGCGTTGTAAGACTGAAACCATACACCATTGTCCACCGTGTAATAAGTTCCTCTGTAAAGGATCACTGAAGTGGGCGAATTCACCGCATACTGCATGTCGGTACCTTCTATATCCTCAAAGCGGGGGTTGCCATCATAAGTCACATCCGCGTTGGCGCTGTGCCGGTCCACCTTAGCCGTTTGAGGTAGCTCGGCATTCAGCACGGCATCTTTGGCCTCATCGGTTCCGGCCACGCTGGCAAGCACATTATCCTTGGCTGAACCCTCGGGAATCTTTGCAAAGTCGGCCGGCAATTGATCCGAACCGATATATTGCCATTTGCCGTTCAGGGTTTTGGAATGGTACCAACGTCCCGAAAGCAACACAAAATATTGTTGCGAATTAACATCCATGAAGATATCATTGTCAGTATTCCTCACATATAACAGGCTCGTGCCTTCCACTGCGGCAAAATCAGCTTCACCATTGGTCTGGATCAGTTCAGCAGGTACCGTGCTCACAATGATATCGGAGATAGTATAATCATTTTGTTCCTTTTTCGCACCATTATCATTCGACGCGTCATTGAGATTTTTTTCAATATTTGATAATTTCTGAGGCGGGTTTGTGGTCAGGCTATAGGGTCCGGTTGCGGAGGGAGCATTGTACCAGTGTTTGCCTCCATATAAATAGAATTGACCGTTATTCTTTACAATTGTAAATGGTGTATTGATCACCGCTTCCATACCCAGTTTACTATTCATTTCCACGCGGGGAGTTCCATCAATCAGCACGAGTAGGGATGGCTTCCCATTGTAAATGATCTGGGGAGGATTGTTATTGAAGTTATTTGCCAATTCATTTTGCTTCGCATTCATTTGAAGAGAGGACTGCAAATCACTCAGGGCAAATGAAATTCCCCATTCCGAAATGGCATTCTCAATTGTAGATTGAATGTCTTCCACCATGCTATCGTCGCCTTCGCCAGGGAATCTGATGTCGGTTACCTTTGCCGAACGAACCACAACCTGTTTGCCGATTGTTTCAGCATCCGCACTGATCCAGGCAACACCAAAGACGGGATCCGTTTTTCCTTTTTCGAGAATAGAAAATGCGGCCCTGGCCTTCAGCTGGTTTCCTTCAAATGATTCGGCCTGCCATTGATACATCTTAAGCTGAGTTCCATCCTGGCCATTTACAGACTTGGGCCAATCGGTCTGAGCAACAACGATTTCTGACAGCAAGAAACTGCCGAATAGCAAGCTTAGAAATGTAAAAAAGACTTTCATATTGGGCCATTTAGTGGTGGTAGAATCTGTATTTGATTTCATGCTTGTCCTATTAAAAGTAATAAAACTCCATTCCTTTCATAGTGATAGACTGTTAATTTTGCCAAAGGTTTGCAAAGGAAATGCTAATATATTTTAGATCAAATACCAGTCAGGTCAGACTGATGCGGGAGTGTGACAGAATTTAGATGGGAGAATCTGGCAATAAGGAATTACCCGGTCAGATTTATTAATGCGCTTCCAGCCAATTGTCACCTACTCCGGCCTCGGCCACCACTGGAACCTCGTTAGGTAATGGAAGGGCTGACTGCATGCATTCAATAACCAGGGGCTTCAAATCAATTACTTCGGATTTAACGGCGTCAAATACCAATTCGTCATGAACCTGCAAAATCATCTTACTATGCATTTTTGCTTTTTTCAAGGCCGGCTGTATTTTGTTCATGGCAAGCTTGATCATATCTGCAGCAGTTCCCTGTATGGGAGAATTGATGGCATTCCGCTCCGCAAACCCGCGTACCGTAAAATTGGATGAATTTATATCCCTCAGCCAGCGCTTGCGTCCCATCAGGGTTTCTACATACCCGTGTTCCCGCGCAAAATTGATGGTATCATCCATATACTTCTGAATATTGGCGAACTGCTTTTTATAATTTTCGATGATCTCTTTCGCTTCTGCACGGCTTATTCCCAAATTATCAGCCAACCCGAATGCGCCCTGCCCATATATGATACCAAAATTCACACTCTTGGCCTTATAACGCATCTCCTTTGTTACCGCTGACTCCTCAACATTGTAAACTTTTGAAGCCGTAGCAGCATGTATGTCTTTTCCGAGTATGAATGCTTCGCACATGGCCGGATCACCACTCATAGCAGCCACTATACGCAATTCAATCTGTGAATAGTCTGCAGAGAGTAATACATGGTCACGATCCCTGGGCACAAAGGCCTTCCTGATTTCCCTCCCTCTCTCAGTCCTGACAGGTATGTTTTGCAAATTTGGATTATTGCTCGCCAGTCTTCCCGTAACCGCCACCGCCTGCGCATAACTGGTATGAACCCGGCCCGTTTTGGGATTCACCATCTGAGGCAAGGCATCTACATAGGTGGATTTTAATTTAGTGAGCTCACGGTAAGCGAGAATATCCTCCACTATCTTGTTACCATGTGAAAGCTTCAACAGCACATCCTCTCCGGTTGCATATTGCCCTGTCTTTGTTTTTTTGGCTTTGGGATCCAATTCCAGTTTCTCAAACAAGACTTCTCCCAATTGTTTGGGTGATGCAAGATTGAACCTGACTCCGGCCTGCCTATAAACATTCTCTTCAGCCTGTTTGGCTTCTTTGTCCAGTTGAACAGAATACTCATGAAGGAACGCGGTGTCGATCTTCACTCCCTCAAACTCCATATCGGCCAGAACTTTCACCAGTGGATTCTCAACTTCATAAAAAACCCTTTCAACTTCTTTTTTCTTTAGCTGAGGAAGCAGGGCATTTTTCAATTGCAGGGTAATGTCAGCATCTTCCGCCGCGTACTCCTTGATCTTTTCCAATTCCACATCACGCATGGTACCCTGGGTCTTTCCTTTCTTTCCAATCAGCTCTTCAATATGTACTGGTTCGTAGCCAAGATATTGGGCACTGAGCAGGTCCATGCCTCTTTTGCCATCAGGCTCGATGACATAGTGTGCCAGCAGGGTATCGAATACATTTCCCCTGAGTTCAATTCCATACCATTTCAATACGAGCATGTCGTATTTTATATTATGTCCAATCCAGGTTTTTGCTGGATCGCTGAACAAAGTTTGGAAATGGGATAATATCTTTTCTGTGGTCTTGAGGTCAGGGGGACAAGGTATATACCAGGCTTCTCGGGGTCGGACTGAAAAACTCATTCCCACTAACTCTGCGTTATTCGGGTCAATATTGGTCGTTTCGGTATCGAAACAAATCTCAGTATGCCTGCTCAATAATTCCACCAATTTCTTAATCTCATTCTCACCCTGCACCGCTTCATAATGATGTTCTGTATTATGAATATTCTTGTCTGTATGCAGTCCATTTCCTTCGCTGGAAGAAAGGGAAATTTCGGAATCCTCTCCGGTTGACGAAGCTTCTTCGGGACCGGGTTTATTTTCTATTTTCTGTCTTCTGCCTGCAGGTTTATCTGTAGTCACAGCTCCGAAAAGGTCAGTCTGTACGGCCTGCGGGGCAACTTTGAATACATTGAAATCATCTCCCAATATCCTTTTTCCAAGTGTCTTGAATTCCAGTTCCGCAAAAACCTCTTTCAACAAATCTTTGTTCCAGTCTTTCAATTTGAAATCTTCTTCATGGAAATCACATGGAACATTGGTGATGATGGTGGCAAGTTTCTTACTCAGGATCGCGCGATCCACATTATTTCTCACTTTCTCTCCCAAAGCTCCTTTTATCTGATCGGCGTTTTGAATCACTCCTTCCAAAGAACCATAATCGGCTATCAGTTTCGCGGCGGTCTTTTCTCCTACTCCGGGAATTCCCGGAATATTATCCACTTTATCGCCCATCAATCCCAAAATATCAATCACTTTGCTGACGTCCGGGATTTGCCATTTTTCACAGACTTCTGCCGGGCCCAATATTTCAACATCTCCACCCTGGTAACCGGGTTTATAAATCTTCACATGATCGTTTACCAGTTGGCCATAATCCTTGTCAGGAGTGACCATATAAACATCATATCCTGCTGCTGAGGCCTGTTTGCTGAGCGTTCCAATAATATCATCGGCTTCATATCCGTCTTTTTCAATGATGGGGATATTAAAACCTGCAATAATCCTCTTGATATCCGGCAAGGCGCTCAGCAGATCTTCCGGAGCTTCCTGGCGCTGGGCTTTATAGTCTTCGAATTCAATATGTCTTTCAGTTGGCGCTTGTGTATCAAAACACACGGCCATATGCGAAGGCTTTTGGTTGTTGATGAGCTCTACCAGGGTATTGGTGAATCCAAATTGAGCGTTGGTATTGCGGCCCTTTGATGTGATCCTCGGATTACGGATAAGCGCATAATAGGCCCGGAATACGAGCGCCAATGCGTCCAATAAAAATAGCTTTTTGCCCATGCTGCTAAGATAGTCAATTGTATTTTCAGAATCCCGGGCCCGGGAAATGAGGAAGCATTTTTCTGCAGGTAGGCCAGTCATGGGTGATATCAGTCCCCCACAAATCCATCTCATGAGGGATGCCCTTTTTATGCAGGACGGCTGAGAACCGCTTATTGGCTTGCGGATCTTCACAAGCGCCGCTGCCTGTAGCAATTATTATCCATCCTTTACGAATGCGGCTGACATACCATTCGTCTGTAAGGTTTGAAATATAATGGATCGGCGAGCTGAAATATACATCTTCATTGAAATAACCCTTGCTGCATTCCGTAAGATCATATACCTCACTCGTGGAAATAGTTCCATTGATCAGGTCCGGCCTTTTGAGAAACAAATTCATGGCATGCAATGCTCTAAAGGATGCGCCACTGCAAATCACAGGAGTTTCATCCGAAGTGTTGGTTTTGATATAAGGAATTACCTGATCAAAAACATATTGGTTGAACTGATTATGGCGGAGGATCTTTTGCTCACCCTGCATTTCCTGATTCAGCCAGCTCTCATTATTGATACTGTCGATGGAAAACACTTTTATTTTGTCGGAATCAATAAAAGGCGCAATTGCATCGATCAGTTGAAATCTTTCATATTCCAGGTAATCGGCGGCGGCAGTTGGCACGAGCAATAAAGCGAATCCATGATGTCCATAAGTGGCAATCGGCATTTCCTTTCCCAGAGACTGGCTATACCAGGAAGAAGTTTCTTTATTCATGTAGGAATTTTTGTGAACGGATTTTTGATACCCGTGAAGGATCACGCCCTTACCGATTTATTCCAATACTCCTTCCTTGATTTCGGTCCAAAGGTCGCGATAACATTGGGCAGCATAGCTGGATTTTGCAAATTCTTCGAGAGGGGCCCGGTGTATTCCCATTTTTTCAACGTCGGAGAGATAGGGGATATAGTTTTCAAAAAATCTTTTGTCCTTATACAGATCTTCCATGATCTCATTGTGCATATTCTTGCGGAGATCAACCATTGTGAAAAAGCACATTAATTTGGAAAGGTCAATGTCTTTTTCCTTGTAATAGTCTTTGACCATATGATAGGTGCGCACGGATAGCGTAGTAGGTATCACAGGCATCAGCATGATATCCGCGGCATTGGAAATATTTTCCGCCAATACCGAAAATCCGGGTGGACAGTCAATAAATACGAAATCATATTCATCACTCAGTTGTTGTATAATCCCTTTCAATCTTTTTTTGGAAGATTTCATCTCATCCATCATAATGTCAAAGCTCCTGGCGGAATGATCGGCTGGTATGATGTCGAGGTTTTCGTAGGAGGTACTCATGATGCCTTCTTCGAGATTGGCATCGCGGGTCATCAATTTCCTGATCCCCTTGTATTTGGGTTTCACCTGGTAATAAAAACTGGTAGAACCCTGGGGATCGATATCCCACAATAATGTCTTGTACCCATCTTTCGAGGCCAGGTAGGCGAAATTTACGCAGGAAGCCGTCTTGCCCACTCCGCCCTTCAGGTTATAGAGTGCTATGGTTACCATAGCCTGAATATAAAAAAATTTAGTGACCCTTTCAATGTCGGGGTAAAATCATTTCTTCATGGATTCTAGCAATTTCTTCAGGGAGAACATTTCGTCTCTGAGCCTGGCAGCTTCCATAAAATCGAGGTCCCTGGCGGCTTTCTCCATTTCTTTTTTGGTTTTGGAGATGCTCTTTTCCAGTTGAGGAATGGTTTTATACTCTTCGGTTTCTTCGGCTGCCACGGATACGAGCTCTTCGTCAGGGGCCAGTGCATAAGGATTCCGGGGATCATAGCCCTTTACATCCAATACCGATGTTTGGGCAAAAACCTGTTCTTTGCTCTTCTTCACCGTTCTTGGAGTGATGTTATGTTCTATATTATATGCGATCTGCTTTTCCCTTCTCCGGCTGGTTTCGTCAATAGTGCGCTGCATGCTCTCAGTCATGTTGTCGGCATAAAAAATCACCAGGCCATCCACATTTCTGGCAGCTCGTCCGGCCGTCTGGGTCAGGGATCTTTCGTTGCGAAGAAATCCCTCTTTGTCAGCATCCAGGATCGCTACAAGGGATACTTCAGGGAGATCAAGCCCTTCGCGCAACAGGTTTACGCCCACCAGCACGTCAATTTCCCCGAGCCGCAACTGGCGCAGGATCTCCACTCTTTCAAGGGTATCCACTTCGCTATGAATATATTTGGATTTGATATTGATGCGGTGCAGATATTTATCCATTTCTTCGGCCATGCGTTTGGTGAGTGTGGTCACAAGCACCCGGTCGCCTTTCTTAATTCTCTTATCAATCTCGTCCAAAAGGTCATCTATCTGGTTGGTACTCGGCCTGATCTCAATGGGGGGATCGAGCAGACCCGTTGGGCGAACCACCTGCTCTACTACCACGCCTCCCGTTTTTTCCAGTTCAAAGTCTCCCGGTGTCGCGGATACGAAAATCGTCTGGTTGAGCATGGATTCAAATTCATGGAAATTCAAGGGACGGTTGTCCAGGGCCGAGGGTAAGCGAAAACCGTAGTCAACCAAAACGAGCTTGCGGCTCCTGTCCCCACCATACATACCGCTTACCTGGGGAATGGTTTGGTGACTTTCATCTATCACACATAAAAAATCCTTTGGAAAATAATCCAGGAGACAGAAGGGCCTGGTTCCCGGAGCACGGCGGTCAAAAAACCGGGAATAGTTTTCCACGCCATTGCAGTAGCCTAATTCGCGAATCATTTCAACATCATAATTCACTCTTTCGCTCAAACGCTGAGCTTCGATATACTTACCGGTGGACTTAAAATATTCTACCTGTCTGGACATCTCATCCTGGATTTCGGCGAGGATTTCCTGCATCATGTCCCTCGGCGCCAGGTAGAGATTCGCGGGAAAAATGGCCGCGTCTTCCACCGTTGAAATGCGTTTGCCACTTGTGATTTCGAGGGTTTCAATGGATTCAATTTCGTCTCCAAAAAAACTGATACGGTAGCCTGTATCCAGATAAGGCAGGTTGATATCTACCGTATCGCCTTTTACCCGGAAAGTGCCACGGGTAAAATCCACCTGGCTTCGGTTATACAAGGAGTTTACCAGTGCATGCAGGAAGGCCTGCCTGCTGATTGTCTCTCCGCGGCGGATCCGGATGATCCCATTTTCAAATTCAGTGGGATTACCAATACCGTATATGCAACTTACAGAGGCCACTACTATGATATCCCTCCTTCCACTGAGCAATTCCGAAGTGGCCTGCAGTCGCAGCTTATCGAGTTCTTCATTGATGGAAAGGTCCTTTTCTATATAAGTATCGCTCACGGGCATATAAGCCTCAGGCTGATAATAGTCGTAGTAAGAAACAAAATACCCCACAGCATTTTCGGGAAAGAATTGCTTGAACTCTCCATACAATTGGGCCACGAGTGTCTTGTTATGAGTAAGAACCAAAGTTGGCCGCTGAATGTTCTGGATCAGGTTGGCAATGGTAAAAGTTTTGCCCGAGCCTGTTACGCCCAACAGGGTCTGGTATTTTTCTCCTTGTATAATGCCTTCCGTCAGTTGCTGGATAGCTTCGGGCTGATCGCCCGCAGGAGAATAGTCTGAATGTAGTTTGAATGCCATAGTGGGGTCTGCAATTTAGCAAATGCCTCAAATACAGTGCAAGAAAAATAGAATGCCGGTCCCCTAAGTGCTCAAATTATTTTATCCTGTTAAATTTTTTCAGGATTTTCAATACCGTTTCAACAGGCATCCCAAACACTTTATTCCCGTTAATACCCGACATAGTTTTGCCCGCCACAAGGGCGTTGATAATGGATTCCTCCGTTGCCTGTATGGTGGCTTCAAAGAGTGGATTTATCAGGTCATTGGGTAAAAAACTTACTGTGGAAACACTGTCATTGCTAAAGGCCTCGGGGTTGGCTGTTGAAAATGCAATAAATATATCTCCTGATCCATTTCCGCCAATTCCTCCAGTTCTGGTAATTCCCAATGGAACCCGCTGGGCAATCCTTTTCAACTGGTTTGGGAGCAGGGGTGCATCGGTTGCCACCACCACAATGATGGAGCCCGTCTCCTGCCGGGGAGCGCTTGAAATACCCACGGGTTTTCCGTCAAGGATCAGGCCCAGTGTGTCTTGAAGTTCTTTACCCACTGGCACTCCGGCTATCGTCAATTGATACCTGCTTCCATGATTGCATTGCACCAGCACCCCCACCGTATACCCTCCCTGCGATTTTGGTAATACTCTCGATGCAGTTCCTATGCCACCCTTGAATGAATAGCATATCATACCCGTGCCACCTCCCACGGATCCTTCTGCCACAACCCCTCCTTTTGCATTATCGAATGCCGCAAATACATCCTCCTTTTTCACATGCTCTCCATTGATATCGTTCATGAATCCATCCCATGTTTCCGCCACTACGGGATAGGCATACCAAAAATCATTTCCGAATGCTGAATAATAATGGTGCTGGTCCATCCACTGCCAGGCCGCATCGCGCACAATGCCAACACTGCCGGTATTGGTGATGAGAATGGGCGTTTCAAGAAATCCGCTTTCCGTGATCCAGTGAGTCCCTGTCATGTCTCCATTCCCGTTCAATGTGTACCAGTTTGCAAACACAGGGTCAAATTTCATAGCCCGGGGAAGTAATACCGTAACACCCGTTCTCACGGGGCCCTTCCCTTTTATGAGAGGACCTTCTCCTTCTATCAGGGTAGTATGCCCCACTTCCACACCGGGCACATCTGTGATGGCATTAAAATGGCCGGCCCTTCCATCGAAGAGAATGCCCAGATCACGAGCGCGCCTCGGAGATTGGGCCCAGATGAATAATGGAAACAGGAGCGTAATAAACACCAGGACCTTGAGTGCGGCTATTCTCATTTTTGATTTAAACCTACAAAGAGTGTGGCAGATGAACAAGCTCGTACACAAATATTAATGTGGGGATGGCAGTCAGCATGAAAAACCATCATCCAAGATTCAAATTTTTCATTTTATCATCAATACCAGAGTCTGCAAATTTGCCGTGAACTTACTGATCACATTGGAGGCTATTTCAATTTGCTGCTGGGCCTCCTTCCAATTGCGCTGCTCAATTGCCTCCCGAATCCCCGGCAATGTCTTTACACCATATCCGGTATAGAGGCCCGGTGCATAAATTGTATGTCGATACCAGGGTCTGAGTGGCAGGCCGTTATCAGATAATAATTTTTGTTCTGCACGGTATAGCATCCTGTTAATTTCTTCAAGATCAGAACCAGCACTTTTCGATTTACTCAATGCATCAGAAAGGGTGCTGCTTATTTTTTCCAGCATCGACAGGGAATTTTGCAGATTGGAAAAATTCAGAAATGGCACTTCCTGGCGCTCCGGAGGCGGAAGATTAATTTTCTTAGGGTCGGCTGCGTATTTGTATTTACCCTCAGATATGAGCTGATTTTCCAGGGCAGTGGATTCCCGCATCTGGTCAGTTATGCTAATCAGATCTTCATTGTATTTCTTAATAGTTTGATATAGGGACTTAAAATCAAATGGCAGAATATCGGCATTGGCCAGCCGAAGTGTTGCCCTTCCCGCGGTCTTCGAAAGGGCTACACCATATTCAAATGTCGGGTCTTTGAATCTGATATAGTTGTCATATGAATCATAGATCGAATGATAATCTCCTCCATCATCCTCGCCTCCAAACCCCAGGTTGAGAGAAGGAATGCCAATATGCTGAATGAATGGGGAATAATCGGATCCTGAACCCAGCGCCCCAATGGGAAGATTCTTCTTTTCGAGTAATTCTTTTTTTGCCTTAACACTCATTCCTTGCGAAACAAGTTCTTTAGCCCTGAGTCTTTCCAGAACACTGATCCGGGTTTGCGGGTCAATGACATCCCTGGCTATTTCATTGATGAAAGGCTCAAGTGCATGCGAACCCTCCGCAGAAAAAAAGCCTCTTCCATTTCCGTCAGAATTAATATATGCTACGGCTTTTTGTTGCAGTTCATCCGCATGGTATTCCACCCATTCCGTTGAACCCATCAAGGCGGGTTCCTCGCCATCCCAGGCGCAATAGACCAATGTGCGTTTGGGCTTCCATCCGCTCTTCACCAGTTCCCCAACAGCTCTGGCTTCTTCCAGCATGGCAGACTGACCGCTCACCGGATCAGCGGCTCCATTTACCCAGGCATCGTGATGATTTCCGCGGATGACCCACTCGTCGGGATAATCACTGCCTGGCATTTTAGCGATGATATCTCGCAATTCCCTTATCTCCCAGTCGAATTCAAGTTTCAAATGCACCGTGGTTTTGCCGGGGCCTATATGATAGGTGAATGGCAGCGCTCCTCTCCATTCTTGCGGGGCAACCGGACCTTCAAGGGCCCTGAGCAATGGTTCTGCATCATGATAGCTTATCGGAAGAACCGGGATCTTCAGGAGATTGCCCGCATCTTTTCTGTCAAGGCGTTTCGCATCTTTCGTTGATCCTATACCGGGGGTCAATGGATCGCCGGGATAAATGGGCATATCCATGACGGACCCTCTTTGTACTCCATATTCGTTCCTGAATGGTCCCTGTGGATAACTGTCGCCCTGGAAATATCCGTCTTCCCTGGGATCCGAATAGATGATGCAACCGATAGCCCCGTGTTCCTGCGCCACTTTGGGTTTGATCCCTCTCCAGGAATGACCATATTTCGCCAATACAATCTTTCCCTTCACGTCAATCCCCATTCTTTTGAGTGTTTCATAGTCATCAGGAACTCCATAATTTACAAATACCAGTTCTCCTGAAACATCTCCATCCGGTGACCAGCAATTGTAAGTGGGAATCTGCTCCTGCACCTGTCCCGATGTTCCATCTTCTTTCAAAGGCAGCTCCTTCAGAAGGGCCTTGTATTTTACGGGGCCGGTCATCTCCAAAACCCGCTGCTTAGGTGTTGGAAAAAGTACATAAAAGCTTTCCACCTGCACATCAAATCCCCATGTCTTGAATTTATTGTAAATGTAATCCGCAACAGCCTTTCCGCCTGGTGAACCAACGTGGTGCGGCCTTGCAGATAAATCTTTTATATACTGCTGGATATTTTGAGCGGACAAATAACTATCGAATTTCTCTTCCACCGTTGATTCCTGCTTCGCGGCAGCTTCACTAAACCCCGACAAAGTCTTTGATTGGGCAAATAACAGGGTAGGAAAAAAAATCAACGCGGTTGAAAACAGAACCCATTTTCTCATAATGATAGATTGGTGAAATGAATGGATGAGAGAATGAAATTAACAAGATTCACCCACACGGAAAAGAGAAATGAGAATTCCTATCTCTGAAAGTAGGGCGGATGCACATTCTCGAAATCTGTGTGATCCTGGAAAGCTTTCCCCACGGCCAGCAGAACGGCTTCGCTATATAATTTCCCGATGAATGTAATGCTTGTCGGAAGGCTTCGCCCATCTAATCCGGTTGGCATGCAAAGTGCCGGATGACCGGTGAGATTGGTGATCGCAACCTGTTGTCCGCTCCAGGTGGGACAAATGATCACATCAAAATTCCTGATGATTTCATTCATTTTTTGCATGAGAATATAGCGGTGGCGATTGGCATTCACATATTCAACTGCAGGAATAAACCTCGCGCTCCGGAAATAATTGGGCCAATCACTCGCGGTCTGCCGGGTCAACTGGTCGTCCATATTCAGCCGCGTCATTTCATCGAAAGCCGCCGCGGATTCTGATCCGATAACAATGCCAATCATATCAAAACCATAGATGGAAGAATCAGGGAAATCGATAGCCGACAATTTTACACCCATTTTTTTAAAGACCTCCAATACCTTCCAATCATTGTAGGTGGAATCAAGTTTTGAAAAATAATTCGCGGCGTAAGCGATTCTTATTTTTGCAGGATCGAATTTCCCGGTGTAATTGAATGGCATATTCACAGCGGTTCCGTCTTTGTAATCCGTTCCGTGTATTGCCGAAAAAACAACGGCAGCATCTTCGGCACTGCGACAGATCGGCCCTATTTTGTCGAGGCTCCAGCTCAGGGTCATGCCCCCAGTGCGGCTCACGGAGCCAAAGCTGGGCCTCAGTCCCGTTGCGCCACAGGTATGGCTAGGCGAAATAATGGAGCCATAGGTTTCAGTTCCGATGGCGAAGGGAACCAGACCCGCCACCGTTGCCGCGGTAGATCCCGCAGATGAACCGCTGGAGCCGTATTTCATATTCCAGGGATTCTTGGTCCTGCCTCCATACCAGTAATCGCCCATTGCCAGAGCGCCCAAAGTGAACTTCGCAATCAAGACCGCGCCCGCTTTTTTCAATTGGGTATATACAAATGCGTCTACCTCAATTTCCTGGTTTTTATATGGCGCTGCACCCCAGGTCGTCTTGGTCCCCTTAACGGCAAAAAGATCTTTAAGACCATAAGGAATTCCCTGGAGTGGCCCACGGTATTTGCCCTGCCTGATCTCTGCATCCGCGAGCCTGGCCTGTTCCATGGCAATATTTTCCGTGAAGGAAATTACACACTGCAATGTGTCTGCATATTTCCTGAGGCGGTCTATAAAGAATTGCGTGAGTTCAACCGAACTGATCTTTTTATGTTTGATAAGAGAAGCCAATTGCAGAACAGAATAAAAAGCCAGCTCATTCCTGTCCTTCGGAAGCGAAATATCAGCAGGTATATTCCATAATATGGGATCCTGCTTACTATTGAATTTCATACCAGGCAGGACAGGGCTCTGCCAAAGACTCATGGGAACGGAGTTATCCAGCTCTAATTGATGCATCCGCCGGTATTGGTTCAGATTTCTTTTTAGATCGGGATACATCATGGTCCTTTCGGAATCAGTGAAGTTCAGGTCAATCAGTCTTGCTGCGGGAATAAGGTCCTCTTTGAATAAGCTATCCTGAGCCTGGCTGGCCAATCCTGAAAAAATGGAAATGATGATGGCCACTAATAATTTTTTCATATGCAATCGGTTTCTGTTTGATGTATCAACATTCCATAGGGGCTGATTTCTGAAACTGAACATCTAATCTTCCCTGAATTTTACCCACACGCAGTCAGACAGAATGATATCGTTTTTGATCAAGGCTTTGTGGCGTATGCCTTCCATGTGAAAACCATTCTTTTCAAGAACTCTCATCGAAGCCTTGTTGTTTTCAAACACTTCGGCATAGAGGCGGATAATGAGTGGGAATTCGCGAAAACAATAATCAGTCATTTGTCTCACTGCTTCGGTAGCCATTCCTTTTCCCCAATATGGTTCGCCAATCCAATACCCGATCTCGGCGCTTATTCTATACACATCATCTTTCAGTTCCAGGCCGATGCTTCCGACTACTTCATCTTCACACTCTATTGCAAAAACATGAATGGGTTTTTGCTTTTCGCAATAAGCGATGAATGCCTCGGCGTGGCGGGTATTATAAGGATGCGGCATTCGATCCCTCAGGTTGATCCAGATCTTAAAATTATTGGCCAGTTGGGTCAAAATCCGCAGGTCATTCCTGCGCCAGGGTCTCAATAGAATGCGCTTATCCATGACCGTTTATCAATCGTTTCATTGATCCACTCTTCTTTTCAGGTAGTCGCTGAAATCAGGCACAGCGGATTCATATTCTTCGTGCATGAGTGGGGAAGTCATCAGGAAATCCGAAGTCGCCCTGTTACTGGCTGTAGGAATATTCCATGCTACAGCCAGCCTGAGCAGGGCTTTCACGTCGGGATCATGCGGCTGAGCCTCCATGGGATCCCAGAAAAATATCAATACATCTATTAGGCCCTCGGCGATCATGGCTCCCACCTGTTGATCGCCACCCAGGGGACCACTCAGCATTTTCTTAACCGGGCGATCCAGTCTTTCCTCCAATAATTTACCCGTTGTGCCCGTTGCTATCAGTTCATGACGGGCCAATACCGTTTTATTAAATTCTGCCCATTCCAGCAGGTCGTGTTTTCTATGATCATGGGCTACCATGGCAATTCTTTTCCTGGCAGCTACTTTCTGTGTTTTTTTCATGTAATCTTTTTTCCGGAGCAGGCCCCGGTTTTCTTATAGTGATGAGTTCCTGTTATATTGATATAATAATATGGAAAGCTAATAAAGGTAAATGCAATAAAAAAGCCGCTGAAGATTTTCTTCAACGGCTATATGCTGCCTTCTTGATTAAGTTCCTGAGTCATTAATTCCTTGTCGTCAATGGTTGGGATCCAAGGGTAATGGTTAAACTGCCTGCGTTTGCATTTCCTTAATCTTTTCGCGAATCTTGGCCTCAATTTCATTCGCCAGTTCGGGATTGTCAACCAGCAATTGCTTAACGGCATCCCTGCCCTGTCCCAGTTTATCGGTGTTATAACTGTACCAGCTTCCGCTTTTTTGCACGATGCCCATTTCCACACCCATATCAATAATCTCACCGGTTTTGGAAATCCCTTCACCGAAAATGATATCAAATTCTGCGGAGCGGAAAGGTGGAGCCACCTTGTTTTTCACCACTTTTACTTTCACGCGGTTACCGATGGATTCATCTCCGTCCTTAATCTGGGCCATACGTCGAATATCCAGTCGCACGGAAGCATAAAACTTTAAGGCATTACCACCGGTAGTGGTTTCAGGATTGCCAAACATCACGCCGATCTTTTCGCGTAACTGGTTAATAAAAATACATATAGTGTTCGTCTTGCTGATGGTAGCCGTGAGCTTGCGCAGGGCCTGTGACATGAGCCTGGCCTGCAATCCCATTTTACTATCGCCCATCTCACCCTCCAACTCTGCTTTCGGTACCAGGGCTGCCACGGAATCTATGACCACCACATCCAATGCGCCTGACAAAATCAACCGGTCGGCTATCTCAAGTGCCTGCTCCCCATAATCCGGTTGTGAAATCAGGAGATTATCCACATCCACTCCCAACCTCTGCGCATAGTTGCTGTCAAAAGCATGCTCCGCATCAATGATCGCACAGATACCACCTTTTTTCTGCGCTTCCGCGATTATATGAATCGCGATGGTTGTCTTCCCTGTGGATTCCGGTCCGTAAACCTCAACGATCCTACCCTTGGGGACACCTCCAATCCCAAGCGCTGTATCCAATCCTATGGAGCCTGTCGAAATGACCTCCATCTGTTGTTCGCCCTTTTCATTCATCATCATAACACTTCCTTTGCCAAAGTCCTTATCTATTTTATCCATGGTTAACTTCAGCGCTTTCAGTTTTTCGTTGCTTGACATAACAAAACGGTTTTAGCATTCAAAATTAAATCGTGCAGCTAAAGATAAGTATAAATTTATTAACACTAATAAATTTAGCAAATAAATTACTAATATTTTTGGACAGGGCCAAAAAAAGCCCTGCCAGACAGGAGCGACAGGGCTTGTAACATGAGAAAACTCTTAAATAGCCAGAGATTGGCAGGAAAGAAAATTACCAATTACTTTCCCACAGTAAAGAGACAAAAAAATCTGCTTCCGGTCAATACCACTTTCCGGTTACTATTCAAACTCAGACTGAAAGCTCTTGTGATCTGGAAAAATACTTGCAATCAATGGTGTTTTCCTCAAGCCCTCATGGTAGCCTGATCAGGGCAACAATTCAAAGGCTGCTTCTTTCACATCCCTGGAATTGGTTCCTACAAAAACCTGGAAAGCGCCCGGCTCATAGACCCATTTCAGGTTGCTGTTCCAGAATTTCAGGTCTTCTACGCCAATGGTGAATTCCAGCTCCCTGCTCTCACCTTTCCTGAGGAAAACCTTTTGGAATCCTTTCAATTCCTTAACGGGCCGGGTAACACTTGCAACCAGGTCCCGGATATACAATTGAACGGTTTCTTCCCCATCAAAATTCCCTGTATTGCTTATAGTAAGTTTTACCCTCAGCCTCTCATTGGGTTTGATTTTGGTCTTATTGAGCGAAAGCTCGCTATACTGAAAACTCGTGTAACTGAGACCATAGCCAAAAGGATAGAGTGGATCATTTGACACATCCAGGTAATTCGATTTGAATTTGGCGAATTCTTCTCCATTGTATGGCCTTCCTGTGTTCTTGTGATTATAATAAATTGGTATCTGGCCTGTATTGACCGGAAAACTCACTGTGATCTTTCCGGAAGGATTATAATCTCCAAACAATACCTCGGCCACGGCATTTCCGGTTTCAATTCCTCCAAACCACACGTCCAGAATGGCATCGGTATGTTTATTTTCCCAATTCAATGTGAGCGGCCTGCCATTGAAAAGCACAATCACAAGCGGTTTGCCCGTTTTTGACAGCGCTTTCAACAAATTTTCCTGGCTCTTCGGAAGACTGATATCGGAACGGCTGGAAGCTTCCCCGGTCATATCAGCGGCTTCTCCTACTACGGCTACAATTACGTCAGCCTTAGCGGCCGCAGAAACGGCTTCCTGAATCATTTCTTCAGGCGAGCGATTATCTACCTCTATTTCCGGACCGAATACATTTGTGCGTTTCACCAGCAGGGAATCGTCTGATATATTGGCACCCTTCGCATAAATAATATTTACACTATTGCCTGCTACATTTTTCATTCCTTCTATAAGTGGAATGGATTTCTGCCAATCGCCGGACACACTCCAGGTGCCCAGCATATTCCGCTTGCTGTCTGCCAGCGGCCCCACCAGCGCAATCGTTCCTGATTTTTTCAGTGGCAATGCCTGGTTCGTGTTCTTGAGCAATACAAAACTATGAGCCGCGATTTCTCTTGCAGCCTTGCGGTTTCCAGTGCTCAGAATTTCTTTCGTTCGCTCCTCATTGCAATACCGATAGGGGTCATCAAATAAACCAAGTTTGTACTTCGCTTCGAGAACCTTTTTACAGGCCTCCTCTATTTGCTGCTGGCTCACCTTATGTTCATTCAGGGATTTTTTCAGCGTGGTCAGGAATCCTTCACCTACCATATCCATGTCAAGACCTGCATTCAATGCCAGTGCCGATACAGTTTGCAAATCTCCCATGCCATGTGCCGACATTTCATTCACGGAAGTATAGTCTGAAACAACCAGTCCTTTAAATCCCCATTGCTTCCTGAGCAAATCGGTCAGAAGCCATTTATTTCCGGTCGCAGGAATGCCGTCGATTTCATTAAAAGAACTCATCACACTGCCCACTCCCGCATCAATGGCGGCCTTGTAAGGAGGAAGATAGTTTTGATACATGCCTATTCGGCTCATATCAACAGGATTATAATCACGGCCTGCTTCCGATGCTCCATACAATGCAAAATGTTTCACACAGGCCATGAGTGTATTGTCTTTGGCGAGCCCATCTCCCTGGTATCCCTTAACCATTGCTTTGGCAATTTGCGATCCCAGGTAAGCATCTTCTCCCGATCCTTCTGCAATCCGCCCCCAGCGTGGATCCCGTGCTATGTCCACCATGGGTGAAAATGCCCAGCAAAGTCCATCGGCCGTCGCTTCAATAGCTGCGATGCGCGCGCTTTTTTCAATCAATGGTAGATCCCAGGAACAGGACAGGCCCAACGGAATGGGAAAAACCGTCTTGTGCCCGTGAATTACATCCAATCCAAAAAGAAGTGGAATATGCAACCTGGATTCTTTAACCGCAATTTCCTGAACGCTGCGAACTTTGTCGGGTCCTGTTATGCCAAATAATCCACCCACCTGACCCTTGCGGATTTTTTCTTCAACTCCCTGGCTCACTACCGCACCGGTAGCCACGCCTCCACCTGGTGTAACAAGATTCAGTTGTCCAATTTTTTCATCAAGAGTCATCTTTTGCATGAGGCCCTGGACGAATTGATTCATGCGCAGCTCAGTCGGCGCCGGGGATGGTTTCACCTGGGCGAGGGTTACTGCCCCTGCCAGAAGAAAAAGCAACAGGAATAAGTTGCGGAATGATTTCATGTTCTTGGGTTTTAGTTTTTGAGCAAATATGGTGCGATGGCTTTTTGCCAAATTGCATAGCCTTTAGCGTTCATGTGCAACCGGTCTTCGATAAATAAATTTTCCATGGGTCTACCTGTAGCATCAAGCATGCGGGAATAAACATCCACGAATCCGGCTTTGGGCTGTCTTTCAAGAAATCGCCTGATCATCAGGTTGGCCTCGGCCATTTTTGGCCTGAGAGCATCTCTGCTGGGACTGGGTTTTATGGAGATGAATAAAATATTAACTCCCGGCATTCTTTGCCTGATCAACTGAAACAGTTGGGTGAAGCGCAAGTAAACTGTTTCAGCACTCACAGTGTCCGATGCCGCCAGGTCATTGTCGCCGCAATAGATGACTACCTGCCTGGGTTCATAAGGGAAGATAATATCATCTGCATAGTGTGTGAGATCCGGAATTGAGGAACCCCCGAATCCCCTGTTGATAATTTCAAAACCCGGAAAATATGAAGGAAGATCCTTCCACATTCTAAAAGATGAACTGCCTACAAACAGAATGGTATGTTTGGGCGGAGGATGGATCCGATCCTGGTTCTTAAATGATTGTATCTCATCCCAAAAAGCTGCTGTCTGTTCCTGCGCCCGAATTTGAAACATGGAGCCGAGCAGGAGCAGCAGAAAGCTGAATCGTAAAATTATCTTTAGTTGTTGTCGCATACCGAGAGAAAATTTTTATATTATTTGAGGTAGGGACTTTCAAATCCCAATTTCTTAAGTCCATCTTTAATTTCAGGGCAACTCATGAATAATTTCCACAATAGTCCGGTCCGGTAATTTTCAATCATCACCACGATGGGACCTTCGTCAATGGCGAGGTAGGACTTAGCAACCCAGTTATCCGTTTCACTGAATGCGTCTGCAAATCCGTATGGTCCCCATATCTTATTTCCAAGATCATAATAGAAATGCTTCAGGGCCTGCATGGAATATTCCGGTGTATAAGGAAAAGCAGACAAAGCCGCCGTTGGAGTGATCACGCCAAGGTCTTCCGTTGGAGAATGTGCAGCATAGCCTCTCGGGTTATCACTTGCCGTGAGGCCCCAGCAATCTTCTCCGTAACCTTTATATTTTTTTGGATTGGCAATGCAATAGGCTCTGTTGATGAGTGTATGATTTCTGTTCTGTTCCCAATAATCGGCATAACTATCTTTGAGGCCGTGAGGGTCCAGTCCCAGGTAGGAATAGTGTGTGAAGAAAAGCGGCCCTCCATAATCAAAACCCAGGGGAAGCGTGTAGCCGAAAAATGTCTTGCCATTCCTGAAGAAATCACTTTGTGCCCATCCCCGATGATATACTTCGGCACTTACAGGATAGCGCTCCGCGGAGGCCGCCAAAATATAAGTTATAAGACATTCATTGTATCCACGCAGGGGGAAATTCATGCTCCAATCGTTATTGGGGCTCCAATGCCAATATAGCACGTCTCTTCCATCCCTGGTAAACCAATTCCATTCTATATCATCCCATAACCAACCAATCCTGTTCCTCAATTCACTTTCAATTGAATTATCCGAATTAAAATACTGCCTCGCGCAAAGAAGGCCCTGAAATAGGTATGATGTTTCCACCAGATCAGCCCCGTCATCCTTGCGACTGAAGGGAATGGTCTTACCCGTTTTTCCATTCATCCAATGCGGGAATACTCCATGATATGAGTCAGCTTTCAACAGGAAGTTTACCATCTTCAATAAATGTCTCGCCGCCGTATCTCTTCCTATCCATTTCCTGTCGGTTGCCACTATTATGGCCATCACCCCGAATCCGGTGCCCCCGGTAGTGACTACCTCATTACCATAATCATAGGCCACATTGCTTCTCTCACGGGCCATCCCACTTACAGGATGAGCAAAATCCCAGAAATATCTGAAGGTTTGTTTTTGTACCAGGTCCAACAGTTGATCATTAGTCAGGTTTTTTTGGATGACTGTGGATTCGACTGCAGCTGGTAATTTTTTTATCTGCTGTTTTTGAGCGAGCACTGGCAGTTGGGCGAATCCAATGCAAAATGCCATCAAGCCATATAGGGCAAACCTTTTCATGTAAGATTTTTATAAATGAGGACTTTGAAAACCTAAATTATTCATTCCTGCTTTAATTTCGGGGCAACTCATAAACAAATTCCAGAGCAGGCCTGTGCGATAATTCTCAATCATGCCAATTATCGGCCCCTGGTCAATCGCAAGAAAGGAATCCGCGAACCAGACATCCTTCAATGAGAATGCATCCACAAATCCATAATCTTTCCAGATTTTGTCACCCAGGGTATAGTAGAAAAACCTGAGTGCGTCCATCGACTCTGTGGGTGTATAGGGAAAAGAGGATAGGGCCGCGGTTGGAGCAATCACTCCATCATCATTATCAGGCGCATGGGCCAGGTAGCCGTTGATATTATCGTCGCTCGCGGTGAGGCCCCAGCAGAGGCTACTGTATCCATAATAATTTTTTGGATTGGCCTTGCAATAGCTGTAGTTTATCAAACTGTGATTTCTGTTTTGGTCCCAATAGTTGCCATAGGCATCGGTGAGGCCCGAAGGATTGATGCCCAGGAATGAATAATGGGCGAAGAAAAGGGGGCCGCCATTATTTGGGCCTAACGGTAAATTATAACCGAAAAAGCTGTTATTATTCACGATGGCTCCGTTGGATGCCCAGCCATTATCGTACACCGGTTTGGGTACGGAGTAGGTTGCGGAGGAAGCGGCCAGCACATAGGTGACCAGCGCCTCATTCCATCCCCTTATCGGAAAATTCATATCCCAGCTATAATTGGGGCTCCAATGCCAGTAGAGCACATTCTCATTATTTTTTCTGAACCAACTCCATTCAACCTCATTCCACAAGGTATTGATATCGTTCCTGAGGGCCGTTTCATTTGCATCGATGCCATCGAAATATTGGCGTGCGATAAGCAACCCTTCCATTAGAAAGGAAGTTTCAACGAGGTCTGCTCCATCGTCCCTGGCGCTAAAAGGAATCACTTTACCCGTGGTTCCGTCGAGCCAGTGAGGATATGCGCCATGAAAACGGTCTGCTTTATTCTTCAGAAAATCAACGATCTTCTGCATTCTTGCCAGGCCTTCCGCACGTGTGATGAATTGCCGATTGACGGCCACAACGATGGCCATAACGCCAAATCCCGAGCCCCCGGTAGTAACCAGGTTACCTGAACTATTTCTTTCCCTGGCCAATCCACTTACCGGATGGGCAAAGTCCCAGAAATATTTAAAAGTTTGTTTCTGAACCAGGTCAAGTAATACGCTATCTGAAACAAGTGGAAATTTGCCTGCAGAATCAATGGCTGTTATGAGCCTGACGCTTATGCCAGATTGCAACCTGCTGCTTTGCTTAGAAACCAGGTTGGCGGAAACCGCAATGGTGTATTGGGTTATGGGGCTTAGCGGTGATCCGGGTTCTATGGTCACCGTGCTGTCACCATTAGCATAGGAAACAACATAAGCCAGGGCATTCCCGGAATTGTCCTTAATGCTGAAACTTGTATTTACGGAAGCATGATCCAGGGCATCACTAAATGAAAATTGCAGTTGCGGCTTATTGTTGATATTGTAATACGTATACCCGCTAAAACTGCCATTTACTTTCAGGCTGTTGATGCTAAATGATTTTGGAGAGGGTGGTGGAGGAGCAGGATTGCCGCCCTTATTGCAGGATGCCAAAACGGCAATCAATAATATATAACAATAGAGGATCCGATATTTCCACATGTTGCAGACGATTAAGTACAGGGGCAATGATGAAAGAGCTATTGATTAAACTACCACCTGCAAAGCAGGTGGATTTATGGTTGAAGCCAAAGGCTAAGTTTCAAGATCGAAATCGAATCCCTGTTGGTTACTTTCCTCTTTACGTTCCTCTCCTTCTTGATATTTCACATATCTTCTTATCATATCTTCATTTATTCCAACCGTGTTAACAAAATAGCCCCTTGCCCAAAAATGATTCCCCCAATAGGGTCGCTTCTTCAACATCGGATAACTCTTAAACATCTTAATCGCCGTTTTACCCTTTATCGTTCCCATATACGTTGACACCGATACTTTGGGTGGAATACTTACGACAACATGAACATGATCTGTTTGCACATTCAATTCAATTATTTCACATCCCAACCACTCACTATACATCCTAATATCTTTTTCCATCAGCACCCCTATCTCGCCAGTCAATATCCGAAAACGATACTTGGGAACCCATACAATATGATAATCACATTTGTAAACTACGTGGGACTGTTTCTTATATTTGCTCATGTCCCAAATTTAATCATTCGGCACAGCCCCGAGAACATAACCACCGCCTGAGGCGGTGGGTTTCTAAGTCATACTAAACAAAGGTTGCCTGAAGACTTTACTCTTTCAGGCAACCGACCCTTTATATAACCCCTAATCCAGAATTATTTTCCCCGGCCCTCCAATTTAACCAATGAGTTCACTTCTCCGTCAGTCAGTGCTTTACTATAGATCCGCACTTCGTCCAAAGTGCCCGTCAGATAGCTGGCCCAGGGCTGCGATCCGGTGGCCGAGGTAAGGCTGGGATCGGTCTGGAACTGAACCGTTCCAAATACCAAGGGTCCGCTGTCTGCAAAATTGAGGGTACCAAAAGCCGGATCAACATCGGTAACGATCACGGAGCCATTCACATAATATTTAAAAGTGGTAGTGGCTGCATCATAAGAAATGGCGAAGCTTACCCAGTTACCAAAAATGGCGGGAAGGCCATCCTTGGCGATCCAGTGTTCGGGGCCCGCAGAGCCATTGTTGGTAATATGTGCCCTGAATTTTGCCGCGTCGGACGTGCTTCCATTCTCAAAAAACATGTCGATATTTCCCCAAAAATCTTTGGAGTTTGAAAGATTCACGAGACCTACAATGCCATTCGCATTTACGGGGCTATTGACCCAATATGTGATGGTAAAGCTATGCATCCCCGTTATAGACGGACCAGGATTAAAAAGCACATAACCATTGTTGGCGCCCTGGAGGCATTGACCTTTTACACCCTTGGAAAAACTGATGCCTACTCCCGTTCCGCTGTTTCCGGAAACGCTGTCAATCAGGCTACCGTTAAAGGCCCAATAACCAACCAGGCTACCGCTTCCAATTTCAGATGTGCTGGTAAATCCTCCGATATTCAAAGCCGGCGCATAGCTTTCCGGATCAAATTTTTTATAGCAGGAAGAAACCATGATGGCCGCAAAACCAATACAAGCCAGCAAGAGTTTTTTATTTATGTGTTTCATAACTTCATTTTAACTGTTAGTAATTAAAGACTGCCAAATCCATACCTCACTAAATCATCCCCAGGCATTCATTTTTCATGTACTCCGTTCCGTTTGGTGTTCATACTCCGTCAATATCCTGTGTTTTGAGTCAGGACTCCCGCGCTCAGATCTATTTCATTCTGGGGTATAGGCCATACTTCGTTTCTCCCAGCTACAAACCCTTTTGAACCCAGCACCGTTGCGGCTCTGCCCTGGCGTACCAAGTCGAAGAAACGGTCGAATTCCATGGCCAATTCCACTCTTCTTTCCTGCCAAATAGCCGTGCGCAGATCATCTTTATTGGTAGTGGTAACATCCGGCAGAATCGCATTATTCCCGGCTCTTGCCCTGGCCCTCACCGCATTCAGCGAAGTAAGCGCCTGAGCAGACTGGCCCAGTTCGTTGGCGGCTTCCGCATTCATCAACAAGATTTCGGCATAGCGCATCACACGTATATTCTCTCCTGATCCTTCGGAACATTCACCACTGTATTCTCCAAAGGGAACATAGGATTTCTGATTGTACATCGGGTTATCGCCAGTAACAGGAATGGCATCTCCTTCAGGAGTTGATTCACCGCGGAAAATTATGGTCGCGTCTTTCCTGGGATCTCCCGGCTCAAATGCATCCGCGAGGTCCTGAGTAGGCACGTTAAAACCCCAGCCTCCTCCAAATGATCCTCTCACGCCCTGTACTTGTGAATACTGCGAATTGGAGAAATCGCAATTGCCCGGCAGGTAGGTGCACTGTATTTCAAAAACCGATTCTGAATTATTTTCATTGGGTATTCTAAACATCTGCTCAAAGTCTGGGAAGAGTGCATAACCCATACCCATTACCTGGTTGGTATAGTTTAATACATCATCCCATTTAGCCTGGTACATGGCCACTTTGGCGTGTAGTCCCAAAGCGGCTCCTTTCGTGGCACGGCCTACATCATTGGGGCCGTAGCTCTGGGGTAAAACCGCAGCGGCGTCCGTCAGATCCTGTTCAATGGCAGCGTATACCTGGTCTTTGGGGGTCCGGGGAATATTGAATTCACTGGCGTCTACAGGAACGTGTAGGCGAAGAGGAACGTCTCCGAATGCTCTCACCAGTCTGAAGTAGGCATAAGCTCTCAGGAATTTTGCCTCGGCCAGGTAACGGGCTTTGAGGTTGGCATCCATATTTATATTCGGCACATTGTCTAATACCTGGTTACAGAGATTCACTTCGGAATACTGACCACTCCAGAAATCCTGGATCTGTCCTTCCGTGGAGCTGGCGCTAAAATTGTCAAACTTGTTCATGAATGTGGCATCAGTGGGATTGCTTCCCTTCTCAGCGTCATCGGAACCGAGGCTTTCAACGGCTATGGGAGCAAATGCCGCCAGGGTCCAGGAGCGAAGGTTGCCATACATGGAGTTTACCGCTTTAGCAGCATCGGCCTCAGTCTGCCAGAATGCTTCCGCTTTTTGCTGTCCCTGTGGAGGTACATCCAAAAAGCTTTTATTACATGCCGTGGGAACAGACAACAGGCCCAGTAACCCTAATGCGGCTGTAACATGTTTGATATATTTAGAATTGTTGCGTTTCATTTTGAAAAGATTTTAATGATTAGAAGGTTACATTCACACCAAAGTTGTACGTGGCATAAAGCGGGTACACATTCGTATCTATTCCCCTGTCAAGCGCGGAGCCGCCAATTTCGGGTGAGAACCCTTTGTACTTGAAGAAATTGAGGGCGTTTTGCGCGTTTACATATACTCTCAGTTGTTTCATGAACAATCTGTTCAGCACGGGAGTCCCGAATGTATAGCCCAGTTGAATGTTTCTCACTCTCAGATAACTGCCGTCTTCCACAAAGAAAGAATTGGGCTTGTAATTGTCGCCACCACCGATGTTCACAGAAGGATAGATAGTGGAAGTGCCCTGTCCATGCCAGCGATTATCATAAAAATCTTTAGAGAAGTTCTCGGTACCATAGCGGATGCCCAGGTTGGCATTATAAATATGAACACCTGCCACACCCTGGAAATCTACAGTAAGGTCAAATTGTTTGTAATTCCAGGTGGTATTCAATCCATAAATGTATTTGGCATTTGGATTGCCCAGTACGATCCGGTCTTTTCCGTCGATCACACCATCTTTGTTTTGATCCACAAATCTGAAGTCTCCGGGTTTGGCGCTTGCAGCCTGTGGAGACGCAGCCACTTCAGCATCGTTCTGAAATACACTTCCTACCTGCAATCCATAGAATTCTCCGATTGGTTCTCCTACTACTGTACGGGTAGCTAATTGGCCGCCGGTAGCAGCGCCACCACCACCATATACGGGGTTTTTGCCGGTCTGCGTCTTGGTAACTTCATTATCATTGATACCCAGATTTCCACTGATCCTATAACTGAGGTTCTTATTGATATTATCCTTCCAGGTCAGTGAGAATTCCCAGCCTTTATTCAGGATATTCGCCTGGTTCCCAACGATGGTTCCCGAACTGGTTCCCAGTGAACCCAGGATTGGAATGGCAAAAATGGCGTCAATTGTTTTCTTGCTGTAATAATCAAATTCAAAATTCAGTCTGTCCTTTGCCATGGCACCTTCAATTCCTATGTCAGTTCCCTGTGCTTTTTCCCAAAAAGTTATCGGGGGTACCTGCTGGTCAATATTGGCGCCGGTAACGATAGTGTTTCCGAATTGAACGGAATAGCCAGGCCAGTTATCCACCAAAACAAAAGGCAGGTTGGAGGGCACTTTCGCGTTTCCTACCACACCCCAACTCCCTCTTAATTTAAGATTGGTGAAAATCTTTTGGTCTTGCAGGAATGGTTCATCTGTCAGCACCCAGCCCGCACCAATTGAGGGGAAATAGCCCCAACGTTTGTCGCCTGAAAATTTCGAAGCACCATCCGCTCTCAATGAAAAATTCAGCATATACCTGTTCATGAAAGAATAATTGACGCGGCCGAAATAAGAACCAAAGCGTTCTTTGTCGCCACCATCGTTTACAGTGTTGGATCCTGAATTCCCCAGCCTGAGATAGAGATCATCGTCGGTGCTGTATGGAACTCCTTTTGCGTTTGCTGTGATCTGATAGAATTTGGCTTGTTGCGCGCTTTGACCCAACAGAACTTTTATCCGGTGTTCGTTAAACCTGTTTTCATAAGTCAGTGTATTTTCCAGAATCCAATTCCGGGTTTCAGTTCTGCCGATAGTGAGGTTGCTCAGCGTATTTCTCTGTTTCAAAGTGGCTGTATATTCTGGCAGATAGTACCGGTATTCAGCCTGCCCGAAGTCGCCACCCAGGCTGGTATGAATTGTGAAATGCTTGGCAAATTTCAGGTCTCCGAATACATTTCCTGTACCTCTGAAATTTCTTGATTTCTGATTGAAGACATCCAGGCTCACCTGCGGGTTGAAATTGGCTCCATCTCCCAGGTCGAAGTCTGAAGGATCTCCATAAGTCCCATCCTGATAATAAACGGGTACAATGGGAGCAGCTGAAAATAATTCATGAAAAATGCTACCTGGGATGTCGATGGAATTGCTGGCCACCGCCGTAATGGAATATCCAATCTTCAAAGGCTTGAATACAACAAAGTCATTTTGAAGTCTTGCTGTATAACGCTTGTAATTATTTTTTTCCACGATTCCATCCTGGTCGTAATATCCCAGGGAAAAATTATAGGTGGATTTTTCGGATCCCCCACTTACGGATACCTGATGATTCGTGACAAAAGCATTCCGCAGTATCTGGTGGTACCAATCGGTTCCTTTTCCAAACTGGGCCGGATCGAGATTGGTATTCCCCCTTAGTTCATTGATAGCGGTAGCATATTCGCTGCCATCGGCCATTTTGATTTGGTTGGTTACACTTTGCATACCTACATAACCATTGTAGTTGACGGTAGTTTGTCCGGCTTTGCCTTTCCGGGTGGAAATCAAAACCACTCCGTTGGCGGCGCGGATACCATATATAGATTCACTGGAAGCGTCTTTCAGAATACTGAGATTGTCAATGTCGGCGGGATTAAGGAAACTGATGTCATCGTACCATACTCCATCCACTACATATAGAGGACTCTGGTCTCCATACAGAGTTCCAATTCCCCTGATGCGGATTTCGGGAGAGGAACCGGGCGCACCGGAATTGGTTATTTGCACGCCGGCGATTTTTCCCTGCAGCGAACTGATAGGGTTGGCAGCAGGTTGTTTGGATATTTCGTCGCCCTTGATCTGGCTGACGGATCCGGTAACGTCAATCTTACGTTGAGTACCATAACCTACGATAATCACCTGGTCGAGTTGTTTCGCAGAAGCAATCAGACTGATATTAATGACAGATTGATTATTGACAGGAATTTCCTGGGAAATGAAACCAATATAGGAAATTTCCAAAACGGCATTTTCGGGAACCGTAAGTTCAAAATTCCCCAGATTGTCGGTTGTTGTTCCTGTGGAAGCTCCTTTAACTGTTATTGATACACCTACGAGGGGCTCCCCTGATTCATTGGTCACCTTACCTGTGATCCTGATATCCTGCATTTCAAGGGAATTCAACCTCACCACAATGAGATTGTCATCAAGCATTTTATAGGTGAGGTCGGTCCCGGCAAGTACCATCGTCAGCACCTCGGCAATCCCTGCCTTTTCAACATAGATGTTTACTTTCCGGTGCAGACCCTGCAATTCACTGTTGAAGAGGAATCGGTAAGAGCCTTGGCGCTCAATGGTATTGAAGACCTTGCCTATCTCCACCTGCTGGAGGTTCAGGGAAATTTTTTCCTGGGCCCTGGCCTTTGCCATCACCTGGCAAATATTCAGTAGTAGCAACAGAACAATCAATTTCATAACGAGCAGCGCTTTGATAAGAGCAGCGCGAAAACCGCCCCTATTCTGGACTAGATATTTTTTCATACATTTAACATTAAGGGTTTATAAAAGCAAAACTTGAACCTTCTGTTTCAGCCTGAGGACAAGTTTTTGTTTAACCTGTTCACGGGAAATGCGACAACATTTCCCGTTTTTCATTTATGTATCAGGATGTGTTATTGATATTCATAAAACCAGATTATTTGTCTATAATAACGGTATCATCTTCGATGTGATACCTGAAATAATTAGCCAGTTGCAATGCATGTAGGGCCTGTTGGATGGATTCCTTCTTAAAACTGCCTCCTGCACCGCCAAATTTGAATTGCTTCACTTTTTCATTGTCGAACCTGAAATTCATTCCATATTTCCTTTCCAGGTCCAGTGCCAATTCTGCAAATGACTTATCCGCCCTGATGAAGAGTTGATTGTCCATCCAGGCGGTTTCCACAATCACTCCGTCATGAGGTTCAAAAGTGATCCGGCCAATGGCCACAAGGGGTTCTTTTCTGTTGACTTCAGGCACTGCCTCGGACTTTCCTCCATCATTTCGCACCGTTAGCTTTTCATTGGGGCGCAGTATTATTTTTTCATCGGGGCGGTCCTTCATCGTAACTTCTATCATTCCCCTAATCAGACTCGTTTCGGTGGTCTCATCGTTGGGATAGGATTTCACATTGAACGCGGTTCCCAACACTTTGATGTTGAGTTTTTCTGTATGGATAATGAATGGCCTTTCGGGATCTTTCACCACATCGAAATATCCTTCACCACTTAGCTCCACTTCACGAATAGTGTTGCCAAAGGTTTTTTCATAGAGAAGTTTGCTCCCCGCATTCAGCCAAACCACCGATTTGTCAGGAAGCACAATTTTGGAACGGGAGCCCATGCGGGTCGAGACCTCATTCATGTCCGCCCGCGGATCAGTTCCTTTAAAGGATTGTTGAGCTACAAAATTCGAATTATGGGAACGGGTGAAGTAGATTGTGGTACCTATGAGTAGAACGAGACTGCAGGCCAATACAAAAACCAATTGCCTTCTCTTGTTCTTTCTGCCAGATGATTGAGTCCCGGCTCCGGCTCCATTTCCCGCTTCTTCCAACTGAACAGGATATCCCTTTTCTTTCATGCGGGAAATATGCCTTTGAAGGGCGCTTTCAAGCTCCGGCTGGTCAATTGGCTTTTCCAATCGCCATAAGTCGGTTATATTCTGAATGGAATATTGTATGTCGGGGTGGAGGCGCATCAACTGCTCTAATTCCTGCAATTCTTCGGGGTTTGCGTCCTCCGATAGCTTTTTCCCTAATAAATACCAGATTTTCTCAGCAGTCATGTGTGTGGAATACTAAGATTAAGACAATCCATTTGGGCATTTACCCCCAAAGGAGTTCAAAATTATTTCAGCGTGGAGACCTGATGGTGGAGGAGACTGACTTATAAATGTCGAAGCCGATAGCAGATCCTAATTTTTTCAGGGCAAGGGTCATTTGATTTTCCACCGTCTTAATGGATAAATCGAGGAGTTCGGAAACTTCCCTGTATTTCAGCCCTTCTTCCTTTACCAGCTTGAAAATGAGTTTACACCTGGGTGGAAGGCTGTTGATGGCTTCCATTACTCTGGATATCATTTCGGCTGTGAGCATCAACTGTTCCGGGTCAAAATAAATGCTATGTAATTCCACCCAATAGTCATCCGCATTAATCTTCCTGAGTCCTTCCTGCTTTTTCAGGTAATTGAGGGAGGTATTGCGGGTGCTGGCAAAAAGATAGAATTTGAGGTTATCGATAGTATCCAGGCTGGAACGTTTTTCCCATATTTTAATAAATACATCCGAAACGGCTTCTTCGGCTAATTGTTTGGATCTCAAAATGGAAAATGCAAATTGCTGGAGGGAGGTATAGAAAACCATAAAGAGTTCTCTATACGCTTGCTGGTCATCAAAAAGCGCAATTCGTTTCTTTAAATCTTCAACTTGGATAGACTTATCCATTTGAATGCAATCGTGAGTCGTAATGTGAACGGAATATTCAAATGTAAGACACATATATAGATAGTTGTGTTTATAAATTTGCTGCATGAAGAAATATTATTCCTAATCCTGAATTTTTCTACCTTTGCTGCTCGTCAAAAAAGGCTTTAATGAGGTCTGGACCCTTAGCTCAGTTGGTTAGAGCATCTGACTCATAATCAGAGGGTCGCTGGTTCGAGCCCAGCAGGGTCCACATAGATTTCAGGGGGGCGTCTCACCTCTGGCGAGACAGGGTTCACATAGTTTTTCAAGATTATCATGAACCCGGCATTTGGATTTTGCAATCTTTGTCCAAGGGTATAGTAAAAGTCTAATTTGATTGAGGCGAAAGAATTTGATTCCTGGGATTGCCTAATTATTCATTTATTTTTCTGCATATCCGGTGAGTGCTGAAATTCAATACCCAAGAGCATTTCTTTAACCTTTTATTAACCTGTCGCAGGATACATTTGTCAATCAATCTGAATTATGAAGAAATTACTGCTGGTTTGTTCTTTAGCTATACTCGCGCATTGCAGTTTCGCTCAGAATGATAGTCCCACCCCTAAAAAGAAAAAAACAATCTCCAAAGATGAACTTACCGGAAGGGCCGCAGATCATTTCCTTTTGCAACTCGGATACAATGGATGGGGAGGCAAGCCTGATTCCCTGAGAACCAAAGGATTTACACGCACAATCAATTTCTATCTCCTTTTCGATTTCCCATTCAAGACTGACCCTCGCTTCAGTGTAGCCATTGGCGCAGGTGTAGGCAGTGATCATATGTTCTTCGACAAGACAACAATCGATCTCAGAAAGACTCCCATCAGCTTTGCGAGCGATACTGTCAACAAATACAAGAAGTATAAACTTACTACCGGTTACCTGGAAGCTCCGGTGGAAATTCGATTCAGTTCCAACCCCGTGGAACCTGGCAAATCATTCAAATTAGCCCTGGGTGTAAAAGTAGGCACCATGGTTGATGCCCACACAAAGGCAAAACTGGAAACTGACGCGAACGGGTATGGCGGTTATGTTACTAAATTGAAAGACAAGAGGAATTTCAATGGCACAAGGCTGGCGGCCACAGTGAGAGTGGGATACGGTGTATTTTCCTTATTTGGAACCTACCAGATAAACAAATTCATAAGGGAAGGATTTGGTCCAGACGTAAAACCTTATTCATTCGGACTTACCATCAGCGGATTGTAGTCCGGATCTCTTTGCTACGCTTATCACATCTTTTTTCTTGTTTCCCTTCTGCAACGAACGACAAAAGAATCGACGGGCATGTCCCCATTTTTTATCGGGAGTGATTTACCTTTGCTATTCAAATTTTTAGGATTGATAGAAAAAAAGCTTGGACTGAATCATCAGGAAAGGGCCGTTTTGGTAGGCCTGATTTATGAACAGCAAAATGAAGAGCAGTTGCAGGAATACCTGGATGAACTCGCATTTCTTGCTGAAACCGCTGGTGCTATAGCCGTAAAAAGATTTGTCCAAAAGCTTCCACACCCCGACAGCAAGACTTTCATTGGAAAAGGCAAGCTGGAAGAAATCCGGGAATATATTGATGGAAGAAATATTGACGTCGTGATTTTTGACGATGAATTGACAGGAGCCCAGATAACCAATATCGAAAAGGCCCTCGACGTAAAAACGATTGACCGAAGTGACCTGATTCTGGATATTTTCGCCCGCCGCGCAAAGACAGCTCAGGCAAAGGCCCAGGTGGAATTGGCCCAATATCAGTACCTGCTCCCAAGGCTGAGAGGCATGTGGAAGCACCTGGAAAGATTGGGAGGCGGTATCGGCACCAGGGGACCCGGAGAATCTGAAATTGAAACGGACCGAAGAATTGTCAGGGATAAGATTTCATTACTCCGCAAGAGGCTGGCACAGATTGACAAGCAGGCTTCCACCCAGCGTAAAGATCGCGGAGAATTGGTGAGAGTGGCATTGGTGGGTTATACCAATGTGGGCAAGTCCACTCTGATGAATCTTTTGAGCAAGAGTAAAGTATTTGCGGAGAACAGGCTTTTCGCCACTTTGGATACAACAACCCGGAAAGTAGTTTTCGGAAATACACCTTTTCTGCTGAGTGATACGGTTGGGTTCATCCGGAAATTGCCGCACCATTTGATCGAGAGTTTCAAGAGTACCCTGGATGAGGTGAAAGAGAGTGATTTGTTATTGCACGTCGTGGATATCTCGCATCCTCAGTTTGAAGACCAGATAGCCGTAGTTAATAGGACTCTTCAGGAAATGGGAGTTCATGATAAGCCGGTGCTGATGGTCTTTAATAAGATTGATCTGTATGCGGAAAAGACTTATGATAAATGGTTGGATGAAGATATGAAAGAACAGTTGTTCGAAGACCTGAAACAAAGGTGGGCCAATGAAACACAGGGTAATTGTATTTTCGTTTCTGCCACAGAAAAGCAGCATATTGATGAATTGAGAGATGAGATTCTGCGCCGCGTTCGTGAGCTGTACCGCATTAGGTATCCCTACAAATCGGAATTCTTTTCCTGATGAGTCCCAAGCAATATCAATGGATAAGGATTGCCGAAGATGAGAGAGAGCTCGACTTTGCTGAAAATGGAATCTGCGTGGTAGAAGCAGGCAGCAAAAAAATCTGCGTAGCAAAATCCGGAGAACAATTATTTGGATGTTCATATTCTTGTCCGCATGCCGGGGGCATATTAGCAGATGGTTATCTAGACGCCGTGGGAAATATAATTTGCCCCGTGCATCGTTACAAATTCAATCTTTCTAATGGGAGGAATGCAAGTGGGGAGGGATATTATCTTAAGACCTATCCCATTGAGCGCAGGCCAGATGGTATTTATATTGGAATTGAAGAGCGTGGAGCTTTATTCGGATGGTTGAAATAAAGGGCTTTACAAATTTTTTTGCTGTCCGAAATTCTTTATTTTTGCCATCCCATTTTCCTCAGTAGCCCCGATAGTTATCGGGGTTGGTTAGAGCATCTGACTGTTAATCAGTGCCCCTCCGATAGCTATCGGAGCCATCGGGGTGGTTCAAGTGGGACGGAGATCAATCGCTTGTATTGAAATTGCAGGAATAAAGGAAAATTAAAGCATTTATTGAATTGATAAAAAAACATTCCTCAGTAGCTCAGTTGGTTAGAGCATCTGACTGTTAATCAGAGGGTCACTGGTTCAAGTCCAGTCTGAGGAGCGAAATTTTAAGCCGGAGAGAATCCGGCTTTTTTTATGTCCTGGACTGTGTACCTATTATTTTCCCCCAAGCTTCAAAGGTTTTACACCGGCTGTACAGCAGATTTTTCCTCCCGGATGGAAAGG
>JBGPHC010000028.1:0-56492 GCA_041484195.1 Agriterribacter sp. | reverse complement strand
TGAGATACTGCAAGTAATCAGTGTTTGTATCTTCGATAAAACACCTATCACGAATTTGTTTACCAACTCAATACAACAAAATTTCAAAGAGCTAAATCATAATCAACTGAATATCTTTGACTAATATCGAAACACTAGTGACAAAGTATATATGCTCAGGAATCATTTCAATATTGTTGTATGCTCCCACCCTTCTTTAAAAGCATCAGCTAATTATTGCGGTGAATTACTGAAACAGCCACTCCCTTGGGACTGCCAAATTAGCCATACCGTAGATATCCTGCGATGGCTACACTGGTCAAACTTACTCATTATTTAAACCATGAGCCATGAACCTTCAAAAACCAAATAATGTCAGTCGGGTTGCGGTGCTATTGCTCGTTTGGGCCTTGGTGCTGGTGACTATGAGGAATGTGACTGCGGAGGTGAAATGCAATAAATTTCCCGGCAAGGGAACAAAAAAGGAAAAGGTAAAAGATGAAAGTCCAGTGGTCAGTTACTATGATCCGGATCAGCCTTGGACCATGGCAGGATGTCTGATACTGTGAGCGCCCGATTGAACAGGGATGCTTTGCAGGAGCAAACAATAAAATAAATAACATGTTCAAGAATTATTTAAAGATTGCCTGGCGGAATTTGTTGAAGAGCAAGACCTTTTCATTCATCAATATATTTGGCCTGTCAGCAGGACTTGCCTGTTGCCTTCTCATTTCTGTTTATATATATCATGAGCTGAGTTATGACAGCTATCACCGGAATTTGAGTAGGCTCTATGAGCTTACCACCACATTCATAAAAGATGGAAAAGAGGATAAAATGCCCAATACGCCTGCTCCCATGGCGCAGGCGATGAAGGCCGAATTCCCTGAGATCAGCGAAAGCGCGAGGATCATGAAACTGTTTGCAGAAGACAAGACCCTGCTGCAGGACAGGCAGGATGGTGTAACTCCTAAATCATTCTATGAATCCGACGGCTACATGGCCGACGCTTCATTTTTTAAATTATTCACTTACCATTTTACGGAAGGTGACCCAAACTCGGCATTGACTCCACCCAATTCAATAGTGTTAAGTGAAGAAATTGCCAGGAAATTTTTTGGCGACCGATCCGCGCTTAACAAAGTGCTGCATGTTAGCAGCAGTACCAATGGAGATTATGATCTCAAGGTGAGCGGCGTGTTTCGTCCTGATCCCAGACCATCCCAAATCGCCGCCAGATTTTTCATCTCGTTTTTGGGAGGAGACGTTGAACAGCTTATTCAGGAGCAAACGGATATGGCTTCCAATAATATGTTTCACACTTTTTTTCTGCTGAAAGAGGGTGCCAGCGCCAAAAACCTGGAAGCCAAGTTTCCGGCATTCGTTGACAAGTATATCAGGAAAGATTTGAACGCCATGGGTTTTAGCAAGAAGCAATCCCTGGTTCCTGTGAAGGGAATGCATTTGTATTCAGGTATGTCCAATAATATCACAGCTGTGGGTAGTATCACCTACCTGTATATACTCGCTTCCATTGCGCTCTTCACACTACTGATTGCCTGCATCAACTTCATGAATTTGTCAACGGCCCGTTCCTCCAAACGATCGGCGGAAGTGGGCATTCGCAAAGTACTTGGCGCGGAAAAAAAATCACTGGTCTGGCAATTTTTGGGTGAATCGGTACTGATGAGCCTGATCGCATTCATTTTCGCTTTGCTCATCACCTTCCTTTTGTTGCCCGCGTTCGCCCGGGTTTCAGGGAAGAATCTGACCCTGGATTTTCATTCCCAGGCCAATATCCTGATTGGATTTTTCCTGTTATCCCTTATTACAGGCCTCATCGCAGGAAGCTATCCTGCCTTCTATCTCTCTTCATTTATTCCGGTAAAAGTATTGAAGGGAAGATTCAGTAATTCCCTTGCGGCAATCGCGTTAAGAAAAGGCTTAGTGGTATTCCAGTTCATCATTTCCGTAGTCCTGATCATCGCTTCCGTAGTGATTGGAAATCAAATGAAGTTCATGAGATCCACCGATCTTGGATTTGCAAAGGACCAGCAGCTCATTATTCCGCTACGAGGAAACAACGCTAAACATATTTATACCGCATTGAAGAATTCGATAAAGGCAAATCCCCTTACGATAGAGACCGGCGGAACACTCTATTATCCGGGGATCATGAATCCGAGCGATATGGGAGTGCATACCGAAGGCAAGACCGCCAGTGATTCAAAACTGGTTCATACCAATTGGGTGGATGAGACCTTTCTGCAGACTCTGGGTTTGAAGCTCGTAGCAGGCAGGCTTTTTTCCGAACAATTCCGGGGAGATACCAACAACAGGATAGTGGTCAATGAAGAAGCCATCAGACAACTGGGATTCCCCACTCCTCAAAAATCGATTGGCGGCAAATTGTATTTCGATTGGAGGGGACAGACCTACGACTATACGATCATAGGCGTGGTCAAGGATTTTCATTTTCAGGATTTGCACGTATCCATTTCACCTTACGGCTTTTTCCTCAATAATACTCCAACCTATAATTACCTCATGGTGCACGCCCGCGCGAAGAATGTGGCTCCGCTTTTAAAGGACATTGAAACTAATTGGAAGAAACTCAATCCAGGTGAACCTTTTGAGTACAGTTTTCTGGACGAAGATTTTCAAAAGAATTATGAGGGAGAAAATCGTCTGGCCTCGATCGTTGGATATTTTACAGCCATAGCAATTCTGATTTCCTGCCTGGGCCTGTTTGGATTGGCGACTTTCAGCGCGGAGCAACGAACCAAGGAAATCGGAGTCAGAAAAGCATTGGGAGCTAGTGTGGCAGGCATCGTGTCGCTCCTTTCTAAAGATTTCCTGAAACTTGTGGCCGTCTCCATCCTGATTGCTTCTCCTGTTGGCTGGTGGGTCATGAGGAAATGGTTGCAGGATTTCAGCTACCGGGTTTCCATCAGTTGGACAGTATTTGCCTGGACAACCTGCCTTGCTTTATTTATAGCCTTGCTAACTATCAGCTATCAGGCATTGAGGGCCGCCTTGGCAAACCCCGTGAATTCGTTGCGGACAGAATAAATTGGCAACTGAAGAAAGTTTCAGAAAATAGAAATAAGATTTGGGAATATTATATGACAGGTTCGTAAAAAATCTAAAGATCAAAGGCATGATTAGGAATTATTTTAAGATCGCACTGCGGAACATCACCAGGCACAAAGCCTATTCCGCCATCAATATCAGTGGACTTGCAATTGGTATTGCGGCCTGCCTCCTGTTGTTCCTGGTGGTAAGGTATGAACTGAGCTATGACAGTTTTCAGAAGAATTATAAAAGGATCTTTCATATTGTAATGCAGGATAAATATTCAGATGGGATCGACTATACAGGTGGAGTGCCCTTCCCCGCATTGGAAGCGGCGCGGCTGGATTTTCCGCAGGTGACCAGCGGCGCATTATATGCCAATTATGGTAGCCAGGTGACAGTTGCAGGAACGGATCCCTTGCATGCATCAGGCAATAAGAAGTTTGTAGAAACGACTGGAATCTTTTTTTGCGATCCCCAATTCTTCGAAGTTTTCGACTATAAATGGTTGGTTGGAAGTCCGGCAATTCTGAAGGAACCCAATATTACCGTATTAACCAAAAGCATGGCGGAGAAATATTTTTCGAAATGGCGGGATGCCGTGGGTCAATATCTCAAACTGGACAATGCAGTAACGGTGAGAGTATCTGGCATCCTGGATGATCCGCCCGCGAACACCGACTTTCCATTGAGAGTGGTTACATCCTTTGAAACCATGAAACGCAATGCCAGTACCTATCGGTACATGGACAACTGGAACCAGGTCACCAGTAATTTCCAGGTGTATATGATGATTCCTGAAAATGTTTCGGTGGATCTAATCAACAACCAGTTAAAGGGATTCAGCAAGAAACACCGTGGCAGCGATGGAAATTCCGAAAGAGCTCTTTTTTTGCAGCCACTGAGTGAAGTGCATTTTGATTCCCGGTTTGGAAACCTGGGAGATCATGTCAGTAGTAAGTCCACTCTCAGAACTCTTTCCCTGATCGGCCTGCTCATCATTGTCATGGCCTGTATTAATTTCGTAAATCTTTCTACCGCTCAGTCTGTGGGAAGATCAAAGGAAGTGGGTGTGCGGAAAGTGCTGGGAGGCAACCGCCGCCAATTATTCAGGCAGATGATGGGCGAAACGGCACTAATAGTAATCATGGCACTGGTACTGTCAATCGCCATTGCCTGGCTCGCCCTACCCTATGTCAAACATTTCGTTTCCATCCCCGAAAGCCTGAACCTGTTCAATTCAGAAGGAATCTTATTCATACTAATTACCGGTTTGGTGGTTACGGCGCTCTCGGGAATATATCCTTCCATGATACTTTCCGGCTTCAGACCCGCTCTCGCGCTGAAGAATAAGATCAACGCCGTATCAACCAGTGGCATCACGCTTCGCAGAGGCCTTGTGATCCTGCAATTTGCCATATCACAGATACTGATCATCGGCACCATCATTGCCGTGTCACAAATGAACTATGTACGCAGTGCCGATCTTGGCTTCAATAAAAATGCCGTATTGGTTTTAAATGGGAATTCAGATAGCACTTCCGTTGCCAGGCAACCCGCGTTCAAGGATCAGTTGCTACGCATACCCGGCGTTCAATCCGTGAGTCTCAATACAGACCCTCCTTCATCAGACAATAACTGGGGTACTAATTTTGCCTTTGACTACAGACCTGATGAAAAATTTACTGTATTCCTCAAATTCAGCGACCCCGAATATTTTACTACTTATGGACTGCATCTGATTGCCGGTCGCGTATTTGAGAAAAGCGATACGATTCGTGAAGTAGTGATTAATGAAACCCTAATGAGAAAATTGGGGGTCAAAAATCCCCGGGACATTCTCGGGAAATCCATCAGGCTTGGACGAAATTCCTGGAAACCGATAGTGGGCGTGGTGAGAGATTTCAAAACCAACTCACTCAGGGAAGAAGTGAAACCGCTCCTCATTTCCACCAGCAACAAAAACTATGGCTCCGCGGCCATCAAACTAAACACCACAGATATATCCGGAGTACAGGCCGCCATACAAGCAACCTGGGATAAATTCTACCCGGAATACGCCAATACGGCTACCTTTTTTGACGAAAGCATTGCCAGGTTCTACCAGCAGGAAAATCAATTGTCGACACTCTACAAGATTTTCGCTGGCCTCGCCATTTTTATTTCCTGCCTGGGGCTGTACGGACTCGTGTCATTCATGGCCATTCAAAAGACAAAAGAAGTTGGCATCCGAAAAGTATTGGGTGCATCTGCGGCGAATATCGTGTACTTGTTTTCAAGGGAATTCACAATACTTATCAGCGCGGCTTTTCTGATCGCAGCTCCGGTGGCATATTATATGATGAATGACTGGCTGAACCATTTTGTTTATCGTGTATCCATTGGCATTAGTGTTTTCGCGGCGGCTGTAGTGGTATCGATCCTGATAGCCTGGCTCACTGTAGGCTACAAGGCTATCCGGGCGGCCCTGGCCAATCCGGTATTGGCATTGCGAAGAGAATAATCGGGTCAAGGTAGACATCACCGGAGGCGCCTTTAAAAATTTGAATATGGTAAGAAATTATTTTAAGATTGCCTGGCGTAACCTGAAAAAAAACAGGCTTTACACCTTGATCAACATGGCTGGTCTTACAGTAGGACTGGCCAGTTGCATCCTGATTGGTTTGTATATCGGGCACGAATTGAGTTTTGACCGGTTTCACGACAATGCAGACAGAATTGTCCGCCTCACCATGGAGTACGGTGACAAATCGGGCTCTCAAAAAGTGGCCGTCACCGGAACCAAGCCGGGGCCAGAATTTACACGGAATTTCCCATCTGTTCGGGCGTTTTGCCGAATGACAAAAAATTCCAGCGTAGTGGCCTATGGCGAGAAACTTTATGATGAAAAGAATTTCCTCTATGCAGATTCTTCTTTCTTCAATATTTTTTCATTCCACTTATTGAGTGGGGATGCTTCCACTTCGCTGGATGCTCCCAGGAAAATAGTTCTTACCCGCAGGATGGCGGAAAAGTATTTTGGTGATGTTACAAATGCAGTGGGGAAGGCGCTCCTCATCAACGCTAAAGATGAATGCCTGGTATCCGGCGTCGTGGCAGATCCTCCTAATAATTCTCAGATCCAATTCGATTTTGTCGCCTCCTTTTCCAGTCTGGGCGTATCTCATTCCGAAGACTGGTATTCTGCCAATTATATTACCTATCTGTTGCTCAGTGACAAGAATCAGGTAAAACCTCTCCAGAATCAAATAAGCAGATTCATGGAAAAAGTGAGTAAGGAACAGAAACCTCGTCATGAAGGCTGGCTCACCTATCATCTTGAGCCGTTGAAGGACGTGCACCTCTATTCCGCCCTGGAAGGATTGGAACCTAACGGCAATATTATTTATATATATGTGCTGGCGATAATTGCGGTTCTGATATTAATCATCGCCTGCATCAACTATACCAATCTGGCTACGGCACAGTCCGCTGGGCGCAGCTCGGAGATCGGTATTCGTAAAGTGCTGGGCGTTCAACGCTGGCAATTGTTTGCCCAATTCATCGCGGAATCCACCATACTCAGCTTCTCTTCTTTAATACTCGGAATATTCCTTAGCATAGAATTGCTTCCGGCATTCAATCAACTTACAGGAAAAGCCATCAGTGCATCCGAACTTTTCCATCCCCTCCCTTTATTGTGCTTCCTTTTACTGGGAATGATTGTAAGCTGTCTGTCGGGACTCTATCCCGCGTTCATTCTAACCCATACAAAACTGGCCTCAATTCTAAAATCAGGATTCCACCTGAGATCCTCGGGATCCGGACTGAGAAAATCGCTGATCATATTCCAGTTTGTGGTATCCATATTCCTATTCAGCGCCACCATCATCATACTCCAGCAATTGTCTTTCATCCGCAACAAGAAGCTGGGATATGATAAAGAGCAGGTCGTTATACTTCCGGTGGATCGCAGCATGCGGCCAGGGTATGAAGACCTGAAAAAAGCCATGACATTGAACCCGGGGATAATCTCCGTGAGTGGTTCATACGAGACACCTGTGTATGTGCAATGGGGTGACGGCATCAGCGCTGACAACGGCGTTACCACAAAAAATATTATGGTGAATGCAATGCCGGTGGACCTGGACTTTATTAAGACTATGGGCATGCAAATTATCGCTGGCACCGATTTCACACAGGCCAACAAGAGTCAGCTTGATACCAGTAATCAGGGAGCAAATCTCCACTATACTTTTATCCTGAATGAAACGGCCGTGAAGGCGCTTGGATGGACACCTGAACAGGCAATTGGTAAGACAATCTCCAAAGGAGTTGACGGAACTGTGAAAGCCGTGGTCAGGGATTTTCATATTGCCTCCCTGCATGAAACCGTGAAGCCCGTGGTCATTTTCCTGGATCCCTATTACGTCAATGACCTCCTGGTTAAGATTTCGCCGAGAAACATACCCGCTACCTTGGAATTTCTCGAATCGGTCTGGAAAAAAAGAGTTACGCATCGCCCTTTCGAATATCATTTCCTGGACGAAGACTATGACCATTTATATACTGCCGAATATCGTACCGCCAAAGTGTTCAGTGTTTTTTCATCCATTGCCATCATTTTGGCATGCCTGGGTCTGTTTGCATTGGCAGCTTATGCAACCGTGCAGCGCACCAAGGAAATCGGCATTCGGAAAGTGCTTGGAGCATCGGCAACAAATATCGCAGCTCTGATTTCAAAGGATTTTTTGAAACTGGTGTTGTTCTCCATGCTAATAGCATCGCCCATTGCCTGGTGGGCGGCTCACCGTTGGTTGCAGGATTTCGCCTATCGCACACCGTTAAAATGGTGGGTATTCGGGTTGGCCGGATTATCAGCAGTGGTGATTGCACTGATCACGGTCAGTTTTCAGGCTATTAAGGCGGCAACCACTAATCCGGTGAATGCTTTGAGAAGTGAATGAGGAAAGGAGGCAGTAAGCCAGTGGTGAGTAGTCAGTGGTCATGACTCAATTAGGATGAGGGCCATAGAGATGAATTCATTCATGAACTGAAAACAATTTTACACAGCAAATAAAATATAGGCCATGCTTAAGAATTATTTCAAAACGGCGATTAGGACCCTCTGGAGAAATAAGCAATATACCCTCCTGAATATTTCGGGGTTGGCGGCAGGCATTGCCGTCTGCCTGGTCATTTTTGTCATCATTCAGTTTGAGTTGAACTTTGAAAATTTTCAGACAAAAAAAGACCGGATCTACCGCGTGCTTACCGAATACCACCATGCAGACGCAGGCGATATCTTCTATGGACCGGGCGTGCCTTTTCCCTTGCCTGCAAGTCTGAAAACCTCATTCCCTCAGGTCGAAAAAATCACCCCCATTTACAGTCAAGGGGATGACCAAATCCTGGTGTTGGACAATAGCGGTAAGGCTGAAAAAAAATTCAAGGAAGAAAATGGAGTCTTTTTTACCGAGCCATCATTTTTTGAAATCTTCAGCTTCCCCTTTTTGATTGGTGATCCCAACTCCCTGAAAGATCCCAATACAACAGTCATCACAAAAGAAATTGCAGAGAAGTATTTCGGAGACTGGAAATCTGCCATGGGAAAGACTTTGAAATGGAACAACAGATATAGTTTGAAGATAACGGGGGTTCTGGCCAGCATCCCGCCCAACACTGACTTCCAGTTGAAATTGGTGATCGCATATGGAACCGGATTCACTGCGAATTTTGCAAAAGCAACAAATTGGGATAATACCAGGTCAGGTTTTGGATGTTATATATTATTACCTCCAAAATTGTCTGCAGCAAATTTCAATGAGCAATTGAGAGCCTTCGCGAAAAAGATGAAATCCGCTGACAATAAAGACAGCCAAATCATTCAAGCTCTCGGAAAAGTTCACTTTGATACCGGAACAGGAAACTACAGTAGCAGGAGGATCAGCCCCCAACTCATCAGGGCCCTTTGGCTGATAGCGGCTTTCATCCTGCTCATCGCATGCATCAATTTCATCAACCTCTCTACAGCACAGGCCGTTAACAGAGCCATGGAAGTGGGTGTGAGAAAAGTCCTGGGTGGGAATAAATTCCAACTGAGGATGCAATTCCTTACCGAGACTTTTATGCTCGTATTGGTATCTACTACATTGGCGGTACTTATCGCAATCATCTCGCTGCCTTCAATCAGCCAGGTATTGGATCTTCCATTATCCCTCAAATTCATTCTCGAACCTGATGTGTTACTATTCCTGGGAGCACTGCTGCTGGTGGTAACGATACTGGCTGGCTTTTATCCTTCACTCGTACTCTCAGGATTTAATCCGATCAGGGCGCTGAAAAGCAAACTGGCCATCAAGAGTTCCAGAGGCATTTCTTTACGCAGGGGCCTCGTGGTTTTTCAATTCATTATAGCCCAGGCACTGATCATCGGCACTTTCATCATGGCAAGGCAAATGAATTACTTCAATAGCAGTTCCCTGGGTTTTGATAAGGATGCTATTCTGAATATTCCATTCCCAGGCGACAGCGCAGGAATCAGCAAACTGGACTACCTGAAAAAAAAATTGTCGGAAATCAAAGGCATTCAGGAAATAAGTTTCAGCTCCAATACTCCGGTAGAAGATGATAACGATAGCTGGAGCACTTTCAAGTTCAATCATGCGGCAAAAGAAACAGATTTCTACGCGATACTCAAGTGGACAGACGATGAATATATCTCCACATACAAAATCAAGCTTGTCGCGGGCAGAAATATCGAAAGATCGGACACCGTCAAAGAATTCCTGGTCAACGAAATGCTGATCAAAAACCTTGGCTTAAAGAATCCCGAAAATGCACTGGGCAGGGAAATAGACCTTGGCACCATGAAAGGCCCCATAGTTGGAGTCATGAAAGATTTCAATGACAGATCTTTTCGCCGCGACCTGGCTCCCGTTCTCTTAACCAGCCTGAAGAGAGAATACAGCCAGGCGGGATTGAAACTAGCAACAAGCGATTTCCCCGGAGAAATAAGCCAGATTGGGAAAGTATGGGAAGAAGCATTCCCTGATTTTGTATTTGAATACCAGTTCCTCGATACAAAAATTGAAAATTTTTACAATCACGAGAATCAGCTTACACAGCTCTATAAAATATTCGCGGCCATCGCCATTTTCCTGAGTTGCCTTGGGCTTTACGGCCTGGCTTCTTTCATGGCGGTGCAAAGGATCAAAGAAGTGGGAGTGAGAAAAGTATTAGGAGCATCCATCCAAAATATCATTTACCTGTTCTCAAAAGAATTTATCATGCTGATAGGAATTGCATTTGCAATTGCAGCCCCCATAGCCTGGTATTTTATGCACCTGTGGTTGCAGAACTATCCTTTCCGGATTAACATGAGCTGGTGGATATTTGTTCTGGGTGGTGTTTCGTCCCTGGTCATTGCAGTCATAACAGTCAGTTCGCATGCGATAAAGTCGGCAATGGTAAATCCTGCCAGAATGCTGAGGAGTGAGTGAGGGAATGAGTCACTGGGCATTGAGGATTAGTCATTTGTCAATAGTCATTGGGGATTAGCCTTTGGTCATTGGGGATTGGTCAATAGTCAGCAAGTCAAATTGGATAAAGAGCCAAAAGTACGACTACTGGAAGAACAGAGAATCGACTAATGGCGGATAAAGGAGTGAATGTGTGAATTGTGAATTCATTTATGAAGAAGAAATTAGTGTTCAGCTAATAAATAATGAGTCATGTTTAAAAATTATTTCAAAACGGCTGTCAGGAATCTTTGGAAGAATAAGGGTTACAGCTTTCTGAATATCATGGGACTCGCGGTAGGCATTACCTGCGCCGGCATGATATTTCTTTGGGTGGAAGATGAACTGAGCTGGGACCACAATAATGCCAAGCGCGATATCCTGTACCAAGTGTACGAAAACCAGAGTTATGAAGGCAAGACCTACACATTCGCCGCCACTCCCGGTCCACTCGCACCAGGAATTAAGAACGAATTACCGGGAGTGAAGAATTCCTGTCGCACTACCTGGGGGCAGAATATAATGTTCAGCCTGAATGACAAGTCCATATTCCAAAATGGATTTTACGCCGATTCGTCGATATTCAGCATGTTCAGTTTCACCTTTCTCCAGGGTAACTCTTATCACGCTTTCGATCAACCGAAATCACTGGTGATAAGCGAGAAAATGGCGAAGAAATTCTTTGGGAATGAAAGGAATATCGTCGGCAGGACGCTGAAAGTAGATAACCAGGAGAACTTCGTAATAAGTGGCGTAGTTCGGGACCTTCCCGAGAATTCAACCCTTCAATTGGAATGGCTGGCCCCATTCAAGATCTACCTGGACAAAAACAATTGGTTGCTTCAATGGGGAAATAATGGAATACAAACATACGTGGAAGCTCACCCGGCAACCAATATTCAGGATCTGAATAAAAAATTATACGGATACATCCAGTCGAAGGATACCGGAGCCGTGGCAAAACCATTCCTGATCAGTATGAATGATTGGAGGCTGCGCAGCGAATACAAGGATGGCAAACTGGTAGGCGGAAGGATAGAATATGTAAGGATGTTCAGCATCATAGCCTGGATCATACTGTTGATCGCCTGCATCAATTTTATGAATCTGGCCACAGCCCGAAGTGAAAAAAGGGCCAAGGAGGTAGGTGTGAGAAAAGTATTGGGCGCCAATAAGGGGATACTCGCCCGTCAATTTATTGGTGAAGCCGTATTCATGTCATTCCTGTCGGTCCTATTTTCTATCGGCATCATGTATCTCGTATTAAATCCATTCAATACGCTGGTGGAAAAACATCTCAGCCTGGCATTGGGCAATCCCGTGCATTTGGCCGCCTTATTAATTATAGGTCTGGCCTGTGGCCTGATTGCCGGAAGTTATCCATCTATTTACCTCTCCTCTTTCAACCCGGTTTATGTATTTAAAGGATTGAAAATAAAATCGGGAAGCGCGGCTTACATCAGGAAAGGCCTTGTGGTTTTGCAATTCACCGTATCGATAGCGTTGATCATCTGCACCATAATCATCTACCAGCAGATACAGCATGTGAAGGAAAGGGAATTGGGCTATAATAAAGACAATCTCATACAGGTAGCGATAGAAGGTGATTTGAACAAGCATTTTGAAGTAGTAAAACAAGAGCTCCTGGCTTCGGGATTTGTGGATAATGCGGCTAGATCTAACCTTGACATGCTGTTCATGGGAAGCAGCTCAGCAGATTTTAATTGGGCTGGAAAAGATCCGGGGAAGAGTGTACTCATCACCCTGGATTGGGTCAGCCCCGAATACATGCAAACTACCGGAATTAAGATTACAAAAGGCAGAGACTTTTACCCCGACGCAAAGCAGGACAGCCTGAGTGTGATCATCAATGAAACGCTTGCAAAGATGGTGGATAAAGAGAATGCTGTTGGAAAAATACTCACAAGGGATTCCATAAAATATAACATAGTTGGAGTGGCAAGAGATTTCGTTTTTGGGGACATGTACGCCAATAGCGATCCATTGGTTTTTTTCTGTTACCCCGAATACTACAATAATTTATACATCCATCTCAAACCAAGCGCCAAACCAGAGCAGGCGCTTGCAAAGATTGAAACGATCATCAAAAAATACAATCCTGCCTATCCTTTCGACTACAGGTTTGTAAATGACCAATTCGATAAGATATTCAAGAGTGAAATGCTTATAGGCAAATTGTCGCGGGTATTTGCAGTGCTGGCAATAATTATCTCCTGCCTGGGTCTATTCGGCCTGGCGGCCTATACGGCAGAACGCAGGACCAAGGAAATCGGGATTCGAAAGGTTTTGGGTGCAACAGTTTCAGGAATCACTGGTCTGTTATCTAAAGACTTTCTCCGTCTTGTGTTTATTGCTGCGGTCATTGCATTTCCATTATCGTGGTGGGCCATGCACAAATGGTTACAGAATTATTCATACCGTATCGAAATACAATGGTGGGTATTTGGAGTGGCAGGTTTACTTGCCATGCTGATTGCATGGATCACCGTAGGTTTCCAGGCCATCAAGGCAGCCATTTCAAATCCAGTGAAATCACTAAGGACGGAATAGGATTTGAGAATTTGAATCTGGCTGAGGTCTGTTTGACAATGAAGCAATAAGGGATCAAATTTTAAAACAATCCAAAATGCTCCGAAATTATTTCAAGATCGCGTGGCGAAATTTGATGAAGAATAAAGTCTTTTCTCTCATCAATATCGCTGGCTTATCAATTGGCATGGCTGCCTGCCTGCTCATATTGCAGTATGTCAGTTTTGAATTTAGCTATGACCGGTTCAATAAAAATGGAAAAGATGTTTACCGTGTATTCAATGATCGCTATCAAAACGGTAAAATGATCCAACACGGAACAATCACTTATAGCGCCATTGGAAAGGCGATGAAAAATGATTTCCCCGAAATTGTCGATTATACCAGGGTGGAGCCTCTGGGACAACCCATAATTACATACAACGAGAAAAAAATAGGCGAACAAAATGGAATAGCTGCAGAACCCTCCTTTCTCTCGATATTCGACTACCCTCTTCTGGCAGGAGATCCGTCAACTGCCCTGAAAGAGCCAGTAACGGTCATCATTTCCCAAAGTCTGGCAAAAAAAATATTCGGCATTAAGGATGACCAATTAGCAACATTGGTTGGAAAAGCGATTGTAGTTGAACGCGATTCTCTCCCGTATAAGATAACAGGCATCTTTAGAGATGTTACCGAGAATTCGCATTTGCAATTTGATTTTGTGATATCCTATGTTTCTCTTTATAGCGGCAGCAATCCCTGGAAAGAGGCGGACTATGATTTCAAAGACTCAGATTTCTGGCATTATATTCAGTTAAAACCTGGTACCAATTACAAGACACTCGAAGCAAAATTCCCGGCTTTCAGCGAGCGCCATTTCCAGGGAAATAAGGTTTCAGGCAGCGTGGAAAAATTTTACCTGCAGCCGGTCCTCAAATCGCATCTCTATTCTGATTTTGAATATGAAATTGGAAAAACCGGTAGCGCCACCGTTGTCTGGGGCCTGCTGATAATCGCGGGGTTGATCATTATTATTGCATGGGTGAATTACGTAAATCTCACCACGGCCAAGTCATTGGAAAGAGCTAGGGAAGTAGGAGTAAGAAAAGTGTCCGGAGCTACCAGAAATCAATTGATCCGTCAATTTCTTGCAGAATCACTATTGTTGAACCTGTTGGCCTTTTCGGTTGCCATTTCCATTGTCTTGCTTTCCCAGGGAAGCTTTAATCGCCTGATCAAACACGAACTTTCACTTTCACATCTATTTCAAAATGGCAATGAAGGATTTAGCATTGTCACCGCATTCTTCATATTACTCGGGGCAGGAATTATTATTTCAGGCTTCTATCCCGCTTTCGTTCTGTCGGCCTTCAAACCGGTACTTGTACTGAAAGGAAAATACACGAGATCCACAAAGGGCATCCTCTTGCGAAAAACCTTGGTGGTAGGGCAGTTTGCCACTACGGTCGCGCTCATCATTGGATCTTTCGTAGTGTACAGGCAAATAAAATTTGTGAACGAGCAAAGTCTTGGATTCAACATTTCACAAATGCTCATCATCAAACCACCCGTACTTACAGGTTGGGATTCCACATTCATAGGAAAAGAAAATAGCCTGATGGCAGAATTGAAGAAAATTCCCCATGTTAAGGGTGCGGCTAATTCAAACAGGGTCGCCGGTGACGAGTTGGGCAGGAATTTCAATGTGAGACGAGCAGGCGCTGCGGATAATGTGCACTTTACTGTACGCAGTAATTCAGTGAGCGGAGATTTCATTGATTTGTATGAAATGAAATTGCTCGCCGGAAGAAATTTCGCTGCCACAGACTATAATCCTGATTGGGAAAAACTGCGCAATATCATCGTCAATGAAAGTACCATTAAACTCCTTGGATTTAAGTCTCCCGATGATGCCATAGGCAAGACCATTTATATGGGCGATACACGTCAATGGGACATCATTGGAGTGGTCGGGGATTTTCATCAAAAATCACTTCGGTATCCAATAGAGCCAACCATTTTCAGGCCTGCTTACAGTACTTATAGTCCCATTTCTGTAAAAGTGGATACCAGGGATTTGGGCGCAACCATCGGAACCATCAGAAAAACATATGAGAGTTTCTTTCCCGGAAATCTATTTGACTATTATTTCCTTGATGATAAATTCAATGAACAATATTCCAATGACCAATTGTTTGGAAAAGTCTTCGCGCTATTTGCCGGTTTTGCCATATTCATCGCCTGCCTGGGCCTTTTGGGATTGTCTTTGTTCGCGACTACCCAGCGCACCAAAGAGATTGGAGTGAGAAAAGTGCTGGGTGCTTCAGTGGGGAATATCGTGATGCTTTTGTCCAGGGATTTTATCCGTCTCGTGATCATTGCTTTCTTCATAGCCTCTCCCGTAGCCTGGTTAGTGATGCATAGCTGGCTACAGGATTTTGCTTACAGGATCCATATCAGTTGGTGGATATTTCTGGCCGCTGGATTATTGGCAATATTGGTCGCACTGGGAACCATCAGTTTCCAGGCAATCAGGGCAGCATTGGCCAATCCTGTGAAATCCTTGAGAACGGAATGATGAGTGAAAACTAATTGAGAATTTATAACCACGTTAAAATATCTCAAGTCATGCTCAGAAATTATTTCAAGACCGCTTGGCGAAATCTATGGAAGAATAAGACTTTTTCGCTGATCAACGTCATCGGACTTGCCATTGGTATGGCTGCATGCATCATCATCATGCTTTTTGTTTTATATGAATCAAGTTTCGATGGGATCCATAAGAAAAATATATACCGACTGAATGAAGTCCAGAAATTTGAAGGGATGGTGGCCTCCCAAAAAGTGGCGCTCTCCATGTTCCCGATGGGCCCCACCATGAAAGCTGAATTTCCTGAAATTAAGAATTATACCAGGATCAATTGGATGAATAAAGTGCAGATGACCTACGCTGCAAAACGGATTTTTTTGCCGCAGATGTTTTTCGTGGACTCCACTTTCCTGCAGATTTTCGACTTCAAACTCCTTAAAGGAGATAGGGCAACGGCTCTTCAAAAGCCAAATTCTGCTGTTCTAACCGCCTCCAGCGCAGAAAAGTTATTTGGCCATGAAGACCCTCTTGGAAAAACAGTGACCCACTATGGCGAAGACACTCTGAATTTCACGGTGACTGCCGTATTGCAAGACCCAACTGGCAATTCACAGCTACAATTTGATGGGCTATTCTCATTTAATACAATCTACAAACCAGATTGGATGAACGGATGGGGAGGCAATTGGCTGGATACCTATTTTGAATTGGCGCGCAATACTAATGTCAGGGATCTGGAAAAGAAATTTCCGGCCTATCTCAAAAAATACATGGCCACGAACGAAAATTGGAAGCACTATGAACTATTCCTGCTTCCATTGAAAGAAGTCCATGCCAATGCCGCGGATATAGGCCTTGACTATATTAACTATCAAAAATTCGACAGGAAATACACTAATATTTTCTCCATCATCGGGCTGATAGTACTCATAATCGCCTGTGTAAATTTCATGAATCTTTCCACGGCCAGGTCTGCAGAAAGAGCCAGGGAAGTGGGAATAAGAAAATCGATCGGTGCATCGGGAGGGCAATTGGCCGGCCAGTTTATCGGGGAGTCTGTGATGATCTCCCTCCTTGCATTGTTGATCGGCTTGATCTTCGTAAAGCTTTCTTTGCATTATGTAAATGCATTGAGCCAAAGAGAACTGCATTTTCCTTCTTTCAGAAACGCGGAACTGATATTTATAATTTTAGGCACCATACTCGTGGGACTCGTGTCTGGCCTTTATCCTGCAGCCTATCTTTCATCATTCCAACCCGTGAAAGTGTTGAAAGGGTCCGTACAAACAGGCAGGAACAAAGGGTTACTTCGGAATATACTCGTGGTGGGACAGTTCACGAGCGCCATATTTCTGATCATCGCCACCATTTTTGCCGTCAGGCAATTGCAGTACATGCAAAACAGGGATACAGGATTCAACCGGGATCAGGTTCTGAATATTCCACTTGACGGGGTCACTTCAAGAAAATTCAGTGTTTTGAAACAGGATATCCTGAACAGCAGCCTGGTAAGTTCCGTCACCGGTGCGCAGGACCTTTTGGGAAGCCATCTTGATCAATCTGGTATTGAATTCCAGGGAGATGGGCCCCTGCGCCAATTGACCTCAACCCGCCTGATTGTGGATCCGGATTATCTCGACCTATATAAAATCCCCATTGTAGCCGGAAGGAATTTTTCGAAGGATCAGACCGGCAACGGTAAAGAATATATTATTAATGAATCCCTGGCCAGGGAATTACTCAGGGATCATCCCAAACTTCCTTTGACGTCCGTGATCGGTAAGAATTTTGGTTTCAGGATCAAAGATTCTCTCGGCACCATTGTTGGGATCGCCAGGGATTTCAATTTCAATTCCCTTCATTATAAGATCGAAACCATGTTCCTCTTTAATCAAAGCCAATGGGGCTATAGTGAAATGTCAGTAAAGATCAATGGAAACAAACCCAAAGAAGCAATTGCATTTGTTGAAGCCGCCTGGAAGAAAGAATTCCCCGATCATCCATTCGAATATCAATTCCTGGACGAGCACTTCACGGAATTATACATGGCTGATACCCAGGTGAGCAAATTCGTGGCAGCATTGGCTGGCCTGTCCATTATCATTTCATGCCTGGGATTGTTTGGGCTGGCTTCTTTTTCCGCCGAAAAAAGGATTAAGGAAGTGGGAATCCGCAGGGTAATGGGGGCCACGGTTCAAAGCGTAGTATCCCTGCTTTCAAGAGATTTCTTAAGACTCGTACTGATCGCGAATCTCATTGCATGGCCCATCGCCTGGTTCGCGGTGAACAAGTGGTTGCGCGATTTTGCTTTTAGAATCAATATAAGTTGGTGGGTATTTGTGATGTCGGGCATTGCGGCAATGCTGATAGCTCTGATTACCGTAAGTTTTCAAGCCATCAAAGCAGCAGTCGCCAATCCTGTGGAATCCCTTAGAACTGAATGATGAACAATTAAATCGGTCAGATATAGCCGTATTAAAAATTCTCAACCATGTTCAGGAATTATTTCAAGATCGCATTCAGGAACCTGATGAAATACAGTTTCATTTCATTCATCAATTTGTTCGGCCTCACCGTAGGCCTTACCTGCTGTTTTCTTATCCTGGCTTATATACTGAACGAATTGAGTTTTGACAAATACAACAGGAACGCTAATAATATCTACCGCGTTACACGGCTGTTCAGAAATCCCCAGACCAGAGCCACTACCTTGAATCTTGGAACGATTGCACCGCCTTTCGCGCCATTGCTGAAACATGATTTTCAAGATATCAGGCAAATTACCAGGTTAATAGATTTCAGTCCTGTTCCTATGCGATATGAGGAAAAGAAATTCAATGAACAGGGCGTATTTTTTGTTGATGAGCATTTCTTCGATGTATTTGATGTGGACGTGCTACAAGGTAATCCCGCCAAGGCCCTGCATGATCCATACAGCGTAATGCTCAGCGAGGAAATGGCAAAAAAGTATTTCGGTAACGAAGATCCGATGAATAAGGTCATTAAGGCCAACAACCAATTCAACCTAAAAGTGACTGGCATTTACAAAGCCCTCCCCGCCAATTCGCATTTTCATCCGGCCATCATGATCTCATTCAATACGCTGAAGGACTCCGCCGTATATGGCGAAGAAAATCTGCGCACTAATTGGGGGAATAATTCCTTCTTCACTTATATCCTGGTACCGGATCATTTCGATCCCCGGAAAATGGAAGCTCAGTTCCCTGCATTCCTGGACCGGTATATGCATGAAGATGATGGCAAGTTTAAGACTTCCGATGGAACTGCATTGAACCTCCAAAAACTGACCGATATCCATCTCCGTTCCCACCTGGACTACGAGGCAGAAGAAAATGGAGATATCAAAAGAGTGTATATATTCTCGGCCATAGCTCTTTTCATACTCCTGATAGCCTGTATCAATTATATGAACCTGTCCACGGCGCGGTCGGCCTTGCGCGCCAGGGAAATAGGCATCAGGAAAACGATTGGCGCGCAACGTAAAGAAATAATAACACAGTTCCTCAGCGAGTCCATCATCGTTTCCTGGATGGCCATGATATTGGCGCTGGGATTGACCTGGCTGATATTGCCCTGGCTAAATAAGATCACCGGGCAACCACTTTCTATCAGCATCCTGCTGCGTCCAAAGATATTGCTCGCATTCGGCCTTGCTCCATTCATTGTCGGTTTCCTGTCGGGAATTTATCCTGCCTTATTCCTATCCTCCTTTCAACCTGTAAAAGTCCTGAAGGGCCTATTCAAAGCAGGTGGCGCCAATATCTCTTTCAGGAAGGTACTGGTCACTGCTCAATTCGCCATTTCGATTGTACTGATCATCAGCACGGCAGTTGTATTCAGGCAACTCCGATTCATGCAGGAGGAATCCCTGGGCTTTGACCGCGAACATATTGTAACGCTTTCGTATAATGGAGGCCTGGATGATAAATTTGACGCGTATCGGAATGAAATGCTCGCCAACAGCAATATCAGGAATGTAAGTCGCTCATCCAGGATCCCAACAGGAAGGCTACTCGATGAAATGGGAACCAAGATCAATCGTGGAGACTCACTGGCCCCGGCAAATGCGGATATCAAATTTGTGTGGGTGGATCGGGACTTCATTTCCACTTATGGCATCAAAGTTTTGGCAGGCAGAGGATTTTCAAGAGAATTCGGTGCAGATACCAGCGCATTCCTGGTCAACGAAGCTGCCGTAAAGGTGCTGGGGCTGAAGTCGAATGAAGATGCAATTGGTAAGGACATAGAATATGGAGGTCGGAAGGGAAAACTGGTGGGCGTGTTCAATGATTTCCACTTTGAAAGCATGCACCAGAAAATTGCTCCAATGATTTTGTTCGTACCCACCAACCCCAATTCCTATGGAAGGGTTTCAATAAAAATAGCAGGTAACAGTATTCCGGCGGCACTTGCAACTATGGAAGCCACCTGGCAAAAATTCCTGCCCGATATCCCCTACGAGTACAATTTCCTGGACGAGAATTTTGAAAAACTATACAGGTCAGAAGAAAAACAGAGTGTCATATTCACTGTTTTTTCCTGCATCGCGATCTTCATTGCCTGCCTGGGTTTGTTTGGATTATCGGCTTTTGCCATCACACAAAGGATAAAAGAAATCGGAATCAGGAAAGTGTTGGGGGCCAGCACAGGCAATATAGTATCATTATTATCCAGGGATTTCATGAAACTGGTGGCCATCTCCGCCCTCATCGCCTTTCCAATAGCCTGGTATGCCATGCATAACTGGTTACAGGATTTTGCCTATCGCATCAATTTATCATGGTGGATTTTCATCGTGGCGGGAGCGGTCGCAGCGCTGGTCGCATTATTCACCATCAGCTTCCAGGCCATCAGGGCGGCATTGGCAAATCCGGTTAAGAGTCTGAGAACGGAATAGTGAGTTTTAAATAGAAAAAAATAAATCAAGCTCTACAATTCATTTCTATGTTCAAAAATTATTTCAAAATCGCATGGAGGAACCTTTTGAGAGATCGCCAATTTAGCTTTCTGAATCTTTTGGGCTTATCTACCGGTTTAGCTTGCGCGATATTGATCTGGTTATGGATCAACAATGAGTTGAACATGGATAAGTATAATGAAAAAGACGAGCAGCTTTACCAGGTCATGCAAAATCTGAAGGAAAACAATGGCATCCAAACAATGGAATATACTTCCGGCCTGCTGGCAAATGCCCTGGCCTCTGAAATGCCGGAAGTGGAATGGGCTGCCACTGTGGTTCCTGCTTCATGGTTCGGAAGCGAGGGCATTATTTCTTTTGGAGATACCCATATCAAAGCCGGTGGCCAATTCATCAGCAAGGATTATTTCAACATTTTCACCTGCCCCTTTTTACAGGGCAACAAAAACAGCATTTCCACGGACCGACATTCCATTGCAATATCCGATGAGCTTGCCATGAAGCTGTTTCACACTACGGAAAATGTGATAGGCAAGACAATCGACTGGAATCAGGGTGAGTTTAAGGGCTCTTATCTTATTTCAGGGATCTTTAAAAAGAATCCACCAAACGCCACAAATCAATTTGACCTTCTTTTAAATTTTGACTTGTTTGTTGAAAAACGGCCAGGCATGTTGCAATGGGGAAACAGTGATCCGGGTACCTATGTCATAATAAGAAAGGGAACAGATATTGACCGGTTTAACGCCAAGATCAAGGATTTTATAAAATCAAAGGATAAAGATTCGGAGAAGGAATTGTTTGCAAGAAAATTCTCAGACGGGTATCTCTACGGCCAATATAATGAAGGTGTACCCGTAGGCGGGAGGATCTCCTATGTAAGGCTATTTGCAATTATCGCCATTTTTATTTTGGCAATAGCCTGTATCAATTTCATGAACCTTTCTACTGCAAAAGCCACGCGCAGAATTAAAGAAGTGGGTATTAAAAAAGTATTAGGCGCGGGAAGAGCAACTCTTGTTCTGCAATATTTGGGAGAGTCGATTCTATTGAGCCTGTTTTCATTGATGCTGGCTATTATACTAATCATTCTTCTGCTTCCTGCATTTAATTCCATTACAGGTAAGGAGCTTAGCTTTACATTCAGCCCTGCAATTATCCTTTCGGCTCTAATTGTAACATTTATCACAGGCCTGATTGCGGGCAGTTATCCTGCATTGTACATTTCAGGATTCAATCCCGCCAATGTATTAAAAGGGAAACTTAACACCTCAGTCGGCGAATTAAGAATAAGAAAGTGGTTAGTTATTTTCCAATTTACGCTTTCTGCCATAGCCATAGTCGCAGTTCTCACGGTTTACAGGCAAATAAATTTTATGCAGACAAAAAATCTTGGCTATACCAGAGAAAATATCATTGACTTTGGAATTCCCCTGGGGGCCGACTCCACGGACCTGAGTACCGCGGATGCTTTTGCCAGCGAATTAGAAAAAATTCCCGCTGTAACAAGTGTGGGCAGCTATTATCATAATCTTACAGGAGATCATGGAGCAATTGGCGGATTTAATTGGCCCGGAAAGGATCCAACAAAGGATATCACATTTGCCAATCTTGAAGTGGGCAAGGGATTTCTGCATACGGTTGGAATTAAAATAAAGGAAGGAAGCTATTTTTCCAGCAACGCCAATGCCCGGGACGAAATCATATTTAATGAGTCAGCGATACACAGTATGGGATTGAAAGACCCAATTGGCAAAACAGTTGAGTTCTGGGGCATGAAAAAACAGATTGTGGGAGTAGTTAAGGATTTCAATTTTGAATCCTTATATCAAACCATAAAACCCTGCTTCTTCCGCATGTTTCCTGTCATGCCCAACTTTATTGTAAAAATAAAGGCGGGCACAGAAAAACAAACTATCGGCCAAATCCAAAAAACTTATGAAACTTTTTATAAAGGCCTGGCTTTTGAATACAAATTCCTGGATAAAGAATACCAGGCGCTATATATCTCAGAAAACCGTGTTGCTGTTTTGTCCAAATATTTTGCGGGCCTTGCTATACTCATCTCCTGCCTGGGATTATTCGGACTTGCGGCATTCACCGCGCAAAAAAGGCAAAAGGAAATTGGCATCAGAAAAGCAATTGGTGCGTCCGTAAAAGATATTTCTGCGATGCTATCAAAGGATTTTTTGAGGCTCGTTTTAACTGCTATGTGTATTGCCTTTCCGGTATCGTGGTTGTCAATGCATAATTGGCTGCAACGATTCGCTTATCGCATCCATATTGGAGCCGGTGTATTTCTAGTCGCAGGTTTATCAATCATTCTTATAACGGTATTGAGTATCAGTTTCCAGGCGATTAGGGCTGCATTGGCGAACCCGGTAAATTCTCTAAGAAGTGAATAGATAAAATGGGAGAATACATGAAGATTTGGAACAAATCCATGGGCATAAACAAGTATAATGCATGTCTGGCGAGAATTTGAAAATCGTATTAAGCGGGCTCGGAAATGCAGGGGAACCCGTACGTACGTACGTTTTCGTACATAAAATTGTCCGATTCCGTACACCCGATCCTGGCAGATAAAGTTGAAACCCTTGTCTGTAAAGGATTTGAAGCTTGGCACAGAGGTTGAATCAATTTCATTCGATACAAGATTAGTTTGGTAAAAAGCAGGGTAATGTTACCGGCAAATCAATTCAGATAGTCAGGACGCTTCATCAGACAGGGAATATTAGCAGGATTGGAATTCGAAAGTCGGTAGCATTAATCTTGTAAATCCGCATTAGCCAAGTTCATTCCGTCACCTATTTGAATTATCTGTTTTGATGGGGTCATAGCCGATACGGAGATTCAAAGACAGTAGAAATAGCTTTTCGGTCATGCCTACGCACTATCAGCCGGGTATTTATGGATTAAACCAACAGGCAGGCATAAGTTTCAAGACAGGAATCCATGTAAAGATTTTTGATGAACACAATGAGGAGGTGAGAGGGTTAACACAGAGGTCAGTTGTAAATGAAAGATAGAATCTATCGTACGTTCACCTTGCCCAGAGGCAGGTCGTCACTGACTTCTCCCTCTCACAATTTTTAATGATTAAATACTCTGTCATGATAAGAAATTATTTTAAGACTGCGATCAGAAATCTCTTCCGCAACAAAATTTATTCCTTTATCAATATTGCAGGACTGAGCCTGGGGTTGGCCTGTGCCATGCTTATCATCCTGTACATTAAGGATGAAGTGAGCTATGATCGATTTCATACCAATGGCGATAACATTTATCGGGTAGTTACGCAGGAAGTGAAAGAAAATGGCAGCAAGGGAGACAAAGACGGAAATTCCGGGTATTTCCAGGGCCCGCGTTTTACTGCGAATATACCTGAGATCAGGTCTTTCGTCAGAATCCAAAGTGGCACAGAAGATTTCAAGAATCAGAATGATGTTAAATCGATGGAAGTGCTGTATGTAGATTCAAATTTCTTTTCAGTTTTCAGTTTCCCCCTTTTGTTCGGCAACACGAAAAATGCCCTGCTAGAACCGAATTCCGTGGTTCTCTCAGAAGACGAGGCCAAAAAGCAATTTGGCACGGTGCAGGCTTTGGGTAAAACAATACTCCTGAAAGACAAGGACAAATTTCAACCCTACACAGTGACCGGAGTCGCCAAAAGATGTCCCCAGAACTCCTCCATAAAATTCGAGGTCTTGCTACCGTTGAAAGTATCCGCCGAAGACTTGCGGGATAACATGAATTGGTTCAATTTCTTTCTCAACACATTTGTTGTACTCAATCCTAATGCGGGTATAAAGAATGTTGAGGCAAGAATGAAGAAAGTATATGAAACCGACGCCAAAGAGGCGATCAAAATAGTGGCGGAAAAATATGGTGTCAGGGGGAAATCGATATATATGCTCCAGCCTTTTATGGATATGCATTTGAGCAAGGACCTTCCCGCTCAAAATGGACTTTCAGATGCCAGCAATCCAATGTTCTCATATATTTTATCCGGCATTGCCCTGTTTATCCTCCTGATTGCCTGCATCAATTTCGTTAACCTTACAATTGCACGATCATTGAAACGCGCCAAGGAGATAGGCATCCGCAAAGTTGTGGGAGGTGCCAGGCGACAACTCATCATCCAGTTTTTAGGTGAATCATTCATATTATGCCTGATCGCATTTCTGTTGGCGATAGTGATTTTGGAAGCGGTCCTGCCCGTTTTCAACAGGCTTTCCAACAAAGTCCTGGCTCTTTCTTACCTGTTCGATGCCAGATTGGTTGCAGGTTATATCATCCTTCTGATCCTTACAGGCTTGTCTGCAGGTTTTTACCCTGCATTGATCTTATCTAATTTCAATCCGGTTCAGACCTTGTACAGCCGTTTTAGATTTACAGGCAAGAATTTCCTTCAAAAGACTCTGGTCATAGTGCAATTTGCATTGGCCTCCTTTCTGATCATTGCAACCATTACGATTTATGCACAGTTCAATTTCCTTACTACTGAAAAACTGGGATATGACGACAATAATTTAGTGCTGATCAGGAAATCAGAAATGAACCGTAACGAAGCCGCGTTGCTCAAACAGGAATTGAAGAAAGATCCAAATATTATTGCTGTGGCTTCCAAGAACAACGGCTTTTGGGGTACAGTTGCAAAGGTGAATGGCGATTCAACCATGCAATTTGCCTATGAAACAGTGGATGAAGATTTCTTACCAATGTTGAAGATACCTGTGATGGAAGGCAGGAATTTCTCATCGGCATTCCCTTCCGATTCCTCACACTCAGTTCTAGTGAATGAAGTTTTTGTAAAAAAGGCTGGCTGGAAAGAAGCCATCGGGCAAAAAGTGAATTTCTGGTACAGGAATAATGAGACATATACTGTAATCGGCGTTGTGAAAGATTATCATTTTCAGGCACTGAACCAGAAAATCGGGCCGCAGCTCTTTACAATGAAAAAAAACAATGACTATGGATTGGCAATTATCAAGATCAGGCCAAACAGTGAAAAAGCAAGTCTGAAGCATATTGAAAAGGTCTTCAAATCCCTGTTTCCCATCAGCCCTTATTCGTATGAATTCAAAGACCAGCAAAACCTGAAGAATTATGAGTCCGAAGCAAAATGGAAGCAGATCATGCTCTTCGGCGCCATCCTTACCATTTTTATTTCTTGCATTGGTCTTTTCGGCTTGTCAGTACTGTCGGCCGAAAAGCGCACCAAGGAGATCGGCATCCGGAAAGTTTTGGGAGCTTCCGTGAGCGGTGTGGTTACCATCCTGTCAAAGGATTTTTTGAAATTAGTGATTATCTCATTGCTGATAGCCATACCGATAGCCTGGATATTGGCGGAAAAATGGCTGCTGAATTATCCATACCGAATTGAATTGAGCTGGAAGATTTTCGCATCTGCGGCCCTGTCTGTTATATTGATTGCCATTGCCACGGTTAGTTTCCAGGCATTCAAGGCTGCAGTGTCCAATCCTGTTGGAGCTTTGAGAAGCGAATAAGGATAGGAAAGAGTTATCGCGAAAATCCGACAACTGGCGGATCGGAGCGTTAAGAAGTAAATAGGTCAGAAGTCAATGGAGAAGAAGGAGTCATTGGTCGGGGGTCAAAGGTCATTGGGGAAGAAGAAGTCATTGGTCGGGGGCCAAAGGTCATTGGGGAACAAGTGATTGATCAATGACTAACGCCATACTGACTACCGACTACTGACTACTGACTTTTGACTAATAACTACTGACTAATGACTTACTGACTATAATTATTCAATATCACAATAAGAAACTCATGTTCAGGAATTATTTTAAAATAGCACTCAGGAATATCAGGAAAAGTCCTGGTTACAGCTCCATCAATATCTTGGGTCTGGCTGTGGGCATGGCCGTAGCCATACTGATAGGATTATGGATCTGGGACGAATTGTCCTTTGATAAATCGCATGAAAATTACGGTAGGCTGGCCCAGGTAATGACTACTCAGACCTTTAACGGCGAAATAGGTACAGGTCAGGCTGTGGCGATTCCCATGGCCGCCGAATTGCGTTCCAAATACAAGAACGATTTCAAATACGTAGCGCTGACCTCCTGGAATTTTGAACATATCCTGGCAGTGGGAGATAAAAAAATTAGCCACTCCGGAATGTGGGTCCAGCCTGATTTCCCCGAAATGTTCTCGCTGAAAATGCTAAAAGGAAAACGAAATGCGTTGCGGGATCCTTCTTCCATAATCCTCACCGAATCATTGGCAAAAGCGCTGTTCGGGGATGCTGATCCCATGAACAAGGTTCTAAAACTGGACAATAAAACAGAACTTAAAGTAGCCGGAGTATTTCAGGACTTCCCACATAATACTACTCTTTTTGAATCCGAATTTTTCATGCCATGGGATAAATATGCGATGACGGAAGATTGGTTAAAAAGAGCGGAGACTGAATGGGGGAACCATTCTTTTCAAATATTTGTGCAGATGCAGCCCAATGTGGATTTCAATAAAACTACCCACAAGATCAAAGACATTCCTAAAGCGCATGTCAACGAAGGGAAAGAGGAAATAGTGTTGTTCCCGATGGAAAAATGGCATTTGCACAGTGAATTCAAGAATGGGAAAATCGTAGGTGGCCGAATTCAGTTTGTATGGCTTTTTGGTATTATCGGTACTTTCGTTCTATTGCTCGCCTGCATCAACTTCATGAATCTTTCCACCGCCAGGAGTGAGAAACGCGCTAAGGAAGTGGGCATCCGCAAGGCAGTGGGGTCCTTGAGACAACAACTGATTGGACAGTTCCTGAGTGAGTCGGTAGCCATATCTCTTCTCGCATTCATAGTGTCAATCGTCTTAGTGATGCTTTCACTTCATTTTTTCAACGGGCTGGCCAATAAGGAAATGCACCTGCCCTGGTCAAATCCATATTTCTGGTTGATTGCCCTGGTTTTTACCCTATTCACAGGACTCGTTTCAGGTAGCTATCCCGCATTTTATTTATCGAGTTTCAATGCAGTGAAAGTATTGAAAGGAACATTAAGAGCAGGTCGTTGGGCATCACTCCCCCGCAAGATCCTGGTGGTGCTTCAATTCACAGTATCCGTTGCGCTCATCATTGGAACCATTATTGTTTTCAGGCAAATTCAATATGCGAAGAACCGACCGGTGGAATATACACGAGAAGGCCTTATTACCATTTTTATGAACACTCCGGAATTATATGGACACTATGGAGTCATTAGGGATGATCTCATGAAGACCGGTGCAGTGGAGAATATGGCTGAATCTTCGAGCCCCTCAACCGGTGTGTGGTCCAACCAGATTGGATTCGACTGGAAAGGAAAAGATCCAAATTCCGTTCCCCTTTTTGGGATTGTTGCGGTAACCCATGATTTTGGCTCAACCGTCAATTGGAAAATTATCCAGGGTCGCGATTTCTCCAGGAATTTTGCATCCGATTCAGGAGGCTTTGTACTGAATGAATCTGCCGTTAAATTGACAGGGCTTAAAAATCCTGTGGGCGAAATAATTAAATGGAACGACAAAGATCACAGGATAGTAGGTGTTGTAAAAGATATGGTAATGGAGTCTCCATACGAACCCGTAAAGCCAACCATATTCTTTATGGACTATGAATGGGCAAATGTGATCACCGTGAGGATAAATCCAAACATGCCCATGAGAGAGGCATTGTCAAAAATAGAACCCATATTTCGAAAATATAATCCGGGAAGTCCATTCGATTATAAATTCAATGACGAAGAATATGCCCGGAAATTCTCTGATGAAGAGCGCATAGGCAACCTGGCTACATTTTTTGCCATTCTTGCAATCTTTATTTCCTGCCTGGGTCTGTTTGGCCTCGCTTCCTTTGTTGCAGAACAAAGAACCAAGGAGATTGGAGTGCGCAAAGTATTGGGTGCTTCCGTATTCAACCTTTGGCAAATGCTTTCGAAAGATTTTATCGGCCTCGTGGTCATATCCTGTTTTCTCGCTATCCCGATTGCATGGTATTACCTGAACCACTGGCTGCAAAAATATGAATACAGAACGCCTGTTTCCTGGTGGATCTTCGCGATCGCGGCAATAGGAGCTCTGGGCATAACAGTTATCACTGTAAGTTTCCAGGCAATAAGAGCCTCTGTTGCTAACCCTGTGAAATCACTGAGGAGTGAATAATATTTGATCAGAAAGAAGCCTGAATCTGCACCCCGAAGTTTTTGCAAGTAGAAAATATATATATACCATGATCAGAAACTATTTTAAGACTGCCTGGAGGAATTTGTTCAGACAAAGAACCTATAGCCTGTTCAATCTCCTGGGACTTTCCCTGGGTATCTCCTGCGCGCTATTGCTAACCCTTCACATCAAAGAAGAGTTGAGCTATGAAAAGGGGTTTTCAAAACATGAAAGGATCTATCGTTTCGCGACTACGGAATGGTCCAAGTCCTCACCTTCCCTGGCCGGAGAATTGCTGAAATATTTTCCGGAAATAAAAAGCATTACCCGCTTCGCCGATGCAGGAACCAGCGTGGTTAACTATGGCCCCGAAAAAAAAGCCGAAAGCAAAGGATTATTCGCCGATTCCACTGCTATTGATATGTTCGACCTAAAGGCGATTGCCGGCAATCCCACCAGGGCCCTGGGCGAGCCCAACTCCATTGTCATCACAAGAAGCATGTCGAAAATATTTTTCGGCGAGAAAGATCCGATAGGGCAAAAACTCAGTTTCAATGACAAGGAAGAAGCATGGGTCAGAGCAGTCATAGAGGATTTACCAGCTAATACGCATCTCAGATTTGATTACCTGATCTCCATGCCCACTTTTTATGAATACGTGCCTCGAAACTGGTTGGACAACCGGAGCTGGATGTTTGGCTGGACCTATATCCTCTTCAATTCTACCAGGGATCGCCTGAGTGCGGAGAAAAGAATGAACGATTTCTGGATGAAATACAGGGAAGATAACCCCAATAGGAAAGAAGTGGCAGATGAGGCGGCAACCATCAGACTTCAGCCATTGACGGACATCCACCTGAAGTCGAACCTGATCCAGGAAATGGGACCCAATAGCAGTATCATCTACATATATATTTTTATTGCAGTGGAAGTTCTTCTGCTGCTCATTGCCTGTGTAAACTTCATTAACCTCTTCACTACCCAGGCTCTTAAGAGATTGAAGGAAGTGGCTATCAGGAAAGTTTTGGGAGCCCGCAAAATGCAACTCATATTGCAATTTCTCAGTGAAGCTTTTATATTAACCATACTGTCTGGAATTATTGCAATACTATTTTACCAGGCTGTTTTGCCTTTTTATAATAACATTGCAGGAAAGCATGTAAGCCCCACCGAAATTTTGTCGCCTGGTAATCTGTGGATTCTGGCTGCAATCATATTTTTTACCGGCTTGATTTCAGGCCTATTCCCCGCTTTGTTTATCTCCGGGTTCCAACCTGCAGATTCCTTAAAAACATCTAAGATCCCAAAATCTACTGCCAACCTATTGAGAAAGGGTCTCGTCGTCTTTCAATTTGTGGCGGCAGGATTTCTCATTATTTCCACGGTGCTCATTTACCAGCAAATGAAATTATTTCATAACAAGCAACTTGGATTCGACAAGGACCAGGTGTTGGTACTGAACCTGTATGGAAATCTCAAGGAAAAAGTATTGACGCATCCCGAGGTCATAAAGAATGAATTGCTGTCCAATCCCGATATCATTTCGGTGGGAAGATCTTCCAATATCATCGGGGATGACCTGAGTGTTGAATCAGTGACTCCGGTAAATTCCCTCGCGGGAAAACAATATCCAGACATGCGGGTATTCCGTATTGACGATAATTATTTGAAGGTCCTGAATATTAGACTGAAAGATGGCCGTAATTTTTCGAAGGAGTTTAATGATTCCGCTTCATTCATAATAAATGAAAAAGCCGCGGAGGCCCTGGAACTGAAAAACGCACTGGGCGCCGACATCATAAACAACACGAGGGGCCTGAAAGGGAAAATAGTGGGCATTGTTAATGATTTCAATTTCTCATCTCTCCATAGCCGGGTTGAGCCACTGGTACTCGAATACGCCCCTGACTGGGCCGGTAAAATGCTGATTAAAATAAGGGCAGGAAAAGATGCCGCGGCCATTGGCTTCCTAAAAAATAAAATTGAGGCCATTGCTCCCGGAACCCTGTTCAGTTATGGTTTTCTCGACGAAACTATATCGGGCATGTACAGGAAGGAAAATAATATGAGCCAGGTATTGAAAGTGTTTACTATCCTTTCAATTATAATTTCCTCCCTGGGTTTATTCGGTCTCGCCGCACATGCGTCCGAAACAAGAACCAAAGAAATAGGAATAAGAAAAGTAATTGGGGCAAGCATGCGGAATCTCCTGCAATTGCTTTCACGGGATTTCATCATCCTGGTGCTGATAGGGAATATTATCGCCTGGCCATTGGCCTGGTATGCCGTGAATAAATGGTTACAGGGATTTACCTACAAAATTGATATTGGCTGGGGGGTATTTTTATTTTCAGCCATACTTACAATCGTGATAGCCCTGGTGACAATCGGATATCATTGTGTAAAAACGGCAAGGGCTAACCCGGTGATATCGTTGAGGAGTGAATGAAAAAGAATTTAGAATGATGGAGAGAATGTAACAAGTCGCGGGTTTTAGGCGTCTTTATCAATCTTAGCGGCATCTCCAAAAAGCCATGGTACTCAGTTACGCAAAACAAATGAACTAAACTCAAAAAAAAATGGATTATGCTTAATAACTATTTCAAAATCGCAATCAGATATCTTTGGAAACACAAAGGCTTCTCCGCCATTAATATCGTGGGCCTCGCCGTTGGTCTGGCTACCTGCCTCCTGATCATGTTATACGTGGTGGACGAATTGAGTTATGACAAATATAATTTGAATGCTGACCGTATCTATCGGATCAATTCTGACATAAAATTTGGTGGAGCAAACCTGAATTTGGCAGTTACGAGCGACCCGATGGGAGCCACGCTCAAAAAAGATTATCCCCAGGTTGAAGAGTACACGAGGATCTATGCCTCAAGCGGCTCAAAACTCATCAAGAAAGGGAACGAGTACATCGAAGAACAGGATGTGGCTAACGTAGATTCCACTTTCTTCAACGTGTTCAGCCTGCCAGCCATTACCGGCAATACCAAGACGGCCCTGAATGAACCCAATACCGTAGTGGTCACTGAATCCGCGGCAAAGAAATATTTTGGCAGTACTGAGGTCATGGGTAAAATTCTGGAAGCAGATAAGACTCCGTATAAGATAACAGCTGTCATAGAAGACATGCCCCACAATTCTCATTTCAATTTCAGTTTTCTGTTTTCCATGAAGAATGTGAATTATCCCTGGGGGACCTTCCTCAGCCATAATTTCCATACCTATATATTACTGAAAAAAGGCACCGATCCCAAAGCATTTGAAAAAAATTTTACTCAGGTCATCAACAGGTATATATTGCCCCAGGCAAAACAGATCATGCAAATTTCCAGTATGGATGAATTTACCAAGGCTGGCAATAAACTGGAATACAGCCTCACACCTCTGCTGGACATCCACCTGAAATCTGATCGCTTCCCCGAATTGAGTGCCAATGGCAATATCCAGTACGTTTATATCTTCAGTGCTGTAGCGCTCTTTGTGCTGCTGATCGCATGCATCAACTTCATGAATTTGTCCACCGCCCGTTCGGGAAACCGTGCAAAAGAAGTAGGCATCAGAAAAGTATTGGGAACCAGAAGAAAGACTTTAATAACCCAATTCCTTGTGGAATCAATTCTTACAGTGATGATATCAATCCTGATCGCCCTGGTGATGGCCTATTTGGTGTTGCCCGTTTTCAACGATATAGCATCCAAAAACCTTTCCGTTCGCGACCTGTTGAATGCAAGAGTCCTGCCCTTTGTTATCGGGCTTCCACTGGTTGTTGGAGTATTGGCCGGAAGCTACCCGGCATTTTATCTTTCCAAATTCCAGCCAGTTAAAGTGCTGAAAGGTAGTCTGGCTGGAGGTTTCAAAAAAAGTGCACTGAGGAGCTCGTTGGTGGTATTCCAATTTGCCACTTCGATCATTCTCATCATTAGCACTATAATCATATACAGCCAACTGCACTATATACAAACTAAAAAACTGGGCTACAATAAAGACCAGGTACTGATCATCAATGGAACATTCGCTTTGGGAAATAATGCCGAAGCATTCAAGAATGAAGTTTTGAGCATGCCGGGAGTGGTTAGTGGAACTTACAGTTCTTACCTGCCGGTTTCCTCTTCCTCCCGCTCAGATAACAGTTTCTTCAAGGAGGCTGTTATGGATCCTACAAATGGAATTGATATACAGAGATGGACCGTTGACTACGACTATATACGGACCATGGGAATGGAGATCATCAAAGGCAGGTATTTTTCAAAAGAATTCGGATCCGATTCCGACGCAGTAGTAATAAATGAAAAAACGGCCAGTCTTTTGGGTTATGACAATCCGGTTGGGCATTTACTCTATGCCATGAGTAGCGACAATAGTCCCAAATCAATCCCTCATGCCATTATTGGTGTGGTGAAAGATTTTCATTTTGAATCATTGAAACAAAATATAGGCCCGCTTTGTATGGAGCTGGGCAAGAGTTATGGCCTGGCTTCCTTCAAAATAAATACCACCAATATCAAGGGCCTGGTAAATCAGATTGAAGCGAAATGGAAAGCTATGACTACAGGTATGCCATACAGTTACAGGTTCCTGGACGAATCTTTCAACAATATGTACAATGCCGAACAAAGAGTAGGCAAGCTTGCCATAGCCTTCGCAGTGCTGGCCATTTTTGTTGCCTGCCTCGGACTATTTGGATTGGTGACCTTTGCCGCTGAACAAAGGACCAAAGAGATAGGAATAAGAAAAGTGCTCGGAGCAACAGCCGGAAGTATTGTGGGATTGCTTTCCATGGATCTGCTAAAATTGGTCATCCTGTCCGCCGCATTCGCATTCCCCCTCGCATGGTGGGCCATGCACAACTGGCTACAGGATTTTGCCTATCGAGTCACCCTCGCATGGTGGATATTCCCTATTGCGGCTATCCTGGCTATAGCCATTGCGATTGCCACCATCGGGATACAGGCATTGAAAGCGGCTTTGAGCAATCCGGTTCAGGCCCTGAGGAGTGAATAGACGAACAATTGAAAATATTACCTCCTGCTGATTTTATCATTGAAAAAGAGATATTGAATAGGCAGGCCTGGAGCAGGATCCTGATTTCAATCGGTCGAATCAGCAGTAGGCCGATTTGATTGATGAGGGCCCTGACATTTTAGGGGTATCCCCTTCGGAATTTTTTCTTCCTGGGATTACTATTGTGGGCATCATTTATTGTATCAAAATCGTACAGTTTCTGTATCAAAAACGAACTATTTCGTATATAATGACTGCCCAGATACCTGTAAATCATGAACATCGTATTTTGGCATGTGATTCACTAGATTATGTAGGGATAGAGGCATACTCATTGTGTCAGGGAGCCCCACATCATTATCTATTAATGCAACAAGCCTTGCTGTTAACTGACATTAAAAGTAATACGACAACATGAAATTGTAAAAACCAGCCTATATGCTAAAGAATTATTTTATTGTTGCCTTTCGGAATTTCCGGCACAATAAGGTTTTTTCCGTAATCAATATATTGGGATTGGCAATTGGAATCAGTGCTGCCCTGGTAATCTACCTCATCGTCAGCTATGATTTCAGTTTCGATACTTTTCATAAAGATGGTGACAGGATTTACCGGGTGGTAACGGATATGAAATTTTCCGGAGAACCATTTAAGAATTCCGGCGTGCCTCAGCCCTTGCCTGGAGGAGTACGTAAGGAACTGACCGGTATTGAGGAGTCCGCGGCTTTCAGTCTGGCTACAGGCATAAAGGTTTCCGTACTCGTAAACGATAATTCTAAACCTAATCTTTTCAGGAATCAATCTCATGTGGTTTTTGCGGATGAGCATTATTTCAAATTATTCCCATTTTATAAATGGCTGGCAGGTAGTCCGCAATTCGCCCTTAATGAACCATTCCAGGTAGTCCTTACCGAAAGCCGTGCAAAAACCTATTTCCCGGGCGTCGATCTAAAAAATGTCATCGGCCGGGAAATCATTTATGACGACAGCATTAAGACTTCCGTAGCGGGCGTGGTACTGGACCCGGACCAGACAACTGATTTTACATTCAAAGAATTCATTTCCCTGGATACGAAGGTCAGGGAAAATATGTGGAGCACTGAATGGGGCGCCGTGAGTTCCGGCGACCAGTTCTTTGTAAAATTGGCACCGGCCAGTATATCCCGACAAATCAATACCCAACTTGCAAGCCTTGAAAAAAAATATAATACAGACGACCAGCGCAATTCAACAAATTCAATTGTGTACCGCTTGCAGCCCCTGAGTGATATTCATTTCAATAATGGCTACGATAATTTCGACCAGCGTATGGCACATAAACCCACATTGTATGGGTTATTGCTGGTAGCCCTCTTTTTGCTCCTGTTGGGTTGCATCAATTTCGTGAACCTTACAACGGCCCAGGCCTCCCAGCGTGCCAAAGAAATCGGCATTCGCAAGACAATGGGGGGCTCAAAGACCCAGCTTGTTTTCCAATTCCTGATCGAGACTTTTCTGCTCACTATCAGTGCTGCATTGCTTTCGGCTTTATTTACGCCCTGGCTGCTGCATATATTTGCCGACTTTATTCCGCCTGAATTACATTTTGACATCCTACAACAACCACATATTCTTGGGTTCCTGTTAGGACTAATTGTGTTGGTCTCACTCCTATCGGGATTTTATCCCGCGTGGATCTTATCCCGGTTCAAGCCTGTGCTGGTCTTGAAAAACCAGGCTTTTGCCAAAAAGGGTGGAACCAGGAAAGCCTGGGTCCGCAAAACGCTGACCGTTTCGCAATTTGTAATCGCTCAGTTTTTTGTTATGGCAACCCTGGTGGTGAGCAAACAGATCCACTACGCACTCAACAAGGATCTCGGCTTTAAACGAAATGCGATTGTTAATTTCAACACGCCATTCCACTTCAGGAAACCAGACCCAAACAGAAATGTCTTGGTGAACAGAATCAAATCAATCCCTGAAATCGCCCTCATAAGTGAAAGCAATCCGCCAGCCTCTATGACCACAATGTCCCAAACCATTAAATACCAGAGCGGAAAAAAGGAAATAGAGACGGATGTTCAAATTAAAATGGGCGACACAAACTATCTCCGGCTCTATGGTATGAAATTGTTGGCGGGCAAAAACCTGAACCAATCTGATTCGATCGGGCAATATCTAATAAATGAAACCTATGCAAAGATCCTTGGCTTCAAGAATCCAAATGATGCCGTTGGTACAATGCTGGGGGAGAAATCTAACATCCCCGTAATTGGAGTCGTTTCGGATTTTCACCAAAAGTCTATTCACGAAACAATAAAGCCGCTGGCCATAGTCAATGCTGGACCACAAGGTTCCACAACCAATATCGGAATTCTGCTCAGGCCTGGGGATGTAAATGGAAAGTCCTGGAAGAACGGCCTTGAAAAGATTGAAAAAATCTACAAGGAACTCTACCCGGAAGAAGATTTCAAATACGAATTTTTTGATGAAAGCATCGCGGCCTTTTATAAAAGCGATCAAAATATATCCCGTCTATTGAAATGGGCCACTGGCCTGGCAATTTTTATCAGTTGTTTGGGATTATTAGGACTCGTGATGTACACGACAATTCTGCGAATCAAGGAAATCAGCGTCAGGAAAGTATTGGGAGCCTCTGTTTCACAGTTGGTGACCATATTATCAGCTGATTTCATAAGGTTGGTATTTATTGCATTCATAGTTGCTACCCCACTGGCATGGTGGGTCATGAACAAATGGTTGGAGGACTTTGCATATAGAACTGCGCTGAGTTGGTGGCTTTTCCCGGTGAGTGGTTTAATTATTATCCTGATCGCACTTATTACACTCAGCATACAAACTATCAGGACCGCTGTGGCCAATCCGATTAACGCTTTGAGAAGTGAATGAAAAGAATGAAGATAAGAACGAGGAAAAAATATAGTTATGATAATACATTTCCTAAAAATTGCCTATCGCAATCTGACCAGGCAAAAGGGGCTGGCCTTCATCAATGTGATAGGTCTGTCTATCGGCCTCGCCTGTTTCAGCCTGTTCCTGCTGTTCGCAATTTATCAATTCAGCTTTGACCGGTTCCAGGCCAATGCTGCAAATATTTACCGCGTTGTGGAATGGTGGCAGGGCCTGCCAGGCCGCGAACCCGGAGGCGAAGCGTATGGAGGGACCCCATTGGGCCCAGCGATGAAGCATGATTTTGCTGACGTGGAGAATGCAGTGAGAATTCAGACCGGCTTTGATGAGAAATTCATTAGGGCCAATGAAAAGACAATCCGAAGCAAGGTATCGTTCGTGGATCCGGAGTTTTTTTCCGTTTTCTCATTTAAGCTGATCAGGGGTGAAAGGAACACATTGGAGAATCCGCGAAGTATAGTGCTCACCAGGGAAAGAGCCATGCAGCTTTTTGGCGGCACGGACGTTGTGGGCAAAAGAGTCGATATTAAATTGGAGAAGAATTTTGAACCATTCACAGTAGGCGCAGTGGTGGAAGATATTCCCGGAAATTCCAGTATTAGCTTTAGCATCCTCGGAAGCTTCGGCTATCTGATGACCACAGACATGGGTAAAGAAAGTCTTAATAACTGGCACATGCAAATTGGATGCGAGACCTATGTTCAATTGCACAATGGCAGCGCTCTCGTCAGTCACTCCGACCGCCTCGCACAATTCCGCAAAAAATATTTCCCCGATGAAGAATCAGAATTAAAAAAAGATGGAATATGGGATGGCAAGAAGCCCTACCCTGCCAGCTTTCGCCTCCAGAACCTGCACAATATTCATACAGGTGCGCATATTGAAGGCATTGCATCCACCATGGATACTAAATATATCTGGATACTCATCAGCATTGCCACTGGCGTTCTGCTGATCGCGTGCATCAACTTTACCACCCTTGCCATTGGCAGGTCCGCGGGACGGGCCAGGGAAGTTGGTGTGAGAAAAGTAATGGGAAGCGGGAGAAAGCAGCTCATCTACCAGTTTCTCGCGGAATCCGTATCCTTGAGTGTGATTTCTGCATTGATTGCAATCCTGATGGCCATACTTGTCCTTCCTTATTTTAATCAATTAGCCGATACCAAAATCAGCTTCTCTTTTTCCCAATATCCCGAACTGGCCTGGATGCTTTTGGGCCTTACACTCATTACGGGCTTACTCGCCGGCGCCTACCCAGCGCTGGTGCTTTCCGGATTCAATCCTACACAGGTTTTGAAAAGCAAGATCCGCCTGGGTGGCTCCAATTTTTTTACTAAATCGCTGGTGACGATGCAGTTTGTGCTTTCCATAGGATTGATCATTTCAACCATCATCATCCTCCAGCAAACAAAATATATGCGTTCCAAGGATATTGGCTTCAACAAGGAGAATGTAGTAGTAGTGGATGCCGAGGGATCTGATATGGACAGGAATTTCCAATTGTTCAAACGCAATTTGGTGGCAGGCGGAAAGATCACCGGAGTTGCAGGCTCGGAAATGGGTCTCGGTGCAGGAACGGGATTGATGAGATCCGCGTTTGACTATAAGGGTGAAACAAAAGGAATAATCATGTACCCCGTGGACGCGGGTTTTCTGAAGGTGATGGGAATGAAATTGATTGCCGGAAGAGATTTTGATCCCACTTTGTCCATCGATACGGTAAGCTCCATTATAGTCAATGAAGCCATGCTGCGTGATTTTAACCTGACAACCGGGAATGCTATAGGACAGCAGCTCACCGAAAAGCAATTCGATACCTTGAAAGTGCCCCGGGTGATCATTGGAGTGATTAGGGATTTTAATTACAGCAGCCTGAACGAGAAGGTTAGGCCTCAAATTTTCATTCAGCCTGCTTCATTGCATATCCGTAGTCTATTTTTGCGGATTAAGTCCGGTGAACCTTCCAGGGCACTGTCTTCAATAGAAGCGGCCTGGAAGCAGCTGACGCCGGGCCTTCCTTTCCAATACAGTTTCCTGGATGAGAATATTGACCGGTTCTACAAAGCGGAGGCGCGTTGGAGTAAAATCGTTGGTGCCGCCGGATTTATAAGCATATTTCTGGCCTGTCTGGGCCTGTTTGGACTAGCCTCACTGGCCGCTGTTAATCGTACCAAGGAAATTGGTATCAGAAAAGTCCTGGGTGCGCCAGTATCCAGCATTATAAAATTAATTTCCAAGGATTTTTTGAAATTGGTCATAATAGCGTTGCTCATTGCCATTCCGCTGGTTTGGTATTTCATGAACAAATGGCTGGAAGGATACGCATACAGAATTGATATAGGTTGGTGGGTGTTTATACTTACAGCCATGCTGGTGATTTTGATCGCCTTTGCAACCATTAGTTTACAAGCCATCAAAGCGGCCATCATGAATCCGGTAACCAGCCTAAGGAGCGAATAAAAATACATTTGAAATGCCAGATATTATGACACAAAAAAAGATTCAATCGGCTATTTAAATTAGAAAAAATCATGAAAGCAAGACTCTTCTTTCTAATGCTGATTTTCGCTAACCTGATGTTGCAGGCTCAGGACAGAGATGTCAAAACGCCATTCCTGACCAAGTCCCTGGCCAATGAATCCATCCGGAAAGTGCAGGTATCCACTACCGGTGGCAATATATCCGTGAGCGGGGTCAATCCATCCGAAGCCCGCGTGGAAGTATATATCTGGCACAATAATAATGGAAACCGGATGTCCGATGATGAAATCAAAAAAAGGCTGGAAGAGAATTATGAACTCAGCATTTCAGTTGTGGACAATACCCTGACTGCCATTGCCAAACCCAAATCCAGGGACATGAATTGGAAAAAATCCCTGAGCATTTCCTTCAGAGTGTTCGCGCCTCAGAATATTTCCACACGGCTCAGAACCAGCGGAGGCGGTATTTCCCTGAAAAATATTTCGGGCAACCAGGATTTTGCCACCAGCGGCGGAAGCCTGGATATCGACCAGTTGAGTGGCCAGATCCAGGGCAGGACCTCAGGCGGAAGCATAGATATCTCCAATTCAAGGGATGAGATTGATGTGGAAACAAGTGGAGGAAGTATTGTCGCCTCGAATTGCTCCGGCAATGTCACGCTCAATACTTCAGGTGGCTCAATAAAGCTAAAAGAATTGCAGGGAACGATCAAAGCCATTACCAGCGGAGGTTCCATTAACGGCAACAATATTAGCGGTGACCTGAGGGCTCATACTTCAGGAGGCAATGTGCATCTCAGTGAACTCAATTGTGGCTTGGAAACATCTACAAGCGGGGGCAATATAGATGTCGCCATGAATGGCCTTTCCAAAGAAATCAGGATTGACAATTCAGGCGGCTATATCAACCTGGAAATTCCAAAAAACAAAGGGGTGGATTTAAGGCTCAATGCTGACAAGATCACAATGGATAGTCTTGAAAATTTTGTAGGATCCAGGGAAGACGATCAGGTCAACGGGAAATTGAATGGAGGTGGGGTACCAGTTGTGGTAAAAGCCGGCAGTGGAAGAATACATCTCTCCATAAGATAAGTGAATACATTAAATGGCGAACAAGGAAATGGGTCAAAAACTGGACACCAATCGGAAACAAAATAAGAATTAAACTATAAGGACATGATGGAATTTAAAGCAGTATCAAAATGGTACAATATAGGCGGCAACAAGACCTATATTTTGAAGGACCTAGACCTTGTGATCCGTGAAGGAGAATTCGTCTCCATCATGGGCCCTTCAGGATCGGGAAAATCGACACTCTTGAATATTATTGGTATGCTGGACGATCCATCTGAAGGCTATCATTATTTTATGGGACAGGCAGTTCACCTGCTGAAAGAAAAACAACGTTCCCAATTGTACAAGCAACATATCGGTTTCGTTTTCCAAGCCTATCATTTAATTGATGAGCTCACCGTTTATGAGAATATCGAAACGCCCCTGATATACCAGAACGTAAAATCATCTGAACGAAAGGCGATGGTGGCGGATATCCTGGACCGATTCCAGATGGTGGGTAAGAAAGATCTTTTTCCGACGCAGCTTTCAGGGGGACAACAACAACTGGTAGGCATTGCCAGGGCTCTTATCGCCAGCCCCAAACTCTTGCTGGCCGACGAGCCCACAGGAAATCTGAACTCCAAACAGGGCGAGGAGATAATGGAAATCTTCAAAAAACTGAATAATGATGGCGTAACCATTATCCAGGTTACCCACTCAGAAAAAAATGCCTCTTATGGCTCGCGTATCATCAATCTTTTGGATGGGAGGATCCAACCATCCTGATAAACTCAATTCACAAAAAATCATTTCTTAAAAGTTTATTTCTATGCAAACAGGAAGAATCATCATTACAGGCTGGATATTAATAACAGGCGCCCTGTTCCGGGGATTTGGTCAAGATAATCCTGCGACAAATCAAACACTTTCCCTCAGACAATGCGTGGAACTTGCCTGGGCCAATAATATACCCCTCAAAGAAAGCGACCTGCAGGTGGGAGCGGCAAAAGGCAACATGCAGCAGGCAAGAGCAGGATTATTGCCTGACCTGAACGGTAACTGGAGCTATAATTGGAACCAGGGAAGGTCAATCGATCCTTTTACCAACGGATATATTGATCAGAAATTTTCATCCTCCGGTGCAGGACTCAATTCTTCCCTGCTGCTGTCACAGGGTCTGCGCTTACAAAATATCATCAGGCAGGCAACCTATGCCTATGAAGCCAGCAAAATGGAATCGCAACAACAAAAGGATAAGCTCACGCTCAACGTGATACTTTATTATTTGACTGTCTTGAACAATGAAGACATTTTGCGACTTTCCAAAGAACAGATTACGGTAACGCAGGGCCAAGTGGACCGCAATACGATCTTATTCAACGAGGGTACTGTAGGAAGTTATGTGTTGTCTGACTTCAAAGGTCAGTTGGCAGGAGAACAGATGGCCATTGTGAGCAATTCCATAGCACTGGAAACTGCAAAACTCAATTTATGCCAGGCTATGAATATCCCCTATGATCGCAATATAAAACTCGAGAGGTTGGATGAGGTTTCACTCCTGGAAATTTACCCCAACAATTCCGATCAGGTATATGCAGCTGCTATTCAGAACCTGGCCCAGGTGAAGGCCGTGGACCTGAGAATGAAGAGCGCACAAAAAGGAGTGGCAGCAACCCGGGGTCAGTATTTCCCTCAACTGAGTCTCAATGGCGCTTTAAGCACCAACTATTCAAGTATTGCATCTCGTTTATTGCCAAGGGGCCTGCAGGAAATAAGTACGGGCGATTACGTGTATGCTGGCAGCGTCAAGAACCCTGTGATGCGCGAAGACCAAATTTATGAGGCTCAGAAAATTTCCTACGGTAGCCAGTTCAAGGGCAATGTGGGCACTTATCTGGGTCTATACCTAAATGTGCCGCTGTTTAATAATCTGCGCGTAAGGTACAGTGTTATACAGGCGAAAGTTCTGGAAAAAACTGCGGTATATGAAGCTCAAAATACCAGACTCCTGCTCAAACAGAGTATTGAACAGGCATACCAGGACATGGAAAGCGCCTATCAGAGATATAAGATTGCCCAGGACCAGGTGAATCAATACGCGGAATCATTCCGGTCTGCAGAAATCAGGTTTAACGAAGGCACCATTGTAACTACAGACTACCTCTTTGCCAAGAATAACCTCGATAGGGCCAGACTGAATCTTTCACAGACCCGCTATGAATATATTTTCAGGACCAAGATCCTGGATTTCTATCAATCAAAACAGTTATGGTAGTGAAAGGTCGACAAAATAATTCAAAATCCTGCGCATAACGCAGGATTTTTACTAAGGTAATGTCATACTAATTTATTATTCGTGATAATCGCAATAAATGGTAAATTACTCCAAAAATTCTTCAGGTGAGCTTTACCGTACTTAAGAAGATTTTCCCAATTTTCCTGATCCTTTCCGGATGGATATTAATTCCGGAGGGATCGTCATGCCAGGACAAATACAAATACCGCCTTGACGGAATTGTATTGGATCATGATTCCCGGCAGGCATTGAAAAATGTGAGTATCATGCTGAAGAAATCCAAATCCGGAACCTTAAGCAATGAAAATGGGGAATTCAGTCTCATAGTAAATAATACAAATTTCACCATCGTCATTTCATCAATTGGTTATATTACACTTACAAGAGATATTGACCTTTCCAGGAACGATACATCCATCATTTTTTATTTGAAGCGCAAGGCTAATGTGGAATTGGATTCGGTGGTGATCAATGCACGAAGGGGGATCAACAAAGTCAAGGCAGTTCAAATGGGTGTGGTTACTGTCAATCCTGAAATGCTGAAACGCGCTCCATTGGTTTTTGGAGAAGCGGATATCATCAGGGGACTCACATTGCAGGCGGGCGTTACAAGCACAGGAGAGGCATCTGGAGGATTCAATGTGCGGGGTGGAAATGCGGACCAGAATCTTGTGCTATTGGATGGTGCGACCCTCTTCAATACTGCGCATTTGCTCGGTTTCTATACATCTGTTACTCCCGATGCAATACAGGATGTAACGCTTTATAAGGGCAGCATGCCCGCACAATATGGGGGCCGTATCTCCTCCCTCCTGAATCTCAAAACAAAAACTGGCAACCCGACTCTCATGGAATTCCGCAGTGGTATTAGCCCGGTAAGCCTCCATTTCTTCGCCAGCGGACCCATTGCAAAAAATAAACTGACTTTTACGGGTGGAATCAGGTTGGCTTATCCAGACCTGGTATTAAACCAATTCCCCAATCAATTCGGGAACAGCAAGGCATTTTTTTATGATGCATTGGCCAAGGTTGAATATAATATCAACTCAAAGAACAAGCTTTCCATAACCGGATATAGGAGCTTTGATAAATTCAGGTTCGATACACTCACCTTTTATGATTGGCAAAGCAATCTCGCTACTTTGAATTATGAATCTAATTTCAGCAGGAAACTTTCTCTGAAGATCAACGCCAATTATAGCCAGTTCATTTCAGGCATCAATGGAATGGAGCGAAACATGGAGTTCAGGCTCAATTCGGCAATCGCCCAAAAACAAGCCAAGGCAGTTTTCCTGTTTACACCTGGCAGCATGCAGAAGATTGAATTTGGCACCGATTATATTTATTATCATATTACTCCGGGAGACCAAAAACCTGTTTCCGCTTCCAGTGCGATTAATCCCATTTCCATTCAAAAAGAGCAGGGCCGTGAAATGGCTGCTTTCATCAGTGATGAGATTGAGTTCACAGACAGAATTGCGCTGCAACTGGGTATCCGCTATGTAAAATACGATTACCTGGGCCCCAAGAATATTTATTCCTACGAAGCGAATATTCCCCAGGCCAAAGAAACCATTACCGACACTACCAGTTATACAGGTAAAAAATCTATCAAGAGCTATGGAGGCTTTGAACCCCTGGCGTCAATTAAGATAGGAATTGACGACAACAGTTCCATTAAGCTAAGCTATCATCATGGTCAGCAATTCCTTCATCTCATTTCAAATACGATCAGTATTTCACCGGTCGATTTCTGGAAACTCAGTGATTCACATGAGCCGCAGCAGATCGGAGACCAATATGCCGCTGGTTTTTTTAGGAACTACAATGATATGGCCTATGAAATCGCCGTAGAAGGATATTATAAAACTGTCAGAAATATGGTGGAGTATAAGGATGGAGCCATATTGCTACTAAATCCATACATTGAAACCTCCCTGCTCAATGCAAGGGGAAAATCCTATGGTGTGGAATTGAGCATCGCAAAGAACAAAGGCAAATTTTCAGGGCAATTAAACTACACCTACTCGAAATCGTTAACCCAGGTGATAACCGTTTTCCCCTCTGAAGCAATCAATAACGGGGAGTACTATCCAGCCAATATTGACAGGCCACATAACCTTGCCATCCTCACCAAGACAAATTTACCCCGGGGATGGAGTTTTAATGCCAACTTCATATTCATGTCTGGAAGGCCCACTACCTATCCCGATGGGAATTATCCGATCAATAATACGATCGTTGCCAACTATTCCCGGAGGAATCATGACAGGCTTCCGGCGTATCATCGCCTGGACATCGGGTTTTCCTGCATTACCAAGCGGTTTCCGGAACAGAGGAGATACAGCGTGTGGAATTTTTCATTCTACAATGTATATGCCCATGAAAACGCATACTCAATATATTTTAAAAGACAGGGAGGATCTATTTCGGCTTATCAATTGTCAGTGATAGGCAGCATCGTCCCTTCCATATCGTGGAACTATTATTTTTGATCTCAATGAAGAATTTCCGTTTGCTGCTATTGGCTTTCTTGTTCACTTATTTGAATTCCGCCTGCATCAAACAGGTGGAAGTGCCTATCCGGAATGAGAAACCTCAGTTGGTAGTACAAGGACTGATCACCAATGACAGCCTTCCATATGAAGTGAAAGTCAGTTTTTCCGGACCATTTACCTCCCGCTCGGTGGCCATAGATGAATATGTGGTGAAAGACGCGACAGTGATTATCAGGGATAATTTGGGCAACGCGACACAATTAGCCTACAGGGATTCCGGCATATATGTCTCAACTGATCCAAATTTTGTCGGGCAGGTCGGGCGCAGTTACCATGTCGAAATCGGGCTTGCCGATGGGTCACATTATGTATCAACCCCTGAAACCATTCGCCCTCCTGTGCCTATCGACAGCGTAAGCAAGGTGGAATATTCCCTTTTCTTCGATAAACTGGATCTTTCCTTTGGTTCGAATCCTTATAGCGACCGGCTGAATGCCTTCATTGATTTTAAAGATCCACCAGACCAGGAAAACTATTACCGGTGGAGTTCCTATAACTATGTGTTGAGAAAATGCAGCGGCATCCCCTGTGGATTCGGGTGCACCATGTATGAATATTGTTACCAGTTAAATGTAGTGAAAGAATTACAGCTCCTGTCGGACGCTTCTGTCAATGGAAATTTAATACATCAGAAACAGGTAGAGTATTCTTACATCTACTGGTTTGGGAAGCAATACGTTGACATTGGGCAACTCTCCATTTCCCGCGAAGCCTATCAGTTCTGGGAAAGATACCAGGAACAGCTAACCCGTACCGGTAGTATTTTGGATCCTCTTCCCTCTCCTATCAAAGGAAATGTACACAATGCAGTTGATACCACCGATATAGCCTTGGGCTATTTTGAAGCGTCATCGATCACGCATAAGAGGGTTGTTTTGGTACCATTCGGCATCACACAATTCCTGCTTGACCAGAGAGCAAGGCAATATATTCCATCTGAATCGGCCATTTGTTTTGAATATTTTCCAAATACACTACCCTACCCACCTCCTCCTGCGCAACAATATCCGCCACCCCCGGGCTGGGAGAACGCTCAGCAATTGATTGTGAACTGGTGAAAATCTAAAGGGAAGAATTTATTCGCGCCTGATTTGTGCAGTCTGGTGAACTATGTCTCCAGAATTCGTGAGGCCCTCTAGAATTATTGAATAAGTTGTAACAGGATCCGAAGTATAAAACAAGATATTCGCGGTTCCCTTGTCGTCAACATGAATATTGCCATTCCAATAAATGATTGGTCTGAGATCAGGAGCCGGATTTTTCAATTGCTCTGGCATATCGTATTTCGGAACATAAATTTCTTTGGCGACAGCATATCCAGGTACATAAAAAATCGGTCTTCCCTCCGTAATTCTGGAATACTGGGAAGAATCCAGACGGCTATCCCTCTGTTTGGTATTTACCAATATTACTCCATTAGCTCCCCGTACCCCATAAGCCGCTTCATCATTTCCCTTTAAGACCTCAATAAAATCAACGGTATTATACGGAATCGTATTCAACACCGAAGTTAATCCTGAGCCAGTATCAGTGGGCACTCCATCCACAATCAATATTGGCTCGCTTATTACCAGCGAAGTTCCACTAAAGGTCACTCCCCCTTGTATGGTAATGCGCCCCTGCTTCAATTGCACGCCTGGAACCAGGAATAACGAATTAGCAAGGTTGATATTCCCCGTCTTTTCAATCTGGTCAGAAGTGATGATAGATGAAGTCATACTGACCCTTCTCTTGTCGTTGAAGTATGAAGGTTTTTTATTAGTTTTCAAATTGATTGGAGCGAGAGTGATACCCCTGCCCTCCGATAGGATATCTTGCTTGAATCGATTTTTCATATTTTGCAGCATTTCCTTCATTGGCGAATTGCCGTAGCTACGGGTCTGCACCAGAGGGGGAGCTGCAGTCCAATTGTGCTTATTGAGAGTTATTTTCAGATTTTTTTGAACCTTTTTCCGGTTCTTCACCTGAATCATAAACTGAGTGCTGTCCTGAAAAATTAGATTATTGAACGCAAAATTACCTTTCTCATCCAGGGTATCCAGGGCAATCCCATTTTCATAGTCAGCCGCCAGAAAACTACTGCCCCACTTGTCGGCATATAAACTGACAGGATATCCCCTGACTGGTTCACCTGAAGAAGACTCAACATGGCCACTAATATTCAGTGCGCTATCAGGGCCGTACTGAACAGGAGGATAATTGTTTTGCATGACTTCTTCCCAATTATACCGGCTCCATCCATGCGTCAGCATTACCAGGTCTAGTGCATCATTTGCCTTTGCCTGTTTCTCGTCGAAGTAAAATGCAGGGTTTGGAATATATCCCTTCAGGTCTTCATTAAGCAGCAGATTGGTAACAATATTGCCATCGGATTCCCCACTGGGAACTACCGCATCGTCAGTAACGGCAATAGAAAATACTCCCTTAGCAGGGTTCCCCAGTTTATCTTTTGAGGTAATAGTTAACGACACTGGCTGCCGGGCACCATATTTTTCTCTGACTCCTTCAATTGTCACATTACTATGTCGATGCTTCACAAAAAAGAGTCTTTCACTCACAGGCATTTCGGCATCGCTGAAGAGTGTAAGTTTGGCTACTCCTTCTGGAAAACTATCCCTTGGAATTTCCACCTCATACATATCCCTTCCACTGCCGGCGAAACAGAGTTTGCCCTGCGAAGTCCCCAGTAAAAATGTCTTCTTATTCTTCTTGTATAATGAGTCCCCCAGGGAAACTCTCACTTTCAAATTCTTCTCGTTCTCATCAACGATTGATAACTGGTATGCATAATTATTTATTGGAGGCAAAGCATAAACATGCTCTTTGCCATCCTTGGAAGTGACAACCGCAAAATAAGCCCTGCCGGATCCGGGAATAAAAGTGAATTCCCCCATCCCGTCATGAAATGTGTGGAAATTGGTGACCTTGATACCCATTTCATTTTTTACATATCCTTCAATTGGAATGGGCAATCCGCCTTTGTCCACTGCTATAAACGCAACTACGGCTTCGGTACCGCTTATAATATTACCACCTTCCGGCAAGAAGCGGATATCAAGACTGTCTGCGGCCGCTATCGAAGGGTACATGAGTTTGCTGAGCGACTTATATTTGAGTTTAATGAAAGCATTTTCCCAGTCTTCCGGCTTTATATTCTCAAAAGAAACAGCAGCTTTTCCATTCTTGTCTGTGATAAATTTTGATTCCTTCAGGATATTGCCTTCTTTGATTAAATCCAGGTATCCTATTTCGCCTCCAAGAGGCTTCTGATCCAGGTCTGCCAGAGAAATCACCACATTAGATGGTCTGCTTCCTTCCTTGGCCGGACTAAACTCAGCTTCTATATCAAATTTATTCCGTTTGGAACCTATATACAGATTTTTTGCAAAAATGAACCTGTCTCCGAAATTTAGCATCCTGGCAGTATATGCACGGAGGACATAGTTGCCTTCCGATAAGGAATCAGGAATAGTCATGGATCCATTTAGTTTGTCATCCGCGGCATTCAGCATCAGTTTCTCCACAATAGAATCCTGCTCATTGGCCAAATAAACAAAAACTTTATTGCTTAGGTTACTTCGTTCGTGACCAGTAGCATTCACCAGGTATGCCCTGAACCAGATTGTATCACCAGCCAGGTAATAGGGTCTGTCTGTATGAATATATATTTTTTCCTGGGGAAAATGTTTGTAGAAGTCCATCAGCTTCTTTACGACAACAGCAATGGGATCATCCCCGCCAGTCCTGAAACTGAAGACGAATATTATGGATGCAAATAAAGCAAATCGTTTTAGTGAAACTTTCATACTGAGTATACAATTTACGAAAAAAATGCGAGCCTTTACTCATTTATTTCATCCTTATGATTAATCAGAATCCAGATCTAGTACAATTTTTCCTATATGTTTGCCATTCTCCATAAACTGGTGTGCATGCGCCGCATTTTTCAATGAAAATGTTGCACTGATATGGGGCAGGATTTTCCTTTCTGCGACCAATGGCCAGATTCTATTTTCAATTTCTCCGGCAAGTTCGGCTTTGAACAAGGCGGATCGGGGCCGGAGTGTGCTACCGGTAATGGTGAGCCTGCGTTGCATGATATCGAATACATTGAATACTCCATTTGGTCCTTTCATGGCATTGATGAATACCAGGCGACCGTCGGGTCTCAGGATGGATAAATTTTTTCCGATATAGTCACCGCCAACCATATCCAGGATCACATCAACGCCGTCATTTTTCAATATAGTCGCAAAGTCTTCTTTATGGTAGTTGAAACATGCGCTTGCTCCCCAATCCATGCAGGCCTTGCATTTGAATTCGTTACTTGCAGTGGCATAAACCCGTGAGCCAAGCACAGTCGCCAATTTTATGGCTATACAACCCACACCGCCGCTGCCGCCATGCACCAACAGGGATTCTCCCGGTTGAAGTCGTCCGCGCTGGAACACATTATGCCATATGGTGAAAAGGCCCTCGGGCAGGGCAGCCCCCTCAATGAAACTAACTTTTACGGGTAGTGGCAGGCAATGCCTTTCGTCCACGGCAATTGTAGAAGCATATCCCCCTCCGGAAACCAGGGCACAGACCCTGTCACCTATCTTCCATCTTTGCGATCCCTGACCCAAATCTGACACAATTCCGGCCACTTCCAATCCGGGAATATCACTTACCACCCCAGGAGGAGGAGGATAATTCCCTTTTCGCTGAAATATATCCGACCGGTTAACCCCGGCCGCCTTTACATCAATTAGTACTTCCCCAGCCTGCGGAACCGGATCGGGAAAATCCTGAATTTGCAACACTTCAGGGCCCCCGGGTTCTTTGATGACGACGGCTTTCATATTATTACTTAATCGTTAAGCAATTGCATATTCATGTATGCTGCTCCAAGTTCCCAATTTTTCCTGCCATTATCGATTAAATAAACGGATATTTTATTAGCCAAATCAATCTATGACTTAGAAGCATATTTAACCGGTATTTCATAGGTTTGGGAAAAATTTCATGCCATGAGAAGAATTTTTGCAATGGTCATCCTATGCTTCCTGATGTCAAGTCTGCGTGCTCAAACCGTGGGTCCCGAAGAAGCTTCGAAATTCATTGGACAAAAGAAAACGGTCTGTGGGAAAGTATTTGGAGGGAGATTTTTGGAAAATGCCAAGGATGGGCCAACGCTTCTAAACATGGGAGCAGCTTACCCTAATAATCCATTCACTTTTGTGATTTTTGCGAATGACAGGAAAAATTTTGCCTTCAAACCGGAAGAATTTCTGATAGATAAAGATGTATGCGTTACAGGAGACATAAAGGATTACAAGGGCAAGCCGGAAATCGTTCTCACGGATAGTACGCAGATAAGGATCAAGTGAAACCTAATCCAGGCCAAAGCTCATCGCGTTTCGCATCAATCAATTGCCGGCTGATCCCATACAGTAAAGCTCTACACTTTTATGTTAAAAGTCATCCAACAAGATAAGTTTAATGAAATCAGCGATCACAATGCAGAAAATTTCAGGATGTAAGGCCCTGCTTATCCTAATCTTAATTTGCTTCTCCAATGTTAATCAGGCCCAGTTTCGCGTCATTGGCTATTTACCCTTGCGCAATGACTCCCTGGATTTTAAAATACTTCCGTTTCAAAAGCTGACGCATTTGAATATTGCTTTCATCAATCCGGATTCCTCCGGCCAGCTCATCATTCCACCAAGAATGGAAGAACTGGTCAATGAAGCCCATTCTTCAGGAGTAAAGGTGATGGCTTCAATAGGTGGAGGCTCACCCAATCCCTATTATGCCCGATTATTGTTAAAAAGCCAAAGGAAAGCTTTTATAGAAAAACTTTTTCAACTATGCATTAATTATAACCTTGATGGTATTGACGTGGATTTGGAAAACGATGCCATTGACGAGCACTATGCCGGTTTTATTAAAACCCTGTCCGGTAAATTGAGACCAGCCGGCAAATTACTGACCGCAGCATTGGCTACCTGGAACGGACAGTTGATAAGTAAACGCGCATTGAGAAAATTCGACTTCGTCAATATAATGTCATATGACCAGACAGGACCCTGGAGGCCCGAGAACCCCGGACCGCACTCCACGTTTTCAAAGGCAGAAGAAGATTTGAAGTATTGGACTGTTGACAGGGGCCTTCCCAAGAATAAAGTCAACCTGGGACTTCCCTTTTACGGCTATTGCTTCGGAACGAAGTATGGACAGAGCATGTCTTACGTCCAAATTGTAAGCTCATTCCCAGGATCAGAAAATCAGGATTTCGTTGACCCCGAAACAGGTGGCACCATCTATTATAATGGATCAACCACAATCAGGAACAAAACTTCCCTGGCACTCCAAAATGCCGGTGGCGTCATGATCTGGCAAATTTTGCAGGATGCTCCAGGCACGCTCTCACTCCTGCAGGCCATTCAGGAAACGATAACACGGGAAACTGGTAAAAAATAGATCCATTTTCTATCGTTTCAAATTCCTGAGAAATACCAGCGAATTGACAATAGTCTGTTGATTTCTACTGACGATTCATTATCACTTGAATTCCCAATCATTTCTGAACTCGTGGGTATTCAATCTAATGGATCTGCTGGTTTCCCAATTTTCACAAAAGTCAAAAAATGATCAATTAATCGGGAAATGGGTGAAATTCTTAACCAGACGCCAATTAAGCTAACACAGAATGTATTATTAATTAGCATTTTACGTTATTAGGGTTTAAAATCCAGTCGTTTGAGAAACCCAGCTCTTATCCTGCTTCTATCTCTTGCCAATCAAATTGCGGCAGCCCAACCTTCGAATAATACCACAGGTGGACTCAAGCCTCAAAAAGAAAATATTATTACAACTTCTACCATTATCAAGATTGAAAATTTAGGATTGAATATCAACAGTGAACTGCCTGAATTAAGGCCCACTATTTCTCCCGATGGAAAACGCTTGTTCTTCATTTGTCAGAATCATCCCTTAAATACCAAATACAATTCAGTCCCAAATTCACAAGACATCTGGTATTCTGAAAAAGACAGCAGTGGCAAATGGGGTGAAGCAATTCATTTGGGATACCCTTTGAATACAACCCACTACAATGCCGTGTACTGGATTTCTCCGGATAATAACAGGATCCTGATCAGAGGCGCATTTCGGGATGGCGCATTTTTAGGAAAGGGGGTCAGCATGAGTTTCAGAAAGCAAGATGACAATTGGAGCGAACCCAATTTGCTACTCATAAAAAATTATGATAAATATGACAGGGGAAATCAATCGGGTGCATCCATGGCAAACGACGGGCAAACGCTTTTGTTGTATATGACACCTGTACAAGGAAGTTATATAAACGATATTTTCGTTTGCTTTTTGGAAAAAAACGGCGCCTGGTCAGAGCCCAAAAGCCTGGGCAAGAAAATAAATTTTCCGGAATATGATGAAATGACGCCCTACCTCGCGTCGGATGGAGTGACATTATACTTTAGCAGCAATCGCCCCGGTGGACTGGGAAGTAATGATATATGGATGACGAAACGATTGGATAAGAGTTGGCAGAAATGGAGTGACCCTGTAAACCTGGGAGCGCCCATTAATACCAATGACTGGGATGCATTCTTCACTCTGGATGCAGGAGGTGAATATGCATATATGAGTACCCGGCTTCACTCCTATGGCGAAAGTGATATTGTGCGGGTGCAATTGATGGAAAAAGAAAAACCTGATCCCGTTGTATTAGTAAGCGGCAATGTATATAATGCAAAAACCAAAAAACCATTGAGCGCTTCGTTAATCTATGAAACTCTGCCTGATGGTGTGCAGGTAGGCAATGGCCTGAGCAATGAAACTGACGGCGCGTTCAAAATTGTATTGCCTTACGATAAGAACTACAGCATCAGGGCCACGGCAGACAAATTTTTTGCCGTTTCCGAAAACCTGAATTTGGATTCACTCGTAAAAGCAGGCTACAAAGAGATTCATAAGGACCTTTACCTGGTACCTATCGAAATTGGACAGGTGATCAGATTGAACAATGTATTTTTTGATTTCGACAAATGGGACTTGCGGCCGGAATCCTTTGTGGAATTAGACAGAGTTGTAAAATTATTGAATGAAAATCCGGCCATGGAAATCGAAATGAGTGCTCATACTGATAGCAGAGGTTCGGATGAATATAATTTCAATTTGAGTTACAATAGAGCGAAATCAGTCATGGATTATATTATCTCGAAGGGAATATCACAAAGCAGGATTACTTCCCATGGATATGGAGAAACCAAACCCGTAGCTACCAATGATACCGATGAAGGCAGACAATTGAATCGAAGGGTAGAATTTACAATATTGAAGAATTGAGAATCTGCCGGGAGGCTTTAGGATGCAGAAAGTTGACAATTCCCCTTAATTATTTCAATCAGATTATTTCATCAGATAAGTATTTGCAGGATAGGAAAGATCGGAGAAATCCCGTCAATCTTCTTTTGCAATAACGAGATTCTTTTCGCCCAAATCATTAGTTTCCATTTCAAAGATCAGTGTCTCTTCAACCTCGCCCCTGGAATGCTTGTGGCGGATTGCCATTCCATTCATGGCCGTCAAATAATCGGCGAGCTGTTGTTGAAGAAATTGAATCTCTTCCTGCTTCCTCAATATTTTTTCTTTAGATTCCTGGTACGCATCATATTTCGCTTTCACTTTTTCCGCATTGAAAGAATCAATGACACTTTTTTTCTGAAAAAGCCTCAATTCGTCGTCGTAGTTCCTGGATGCAGTTCGGGCATCCTTTTGTAGCTCTTTTAATTCTTCCTGCATTTGGATATAATTGTTAAACACGCACATGGTTCAAATTTTTTGGTTTTGGGGGAAGAGATTAGAATTTATTAACGAAAGTTTGAAGTGGAAATTATACTTTGACCAGGCTTATTGGTACTCAGCCAAATAGAAACTTGAAACCCTTTATAATCCTTCGGGTCATAGATCGTCTAAAAGGGAAGAAACGATCTCCGTATGTACGGTACCGTAGAGAATAGGGCGGGGATAATGACAATTACTCACAATGAGCAAATTGCCGGGAGCCAGAGGAATCCATTTAATGCCTGCAGATAAGCAACAAATTTTTTAGGTATTATACCAAATACTGTAGCTTCATTAGTGAGATAGACCATATATATGCAATTAAGCAAGAAGTATTTTGTTCTTTCCATCGCTTTGAGTCTTTTCCTCTTCTCCTTTATTGGTAAGAAAAAGGATTCTGAGAATGAATGGATCCCCCTATTTGATGGAAAATCGCTGAAAGATTGGAAGGTGGGAGACAATGCCACTACATTCAGGGTAGACAGCGGAATGATCATAGTTAATGGGCTTACAGCACATTTATTCTATGATGGGCCTGTCCTAAATCATGACTTTAAGAATTTCGAGTTTAAGGCGGAAGTGATGACTGAACCAGGATCTAATTCCGGCATATATTTTCATACCGCTTTTCAACAAGGTGGTTGGCCCGAAAAGGGTTATGAGGTCCAGGTGAACAATTCCCATACTGATTGGCGCAGGACTGGCAGCTTATATGGGATTGATGATGTGAAGGAAGTTTATGTAAAGGACCGGGAATGGTTTATCGAATATATTAAGGTAATGGGGAAGAGAGTTACTATTAAACTGAATGACAAAACCGTAGTGGACTATACAGAACCTGAAAATGTTCATAGAACTAAAGAGGATGAACAGCGTGTTCTTTCAAGTGGAACATTCGCATTGCAGGGCCACGATCCCAAGAGCAAGGTTTATTTCAGGAATATATTGGTTAAACCACTTCCAAATTGATTGAACGTCAACTGCATCGCTTGTAATCAATTGATTATCAAATCACTTTGCTATTTGTTCTATACCTCGCTTTTATTTCAAACCGCTTTATACTTGCACACGGTTGAATCCAAGATGTTAAGTTATTATAAAACAATTAGTTACAATACAATCCACGTTTTCATTTATTGGAATTCCCAAATGCCTCGATCTAATTAAAAAGACCTGAAATCAAGTTTTCTTTGGGAAAGGGGGTAGTTAGGATCAGATTTATGAACTAATTTCTTAATACAAAAAATCTGAAAATTCAAACAGGCTCGAGCTTAATTTCCTAAAATCAATTCAGTTTTATCCATTTATCATTAAATAATTCCGTTCATCATCAATTCAAGCCTCATATAGTATCATGTATTGCATAGTAGTTGTTTAAAGACATATCTTTGTATCGTCAACATGATTAGATAACAAGCTACAGTACAAAACCAAAGATAATGAGACCGATAACAAAAGTGAATCCCCAAACAGGAACACTCAAACAAACCAGACCAGTAACTAAGAGCAGTTTACTACATAACATGAGCAAATTTGCCGCGATTATCTTATTGACTGGTTCTTCATTTGCGGCTATGTCCTATAATCAGGAAGATCTCGCTGATGCCAATGATACGGGAATTAAAGCAGGTCATGCAATGGAACTTAGGAATGGTGAAGAAGTAAATATTGTTATGAATATGGCAAAAGAAAATTCTTCAATAAGAAATAAAGGCATCTATCTCAGCTTGCCTGATCAAAAAAGTCGCATGCGTGCGGATTACGAAACATTCCGCCAATTTGTTTTGAGCGCCAATGCAAGCATTATCAAACAAGCATGGAAAGCGCCATCTGCAAGTGCCATAGCACATGCCGATGAAGAAGTGAACAATGATTTTGCAGACTACGCCGCCAGGCATCTGGTTAATCCCTCCGGGAAATATATAAGCCAGGCTGACGATGAAATGACTGAAAATTTTGCCCTTGAAAATTTCAGGGTTACCAAACCCTCTGCTAGTTTGATCGCAAAAGCCGATATAGAAGTGACAAATGATTTTGAAGCAGAGAACAATCCAAAGATCAGCATGCCTTCATCGGAGCTCGTTAAGAAAGCTGATCTGGAAATGGGATACAGGATCAAGTTTGACTCGAAGAATTGATTTTTTTGGAGTACCAGCATTAGGAATTCAAGTTGTCGGTTTTGGAAAAATGAGGAGCCTTTCCGGGATAATCCGGAAAGGTTTTTTTTATTTAAGAATAGAAGATCCAAAGTCACTTAAAATCCCAATCCTATAAAACCTGATAAAGCGCAATTTCATCCTTTTAACTATTGCGGATTAAAGTGGAGTCTATGAATCCTGCGCTCCAACCTTCCGGCCACGAATTTTCAACATAAATCCGAGAATCTTGAATTCCTTTTCAATTTTGTTCCAAATCATCCTGCGCACAGTTGCAGTTTTCAATTGCCTTTCCCTTTTCATTGCCATATGCCTGGAATCAAAATATTCGCAATAAATAACACTCCAGGGCCTGAAATGCCTCGTCCAATCCTTACCGTAAGCATTATGGGA
>JBGPHC010000027.1:0-57755 GCA_041484195.1 Agriterribacter sp. | reverse complement strand
TTGTGAGTGGATATCTGGATGAATTCTTTTTCCGGTTCGATGGCAGAAATTCACTGAGGAGCCTCTGGCACGAGCTCATAGAGCGGTACATGGCGAATCCACCCTACCTCTATAAGGCCCATGCGGCCTAAATGGGTAATCCTGATATTTAGATTAGTCTCATCCTCTTCCGGATAAAACTAAAAATCTCATAATAATTGTTTTCTTTACTTTGTTGCAAGCCGGCTGCGCTGCCAACTCTCTAAGTCTCTTCCTAAAATGTTCCGCGTTCCTCCCACGTTGGCATATTTTCATAATGCAGTAACTTAACATACCAATAGATTGTTTTACCCCACTATAATTTAAACTGCAATAAAATGAAATCACGTAAAAAAATCAACCGTCGCGAATTCCTTGGATCGGCAGCAACGGCCTCCCTGGTATTCAGTATCGTGCCCAGGCATGTTTTGGGCGGGAAGGGTTATATAGCTCCCAGCGATAAATTGAATCTTGCCTATATCGGTTGTGGCACACAGGGACTCCGTGAGATGGCTGCATTGCTCCCCAATCCCAAACTGCAGATCGTTTCCGTATGCGACCCCAATAAGAGCAGCACCAATTATGTTGACTGGTCGCCCAATGATATCCGGGACACAATACGCAAGGCGCTGAATGAACCCAATTGGGGAGCTGAATTGAAAGGGATTCCCGGTGGAAGGGAGATAGGGAAAGAGCTGGTGGAAAAATTTTATGCAAAGGACTCCAATTCTGGAAATTATAGAGGATGCACCGTTTATGCGGATTTTCGTGAATTGCTGGAAAAAGAAAAAGGAATTGACGCGGTGAAGATCATGACGCCCGACCACCACCATGCCACTATTTCAATAGCCGCCATGAAAAAAGGAAAACATGTTGTGATCCACAAACCCATTGGCAACAGAATGTATGAGGCCAGGTTGAGCATCGAAACGGCCCGCAAGACCGGTGTGAGCACACACCTGCTGGCCTGGAGTAAGAGAAGCGGGATGGAATTGGTAAAAAAATGGATCGCTGATGGCGCTATCGGTAACCTGAAGGAAATCCATAATTGGTCTAACAGACCCATGTGGCCACAATGGACTTCCAATCCCACTGAAACAGTACCCGTTCCTGCAGGATTCGACTGGGATCTCTGGCTCGGTCCCGTTCCGGACAGGCCTTATCATCCCAATTATACCAACGCCGTATTCCGCGGCTGGTACGATTTCGGCGCCGGAAGTATTGCTGATATGGGACACTACAGCCTCTGGCCACTCTTCCTGACATTGGGGATCAATACCGCACCACTCAGCGCCGAGGCCTGCGGCACTACCACCTGCACCATCAAAGATTTTGTGAGCATCGGCGTAGAAAACGACGTGGCATTTCCCTATTCCTGCACGGTTCATTTCAAATTTCCTGCTCAAAAAGAATTACCCGCTTTTGACCTCTTCTGGTATGATGGAGGCATGAAACCCACCACTCCCGATGAATTGACAATAGATAAAGGGTCCCTGGAAAGGGAAGGAATGATGTTTGTGGGTGATAAGGGAAAGATATTGGCCGGATTCAGGTGCGAGAACCCTCGTCTCATTCCGCAGTCGAGAATGGATACTTACCTCAATGGTCAAACGCTGCCCAAAGAAAAAACGGGTCGGAGCGATGATGTATGGATTGACGCATTCAAAAACAAGGAGCAGTCTCCCGGTAGTTTCCTTTATTCGGGGCCGGTTACGGAAACCATTCTCCTGGGAGCCGTGGCATTGCGCGCGGGGAGCAAAGTGGAATACGATTCGGCCAATATGAAAATCACCAACAATCCCGACGCCAATAAATTCTTTTATCGGGAATACCGGAAAGGTTGGGAATTATGATGCCATTTTCATTTCTGCGATCGGTCGGCAACATTTGAAGCTACTATGTTTTTGTCTGGTAAAGCATTCAGAATGGACAAGACAGCCCAATTGCTTGCCGTTGCTGAAATGAACTGGTTTTCATTATATGGTGGAAATTCACTGTTGAAGAATGGCTGAATGGGATTGGCCCGGGTAATCACCACCCATGCTCCGGAATTATCCTGGGTCTTCAGCAGGAATCTCAAACCATTTTGGTATACTTCATTCCCGGTTTGAATCATGCCGCTTTCGCTCAGGGCATAGAGGGCCTGTCCTGTGGCATAAGCATCGCTTTTCATGGTGGGTAACTGTGACCAGCCTCCATCGGCCTTTTGCATGGAAACAAGTTTTTCGGCTGCTTTCTTTTTTTGCGCAGCATCGGCACCGCACCAATGAAGTCCCAGTAATTGAAATACATTTTCCTGCTGCACTTCCGGCTTAGCCTTTTCAAGATAGGCCCTGGTTTTTGTCACTAATGCTTCCACTTTGGCCTTTTTGGCCGCCGGGGCATACAATTGTATGGCGCGTATGCATATGGCCGCCAAATGTAAGTTCCCCGATTCCAGGGGTGGTCGCTGGTATTCGGCCTGGAAACTGCCGTCGGCGCAAGCCTGGCTCAGCAAATAATCCACACCGAGATCCGTATAAAAATTGGCTGGGTATTTTTCAGCGTTCAGTCCCAATAACTGGTATGGCGTCAGGAATTTGGCCTGCACAAACATATTCATCAGATTATTGTTACCGATAAATTTCAGTGTAGCCTCCATCGCAGCCACCCTGCCCCTGGTGAAGGAATCCACTGCCGGAATTCCTTTTGCCGCAGCTTTTGCCGCAGTCATGGAGGTGAGCGTATTGTGGTGGCAGGAAGCGCAATGCCCTTTTTGCGCAAAAATATAACTGCTCTTTTCGAGGAGGAGCAGGGCCTTGGAGGCAGAGATTTCCAATTCGGCATTACTGACCGGTTGAAAGCTTTCTTTCCAGGATAATAGGCCGGAAAATAGGAATATGCAGCAGAAAACTGAAACTGTCGTTAGAATGATCTTGTAACGCATGGGTCTTATTTTGGAGAATTGTTTGATGGGTTCAAATATTTCCTGAGTATCTGCACCGAGGCGGTATTTCCTTTTTTTTGCGCGAAGTACAAGGCGTCAGATCCGTCATTTGACCTTGCAGCAGGGTCGGCTCCATGCTTAATCAGCGCAAGAGTCATTTCCGGTTGGTCAGATTCACTCTGCTCCAGCAACATCAGCACGGTGCATCCACTGGGCATCCTGGCCGAGGGATCCGCACCATGTTCCAACAAATAGTAAAAAGAAGGTTTATCCTCGCTCAGCGCGGCTAACATCAGGGGCGTAAATCCATTCAGCAGGGGCAGGACCAGTCCTGCTGTCTTCACATTCACATTGGCTCCATGCTCCACAAGCATCCTGACACAATCAAAGCAGCGGTAATTCAGGGCATTGTTAATCGGATAATCGCCTACAGAAACAGTGTCGTTAGCGTTTATGCCACTCCGTAGGAGAATGCCCACCATGGACGTATCGCAGGAAGTTACTGCATTGTATAAGGTAAAATTGTCGGGACTGCTTTTTTTGGGGTCAGCTCCTTTTTCAATCATGTATTTGAGCAGGCTGGCATTCCCCGGCATTGTGACCAGCTTTGCCATTACAGTGTATCTCTCCCGGGAAGGAAATTGCAGATCCGCTCCATGCTCAATCAGGAGCCGTGTCTTATCCCAGTCGGGCACAGCCATCCAGATCGCGCTGAGGCTGTCCTGGTTATAATAATTTATATTGGCGCCATGGTCAATTAGGATTTTCATTCCTTCAACCGAACCGTTCAGTGCCGCTGCCATAAGAGCGGAATAACCATCCATGCAAGCGTTCACATCGGCTCCATTCGATATTAGCCGCTGGATTTCTGCAGTGTTATTTTCCCTAATCGCCTGGAATAATTTGGGTCGGTCGGTGCTGTCTGTGAAAATCCTCTCCTCTGTCTTTTCATGGGCGCCGGATGAAAGGGGAAAAATGAATAGTAGGACGCTCATGAACAGGATGAAATTCCAACCGAACCTTGCTGGCCTTAGGCCAGGACCGGCTGCGAAACCAATAAAATGATTCTTAATTGATGGTGGAACCTGCATAAGTTCAACAGAATTGATCACTTTGCCCGGAATAGTCCTTTGGAAGGCATTCCGAATCAAAACATTACTTGAAGTCATTTTCTTGTGATTGAATTGAGGGTTGAACTACCTGATATCCGTGTAGTTATGGAGATAGTCATGAGATTGTGCATGCAAATGACTCCGAATCTCCACAAGTTGGGCATAAGCAGATTCAAACAAGATAAGTATACCAAAACGTTTCTGCAATACCCCAAACAGGTAAGTGTAAACTATTATTGCCCGATGAGCTTTACACGTATGCAGGAAACCCTACTTTCAACTATTGAGTTTTGTAAGAGCCGATCCTTTGTGGGCTGCGATATGGTCTGTCTTATCGCTCTTTATTTCGTATTGCGGTTCTGCTTCCGAAGCGTGGTGCGTGTACCCTTTATAGTTAAAATCTCTCCGGCGAATTTTGATAATGGTTCCGGAAACAATGCCTGCTTCTGAATTCCAGGATACATGGTCGCCGATTTTGAAATCCTTTTTCATGCGAATCTCTATATGAATGAGGTAAATTCCAGACCGTTGACGCCCGTTTCCTTAGTTTTTTGATTCCGTCGTTTTCACTGTCACCAATATACAGGGACATTTGGAAGAATCTAAAGCTCCCGATGTATTCTGCTATCCAGGCCAACTGCCTCGGAACCGGGTCATCCAAATTTAGTCCATATTCTTCCATCAGACTCAAAGTCCCTTTCAGAGAGATCGCCTGATCTCAAATCCATTTACCCATATTTCGTTTTTGAACAAGAACAAAAGGTTTGATTGTAATGTTACATTGTTTTTTGGATGTGAAATTTACATGAGCTGACTCTGGATTTCCTGTGAATGGGATCAGTCTTCCTGGTTTGATCTGGAAGATATTTGGACCATCTGCCGGGCCCCTGCTCAGCATTCTTGTGTCACACTCTTCTGCTCCGGAAATTCTATGTGGCAACTCATAATTTTTGATCTGTCTTTTGTTCTGAGAAATACTAATTCCTGAAATACCGACAAATTGGCCTTGTCATAAGATAAAAAAACATCTTATATTTATAGAGGGTAATAAAGAGGGTATTATGTTTGGAAAGATTTTTTCCAAACTTGAAAGACATCGGCGCCTCCAGCAGGCCCTGTAACCCGTCTTTCGGCCAGGAGGAGCAGTAGATTCCAGCCAAGGATTTATTTCTGTTATATGACTCCGAGGTAGAGCGGCGCCAGCCCAATGGAATCTTCAATCATTCAGAATCTAAAATTGTTGAACATGAAAAAGAAACCAATCAAGAACGAATCTGAGCAAGAGGGAAAAGAAAAAGTGTATGGCGATCCCATATATCCCGCAACTGAAGATATCTATAGCCAGGATCAGAAAGAGCCTTTTTTCGAAGAAGAAGTTCCCGAAATTGGGGCCAATGAGAGCGGCATAAGTCAATTAGTTGAAGGCCTTGATGAAGGCCTTGACGTTCCGGGCGCGGAATTGGATGACGCGGACGAAGCCATTGGAGAGGAAGATGAAGAAAATAATTATTACAGCCTGGGTGGTGACAATCACAGCAACCTGGACGAAGACAAAGGGGAGTAAACAGAGGCGGGAGATCTTTAAAATGGAATTCGGTGGATCAACAGAGTGGTGGTCTCGTGCGAAAGATCTGATTTTATGAATGTGCGTAATCTGGCTTTTCTATCAGAAAGGTCGAAATAGCCCTTATTATATTCATCAAATAAATCAAAGATCCATGCAAGACGGAATCCTTAAAAACGCGAGAAATTCCATCAAGCATTGGTACCTTCCTCTGATTTTGGGTATCATTCTCATAGTAGTCGGAATATTTGTATTCCGTACACCCCTGGAATCTTATATAACTCTTGCCATACTATTTTCTGTTACTTTCCTGGTTACAGGAGTCATCGAGATTACCTATGCGATTTCAAACCGAAAATTTTCTGACACATGGGGCTGGTCCCTGGCCAGTGGAATCATTGATTTCCTTTTGGGGATTCTGCTCGTTTCAAACCCGCAGATTTCAATCGCAATCCTGCCACTCTTCATCGGTTTTGCCATCCTGTTTCGTTCTACCTTGGTCATCGGTTGGTCAATTGAATTAAAGAGACAAAAAATACTAGGTTGGGGAAATTTGACATTTCTGGGCATACTGGGAGTGTTGTTCTCCTTCATTTTGCTCTGGAATCCCTTATTTGCGGGGTTGACCATTGTATTTTATACCGGCCTCGCTTTTATCATGGCTGGAATATTCCAGATCTATCTGGCATTCAGGCTAAAGAAACTTAACAGGCTTGTCAAATAGGAATCTTGAATCTTTTTGAGGATTCAAAATCAGAGGTGGCTTGAAGGCCGGCATTCCCAGACTAACCCCCAAAGTTGAATGATGATTCCCGGAATTCATGCCCGGGGATTTTGGTGTGCCCGCTATCAGGCAGCCAAGGCCCCTGTGCTTTAAAATGTTTTGCACCCTATATGAATGCCTTGTATCAACTCAAAGAAGAAGAGGTTCTTAAAAATTTGAATACAACAGGCTCCGGATTGAAAAGCGGCGCGGTTGCCGGTCTGCAGGATAAATTTGGAAAAAATATCCTGAAGGAAGCCCCCCGGAAATCCAAATTGTCCATACTCTTTGCCCAGTTTAAAGATGTGATGATCATCATCCTGATTATCGCAGCAGCCATTTCGTTTATTTCAGGTGAGCATACAGAAGCTATTGTTATTCTTGCCATCATCATCGGGAATGCATGGATTGGATACGCGCAGGAGAATGGAGCCGAGGAGTCGGTAAGGATGTTACAGAAAATGTCGGCTCAATATGCGCTGGTGATCCGTGATAACAATCCTGTTAAAATAGAGGCAAGCGAACTGGTGCCCGGTGACATCATATTATTACAGGCCGGCGATATCGTACCCGCCGACGCGAGATTGATTGAAATCAGTTCACTTAAGACAGAAGAAGCGCCATTAACCGGCGAGAGCCAGTCGGTTGAAAAAACGGCGGAAGCTATACCCGGTCCAGGTTTGAGTCCGGGCGATCAACTCAATATGGTTTTCAAATCCACCATGGTGAGCAATGGCGCGGCCAAAGCCGTGGTTACTGCCACGGCTATGAATACTGAGATCGGCAAGATCGCAGGAATGCTGGACATCAAACCTCAAAAGACACCTCTGCAAAAAAGGCTGGCAGTATTCAGTAAACAACTTGCGGTCATTGTCATCCTGATCTGCCTCATTGTATTTGCTTTTGGTTTATGGCGAGGAGAACCGGCATTCCAGATGTTTCTCACCTCCCTTACCCTCGCGGTAGCCGCCTTGCCGGAAGCCCTTCCCGCTGTCATCACGATTGCCCTTTCAAAAGGAGCAAGGCGAATGGTGAAGCAAAATGCGTTGATGAGAGAATTACCAGCCGTGGAAACATTGGGCTCCGTTACTTATATCTGTAGTGATAAAACCGGAACCCTCACCCAAAATGTCATGACGGTCGAAAAGATACAGGCTGCACCCGGACAGGAGGGGATGTTAAGAGCGGCCATGATGCTGGACAATGAAGTGAGGTTTTCGGCAGATGGAAAGCTCCTTGGAGATTCAACGGAGACCGCCCTGGTCAATTATGCTTTGGCGCATGGTGAGACAAAAGAAAATGTGGATACTAATTTCCCGGTAGTCGCAACCTGGCCATTTGATTCTGTGAGAATGCGATCGAGCACTCTGCACAAGCACCAGGATCGTTGGATATTGTTTGTTAAAGGCGCCCCGGTCAGGATTGCGGAAGTCTTATCAGGAAAATATAAAGAGCAGGTACAGGGTTGGCTCGAGCTGAACAGGGAATGGGCCGCCGAGGGCCTGAGGGTATTATTTTTTGCTTATAAGATCTTTGAACATAAGCCAGAGAAATCGGGTAATGACATAGAAAAACATCTGGACTTTTTGGGCATGGTGGCCATGATAGATCCTCCCCGGGAAGAAGTGATTGAATCCATCCGTCAATGCAGTACCGCGGGCATACATACAATGATGATTACCGGCGATCAGCCATTGACCGCATTCGCGATTGCAAAACGCCTGCAAATGGTTGATGATTCATCCCGCAAGGCCGTTACCGGCGCTGAATTGGAAAAAATGGGGGAGGAAAAGCTTGTCGAGGAGATAGAAACGATTACGGTATTTGCAAGGGTGTCTCCGGAACAAAAATTGAATATTGTAAAGGCCCTGCAAACCAATGGTGAATTTGTGGCCATGACAGGAGATGGAGTGAACGACGCGCCTTCCCTCAAACAGGCTGATATCGGCGTGGCCATGGGCATTACGGGCACGGATGTGTCCAAAGAAGCCGCAGATATGATTTTGCTCGATGATAATTTCGCAACGATTGTAAAAGCCGTAAAAGAAGGCAGACGCATCTATGAAAATATCAGGAAATTCATTTTGTATGTACTCTCCTGCAATATCGCGGAAATACTCACCATTTTTTTCGCTCCCATATTCGGCTTGGTTATTCCGCTACTCCCCATCCAAATTCTCTGGATTAATCTCGTAACCGATGGATTGCCCGGGATGGCACTTACCTCAGAGCCCGCGGAAAAAGATATCATGCATCGTCCTCCGCGGCCTCCCAGGGAAAATTTATTCGCGCAAAGAATGATCCCCAGGATTCTCGCAACAGGAGTACTGATGGCAGCCGGAGCACTCCTGACACAATACTGGGCGGCCAGCCGCGGCTACGATACCAGAACTCAGCAGACAATGATATTTACACTTCTCTGTTTCGTTCAATTGGGAAACGCGATTTCCGTGCGATCGGCCTATCATTCCATATTTGGTTCCAGGCTACTTGGCAATAGGGACATGTGGTTCGTAATAATCCTGTCGATGGCGCTGCAACTCTGCATCGTGTATCTGCCTTTCTTACATCCTATTTTCAAAACAACATCTTTGCACCGGGAAGCCATGGAAATGGTAATTGTCATTTCAGGTCTTTCTGTGATGGGTATTGAACTCGTAAAATTCCTGACAAACCTGGGATTAAATCAAAATCAAACCGCCAGGAAAAAGAATTTGACAAGTACTAATTCTATTAAAACTTAAAATTGAAAAACATGAAAGGATTCAAGACCAACATCGAAAAGGCAACGCTGGAAAATCTGAATTTCCGCAAGGTTCTCTACACTGCCAAACATCTTCAATTGGTCCTCATGGCCCTGAAGCCAAAAGAAGAGATTGGAGTGGAGACCCATCACGACAATGATCAGTTCTTCCGCTTCGAAGGTGGCCATGGAAAGTGCATCATTGATGGAAACGAATACAACGTAAAAGACGGGGATGCAGTCATTATTCCGGCAGGCGCAAAACATAATGTGATCAATATGGACGCCACAACGGAATTAAGAATGTACACCATCTATGCTCCGCCACATCACAAACACGGAATCGTTCGGGCCACAAAGAAAGAAGCCGAGGCGAATGGGCCGGAATTTGACGGGGTCACCACGGAATAATATTTCCAGGAAGCATGCCTGGTCTTTCAGGATTTGCAGTGAACGGTAACGCCCGCTTTTGGGCGTTGAGCGCCCTTTTTCCTTCAGTTGAAGGAATCCTGTTCGATGATGTGCCTGAAAATCGCCCAGCTAAAAAGGCTTATCTGTTCAATACAATTTTATTTTTGCTATTTTGCCTTAGAAGGCTGACGGTTCTCATATTTCATAATCAGAAAATTAAAATCCCCATGATTGAAAAGGGCTATTCATTAACCATGCAATCATTTCGATTTCCGGGATCGGTAAATAAACCAGTATGAATTGGCTATTGCTATATGAATTCATTTATATAATCGTCCTGGTATATGTGTGCCTCAGGATCATATATGATACCCGCAGCACTACTAAAGCTCTGGCCTACCTGCTATTTGCCATATTTGTCCCTTTTTTCGGGATGATTTTTTATTTCCTTTTCGGCATCAATTACCGCCACCGGAAAATATACAGCAAGAAACTCGCTGCAAATGACGGCATGGCCAGGAAATTGAGAGACGATTTGTACCGGTATTCCAAACAAATTTTCAATGAGAGCGATGCGGCGGTTCAGAGTAACAGGGAACTGGCCGTGATGCTGCTGAAAGATACCATGAGCCCATTAACGGCCGGCAATTCCGTAAAGCTCCTGGTGAATGGAGAAAACAAGTTCCCTGATGTATTGCAGGCCCTGCAGGAGGCAAAGCACCATATCCATTTCGAATATTATATTTATGAAGATGATGAAATAGGAAGAGCAGTGGAAAGGACCCTGATTCAAAAAGCCAAAGAAGGCGTTACGGTCCGGTTTATTTATGATGATTTTGGCAGTCGTTCCATTCGAAGGACCCTGGTCCATCGCCTGAAAGCTGGCGGTGTGCAGGCCTTCCCCTTTTTCAGGATATATTTCATTCCTTTTGCCAACCGGATCAATTACCGCAACCACCGAAAGATCATTGTGGTGGATGGGAAAAAAGCTTTCGTGGGTGGCATCAACGTGAGCGACCGGTATATCAACAAAGAATCTGAACCCGGAAAACTTTTCTGGAGAGATACCCATTTGCGCATAGACGGTCCCGGTGTACAATATCTCCAATATCTTTTTTTGTGCGACTGGAATTTTTGTGCCGATGCAGACGTGCAGCCGGATAATCATTTGTTTCCCCGCCAGGATTCTCTGCCGGTAAAAGGCGACACGGTAGTTCAGATCGCGGCCAGCGGACCCGATTCTGAATTGCCAACAATCCTGTTTTCAATTTTACAGGCGATAAACCTGGCTACCAAGGAAATATTGATCACTACACCTTATTTCATTCCAAGTGGGAGCTTGCTGGATGCCCTGATCATTGCTGCCATGAGTGGAATTTCCGTAAAAATGCTGGTGCCTGGTGTCTCCGATTCGATCCTCGTCAATCTGGTTTCCAAATCTTATTATGGAGATCTGCTCAAAGCGGGTGTGGAAATTTACCAATACCGAAAAGGGTTTGTACACGCTAAAACAATGGTGGCAGACAGGAAGATAGCCATTGTAGGCACGGCCAATATGGATAACAGGAGTTTCGACCTCAACTTTGAAGTGAATGCTATTGTGTATGACAGTGCTGTAGCGGCAGACCTTGCAGCTATTTTTTTTGAAGATCTAAAAGTTTCCCAGGAGATTGATGCGGCAGCCTGGAATAAGCGTCCCGGCTACCGGCAGCTATTGGAGAAAACGGCCAAATTGGTATCGCCGCTATTATGATTCGCATATAGAAATGCCTCTTCATCCACCATTTCGGAGACCTATTTTTTCTGCAACTGAACGCGCAATTTCTCTTCCACACTCTTCATCACCGGAATCCAGTGATCTCCTGAATCGGAGGCAAAAACGTCGGGACCGGGAACGCCCATACGCAAACTAAATTTCTTTTTGTCCCTGGGATGGCTGGCCTCAATTACAAAATATGCATCCGCCCAATTTATTTCATTGGCAAAACGATTCAATTTAACAATGATGTCCCTTAAAGCCTGCTTTAAATCATCGGGGATGGTTATTTCATCGGCCTTCACATCTATCTTGATTCCCTGAAAATTCTCATTATAATTCATGGTTCCTGATTTTAGTGTTGTTAACCCAATATTTCTTATTAACCTGTAAAGATAATGGTGAAACCGCCTCACAAAATGTATAAACCCTAATCGCCATTGGTGATCGGGTCGCTCAATTCCAGCTATCCGTATTCCCCATTTCAAAATCCTGCTTATACTTTTCAGGAATCTTGTGGTTGAGCATGCAACCCGGTTCCAGCGAAGGAAAAATATCTTCAAATGTTCTCACTTCATTCATGAATACACGCCGGTAGATATGCGATCTTGTAAGTTTACTGGGGGAATCAATACCAGCGGCTCCCATCAGTTCCACAAATGACTTTACGGTGTCTTCATGATAATTCGCGACACGTTGTTTCTTGTCAGACACTACCAGACCAACCGTCAATGCCGGATCCTGGGTAGCAACGCCGGTGGCACATTTATTGGCGACATACCACCACTAGCTCACAAATACACTCAGAAGCACCCCAATGGCTATTGCAATGAGGGCGCTAATAATAAACCCCTTGCGCATGATTAATATTTTTTTGGTTTCAGGTCTTGCAAATCTACCGAATACCCGCTCCGTAAATCTCCACTCACCTTCATCACTTCTCCTGAATTCCCACACAGAGGCTGTTCTTCTGCAAAATCAAATGATTAATAGACCAGACATAGTTTTAGCACGGAAAAAAATGGTCAGGAAAATGGGCAATCCAAACACTGCCAGATCTCTTCATACGGCTTTATGCAGGAATTGTCTCAGTACATACTGCAAAATTCCGCCATGACGGTAATATTCAATTTCAATATTTGAATCAAGCCTGGCTATCGCGTTGAATTTAATTTCAATTCCGTTTGTTTTTTTGGCAATCACCTGGATTTCTTTCAAGGGTTTGATCCCTTCCGCCACCCCGGAAATGCTAAAAACTTCCGTTCCATCAAGCCCCAGTTTGTCGGCGCTGTCACCTTCCCTGTATTGAATCGGCAATACGCCCATTCCTACCAGGTTGCTTCGATGGATGCGCTCATAACTTTCCGCCAGTATGCACCTGATGCCCAATAAGAATGCGCCTTTAGCGGCCCAATCCCTGGAGGAACCACTGCCATATTCCTTTCCTGCCAGAACTATCAGTGGAATGCCGGCCTCTTTATATTTTAGGGAAGCATCATACACTGACATTTCTTCTCCCGTGGGTAAGAATCGGGTAAAGCTTCCTTCCCTGGTGGTCAGTTTATTCCTGATCCTCACGTTGGCAAAAGTGCCCCTCACCATTACTTCATCGTTGCCCCTTCTTGAACCATAGGAATTAAAATCAGATTTATTGATGCCACGGCTTATCAAATATTTTCCGGCTGCGGATTGTTCATTAAATGATCCCGCAGGAGAAATATGATCCGTCGTGATGCTGTCTCCCAATACCAATAAAACCCTTGCTTCCCTGATATCTTTCAATGGTTCCGCCTTGTCGGAAATATCATAGAAGAATGGAGCTTCTTTGATATAAGTGGATTTCTGATCCCATACATATAATTTCTCATCCGGAACCTCGAGATTTCGCCAAATCTCATTCCCTTCAAATATTTCACTATAGTTCTTTTCAAAATCCCTGGGCGAAAGAACCTTGCTCATCAATTTCATGATCTCGTCATTTGTAGGCCATATATCTTTCAGGTAAACAGGTTGTTGATTCGGGTCGTAACTGAGGGGCTCATGGATGAGATCGATATCCACCCTTCCTGCAATGGCATAAGCTACTACCAGCAAAGGTGACATCAGGAAATTCATCTTGACCTGTGGATGGATCCTGGCTTCAAAATTTCGGTTCCCCGAAAGTACCGAAGCCGTCACCAGGTCGTATTCATCAACGGCCTTGCTCACATAAGGAGGCAATGGGCCCGAATTACCAATGCAGGTTGTGCATCCATATCCCACCACATGAAAATGTAATGCTTCAAAATCGTCCAGAAGATCGGCGGTTTCAAGATAGTCCGTCACCACTTTTGAGCCGGGCGCCAGCGACGTCTTTACCCAGGGTTTTATGATCAGTCCATGTTCCCTTGCTTTTCTGGCCACGAGGCCCGCGCCAATCATTACGTAGGGATTTGAAGTATTGGTACAGGAAGTGATGGCGGCAATCACCACCGCTCCATCCGAAAGCATGAATTTTTCAGGACCTACGGTTACCCATACGGTCTTCATGTCTCCAACTGTTTTTTCCTCGATTTTCGTTTCGGGTGGCATGGGGGCGGGCGCATTTAATGGCTGGCCTCCGCCTTCGCCATACCATCTGGTCAACTGTTCCTGAGGGTCAATATAGGCCCGCCCGTAACCCTCGTGCAGAAGCTCTATGAATTTGCTCTTAAAATTCTTCAGCAGAATCTTATCCTGAGGCCTCTTGGGACCCGCCACGGTTGGTTCAATACCGGAAAGATCCAATTCCACTATGGCAGTATAATTTATATCTTCCTTCCCGGTCCTCCAGAGCAAATTAGCTTTGCAATATTCTTCCACCAATTTCACCTGGTCTTCACTTCGGTTACTCCCGCGCATATACTCCAGTGTCTTATCATCTATTGGGAAATAAGTGATGGTGCATCCGAATTCCGGCGACATATTCCCAATCGTGGCTCTGTCGGGTACAGATAGATTATCCAGTCCCGGTCCGAAAACTTCCACAAATTTTCCCACTACACCGGTCTTACGTAAGAGTTCTGCGATGGAGAGTACCAGGTCTGTGGCCGTAGAACCCAGCGGAAGCTTGCCAGTCAGTTTCAAACCAATCACTTCGGGCATTATAAAATAAATGGGCTGCCCCAAAATGGCTGCTTCGGCTTCAATGCCTCCAACACCCCAACCAACTACTCCGATTCCATTTACCATGGGAGTATGGCTGTCGGTTCCCACAAGGGTATCAGGGAAAATTTCTCCATCCCTTTCAATGACGCCCTTTGCCAGGTATTCCAGGTTCACCTGGTGACAAATGCCCATGCCCGGAGGCACTACACTGAAATTGTTGAATGATTTTTGGGCCCATTTCAGGAATTGATATCTTTCTTTATTGCGCTTATACTCTTCGTCCATATTGCGACTGTAAGCGTATTCCGTACCAAAAAAATCCACCTGCACAGAATGATCAATGACAAGATCTACGGGAATCAGGGGATTGATCTCCTGGGGATTCTTTCCCTTCCTCGCTAATTCGGCCCTCAGCGAGGCAATATCCACCACGGCAGGAACTCCGGTAAAGTCCTGCATCAAGACTCTGGCGGGTTTGAATGGAATGTCCTTATCGGAGGCAAGAGGTTTCCAATTCAGGATGGTTTCAATATTCTCTTTGGTGATTGCAAAATCATCAAAATTACGTAGCGCATTCTCCAGCAATATCCGAATGGAAAACGGCAGTTTGCCGATGCCGCGCCCCTGCTTTTCAAGTTCTGGGAGGCTATAGAAAGTGAATGGTCCTTTTTTTGTGTCCAATGATTTCTTAACCTGGTATGGATCTTTGATCATGATTGAATTATTTATTAGTGAGAATGTAAGTCATTTTCATTAAACATCCTTATTCGCTTTTCACTGCCGGCATATCCCTGCGATTATCAAATTCAAAATGAAATGCAATTGCGACGAAACCCTGCAGCGCCACTTCTGAACAAGAGCCCGCAAATTACTGCGGATAATTGTAGTTAGTGATGGAGTTCCATATCATTATGAAAGGCATTCCCATTTTATTTTTATATTTTCGCGATCTTCACAGGGGATTTATTCTATAGCAATTTATCATGATGAAGAAATGCCTGGATCCCCTTTGCATTAGGAATTTTAGAATCCGTTCAGATTATTTTTTTGTTAACCCGGAATGCAAAAATAAGATAGTCATCATTATCGAAGCGCCGGACCTGTTTCTTCAATAGAAATTCGAGAGCGGAAGAATTGAGCAGCACTTAATAAACATAGATGGATGGGCCACTTGCCAAAATTAATTGAGGACTTGGCGCTGATTCTGATTGTTGGCGCCATCACCACACTCTTGTTCAGAAGGATCAGGCAGCCATTGGTGTTGGGTTATATCATAGCGGGTTTCCTGGTAGGCCCTAATTTTTCCCTTACGCCATCAGTAGTTGACACGGAAAACGTTAAAACATTGGCCGACATCGGCGTAATATTCCTCTTATTCAGCCTCGGCCTTGAATTTAGTTTCAAGAAATTGATGCGGGTAGGCGGCTCTGCCTCCGTGACCGCTTTTGTCGAGATCATTTTCATAGTGATCGCCGGTTATTTCGCCGGTAAATGGATGGGATGGTCAAGCATGGACAGCTTATTCCTGGGAGGCATGCTGGCCAGTTCTTCCACTACTATTATTATTCGCGCATTTGACGAACTGGGGATAAAGACAAAACAATACGCAAGGATTGTATTTGGCGTACTGGTGGTGGAAGATATTGTGGTGATTCTGCTGATGGTATTGCTTTCCACGATTGCTGTCAAGCAGCAGTTTGAAGGCAGTGAATTGCTAATGACGGTTTTGAAGATCGTATTTTTTTTGGCGCTCTGGTTCATTGCAGGAATTTTCCTCCTGCCGACATTCTTAAAAAGGTCGAGGAAATTATTGAATGATGAGACCCTGCTGATACTTTCGATAGGGCTTTGCCTGGGAATGGTGATAGTAGCGACAGAAGTGGGTTTCTCGGCTGAATTGGGCGCCTTCATCATGGGATCTATTTTTGCCGAGACCACATCCGCTGAAAGAGTGGAGCACGTCATCAAATCCGTCAAGGATCTTTTTGGAGCCGTATTCTTCATTTCCGTGGGAATGATGATTGACCCGGCTACTATCCTGGAATACAAGTGGCCCGTGTTATGGGTGACGCTGCTGACGCTATTTGGAAAATTCTTCAGTACCACATTCGGTGCCCTGCTCTCGGGACAGCCTCTCAAACAATCGGTCCAGGTAGGTATGAGCATGGCCCAGATTGGTGAATTTGCATTCATCGTTGCCACACTGGGCCTCAACCTGGGAGTGATCAGCAACTTTCTTTTCCCCGTAGCGGTGGGAGCTTCGGCCATCACTACGTTTACGACTCCCTATATGATCAAGCTCTCGGAACCTTTCTATGAATTTCTAATAAGAATCCTCCCGCCGAAATGGGTCAATGCCATAAATAATTATTCATCCAGTACTCAGAATATACAGGCCGAAAGCAATTGGAAATTGGTGTTGAAAACTTATATGAATATAGCCCTCGTCAATGGCATAGTGCTTTTGGCTCTGATACTGCTTTCTCTGAATTTCCTCCAGCCTTTTTTGGCCAGGCTTATTGAAAATAGTACCGTTCGTAGCATCATTGGTTTATTGATATCCCTTGGTGTCGGGGCGCCATTTTTATGGGCCTTCATGGCTAAAAAACCTGATAATATGGCCTACAAGACACTCTGGCTGGATAAGAAATACAGTCGGGGCCCGTTATTGATACTGGAAATCGCAAGGAATGTGTTGGGTTTGTTGCTGATCGTCATCTGGGTCAGCCGCTTGTTTTCAACGACGGTGGCAATTTTGATAGCCGTGCCCGTTATTGTCATTGTTCTGGTACTTTTTTCGAAAAGAATACAAAGATTCTACCAGCGTCTTGAAGGAAGATTCCTGACTAACCTGAATGCGCGTGAAATGGCCGAGGAAGAAAGAGAAATGTGGTCGGGAAATAGTCTGCGGAAGCAGTTCAGCCCGCAATCGGAGCTCTCACCCTGGGATGCCCATATAGTGGACCTTGAAGTGAGTCAGCAGGCCGATTTCATTGGTAAGCCGCTGGCAGAATTAGCCTGGCGGGAACAATATGGCATCAATATAGCTTATATCAAAAGGGGTGATAAATTGATTTACGCGCCTGGAAGATTTGACCGTCTCCTGCCCTTTGACCACGTTGGGATTATTGCTACGGACGAACAGATGCAGGTGTTTAAGCCGGTATTTGACAAGCATGAAGATATTCGGCCCACTGATCAAAATATTGAAGATATTATTGTCCAGAAAATTGTGGTGGACGAGCACAACAAACTCAAAGGACTCTCTATCCGCAGTTCCGGGATCAGAGAACGCACCAACGGACTCGTGGTTGGTATCGAAAGAAATGAAGAACGGATACTAAATCCGGATTCGGCGACCGTTTTTGAATGGGGTGATATTGTTTGGATAGTTGGCGAAAGAGCCAGGATCCAGGATCTGAACAAGGCCTGAGTAAATGGCCGGGGCTATGAAAGCCTGGTCCTAATCATGGACTTCGAATAGGCCTGGCTTTGAAAGGATTAACAATAGTTTGCAGATTTGGATTGTCCAAAGTTGCCAATGATCTTGTAAATTATACCCGGAATTATATACCTGCAGATTGAACTTAATTTGTAGTTTTGTTTCATAAAATTCAGGCCTGGAGCCGAATCTGGCATGGGTTTCAGATTATTCTTTGCATGAAGAAATTGATGACGATATTATTGTTGATGATTTACAGCCTCGCATCCTGGGGGGTTGGAATAAAGCAGTTCTATTGCTGCGGGAAGCTGAAATCTGTCAATATAGCCATCACACAGGATAGCAGGGATCATTGCAGCAAGAGGGATAAGAAACCAGGTTGCTGCGAGAATAAGTATCAATTCTTCAAATTAAAAGACACCCATATTGCAGCCGAAGGAATCAACCACCCGGCCAAATTCGCTGTTGAATTTGATTCCCATTTACCGGCTCCTGACTTCGCGGATTTCTCAAATCAGGCGATCTATTTTGCCAATTACACAAATGGGCCGCCTCTGGCTCCTGGCAAAACCATTTATATTTTTAACTGCGTTTTTCGTATTTGATCATTCTACCCTCACAGTTTTGCCCACTATTCTGCCGGGCAATAATGCTGATTAACTTTTTGTCAGCAAATCCATTCCACGATTCATGAAATTTTTTCCTGGTAATTCATTTGGATTGGAAGCGGATTGGAAACATTCGGCGGGATAAGCAGGCAACTTAATCTTTCAAATTCTTTCATTCATCCAAAAAATAAATTTATGAAAAAGCTACTTGTTTTGATCGTAGCGGTCTCAATAACCTATTCGGGGTTTTCGCAGGACCAAAAGGGGAAGACACAACACCATAAGTCAGACTCAACTATGAAAAAGACATATACCTGCACCATGCACCCCGAAGTTGTAAGCGATAAACCGGGTAAATGTCCTAAATGTGGAATGAACCTGGTAGAGAAAAAAGCCGGATATCAACACAGGGATTCTTCCATGCATAAGATGCCAATGAATAAGATGCGTAAAGAAAGGATGGATACTTCCATGCACAAGATGCCCATGAACAAAATGCATAAGATGGATTCCTCCATTCACAAAATGCCAATGAATAAAATGCGTGAGAAAAGGATGGATACTTCCATGCATAAGATGCCGAAGGATAAGATGCATAAAATGGATTCTTCCATGCACAAGATGCCCATGAACAAGATGGATTCAACCAGGATAAAATAGAAAATGACGGTGAAATGAATCGGTTTATGACAGACTGAGAAATCCGGAAAATCAAAGACTGATTTTTCCCTTTATTCAATTCAACCAAACTCATGGTTCAGAAAATAATCGAACTGGCTTTACGCAACAGACTGATCGTAGTGCTGATGGCAGGCGGCATGCTTACGTGGGGCATTTATTCCATTAACCAAAATCCGATTGATGCAATACCCGATCTTTCGGAAAACCAGGTGATCGTTTTCACGGAATGGATGGGGCGGAGCCCGCAGGTGATTGAAGACCAGGTTACCTATCCTCTCGTGAGCAATCTGCAGGGAATACCCAAGGTGAAGACCATCAGGGGCTCTTCCATGTTTGGGATGAGCTTTGTCTATATAATTTTTGAGGACAACGCGGATGTGTATTGGGCGAGGACCAGGGTGCTGGAGCGTTTAAACTATGCCAGGCGATTATTGCCACCGGGGGTAACGCCCTCTCTCGGTCCCGATGGTACTGGAGTTGGTCATATTTTCTGGTACACGATTGACGCAAAAGACATGGACCTGGGTGAACAACGAGCCCTGCAGGACTGGTATGTGAAACTGGCATTGCAAACCGTGCCCGGCGTGGCGGAAGTGGCTTCCTTTGGCGGATTCGAAAAACAATACCAGTTAGTGGTTGATCCGGTAAAATTGCAATACTACAATATTCCCTTAATGGATCTTGTGAACAAGGTCCGGGCCAATAACAATGATGTGGGCGGAAGGAAATTCGAAATGAGTGATATGGCTTATATTATTCGTGGACTAGGTTATGTGAAATCCAGGGAAGACTTGGAAAGCATAGCGGTAGGCAATTATGGCGGCATTCCGGTCCGCGTCAAGGACATTGCCTCGGTGCAAATGGGAGGCGACCTGCGCCTTGGCATCTTTGATGAAAATGGCCTGGGCGAAAAAGTGGGAGGAATTGTTGTGATGCGATACGGTGAGAACGCGGACAGGGTGATCGGCGCCATAAAAAAGAAAATGGGAGAAGTGCAAAAAGGCCTGCCCAAAGGCGTAAGTTTTAAAGTGGCTTATGACCGCAGCGAATTGATTGAAGCATCCGTGGATAATATCAAATCTAAACTCCTCGAAGAAATTGCGGTGGTATGCATCATTGTGATCATCTTCCTTTTTCATTGGAGAAGCGCCCTGAGTATCATCATACAAATTCCCATCACCATCGCCATCAGTTTCATTCTATTGAACGCTTTTGGCGTATCCTCCAATATCATGTCATTGACCGGCATCGCGCTGGCAATCGGCGTCATAGTGGACAATGGAATAATCATGTCGGAAAATGCGTACCGGAATCTTTCGGAATGGCAAAACGATCCGTCAAACCTTAATCCTCAGAAATGAAAAATATTTTTAAAAGAAATTATCCAAGGATACCCGAAGATTTGCGGATGAGCATCATCGAACGTTCCTGCAAGCAGGTATCCCGTGGCGTATTTTTTTCCACTATCATAATCATTACCTCATTCCTGCCGGTTTTTTTGCTCACAGGACAGGAGGGAAAACTCTTTGGCCCGCTGGCCTATACCAAGACTTTCATCATGATAGTGGACGCAATACTGGTGATCACCCTGGCGCCGGTACTCATTTCATTTTTTATGAAAGGTCGATTCAAGCCAAACAATGCCAATCCCGTTAACCGCATCCTCGAAAGGATCTATGAGCCGCTTATCAGGGCATGCCTGAACTGGAGGAAGACAACGATTGGTATAAACCTGATTGCGCTGCTTGTAAGTATCCCCTTGTTAATGAGTCTGGGCAGGGAATTCATGCCTCCCCTGGATGAAGGTTCAATCTTATTCATGCCGGTCACATTACCCGATGTTTCGAATGCCGAAGTGAAAAGGATTTTGCAGGTGCAGGATAAAATTATCAAATCTGTGCCGGAAGTGGAGAATGTACTGGGTAAAGCCGGCAGGGCCAATACCGCTACAGATAATTCTCCGATTAGCATGATTGAATCCATTATCATGCTCAAGCCGAAAGCAGAATGGCGTAAGGGAATGACCAAACAGGATATCATCACTGAGCTCAATTCCAAACTGCAGATACCGGGTGTTACCAATGGATGGACACAGCCGATCATCAACCGCATCAATATGCTGTCCACAGGCATCCGCACCGATGTTGGCGTGAAAATATATGGACAGAATTTAGACAGCATCAACCAAATTGAGCAAACCATCAGGAGAGAACTGGAAGGCATGGGGGGAGTCAAGGATCTTTATGCTGAGCCGATAACAGGAGCCAAATATATTGACATTGATATCAAACGGGATGAGATCGGCAGATATGGCCTTAGCGTGGACGACGTGAATGCCGTGGTGGAAACCGCATTTGGTGGAATGCAGCTTACGACAACTATTGAAGGCCGCCAGCGATTTTCAGTCAATGCGCGTTTTGGACAGGATTTCCGCAACAGTTTCAGCGCGCTCAAGGCCCTGCAGGTGCAGACTATGCATTTTGGCCCCATTCCCCTGGACGCGGTAGCAGTTATAAGAATTACGGAAGGCCCTCCGATGATCAATTCAGAAAATGCACTATTGAGGGGCACAGTATTGTTCAATGTGAGGGAAAGGGATTTGGGAAGCACTGTCAGCGAGGCCCAGCAAAAACTGGATAAAAATCTTCCACAATTGCCCAAAGGATATTTCCTGGAATGGAGTGGACAATATGAAAACCTGATCCGCAGCGAACGCACTCTGAAAATGATCCTGCCCGTTGTGTTGCTGGTCATTTTCTGTTCCATGTATTTCGCTTTTCGTTCAGCCAGGGAAGCCTTGCTCAGCCTGATTTCAATCCCATTTGCGCTGATAGGAGGGGCCTATATGGTTTATTTCTGGGGAGTGAATCTTTCAGTGGCTGTATCTGTGGGATTTATTGCATTATTCGGACTCGCCGTAGAAACTGGTATTGTAATGGTGATTTATCTGAATGACTCCATGCAGCAGTTGGTAGAGCTGAAAGGGAATTCGAGAGAAACAATCACGAGGGCGGATCTGAAGGAATATGTCATTGCCGGCGCCACCAAAAGATTAAGGCCCAAAATAATGACAGTATCAGTATCACTTTTTGCCCTGATTCCCATATTATGGAGCAGCGGAGTGGGTAGTGAAGTCATGAAACCCATCATATTGCCCATGATTGGCGGCGTGCTGACATCTGCCACGCATATCCTCCTGGTAACGCCTCTTATTTTTCTGCTGGCCAAAGAATATGAATTGAGGAAATTCGGAAAGCTGCAAGTAATGGAGACTAAACATTAAGATCATGAAAAAGAAAATCTTATTGACAATTTCACTGGCCTGCGGATTCATTGCGGCGAATTCGCAGACAGTCCTCAGCCTGGACAGCATCCTGGAGCAAATTCAAAGGGCCAATCCGGAATTGAAAATCTATGACGCGGAGATAAGGGCATCTGACGAGGCCGCCAAAGGAGCCCGGAATTGGATGCCTCCCGAAATCGGAACAGGTTTATGGATGGTCCCTTATAGTCCCAGGTACTGGAAAAAAGGGGATGATGGATCTTTTGGGATGGGACAATACCAGGTTTATTTTCAGCAGATGTTCCCCAATAAGCGAAAATCGGATGCCGATGAAAAATACCTGCAGTCTGTTTCCTCACCGGATGTGGAAAGGGAAAAAGCCGCCTTCAATAATCTGATCGCTGAAGCCAAGAAGAATTATTACGAATGGATAATCATCAAGAAGAAGCTGGCAATCCTTGACCTCGACGATAAATTACTCCACTTCATGACACAAAGCGCCGAGATACGCTATAAGAATGGTCTGGGCAAGATAAATGCCTACTACAAGGTGCAGGCGGCATTGGGAAATATAATGAAGATGCGGATCATGCTGGAAAATGATATGAAGCAGCGGCGCATCCGGCTCAATATGCTTATGAACCGCGACAAACTGCTGGACTTTGATGTTGATACGGTCTATACGATCAGGGATTATTCAAATGCGGTATTTGATTCCGCAGCGATATATAGCGTGAGGAGCGATATCAGGGCCATTGACAAGGATATCCGCGTCAATGCGCTGCAACAAATAGCAGAACAGGCAAAACTCAAACCTGAATTTGGGTTAAGGTATGAACATATGTTTGGTTTTGGCGGCCTGCCCATGCAATACTCTTTGATGGGTATGGTGAGGATCCCAATGGCAAAATGGTCATCCAGGAATTCGAAAGCCAATGTGGAAAGTATGCGATGGAAAGCGGTATCATTGGATGAACAAAAGCAAATGATAATCAATGAAGCTACCGGTCAGGCATCCGCACTGCAAAATGATATTGAATCAAAGAAAAGGCAACTTAAACTGTTTGAGGGAAATATCATACCCGCTCTTCAAAAGAATTTCCAAACCATGCAATTGGCATATGAGCAGAATACTGAAGAACTGTTTTCACTCTTTGATGCCTGGGAAACACTGAACATGACACAGTTGGAATGGCTCCAGGAATTGCAGGAATTATTGGTGATGCAAACTGAACTTGAAAAAATCATCGAAATAAAATAACAGATGCCATGAAGGCACATAAAAATAAATCAATCTGGTTCTGGATAACAGGGTTAGCCCTGGTGTTTTTAGCTTTTGGCTGTAATAACAAGGCCGCGAAAGACATCCCGGCAAAGACGGCGATCACGCAATTATACCGTTGTCCCATGCACCATGAGATTGTAAGGGAAGAGCCCGGCACATGTCCAATTTGTGGCATGGACCTGGTCGCTTTTGGCAGTGAAGAAAAACCCATTGCAGATGTCAGCCTTAATACGCTCCTGAAGCCCACCAACAGCTATGTCATATCTACCATTCCCATTGTGTCTATGGAGCAAAAAGACGAGCCGATTGAAATTGAGGCATTGGGCACGATCCAATATGATACCCGCGAGGCTGCAGTCATATCGGCAAGGGTCAGTGGACGAATTGAAAAACTGTATGTGAAATACACTTTCCAGGATATTAAGAAAGGACAAAAACTCATGGAGATTTATAGCCCTGAATTGCTCACCGCTCAGCAGGACTTGTTATTTCTTCTTAGGAATGATCCCGGGAATAGTTCAATGATAAATGCTGCCCGTGAAAGATTATTGTTGCTGGGTATGAGTGGAACCCAGTTGCAACAGGTCATTCAGTCACAAAAGGCAGCCCTGGCTGTTTCCATTTACAGCAATTTCAATGGGCATATCCATGATGCCCTGAATATGACCCCGGGAATAACGGCACTGCCAGGCGAATCACTCGTAACAAGGGAGCTTGCTTTGAAGGAAGGCATGCATGTTCAAAAGGGACAAGCCCTATTATCTGTATTGAACCCGCACAGGCTCTGGGCTGTCCTGAATATCTATGCCGGAAATCAGAACCAAGTAAAACAAGGCAATATGGTGCGAATCAGAGCCGAGGCTAAGCCTGAAAAAATTTTCAACGCTAAAATAGATTTCATTGAACCCTTTTATCGAGAAGGATCTAAGACTTCGACCGCCAGGGTATATCTGGAAAACAATTCCATGAATCTTCCGGTAGGAAGCCAGGTGAAGGCCAGCATAATATCTAACACTGGTTCGGTGAACTGGCTGCCTGGGGACGCGGTAATTTCCCTGGGAATTAACAAACTTGTATTTAAAAAATCCGGCACTATTTTCAAAGCGCATAAAGTTGAGACAGGCATTAAATTCCATGGTAGCATCCAGATTCTTGATGGGCTTGCGGCCCAGGATGAGGTTGCCGCCAATGCACAGTTCTTAGTGGACAGCGAATCATTCATAAAATTAAATGAATAGCCATGCGATTTTTATATCTATTAGCGATAGCCGCTATTTTGATAATGGCCTGCAATAACAAGAAGTCAGCGGCTCCTTCCGATCCTGATCTGTTCTATACCTGCTCCATGGATCCGCAGGTGAGGGAGGATAAACCAGGTAAATGCCCTATCTGCAAAATGGAACTCACGCCGGCCAGGAAAAGCAATCATCAAAATACAGATGAAATTGAATTGAGTGCGCAGCAGGTTCAATTGGGTAATATTCATACAGACACGATCCGCAGCAGCCCTGTCGGAGACCAGGTCTTATTAAATGCGACTCTGAATTTCGACCAGCAAAAAATCAATGCCATAAGCTCAAGGGTGCCCGGTCGGATTGAAAAACTTTTTTTTAAGAATATCGGTGAATATGTTAACAAGGGTGCCAGACTTTATGACCTGTATAGTGAAGAGCTAAACAATGCAAAACAGGAATACCTGTTATCCCTCGAAAAGAAAAAAGAATTGGGCAATTCCCTCATTGATTTTTCCCAATTAGTACAGGGCGCGGAAAACAAGTTGTTGCTTTGGGGAATGAGTGAAGCTCAGATCAATGAATTGGCCAGGAATAAAGATGCGAGATCACTAACGCCATTTTATAGCAATGCAGCAGGATATATTACTTCACTGGATATAAAAGAGGGGGATTATATTGCCGAAGGTGGTAATATCCTTCGTCTCGCGGATCTTTCCAATTTGTGGGCAGAGGCACAGGTCTATTCTTCGCAACTTTCCATGATTGATCTGAATGGACAAGCTCTAATTCGTTTCCCGGACCTGCCAGGCATGGAATACAAAGGGAAGATTGAATTCGTAAATCCTGAAATAAGTCCGGATACCCGGATCAATTTAGTGAGGATAAGCGTCCCGAATGCAGGCGGGCGACTAAGACCCGGAATGCCGGCCTATGTGGTAATCAAGAGTCAGCCAAACAATAGCCTGGCTTTGCCTGTTGATGCTGTGATAAGAGATGGCCGCGGAGCTTCGGTGTGGATACAGACAGGCAATAAACGATTCAAAAATATCATGGTGGAGACAGGCAGGGAAAATAAAGAGCGAGTAGAAATTAAATCCGGCTTGAATCCGGGAGATATTGTCGTGGTAAGCGGTGCCTATCTGCTCAACAGTGAATACATTTTTAAACGGGGGGTCGATCCGATGGAAGGAATGAAAATGTAATGCGGTAGAAAATCAATGCGAGGCGCGAACATTAAAATTTCAAGGTCCCGTATGAGCGAAGCGATCTAAGGGATAGATTAGTTGAATTATTATGAGCGCAGGAACGGCAGGGTAGTCAGATGAATGATTTTTAGAGTAAATTCAAACAGAATCTAAATCCTTCAATATGGATAAAAAGGAAGAACATTCATCCGGATCTCATCGTCATGAAGGCATGGAGCATGACAAGATGGACCATTCGAATATGCGTTATGGTGAGCCTGACCATTCAAAAATGGATCATGGGGCAATGGATCATGGTTCGAAAGAACATTCGAAAGAGGATCACTCCAAAGAGGACCATTCCAAAATGGACCATTCCAAAATGGATCATGGCGCCGTGCCCATGGGAGCAGCGGGACATGATCACCATAAAATGATGATCGAGGATTTTAGGAGGAGGTTTTGGATATGTTTGGTTTTGACAATTCCCATACTTGTTTTATCACCGATGATCCAGAAATTTTTTGGCCTCAAAATATCATTACCGGGCAATGAATATATCCTCTTGTTTCTCTCCACCATTGTGTATTTCTGGGGTGGCTGGCCTTTCCTAAAAGGTTTTGCCGATGAACTCAAGGCCCGCTCTCCCGGCATGATGACGCTGATTTCAATGGCCATCACTGTCGCTTATTTCTATAGTGCCGCAACGGTCTTTGGTTTGCCCGGGATGGATTTTTTTTGGGAGCTCGCCACGCTGATAGTGATCATGTTATTGGGCCACTGGCTCGAAATGAAATCGGTATTGGGGGCTTCAAAAGCCCTGCAGCTATTGGTAGGCATGATGCCAGCCCAGGCGCACAGAGTTAAATCAAATGGGCAGGTGGAGGAAGTGAAACTCGAATCATTGGAGAAGAACGATATTATCCTGATCAAACCAGGCGAAAAAGTGGCAGCTGATGGTGTCATTGTAGAAGGCAGCAGTTATTTGAATGAGTCAATGCTCACCGGCGAATCCAAACCCGTAAAAAAAGAGGTCGAAAATAAAGTGATCGGAGGCTCGGTCAATGGCAATGGATCATTGAAAATAAAAGTGGAGCATACGGGGAAAGAAAGTTACCTCAACAAAGTGATCGCGCTGGTTGAAGATGCTCAAAAGTCGAAATCCAAAATGCAAAGCCTTTCCGACCGGGCCGCGAAATGGCTTACCTATATTGCCCTGATCGTAGGTTTTGGAACATTGGCAATATGGTTGGCGATGGGTTTTCCCTTTGTGTATGCACTGGAACGCATGGTAACCGTGATGGTCATAACCTGTCCGCATGCGTTGGGGCTGGCCATACCTTTGGTGGTTGCCATCTCTACATCGGTATCGGCCCAAAACGGACTCCTGATCAGAAACCGTACTGCATTCGAAGAATCTCGAAAGATCACAACAGTCCTCTTCGACAAGACGGGCACACTAACCAAGGGTGAATTTGGGGTGACGCGAATCGTCACTCTTGATAAAAAATTTTCGGAAGATGATTTGCTAAGGCTTTCAGCGGCCCTCGAACAAAATTCAGAACACCCGATCGCGGAAGGAATTGTTCGAAAGGCGAAAGAAAAGAAGCTCACTATCCCTGCGGCTGAAAAATTCAATGCCATCACCGGCGAGGGCGTTGAAGCAATGGTGGAAGTTAAGCCTGTCAAGGTGGTGAGCCCGGGTTACCTGAAGGATAAGAATATTGTGCTCCCCCCTGATTCTTTCAGCAGTGAGGCAGAGACCGTGGTTTTTGTTTTGATTGATGAAGGGCTTGCGGGTTATATTGCCCTGGCCGATGAAGTCAGGCCGGAAAGCGCTGACGCGATTAAAGTGCTGAAGTCAAATAATATCAAAGTGCTGATGGCAACGGGCGATAATGACAGAGTAGCCAAGGCCGTGAGTAACCAATTGGGATTGGATGGATATTACGCGGAAGTGCTTCCGCATCAAAAAGTGGGGATTGTAAAGGATTTGCAAACCAAGGGAGAATTTGTAGCCATGACCGGTGATGGCATCAACGATGCGCCCGCCCTTGCACAGGCAGACGTTGGCATTGCCGTGGGCTCAGGAACCGACGTGGCCGCGGAAACTGCCGATATTATCCTGGTCAATAGCAACCCGAAAGATATTTCCAAGCTGATATTATTTGGTAAGAGCACTTACCGGAAAATGATACAAAATCTGGCCTGGGCTACCGGTTATAATATTGTAGCGATTCCATTGGCGGCAGGAGTATTATACAATACCGGTTTTGTATTGAGCCCGGCTGTCGGGGCCGTACTCATGAGCCTGAGTACGATAATAGTGGCAGTGAACGCGCAATTACTGAGAAAGGAAATAGGGGAAAGCTGAATACAAGCATGGCTGCTCCCGTGGAATGCCCGGCCTTCAATATTTCAATCCGCTGACTGTAGAAAGCAGTCAGTAATTTTGCCATCGAATAATTGAATACATGAACAGGAAGTCGGAAATAGAACTTCTGGCGGATAGATTCCCCAATTCGAATCTGCCCGGATTGGATTTTCTGATTGAGTTGGCGCTTGATTTAAGCTGGTGTTGGAATCACGCGGCCGATGAAATTTGGGAAAAACTGGATCAACCTCTCTGGGAAATGACACATAATCCATGGATCATTTTGCAGACAGTATCCTTTGAAAAGATCAGTCATTTCCTTGATGATGCTGCCACAAAAATCAAGATAGAGGAATTGCAAGCCAGGAAGCCTTTGCCTAACTCAGCAAAATGGTTCCAGGAGAATCATGCAAATTCTCCGCTCACCTGCATTGCCTATTTCAGCATGGAATACATGTTGAGTGAAGGACTGCCTATTTATTCCGGAGGATTGGGTAATGTGAGCGGCGATCAACTCAAAGCGGCAAACGATATGGGGATTCCGGTTGTGGCCATTGGCCTGCTTTACCAGCAGGGATATTTCCGCCAGGTAATTGACAGGAATGGAGAGCAGGAAGAACTTTATCCCTATAACGATCCGGGGCAATTGCCCATCATGCCGTTGCGAAAACCAAATGGGGAATGGTTGCGACTGCAGATAAAACTTCCGGGATACAGTGTGTGGATCCGCACCTGGGAAGTGCTGGTTGGGGATGTGAGACTCTTCCTCCTTGACAGTAACGATGCAGCCAATTTTCCCGCGCACCGTGGAATTACAAGCGAACTATATGGTGGCGGCGCGGAACTTCGCCTTCAGCAGGAAATGGTTCTGGGCATTGGTGGTTGGCGCTTATTGCAGGAACTGAATATTAAACCCGAGGTCTGTCACCTAAACGAAGGCCATTCTGCATTTGCTATTCTGGAACGGGCCAGGCATTTGATGGAGGAGACGGGTCAATCTTTTCAAACGGCGATGGCTGTGACCCGTGTAGGGAATCTTTTCACTACACATACTGCGGTGGCCGCGGGATTTGATCGTTTCGAACCATGGCTGATGTCGCAATATCTAAGCGCATATGCAAGGGAGGAACTGGGCATTTCCCTGGGTGAGCTCCTGGAACTTGGGCGCGTTAACCCTGCCGATTTGACCGAACCATTCAATATGGCTTACCTGGCAATTCGCGGCTCAGGGGCCGTAAATGGTGTAAGTGCTTTGCATGGCAAAATAAGCCGTGCATTGTTTCAGCCTCTTTTTCCGCGCTGGCCCAATCACGAAGTTCCGGTTGGGCATGTTACTAACGGAGTGCATATGCGAAGCTGGGATTCCATGGCTGCCGATGATTTGTGGACAGAAGCCTGTGGCAAAGACCGATGGATGGGAAATACAGAAACACTGGATGTACATATCCAGAAAATTTCATCTGAAAGACTCTGGGAGATGCGCAGCCTTGGACGGAAAGGATTTGTGGAATATTTACGCAAGCGGCTACCTGCGGATTTAGCCGCCGCGGGAGCTTCGGCCTGGGAAATAGAAGAATCAAAAAACCGATTCGATTTCAATACGCTTACGCTGGGATTTGCCCGTAGGTTTGCGCTATACAAGAGACCCAACCTCCTGTTAAGAGACCCCGAACGACTCCTGCGCATTTTGACAAATCCATCCAGGCCGGTTCAACTGGTTGTAGCCGGTAAGGCACATCCGGGTGACCATATAGGCCGGGCGATGATAAGAGAATGGGTGCTATTCAGCAGGCTGCCGGAAGCTAAGGCGCATGTAGTATTCCTGTGTGATCATGACTCCTACCTAACTTCACAAATTGTTCAGGGTGTTGATCTCTGGATCAACACGCCCAGGCGGCCCTGGGAGGCCTGCGGCACAAGCGGAATGAAGGTATTGGTAAACGGTGGAATTAATTTTTCGGAACTGGATGGCTGGTGGGACGAAGCTTTTGATCCCTCCCTGGGATGGGCAATAGGCGACCGGCAGGAGCATGCCAAAGACCCCGGTTGGGATGCTAAGGAAGCCGATCAGCTTTACCATTTGCTCGAAAACGAAATTGTACCGGAGTTCTATAACCGAAATGAAAAGGGTATCCCGGTCCAATGGACAAACAGAATGAGGAATAGCATGTCCATGCTCACCCCGAGATTCTCCACGAACCGGACAATGATAGAATATATAGATCGATATTATTTACCGGCCGCGAAAGCGTATAAGAATCGTGCCGCTGCAAATGGACAGGCAGGTTCAATAATCTGTGACCGGAAAAATTCACTCCATGATAATTGGAAAAAAATGAGTTTCGGGAATGTTCAGGTCAGCAGGAAGGATGGCAAATATAATTTTCGTGTAACGGTGTTTAATGATGGCCCTGTTCAGGATGATATCCTGGTTGAATTGTATGCCGATCCTCTAAGTGATGAAGGGCCAACAAGAGTCAGGATGAATCCAATTTTCAAGGATACTAATGGGGAAAAAGAACAGGTATATGAAGCCTGGGTTGAAGCCACGAGACCCGAAGGCGATTATACCGCCAGGATTATCCCAAATTATGAAAGCATTTCTGCGCCATTGGAAGACAACCTGATTCTTTGGCAGCGTTGATCCTTTGATCAAATTCGAGTGGCTTTCGTGGCTCTACCAGCCTACATTCTCCTTAACTCTTGTGTTCAAGAGCCTGGACTGGTGAAGTTGAGCCCGTATAAAATTGCTGAATTTTATACAGTCCCCAGGCTTTTAAAAAATCATCGGGGCTCACCGCATTGAAGATATTTTCCTTGCTCCGCTCAAATTCTTCCCAATCTTTCATTTTATGGGAATAATGAACATAGAATTCATATGACCAATCAACAATCTGCGAGAGACACCTTACATAAGCATAATAGTTTTTTTCACTGCAGGAATCGTATAATGGTTTTGCAAAATTCTGAACCAAAGAATCTGTAACCTGCGCAATAGGATCTGCATATGGCACTGGGTCCATATTCATAATTCTTTTCATTTTAAAAATTTGTAAAAATTAATCATCAGGCAGTGTGACCGAGGGCAATGGAATCCTACCCCTGAACCTTGTCGTCAAATCGATATCCCATTTCCCTGAAAGCGTCTTTTATGCCTTCCCTTATAGCTTCGGTAAAAGGTGATGGTTTGGATCTCTTTTTGGAAAGCCGTTTTAAAAAAACTATCAAAAGTTTCATTCAATTGCAGATTAATTCTTGAGAAAATTAAATGGGAATTGCACTCTCCAAAAACTGGTCTGTTAGAAGGGTTATTTGGTCAGGGCCAGGAAGTTCCAGGAGAACTTATCTTGTGACAACAATCATGGAATCAGGGTTTTGATTCCTGTTTAACCTGACAATTACCCGCCATTCAGGAATTTACCAATGACCGGGAATAGTTTTAGTGCATTGTCAGGGTGCAAATAAATCAAAAGAAACTGTTTTAAAATCATGATTCACCGTTCGGCTGGTCCCGGCTCATGATTGGGGGTCTTGAATTTCTTATTGGCGAAAAGACATAATGGGGCTGGAAATAATATCCATGGTTTCATAAGCAATGACTGTAGTTCCAAGGCCTGAGCCATGAAATGATGCACGATAAAACCGTGGAACAAGACCTCTATGGCCATCAATCTCTTCTTCAAAATCATTTTTTTTTGGAAGCTTCAATAAAATGAAATTATAACCAGCCCATGATATTGGCATCCGGAAGTTTTTTGCCTTAAAATTGAAGTGCCGGTTGTTGCTCCAATGATATGGCAATTCTTTTCATTAACCATTGCCTGACTTCAGCCCAATTGTTTACTCTTATGTATCCTGACCTATGGATATTGAAGTTGTGAGCCGCTGTAAAAAGTAGTCTTTCTCCTTTGAACTGGCATAGGTTTTTCAGATTATCATCAATCATAAAGTCTCCGGAAATCCTTTTTTTGGATCCGCAGAAAATAATTTGATGCAAGCCTATGAATGGAAAATGTTCCTGAAGCCACTCATATTTTTCTATAAACGATTGGGGAAATTTCATTGCGGCAGAAACAATATCTATCTCAAACAATTCATTGAGCTCTTCAATCACTTGCTGACTTCCGGGTATAATCGGCGCGCTGCGAAAAAATCCGGGTGTATGCAGGAATTCTGTGATTAAATTGGCTTGAGGGAAAGCCTTATCTTCATTCTTTCCCAATAAATCAGATCTTTTAATTTCAGTTCCGGTTGCTTTTTTATACCATTTAATATACTGCTGTGTAATATCCGCCATCACATGGTCCATATCGATCAGGAGTATTTTCTTTTTCATGTTTAGTTATTTAGGTGCATTTGAATGTAGCAATGACAGATTCGGAAAGATCGAGACCAGGATGAATGATTAGCTATCATGAAACTATTCATATCTGAATGCTTGACACAAACACATTCCGCATGTTGAATGGTGCTAATTGCATTCGTACTTATAAGTCAGGGTATCCGAAACACCACCGGATTTAATCACCAATGAGGAAATCTCATGATCCGGTCCAAAATCATAGAGGAATTCAATACCGTCACTGGATTTTAAAAGGTTGTGCGTTCTGAATATATCATATCCCTGTACAAGGCGAACAAAGCCGAAATAATCGCCGATTTGCTCGGGCTCATTTGTGTAATATTCCAGGCTTGATGTTGTGGCACCAGCGGCTATCGAAACCATGTTATGATTAGACCAACTGTAGCTACTGATTGCAACTACGCTGTAATAAGATGCCGTGGTAGTTGATCGCATTAGTTCATCGCCATCGTAGGCATAAGATTGATTGAGCCAGGATGTGCCTGTTGAATCATCATCAGTTCTAACATTCACCGCCAGTCCCGCGTCATTCAGGGTAGCAACGGTTTTACTGACCGCCATTCCTGATCTCCTGGTGCGTGTAACCGCCTGGTGATCCCCATACTCATAAGTTACCACCGCGTTTCCATAGGTTAGCTTTACAACCTTGCCGGCACCGTTGTAAGTAAATTGGTACAGGTCACTAGTTCCCAAATGATTCACCGATTGGATTCTGCATGTAGGAGTTTTAACTTCAACCTTTTCCTTTTTACATCCTGAAATAGTTCCTGTCACAAGCAGAACGAGAACCGATATGTAAAGTATTTTCAGAGTTTTAGCCATGGCGTTATTGGTTTTGTGATTGTGTTAAGCTGAAAAATGGTGTTTTCCATGATTTGCGTTTGCTGTTGCTGAAGCCATTGTGTCGATATATTATCGATGAATTCTATAGTCATTTAATAAAACTGCAGATTCAGGACCCTCGTGAAAAATATACTTGAATTAATTATTAAGATTGAATGAAACCCTTGCAAAAACGAACCTGCCAAATGCTCATTTCCGGGTCCATCTACTCTTATGGAACTACTCTCATGCCCTACATAGCTTACAACGATGGTATTTACATTTTCGGGAATTGACATGATGAAACTACCGTCTTCGGAGGTCACTAATCCAAACTTGTTCCCCTTTGGCATGACCGAAACAGATGGCAGAGGCCTGTGACTATCGGCGTCAAACACTTTCCCCGTAATTGTTTTTTGCGCGAATGCCATGGAGGGCAATATCATAATCAGCAGGGAAAAGAATTTAATTGAATAATAGTATCGGATTGTGGAGAGGATACGGTGAAATGCCAATGACATGACAACAATCAGGCTGGTAACCCTAAACGGGTAAATTATTTTTGTCATTGTTAATTTTGTTTTTAGTGAATGGCACGCAAGGTAAATACTATGTCCTCCCGGCAAAACCGACTCCTCCCACCGGTCTCTTATTTTTTTCAATCGGGGCCAATCGACTGATCTTAAAAAAGTTATCTTGATTTTTTGGGCAGTCATTTGTGGCATTTGGAATTCTCGGAACATAGTGCAGTTATTCCACGAAATAGAAAGGAGTTTATTCTCATCAGATGGTTAAGATGCATCTTGCTTCTGTAATGTTTGTAAACCTGATATGAATTCGGATTCTAATCAGGGGAAATACCGCCTTAACAGAATTCTTGCGTTTTCATGGCGGAAATTCCCGCTTTTCCCAGGATTTGCAGCGTGCCATCAAAAAATATTTTGTGAAATGTTGCTACCAACGGCAGGAATCATATTATGAATGGTGTATATGGATTTATTAACGGTATGCACAGTTTTTCAGCATAGTTGCCTGCAGTGCTTTGAATACGCAATTGATTACCTTTAAATCGCAAATAACAAGGTAAGTTCCCCCTGATGTATAAGCCCGGTCTGCTTCTTATGGCAATGGTCTCAATCACTATCACAATAGTGGGCTCAGGGCCTTTGTTCGCCCAGGATATCAATGAAAACAATTTTACCCGCTATACCAAGGAGCAGGGCCTCTCGAACAATCTTATTACGGGCATCGCACAGGACTCTACTGGTTATATATGGCTCTCCACTGCCTTCGGATTAAACCGTTTCAATGGAAGCAGTTTTGTGCAGTTTCACAGCAATGCTGACAGCCTTTCGTTGCCTTCGGAAAATATTGTGGGGCTGGTATGGCTCGACAATCGCAGGCTGGCTGCCTATGGTGATGGTCTGCATATCATAGATACCTACACAGGTGAAACCCGAAACCTGTTTATTCCATTTAAAAACAAACAATTCCAGTATAAATTTAATTGGATAATGTCGGTGCAAAGCAATTCCTCGGGCAATATTTTCATCCTCACGCGTTCGGGATTTTACGAGTTTGACAAAAATTATAATCTGGTATTCAGGTTTGATTATTACTCCGACGAAGAAGTTGGGAACACTACTTTTGTTTATGGCAGATATCTTCTGACCCTGGATGATCTTCACCTCTCCATTATTTCATCTGCGGGAATCTATTATTATGATATAGCGAAGAAGCAGTTAAAAAAAATGGACCCTGCCGATTGTCCGCTATTGGCCGAATTCCTGGATTACCCGAAAAGAGACTATCAGTTCTTTCAACATAAGCCGGGCCGCATTTTGATAGTTAAAAGCTTTGAAGACAGCGCCGTTTATGTCAATATCGCTGAAAATAAGATATATGCTACCCGTTTACCTTTTCAGTCGGCAGCAGATGAATTCAACTATCGTTCAGAGATCCTGATATACAGTGATACCATATTATTTATTACGGGCAATACTTCCGGATTTTATAAAATAAAGCTCACACCCGCAACAGGGAAAATTCAATTTTATCCGAAAAAATACTTTCCATCTTATTCCTGCCGTCACCTGCTTAAAGACAGGGATCAAAACCTGTGGATAGCTACTAATGAAGGATTGATCCATGAAGATCATAATCGGAATTATATACGACAGGTTGCCATACCAGCTTCCATTCGGGATTTATTTCCAAATCTGGTCATTGATGATATAGATGCTGTTGGTGACAAACTATACGTAGCCACACGCGGCAAAGGAGGGATCTTGGTATTTGATAAGGAGCTTCAATTCATCCGCAGAATCGGATTTGAAAAATGCAGGAGGCAACCGGATCATATTTATTCAATAGCTTCCGCCGGAAAAAATAGTTTATTGGTTGCAACGAACGGCCCTCTTTTCCGGGTGAACACAGAGACGGGTGAGATAAAAGAAATAAGTCTGCAGGATTGGGATCGGGCAAACGGCTGGATCGCTGACCTGTGCAGTGACCAGAATGGAAATATATGGATTGCCGCCGACAGTATTTATAAATACGAAGTTCAAACCGGCAAAACCTCTATTGTCCCGAGCTCAAATAGAAGCCTTGCCAGGATAGAATTGACGCAAAGCATTCAGGAAGACGGTTCCGGCAACATGTGGATGGCCGGTCATGGCTTGCTCCGCTATAATATCAATTCAAATTCCTTTGACAGGCTGGTAGATTCCTTTCCTTTCATTAAGATTCCGGACAGGCAGGTCAATTCATTTTTAGCCGACAACCAAAATAATCTCTGGATCAATAGCAATAACAATGGATTGGTATGCTACAATATTGACAGGAAGACATTTCGTGTTTTTACCCCGGACAATGGCTTACCTGGGAATAATATTGCCAGCATGATCATCCTCAGAAATAAACTCTGGATGGCCACATTTTCAGGAGTTGCATGCCTTGATTTGCAGACATCCCGAATTACAAGCTTTGGAAAGGAAGATGGGTTTCCTGATGAACCAATATCTATTGGTGCAAAGTTTTCTTATGACAGCGCCCGAAACAAACTATATATTGGGTATATCAACACCCTGGTGCAATTTGATCCGGGTATCATTTTTCAAAAAACCCGTGCTCCAAAACTCTATGTTGAAAGCCTGATGACGGGTGATCAGAAAAAATATATCTTTCCCGGCGAAAGTTTCAGGACTTCCTGGCGGAACAATGACGTAGTGATTACGCTTGGCAGCATTAATTTCCTAACCACCAGGACCCAGCGCTTTGCTTATCGGCTCGTTCAGGATGAAAATACCCAATGGCAACCTTTGGGAATCAATAACACATTCAGCATTTCTAATCTCTCACCCGGCCGCCATCGCATCCAGCTAAAATTATATTCCAGCAGCAACAGGTGGCCGGAACAGGCAAAAGAATTTGAAATCATGATAACCCCTCCCTTTTGGAAACAAACCTGGTTTATTGAATTATCAGTCGTCATTCTATTCATGTTTGTGTATTTGATCCTCAAATGGCGTACTGGCCAGATCCGGAAAAAGGAAAGAGCCAAGACACATTTAGAGAAATTGAAAGCGGAGGAATACAAGAACCAATATGAACTTGAACAAATCACACATTATTTTTCCTCTTCGCTGGCAGACAAAAAAAGCGTTGATGAGGTGCTGTGGGATGTCTCCAGGAACCTGATTGGAAGGATGCATTATGAGGACTGCATGATCTATCTCTGGAATGATGACAAGACCAGGATGATCCAAAAAGCATCATATGGCCCCAAGGGAAACCCCAAAGCAATCACTGCCAATCTGTTTGATGTAATGCCTGGACAGGGTGTAGTTGGGTATGTAATGCACACGAAGGTTCCTCTATTAATTGCGGATACCAGAAAAGACAAACGATACAGGGTGGACGACATCATGCGTTTAAGTGAGGTCTGCGTACCGATCATTCAGAACGGTGAGTTGATAGGGATCATTGATTCGGAACATCCTGAGGTAAACCATTTCAGAGAAAGAGATATCAAGATATTAACCACTATCGCGACCCTTGTCAGCAATAAGATCAAGCAAATTGAGTATGAGCATTCCCTGGTAATAAAACAAAATGAGATTGCATTCATCAACCAGCAATTGGCTGAAGCCCAGTTATTGGCCCTGCAAACTCAGATGAATCCACATTTCATCTTCAATTCCCTTAACAGCATCAAGGGTATGATACTCGAAAATGAGCAGCAGAAGGCATCCAGGTATTTAAGCAAATTTGCCAACATGATTCGTACCACGCTGAACCAGTCTAAACATGTGTTTACAACTCTGAATGAAAATATGGAACACCTGGAAAACTATCTGGCAATGGAAATACTCCGGTTTGACGATTCCTTCACATACCGAATTACCGCAGATGAAAATATGGACAAAGAAGAAACGCTCATACCCACGATGATGATACAACCCTTGGCGGAAAATGCCATCTGGCATGGGTTAATGCCAAAAAAGGGAAGGAAAAAATTGTTGATCCATTTTTCCAGGATCGGTGAAATCTTGTCCTGTACAATTGAAGACAACGGCATTGGGATCAGGAGTTCGGAGGAATTAAAAAAGTTGCAAAGGCCACTCCACCAATCGGTAGGTCTCAGTAATCTTCGGAACCGGATAAAAATAATGAACGAAAAATATAATACGGGTTGCACTCTTGATATAACCGATTTACGAGATATTCATAAAGGCAAAACAGGCTGCTGTGCTGTTTTGAGATTTACTAACATCATCAATAAACCTTGATCATGAAAGCTATTCTTGTTGACGACGAACCAGATGGTATACGCACATTAAAAAGACTTCTTGAATTGAATTGCCCGGAAGTCGAAATAGTGGCTGCCTGTACGGATGCCATTTCCGCCAAACAAAAGCTGGAAACCCTTCGCCCGGACCTTGTCTTTCTGGATATTCAAATGCCAGGCAAGAGCGGATTGGACATGTTGGAGGAGATTAGCGAAAAGAAATTTGAAGTGATTTTTGTTACGGCGCATAATGAATACATACTGCAGGCATTGCAGTTTAGCGCCGTTGATTACCTGATGAAACCTGTGGACGAAGACCGGCTGGTGGAAGCCATACAGCGGGTAAAGAAAAGATTGAAGAATGATACATCCTCCGGGAATACTGAGGCATTGATTCATAACATGAATAAGGTCAGTTCGCCCGGCGAAATGAGGCTTTGTCTGCCAACTTTGAAGGGGTTCACTATTTTAAGACTGGAAGAAATCGTTTATTGCGAAGCGCAGAGAAGCTATACTATTTTCCGCCTCGTCAATAATAAGACCATCATGATTTCAAAGCCACTGTTTGATTATGACAAGTTACTGGCCGGCACTTCATTCCTCCGCATTCACAAATCTTTTCTAATCAATCTTCTGCATGTAAAGGAATATATACGCGGCGAAGGCGGTACGGTAATTATGAGTACGGGCATGGAGATAGAAGTGAGCCGCCGGAAAAAGGAGCAATTCCTGGCAAAGGTGAAAGAGTCTTTTAAATACTGATAAATAATGAGCGGAGTATAGAGTTCGTTTCAGCGCTTTAGCACTAAGGTAAAAGTGAATGGATCAGATTCGGTATTTTCAAGTTATGACAATTATCAGTTAATCCGATAAATGTTCAGATCAGAAACATAATGGAATATACCTCGAATTTGGATCGGATGTTTCGACCCCGATTTAATCAATTGCTAAGTTTTACAAGCTTCAGTTGCTCAGGCTGGCCATCATATATGACTCTAATAAAATAGATGCCCGGCTGATAGCTGGATCCAATCTGAAAAGTCTGATCCGCGCTGATTCCTGTTCTTTCTTCCATTATTCTGCCAACAGCGTCTATCACGCGAAAACTCACAAGCCTATGAGAAGAAGAACTTCTGATGGTTACCATAAAATAATTCGTGCTTGGATTAGGGAAAGCCCGGATAAATAATTGCTTATTTATTTCTCCAGTCACTTTCACAACCTCTGCAGTATTACTTTCCCGCATATCTATGCCGCTTAGATGATATACTGAAATAATTCCCTGGCTTGAGCCAAAATCGAACCTGTCTGTATTGATACCTGCCGCATATAACCTGTTGCCGGAAATTAGCACCATTGACAGGATATCGGGGCCAGGGCCGGTATTGGTAAGAACCCTGCCATTTTTGCCAAAAGACTTGTCGACAAAACCATTGTCCTGAAGCCGGGCTATTGCAAATGCGGATAATTTGAAATCGTGATGGTTTTTAACGGTCCCTGTAATATTTCCCGATGTACCTCCGAGGATAATTTTTCCATCAGGTTCCAGCGTAATTGAATTAACACTGGCCATTCCTCCGTAAAAATCAACCAGTTGTTTTCCATCCTGGTCGAACCCCGGATCCAGTGATCCGTTGGCATTGTACCGAATGATCGCAAAGTCACTTTTGTTGGAGACAGGATTGCGCGAATATCCGGCTGCTATTATTTTCCCGTCGGGTTGAATGAATAGAGAGGTTATGGCATCATCATTTCCATTGAAGCTGGTTATGAGTTTTCCGCCGATTCCGAAACTGAGATCAAGACTACCATCGGCATTCAGCCTGGTAATGGAAAAATCCGTTCCGCTGCCACTGACATTTCTTTTTCCGGCCACCAGTATTTTATTATCGGGCTGAACGGCTATCGTATTTATATAGTCCAGGTTACCAAGAAGAGTGATAGATTTTATGGTCCCACCAGGGTCTACCTTCACCACACTAAAATCCCTACCCCATATCGTGTCAGTATAGGCTGCTATAACCATATTACCATCGTTCAAAATGGAAGTATTAAAAATATGCCAGGACAAGCCTATTAACCGGTTTTGATAACCGCCCAAGCCAAAATCAAAATCAAGTTTGCCGTCAGGCAAATACCTGATAATATTAAATCCATTGTAACGATATATTCTGCCAGGATATCTGTGCCCGATACCCGTTACTAATATTTTTCCATCCGTCGCCAGCGCAAGGGTATAGGGTCGATGGCCAATTCTATCTGACAATGTATGGCTGATCACAAAACCTTTACTTCCAAAAGTTAAATCACGTGATCCATTTGTAAAAATCCTTATCATCAGGAATGAAGTATCCATTTCATTAGATAGTTCACCCGCCACGAGCAATTTTCCGTCTGGCTGAACAATGGCATTAGTAAAAACAGTGCTATTTGATGGACAATATCCGATCAATACTCCTTTGTCACCAAATTTCTCATCGGGAATGCCATTTGAATACAACCTGCATACAACGAAATCCCAATCCCTATAGATGAAGTTTGGTCCCCTCTTATTGGATCTTCCACATAAAATAATACTACCGTTCTTTTCACTAGTTACAAAATTTACCTCTTCAATATCGATACCGATGTCAAAGCTTAGTTTACCATTTCCATGAAAGCTGCTATCCGGGCTTCCATTGCTTTTGAATTGCATCACTTCGAGCGTATAACCATTATTTGCCTGATCAATATAAAAATATAAAGACCCGGCGGCAAGGATCTTTCCATCGGGTTTTAGTGCTATTGAATTTATATCAATGAGATCGGCCAATGCAGGTTGTAAATCAGCGATTGCTCTTCCATTTACCCCAAAGCTGCTATCGGGGCTGCCATCATTATTGTATCGCAGCATTACAAGATCACTGGGATATGAGAAATATCCTCCGGCTATTATTTTTCCATCCGGCTGAAGTAATAAGGCTTTTAGTTGACAGTTTTCCAAGGGAGCAATCAATTTTCCGACATCGCCAAAATCTCCATCAATACTTCCGTTTGTATTAAGACGAACAATTTCAAAGCCGGATGGGCTGCTGGAAAACCCTATATTGATCGTAACTGCCGTCATAATTTTTCCATCAGGCTGAACAGCAATAAATGCCCTCCAGCCATAACTGGAATGGTTCTGCACATCCAATATTGTCCGGCCACCATTACCAAACGAAGGATCGGCAGTTCCGTCGGGGAGATAACGCGCTACTACCAGTCCCGGCTCATTATTTTTTTGGCCTGCTACAACAAATTTTCCTTGGTGATAGTCAGCAAGGTCGGTAATACTAAAATCAATTCCTTCCAATAATCCATTGTGATGGAATGTTCTGTCAAGGCGGCCGTCTGCATCGAAGCGGGCAATACCACTTCCACTATCACTAAGTCCGGCTACAACTATTTTATCATTCTTTACCAATATAGCGTTAACAGCATCGAAGTTTACCGCCCCTGAAAATCCTTTCTTGCCAAAAGAAAAATCAGTTTTCCCGTCACGCTGAAGCCGGATTAATTTGGTATAACCATTTGAAGTAAAGACTACGATTTTCTTTCCATGAGGTAAGGTAAGAACTGTCTTTCCTTCTTCGGATAGCGCATTGATGTGAAAATCATATCTTCCAATGCCATCATGCGAAAATGAGCGATCCAGGCTCCCGGGTTGAGCGCTTATGCCAGAAAAGATTAAGGTAAAAGCGACAATAAAGTAGATTTTTTCCATAACAATTGATTTATTGAAAGGGAAAATGAAAGAGCAAAGGGTTTTGCATTTTTATGGATATGCCGAAGTAAAAGCCAAGCTGTAGTTAAGATGGGATGGACTGAAAGGCAGAAATAACCAAAGGAAAAGGTATTTCAATTAATTTCAAAGCTATGCCTGAGGGCAAGCATAGAATATGACGCCAGTCAGCTTATGCGATGATTCTTATAGTCCCCAAAATTCAGACAATGGTTTAGTTGATACTATTAGTAGGATTCTATTGCGGAGAATATATAGCATGTTGAACCCCCTTTCAAGGTTTTAGGATTGAACTAATTCAACCGGATTTGGGAAAGCCTATTCCCGGATCCGTATTATCCGGATATAGTCAAGCATAGCCTGATTCACCTTCCCGTTCATATTGTCATCAAAATCTTCGAGCACTAACTGAACTAAATGTTTACCTTTTTTGAGATAGACTTTCAGGGGATTTGAAAATCCCCAATTGCTCCATTCGTTAGTACCTCTTTGGGGAAGCACGATGGTGCCTTTATATATGCCGTCAATCTTCAAAGACCTGAGGGCGCACTTATTATCTGTATTCGTGGGACCGTTGCCATTGGCATACCTGAAGTCAATGCTATACATTCCTGAATCCGAAATCTCCAAAGGCATTTCAATTTTTTCATTTACGGATTTGTCTGTTTCCACAAATCCGTCACCCAGGAACCCTTTGCCGGGGTAATTTGCTTTTGGATAGTATGCTTCTGCCTGGAGTTTTGAAATTAGATTATCGGCGCCGCAGAGCAAGGGCTCACTGGCAAAAGAGGATTTTTTTTGAGAATCAATGGCAATCACCTGGTATTCTGCCACAAGAGTTGGATCAATAGTGAAAGTATTTTGCTTTGTTCTGCCGATTTCTGTTCCGTTCTTTAAGACTATGTATGATATGGCATTTTTTATGGGCAGCCATCTAATTAAATTGTCTTTGAGTTGAGTGGCGGGGGTTTCCGGACTAAAATAAGCAGGTTGCTCGTTGATGGCCCCGCTGCCTGTTGAATTATTGGCGAGTCTTATACGAATCGTATGGATCCCTCTTAGTGAAGCGGGTATTGAAGCCTGGGTTAATTTTCTGCCGTCCAATGAAAAGCTGGCGATTTCATTGCCATATCCTTCCATTACGATATTGAAAATGGCATTCCTGTATTTAAAATTGCTCAAATTTCTTTTGCCTGCCATGGCTTTGGGAACAAAGGGTTCAAATGAAAGCCCCTCCGGATTGAACCGGATGCCGAATATGATTTTATGAATAATACTGATATTACCCGAAAGGCTCCAGAGCATATTGCTGGAATTGATTTGGGTTCCATTGTAGTCTCCATTTTGCGCTACAAAATTTTCCTTGTTTGTGAGGAACATGGCGGCAGGGCGGTAAATATCGCCGATGCTTTTTAAAACGGATGACTCATTACCGGCTCTTGCTGCGGCCCGGAGCCAGAATGACTGTACAAATGGCCATACGGCATTATTGTGATAGGGTGGAATATTGGGAATCTGAGGAAAGATACATGTGATTCCAAAATCAGTGACCGGGGTCTTTGCCACAATCTGTTTTTGCTTCTCCCTATCGGCTATATCCCATAGCACACAAAGAGCTTCACCCAATGCTTCCGCGCGGGGAGAAACGACCTTATAATTTCTGCCATATAAATACTGGGCATAATATCCTTTATTGGGCATCCACAAATATTTATTAATACCCTCTTTTATTTTTTTTGCTATGGCCTTGTGTTTTTCTGCAATATCCTTTTCACCCATCATACTGGCCATTTGGGCGAGCACGAGATTTCCCTTAAAATGAATCGCATTTGTTCCCAGGCATTCGCTTTCAAATATATCGGCAGGCTGCATCCACCCCGGATAGGTTTCTTCACGCCAGTCGAGGAATGAAGATTCTCCTTTCACCAGTCCGGTCTCACTATCATACACTACCTGCAAATCGTCGTCAATGGAATTCCTGATAATTTCATAAATCTGTTTAAGCCAATACTCATTACCCGTGGCCAGGTAAACCTCCCAGGCCGCTACGGCCCAGATGATCCTGTCTGTGGAGCAGGGATAGGCGCCACCCGTTCCCGTATCCTGGATAATCCTTCCTTTTTTATTCACTTTGCGCATGAGGCTCTTCATGGCAACCTGTGGTTGTAGATAAGCCATGGAAAGAATGATGCTGTAACTTATATCTCTAGTCCATACACCCGCCCATTCTTTACCGGTTCTAAAGGTGCTGTCTGGCTCAATCGCTTTTGACATTTCCTCCAGCGCCATATTGTACAAGGCGTCGGAGATTGGATAAGTAGAATAGTATTGAGGCAGGTCAGAAATGTCTTTTGATAATTTCCAGTGGGTCTCGGTGGTTCTCTCGCCTTCAGGCGCATTTAATATCAGTGTTCTTTCATAAACGTGGTCATTGTCTTCATCCTTTAATTGAAGTTGAGGATGATTCACCAGGTTGTCAAAGTCCCATATCAGGGGTGGCGTATTGCCGGCCACATAAACGCCTTTAAAATCTTCCCTATAAATTTTATCGCCTTTAAAGTTTGTATAATAACCTTGTTTTGCAAAGGCACTGAACACAGCGCTTAGATCAACCCTTAGCTTAAACCTGGTGTTGGAAGGCAAATACTTGTTGCCATTCTTATCGGGATTTTCTTTCAACTGCTCACCAAATTTTATAATGGGAGTCTCGCATGCTCCGTTTTTAGATTCACAATAGAAATGGTGGTCCGTTCCCGAGGCCATTTCATTATCCTTTCCGTTGATACTGAATTTGAAATTGATGTGAGCGCTTTTGAATTGATTGGCGGGCGATTTATAATCGGATGATAATTCTGTTGGTGACAAGGCCCTTGCGCTGTATTTATTTTGCTGAACAATACGGTCAGGGTACAGGATGTATTCTTTGGTCCTTAGTATCGCATCTGAGCTTTTTTGGCCAAATGAAAATACCGGTGAGAATAATATTGCAAGCCCTAAGGCCCGCAGTACGGATTTCATATTATTTTTTGAATGATTAATCATATTCGGCAACGATCATATCCCAATATTGCAGGGATGGCAAGGTAAATGAAACGAGGTCGCCCGATGCGGTGAAAGGTATTATTTGCAGGGCACCGCCATTAATATCCGGAGATGCCATCCATAATTTTGTAATGGGTTTCGCCGTTTTGAGAGTGAAAGAAATGTTTAGAAAGGTTTTTGGCGCCGTTTGGCTGCCATTTGTATCCCTCCAGTCAAATGTTGAAGCATTTGCAAAATTGATGAGGTGAATGACCTGCCGATTGCCCATATCTTTTGCTATCAGGGATACATGGCCATTTTGAGGAGGCCAGTTGTTCAGCAATATCTTCCCGTCGGCTGAGCTCATATCTGGGTTATTGAATGTACCGCCATCCCGCAACAGATTCTGATAACCTGTCAGAAAATCATAATAGTGAACAATGGCTGCCTGGAGCTCGGGCTTCATTTGAAGATTGCTGTTGGGAAAATATTCTTTGCAAAGCATATGATCGCCCATTTCAAGATGCGCGCCTCCAAATGAAAAGATGACTGCGTCTGTTAATAATACACCGGGTGTATTGAAATACCCCTTGCTGTTTGCCAGGTCATAATCCATGTAGGCGGTAAGAACCGTTTTCCTGGTGTTATTGCACCAGGAGGAATTATTGGCGATGATGCGGGCCAGGTCGCTGTAACTTTCGTTGGGTGCCCATACTTCTGTATATAAAAAATCAACCGGCGACACCGCGATATTATTTTCCTGACCAAATTGGTTCACCGCGTTCATCGCCAGGCGTTTTTCAGGCGCATCGTTCTTCATGGCAGTAAGAAAAGATTTGAAGGCCACAGGAACATTTATGGGATTCCCTTCATAGTCATACATCGCTCCCAGATCTCCTACCTGGTCCACATGGTAACCGTCAAAAGCAAATACACTGTACATATCAAGGGTTCTGGCCGCAATGTATTTTTGCCAATTGGCATTGGAAGGATCCATCAGGAAGATATTACTCTTGAAAGGTGCAGACAGGTTCAGCACAGTCTTTTTTTGATGGTTCTGATCGGTGTACATATACCATTGATCCAATACCCCGTCTTGTGCCGCGTCATTCAGCGCCCCGTAGCATAGATTATACGACATGGCTTTCATATTATGCTGATGGGCAACAGAAATATAATGATCCACCGTTGATTTGTAATTTTCCCTGCTGGCGATGTCTTTCCAGCTTGAGGCCGGATTGGATATGGTTCCTGCTAGTGGTTGATGGTGCTCATAGCTCCAGTCGTAAAACTGCAGGCCGTTAATGTGAAGCCTGTTAAGCATGTCCATAACAGAATCCATATGGGCATTTGACAAAGGCCCGAACGCCGACAAAAAACCGTAGCGGATGAACCTCGACCAGTCAGATGAAACGTCAACGGCAATGCTTCCATAGATCTTTTCTGCTCCTTTTTCAATATTGTAAACATCAACCATATAGCCGGTAAAATCAGTGCCTGGAGGAATCCATTTCCATTGCTTTCCCTCAAAATTGGTTTCAGCAATCACTGTGCTCAATTGCCTGTACCTGATTCTGGCGGAATTTGGCAGATCCCTGTCTATTGAAAACATCACAGATTCGCCCGGCAAATAAACAGCCTTGTCGGTTGTTATGTAAACGGCGGTATCTGCCGATGAAACAGTTGTAGTGTTCCTTTGCGTGATATTCTTTTTGCATGAAAAAAAAGAAAATCCGGCGATGAAATAAATGACAATCCTGATCATCTTCGTTTGTTTACCTGCGAGCTCCTCTTATTACTGTTTTAAAATGGAGATCGTTTCATATAACTGGTTGAAGGTAATTTGATAGTTACCTGCCTCAGAAATATACCATTTATAATCGTTATTGTCGGCATCGCCGGATGCGTGTGCAACAAATGGGGCGCCCGTTTCACTTATATCAGGATGATTTTTAGCCGGCCTGAAAAAGTCGCAGCCCCAGTCGCCGGTTTTCACAGGAATTTTAAATTCTCCAACAGCTAACGGACCGCTATAGGTGAAAGTGTAAGGATCACCTGCCGTGGGTGTGAGCGGAGTCGGACTGTCTATATTCCATCCGTTAGGAGTTGCATCACCTACAATCCATAGTGAACTGTATGGCGTGAAGGGCGAAATATGAATGGAATTGTATAAGATGTTCAGGGAAATCTTGTAAGCTCCGGCAACAGTGATATTCCATTTATTGTCGGGCGGGTTGGTATTGCCCAAAGTCAGCGCGGCCGTGGTATCGGTGATGAGGGGATGATTTGTGAGAGGCCTGTAAAAATCCCCTCCCCAATTACCCGTTGAAGTAGGCATCTTGAATTCACCCGCATTCAGCACTTCATTGTAATGAAATACATAAGGGTTGAAAACATCCAATTTCATTTGATTGGGATTGTCAATGTTCCAACCATTCGGGGTGGCATCTCCAACAATCCAGAGCTGGCTGAATAATGGTGCGGATGTTTTGGCAATACTGATAGTGAGCGATATAATGTTCACATCTATTGAGTAAACATTGGAACTGCTAATGCTGAATCTGTCATCCGGGCTATTGTCCGAGCTGCGATAGAACAGATGTGCGCTGTCGGACCCCTTATTGTAGGATGGAAGAGTGGATCCCCTTGTGGTGATGAACTTGAACCCGCCTGTAGTGAGTGTTCCTACATAATGGAATAAGCCTGGTACGAGCGGATCAGGCAATAGTGAATCGGGAGCTGTAGAATCCCATCCATTGGCCGTGGCATCGCCTATTATATACAGGGTAGGTGATACGGGTTTGTAGGGAGTAATGGTGATGTCAATGGGAGCGGAGGTATCGCCCTTTTGGGTGCCGTCGCCAATGGTTGTGATTACTCTTGCCTCCAGCGTGAACGGGGCAGCCGGCGTTGCGGACCAGTTAGTTGAAAGCAGCGTATTGAGACTGCCTGTTGAATAATTGACCAAAAAAATTCCCTTGCCCAGGTTATTTTGTATGGCCGAAGAAAAATTGTTCCCTTTCTTATCAAGCTCCAAAACATAAGTGATGGATTGCCCTGTTTCATGGTTCGATCCCGTAGTCCAGTTGAATGTAAGCGCGGTGTTGTTCCTGTTCGCCTCATTCAATTGAAGATTGGTTTCAGACGCGGTGACTGAGAGAGGTGCATTCTCATCATAGGGCGTGAAATTCTCCGTTTTCCTGCAACTGAAAAGCAAGATGACCGAAAAAAGGCCGCAAATGCTTAGCAGGGAACCTGAAAAATTATATTTATTTCTTTTTATTTCATTTATATGGTAATATGAATGCATGGCAAAAGTTTTTAAGGATTAATATCCGGGGTTCTGGGTAAGGTTTGGATTAGCATCTCTTTCAACCTGGGGTATCGGGAGCAGTAAATGTTTTGAAGACGCATTTGTTTTTCCGATGGAATGTAAAAAGTCTAACCCATATTGACCATTGTTTACCCTTATCAGATCGAACCAGCGCTGGCCCTCAAATGCAAGTTCCATACGCCTTTCATGTAATACTTTTTCTCTGAAATCGGTCTGTGAAAGACCATGCACATCCGGCAGACCTGCTCTTTCGCGAACCCGGTTCAAAGGCGCTTCCGCCGCGCTTGTCTGTCCTATTTCATTTAAGGCCTCCGCTTCCATCAAAAGCACATCCGCATACCGGAGCACAGGAAAATCCTCAGGATTGGTATTATATTGAGGCGACACGGAAGTTGGCACCAGGAATTTTTTCACGTTATAACCGGTAGTGGAGTAGCTGGCGTTGTAAACGTTCCCTGCAAAATCCGGGCATCCCTGATATAGGATGGTTTGGTCCTTTCTCAGGTCGCCAGATTCGTAACTGTCAACAAATTCCTGGGTGGGTTGATTCCAGCCATAAGCACCTGCTACAAAATTTGTATTCCTGGGTCCCATGAATGTGCTTGTCCATGATGCCTGGTTAAGATCATCAAAAAAACCATAAGTTGTACTGCCACTGTATTGCACTTCGAAAAGAGACTCCGCGGAGTTTTTATGCGTGGGATCGAAATTGTCTGCATAATTACTGTTCAGGTCATAACCCATCGATGCCAACTGCTGGCAAAGAGGAACCACTTCGGCATAATTGCCCTGGGTAAGATAAACTTTGGCCAGTGTGCCGATGGCGGCGCCTTTGGAGGCCCGGCCCACATCAGCACCTGAATAGCTTTCCCTCGGCGGCAATAAGGAAATGGCGTCTTTCAGATCCTGAATGATCAGGTTATAGACTTCTTCTTTGGGAGACCTTGAAGGATAAAGATTGTCGGAAGGGGTTTGGGGTTTTGTTATTAAAGGCAGGTCACCGAAATATCTTACCAGGATGAAATAATAATTGGCTCTCAAAAATTTAGCTTCTCCCACAATGCGGTTACGCAAAACGGTATCCATATTCATCCCGGGTACGTTTTGTATCACCAGATTGCAATAGAGTATGCCGGGGTAAGGCCCACGGTATAAATCAAGCACGCCCTGATTGCTGGGATCGGCGGTGAAATTAGCTTCCTGAACTGTTTCAATACCATCTGTGCCCCCACCGGCACCCACAACACTGTTCCCTGCAAAAATATCCGATGTCCACATACGCAGGTTGTAAAGCTTAGGCCTTTGCAGGGGTTGGTAGGCCGCATTTACCGCATTGATGGCATCTGTTGTGGTCTTGAAAAAATTAGATGAATTGATGGTATCAAGCGGAGCCTTATCTAAATATTTTTTACAGCCTGCGGTTATGAGCAGGACCAGGGCAATCGATAGAGACTGAATATATTTCATGACTTTGCAATTACAGGTTTAAGTTTAATCCTATGCTGAATGTTCTGGTAACAGGGTACACGCTGTAGTCAACTCCATTCACCGCAACTTCCGGATCAAATCCGCTGTAATTCGTGAAGGTGTAAGCATTACGGCATGATGCGAACAGTCGAAGCGATGATAGCTTCAAATTCCGGATGGCATTCTGAGAAAATGTGTAGCCCAGGCTGATATCCTTGATCCTTAAGTAAGAGCCGTCTTCAATATACCTGTTAGATATTCTTGTATTCAGGTTGGGATCTCCATAAATGGCTCTTGGCATATAGTCGCTTGTTCCCTGACCATTCCATCTTTCAAGAGTGCGCAGGGTTTGATTTTCGGCAACTGACATTCCTTCCTGATTAATATTATTGGCATTGAAGATTTTATTTCCGTAAACTCCCTGAATGAATATGCTCAAATCAAATCCTTTGCAGGCGAAGCTGTTTGTGATCCCGTAAATGATTTTCGGGCTCGGGTTGCCAATATAGGTCCTGTCTTTTGCATCTATCACCCCGTCACTGTTCAGATCACCAAACCTGATATCTCCCGGTGATGTACTGTTATAGGGCGTGGTGCCTGGTTGTTGAACTGCGTGGTCATTCACGTCTTTCTGGGTTTGAAAAATTCCATTCGTCCCAAAACCATAAAACTCGTTTGCCGGATGGCCGGCCTGATCGATGCCGAAATTGGCATTCAGTCCATAGTTGTCAACAAACAATGGTGTACTGTCATTTAGGCTTTTGATTGTGTTCTGATTGAAGGAAATGTTCAAATCCGTATTCCAGCTAAATGCACCGGTAAGATTTTTTGTAGAAAGCGTTATTTCAATTCCCTTGTTTTGCATACTGGCTGCATTCACCGAAGGAACGATGGTGCTTGAATAGCCGGTCGTAACCGGAACAATGGCGGGCACCAGCATTTTTGAAGTGTTCTTGAGATAGGCATCCACGGTAAGGCCTATGCGGTTATCGAACATCAACGCGTCAATGGCAATATTGCTTTGACTTACCTGCTCCCATTGCACATTCGGGTTAGGTAATACCAGCGGATAAACTATTCCAACAATATTGTTATTGAAATTATATTGTGCTATCTGAAGCGCCGAAGCAAAAGAATAGTTTCCTATGTTCTGGTTTCCTGTTACGCCATAACCGGCCCTTATTTTCAAATCGTTGATAAAGGGAACATGAAAGAATTCCTCCCTCGAGGCGCGCCAGGCAATTGAAGCGGAGGGAAATGTACCCCACTTATTGTTTGACCCAAAACGGGAAGAACCATCCCTTCGCAGGGTTGCGGTGAGCAGGTATTTATCGCCGTAACCATAATTAATTCTTCCCATGAACGACAACAGGGCCCATTCGGTGCCATTCCCACCTAAATTCGCCGTGCCGGTTCCGCTGTTCAACTGCTGAGTTAAATCACTGGGGAAATTGGTTTTATTTCCACTTAAATAGTCATATTGGTTATTTTGGGCGCTGCTTCCTGCAAGAATGTTCAAATGGTGAACCGTTCCGAATGTCTTATTGTAGGTGAAATAATTATCCCATAAATAAGTGAGGTTTTTGTTGAACTGCTCACCCAGGTAGGCCTGCGTTTGCGGATTGGGTTGAAAATTGTAAACCGGCGCCCAGGACCTGCTGTCATAAAAATTAGCCTGAATACCACTGGTAGTTTTGAATTTCAATCCGGGCGCCAGACTAATTTCGGCGTAAACATTGCCGAGAACATTATAGCCTTTCGTTTGGTTTTTGTTGATGTTGGCAGTGCCAATCTGGTTGGTAATATCCCCATACCAGAGCGCATTACCCGGTACATTTGAATAGGTGCCGTCAGGATTATAAACGGGCTGCACCGGATTGGCTGCCATCGTGCTTCTGATATCGTATGAACCGGATGGCTTATTGTCTGCGGTCAGGGTGAGGTTATTACCGAATCTTAGCCAGTCAAGCACCCTGGCCTGGCTGTTGAACTGAAGGGTATAGCGCTTATAGCTGGTAGTTATTACGATTCCCTGCTGATCCAAATATCCTCCTGACACATAGTAATTATATTTGTCGGAGCCACCTGAATAAGACAGTGAATAGCTTTGCATGGGGGCCGTTCTGAACAAAGCACCAAGCCAATCCGTACCTTCTCCCAAACTGTCTGGGTTGGCATATCCGGGATTGGGAGTCTGGTTACCATTCGTAAGCAATTCATTGTTAAGCGCGGCAAACTGTTTTGCATTCAGCATCTTAACTTTCTTTGCCGCCTTTTGCCAGCCAGTGAAAAAATTGAACGACAAATGACCCTTTCCGTCAGTTCCTTTTTTGGTGGTTATCAATATTACACCGTTTGCTCCGCGCGATCCATAAATGGCGGCCGCAGAAGCATCTTTCAAAATATCAAATGACGCGATGTCGCTTGGATTTAAATTATTCAGAGGCGCATCGCTGGGGATGCCATCAATTACCACCAGCGGATCGGCATTATTAATTGTGCCCGTGCCCCGGATTCTGAATGTAACATTACTGCCCGGAGCGCCTGAAGCCAGTACCTGAACGCCCGCAGCCTTCCCTTCCACCGCGTCTCCCGCACTTGAAACAGGAATAGAATTGAAGTTCTTCGTATCCACAGATGCCACGGAACCGGTCAGGTCTCTTTTTCTTGCCGTACCGTAACCAATCACCACAATATTTTGGAGTCTGTTATCGGATGGCTGCATGATGATCTCCAGATCCTGACTGTTATGCAGGGGATATTCAAGTCTGTCATAACCAGTATGGGTGAATATCAGTGTGTCAGTTCCTGAGGCAATGATCGAGAACCTGCCGTTCCCATTCGAGATGGTTGTGCTGCTCTCCTTATCTTTAACCTGTATGGTTACTCCCGCCAGGGGACTCCTGTCATCGCCAGACAATACCCTGCCTGTGATTCTTGAGGTCTGTGAAAACACCAGTGAAGGCAGAATTAGTAATGCCACTAGGGTGATGGGAATTCTGAAAACAGTGAGATGGCTTAAATTCATGGTGCAATCAGTTTTGATAATTAATTAGTCATTGCAAAGCGACAAACTCTTTTCGCAGAACCGTATTCCCTGCGTTTCAATTTGTTTTCAAAATGTATTGATTTCTGAAATCGCCACTATATATAAATCGGCAACCCTAGTTTTGAAGTGATGTGAAAATTAGCAGGCATCAACGCTTTATTGACGTTTTGCTATATTTAAAGCAATTATTTGATGTTCCCCGATGAAAAAACTCGTGCTTATTTTATTTTTTGCCAGTAATTCAACTCTGATTTTCGGTCAGGCATTTTATTTCCGCAATTACCAGGTGGATAATGGAGTATCCAGCAATTTCATCACTTGTATCACCCAGGATAAGAAAGGCTTCATGTGGTTTGGCACGCGAAACGGCCTGAACAGGTTCGATGGCGTTTCGTTCATGATATTCAGAAACGATTTGAATAATCCTCGAAGCATCGGAAGTAATTCAATCCTAAGCCTGTTTGAAGACAAGCAGGAGCGTCTTTGGATTGGCACTTACAAGGGAATCTATATTTACAATGCTCGCAGTGAAACTTTTTCCGCCTTCCACAAAATACCCGCCGGCGAAGTAAGATTTATCATGAGCGACCACGACGATTACATCTGGGTAGTTGCAAATTATGTGCTATACAAGATCAATCCCGGTAACAATGAAATTCAATCATATAATTTTCCAGGCACCCAGGTAATTGCTATCGCGAGAGGCAATAATGGATACATTTGGTGCGCCACTTCAAACGGCATGCTTAAAAAATATGATCATTCCCTAAAAGCTTTTGATGATTATAATATTGCCGCTCTTTATAAAGGCAAGGATTCAGCCTTCATACAGACGATCAGCCCCGTCAGCGATTCAACCATTTTAATTGCCACATTGAATCAGGCCCTTCTGTTCAATACATTCAGGATGAAGCTGACCAATGTTTTTTCTGGAAGACCCTGGGCGAATAATATTCAGGTACATAAAATTGTTCGCCAGTCAGCCTCCGAATTTTGGTTTGGTACAGAAAGCGGTCTGTATATACACGACTTTGTTAAGAATAAGAGCCAGCGGATACAAAAGCAATACGGAAATCCATTTTCCATTAGCGATAATGTTATCACAGACTTCTATAAAGACAAGGAAGGCGACACCTGGATAGGCACTTTTTTTGGGGGCATCAATTATTACTCGGGCCAGTTGAATCAGTTTCAAAGGTATTTTCCCATGCCGGGCCTGAATAGTTTGAGCGGCAACCTTGTGCATACTATCTGCAAAGACAGGAATAATAATCTTTGGGTTGGCACGGAAGACGGAGGCCTGAATAAGATTGATTCCAAAACGGGAATCATCAGTCATTTTATGCCAGGTCAGGGCAGGGGAAGTATTTCCTATCAAAATATTCATGGATTATTAGCTGCGGGTAATGAACTCTGGATTGGCACTTATGAGCACGGCCTTGATGTAATGGACCTAAGAACGGAAAAGGTGATCCGGCATTATGAAAAGAGCAATAGGCCAAATTCGCTGGGTAGTAATTTTATCGTGACCCTTTACAAAAGAAGAAATGGCGAAATCCTGGTGGGAACATGGGCTGGTTTGTACAAATACAACCCCGACCAGGATAATTTCAGCATCCTGCCTTATTTTAAAAGGCAGGCTCAGGCCATCCATGAAGACGAAGAGGGTAACTTATGGGTTTGTACCTATGGCAGCGGGGTTTATTTCCAGAATAATAAAACCGGCATCGGAGGACATTTCAAATATGACCCGAAAGACATTCATTCAATCCCGAATGATTATGTAAACAATCTATTTGAAGACAGTAAGAGGAATATATGGTTTTGCACAGAAAGCGGTCTGTGCAAATATGATCATGGATCAAGGAAGATTACCCGGTTTACAAAGGAACCGGCATTGCGGGATAACCAGGTGTTCATGGTGCTGGAGGATAACCTGAATCTGCTATGGATATCCACCTCGAAAGGGCTGGTGAACCTGGATCCAGTAAAGAATTTAGTCAAGGTATATAATACGAATAATGGGCTGTTGAGCGATCAGCTTAATTACAATTCGGCTTTTAAGTGCGAAGACGGTTCCATGTATTTCGGAACCGTGAAGGGAATGATCAGATTCAATCCGGCTGAATTTTTGGAGAGCACCTATATTCCCCCGGTATATATAACGGGAATCCAGGTGAACAATGCGGATTTGAAAATAGACCATGCGAATTCCCGGCTGAAGGAATCCATAACGTATACATCTTCCCTAACCTTGCCTTACGATAGCTCATCCATAAGTTTAGAGGTGGCGGCCCTGAGTTATGGAATGCCGGGCATGAATCAGTATATGTATAAAATGGATGGGCTCGACAAAGACTGGACCTATCTGAAGACAAACCGCAAAATTTATTTCACCAAACTATCTGCCGGAACTTACGTTTTCAATGTAAAAGCTTCGGTGGGAGGCGAAATATGGAATGATAAGATCACAAAGCTCACTATTCATGTAACGCCGGCATTGTGGGCCAGTACATGGGCCTATTTCCTCTATGCCTTGCTGGCGCTGGGCATATTGTTTATTATACTCAGGTATTACTATATGGCGCTCAGGGAAAAAAACCAGCGCAAAATCAAGACATTGGAAATTGAAAAAGAACGCGAAATTTATAATTCAAAAATTGAATTCTTTACCAATGTTACGCATGAAATCCGAACCCCGCTTACCCTGATTAAATTGCCGGTAGAAAAGCTTTTGAAAAATTATACACAGGTACCATCACTATTGGAAGATCTGACCATGATAGAAAAAAATACAAACAGGCTGATCCATTTAACCGATCAATTGCTTGATTTCCGCAAAGCCGAGGCAAATAACTACAGGCTGAATTTTGTGAAGACTGATATAAATGAATTGTTGAAGGAATTATTCGCTGCCTACAAAACGATCGCAGAGGAAAAGAAGCTTTCATTCAGGCTGGAAATGCCCCGCATTACCCTGCTTGCCTATGTAGACCCTGAAGCCTTCAGAAAAATTCTGAGCAATCTCATTGGCAACGCCATAAAGTACGCACAACAGGCGGCAATAGTAAGGCTTTTGCCATTCAATAGTTATGACAGCCTGTTTTTCATAGAATTTAAGAACGACGGTTATATTGTTCCATATGAAATGAAGGACAGGATTTTTGAACCTTTCTTCCGTTTGAAGCAAACAGAAAAATACGCCGGCACAGGCATAGGCCTGCCTTTGTCGCGCTCCCTCACCGAATTGCATAAGGGCAATCTGGAGCTTAAACCGTCAGTGGATCATTTCAACAATTTCTTATTATCCATGCCTATTCATCAGGAAAATGAAATAAATCTCGGCGAATATGAATCAATAGCTTATGACGCGGTTGGTTCGGCAGCCACCAATGATGAAGAAACCCGGGCTGTACATGATGTCTCCATCCTTGTGGTTGAAGATAACCAGGAGATTGTCCAATTTCTCCAAAAGGAGCTTCAGGGGAGTTATAATATCTATAAGGCAGGCGATGGGCAAAAGGCAGTGGAAATTTTGTCAAAGGAGAATATTCATCTCGTGATCAGTGATATCATGATGCCAGTGATGGATGGCATAGAGTTATGCCGGAAAATTAAGACTGACCTGGAATACAGTCATATTCCCGTGATACTGCTCACAGCAAAAAACACAATTACGTCAAAGATTGAGGGTTTGGAAACCGGGGCGGATGCATATATAGAAAAGCCATTTGTTCTGGAATACCTGCTAGCCCAGATGAACAGCCTGCTAAATAACAGAAATATTATCAAAGAATATTATGCTCATTCCCCTCTGGCGCATATTAAGGGAATTGCGTCCACAAAAGCTGATAAGCGTTTTCTTGAAGAGCTTCAAAAGGTAATTGATTCGAATATAATGGAAAGAGACCTCGATGTGGACGCACTGTCAAAGATGATGAATATGAGCAGGGCCACTTTCTACCGGAAAATAAAAGGATTGTCTGATCTTTCACCCCATGAACTGATTAATCTGGCCCGCTTAAAAAAGGCGGCCGAATTACTCGCTACCGGTGAATACAGGATCAGCGAAGTGGGCAGTATGGTGGGCTATAGCCTCAAAAGCAATTTCTCAAGGGATTTCCATAAACAATTTGGCCTGACTCCTTCCGACTATTTGAAGAACCTGCAGAAGAAAAATTAAGGTAACCAGGAATTGTAAGGAAATTATCTTGCCTTGCATCCTGTGTGCGCCACCTTTGATTCTGTCAGGGGAAAATATCAAAAGCGATCAGAAAAAATCAAAAGAGTCCTGTTGCCACCAGGGCAGTCTCGGGATTTTAGGAAGCCTTAACCGCCCTGGAATGTATCTTCATAAACCGGTTCCAGAACAGCTTCGCATGAAACAATATGAATATATCTTCATTAAGCAAAATGCTCAATCGCACTGGTAAGCATAATCGAAGGGGGTGGCAATGGAGTTGGATGAAATGGAAGAAATGCGCTCGTTTACCCGAACTGCCAGGCGAAACTTCCCCTAAACTGAATTTTATGATGCCTTAGCCAAATTCCTTCCAACGCTCGTTTTTCTTCTTTTTTTGGTTTTTGCATTTGCCTGCGCACGCAATTTATAGGGCTTGTTAAAAGCTTCCTGGCT
>JBGPHC010000026.1:0-64291 GCA_041484195.1 Agriterribacter sp. | reverse complement strand
TTGTGAGTGGATATCTGGATGAATTCTTTTTCCGGTTCGATGGCAGAAATTCACTGAGGAGCCTCTGGCACGAGCTCATAGAGCGGTACATGGCGAATCCACCCTACCTCTATAAGGCCCATGCGGCCTAAATGGGTAATCATGTTTTTTATATTCCGGAGTCATCTTCACTAATTCATTTCTGCAATTCTTTTCTGCGTGAGGGATAGAAGCGGATAGCCCACAGCGGCCTGGATGGCTCCGATAGGTATCCGACAGATGGCACCGCGAGGACTAGTAGCGAATAGCCCGGTCCCCTACGCTGATAAACATAATGGCTATTGATGCTAACGCGAAGCATTTGTTAGTCTATCAGGTAGGGACAGGCCCGTATGCTGATGGATTTAGGTGAGGTGGTCCTGCGTTGCCTTTTGGAAGCTATCAGCGTAGGGGACACGCCCAATATCTGTATTGGGACCAATCTTCTGCATTGGCTAGATGCTGGGTGAAAAATTCAAATGAAAATCCTGGTGCCTGAAAAACTTTCCCGGAAGGCCTTTGGTGTACATCCTTTTTTTCTCTTGAATATGCGGTTGAAGTTTGACATGTTATTGAACCCGCAATGATAGGCGATTTCACCAATGGACTGCGTGGTGTCGATCAGTAAGCGGGAGGCGTTGCCGAGCCTGATTTCGGTTAGACTGTCAATGAAAGTGTTTCCTGTTCGGTGTTTGAAGAAGCGGCTGAATGCAGCTTCAGACATGTTGGCCAGTCGGGCCACCTCTGAAAGTGTCACCGGTTTGTCGAAATTCTTATTGATGTATTCGAGAGTTTTTTCAATGCGGCGGCTATTATAGGTGAAGGGATCATTATTGCTGAATGAGGAATCGGAAAGTATCCGCATATTCCTGGAGGCAGAGAGATCATGAAGTATGGACATCAGTTCCAGTACGGAATCGAATCCATGTTTTTGGTTGAGAGCGATGATCCGCGGCGCCAGTTTTTGCGTGGTTTCTTTTGAAAACAAAATTCCCCGGGACGATTTTTCCAGCATAGTACGTATGAAACTGAGTTGATTCCTGCGCAGGAATTTTTCATCGAAGAGGTCTTTGTGAAACTGTATGGTGATTTCTTTGATCACCTTACTCTTGCAATGGTGATTGAACCATGCGTGCTGCAGGTTGGAGCCCACCAACACCAATTCCAGGTCTTCGATCTCCTCCATATGATCACCAATAACGCGCCTGGCCGCAAGGGCATCCTGGATAAAGTTTAGTTCATACTCTTCGTGGTAATGAAGTGGAAAGTCGAATTCAGACTTGACACGGGAAAAAAGGGTGAAGCAATCGCTTTGGGTGAGCGGCGTGATTTCCCGGAGCAGGGTTCCTTTCATAATTGCAGAATTGTATGGGAAGAGGAGAAATGAAATTTTGGCTGCTACAAAAATATATTATTAATTGTAAATATAGTATCAACATGATATCTTGACAAATTGTAACCTGAAACCAAATGCCAGACTACATTTCAGAGGAATAGAGTGAAATTTAAAAATGAAATGATCGAAAAAACATAGTAAAGGGGTAAGAAAGTATTAGATAGTCATCATTTACAAATATTAGTTTTATGGCAAATTAACCAGCTATATGAGAATGAAAGTATTCTACCGAATACTCATGCTTTTGATATGGGTATGCTATCTCTCTCCTTCTTTTGCACAAGACAGATCTATCAGTGGCATTATCTCCGACCAGGCGGGAACTCCCCTTGCAAATGCAACAGTAAAAGTTAAAGGTGGCAGGGCCGTCACGACTACCGACGCCAACGGAGCTTTTAAGATCAATGTGCCTGCTGCCGCGAAATTCCTTTCGGTTAGCTATGTGGGTATGAAAGCTCAGGATGTCTCTATTGAAGGGAAATCCAATGTGCTGGTCACCCTGGATGTTGCCGACAACAAACTCAATGAAGTGGTGGTGATCGGTTATGGAACGGTAAAAAGAGCCAACGTAACTACATCCATTTCCTCCGTGAGTGAAAAAGACATAAAAAATATTCCGGTTGCCGGTATTGATCAGGCCCTACAGGGTAAAGTGTCTGGTGTTTCCATCACCAATAATTCGGGACAACCGGGTGGTGGTGTATCACTGCGGGTGCGTGGCATCACCAGTGTCAATGGCAATGAACCATTGTATGTGGTAGATGGCGTTCCTATCCTTACCAACACCTCCAGTATTCCACAGGATCAGTTGGGGGGCAAGGCGGGCCAGTCTCAACAAAGCATCATGGCAACTTTGAATCCTTCGGATATAGCTTCCGTTGACATTCTTAAAGACGCGTCAGCGCAAGCCATCTATGGTTCACTCGCCGCGAATGGAGTGGTGCTGATAACCACCAAGAGAGGCAAGAGTGGCGAGGGCAAGATATCTTATGATTTTTATTATGGAGTGCAAACCGTGCAGAAGAAATTGCCGGTGATGAATCTTCCACAATACGCGAGCTATTATAATTCCATTGTTCCTGAAATCAGGGCTGCGGGTGGCGGACTGGATACTATTGGGGAATTGAAGGATCCTTCGGTTCTTGGACCAGGTACGGACTGGCAAGATGCCATTTTTCAAAGAGGCCAGATCATGAACCAGCAGGTTTCATTTTCGGGAGGACAGAATAAGACTACCTATTATTTTTCATTGAATTACTTTGACCAGACCGGAACGATTGTCGGCTCCAAATTCAACAGGTATTCCGGCAGGTTCAGCCTGGACCAACAGGTGAAGAGCTGGTTCAGGGCCGGCATCAGCACCAACCTTTCCCAAAGTAACCAGCGAATTACGCTGACTGATGGCACCGAAACGCCCACTACCATCGTATTGTATAATAGTCCTGCTACCCCCGTTAAAGGTCTGGATGGACAATATATTACCACCACGTCCCTCGGCGCCAACACATTCGGGAACAGCAATTCCAACCCGATAGCCACGGCCCTCCTGCGTGACGTAAGAGCCGTCCAGACGAAGGCATTCGGCAATATTTATGGCGAGATACAATTTACCAAGTCACTTAGTTTGAGAAATGAAGTGAACTACGATTTTCAGTTGGGTGAAAATTCAGCATTCCAGCCTCTATACATTAACGATAGTACCAGGCAGACCATTCTCGCGCCCAGCCGCTTGCGGGAAGATCGTAATACCAGTTATTATTGGGGGCTGAGAAATTACCTGACCTTCAATAAAGGATTTGGGAAGCATTTCATAAACGCCGTTGTTGGCCATGAAGCCCAGTCGTCACACTACGACAATAAATATGTCTCCGTCACCAATCTCAACCTGAACCTACCTTCCACGAGTGCCGGCACCGTTGATGTGTCGCAGACCAACGGACAGAAGGGCGACTGGAGCATGGATTCTTATTTTGCCCGTACCAACTATACTTACGATAATCGCTACTCGATCAGTGGTTCCGTGAGAAGAGATGGCGCTTCGAGCTTTGGACCTAATAAAAGAATTGCCTATTTCCCCGCCGCATCGGCAGGCTGGACTGTAACCAATGAAAGTTTTGCCCAAAAATGGAATTTCATTAATTATCTCAAACTCAGGGTGGGCATAGGTTCCGTTGGGAACCAGAATTCCCCGGTTCAGAATGCCTATTCCACCAATATCCGTTTATTCAGCACGGCTCCATTCGGTCCCGGAGGTGTTCCCGCCAATGTGGGTAATCCTGACCTGAGTTGGGAATCGGTGGTTACCTATAACGCGGGAGTGGATCTCAGTTTTCTCAACAGGAGAATTGAACTGAGTGTAGATGTCTATAAGAAGACCACCACCAATATGATCCTTTCCACCACGCTGCCTGTATTCGCGGGACTGGATCCCAATCCGCCTAATACCGGTTACAAGGAAATTGAACCCCCTGTGACTAATGCAGGAGAAATGACCAATAACGGAATTGATGTCAGTCTCACTACCTATAATATTCAAGGCAAGAATTTTTCCTGGAAGACCGGTGTAATTTTCAGCCATTACAAGAACCTGCTGGTGCGGCTCAATGCGCCTGGCGCCCTGCTGAGAGGCGAAGCGCAGGACTTCACCGGCAATGCTTCCGTGGTGAATATCACACAAGCCGGTGGTGCGGTGGGAACTTTTTATGGATATGTGACTGATGGACTCTTCCTGACCTTGGATGAACTGAACAATGGACCCAAGTCTCTTCCCGTAGGTGTTACCCAAACCTGGCTGGGGGATATCCGCTACAAAGATATCAGTGGGCCCGGAGGTAAACCTGATGGCATCATCGGTAGCGATGACGTGACTTTTATCGGAGACCCCAATCCAAAATTCACATTTGGCATCACGAATACATTCCAATACAAAGATTTTGATTTTTCTTTCTTCCTGCAGGGAGTGTATGGAAGCAAGATATTTAACTGGACAAGAAAATATTCCGAATCCTTATTCAACGTTTATCTCAACCAACTTAGCACGGTGCTGGACCGCTACACACCCGATCATACGGATGCCAGCATGCCCCGGTATAATCAATGGAATAATAATAACCTGAGAAATTCAGACCGATATGTTGAGGATGGGTCCTATTTGCGCCTGCAAAATATTTCCCTGGGTTATAACCTGCCTGCAAAATGGGCACGCAAGGCCAAGATGACGAGTGCGCGGGTGTATATATCCGGACAAAACTTATTCACGCTGACCGGTTATTCGGGATATGATCCTGAAATAGGATCCTTCAACAAGAACGTGCTGTCGCAGAATGTGGACAATGGGCACTATCCCAACCCCAGGACAATTAATATAGGCGCTAACATAGAATTTTAAGAAATCAAATCAAAGAAAGATGAAAGCCCAAAAAATAGCAATCATAATATTAACCGTAAGTAGCCTGTGTGCCTGCAAGAAGGAATTTTTGAATCATCCTTCGGCCAATAATCCAACGCTGGATACTTATTACAACACGGCAGAACAGGTTCAAGGCGCCACGGGTTACCTGTACAATTCGGTGTGGTATGATTTCCAGGACAAAGCATTTCATGCGATCGGCGAAGTGCTTGGCGGGAATATGCTGACATCAGCCGGCGACGTGAACTACGGCAGCAACAGCTACGTGAATTTTACAGTGCTCAGCACCGATCCACTGGTTTTGAGTTCCTGGCAATCTTTTTATAAAGTGTCCGGCAATGCAACAGTTCTGGTGAATACATTTCAGCAAAAAAAATCTACCGGAGTTGACCAACCATTTCTCGACCTGGGTATAGCCGAAGCGAGATTCATGAGAGGGCTGGCCTATTTTTATATCGCCCGTACATTCGGAGACGCGCCGATTGTTACCGATCCTGTGGCCCTTGCTGGTTCCGGAGACTACAATGTGCCGAGATACCTGCAAAAAGATGTATTGCGCTTCGCACTCGAGGATTTCAAATATGCCGAACAAAATTTGCCGGCAGATCCCTATCAAAAAGGCAGGGTGACAAAATATTCCGCCGCTGGCATGATGGCCAAACTGTATTTGTACAGGGGAGATTATGACAGCGCCAAGGCCGCCGCAACAGAAGTGATACAGTCCGGTAAATATGACCTTTATCCAAATTATTACGAAATGTTTACCAGTTCCAAGGCCAACAATAATATTGAGTCCCTGGTAGCACTGCAATGGATTGCAGCTGGTGGATACAGTTTCGCCAATCCCGTGCAGGTTTACGCAGGCCCATCCACGCTGCTGAAACCGGGATTCAATACAGGCTATTCATCTGTCATACCTTCTATTGATGTCTTGAATTCTTACAAGCCTGGCGACAAGAGAAGAGGATGGTCAGTCATGGAACAGGGTTTCACCAGGGCCGACTGGACTAACAGTAATTTCCCCGGAGGTTTTGCTTATGACACAACAAATCATCTGAATGACGCGACGCATGTAACAACAGGAACAAGGGCTAATGCCTTGAAATATGTGGTGGGAACGGGTTCCAATGGAGAGAATATGAGCAGCAACGGTTCAACCGATATCTGCACTTACCTTTTGAGATATGCGGATATATTGCTGATCTATGCTGAAGCCACGCTGGGAACCAATGCTTCCACGACTGATGCAACCGCCCTTCAATATTTTAACAGGGTGCATCATGACCGTGCAGGGCTTCCTACGGCGACCAGCTTAACCAAAGACGATATCATGCAGGAAAGAAGGTCGGAATTCGCCTTTGAAGGAGATTATTGGTTTGATGTGCAGAGACAGGGATTTGACAAGGCAAAACAAATCATCACCGCTCAGGAACGGGGGACCTACAATTTTGACGGAAGTGCGATCAATCATGTGGGCGCCAGTTTTTCGGATCCCAGCCAGATGTACCTGCCAATCCCTCAATCTGAAATTGTACAGGATCCCAAATTGAGTGAACCTGCCGTGCCATTCTATTGATTATTCAAGGACTGGAATGCGGAAGGCTTATGGCAAATCATAAATAGGACTTTAAAATTTGTAGAATGAAATTTTATAAGATGATAACTGCAAGAACACTATCCATACTTATAGTTAGTGGACTGCTGGTAACATCCTGCAAGAAGGACTCACTGACTGTTCCAAAAACGAATGCGATCACACCCGCAGAAGGGGCGGGGAATACGGTTCTCACGCTGACGGGTAGTGGATTAGCGAATATCCGAAGCATTGTTTTTGACCTTGGCAATGTGGCTGCAGGAGTCAACCCCACATTGAACACTGACAATGCGCTCATTTTCCGAGTCCCGGCAGGCGCGAATGTGGGAGACCAGCATATTGTACTGACGAATGCAGCAGGATACCAATTCAGTGTACCCTTTACCGTATTGGCTGTGCCCAGCATCACCTCGGCTTTTCCCCAGGAATGGGAGGCGGGCAGCAATGTCACCATCAATGGTAACTACCTGGAAGCTGTAGACGCCGTCAGCCTGGAAGGCACTTCATTGACTGCGACGGTCGTTTCCGCCGAAGCCACTAAATTGGTGATCACCATGCCCGCGGCCGATGTAAAAACCGCCAAACTCATCATCCATAATAACGCTGGTTCCACTACCACCAGTTTCGCTCTCACCAATATGGACAAGACTTTCAAATTCTTTACTGAAGATTTTGCTTCGGGAATTCAAAACTGGTCCTGGTGCGCTGCCAGCGGTTCCACTAATTATGCTGTTGCAGGCACCCATTCGCTGCAGGCGGTCTATGGCGCCGATGGATGGCAGGGCCTGAGTTTTCACTACGATTTTGATATTGTATTCAATAATTACCAGGCGCTTTCATTTTGGGCAAAGGGAGGAACTCAGGATAATGATGTGGACGTCAAACCTGATGGAGTAAGCAGTGGCACCGCAGTGGCGAAGACTATAACGATACCGGCTGGAGTATGGACACATTTCACGATTCCCGTATCCGGCAACTTCGATGGTGTTACAGGAACCAGGCTCAATTTCCAGATTCACGGACCCACAGGCATCACCGAGACGATTTATTTCGACGATATCTATATGACGCAATAGGAAAATTGGCGGCAAGGATTTGAGAAAGCTCTCTGAGAGATTGTTTCGTGAGGATATTTAGCAAGTGCCTGATGAAATCATACATGACAGTGCAGCATTAATCAAAATAAAAAATAGCTCTATGTATAGGCAATTCAAAAAAATTATATTCCTGGGTGTACCGATATATTTTTTTATTTTTTACATAGGATGCAAGAAAAACGAGCTTCCGCATCAGACCCTCCCGCAGATAACTCAGGTGCTTCCTGCAGCCGCCATGGTGGGCACTGCGGTGGAGATCAAGGGACTTCATCTGAAAGATGTGACCAGCGTTAAATTTGGAAAGCAGGATGCTGAGAATTTTTCCGCAGGTTCCAATACTGATACTGCGATTACGGCCACCGTGCCTGCCGGTCTCGCTCCTGGCGAACTCTATGTACAGGTTTACTATGCAGATGGCACCGGATATGCTTCACTCAAATTCACTGTTATAGAGACTCCGCGCCTACCCACCGTTAGTTCTGTAAATCCCAAGAAAGCTTATCCGGATGATGAGATCACGATCAATGGCGCGGACCTGGCCAATGTGGCCGAAGTGAAATTTGGTGCGATCGGCACCACTTCATTTAGCGCCAGCAGTACAAAGATTACAGTTAAGGTGCCATTGAATGCGGCCGGGGGCGACCAGCAAATAACCGTCACCAACCCGGTGGGTTCCGCCTCAGTGGATTTTACGGTTGACCTCTCACCCGTCATCACTTCTTTGAATCCCACTTCCGGGCATCCCGGTGATTCGGTAACCGTGACTGGAAAAAGATTAACAAATATTCAAAGCGTAAAACTGGGCACCGTAGATGCCGGTTTCCGCAGTATTGATGACAATAGCCTGATACTCGAAGTACCGGCCACGGCTTCTACCAACAAGGTAACCGTTGCAAACGCTATCGGCACTGCCAGCAGCTCCGATCCATTCCAGGTGAAAGGATTACTGGACGTGCTGGAACCCGTGCAGGATCCCAACCTGGTATTCTTCGACTTCAACGGAACCGGAAACAAGGATTTTTGGTGGAATGATGTCGGCGCCATTGAAACGGATCCATCCCTCGGGATTTCGGATGGATATCTCCGCGTGAATACGGGTGCCAACACGATCACCGACTGGCATGGCTTCTTCTGGAGAAACGGCGCCAATAATTTCCCCGGCAGCACAATCGGGACCGATATCAGTAACTATGTGCTCAAATTTGACATCTACATAATTGATCCGATCACTGGTGGTGAATTCGCGTGGCGATTGAAAGGTTCAGAAGGAGATTTCTGGTACTATTGGAAACCATGGGCATCCAATGGCGGAACGTTCAGAACATTCGGATGGAAGACCTTTACCATTCCATTGTCTGATTTCTCCGACGGAACCAACCATATTACCGATTTATCAAAAATAGATTCTGATTTTGGAGTGGCCTTCAACAACGGTACTTCCAAAGTGAACGTGGCTATAGATAATGTCAGGTTTGAACATAAATAAGACTGTGAAAATGCAGGCGTTCCTTTTGGAATCGGATTGGATTATATTATTAAGGTAAACCTGTTGAGAAATCTTATTGATAAACAGATTGCTGTTACCCAGGAAAAAACTCTCCATTTCTCATGCACTGTCGTTTTGTGAACAGCCGCCTGTAGTTTTTACTATGGGCGCTTTGTTTAGCTGCATGCCTGGGATAAGCGAAATATGTAACCGTACTATAAAACTGATTTTATGAAAAAAATATTCCCGGGATTCGCCTGCTGTGTTTTGAATCTGATGCTGGCTTTGACCTGCCAGGCGGTTTTGACGGGCTGTTCCAAAACTTCCCATGGTCCGGCGCCCAACCCCCCGGTGGATACGACTAACCATCAGCCGCCACCTCCGCCGCCGGATACCACGGTGAGTCCCCAGCCCAGTTCCACTATTTTTGGAAATGGGGTTAACCTGCAGCCATCCTATTACAATGGAGGCACGGTAAATTTTGCCTGGGACCTGATGGTGCAGAACAGCAAGATTAAAACCGTGAGGATTGAAATTGAACCCGCGATGAATATCGCAACCGTGCAGTCCTGGATCAGCGCGGCCACAGCAAACGGGCTTTCCATCATTGCCACCTATCATAAGTACACCGTGTTGGGTTCCGACGACGCCGGTGAATTATTAGCCGCGTCCAACTGGTGGAAAAATAATTATGCGGCCCTACACCAGTCAGGATCATTCATAATTAACCTGATGAATGAATGGGGAAGTCATAGTATCAGTTCCAACGCTTATGCGAGTGCCTATAATGACGCGATCGCCATTCTCAGAACTGTTTATTCCGGACCCGTGATTATTGATTGTCCCGGGTGGGGGCAGGGCACCACCACCGCGCTGGCGGCGATAAAAGGCAGCAATGGAACGAAGATCAATGACAGTTCGATCATACTTTCCGCGCATGTTTATCCTAACGGTTGGAATCAGGCGAAGAATCACAGCCTGCAACAGTCGGATTTGGAAGAACTCGCAAGTTCAGGCCGTCCCTGCATCATAGGCGAATTCGGGAACGCCCCATCCGGTTCGGTGGACTGGTCAGGATTGGTCGCTTATGCTAAATCGAAAGGATGGGCCGTGGTGGGATGGTGTTGGAATGGCGATGGAGGCACCATGAATATGATGTCACCTGCCTGGAGTACGAATGCAACTGCAACGAGTTTTACAAAAAGTTCCTATTTTGATATCATATATAACCTGCTATAGCAAGCATAACCGACGCAGATGAAATTACATTTTCTGGATATCGCGATCATTGTCGCCTACCTGATTACCATGTTGATCATTGGCTGGAGCCTTCGCAAAAAAGCGCGGGTCAATAAAGAAAGCTATTTGCTCGGTGGAAAATCATTGCCATGGTATATGCTGGGCCTGAGCGATGCCAGCGATATGTTTGATATCAGTGGAACCATGTGGATGGTGGCTCTTTGTTTCGTATACGGAATGAAAAGCATTTGGATTCCCTGGCTCTGGCCTGTATTCAACCAGGTATTCATGATGATGTTCTTGTCAAAATGGCTTCGACGTTCCAATGCCACAACAGGCGCGGAATGGCTGGCCACCCGATTCGGGGGAAGTGGAAAAGGGGTGAAAGCATCCCACAACGTAGTAGTGGCTTTTGCCCTGTTGAGCTGCTTTGGATTCCTAGCTTATGGATTCATAGGTTTGGGAAAATTCATCGAAATCTTTGTGCCCTGGTCTGAAGTGAAGGCCTATGTACCATTCGAAATCGCCCCCCGATACGTTTCTCATTTTTACGGGATCCTCTTCACCTTATTTGCGATGTTCTATTCCATCCTGGGAGGCATGCACAGTATTGTATTGGGAGATGTCATCAAATACATGATCATGACGGTGGCCTGCATTTCCATCGCCGTCATTGCAATGATCCATTTTAAGGGTCAGGACTTAAATGTTCCCAAAGGATGGCTCAATCCTTTTTTCAATTGGAAACTCCATCTCGACTGGAATAGAATCATACCTGAGGCTAATCAAAAGATCAAAGACGATGGCTTCGGACTCTTTGGTTTCTTTTTCATGATGATGCTTTTCAAAGGTGTGCTGGCGAGCCTTGCGGGCCCGGCGCCCAATTATGATATGCAGAAAGTCCTATCCACCCGCTCGCCCAAAGAGGCATCCAAGATGAGCGGATTTGTGTCCATCATTCTGCTACCCGTCCGCTATTCCATGGTGATTGGCCTCACCGTTTTGGGATTACTGTATTACAAGCAGCTCAATCTATCCGGACCCTCCGGCGTGGATTTTGAAAGGGTACTACCTGCAGCGGTCAATGATTTTTTGCCGGTGGGCATTCTCGGACTCACACTGACCGGTTTGCTGGGAGCTTTTATGGGAACTTTTTCCGGAACATTGAATGCTGCGCAGGCCTATATTGTGAACGATATCTATTTAAAATATGTAAACCCCCGTGCTTCCAACAAGAAGGTCATCACGCTGAACTATATGGTAGGACTGCTGGTGGCGGCGATCGGGATCATACTTGGTTTTTTTGTGGAGAGTGTCAACAGCATGTTGCAATGGATCGTGGGCGCCTTGTATGGAGGATATATCGCGGCCAATATGCTTAAATGGTATTGGTGGCGATTCAATGCACATGGATTTTTCTGGGGCATGTTTTGGGGGATCGTAGCCGCGCTCATTTTCCCGAGGATATTACCGGATATGCTTCCACTTTACTATTGGCCCATTCTATTTTTGATTTCTCTGGCAGGATGCCTGATTGGCACATATACTGCGCCTCCAACAGACATGGCAGTATTGAAGAAGTTTTACCAGGTGGTGAGGCCCTGGGGAATCTGGAACCAGGTGCTGCGTGAAGTGAGAAAAGATGTTCCCGCATTCGAACCCAACAGGAGGTTCAAACTAGACATGTTTAATGTGGTGTTGGGCATCATCGCGCAATGTTGCCTCACGATCCTGCCCATGTATGTGGTTTTATGGCTCAAACTGCCTCTATTGATAACTGTTATATTGCTTGCTCTTATAGTGCTGATCCTGAAAAAGACCTGGTGGAATAAATTGGAAAATTAACAGATTATAAAACTGCCTGCGATGTACAAAAAGTTTATGGAGCGATTGAATCTCCTCAAAGCCAGGGAAAATGACCTTTTCCGGCGGTCCAATGAAAAAGTGCCGGAGACAAATGGTATTTTTATCCGGTATAAATATCCCATACTCACAGCCGCGCATACGCCTGTTTGCTGGCGATATGATTTGAATTATGAAACCAATCCACGGCTTCTGGAGAGATTTGGCATCAATTCCGTGCTGAATGCGGGGGCCATTAAATTCGAAGGAAAATATATAGTGATGGCCAGGGTCGAGGGTTCCGACCGAAAATCTTTTTTTGCAATAGCTGAGAGTGAAAACGGCATTGATAATTTCCGGTTTTGGGATTACCCTGCGGTCATTCCGGAAACAAAGGAACCCGACACGAATATCTATGATATCAGGCTGGTGCGGCATGAAGATGGCTGGATCTATGGGATTTTCTGCACAGAAAGACAGGATCCTAAGGCGGCTCCGGGTGATCAATCAGCAGCCATAGCGCAATGTGGAATTGTCAGAACCATGGACTTGAAGAATTGGGAACGGCTGCCCGACCTCCGAACGAATTCACCCCAGCAGCGAAACGTGGTGCTGCATCCTGAATGGGTGAATGGAAAATATGCATTCTATACCAGGCCGCAGGACAGTTTCCTGGAAGCCGGCAATGGAGGCGGCATTGGACTGGGACTGAGCGACTCGATAGAAAATGCAGAGGTGAAGGATGAGATCATCATTGACAGGAAGGAATACCATACGGTCTATGAACTGAAGAATGGACTGGGCCCGGCTCCCATTAAGACAGAAGAAGGATGGCTGCACCTGGCGCATGGAGTCAGGAATACGGCGGCAGGATTGCGGTATGTACTTTACCTGTTCATGACCGATTTGAATGACCTGACCAAAGTGATCTACAAGCCTGGTGGTTATTTCATGGCGCCCGAGGGAGATGAGAGGATTGGAGATGTTTCCAATGTGGTGTTCAGCAATGGTTGGATTGCGGACGACGATGGCACCGTATTTATTTATTACGCGTCTGCCGATACCAGGATGCATGTGGCCACTTCGAGCATCGGGCAGCTATTGGATTATGTGAAGAATACGGCCCCTGACGGGCTACGTTCGGCTGCCTCTGTGGAGACTATAACGGGAATAATTACCCGAAATTTGGAGCATGCGAATAAGGAAAAGTACAATTCCAAAACAGCCGCCCGCGCAAGAAGCTAAATATCCTTTCCATGGTGAAACCCGAATTTGATGAAGCCGAAAATGTCTTCTGCTACTGCAATAGCTTATGAATGAAGTCAACCTGTTAAGAAAAATCGAGACTGAATTCAGGGATGAATGGACCCGAATTCTGCAATATTGGATCGGCTTCACCAGGGATGATAATTACGGAGGATTCATAGGGAGCCTTGACAATGATAACCGGCCGGATACCGGGGCCCCGAAAGGAGCGGTGCTCAATGCCCGGATCCTATGGACCTTTGCGGCGGCTTATCGTGCCAGAGGTGAAAATGAATTTCTCGGCATGGCTGATCGCGCCTATAATTATATCATACTGCATTTTAATGATACTGATCACGGGGGAATTTATTGGAGTGTGGATTTCGAAGGCCAACCTCTCGACACCCGCAAACAGGTGTATGCGCTCGCATTCGGCATCTATGCCTTCAGTGAATACTACAGCTGCAACGGGGCTCCGAAAGTATTGGAGCAGGCCATTGAATGGTATGAACTTTTACAGCAACACAGCTTCGATGCACTTAGGGGTGGATACATGGAAGCGTTTAGCCGTGAGTGGAAGCCTCTTGAGGATTTGCGGCTGAGCCCTAAGGACGCCAATGAGAAAAAGACGATGAACACCCACCTGCATGTGTTGGAGGCTTATGGCAATCTCTATAGCGTATGGCCCGATGCCCAATTGACCAGGCATATTGAAGCTCTCCTCAAAAATTTCAGGGATCATTTCGTGGATCCTCAGACGGGGCACCTGCGACTTTTCTTTGATGAAGATTGGAATCCTAAGCCCGATGTGATTTCCTATGGCCATGATATCGAGGCCTCCTGGCTGCTCCTGGATATGGCTCGCATTATTGGGAATCTCCCCCTCATCAATGAGTTTGAGGAAATCTCCTTGAAAATGGCCGTTGCAGCCGCCGAAGGGTTGGATGCCGATGGGGGACTCTGGTACGAATTTGATCCTTTACGGAAAGAACTTGTACATGAAAAACACTGGTGGCCACAGGCGGAGGCATTAGTTGGATTCTTCAATGCCTGGCAGTTGAGCGGCAATCCAAAATTTCTCTCCTATATGATCCGAAACTGGAAATTCATCAGGCGATATATCATTGATGGAAAATCCGGCGAATGGTATTGGGGTGTGGGTGAAAATCATTCCCCCATGCCTGGCCAGGACAAGGTGGGCTTCTGGAAATGCCCTTATCATAATAGCAGGGCCTGCCTGGAAATGATCAAAAGGATTGAAATGGTGGAAAAGAAAATGACTCAGAGCTAGTGCAGGAGACAATAGTCAAGAGTCATTAGTCAAAAGTCATTTGGGGAAATCGCCACTTTTGGAGTTGACACAGAGTAAATAGCAGCTAAAGCCTAATCTTACACAACTGGAAAAAATTACTCTGTCCGCAGACAATTCACCGGATTAGCTATGGCTGCTTTGATGGCCTGATAGCTTATCGTTAATAATGTAATGATCAAGGCACCAGTATCCGCGGCCGCAAAAATCCACCAGGAAATTTCAATACGATATGTATATTTTTGCAACCAATTATTCATAAAATACCAGGCAATTGGTGCGGCTATAAGACATGAAATAATCACCAAAACCACAAAATCCTGTGATAATAATTTCCATAGATTGGCTACCGAAGCACCCAAAACTTTGCGAATACCGATTTCTTTAGTGCGTTGCTCAGCTACGAAAGATGCCAGGCCGAAAAGGCCCAGGCAGGAAATGAAAATGGCGAGAATGGCGAAGAAGGTGGCCAATTTGCCAATGCGTTCTTCATTAATGAATTTTTTGGCGTACTCTTCATCAACGAACTTGTAGTCGAAAGGGGCAGAGGGTATGAGTTTTTTGAAAACAGCTTCAATCTTTGGTAGTGCTGCATTTGCACTTACTTTGGGGCTGATTTTTATATTAATGCAATTAACGCCACCATTATGTCCTTTAATAAAAAAAACAGTTGGGGTAATGGCTTCATAAGGTGATTCCATCACCATATTCCTGATGACTCCCAGAATATTATAATTTATAACATCATTATTTTCCCACCATGTCCAACTTACCGGTTCTCCAACAGGATTTTTTAGATTCATAAATTTTGCGGCAGCTTCGTTTATGACTAAGCCTAATGAATCAGTGGGAAAATCTCTTGAAAAATCTCTGCCTTGCACAAATTGCCAATCTACCGTTTTTCCGTGCTCATATGTTACTGCCAGTGTGCCTAAACTTTGTTCTATCTGCGGATCCCTTCCTTTCCAGTCAAAGCCGGAATTGCCGGAAGCAAGTTCTGTTACAGTGCCCATTGATTCTGACATTTCTGCGACAACACCTGTTCTTTTTAATTCATCCCTGAGTAAATCATATTTTCCATAAAAGTCATCCGATTTCATATCCAACATAATCAAACCTTCACGAGTATAGCCCACAGGACGATCTTTGGCAATTTGGATTTGCCTGATGATGACAATTGTACTGATAATTAGAGTTACTGAAATTGTGAATTGAGTAACTATCAAAATTTTGCGGGGAATAGCAGCAAAGCGACCTACCCTGAAACTGCCTTTGAGTACTCTGACGGGTTGGAAAGAAGACAAATAAATTGCCGGATAAAAGCCAGATAAAAATGCCGTTATCAAAATAAAACCAAAACTTAACAACCAAAAATAAGGATTGCTCCAAAGCATATTCATTTGCTTGGCTGCTAAATTGTTGAACAAAGGCAACAAGAGCGAAGCAAGGGAAATTGCCAATATAAAGGCGATGACAACTACCAAAAATGATTCGCTGAAAAATTGATTAATTAATTGCCTGCGTACCGAGCCAATAGCTTTACGAATCCCCACTTCTTTGGCTCGTTTCTCTGAGCGGGCGGTACTCAAATTCATGAAATTGATGCAAGCCAAAAACAACACAAATACGCCGATTATTCCCACAATCCAAACCATGCGCATTGGTTCGGTATCCGCAACGCCTCTCGTAAAATTATGTAAATGCCAATCACTCATAGGAAGCAAAAAAACTTGCGGATTATGTGCCGCCAGGTCTTTGTAATTAGCCAGGTTTTTGAGTTCTGCATCTTTTATAATAGATGAAATCTTGTCAAAATTGCCATTAGGATTAATTTCAGCATATATTTTCAGGAAATGGTTATTCCAATCGTTCATTGCCCTTTTTTCGATCCAATCATTGTTCGAAACCCACAATTCGAAAGGAGAAAAAAATTCAATGTTTTTGAATTGAGTATTCAGTGGCAAATCTTCATAGACTCCTGTTACTTTTACATTTGTTTTAGTATCTAATAGGATTGTTTTATTTGTGGGATCTATATCTCCAAAAATTGCCTTCGCTGTTGATGCCGAAAGCATGATTGAATAAGGGTCTTGTAAACCTGCCCTGGACCCATAAATCATTTTTAAGGTTAGCATTTCGGGTGTTTCTTTGTCCATGAATTGCCCTTTTCTGGATAATTTCTTTTCACCCGCAGCCAGAATATGATCCTGCTCCCACGATGCCCTTATAACATGTTTAAAATTGCTTCGATAATTGGTATTGAGTTCAGTTGCTAATGGATACGGCAGCGAATTGTTCATTCCATCTTTATATCGGGTCATCACTTGAGCTATGTGATCATAGTTTTGATGATATTTATTAAACGACAATTCATCATAAATCCAAAGCCCTATGAGCAAAGCAACAGCCATGCCCACAGCAAGCCCGCCTATATTGATGATAGAAGAAGTTTTGTTTTTCAGGAGAGTTCTCCACGCGATTTTGAAATGATTTTTCAGCATGACCCTGTTGCAGATTTATTGGTTGATTATTCAAGTAGGGGAAAAAGACATTCCGATAGCTTGAAGCCTTCGAAAATGATGCCCAATTTAATGAATTGAAAATCAGACTGGAATTTAGGGTTACTTTCGTAAACTGTCCGATTTCGGTACATGCACTGTACGATTATGAAGTATGAGTTCATCAAAGTGTGGGGGTAGTCAAGAGTCAAAAGACATTAGTCAAAAGTCATTGGGAGAAATCTGTTCAGCGGCGAATTATTTTTGGATTTCTGCAATTCCCAATTGCCACTGACTAATGACCAATTCCCAATTCCCTATTACCAGTGACCACTGACTCCTTCCTCCGTGTATCTCCCTGCTCCTTCTCCGTGCATCTCCTTGTAATTTTTTTGTTACACATAGGGCCATGGAGGTTCACAGAGTTTCACGGAAGGTTATGGCGTATTTCTCCGTGTATCTCCTTGCCTTCTCCGTGTACCTCCGTGTTCCTCTCCGTGCCTTTCTCCGTGTCTACTCCGTGAAGCTCCGTGTTATGTTTTTGTTACACAGAGCGTCGCAGAGGTTTCACAGAGGATCATGAAGTCTCTCTCCAGTATTTCCGTGCCTTTCTCCGTGTGTCTCCGTGTCTACTCCGTGAAGCTCCGTGTTATGTTTTTGTTACACAGAGCGTCGCAGAGGTTTCACGGTTTCACAGAGATTCACAAAGGATCATGAAGTCTCTCTCCAGTATTTCCGTGACTTCTCCGCGGAACTCCGTGTTAAAAATTGCTAAAAATATTAGCAAATCTTCCTAACTTAGCAGCAACTCAGGGATGGGGTATGTACTTAAACTGTAAAACATATTTCAGTTTTCGGTATGGCTGTATTGCCACTGAAGAACTGGTGAAGGCGGCCGTGGAAACCGGGGCTAATACACTGGCCATTACCAATATCAATGCCACCTGTGATGTATGGGACTTTGTACAATACTGCCAGCAGTATGGAATCAAGCCCATAGCGGGAGCGGAGATCCGAAATGGACATAGGTTTCTCTATATTCTGCTGGCCAGGAATAATAAGGGGTTTAAACTGATCAATGAATTTATTACCGCTGGCCTCCGTTCGAAACAGGATTTTCCTGTAAAGGCGGATTTTTTTGGGAGCAGTGAAGATGTATTTGTCATTTATCCCCTGGGCGCTAAGGAGCCTGCGCAATTATTATGCAATGAACTGATAGGTGTGCTGCCTGCAGAGGTAAATAAATTGTATGGGATCAACATGAAAGGCATGCAGGGAAAATTTGTAATCAGGCAACCCGTCACTTTTCAGAATAAGGTCTATTATAATGTACACAAACTGCTTCGGGCCATTGATGATAATGTTTTACTTTCCCGGCTGCCACCTGACTCTGTTGCAGGTACCGATGAATATTTTGTTTTGCCGGCCCGTCTCCTAGAGATTTTCAGGCAATATCCCTTTATCGTTACCCAGACCTACAAGATCATGGATGCCTGTAGCATTGAGATGGAATTCGGTACCGATAAGAATAAAAAAGTATTCAGCGCTTCCCCCGAGGATGACAGGGTTCTCTTGAGAAAACTTTCGCAGGATGGCCTGATCAACCGGTATGGAATAAAGAATGAAAAGGCTGCAGAAAGGGTGGAAAAGGAATTGAAGATCATTGATCAGCTCGGCTTCAATTCATATTTCCTGATTACCTGGGATCTCATTCGTTATGCGCAGTCCCGGGGCTATTATTATGTAGGGCGGGGCAGTGGCGCAAATTCCATCGTGGCCTATTGCCTGCAGATCACCGACGTGAATCCCATTGAACTGGATCTGTATTTTGAACGATTCCTGAATCCTTACCGGACTTTTCCTCCCGATTTTGATATTGATTTCAGTTGGAAAGACAGGGATGATGTGATTGACTATGTATTCAAGCGCTACGGCAGGGAATATGTGGCCCTGCTGGGCATGTATTCCACTTTTCAATACAATGCCATCATCAGAGAATTGGGAAAAGTGTTTGGCTTGCCCAAGTCGGAGATAGACCAATTGGCAGAAAAAGGATATTATAATGGCGAAAGCCGCGGTGAGAATTTTGCTAAAAAACAGGAGGAAGATAAAATTCACAGGACCATCCTTCAATATGGAAAGCTGATTCAGAATTTCCCAAGCCATCTCAGCATTCACCCGGGAGGCATGCTCATCAGCGAAGAGCCCATTGCTTTCTATGCCGCTCTGGACCTGCCACCCAAAGGATTTCCAACGGCGCAGTTGGATATGTTCGTCGCCGAAAATATCGGACTCTATAAGCTGGACATTTTAAGCCAGCGGGGACTCGGCCATATCCGGGAATGCCTGAGGCTGGTCAAAGAAAACAGGCAAATTGATATCAACATCCACGATATCGAAAACTTCAAAAAGGATCCTGTGATCCGCAACCAGATAAAAACGGTGAATACCATTGGTTGCTTTTATATAGAATCCCCCGCGATGCGGCACTTACTGAAAAAACTGGAATGTGATGATTACCTCACACTGGTGGCGGCCAGTTCGATTATACGTCCGGGTGTGGGCCGAAGCGGCATGATGCATCAATATATTTACCGTTATCATAATCCCGACAAATTTGAATACCTGCATCCCAAGCTGGAAGAATTGCTGAAACAGACTTATGGGGTGATGGTGTACCAGGAAGACGTGATCAAGGTGGCCCATTATTTTGCCGGCCTGGATATGGGAGAGGCTGATATCCTGCGCAGGGCCATGAGCGGCAAGTACAGGAGCAATCACAAGTTTGCCCTCATCCGCGATAAATTCTTCGCCAACTGTAAGGAATTCGGTTATGGAGATGACATTACAATAGAATTATGGCGGCAGATAGAAAGTTTTGGCGCCTATAGTTTTTCCAAAGCGCATTCCGCGTCCTTCGCCGTGGAGAGTTACCAAAGCCTTTTTCTGAAATCTTATTTTCCCATGGAATTCATGGTGGCCGTGATCAATAATTTCGGGGGATTCTATAGCCGTGAACTCTATTTTTATGAATTGATGAAAACGGGCGCAAGGGTGCATCCTCCCTGCGTAAACAGGAGTGATTACCTGACTAATATCGAAGGCATTGATTCACATGTTGGATTCATTCATATCAAGAGTCTGGAGGAGGCGATGGCTGAAAAAATCATCGCGGAAAGAAAACGATCCGGCCCCTACCTGCACCTCCAGGATTTTATTGAGAGAACGGAGATAACCATGGAACAATTGAATATACTGATCCGTGTGGGAGCGCTCCGGTTTACCGGGAAAAATAAAAAAGAATTATTGTGGGAAGCCAATTTTTTGCAGAAGAAGAATAAGACCCATGTTCCTCAACACCATTCTTTATTCCTGGAAAAGCCAAAAGAATTCACGCTTCCTTCTTTGCCCACCTATCCTCTGGATGACTGGTATGATGAAGTGGAACTGCTGGGTTTCCCGGTTCGGGATCCATTTGAAGGCGTTGACGATGATCCTTCAAAATATGTTCCCGCAGGGGAATTGAAAAATAATGTAGGCGAAATCGTCACTGTTTTAGGATACCATATCACTCAAAAACCCGTTCGCACCGTGAAGGGGGAAACCATGAGCTTTGGAACTTTTATTGACAACCATAAAGATTGGATTGATACGGTACATTTTCCGCAGGTATATCATATGGCTCCTCCACAGTCGGGCTTTTTCAGGATCACCGGTAAAGTAATCGAAGAATTCAAAGTGAATAGTATTGAAGTGACATATATTGAAAAAGCGGGAATCAAAAAAAGGATGGATTCCAGCATATAAGATGTTATTATCAAAAGAAAGACATATCGCCCATTTCGACCTGGATGCATTCTTCGTTTCAGTGGAATGCCTTAAAAATTCAAAACTAAAAGGCAAGCCCCTGATCGTTGGCGGTTCGGGCGATCGGGGCGTAGTCACTTCCTGCAGTTATGAAGCCCGGAAATTCGGGGTACACAGCGCCATGCCCATCAGGCTGGCCCGGAGGCTTTGTCCCGATGCCATTTTCATAAGAGGGGATTTTGAGGATTACTCGAAGTATTCCCGCCTTATCACGGAGATCATGGAAGATTCGGTGCCGCTATTTGAAAAATCATCGATCGATGAATTCTATCTCGACCTAACGGGTATGGATAAATATTTCGGTTGCGCTTTGTTTATTTCGGAACTCAGGGAAAAAATATTCAGCGAAAGCGGATTGCCCGTATCTTATGGACTGGCAAGTAATAAGCTCATCAGCAAAGTGGCGACGAATGAGGCCAAACCCTATGGCCAGATAAAGATCCCTTTTGGCGAGGAGAAAAATTTCCTGGCTCCTTTGAATATTGGTAAAATTCCGGGGATCGGAAAACAAACCGCCCAACTCCTGGTGAGGATGGGAGTGGAAACGGTGAAGATTTTAAGCGAGATTCCCATTGAAATGCTGGAGAACCTGCTTGGTAAAGGCGGCATCGATCTTTCCAGGAAAGCTAATGGAATTGATGAGAGCCCTGTTGTTCCCTACCGGGAGCAGAAATCCATTTCCACCGAGCAGACCTTCCAGGCCGATACCATTGATATCCGCTTCATGCATGGAGAACTGGTACGAATGACAGAATCCATCGCATTCGAATTGAGGAAGCAGAACAAACTCACTGGCTGCGTTACCCTGAAGATCAGGTATTCCAATTTTGATACCCTTACCAGGCAGAAGAGCATTGAATACAGCAATGCCGATCATATACTTTTGAAAACCGCCTGCGATTTATTTGATAAATTGTATGATCGTCGCCTATTGGTGAGGTTACTGGGCATCCGCTTCAGCCACCTGGTTCCGGGAAATTACCAGATCAATCTTTATGAAGACACGCAGGAAATGATCAGGCTCTACCAGGCCATCGACAGCGTGAAGAGCCGTTATGGAGAAGATTTTTTGATGCGTGCGGTAGGAGTGGGCCCTCGGAATTAGGAGTCGGTTTTTGAAACCCGATGCAGAAACCATAGAAAAATTCCGGAACAATAAGCGCAAAAAAATAAATCAGGAATGTACAACCCGTTTCCATTATTGAATGAGCGGCTCTTGCAAACCAAACTAAAAGAAGGCAAGCGCTATTTTGTGCGCCAGACCTTTCCAAGGGGCATGCAAAAGGGACTGCGCGCATCCTTCCTACTCAGGGCCTATGAGGAATCGGAAAAGGAAATGGCCGAGACACATCTCCGCTTTCTGCAAGAGGATCCCCACGCTTTTTTATACGACAGTTCCGATCCCAATCAACTCCAAAGGCTTTCCATCGCCGCCTCACAACCAACAGGATTCAGCATCTATTATGCAGGCCGCAAAGGAATGGAATGGAAACCTCCGGAAGAATACCGGCAACAAATGCAACGCTATATCCGGCAAAGACATCCCGGCTGGAAAACCAGGAAGGGAGAAACCCGGATCGGGATCGGCCTCTATGAAGAATTTGGCGCACTTTTTATTAAATTGAGTTACGAAGGAGAAGAAGATAAATTGCCCCTCCATGAAATTGAAAAATATTAGCCATGTGCTTAGATATCGCATTTTATTCCGCACTGGAACTCATTGATGACTATTTCCCCAATCTGGTTCATGATGGTGAAATTGATTTTGACCTGGAGAGCGGCGCACATTTTTTCGCGCTCGGGTATAAAAAATATCCCGTCATCACTCTCGAAGATGGTCGCTACCACCGCAAATTATTTGAATGGGGCATCATCGCTGAATACATGAACACACCCGAAAAAGTGAAAGCCATGCGCAAGTCCATGGTAAATGCGCGAAGCGAAAAAATCCTGGCAGATAAACGCTCCTTCTGGCACAGGATACGCAAAACAAGGTGCCTGATACCGGTTACGGGAATTTATGAACACCGGGAAGTAATTGGATGGAAGAATAAAATCCCCTACCATGTGGCACTGAAAGCCAGGAAAATGTTTTGCATTCCCGGCCTCTATCATTATAACCAATACATTCCTTCTGATATTGAAACGGGCGAAATGAGAGGCATGTTCACCCTGATCACCCGCCCGGGCAATGAAATAATGCGACAGATTCACAACAGTGGCGAAAATGCGTTCCGCATGCCCCTGTTCCTGCCGAAGGAATTGGAATTGAAATGGCTGGACCCCGCGCTCGCGGAAGAAGAAATGGCTTCCATCCTGTCTTATGAAATGCCCGCGAACAAACTGGAATACCATCCTGTCTTCAGCATTCGCGGTAAGGCGGTGAGGCCGGATGGTAAACCCAAGAATGCATATTTTGAATTTGCGGGGTTGCCAGCGCCAGATGTGGATGAATCGGCGCAGCAAAAAAAACTATTCTGAACCGGCGACTAATCTTTGCATCTGCGATAACCATCTTCACCCAAAAGAATTGTATTCAAATCATTCGGAACTGCCCGAATTCTCAATGTCATTCAAAACAAAATCACAATCCATTCATATCAAATTTCATCCATATTGAAGGGCAGGGTCCTGATTCGCTTGCCGGTAGCGGCAAAAATGGCATTGGTAAGAGAAGGCGCCACCGCTGGCAGGGCCGCTTCGCCCACGCCTTCGGGACTATCTTCACTGGGCACAACGATCACTTCAATTTCAGGACATTCTTCCAGCCTAAGCATTTTATAGGTATCGAAATTTTGCTGAATAACCCTTCCTTTTTCTATGGTGATGGCGCTTTTGTAAGTGGCCGTCAGGCCCATCACGATGCAGCCTTCAGACTGGGCCCTGATAGTATCCGGATTCACGATCCTGCCACAGTCCACCGCGCAGGTGATCTTCACCGGCTTCACCTTGCCGCCAGCCACGGAGATTTCCGTGACCATCGCTACAAATGATCCCGAACGTTCCATGATGGCAACGCCCTTAGCGATATTTTTTTCATGTTGCTGATACCAACCCGAATGCCTGGCCACTATATTCAGTACCTGGGTGTAACGGCGATGTTCCTTGAGCATGGCCAAACGGAAGTCCAGCGGATCTTTTTTGGCCAGATGCGCCATCTCGTCAATGAAAGATTCATGAGCGAAGCAATTAGTAGAATGATATACCGAGCGCCAGTATGTGATGGGGATATGAAATTTTTGAAGGATACCTGCTATCCGGTAGTTTGGAATGGCATATTCGGTATTGATGCCACCCGCGATGCTTCCGGAAGCTCGGTTATCCTTTCCCGTTTGGTTCTGAATTTCCTGCGCCACTACCAGGTGTTCCAATGCCAACGGATTTCCCTGGTCATCCAGGGCGCCTTTGAACACATTCAGTGAGCAGGCACGAAAGGGTCCCTGAGTCAAATCGTCTTCGCGGGTCCAGATCACCTTAACGGGTGCGCCGGATTGAATGGAAAGATCGGCGGCTTCTTCCACCACATCGGTCATGCTCTTGCGGCCAAAGGCCCCTCCCATAAAAGTATAATTGATCTCCACTTTGCTTTCGGGGAGATTGGTGATTGCCGATAGCTGGCGGCGGGTACCATTGGGATTTTGTGTGGAGCCCCAGAATACACAACGATCTTTTTCAACACTCACCAAAGCATTCATTGGCTCCATTGGAGCATGAGTCTGATAGGGTGTTTCATAAGCGGCTTCTATCTTATTCTTACTGCCAGACCAGGCCGATTCGAAATCGCCTTTGCCACGAAAACTCACTGATTCCCCTTTCGCCGCGGCCTTATAATTGTCTTTTATTTTCTGAGTTGACCAGGATTCGAGGTCCCCATTATCCCATACTATTTCCAGCAATTTCCTTCCCTGCAAGGCGGCCCAATAATTCTCCGCCAGCACTGCCACTCCCTCTCTGGTATGACCCCATACGTTCCTACTGGTCTTAAAAACATGTTTCACTCCCGGTATGGCCCTGGCTTTGGCATCTTTAAAACTCGCTATTTTTCCAAGGAAAACAGGTGAATGCTCAATGGAAGCATAGAGCATCCCGGGAATGACTGCATCAATTCCGAAGCGGGCTTCCCCATTTAGCTTAGAAGGAATATCGCTCCTGGGAATGGATTGGCCAATGATGGTATATTCAGAAGGATTCTTTAAACGGGGATTCTTAGGAACATCCAGCTTCGCGGCAGCTTCTGCCAGCGCACCATAACTCAATTGCCTACCCGAAGGGCGGTGAATTATATTCCCTTTTTTTGCCATGCATTCATCGGGACTGACCTTCCATTTGTCGGCCGCGGCCTTCAGCAACATTTCTCTGGCGCTGGCGCCTACACGCAACATCGGTTCAAAACTTCCATGGATGCTTCGGCTGCCTACTACCATCTGATCTCCATACTTTGAACTGTCAGCGGGAGAAGCTAAGATCTTGACCTGGTTGATATCCACTTCCAATTCTTCGGCAATGATCATGGGAATGGACTGGAAAGTACCCTGGCCCATTTCCGGACGATGATTGCATAGAAATATCATTCCGGTCTTGTCAATAAAAACATAGGGATTGATTTCCATTCCCGGAACAGCGGGAGAAGAAAATTTCACCACTTCAAATCCTCCTCCGCTCAGGTGGATATATCCCAATGCCAATGAGGCTCCCGAAAAGGCCGAAAGCCGAAGGAATTCTCTTCTGGGTAATTTGTTCACGGTTTTCATGACGTCGAAGGTGGTTTTGAGTGACTCATGCCAAAAGAATCAAATCAAATCAAATCGAATGGAAGGCAGGCGCTATTGATCCAGTCTATCGAAGTTTAATAAAGTTAAAAAATAAAAGCGGTAATCATCCATTCAAATAATTATGCTCTCTATCAAGGCCAGATTTTTCATATTTCGTTAACTTGGCGCATGGCTAAAATTCTACCCTGGCTCTTAGTTTTATTTGTATCGAAATCGTATTCACAAACTAATGACATTTTCAATCCTGATTCCCTGAGGAAGGAGATAGAAGCCGTACAGATAACTTCTGTTTTGCACATCGACGGAATCCTGAATGAACCGGAATGGTCCCTGGCAAAACCACAGTCCAGATTTGTACAAATTGAGCCATATCAGGGCCTGGCGCCGAATTTCCAGACCGATGTCAGAGTCCTCTACAATCGCCAGTTTTTATATTTTGGCATATTCGCGCACGATTCTTTAGGCCGGAAGGCTATCAGGGCGACAGATTTCAAACGGGACTTCGACTATCGGCAGCATGACCTGATTTCTCTGGCCTTTGACGGATTCAACGACAAACGGAATGCCATGTCACTCGTGACCGATGCCTACGGTGTACAGCGTGACCTCTTATCATTTGACGATCTTTATTATGATGTTGACTGGGATGGAGTATGGAAGGTGAGAACCAGTCGTACCGATTCAGGATGGGTCGCTGAAATAGCTATTCCCTGGCAGACTCTCCGCTATCCAAAAACGGCAGACAGTATTCAAAATTGGGGCTTCAATGTTTACAGGAACAGAAGACTGACCAATGAGGTCAGCGCTTTCTCTCCATATCCGCGTGTGTTCACTTCCCTGCGTATGACCTATGCCGGGATCCTGAAAAATCTAAGACCACCACCTCCCAAACCCAATATAAGGGTACAACCTTATTTTTTAACTTCATTCGATCACTATGATGGATTTGACGCCAGCGTGAAGCCCAGACAATCCAATTACAAACTGGGTGGCGACCTGAAATGGGCCATCAACAGTAACACGGTATTAGATCTTACAGCCAATACCGATTTTGCGCAGGTGGATGCCGATCAGCAAGTGAATAATGTAACCAGGTTTTCCGTATTCTTTCCGGAAAAGAGGCAATTCTTCCTGGAGAATGCTTCACTATTTGGGATTGGAGTGGGCCCTCAGGAAGACGGCTCGGGCGGTTTGATGCGCATGCAGCCATTCTTCAGCAGGAGCATTGGCCTGGATGATCTCGGAAATCCGATCCCGATAGACGGAGGAGGAAGATTTGTATATCGGTCGCTGCAGCGGAATTTTGGCGCCATCGCGCTGCGTCAAAGAGGAACTGATAGTATTCCGGCCACCAATTTCTTTGTGGGCAGGTATTCAGAAAATTTCGGGAAGGAGAGTCGCTTAGGCGGACTAGTTACAATCAAAAATACGCCTCTCGAAACCAATATTGAAAGTACGGTGGACGGGTTTTTTCGCCTGGGAGCCTCGCATTCTCTCAATTCCATGGTGATGCATACCATATCTACCCATTCAGGCAAACATGGATTTGCAGGCTTTGCCCAATATTACTATTCAGGCACCCACTATAAAATATGGTGGACAGAATCGGCCGTGACCAAAGATTTCGATCCCCAAATGGGCTTTGTATCCAGGAAAGATATTATTGGAACCACGCCCGGAATGAACTGGTATTACCGGGGGAATTTGCTACCATTTAAAAAGGTCGTCCGGGCATTTGAACCCGGCATTTTGCCCGAATGGTATGTGCAGGCCTCAACGGGAAAATTAATCGAGAGGGACCTCTGGTTTTTTCCGCTTTGGATCAACTTTCAGAGCGGTGCCTATATCGGCTATGGCATAGTACCAACCTTTCAGCGTTTGACCGAAGCATTTGATCCCCTGGGTGTGGTGATTGATTTGGGTGCCTATCATTATACCCGCCAGACGCTATACCTGAGTAGCGACCCATCGAAGATCATTAACCTGCAGGGAATCTATACCTGGGGCAGCTATTTCAATGGAAGGCTGAACTCGGGTGACTGGAAGCTTCAATTCGCTCCAATTCCCCGCATCTCCCTAACGGGGAGGTTCAATCGAAATCATTTTATGCGCGTTGGGCAGGCTCAGACTACCAGCACTGTTGATCTATACAGTATCGAAGGCCGATTCGCGCTGAATCCACGATTGCAATTGATTGGATTTTTTCAGAAGAATTCAGACAATCATTCTCAGAATTACAATATCCGCCTCGCCTGGGAATACGAGCCGCTGTCTTATATTTATTTTGTTTATAACCACCAGGGTTTTGACGACCCTTTCCAAAAGACCCGTACCGAAGACCATATCATCGCGAAGATCAGTTACCTCAAACAGTTTTAAAGGAACCAGTGTGGATTGAATGCCACAAGCTTAGTCTGAACGTGATTCCGCTGGAATTTTTGAATAACGGGTCTTAATAATATCGTCCCGGCTTAAGGATTCGCTTTTGGGAGCTTGGAAAAAATGCCTAACTTTTTCATTAAATCTTCACTCGATGCCAGGCGATACATTGGAAGTAAATATCAATTCAGGCCCCAAGAACACATTTGACGCGATAGTAATTGGCTCCGGAATCAGCGGTGGCTGGGCCGCCAAGGAACTTTGCGACCAGGGCATAAAGACACTAATACTCGAAAGAGGTCGCAACGTGGTCCATAAAAAAGATTACCCGACTGCTATTAAGAGTCCCTGGGAATTTCCGCACCGGGGAAGGCTTCCATTGTCCATAGAAAAAGAAAATCCTGTCGTCAGTAAATGTTATGCATTCGATGAGACTGCACAGCATTTTTTTGTAAAGGATAAGGAACATCCATACGTTCAGGAAAAACCATTCGACTGGATCAGAGGCTACCAGGTGGGGGGAAAATCATTGATGTGGGCGAGGGAAACCCAGCGCTGGAGCAGGTTCGAATTTGAAGCCCCATTGCGTGACGGGTTCGCGGTGGATTGGCCCATTCGTTATGATGATCTGGCTCCCTGGTATGCTCACGTGGAAAGATTTGCAGGCATCAGTGGTAACAAAGATGGCATTGAACATTTGCCGGATGGAGAATTCCTGCCCCCCTGGGAATTCAATTGTGTGGAAGAAAGCATGAGAAAAAAAGTGAATGCACACTATAGCGAAAGGCGCATGCTGATGGGTCGTTGCGCAAATCTTAGTAAACCCAACGAAATTCATTTGCAGCAGGGTAGGGGCCAATGTCAGGCCCGCAATATTTGCCAGCGCGGTTGCCCCTTCGGGGGATATTTCAGTTCCAATTCATCCACCTTGCCCTGGGCGGAGAAGACCGGCAATCTTGTATTGAGACCAGATTCCGTAGTGCATTCCATCATCTATGACGAAAAAAAAGGCAGGGCTAGCGGGGTGAGAGTCATTGATGCAAAGACCAAATCGCTTACTGAATATTTCGCGAAACTCATTTTTGTAAATGCGGCCTGTTTAAATACCAATCTCCTCTTATTAAATTCCAAATCAAATCGATTTCCAAATGGCCTGGGGAATGATCATGATATTTTAGGAAGGTATATAGCCTTCCAAAATTATCGTGGCTCTCTATCTGCCAGCATTGATGGCCCCATGGACCAATATTATTATGGTAGAAGGCCCGTATCGCCCCTGATGCCCAGTTTCAGAAATGTATATCGGCAGGAAACCGATTTTCTTCGCGGCTACCTTGTATTCTGGGGCGCCTACCGCAATTCAGGTAAAACAAATGATACCGATAGTGTCGGCGCCGCATATAAGGAAGCATTGAGCGAAGCGGGAGACTGGGGAGTATATATGTCCATGCAGGGGGAAGTGATCCCGAAATATGAGAACCATGTGAGGTTGAGTAATGACCTTAAGGATGAGTGGGGCATTCCGCAACTAATAACTTCCGTGGCCTATGATGATAACGATGAAAAGATGGTTCGGGATTTTTTGACGCAGGGCGCCGAAATTCTCGATGTCGCCGGTTGCAGGAATATTGTTTCAAATGATAGCAGGCAGGCACCCGGACTCGATATTCACGAAATGGGCGGTGCAAGAATGGGAAGGGATCCCAGCACATCCATACTGAATAAATTTAACCAGATTCATTCTTGTCCCAATGTGTTCGTAACAGATGGAGCCTGCATGACTTCCGTAGGGAATCAGAATCCATCTTTGACATTCATGGCGCTCACGGCGCGCGCAGCGAATCATGCGGTGGAAGAATTGAAGAAAGGGAATATCTAGCGCCACCTGAGTTCATCCGAGTAACCGTAGCTTTTCAACTTTCAATTTGCGACAAGTGATATACACCGCACTCTACCTTAAAATTAATGTTCATTCTCACCAAAGATTTTTTTGGTTCAATACAAAATTCATGCTGCATGAAAAATTTCCTGATTGGCGCACTATTCATCCTGTTTTTATTGAGTTCGGAATCTGCCGGCGCCCAAAGCCCGGATACTTCATTAGCCCCATTAATCACCAATATTCCGAACCGGAATACGATCAGCCTGGATGGACCATGGCATTATGTGGTGGATCCTTTTGAAACAGGTTATTTTGATTATCGCTACCAACCGACTGCCAGAGGATTTTTCCAAAACAGGCAGGCTACGAATCCTTCAGAACTTGTGGAATATAATTTTGAAACATCTCCAACCCTGCGCGTTCCCGGCGATTGGAATACACAGAATGATAAACTGTTCTACTATGAAGGAACGATCTGGTACGAAAAATCATTCATATATCACAAAAAATCTGACAAGCGGGTATTCCTTTATTTCGGAGCAGTCAACTATGATGCGGTAGTAGGACTGAATGGAATAATATTGGGCCAGCATCTGGGAGGCTTCACGCCTTTTAATTTTGAAGTGACAGATAAATTGAAAGATGGAAAGAATTTTATTGTGGTGAAAGTGAATAACCAGCGTCATATAGAGGGAGTGCCCACCAATAATTTTGACTGGTGGAATTATGGGGGGATTACAAGATCTGTATGCCTGGTGGAACTACCACCTACTTTTATCCAGGACTATTTTATTCAGCTTGAGGATCTGCAAAAAGGAAAAATCAGCGGATGGGTGCAATTGAATGGTACACATAAAGATCAGAAAACAACACTGCGGATCGGGGAATTGAGTAGGACAATTGCAATGGAGCCAGACGATAAGGGCCTTGCTCATTTCAGTTTTGAAGAAAAGAAATTACAGCTCTGGCAACCGGATAATCCAAAACTCTACAATATCAGTTTTACAACGGCTGAAGATAATTTGAGTGACGAGGTTGGCTTTCGCAAGATTGCCGTAAAGGGGAAAGATATATTGCTCAATGGAAAGCCCCTTTTCCTGCGTGGCATTTGCATACACGAAGAAGCAGCCTATGGCGGAGGCCGCGCCCATGCCAGGGATCAGGACCATATCCTCCTGAATTGGGCTAAGGAATTGGGTTGCAATTTTGTGAGATTGGCGCATTATCCCCACAACGAAGACATGATTCGCGAGGCAGAGAAAATGGGGATACTGGTATGGTCAGAGATTCCGGTCTATTGGACTATTCAGTGGGATAATGCTTCCACATATCGCAACGCAGAGAATCAACTGACAGAAGAAATAACCCGCGACAGAAATCGGGCGAGTATTATTTTATGGTCTGTAGGAAATGAAACACCACGCAACTCATCGCGCCTGGAATTCATGAGTAGCCTCGTGCGGAAAGCAAGATCATTGGACAGCTCAAGACTCATTACCGCAGCCCTGCAAATAAGTACCGATGAGGATCATGTTTCAATCCTGGATGATCCCCTTGGGGCATATCTGGATGTGCTCGGATGCAATGTCTATCCCGGTTGGTATGGTCCTCCTCCAGCACCGGATCAAAAATTTAAGACGGCCTTTGATAAGCCATTAATAATGAGTGAATTTGGCGGCGGCGCAATGCAAGGCCTGCACGGACTGGAAACGGAGCGTTGGACAGAAGAATTTCAAAACAAGGTGATATCAGATGACATCGCCATGCTAAAAAATATTTCCTTCTTAAGAGGCACCACACCCTGGATTCTAAAAGATTTTCGTTCTCCAAAAAGGCTGCTGCCCGGTGTTCAGGATGGATGGAATCTCAAGGGCCTGATCAGCGACCAGGGGATTAAGAAACAGGCTTTTTTTACGATGCAATCATTTTATAAGGCCATACAGGATGGTAAGATCATTTTTGGGCAATAAGCAAATTCCCAAAGGCGGTAAGCCTTTGAGATGATCCACGAATTTTGTTTCTTTAATGGATAGCAACGACAGGCTTGAGTCTCAAACATTGTCCTCTTACGTGACAATTAAATTGGGATAAATTATCTATGAAAAAGATAGTCGTCATAGAATTTCCATCCAATCTTGGTTTAATAGAACCTTCCAAAGGAATTGAACCGGGTGTGAAAAAACTACCCTCGTGGTTGCGGAAACATGGATTCTACGAGTTGGTAAATCCCCAAAAAATATTTTCCCTCGAGCCTCCGTCCTATACAATGAATGTTGATGAAGAATCGGGCGTCAGGAATGCGGATTCCATTGCAAGGTATGCGAATCAGCAGGCCAATTTGCTGAATCAGGTTTTAGAAGAAAATATGTTCCCCGTTGTAATCGGAGGTGATTGCAGTATCCTGATCGGGAATTCAATTGCATTGAGGCGGGCAGGAAATTATGGATTGTTTTTCCTGGACGGGCATACAGATTTTGGTTGGCCCGAATTATCAAAAACAGCCGGGGCTGCCGGAATGGACCTGGCGATTGTAACGGGGCAAGGACACCCCAAACTGACAAATATCTTCGGCCTTTCTCCTTATTTCCTTGAACAAAATGTCTGGTGTGTCGGTAATAGGGACTTCGATGAAGTATATGTGAAGGTAATTACGAATTCAGCCATCAATTATTTCGACCTGAGCAGATTGCGCCAATGGGGAATTAGCCGATGTTGCAATGATTTTCTGGGATTGGTCGCCCGGAAAAAACTGGATGGATTTTGGATACATTTTGACGTGGATGTTTTGGATGATGAGCTCATGCCCGCAGTAGATTCAAGAGAAACGGGAGGATTGTCTTTTGAAGAGATGAAGGAGATTTTGGGAATTCTCCTGGACCATGAAAAAGCGGCTGGAATTGAAATCACCATTCTCGACCCCGACCTGGACCCGGGAGGAGTTTATACAAAACGCTTTGTTCATGAAATGGGAGAAATTTTTGCTTTAAGAAATGAAAACCCCGAATTCAAAGGTGTTTAGCAGGATCAAAAGACATTTCAGCATTTTGAGTTAGGCAATTTAATGAAGCCTAAACCTTTCCGGCATCGCAAAGGGGAGAATGGCAATCTTTCCATATATGGTGGGTAAATCAATTTTTGAATAATATGGCTAATTCGCATAAATCAAGTGACCAGGATGAGGTCGCGGCCCATATCAAAAAGCTTGGTCCCACTCTCGGCAGGATCATTGAATATCTCAGGAAAATTATTTTGAGCACAGACAAAGAAATAGGGGAAAGGATCAAGTGGAATAATCCCAGTTTCTATTATACGGGCGAAATGAAGCCCTTCGATCCGAAGGAATATAAAAGGGAAATAATTGTATTCAACCTGTTTAAAGGCAGGATCATGCTTGTGTTTCCGAGTGGAGCAAAAATAAAGGACAAGACAGAATTACTTCAGGGTGACTATAAGGATGGAAGAAGAATTATCATATTCAAGAACATGGAAGATGTCAAATCCAAAGAAAAAGCATTGCAGGGGCTTATAAGGGAATGGTTGAAATTGGTAGATAGGTGATGGGGCGCCATTACCGTCTTATAGACATGTCAGAAGAATTCAATCAGTCATGATTTCCCTTCTAAATTCAAAAAATATCGGCAACGGATACCTGTAATTCACCAGTCTAATACCTCGACGCGCACATAAAAATTTCAAACCGATGCGACATGTATTCCTAAGCTGTGATAGCATTGTATTTGCCTGTTCGGCCAGGCTGTCTCACACACAAGCTGCAGATTTGCCTGCCGGCAGTAACCAGGTATTTATATGCATTAATACCTATGACGGTGACCTGTCGATCAAACGAGACAGTGCTGCATTCATCGGAGGAAAGGGGGGACATTTAAGATGAGAAGCAGATCGTATATTAATATTATTAGATCCGATATTATTATAATTATTAATGAGAGTATGAGGGCATTGGCAATCATCCAACTTTTACTGATTACCCATTTAGGCCGCATGAGCAATATAGCGGTATGGTGGGTTCGTCATAAACCCTACTATGAGCTGGTGCCAGATACCGGATAGGGAATTCCTCCTGTTAAACCTAAAGAAGAATTCATCCAAATAGCCACCCGCAAACCTGATGGAGAAATGATGATGAATGCCTCGCAGCTATCCATTCAGATTCATGACCACTACATGCATTCCTGGGAATCTTTTTCTGCGCCCGGACGGCCTTTGGCTGAATTTAAAATCACGGCCCCTCCACCTTTGCCCTTCAAATCCGTTAGTAAACATCCGCCCATGATCCTGGCGAATTTGCCCGTAGGGAAAGGGTTTTAAATTTCCCCGCCTGGCCACTTTGATCACTTTTCCGTAAGCCTGGCCTATTTTATTACCCTTAATTTTTTCGGCGGTAATTACTACTTTCCTTTTTTGTCTCCTGCCCCGCACACCTTCTCCCCGGCCACGAATCAATAACTCATTCACTTCTGCTTTTCGATGAGGCTGATGAGTGCCGCCACTTTTCATCGCTTCCTGGGCCTTGCGCTTGAACAGCCAGGATGATTTTTGATTTATTGAAAATTCCCGGGACAGTTCCATTGTTGACATCCCCTTTTTCCTGACAGAAATCTGGAAAGCAATTCCGAATGCTTTCAGAAGCGGGATCTTCATTTTATGAAAAATCGTGTGCGCTGTGACCGATTCATCGTAATCACAAAATTGGCATCGTTGGTGGAACTTCGTGCGACCTTATAGCTTTTGGTGCACCCACACCGGCGGCACCGGTAACCATTCTTCCACTTCAGATCGAATAGGTACTGCCGGCAATCATCCTCATTCTTAAAGAACTTATTAAACGGTTGAATTGATACTCCCTGAAACATATCCAAATATTTAGCGCCAAACTATTAAATGCGTTAATATTCGCAAGTTTATTTGTTTGAGTTTTGAGGCCTAAATGGGTAATCATAGGGTGGCTGAGGGAAAATACTACCCATCCCCGCAATCCAACTTCTCATTAAATACGGAATAATCCCACCGTCTTAACCTCAGCGAAGATTGAAATGAAAACTGCCATCGCCTCTTGTTATTATGGAAACCCCAAAAGCAGCATTTATATTTCTTGAATTCAAATTGCTTAGGTGTTCGAATCTGAAACCGAAAAGGGTAGAGGCTGAATTCTTGTTTCTCAGTGTTTATTGTAGTCAACTAAGTAAAATCCATTGGAAAAATATAAAAGCCCCGCAAAGTGGTGTTTTTTACAAATGATTTGTATCAGTCACCGTTATTTTTTAACTTGTTTGCGGTCTCAGTATGTTCCAATTTTTCAACTTAATCTGTAATTCAGGAATCGCTGGTATTGGCTCCCGCATTTGGAAAGCATCAGGCTAACACTAATCACAGATCGCCGCAAAGCTTGAATAGTTCTGCGTTTTAGAGTATATATCTCTTTAAATTACTTTTTGGCAAGACTGTCTTTCGCTCAATGGAGCAGAATCCATAAGTGCTGGTATTTACGTTCACAGGAAGGCGATTACAAACTGTTGAAAAAAGCGTTTAAAAAGGAGAGGGCCTTCACTTGTTTAAGACTCAATAATTAACTCTCGGTAGCTCCTCAAGAATACTCTATGCGATTGTACACGCAACAAATAATACGGTTTCATTTATTATTGCTCCCAAGCTTCGCATTGGCTCAGGCAAAAAATCATTTGCAGATCTTGCGGATTTATCTTGATGATGATTTTTTCAATTACCGGGCGAAGGAACCGACAGGGAATATACAGTGGGAACCAGAATTGATTTTTTCTATACAAAAGAAACCAAACGCAGGTTATTGGATAAGGTGCTGCTTCAATTGTCCGGGAATCAGGATAATTTATACGGATGGGGGATTGGGCAATTTGTCTTCACGCCTAATAATATCTCCACTCCTGATATAGTTTACGGAGACCGGCCTTACGCGGGAATACTTTTTCTCAATCACAGTCTTATTTCTTCCGGTTTAGAAAAAAAGAAAAAAATTTCAACGCAAATAGATTTTGGAATAATTGGAAAATACTCCTTTGCCGGGTAATATCAGAATTTCGTACATATGCTGATTAACTATACGGTGCCGCAAGGATGGGACAACCAGATCAGAGCAGACATTATTTTGAATTATTTCATACAATATGAAAAGCTACTCGTGCAACCTTCCGAGAATTTTGAGATCATTGGCAGCCTGGAGTCCAACGTGGGTACCTGGAAGAACACATTTGGCCTGGAATTTACGTTTAGGGCCGGCATGTTCAATTCATATTTTTGTAATTACGAAAATCCCAGTTTGGCGGAAGGGGCCAGCAAGACATGCACCAGTTACAGGAATTTTCAGCTCTACTTTTTAATGACGCCGGTAGTTCGCGCCGTCATGGACAATGCCACTTTGCAGGGAGGGTTCTTTACGCATCTCAGGAGCCCATATACACTGACTAAATATCAAATCACCAACGGCCACATGCAATTCGACTATGGATTTGTGATCGCAAAGAATCGTCTGGGATTTTCTTTCAGTGAAAAATTGCGAACCGCCGAATATAAAGGAGGAGTGAATCAACAAACCGGTAATCTCATCCTGTATATTGGCTTATAGCCTTTGAACTGAGTAATTCCTATTACGACAGTGCTTAGGTCTTTACGTTTTTATTGTTCATAGTTTTCAACAATATCAGGTGGGCGAACCTGCGCTTCATTGGGATCTTTCCCGGAATTCCGGAGTGCCCTGCGCTGCCTGAGATAATCCCACCATTGATCCAGCTCGATTTTGATCTTGTGCAAACGGTCAACCCCGGTCTCGCTTAAATCGACTTTCGCGTACAGTCGATCCTCCTCGGCAAATAGCCTTTCGATTTGTCTCAGTATCTGTCTGTCTTCCATCTTGATTAAATTTAAAGTTTGTTATAATGATTAGGCGTAAGACATTCACAAGTATTTTGACTCCTGAGCTGTTCGCAGTTACTATTTAGGCAAATAACAGTTGAGCATGGAATTGCTTCACAATTCCCGATAAAGTGATTCATGGAACTGGTCTTCCCAGGTTAGCTCATTATTGTGCAAAGAATTCGCCGTCTGCTTTTATCATCACATCCGTGCTGATATTTAAGGGATCGGGAGGGCCAACATTAAAGTCGCTACGGTTTAATATTCCTTTTATCTGAAATCCGGCCTTGGGTTTTTTTGTCATTTGATCAATGAGGGTTCCCCTGTACCAGAAATCCATCGTAACCGATTTGGTGACGCCATGCATGGTCAGATCGCCGGTAATCTTATACCTGTCCTTTTCACCCGTGGTATTGCGAATGGAAGTGGACTTGAAAGTCATGACAGGATATTTTGCCACTTCAAAAAAGTTGGGGCTTCTCAGATCGTCGTCGCGCATTTTCACTTCTGTATTTACGGATGATACATCAACCGAAAGTGTGAATATCGCGTCGCTGAAATCTGGTTTAGCTGAGGTTACGCTTGCCTCAAATTTTTCAAATAGCCCGAATATATCGGAAAATCCCTTATGGACAACCGTAAAAGTCAATTTGGAATGCATGGGGTCATCTTTCCAGTTTGTTGTTTGGGCGAATGAAAAATTAGCCGAAGCGAAGAATGCTAATACAATCAATAATTTTTTCATGGCTTTGAGGTTTGAAGATGAGTAAAGGGGTATCTAATTAGCAGTGGCCGGAAATGGAATCAGTCCAGACTTAGCCTCACCGTTGGGATTAATTCTAAAGGGACGGAACAAAATTGCTAGCCCCAAATGGCAGGCCATAGATTCTGAAACAAAATTAATCAAATCCTGTTTAGGCTTATTCAAAATAGGCGAACAATTGAAGCCTGCAAACTGGTTGGGCCTTTTTATGCGCCTTAGCTGGCTTAATTTTCCGGCTGCTTTTTTTGAGCTCTTCTGGCAGAATATGCGCTGAATCTCGCCTGCTCCCTTCATTCCATCGGCTACAGGTTTTGTGAGAGTTCCTTGAATCCGTCATTTTTTTCTAAACCTCCTTTTCTGGCACATGATTCAAACCTGAGAAGCAGGGCATGTACCAGATACTGCTAAGTGTATATTGCTGAAGCTCTAAGTGTAAACCCCTTGCCAATTATGCCAACACCGTGGAGAGCTATTTGTCAGAAAATAATTTGCATCAATCAGGGTTAATTTTTAAATTGTTAAGCTAGTTAGTATCAACCCTTCTTCACACTAACCTGTGGCTGGGGAAGCGCTAGCATTTGAAGCAGTCATGGGGAACATCGGCAAAGATCAGTCCTGCATTGCGGATGAGGTCGAATTGCGGCAGGACATAAATAACACTGCATTTTGCAGGAGACTTTGGCTTAAATTTCATTCTAAAAAGCCAGGCATTTGATCAATGGAGTAAGACTCACCGTTCAAAGACTGAGTCCCTGCCTATAATTTCTCCCATCAGCCAGCCGTTAACTTTAGGCACTACATAAATGAACCCATTTTCTATTGAAATCATAATAATCTATAAACTCTGGACAAATAAACACCGTACAACCAGGCAAAGACCTATTGACATTTGAGAAATATCTTGTAAGAGCAGATACTGGCAAAAGGTTCTTGAATTACATAATTGACATTATTCTGTTCTACATTCTTGTTTTTGGTATGGCATTCCTGGGTTGGTTGAATTTGAAGAAGCATATGAAATTATTAGGAAATATGAATTGACTGTCGTTTAACTTTTTAATATGTATTTTATGGAACAACCGCTCTTGCATGCGGATTGGGGTAAGACTGGCTGACGAGTATATATTTATCGTCCCGTTCATACATCATCTGCAGTTTCGGCTGAGGGAACCCGGTTCGGCTAAAGTACATAACTTCATCTTCGGTTTCACCTGCCGGAGCTTTAGCGCAAGAAGGTTCGCTATCTGGGATTGGTTCCGCCTGATCCCTTCATGGGCTGGAGAATACCCGCACTGCAGCAAGCCGTTGCAGTTGGTGGCAAAATTATTGACACCTCAACAATACCGAAATATGATTATTAAACAATTTGGCAAATATTCCATTGAGCTATTGGTTTTGGCTTTCACCTTTAATTCAATAGCAGCTCAGGAACCTGACTCGTTAAATATACCCGGCATTCCGCATAAACTTTATTGGGATAATTCGCCTTTGAGTTTTTCCATTAAGGATAACACGATCACCATTGTAGCCGGCGAAAAAACAGATATGTTTAGAGATCCAAACCTCACATACAATACAGATAATGCGCCGAAACTTTTATTTAAAGCTGATAGTAATTTTGTTCTTTCTGTTTCCATCGAACATTCGTTCGCAAGCAAATGGGACGGTGGAGCCATTGTACTAAGGCAAGACAGTTTAAATTGGATAAAGTTTTGCTTTGAGAAGGACTATACAGGCGCCCGAAGAGTAGTAAGCGTAGTAACAAAAGACGTTTCCGACGACTGTAATTCGGTTGAGATTAGTGGAAACACGGTATTTTATAAAGTGGCCAAAGCAGATAAGGTAATCACGCTATACTACTCAACCGACAATAAAGAATGGTTTCTGGTCCGGCACCTGCAATTTACTTCGGCCCAAAATTTGGAAGTTGGGTTTTTGGCCCAATCGCCCATTGGCGCCAGGTGCGAAGTCAGGTTTTCGAACGTAAAATATCAAAATAAAAAAATTCGGGATTCTTATCTGGGTGAGTAGAAGCACTGGCGCCAACAATGTGGTTTGCGAAGCGGGAGCTGATTGTACAGATGGGGACAGGCACGCCAAAGTTGCCAACATGGCTCTCATGCCTGATGGAAGTATAGCAGTATTCGGTTGGGCTGCTGCAGGACAAGGTCCGTGCGGCATTGATTTGGGATGGTATATTGCCGTAAACTCAACAAGGTTAGCCCGAAGTAAAGAAGAAGTAATTTCAACTTACCGCAGATTCCTGGAATCCCACCTTAAACATCCAATTGAAGATAAAACCTGGATGGGCATGGTTGATTTTGCAGTTTTTACGGGGGCAAAGATGTTGCTATGGAGCAAGGCTCTTGCTTATACAACAGGAACGGAAAAAGCAAGAAAAGAATGGGATTGGTGGATACTGAAGCTGAAAATCATAATTGCACATTCGTATTGACTCGCATGCAAGGGTATGAAAGCACTAGAATCTAAATCATTTCTTCATACTTGATATATTTGTGCCTCATATAAATAGTGGGGCGGCCAGTAACTAGAGCCGACTGATACGCAAATATCACCCGGAAAATAAAATATTGACAGGCAGGTTCGATTAGCGTATCACCCAATAGCAGGCCTGCAGCAAGCCGTCAATATTGTATGGCAATTTTTTAGACCTCACCAATTCCTAAGGAAATGCATTACCTAAAGCCACACAATTCTTTTCTAATTCAGGTAGCAACTTTTGAAGATATTCCCAACCTCGCTCATTTGCATGTGAAGACTTGGAATGCAACCTATGCAGAGGTACGACAAAAACCAACCTACGAAATTCGGGAATGGCAATGGAACCGGGCATTTGAAGAGAAAAATAAAACCTGGTTTTGTTTTGTAATTGAAACGGAATCCGGTGAACTTGTAGGATTTGCAAAAGGGAAACTGGAAAAAGACGGTTCTGGCAATTTAAATAAACTGTATTTGCTTGATGAATATAAAAATGAGGGTTTAGGCCGCTTATTAGTCAGCCACGTGGCTCACCGATTCTTAGAATTAGGCATTTACGCAATGTCGGTCGTTGCCGATGTACAAAATCCAACATGTGCATTTTATGAAAAACTTGGGGCAACAAGAATTCCCAGTAAAGACAACTCAATTGCGGTTTATGTTTGGCGTGATTTGAAATGTCTCATCGTAGATTTCGGTTAAGCTAGTAAGATTCTACTTGCATACAAAAAGGGTATTCATCATTGCATTCATGCAATTCAATCGCCATTTGTTCCCGCGGAAGTTTTCCAATTGAGATTTTGAATTTCACTTGTACTTTATATCTTTATTGAGCACCTGTCACCAGGTTGAGGAACAGCTATGCCCAACAGCGTAAATGCTCTAGCATTGGCGGCAATTATCTCAGACATATATGAAAAACATAATAATATCTTTAACACTTCTATTTCTTTTTGCTTGTCAGGACAGGGCTAAATCAAACGCCGACAGCACCTCTGAAATAAGAGACACAACTGCGGTTGACGAAAAATCCTTTTTGGATCTTGGTGGCGAAAGGCAATATGTTGAAATTACAGGTGTTTCAAGCGGAAACCCTGTATTGCTTTTTCTGCATGGCGGGCCAGGCTGGCCACAAACTCCGCAGTTAAGATATTTTAATTCTGACTTGACAAAATCAATGACCCTTGTGGCTTGGGAGCAATCGGGCTGTGGAAAATCATTTATGAATAATCCCAATCCCAGGAACTTAAGCCTTGATCAAATAGTTAAGGATGCACATGAACTGACCCAAATCTTGAAGAGGAAATTTAAAAAGGACAAGATTTATCTTGCCGGTTTTTCCTGGGGCAGCATTATTGGCCTTAAACTGGCGGAAGAATATCCCGAAGATTATTTTGCATATTTTGGTATTTCACAGGTAATTGATTTAAAAAAAAGCATTTATCTTTCCAGGCAATGGATAAAAGAGCAGGCTGAATTAAAAAAAGACAATGCCTCTCTTAGAATATTGGCGCAAATTGAAAAAGGAGATACCATCATTTGCAATCGGCCTTTAGATTGTTTCCTAAAGCAATTTGAAATACTTGCTAAATATGGCGGGGCCATATACAGAAAGGAATCTGAAGCAGAAATAGAAAAGGCAGAAACCGAATACGGAGATTACAAAAATTATGACTGGCCTGAAGCATTTAAGTATTCCGCATACCGACTGGAGAAGGACCTGTTTACAACTGATCTTTCAACAATAAATGAAATAAAGATACCAGTTTATTTTTTCTTGGGCAGACACGATTGGAACTTGCCGACTGCCCTTACAGAGGAATATTTTAGGGCTCTTTCTACTCCCAAAAAAGAAATTGTATGGTTTGAAAATTCCGGGCATGAGCCATTGGAAGAAGAAGCAGATTTGTTCAATAAGAAAATGGTGGAAAGAGTTGCAAAATAGATGACTGCCGCTAACACCGGCTTTGCTCAGGTGGGGCTGATCTGCCAGTGGCGGACAGATGAAACAAGTCCCATTATTGGCAAGGCTCTGAATATACATTTCATTCAAACTCAATGACACGAAAAAATATTCCATTCAACTTTGTCTTCGATTGCCTAATGCCCCTTGACTTAACAGTGAAGCCAATGTTTGGTTTATGGGCGATATATGTGAACGAAAAAATTATGCTTATTCTAAGACAACGACAGGACTTTCCAGACACAAATGGAGTATGGATTGCAACTAATCCGGAACATCACAGGAGTTTAAAAAAAGACTTGCCCTCTTTGCGCACAATTTCCACTTATTCAGGCGGCATTAAGGAATCAGAATGGCAAGTACTTCCTGGTGACACCGATGACTTTGAGGTTTCAGTAAGAAAAGTTTGTGAACTTATTAAACACGGCGATCATCGTATTGGCAGAATACCTATACCTCGACAAAATAAAGCAAAGTTCAAGAGCATTATTAATCCAAAAAAGTCCAACCGCTAACATAGTTGCTTGCCACAAGACTGGCTTACGTTCATTTTCTCATCTGTTATCGCAATTAGCTTCAGTCAGGGCGTGACTGGCTTAGTTATAGTCACTTGTAGGTGTTCGTGTTTAGTTATTCTAATTAAATTTAGTAGTTTGGCTAACGAATATAAATGCTGGCCCTGCGTCTGGCTTTAGGCGTTCGCGGATATTCTAAAACGACTGTATGAGATTTATAGCAACGGTTTTTTTCTCTCTTTTGTCGACAATTACTATTGCACAGACAAAAGATTTGTCAACTCTTCCGGCTTATGACTGTTCCCTTAAAAAAGTGATGGCAATAATCGGCAGGCAAACAATTATTGTTTCATCAGATAAGAGCATAGGTTTAGAAACAATTCTCAGTGATTATTGTGCCACATTCGGTAATAATTGTATTAGGAAAATAGAGTCTGAATTGACAGACGCCGATTTTTCAAAGGACATTCTTCTGGTTGGGGTTTTGACTGGCTTCGAAAAATGGAAATTGTATAAATCACCGATTTTACTTATTGACAAGGGCTTTTCGGTAAATAATAAAAAGTTTCAGGACAAATCAGATGGATTTGTTTTTGTTGACACAAATCGAATAATTATCGGAGGCAATAGCCTTAAGGCTGTAAAAGACGCTCAATTAGCATTAACCGGTGGACACGATATTTTGATTATTCAAAATGGGAAAATAACATTCTTTGGAAATGAAAAAGGGCAAGGATTTGATTGGTACAACCTTCAAGATCTTAAAATAGCCAATTATAAAGAGAAAACATCAGAATTATTTTCCGCTATTTATATTTCGAAAACTTTTAAGGATACGATTGATTACTCAAAATTAAACAAAGAATTAAATTTGTATGTAAGGCAATTTCTTTCTATTTACAAGCTTAAAATGCCAATAAAGAAAGTTAGTTGGTTTGTGCATTCAAATATGGTAGAGTATGGTACAATGTCGGGAATGTTTGGATTGACCTGCCCTGGAAATAATTCTGCCGGTTTCAGTATTCGCGGTGAAATTCACACTCATGGCTACAATAGAGGATTAGTCAAACATGAATACTCACATTTTCTATTTGACAATACTATTCCCCAGGACAATAACCCGGCTTTCTTCGTTGAAGGTTGTGTGGAGTATGTAACAAATATTAATGACAATGCTTTATTTAAACAAAGATTGGACATTGCAAAAAAGTACAGGGACAGTCTGAATTATGCAGACCTAATAATAAATAATAGGGATTTCTACGGACAGTATTCTGAAGCCAACTATTCAATTTGCGGAATTTTTGTAAAATATATTATCGACAGGTTCGGTGTTGATGCATTCAAGAGATATTGTGTTACCGGTAATAAACTGGTTGCAACAAAAGCTATATTTAATGAGGATTTTGAAGACATTATTAATGCGTACAAAAACTGGTTAGACAAAGAATGAAAGCATCCCCTAAGGTTGGGTTTTGTACAAATGGGGCTGGTGGAAGTACAATTAGCTAATTGCAATTTCAGATTTAGTTTCGGCAGACGAATAGCGCCAGGCAACTAAAGAAACAATGAGCTTTAATTTATAAATTTAACCCCGGCATGTTCCGGGGATTGCAGCAAGCGAAATTCTTATTTTCCACCTGCACAAAGCCCTGCTCTTTGTTTGCTCGTTTGGAAAGACACAAACGTCTCAAATGAATAGAATGCTAAAAGCGACAATTTGTTTACTACTTATTACAACTTTTATTGTTCGCAATAAGGCATTGGGCCAAAATCGCCCGGACTCTATTGTATGGAGGGACATTGACTGGGATAAATCGTCTCCTGCTGCTATGACAGAGTTGACCATATCCTCTGATGGCAGTCTTTTACAAGGATTTATTTATAAAGCAAATGGGGGGCAAAAACACCCGACTTTGCTTTTATTGAGTGGCCTTCCCGGCAATGAGAAAAACCTTGATTTAGCACAGCTTGTTAGAGCACATGGCTGGAACGTTGTCTATTTTAACTATCGCGGCTCCTGGGCTAGTCAGGGTGAGTTTAGTTTTAAGCATTGTGTAGATGATGTTGTGAATGTAGTCGCGTTTTGTAAGAAATATTCAGACTCTTTGCAAATTGATACTTCAACAATTGCATTATTGGGGCATAGTATGGGGGGCTGGGTCTGTTTAAAAGCTCTACAGAAATTGCCCGGTATTCAAAAAGGGATTGCCATATCAGCCATGGTCATTTTTAATGTTGCCACAGACAAACAAGTTTTGGCAGCTCGTGAAAAACAGGCTGATGATTATTTTGTGCTAAGCAAAAAATCAGGCGAAGATCTATATAAACCGGTATTGGATAATCCTGGATATTTCAATCTTGCCAATGATGCAGTTGCTTTGTCACAAAAGCAAATAATTATGTTGGACGAAAACCAAAAGAATCAATCCATAGCTGAGTCAATAAAGAATAAGAACAAAGCTTATTTTGAATACGAAGTTTGGCAAACAGACCATCCATTTACTAACAAGAGGGTAGCTCTAATAAAAAAGGTTCTTGCGTTTCTGGACAAATAGTAGCAGCTCACAGGAAATGTTGACCAAAAGCGGGGCATCCGATATATTCTCTTCTGTTAATCGCGATTGAATTCATCCGGCCTCGAGTTGCTCTCCGCATCAATTAAGGTTTATTCAGCTTCAGTAATTCTGTTTATCTTCGTTTGCAGGGCTGAATACCATGTAATTTGCACGTTTGGAAGTACCTGCTCGTTAACTGCAATATTTTAAGAAAAACAATGCATTTAAGAATAGGGAATAGAAAGGCGATTGCCCATTGTGCATTTCAATTGTTTACACTTTATTCCAAATAAAATGACCAGGTATTCATTCTTTGCAAGGGTTGGATTTTTGTTTTCATTACTGACTATTCTCGGTTTTATCACTTATAATAAAGGCAATAACAATAACTCAATTGATGGGCTCAGATTCCAATTAGCATTCGCCAATTTTGGTCCTGTAAATACTGATATTTTTATTGGCAAAGCCGATAGAAGCCAAGCCCATCCATTGCTTACTAATCCTGCTCTTGATTATAATGCCTCTTTCTCTCAGGATGGGAATTGGGTTGTATTCACTTCGGAACGAAATGGGTCAGCGGATATTTACCGGGTACACCCTGACGGTTCTGGTTTAGAACAGCTGACCAATAGCCCTTTTTTTGATGATCAGGCAGCTCTTTCACCAGACAGCAAATCGCTTGCCTTTGTTTCCAGCAGAAACGGGCAGACAGAAATTTATATCCTCGACATAGCTAGTAAAAAATCGAAAAATATTATCAATCATCCTGCAGGCGATTTTCGTCCCTGTTGGTCTCCTGATGGGAAGTGGATTGCTTTTTCTTCTGATCGGGATTCCAAAAAGCCAAAATTTACATTTGTTACGGTCCATTCTACCGAAATATTTAAGGTGAGAATTGATGGGACAGAATTGATGAAGCTAACAAATATGCAGATTTTTGCAGGAAGTCCCAACTGGTCGGCAGATGGAAAGCAATTGTTATTTTATGAGGCTGACATAGATGCCGTTACAAATATTACCAGGGTTAGAAGAAAAATTTCTACCACACAGGTATCGGTTATCAATCTTTCAGATACAACAAAAAGAATAATAGCCGCTGATTCCAGTGAGAAAGTTTCGCCATGGTGGCTTAGTGACGGAACCATTGCATATATCAGCCGTGGAAAAAATGGCGGCATCGAGTTCATCAATGGTAAAAAGGGGCAGCAGGGAGAATTTGAAAGTCCCTCCTGGTCGGTTAACGGCAACTACATGGTTTTCCGCCGCGATATTGAGAATAACTGGCCCCCCCTTCAAAAGGAATATAGCCTCGATCCACATTCTCAACTTTTTCGTACCGGAATATTCCCATCAATTGCTCCTTCTGGAAAAAAACTTATTTGTAATGACCAGATAGCCGGCATTCATCACAATAGCATATTGGTTATGAATGCTGATGGTTCCAATAAATCTATATTGTTTGGGGATTCAATTAAAAGTTCATTAGCTCCTGTTTTCTCACCTAATGGAGATAGAATACCTTTCGGCATAGGACGTTTTTTTCAAAGCATTCAGGGCCCGGCAATAGGAGATATCGCCATTATCAATAGTGATGGGAGTGGCTTGAAAATACTGACAGATGGAACCGGAAACTTTGGTTTTCTATCCTGGTCTCCCGATGGAAAGAAGATCGTTTACCACTCATAAGAGGGAAAGGCAGAAGGACTCTCAATCGTGGATATTGGAACAGGAGAAAAGAAAATATTAACCAGTAACAGTCATGAAAATTTTCCTGGTTGGTCACCAAAAGGCCTGATTGCTTTTACGAGTAATAGGGATGGATATTATGATATTCATACCATCAAACAGGATGCTAGCGGTTTAAACCGGCTGTCGGATATTCCTGGCAATGAAGCTCACTCTATCTGGTCGCCGGATGGCAAATGGATAGCATTCAGTAGTGCCCGTGGGGGGTTTTAAGGATGAAGCTGTCCTTCACCCTGCTAATCCACAGCCTTAAGGAGATATCTATGTCATGAGAGCTGATGGGTCAGATGTACGCATGCTAACAGACAGTCAGCATGAAGAAGGCACCCTGGCATGAACCCCGATGCAATGGAACAAGTAAAAATATAGGTTAGTCATTCCTTTTTTACAATTTTGCCTAATTGGTGCATCATAACTTTCTATCATACTCTTTAAAAATAGAAACATATGCGATCGATAATATTCATTTCCCTGCTAGTCCTCGGCCTTAGTTGTGCCGGCACAAAAAATGCTACAATGAAATCGGGCAAATTAATCGGCACATGGTTGCCAATTAAACAGGAAATAGGCGGGACGATACTGCCAAAGCCGGCTTTTGAAAAGCAAAAGCTCATCATTGGAGACAGCACTTATACATTTATTGCCGAAAGTATAGACAAAGGCGTTGTAAAGTATACAGGGGATAAAATGGACATTTACGGCAGAGAAGGCGTAAATGCAGGGAAACATTTTACTGCAATTTATAAGTATGAAAATGAGGAGTTGACTATTTGCTACAATTTGTTGGGCAATGGTTATCCGGAAACATTTGAGACTAAAGGTAAGCCTTCGCTTTTTCTTTCAGTATTCAAGAAAGAGATAACAAAATAGCGTAATAGCAAAATCTTAAAAAATAGGAACCTAAGGCAGTCTAGTGTATCAGGCCGTGACGGTTGAGCACAAGCAAAGTATGAATCTCAAGTTTCAAAATGTAATATAATCATGAACACGCTCCACAAAGACATTGCTTATGAGATATCTAAAGTTTTTTTAGCGACAAAGGAAGAACTTTTTAATGCCTTCATTAGTGAACCAATACTTAAGAAAATTTGGGGAGTTACAAGTATTACAATTGACGCCAGACCAAATGGGCAGGCTCGGGCGAAGCTGGCATTTGCCAACGAAAATTGGGATTTTGCTATTATTTACAAAGAAGTAGTTCCAAATGAAAAATTAAGCTGGATCGTTCACTTTGACAGATTTCCGTCAAAAGCAACTTGGGTGACTCTTTTGTTCAAAAAAACAACAAATGGAACAGAATTAATATTTCGGCAGGAGAATTTTGAAAATTCTCAGGAGCGTGACGATAACAGACAAGCTAATGAAATGGCCTTAGAAACATTGGAAGGCTTAGTTGGAAAGCAATAATATTATTCAACAGTGAAAATTGCCTGCACCCGGCAAGTGCTTTGCTGAATAGCGGCTGAAGGAATATGTCTTCATCGGCGTACCGACGCAGCAAAGCTGGTCTTGATCTGATGGAATGTAGCGCAGCAATTCGAATAACATAAATATGCAATTACTTTATTTAGCCAGTGAAATATTAGTTTTATTTATTTTGCTGGTAATTCTTGGAAAGAAAAATAAGCGGGCTCACGATAAGATTTTGATTCTTTGGCTATCCCTTATCCTAATAAATACCCAGGGTTTTAACTTACAACCTGCATCCGGGTTCTATTTTTTTATTGAATTAAGCGGGGCTGTTGTTTTTCTTCATGGGCCTGTAATATGGTTTTACTTTCGCTCACTTTCTTCAAAAATATTCCATTTTAAAGTTAAGGACCTCTTGCACCTAATCCCTTTTGTAATTAACCTGGTGATAATTCTACCGGCTTTTGTCCGACAAAAATTGGCTCCATTTACAGAAACAGAGAGAAATATTCTGATGGTAGCCAAATTGATTTCCATCATTGTTTACACAAGCATCACTATAATACATTTAAACTGGCATAAAAAATCGATCAAAGATTATTTTTCAAGCACAGATAAGAAGGAATTACAATGGCTTCAACTTGTATTGTACGGCTTTCTTATTATTTGGATATTAGCTTTACTCAGCCAGGTAGCGGTTCAGGTGAGCAGCCAATTAGTTTCTAAAGACAATGCGGACTTGATTGTTAATGTCTCTGTTAGTCTGCTGGTAATTATCATTGGCTACTATGGTTTCAGACAGGGTTCCGTTTTCCAAAACGTCCCGGTACAAATTGTAACTGAAGAAATGAAGTCTGAAACAAAAAAGGAAGAAGAAAAGGTGGAGACAACTTCTGTAAAGTATAAAAAATCAGGGTTAGAAAAACTGAGGGTTCAGAAATTAGCTGCTTTGCTGCAAGAGCATATGGAAGAAGAACATCCTTACTTTGAACCGGAATTGACCCTGTTGCGACTGTCCAAAGCTGTCAACCTTTCTGCGAATGATTTATCGCAGGTAATCAATGAGCATTTTCAGGTAAATTTTTTTGATTTTATTAATGGGTACAGAGTAAAAGCTTTCAAGAATGCCATTGCTAATGGGGAAATGGATACCAAGAGCCTTTTAGGCATTGCCCTGGAATCCGGCTTTAATTCTAAAGCATCCTTTAACAGGGCATTTAAAAAAATGACCGGGCAAACACCTTCAGAATATGTTACCGGCCTAAAATTGAACTAAAAGGTAGCATTTCCCACTAAATCTTGTATCAGCCTTCCTTTTGCTACCATTACCGGAATTTTGACAATTATCATTGCACCTAAAACCATGAAAAAATTCCTAATAGGCGTAGCGGCCTTCCTGCTGCTTGTTTTTATGCATGATTCATGCACCTCCACGGCTCCTATCACTGCAATAAATGGCAAAAGGGCAGATCACGCTATTGCCGAAATGCGTTATTTATCCATTAATAACTGGAAACAATTTGTATTGATCCGTGGGGCCGATACCACCAGAAACCCCATTTTATTGATGCTACATGGAGGTCCGGGAGCCTCAGCAACTGCCCTGATGAGGAAATACAACCACGATCTTGAAGATAGCTTTACAGTGGTTTACTGGGACCAACGGGGAGCGGGCAAATCGTTTAATAGAAAAATTGATACTTCCACACTTAAAGTAAAACAGCTCATTTACGATGCAAATGTTTTAATGGATTATTTGAGGGAGCGGTTTCATCAAGATAAGATATTTGTTATCGGTCATTCATGGGGCAGCATGTTGGGTATGCACCTAGTGAAGGCTTATCCTGAAAAAATCAATGCCTATATTGGCATAGGCCAAATAGTAGCTGCTTATGAAGGTGAATTGCAATCTTATCAATTCACATTAAAGATGGCGAAGGCAACCAATAATACAAAGGCCTTAAGAGATCTTACTGCAATGGGTGTGCCACAAAGCGGCAAGTTTATGTCAATGTATAAAACAGGATTCGGGGGTTTTGTAAAGCAAAGAAACTGGTTATTAAAACTGGGGGGAGAACGGTATAAAAAGACAAATTACACAGACTGGATATTCCAAATGCTGATGAGTGATGAATACAGTTTAGCTGATTTAATCAATTGGAGCAGGGCATCTGCCACAACAGCAGGAAAAATACTTCAGGATCCGGACTTCAATGATTTTGATTTAAGAAAAGATATGCCCTCGGTACAAATACCAGTATATTTTATTTCAGGCTTATATGATTATAACACTCCGTGGCCATTGGTGAAACAATATTTAGAAAACCTGGAGGCCCCTCAAAAAGAGTTTTTTCTTTTTGAAAAATCAGGACATAGCGTGCTGTTTGAAGAACCTGCCAGGTTTAACGCGTTGGTGAAAAGGCTATTTTTAGTTCAAAAGAAAATAAGTTGATAAGGTTTCCTTAAGATCATTTCAAACCAGACTCAAATATTAAAATATGCTTCAAGATAACTTGGCTGCCAGGAAAAGTATTTGCCAAAGGGGGAAAAGAACGCCTGCCCAATATAAAAAATTTGTACTATTGAGGCTGGCAAAAATCCTGTTTCTTCGTTTGACATATATGGGGTTCTGGAGAGCGGTCTTAAGCCTGAGGGTGCCGCTACTCATTAAAATATGTGGAAGCCAACACTTCAATTTCGCATTTGCCTTAGATCTAAAATCCTGTCTGTTGCCCTGCCGGGAATCTTTTGCGATAACTGATTTCACCGATTCTCAAGACAAGCTATGTAAAATTGGTTACGCTATATCGCAAAATGGTCTTCTTTAAAATTCGGAACATGAAGAATTTGCTTGTGCTGTTGATGGTTGCGCAGGTTTCAGTATCGGCGCAACCAAAAATTAAAGAAGTCTTAATAGAAGGGGAAGGGAGGCCCATTCTAATGCTTAACGGAGGCACAGCAGATATGTCTGTGTTTGCTGTTCATTCCAAAGAATTATCCGGTTCTTATGAGGTAATTCGTATGCAGCAATTCAATGTTCAGTATGCAACAGATGGCTTAGTGCTTCCAAAGGATTACTCGGTGCGTATGGAAAGTGAAGCGATAAAATTCACTCTTGATTTCCTGAATATTAATGAACCAATTGTAGTTATTGGACATTCGTATGGTGGATTAATAGCGCTCGGGTTTGCATTAAATTATCCTGACCGCATTCGGTCGCTGGTCTTAATTGAACCACCTGTTTTTGGAATAGCTCAGAAAAAAAACGAATCCCCGGAAGGAATGAGACGGATGCAGGAACTGGTGAAAGATTTTACGCCTCAGGCTGATATAACAGAAGATATGGTAAAACGGTTCCGATGTGAACTGATGAATTGTGACATGTTTGACATTCGCCAGCACCCTTTATGGATGACCTGGGTGGAACAAAAAAATAGATTGAGGGGGCTTTCTGTAACGGGAAACTATAAAATCAGTTTTAAAAAAATACATCGATTCAAAAAGCCGGTATTAATCATAACGGGTACACAAACAGTCCCTTTTCATAGAAGAATAAATGAGCTATTAGCAGCAGAGTTTCCTTTTGCAAAAATAGCAGGTATTGAGGGAGGACACACTGCGATGAATACGAACCCAAATGAATTTATTAAAGTCTTGCTGGAATTTCTAAAATGACGAAAGCTGAACCTATATATAACAGTTATCAGCATTTGTTTTTTTCGCAATGAGGCCGAAAGCAGGAATAATTGCCATTTCGCACTATTTTGTATGAATCACTCCAATGACAGAAGAAATAAACCAGGAATCCCCCGAGGCATATAGCGGCATATTGAATGCCACAAAATTATCAGGATTCACAATGGCTTCCGATGCTTTGACCTGCTCCCTGCTCAGAACCCTGGCTGCTTCCAAACCATCAGGCCAATTTCTGGAACTTGGAACCGGAACAGGCCTTTCAACCTCGTGGATCCTTGACGGAATGGATGGTGAATCAACACTCGTTTCAATAGACAATGAGCCCTCGTTTTTGAAAATAGCCAAAGAATATTTAGGATCTGACAATCGATTGACACTATTGCTTACTGAAGGTGAAAATTGGATTGAAAAGAATGGGAATAAGAAATTCGATTACATTTTCGCGGATACCTGGGCCGGGAAATATCTTCTTTTAGAAGAAGTGCTATTAATGTTGAACCAGGGGGGCTTCTATATTATTGACGATATGTTGCCGCAGCCTAACTGGCCAGATGGTCACCAGGAAAAAGTTGCAAAATTAATTGAAAGCCTGGAAGCCAGAAAAGACTTGATAGTAACGAAGCAGGTTTGGGCTTCAGGAATAATAGTTGCTGTGAAAAAATAAAAACAGTTTGCAATACGGGCATTGTCCATATTATCACGAATATTGGTTTACGAGACGATCATATTTTTGTAAGTGGAGATCCCAGTCTAAACCTTTTTTCCTCAAGATTCTCAATTCCTCTTTCATTCGGGAGGAAGGAATACTAATCCTGGCCACCCTGACCTCTTTATGCAATACTGCTGCCAACAATCTATTGTATCAATTGAAGATTAGGTTAGGCTCAGGCATAGAAAGTCTTACTCAGCCTCTGTTCGGGCGCAAACTGGGTAACCTGCATTTTCCTTAACTTAGGGCTAAACAAAACATTTGAATAGCATGGCTGGCTTGGGGGTACCGATACTCCAATAGTAGCCAATCGATCGGGCGCAATGGGTTAGAATGCAAAATTTTATTTCTATTGCTTTCAAAGTAGAATTAACAAAATGCCAGGTAAAGCCAATTTGAAATGGGTCCCATAACACAGGAAATCAGAGAATTTGTAAACAAAGTGAAACTTGGTTTTGTCGCGACTGTTTCTCCTGATGGAACCCCCAATCTTTCCCCAAAAGGAACCACGATTGCCTGGGATGACTACCACTTAGCTTTTGCAGACATTCATTCGCCCGGAACCGTAGCTAACCTCTTAAAAAATCCCTCCATTGAAATCAACGTTGTCGATATTTTTACCAGGAAAGGCTATCGCTTCAAAGGCATTGGGGAAGTTCATTCAAATGGCACAATATTCGAATCTATTGTCTCTTATTATCGCGTTTCGGGATCAAAACATGTTATTAAGAATATCGTATTTATAAAAGTCGAACGAATTATTCAACTCATATCACCGGCATACGATTTGAATCCATCTGAGGCTGAAATAATCAATCGCTGGATTGATTATTGGAATTCGATCCACGCGAAGAAATAGACTGAATGCATATAGTGTAATAAAGCCCAACTGCAGCGAACTCTGGGATTGCATGATTTTGGCTGAAGGATAAATCCCTCGCCTGACGAATATCCGTAACGTTAACCATAATATTTGTGTCTATACTTAAAAAAGCAATTAGAAAGGCTCCTTGCTTCGGACTGCTAATATCCCACCTGCGCAAAGTGGTGGATGCTGTGCACAAGCAAAAGGACTTCATAATAAGTTTTGCAGTAGGTCTAATCAAATTCAGCCATAGAGCAAAATTATTATCTCAACCATTTAAAAAGTAGTTATGGGTGATGTACATAGCTTAGACAGAGCGTCCGAAAATGAAGACGAACAAATGAAGAAAGGGGACAGTTATGAAACCGGAAACTCACAACCAGTCATATCAGTTATGTTAGCAGTCAGCGATACGCCTGCTGCCATTGTTTGGTATAAGAAGGCTCTGGGTGCTGCCGAGCTGTGGAACTTAGGGTCTGTAGCTGGTTTGGAGATTGCTGGTGCAGTCTTCTTCCTGGGTGAACCAGCCGGGAATGGATGGGAGAGTCCTGCAAAGCTTGGTATCACATCTGCAAGGGTAGAGGTATTCTGCGACGATCCTGATATATTCATTGCACGTGCCGTACGCGCGGGAGCAAATGGCGGTTTTGACGAAATTAAGAATCACCAAGCACCCTGGGGAATTCATAGACAGGGCGGGTTCGTTGATCCGTTTGGACATATCTGGCTCGTGGGCGACAAATCTCCCTTAAACCCTTTTCCACGACAGAGTTGACTATGTCCTTTTTTGGGACATAAAGACCCTGGTATGGCGCTGGATACCAAAGCCTGCGCACAAGAAAAGTATTTCCAATAGCAGGGTGAACGTTCAACATTCAAGCTGCTGCGGTAAAAGAAATTAAGAATCCCAACATTACTTTGACAATTAGTTTCACCCAGAGCGTAAGAAAGAAGGTGCATGAGCTTACCATGCTCAAAGTGGCAAATCACTTTCCAAATCAATTGGTCCTTAAATTAAAGATTTTTCTTTTCCGACAACAAAAATGGGTTGACGATGATGTATTTCCTGTCGAAGCCGGACTATCAGGATTTGAAATCTGGAAGGACATTGTGACTTCAATCGGATTAAAAAGCTGGACATTGCAAACCAAATAGAAAGAATTGGGCCCAACATAGCAATTGCTACAAAAATGACTAATTAAACTGCCTGCTCAGCCTGCTTTGAACTTGCGTCAACTCTATGCCTCCAGCCGCCAGATCTAAAACATCTTTAGAATAGAATTTTCCACTTTGTTGAAAAGTTTTTTTGTAGAAATTTGCGCAAGTGAATGCTTGCACATATATTTGCAATCAAATACTTGCATAATATGGAAGCCAGGAGAGATGTTTTTCAGGCAATAGCAGACCCCACGCGAAGGCAAATAATTGGCATGGTTGCCCAGCAACCGCTTAACCTCAACACAATTGCGGAAAAATTTCAGGTGAGCCGGCAAGCCGTTTCCCTCCATGTAAAGATATTAAACGAATGTGGACTGATCTCTGTTAAGCAGCAGGGTAGGGAACGATTCTGCGAAGCAAGACTTGAAGGATTGAACGAAGTTTCGTTATGGATAGAACAATACCGCAGGTCCTGGGAAAATAAACTCGATGGCCTGGAATCCTATTTGGCCAAAATTCAAAAAAAAAGAAAATATGCAAAACGAAAGAACTAATACAGCGGACCGGGAAATAAGAATTTCACGCCTGCTCAACGCACCCATCGAATTGGTTTGGGAAGTTTGGACAAAACCGGAACATATCAAAAATTGGTGGGGACCAAACGGATTTACAAACACCATAACAAAAATGGAACTGGAGGCCGGTGGCGAATGGAACCTGGTAATGCATGGTCCCGATGGTACCGACTATAAAAACAAGAGCGTATTTAGGGAAATCATCAAACACAAAAAGATCGTTTACGAACATGTATCCAGCCCCAAATTTATTGCTACTATTGAGTTCGAAAACCGTGGCAAAACCACATTCATCAATTGGCATATGCTTTTTGAAACCAGGGAACAATTCATACAGGTAGTCAAAACCTTTAAGGCAGATGAAGGCCTGAAGCAAAATATCGAAAAACTCGAAGTTTACCTTCGGCAATTCAATTCCAAATAATCAAAAATTAATTCAGGCAAATGAAAAACAGATTCTTTCCCCTCATCATTTTAATTCTGCTGTTCACATCCTGTAATAGCCTAACCAATAAAAATAAGAATGATATGACTAAGACTATGCATGCCGCAGTAAATTTTAAGTCCGGCTATATTGAAGTATATGGGCTTAAAATCTATTACGAAATTTGGGGAGAAGGCAAGCCACTTGTGTTAATTCATGGGGGCGGTTCTACTATTCAAACCAGTTTTGGTAGAATAATCCCGGAACTCTCAAAACGCAGACAGATTATTGCAGTTGAACTACAGGGACATGGGCGCACTCCATATATAAACAGGCCAGAGAGTTTTGAGCAGGATGCGGAGGACGTTGTGGCAGTCCTAAAAAATTTGAAAATAGAAAAAGCCGACTTTTTTGGATTTAGCAATGGGGGAAACACGACCCTGCAAATTGCAATCAGGCACCCTGATTTAGTGCGGAAAATAGTTGTGGCCTCAGCATTTTACAAAAGAGAAGGTATGTATCCGAAGTTTTGGGAATCTATGGCAAAAGCAACACTAAAGGATATGCCGCAACCATTGAAAGACGCTTACAAAGAAGTTGCGCCTGATTCCAATGCCTTATTCAAAATGTTTGAACAGGATAAAAAGAGAATGGTTGAATTCAAGGATTGGAAATCAGAAGATATTCATTCCGTCAACGGGCCCGCACTCATCCTGAGTGGCGCCGAAGATGTGGTTCGTCCCGAGCACGCGGTTGAAATGTATCGTTTACTGCCACAAGGACAGCTTGCCATTGTTCCCGGAGCACATGGCGAATACATTGGCGAGATAACAACAAGGCAGGATAGTAATTTTATTGCTGCGACAATTCTATTGATTGAAAAATTTCTGGATGAACCGATGACGAAATTGGAGTGACAGGGGTAAACAGCATCACTGCAAATATTGACCAACTCAGATTTGCAGGGATAGTTGCGCAAACTCAGAACATGTGACTTTTGCACTGAGGCGACTGGCGAATGCAATTCTGCAGCAGTAATGCCAATTATCTTTTTATTGCACATTTAGCTGATGGAACACAGAATGCCACAACAGGCCAAGCCGTTGAAGTTTGTGCTTTATACTGCAAATTCACTTCGGGTTTAATTGTTGTAAGTTTACATTCTCTAATTTCTTCAAACATGTTATGAGTAATTCGACTAAACCTTATCTATGAGAAAAATATTTCTCCTTGTTCTATTACCATTAGCAGTAACTGCCCAAACTAACACATCCCTTTTTAATGCTTATATGAAAGGACAAGCCAATCTATACGGATTTAGCGGTGATGTGTTGGTCTCGAAAAATGAGAATGTAATTTATAAGAAATCTTTCGGATACGCTGATTTCAAGACGAAGAAAGAACTTGACGATAACAGCGTTTTTGACTGCGGTTCCATTGCAAAGGAATTCACCGCAATGGGCATTCTGCTGTTGAAAGACAAGGGTAAGATCAGTTATTCAGATACACTTCGAAAATTCTTTCCGGAGCTTCCTTATATGAATGTTACCATTCAACAATTGCTCACCCATACTTCCGGCATGCCGGACGGATTTGAATTAGTAGCGGAACATTTTGACCACGGAAAAATAGCTAGCAACGAAGACCTGATCCGATTACTGGAAACTGAGAAGCCAGCTCCTTTATTTAAGCCGGGTGAGAACCTCATGTATTCCGGCACCGCTTTTAACCTGCTGGCATCCATTATAGCGAAGATCTCCGGCCAATCTTATAAAACGTATATGAATGAGCAGGTTTTTAAGCCATTGGGAATGACACATACCCAGGTTGCCAACGGGCCCAGGTCAGCGGAAGATATCCCCGGTTATGCCTATGGATATACTTATCTTGATAGTTTAAAAAAATTTGTGAGGGCTGACAGCCGGCAGTCCGGTTGGACGACCTACCTGGCTGGTATTACTGGCGAAGGCATGATCATTACAACGACGGGAGATCTTTTAAAATGGGATCGTGCACTCAAGAACCATAGCCTGCTCACAGCAACGACGCAGCAGGAAATGCTTTCCACCCAATCCGAAAGAACCTTCCCAAGAGTTTCTTTCGGCTATGGAATGCGAGTCGGGAAAAATGCCTCCGGGAATTATATCTTTCATAATGGATATTACCCTGGTTATATAAGCATGCATATCCGTTATACAGATGATGACGTAACAGTGATTGTTTTATCGAATAATGAATCCCGCTCTGATTTTATTGCCGATGGTTTGGCCGCTATTGCATTAAAGAAGAATATTGTATTGCCGTATGTTCACAAAGAAATGGTAGAAGGCACGGACTATGGAAAATATGGCGGAAAGTATATGATGCAGCTCATCAGGCCTCCCTACATGGCTGTTTTTCCTATCGAATTCGTTCAAAGAAATGGTGGCCTATATATTCATCCCGGAACCGGCCCTGATATAGAGCTAAAGCCGGAGTCAGAAACCAAGTTCTTTTTTGCTAATGGAACCGACCAGCAAATAGAATTTGAAAAAGACTACAACGGTGAGCCCGTCAGGGTATGGCATATTGCATGGGGCGTTATAAATGAATTGAAAAAAATCGACTGACGGGTTGATGCTTAGCTTCTGTACTACCATCGGGTGCATATCGGGCTCGATGTAACATGGATCAGCAGTAAAATGTTATTATATTTTGTAACTTTAATCAGCTTCTCCTCCGAACGAGATATTTTTCAATTGCCCTGCCGAATGAAAAGCCATTCTTTTCGGCAACTTATAGCCAGCGGTCCCTGTATCAATTGATATAAATTAGTTAAACTTTACTAAGGACATCATGAAAACTTTAGGCCTTATTGGTGGTCTGAGTTGGTATTCTACACTTGTTTATTACAGAACAATTAACCAACTTACAAATGAAAGACTTGGCAGTTCTCACTCTGCCAAACTCATACTTTATTCTGTGGACTTTGAAGAATTCAGGTTACTGCAAAACAGAGGGGATTGGGAGCAAGTTGAAAGAATGTTTTCAGGCATCGCATTACAGCTTGAAAAATCAGGTGCTGACTGCATTGTAATGTGCACCAACACGCCCCATCTTGTTGCTGACTCGATTAGAAAAAAAATTAAAATCCCTTTGCTGCATATTGCTGAAGAAACCGCGAAAGAAATCGTTAAGAAAAAAATCAATAAAGTAGGTCTCCTTGGGACAAGATTTACAATGGAACATCCCTTCTTTAAGGACCGTCTTTCAGAATTTGGGATTAAATCAATTGTCCCGGACGATGGTGATAAAGATTATATTCATTCCTCAATTTTTAATGAACTTACAAGAGGGTTATTCAAAGAAGATACGAAAAATAAATTCCTTGATATAATTGATAATTTAAAGAAAGAGGGAGCCGAAGGAATTGTATTTGGTTGCACAGAATTTTCAATACTCATTAATCCAGATGAATGCAGTATTCCAATTTTTGAAACGGCAGCAATTCATTCTAAGGCAGCGGTTGACTTTGCGCTTTCTGCCGAACCATGAAATGACAGGATCCTAATCATGTTAATTCATCGGCAATAAAATATTTAACTGTTGTTGGGTCTCGGATTGTGCGCTGGACAATTCAATTTTCAAATACCTTGTCAAACGGAAAGGCCCAAACCCTGACTTAAAGCAATATTTAATTACATATTTATGTGCAATTTCAATTTCCAGGTTATAGACTGGAATTCAATTGACCAAACAGAACATAAAGGCGAAACTGGTCTAGCCATGTGGAAGACAGTTCAAAATGACGGACTCAGGATGAGAATCGTTGAATATTCAAAAGGTTACCTGGCCGATCATTGGTGCAAAAAAGGGCATATTGTTTATTGTCTCGATGGAGATTTCATTAGTGAACTTGACAATGGTCAGAAATTTCACCTTAGTCCGGGTATGTCATATATGGTTTCGGATAATCTTAGCTCACACCGATCATTCTCCGAAAATGGTGTAAAATTATTAATCATCGACGGTGATTTTTTGAATTAGAGTATGGACCTTGATGAATCATATATAGTTAATCGCAAAGCCTAAAATGAGAACAATTGTTTATATCGGAACAAGTCTTGACGGATTTATCGCCAGAGAGGATGGAAACATTGATTGGTTGGTTCAATTCGCGAACGATGAAGCCGTGCATGCTTATGAAGAATTCTTAAAAAGGGTAGATGCGATTGTTATCGGGAGGGGGACATTTGAAAAAGTTCTTGATTTTCCCACCTGGCCTTATGATAAAAAACTATTCGTATTAAGTAAAAGCATGAGGCAGGTACCGGATAAGCTGAGAGAGAAACTGACCTTGCTTTCAATGGAACCGGCAGAGTTATTGGGTCATCTTTCTAAAATGGGTTTTTCAAGTCTCTATATTGATGGAGGGAAAGTAATTCAAAGTTTCTTAAGAGCAGGGCTCATAGATGAGATGATTATTTCAAGAGTGCCAATCCTTATTGGAAGCGGTATTCCATTGTTCGGCCATCTGGATACTGATCTTCGATTTAAACATATAAGAACCGAAGCATGTTCCAATGGCCTCGTGAGGAGCTATTACGAGAGAATACGCTAGGGGTTTGGACTGCAGCTTATGAGCGGCGCTGCCTGTTTGGCTGGCGAACTTGACCAGAGGCAGGCAGGCATATTCATATCTGTATATCGGCAGCAGCCGACCTGGGTTTGCCGAAAGCCTGGTGCCTTTAGAATTGAAAGTTTTCTAAATTGCCCTGGCCTGCCAGATGTCGCGCCATGACTACACTAAAAGCATCAGACGGACTTGCAAAAAAATATACGGCGAACTTATGAAAATACATAGGACAGAAAATGATGGGTGAAAATACTACGATAACATCAAATGCAATTCATAAAGACCTCCTAGTTGCAATAGACCTCGTAAAAAATAAATGTGCTTTTATCTACACTCCTCCAAAAGCAGAATCCGAAAATGCTGACTATGGAGCTTATACCCTTAGAATTGGCGGAAAATCGGTAAAATAACGGGTTGCTAAAATTACTCCAACGAAGACAGGACAATTTGTTACTCTTTGGAGGAGAAGAGAAAATGGCCCCATTGAGCCATTTGATATTTCAGACGATATGGTTTATTGCAAAGTATCATTCTTTTATACTACTTTCATCTTAAGTACAGGCTTACGATCCTTCCATATCCCGAATGCATGACTTTAGCGGCAGTTCAATAACCTATCATTCTTACTGATTTGGAAATCTTGATTATAGCATCATAAATGGAAATTTTATGCGCCTCTCAATTTTTTTAATTCTCACTTGCATCGCCTCTTTAAGTTCTTATTGTCAAACTCCTAAGAAGTATGATGTTAAAAATATACAGGCACTTAATGAAATAGCCAAAAAATGGGAGCGATATTGGAACAGTCATAATATGGATTCTATGGCGACATTGTTTGCAACCGATGTGGACTTTGTTACCAAGAGCGGCACCTGGATTAAGGGCAAGGAAGAGACAGTTAAGCATCACAAAAAAAATCATGCAACCATATTTAAAGCAAGTACCTGGACTCCTGATAGCGTTGTGATAAAATATGTAAGACCAGATTTGGCCATCATACATATTGGATGGGGACTGATGGGCGACACTCACCATGATGGTACTCCAAGTGATCCCCGCCATGGCATATCCACCTGGGTTCTTACAAAACAAAATAATCAGTGGCTCCTATTGGCAGTGCATAACGTAAATATAGAGGCTCCTCGGTAGTCTGTTAATGGGGTAGTTGCTCTAAATATCTTTTAATGAACTGCCGTTAATTTGAGTCCTGTTGCAAGGCTGGATGGCTGATATCCTATCATCTGCATATCGCTGATGATCCAGTTCATGCAGGCGGCCCGAACAGCTGTCGGGAACCAGCACAACAGTATGCCATCATCATTAGCTGCTATTTTAATGCGAGATTTTATCAAAAATAACATCAATCTAACAGGCGGGGAGCTTGAAATATTTCTCTCATGCTGTAACGAAAGTAAAATATCAGCAAAGACAATTTTTTTCAATGAAGGTGAATTGTTTAACAAACTTCTATTTGTTCAATCAGGGATTGTCAGGTCATTCAGACTTATAGATGGTGAAGACTATTCGTTCTTCTTCTACACAAATAATGAATTCGTTGTAGATTTTGAAAGCTTCCTAACCGAATCAGAAAGCCAACTATTTTTTGAAACAATTACTGACTGCAATTTCACGGAAATAAAAAAGCCTGCACTTCTTTCATTGTATGATAAGATTCCACGACTCGAGAAGCTTGGCAGAATTTTAGCTGAACAGGCTTATCTGGGGATTCATGAACGCCTCAAACAGTTTCAGACTGACGGGCTTGAAACGCGTTACTTAAAGCTTATTAGCAGAAACCCCGGCCTGTTTCAAACTGTATCACAATATCACATTGCAAGTTATTTAGGAGTAAAGCCGCAGAGTCTTTCAAGGATAAGGGCAAAACTCTCAAATAAAAAAAGTTAACCTATGTGAATGTGCGGGAAATATATTCTTCGCAATTTTGTGTGCAATTAGCTCACTAAAGAGCAAATTAGATTTTATGAGCAGTTTATTCCAACAAAAAATTATAGAAATAGCCAGGCAAAGAATTGGGTTTAAAATTCATCTTTTAGTCTATATTCTGGTTAATATCATTGTATGGCTCACATGGCTGACAAATGTTAGGAATTTTGGTGCGCCTATGTGGATTATCATCTGGCCATTATGGACTACGGTTGCCTGGGGCATTGGCGGTATACTTATTCATTACTTGTCTGTATACCACAAGGATAAATTTATTTCAGCTAATAGAGAAGCTGAACGACTGAAAAAGCGCAGCTGATATCGCATTTTCTAAATTGAGCCGATAAAGCTGTGCTTCATCTCCTTTTTTCCTAACCTGCCTGTAGGCTCATTTCTCATCTTCACCGCCTGACTAGGGTCAGTCGGGTAGGAGTTCCACCTGACGAAACCCAGTTCAATGGCCATGGGCCGGATAAAATGGCATATCTTCAACCAGTCGCCGTATTGCTGGCCGCGCCCGCTCTTAGGTCTGAATCCCACTAAAGCTACCTAATCCAAATATCTGTCATTAGCCAACCCCTCTGCAGACTGAATCTTTAGTCACATTTAAATTAAACTCAGTAATCATGCAAAGTTCAATACATTCTCAGCCATACCAGAAAGTACTACTAAGGCTTTTTCTTGCGACAATCATTTTGTTGGTAGTTCTTTTTTCATTTGGCCAGGCGAATAAAGACACTATTCAGGCCGGGCAACCTATCATAAAAGTCACCTTACTCGGCACCGGCACTCCACAACCCATTATGGAAAGGTTTGGTGCAAGCATTCTTGTGCAGGCCGGCAATGAATATTTGCTATTTGATGCGGGACGTGGTTGTCTGCAAAGATTGCGTCAAATAAATGTTCCATACGATAGAATTGATGGATTGTTTCTCACTCATCTACATTCAGATCATATAGTAGGTCTGCCTGACTTATGGCTTACCGGATGGCTTATATCTGGACGACAAAGTCCCCTACCTGTATTTGGACCGGCAGGTACCGCTGAGATGATTGGCTATTTACGAAAAGCCTTTGCATTTGATATCAAAATCAGGGTAGGCGATGATAAAAAGTTCGAAGAAGGCAGTAAACTTTTGGTTAAGGAAATAACGCAAGGAGTTATTTATGAAAAAAATGGAGTTAAAGTAATTGCATTTAAGGTAGATCATCATCCAGACATACCCGCTTTTGGATATCGCATAGAATACAATGGACATTCCGTTGTTTTGTCTGGCGATACAAGATATTCAGAAAACCTGATCAGGTTTGCGAAGGGAACAGATTTGTTGGTACATGAAGTAATCGTGGCCCCTGACACATTAAGTAAATCAGATCCTAAATATCCCATATTCGCACATCATACTACTGTGGAACAGGCGGCTAAAGTATTTAACGAAGTAGAACCTAAGCTTGCTGCATATTCGCATATCGCAAAGCTTTATGGACGGAATGAACAAGAATTATTACAACGAACAAAAGCAAATTATTCAGGCCCGATAGTGGTAGGAGAGGACTTGATGAGCTTTTCGATTACCGATTCGGTTTCGGTAAGCTATTGGCAAAAGAAATGAATGCTATTTGGATTGGCTCAATTTGGTCAGGGGGCGCAGGGAATGCAGGGAACTTTGCGTCCATTGCGTAACCTTCGCGGCCTTTGCGATACAAAAAAAAACAACGTGGGGAGTAACGCAGGGAACGCCAGGAACCGCAAGGAGCGCAGGGAATCCAGAAACCTTTGCGTGCCTTGCGTAACCTTCGCGGCCTTTGCGATACAAAAAAAAACAACGTGGGGAGTAACGCAGGGAACGCCAGGAACCGCAAGGAGCGCAGGGAATCCAGAAACCTTTGCGTGCCTTGCGTAACCTTCGCG
>JBGPHC010000025.1:0-69262 GCA_041484195.1 Agriterribacter sp. | reverse complement strand
CAATCGTCCTCACTCCTGAAGCACTTATCCAACTGCCGCAATGCTATTCCACGAAACATATCCCACTATTTACACCCAAATTAAAATAGTTTAGCAATTACCAACCCCTGGTTTTTGCTTTGAGGCCTAAATGGGTAATCATGTCAAGATAATTTGTACAAGCCAAATTAGAACCTGACTGTATTCTTCACATTATAAATCCGTCTAAAAAACTAAGAAACTTATAGCATATCCCCCCACAACCAGACGTTTAATTCTTGCAAACGATATGCCCCAACACTTATTTGTCAGGTTTCAAAATGCTAAAAAAGAAATCTGGAAAAGGAAATTCGGAGGACTGCCCCCGGCAGGCTGAATACTTACCATTGCTCATGCGATCATACATGATAATTCATGGCGAAATTTATGGACCGAATTGAAGAAATAATGGAATCAATTCATCTCGGGGACCCTGAAACTTAGCTCAACAGGGGATTGAGTTCTATTTCTTTCAGGTCAATATTGAAATAGTCCCTGATCTCGTGATACAGGATATCTCTTTCCACTGGTTTGCGCTTTATTGGCTATTTGTATCTTAGCCGCGGGCGCGAATGTATAATATGTTCGACGCAATTTGTCTGAAAGTGAAGATCAAATCTGCTATCACAATACAAAACTGATTATAAGCCCATCGAAATCATTGGTAGCTTAGTAGAAAATTCTTATTGAAAAATGTGATTACTACTAAGATTCATTAGTTGGAATTCGCAAATCAGGGAAATATCTACACCTTGATCCTTTCCAAATCACATATCATTTCCATAAATGAATGTTTACCATTTCTCATCTTCATCAGTATCATTTGTCTGTTTGTATTGAGCCCTGCTCATGATCTTTTGGGATTGTCTTTCCAGTATCAGATCAGCCAGGATTCGTCCTGCGTCCTCACTGGGGGAATCTTGCAGCATACGCCGCAATTTGGATTCATTTACATCAATGCGGTAAAGAATGAATACAAGCTGATGAAAATCGTTTTGGATCAGGTGGTTGAGCTTGACGGTAAGAGCTGATTTAAGTTCTTCCCTGGAAATGGTATCAGGGACAACCAATTCAAATTGTGAAATGAGAGATTGCTTTAGTTCAAGTTCGGAGTCCATGATTATATGGTTGTTCTGAAACCGCTGCAGCCGTGAGCGATTACCTGAATTTAGAATTTTTCCATCGCTCCGAGGCCAAAAAGAGCAAAATCATATTTAACGGGATCTTCTGCATCAAATTTCTTCAGGTTGTCGGTAAGTTCCAGGGCTGCTCTCCAGTCGGCCTGTTTCCTCGAAATCAACCCGAAGCCTCTGGCCACTCTGGCTACATGCAGGTCAACGGGACAAACAAGTTGCGCGCTTGAAATTTGGTTCCAGATACCGAAATCCACTTTCCTGTCGTCCTTTCTGACCATCCATCGCAAGAACATATTGAGTCTTTTGCAGGTTGATTTCTTTTCCGGCGCGGCGATATGTTTTTTGGTTCTTGCCGGAACATCCTCCAGCGAAAAAAAATAATGGTAAAACCCATTCAGAGCTCGCTCAACGGTACTGTCGCCCGGCGTCATGAAACGCGTAAAAGCCGTTTCCAGGCTGGGTTCTATAACCGGATCGGGCTGATTCTTATAATGAAATTGAAGAAATGCGATAAAATACAGTAGGTCGGTGGCATTAAAAGTCCTATGCTTAAAATCCTGGAGATTCATTAAGTCTTTTTCTCTCGCATTTTTCACAAATTCATAAGGGGCAAAATCCATTCTCTGCAAAATATCCTTGCTTTTTCTGATGATGCTGGTTCGGTTACCCCATGCCAGTATGGCTGCGAAAAACCCGGCAATTTCAATATCCTGCTTTTTTGTGAACAGATGTGGAACCGATATGGGGTCATTTACAATAAATGCCGGCCGGTTAAATTCATTCACCTTCCGATCCAGGAACATTTTGAGAGCAGAAGAATTCATTGCCATGCTTCTTAATTTCTTTCAACAACCTCTAATCCCATCAAGGCATTCAGGAAGAAATCGCCTGCTGCAAATCGGCGATGAGGTCTTCAACATCTTCAATGCCTACGCTTAAGCGTATCAGGGAGTCCGACAAGCCATTCTTAATCCGCTCCTCCCTGGGAATGGAGGCATGCGTCATAGACGCCGGATGATTGATTAGAGATTCTACCCCTCCCAGGCTCTCCGCTAAAGCAAATATCCTGGTGGAAGTCAATACTTTCATGGCCGCTTCCACACTTTCATCCTTTAACGTGAAACTCATCATGCCTCCAAAATCCAGCATTTGCTTTTTAGCTATAGCATAGCCGGGATGGTCTTCAAACCCGCACCAATACACTTTCCCAACCTCGGGCTGTTTGCGCAGCCAATGGGCGATGATCCTCCCGTTCTCACAATGCTGTTTCATGCGCACATGAAGCGTTTTAATGCCGCGCAATACGAGGAAACAATCCATGGGACCGGGAACTGCGCCACAACTCTTTTGAATGAAATACAATTTCTCTCTGAGCGCAGCGTCATTCATCACCAATGCTCCCTGGATCACATCACTATGCCCTCCCAGGTATTTGGTAGATGAATGCATGACGATATCCGCGCCAAGGTCCAGGGGATTCTGAAGATATGGTGACGCAAAAGTATTGTCAACGCAAACGAGGATATTACGGTCCTTCACAAGCGAAACTACCGCAGCTATATCGGTGATATTCATCAGGGGGTTAGTCGGCGTTTCAGTCCAGATCAGCCTGGTTTTGGAATTGATTGTTTCTTTAACCGAGCCCAGGTCTTGCATATTCAAATAGTGAAACCTGATTCCAAATTTCTCAAATATCTTGGTAAATAATCGATAAGTGCCGCCATACATATCATTACCCGCGATTACTTCATCTCCCGGTTCCAGCAGTTTCAAAACTGCGTCGGTGGCAGCCACTCCGCTGCTAAATGCCAATCCGAATTTCCCATTTTCAATCACGGCCAGCGCTTCTTCAAGTGCCTTCCTTGTAGGATTCTGCGAGCGGGCGTATTCAAATCCCTTATTCTTGCCTGGAGCCGATTGCACATAGGTCGAAGTTTGATAAATAGGTGTCATAATCGCCCCGGTAGAAGGGTCCGGCTCCGCGCCAGCATGAATGAATTTTGTTGCTGATTTCATAGTTTGATTCTTTTATTAATAATTCCGATCTGCATGCAAAGATGCAGAAATAGAAAATAAGAGCCTGTTCAAATGCAAAATCCAACCAGAAGGCTCAACTTATCAAGACGAGGGCCGGATTTCCAGTTTAACAGAAACTTAACCCGTCCCCAAAAATAATCTGCAACTTTTCAGGATGGCTCATTCACAAAGGGTTTCAGCGCTCTTATCCAGGATCGCATGGTTCCACTTATGCGAAAGAATTCGTAAATCTTATCTTGATTCGTCCAACAGTACAGTTTTGATTGACAGATGCCTTCAACTCGATTAGTTTTGAGTCATGAAATCTCTCAGCTCATTCATTCTAAACTATGTGTCATGAAAAAGCTTTTTGCTCTAACCTGTACAGTCATGCTTATGGTAACTGCATTCGCCAAAGTTCCCGAGGTGAATGATAAAGTCCTGAAAGCATTCAATGAAACATTCACCCATGCACAGCAAATCAATTGGGAAGAAAAAGATGGTAGCTACACAGTAAATTTTGTTCAGTCCAGCGTACGTTATCGTGTGAACTACGATGTTCAGGGAAATATTGTGAGTTCCTTCCGCTATTACGAACCGGGTATGCTCCCTACCAATATTCTCACTTCTTTAAAGAAAAGACACGCGCAAAAGACATTTTACGGGGTCACTGAAATCGCTGTTGGTCCGGATGTTTCTTATTTTGTGAAGATGTACGACGATAAGAACTGGTACTGCGTCAAGGCCGATGTTTCGGGCTCGAATGAGATCGTGGAAAAATTCAAGAAGAATTAATTCTTGCAGGCTCTTTTTGAGCTAATGGTTTATAGAGAAATCAGCGTTCCGGCTACAAGGTAGCTCCAGTCGTGATAATACTCGGCGGAGGACACCTGGGGCCGGATTGCTTTTTTACAAATGCTTTGCTTTAGGACGCCAGCGGAGGCAATTTTTTTTGGACTCAAGTACCAATTCCTGCATTACCTGCTGTTTCATCCGCTACATTTGAGGAGGTCAAAATCCAATTTTTTTGGTATGCCTCAATTTTAAAACCTGATCGGAAGTAATGTCTTCACATCGTCCCAGCCCATCAGTAGATTGGTACCGTCTTTTGCATTTTCAAATTCCATAGTGAAAACCTCGACGGGGGCATTTAACCTGACAACAGGAACTTCAAATTGATAGACATCTTTCGTGCGGTCAATCTTGAGTCCCCAGGTGAATAAATCCTTGTTCAGTATAATAGTCCATTTGTCCTGCTGTGGTATGCAATATATGACGTAGCGGCCTTGGGGGATTTTTTGATTCTGAATGATGGCATCCCTGAAAAATTCAATTTCCGTCGCTTCATTCGCACCGAGTCTCCAGGGTTCATCGTATTTCACAACATTCCCGAAAATTTTTCTGCCATTTTTCTGCGGCCGGCTAAAGATTACCCTTGCATAGGGCATTGGTTCACTCTTGCCCAGCATTTTCAGTTTGGAATAGTCAACAGGGAAATACTGCAGATCCATCGGCGATTTATCCATCTGCGACAGTGGATTCGTGAGGTCGATCTTGCCGGCAGGCACAATAGCCGAATCATTCTTATTGCTTTGCCTGGGCTCGGTATTGCAGGAACTCATTATGCCCCCGATGAGCGCCGGCAGCAAAAAATTGTAAAGCAGATTTATTTTCATGTGCGATCCAAAACTAAAATTTTAAAAGCTTATGGGGAGAAAGGTTTTAACATTATCCCAAGTCATCATCAGGTTTGCACCTGTGCCTGTTTTACTAAACACCATACTGAATACCTCCGCCGGTCCGGAATTCTTCTCTGTCTTCACATCAACTCGCAAAATGTCCTTTTTAGAATCATAGGCAAAAGCGCCCCAGGTATCGGTTTCCTTATTCAATATAATGGTCCATTTGTTTTCATAAGGAATCGCGTACATGCTATATTTTCCCTTTTTCACCTTATTCCCTTCAATTTTCACGTCTCTGAAGAATTCAATCTCGGTGGCTTCATTCGCGCCCAGTCTCCATACCTGCCCATATTCCAACAAGCCACCAAACACTTCCCGGTCTTTTTTCTGGGGGCGGCTGTAGATAACTCTCATTACCAAAGGAGCATCCGCCGCCTTATTAATTTTCAACAAAGGATAATTAACCGGGAAATAACTCATGTCCATAGGCGAATTATCGATTGGCGGCCATAAACTATCCTGCGACAAAACATGCAAACTAAATAAAATGACGAATCCCAGAATTGAAATCTTTTTCATACCTTCTAACTGATACTTAACAAAAATACTGGATTGCAGGCTGATCAAAAAACTGGTGATTAAAATCTCTGTTAACCCTAACCCAAATCAGGGCCCGCCATGCAGCAATTCTGTTTTTTTGCGCCAAATATCAATTCATGAAACAAGAGACCAGATACACAACAGCGGCGGAAGCACTTTCAGTCATTCAATCGGGAAACCGAGTTTTTGTGCACGGAAGTGCGCAGACGCCAGGCTTTCTGATGAAGCACCTTGCGGAACAGGCCTCCCGGCTACATGACGTAGAAATAGTATCCATCAGTGTGTATGGGCCGATATATGTTGATCAACCTCAATTCAAGGATAATTTCAAGATCAATTCATTGTTTGTTTCCGCTAGTGTGAGGCAAGCTGTAAATGAAGGCAGAGGTGATTATGTTCCTGTTTTCCTCAGTGAGATCCCGGAATTGTTCAAAAGAGGGATCCTGCCCATTGACGTAGCCCTGGTACAGGTTTCCTTGCCCGATCGCCATGGCTATTGTTCCCTGGGAGTTTCCGTTGACATCGCTCGGTCTGCCGTGAATAATGCGCGCCATGTGGTGGCCCAGGTTAATCCGAATGTGCCTCGAACCCATGGCGATGGAATGATCCATGTTGGAAATTTTCATGCAATGGTTTATTGTGAAGACCCGCTCCATGAATCCAATGTCGGCGAAAAATCCTCGGATACAGATCGCCGGATCGGAGCCTTTGTTGCGGAACTGATAGATGACAGGAGTACGATTCAGACAGGGATTGGCGCCATTCCCGACGCAGTACTTGGCAGTCTCCACAATCATAAAGACCTGGGCGTTCATACAGAAATGTGCTCTGATGGGCTGATTGAATTGTATGAAAAAAATATCATCACCAATCGTTACAAAAATATTCATCCGGGCAAAACTGTCGTAGCCTTTGCACTTGGAACGAAACGGCTCTATGATTTCGTGAACGATAATCCTGCCTTCGCTTTCCTGGACATTGACTATGTAAATGACCCTCATATCATTCGCCGAAACAATAAGATGATAGCCATCAACAGCGCCATTGAAATTGACATTACCGGCCAGGTTTGTTCGGATTCCATAGGCACTTACCAATTTTCAGGAGTGGGTGGCCAAATGGATTTCATGAGAGGATCCGCAGTCAGTGAAGGCGGAAAGCCCATCATAGCACTCCCATCCCGCACTACCAAAGGAATTCCCAGGATCGTGCCCTTTCTGAAACAGGGAGCTGGCGTGGTCACTACCAGGGCACATGTCCATTATGTGGTAACTGAGTATGGGGTTGCTTACCTTTTTGGAAAGAATCTGAGGCAAAGGGCAGAGGCGCTCATCAGCATTGCCCATCCCGACGACCGGGAAGCCCTTTCCAGGAGCTGCCACGAACGATTTAAGTTATTTCCCCGTTGACAAGTTTATCAAAATGGAGTCGTGCAAATTTTTTCAACTCAGGGAAAAATTCGGCATAGCAAATCTCCAATTCCAGATAATTTGTCTCAAAGATCCTGAAAGCGGTCTCGCTCTCATCCATATAGGCAGCCCTTCGTACCAGGCCTTCAAAACTGTTCCTGATGCCCCAACGATGGCGGTAGTTATAAAGCCAGTTCTGCGTTTTCATGAACGGGAACAGGTATTGAAACTTCAGAGGCAGTTCGGAATACTGTGAACTGAGTATGTCGTAGGTCTTTTCGGTAAATTTCAAAAGGCTCCCTTCGGGAAATTCGGACTCATCATTGGCCAGGAAATGATCATACACAATGTCAATGAATGGGCCACTGTATAATCCGTAGTCCCTGCGGAAAAAGGATTTCGCAAATGCGGTTACCCTGTGGAAATCGGTGAACTCGTCAATGGCGCGATGCAGGAAAATTCCCTTCTGAATATCTTCACTGTATTCAAATTTCTTCCTGCCTTTTACAAAATCACTGACCATATTTCCCACAAGTATGGAAGGATGATTGAATGAAAGGTATGCGTGAGCCAGGTAATTCATGACATTTATCTATATGGAAGTTAGCCAAGATCGGCGAATATGCTTTATTCCATATACCGATACCACTTATCCATCACACCATTAACCTTCGATGGTTCTGTCATGAATTAATAAAACTTTATGAATATCACAGAATCTGCTGTGGTAAAGGGTTTCATGAGGATCCGGATTTCCAATTGAGCAATCTCAAGCCCGTCTGTACATGCCGTCCATTCCTGCCAGCATAACAATCAAGAATCAGTTGACAACAGCCTCCCGCATGTATAGCTTTGATCCGGGAATCATTAATCATTAAACCTTTAAACTAAAATTTATGAAACGGATCATGACTGCCATAGGCCTGGTTCTATTGCTCAGTTCATCGGCGCTTCAGGCAGGCGAAACACCCGTTAATCAAAAATTGACGGATGCACTCAAACACGAATTCTCAGGAGTATCCAATGCTCATTGGGAAAAAGTGAGCGGCGCCTTTCAGGCAACCTTCAATTACATGGGGCAAAGACTCATTGCATATTTTTCGCCCGATGGCGAACTGATCAGCACCACAAGGTTTATCAATCTCAATCAACTTCCTTTTACCGTGACCAGAGCCCTTAAAGAAAAATATCCTGACGTTCAAATTCAGGAATCAGTCCTCGAAGCCGTGTATGATTCACAAACTTTCTACTTCATTACGGCAACGGATCAAAAGAAGGAATACATTCTGAAGGCTTCAGCTTCCGAAGGCATATACGTCGCCAACAAAAGAAAACTGAATTAGTGACTAAGGCTAGGTTTGGAACAGGCCCCTGGATTTTCCAGGGGCTTTTTTAGGTCCCATACAAAAATGGGGACGATCCCCGCCCGCTTGAAAAACCCTTGCCAGCCAGGCAACGCCAGCCGGGTATTGCAGTTGGTGTGACATTACTGTATCTTGGTTTATTGAAAAATCAAGAATCATGAAAATAACAATTATAATGCTCGGCTTATTGTTATTTGAAGCACCGGAAGCTCCCGCTCAAACTACCGCTAAGGAATGGTTCGATAAAGGAAAATCTTTCCAGGATAGCAAAAAATACACGGAAGCCGAAAGTGCCTACAAGAAAGCGGTCCTGTTAAAGCCAGACTACACCGAAGCCCTGCATGAACTGGGCTGGTGTTACAACGAACAAGCCATGTACAATGAAGCGCTTGATGCATTGAAAAAAGAAGAGAAGAACAGCCCTAAAGACAAAGCACAGAATTATTTTGAAATTGGGTATTCATATAAAATGCTGACAGAATATGATGAAGCGCTCTCCTATCTTACGAAGGCTACCAGCCTGGATCCAAATTACGGACTGGCATATAAAGAAATAGGGAATTGTTATTTCAGCAAGAAAGAATACCAGAAAGCGCTGGACAATTATAATAAGTACAGAGACTTAAAACCCGAAATAAACGATTCAAAGTTTTATTATAACAAGGGCTGGTGTGAGAATGAGCTGGGATTATTTAGTGATGCAACGATGTCGTTAAGAAAAAGCACAGACCTGGATAATACCAATTCCATTGCTTATTCTGAATTGGGCTATGCCTATTACAAACTCAAATTTAACGATGAAGCCATTTCCAATTATCAAAAGGCGATTGCCCTGAACAAGGCCGACCACGCTTCGATTTTGGGAATTGCAGACACCTATTATGACAACCTGAAGAATTATGATTCAGCGATGGCTTACTATGAAAGAGGGGTGAGGTTAACTCAAAAAAATAAGGGGGCATACTACCGTCTTGGCTGGTGCTACAATGACAAGGAACGATTCAAAGATGCCGTGTTTCCTTTGCAGCAGGCTTTATTATTAGACCCGGAATATGCCAAAGCAAGAACAGATCTGGGTTATAGCTATTACAAGCTGAAGGATTATGACAATGCATTATCCCAATTCCGCAACATCATGGAAAAAGACAGCAAGGATGAACTGAGCCGCTATTATGCCGGATTTTGTTACTACTTGAAAGGAGACCAACCTGCGCTGCAGAAAGTTTATAATGAATTGAAGGAACTTGGTTCAAAATATGCCGAAACGCTTTCCAAATACATCAAATAACAAATAGACAGGCCGATAAAATCGAGACCCATTCAATTATTAGATCCGAAGTTTAATGAGCATCAAACCGCTTCGGTACTGAGCCTTTTCTGGAATTTCTTTCTTTCTTCCTCGTCCAGTATGGTCTTGCGAAGCCGGATATTCTTGGGAGTCACTTCGATGCACTCATCCTGTTGAATATACTCCATGCATTCTTCCAGTGTCATTTGGATCTTTGGCACAATCCTTACAGAATCATCGCTCCCACTGGCACGCATATTCGTGAGCTTCTTGCCTTCCGTGGCATTGACAATGAGGTCGCCGGGTTTGATATGCTCGGCAATAATCTGTCCCACATAAACTTCATCTCCCGGATCCACGAAAAAGGAACCACGGTCCTGCAGTTTATCTATGGAATAAGCTGTGGTTGTACCATTATTCTTAGTGATAAGAACTCCATTACTACGGCCGGGGATAAGGCCTTTCCAGGGCTTATACTCGGTAAAACGGTGTGCCATAACCGCTTCGCCGGCGGTATTGGTGAGCATATTGCTTCTCAGGCCAATCAAGCCTCTGGAAGGTATCTCGAATTCGAGGTGTTGCATGTCGCCCTTGCTTTCCATTACCAGTAATTCCCCTTTGCGCTGGGTGACCATATCAATCACTTTGCCGCTGAATTCCTGCGGCACATCTACAACCAGGTTCTCATAAGGCTCGCATTTTTTTCCATTGATTTCCTTCACAATAACCTGCGGTTGTCCTACCGTTAGTTCGTACCCTTCCCGTCGCATGGTTTCTATCAAAATGCCCAAATGCAATATGCCTCTTCCATAAACCAGGAAGCTGTCAGAATTGTCTGAATCCTCCACTCTCAACGCAAGGTTCTTTTCAGTTTCTTTCATCAGCCTGTCACGCAAATGCCTGGAGGTTACGAATTTCCCATCCCGCCCGTAAAAGGGTGAGTTGTTAATGCTGAATTGCATACTCATAGTAGGCTCATCCACACTAATGACCGGCAGACCTTCGGGGTTATCGATGTCTGCTATGGTGTCTCCAATATTGAAATCTTCCAGTCCCACTACCGCACAAATATCACCAGACCCAACTTCAGCCACTTTTTTCTTACCCAGGGCTTCAAAAACATAAAGTTCCTTGACCTTGGATTTCTTGATGCTGCCATCGGCCTGCACCAACGCAATGGGTTGACCTTCGCTGATCTTCCCCCTCGTGACCTTTCCCACGGCAATTCTGCCCAGGAAAGAGGAATAGTCGAGCGAAGTGATTTGCAACTGCAGGGTTCCGTCTCCCACTTTAGGCTCCGGAACATATTCCAGAATGGCATCCAGTAAAGGAAAAATATTGTCGGTGGGTGTAATTGATGTATTCATCCACCCCTGTTTAGACGAACCGTAAATGGTAGGAAAATCCAATTGCTCTTCTGTGGCATCCAGGTTGAAGAACAATTCAAAAATGGCTTCATGTACTTCATCGGGACGGCAATTGGGCTTGTCAACCTTGTTGATCACCACAATTGGCCTGAGGTTCAGTTGCAGGGCTTTCTGCAAAACAAAACGCGTTTGCGGCATCGGCCCTTCAAATGCATCAACCAGCAACAATACACCGTCGGCCATTTTCAGAACCCGTTCCACCTCCCCGCCAAAATCTGAGTGCCCGGGGGTGTCAATTACATTGATCTTAACGCCCTTGTATTCAACCGCGGCATTCTTGCTGAAAATGGTGATCCCCCTTTCCTTTTCAAGCTCATTACTGTCCATGATCAGATCACCGGTCTCCTGGTTGGCACGAAACACATTGGTACTATGCAATATCTTGTCTACCAGGGTAGTCTTCCCATGGTCAACGTGGGCAATTATGGCTATATTTCTAATATTCATATTTAAGTTTGAGAGTTCCCCGATCAAAGATTTCGGAGCCCGGGATGACGGAATGAACCGGAAAAACCTCAATTTACTCTTGGCTAATGGCCGATCACCCAAAATTAAGCCTGCAAAGGTACAGTATTTTAGCCGGAGCGCAAGGCGAAAGGGAACTTTATAATTAATTAGTTTTACATTAATCATCCCCGCAAACGTGGAAATCTGGAAAAATATTATCAAGAGTCCTACTTAAGCGCCTTCTTCATAAAGCCAAGTCCCGACAGAATCCCTGCCGGAATGCTGTAAAGGATTGGAAGATAGCTGATGCCGCCAATCGCATGCGACATTCATCCTGGAAACCTTCAATAGCCGGCAATTTCGACCGGCCTCATTTGGAAATTCTTTAAAAGAAATTTATGCATACGATCATTGAGCCATTCAAGATAAAGTCTGTTGAACCTATTTATTTCACCACTCGTGAAGAAAGGATCCATATACTGGAAGAGGCATCCTATAATCCCTTTCTCATCAAGGCCAGAGACGTGATCATTGACCTGCTAACCGACAGTGGCACCAGCGCTATGAGCAGTAACCAGTGGGCCGGCATCATGCAGGGCGACGAAAGCTACGCAGGAAGCAGTAGCTTTTTTCGTTTTGAAGCCGAAGTGCGAAAGATCACTGGCATGAAATGGGTCATTCCCACACACCAGGGCCGGGCCGCAGAGAAAATTTTATTCAGTATTACAGGTGAAAAAGGTAAATATGTTGTAAGCAACACTCTGTTCGATACTACCAGGGCCAATATTGAATTTGCGGGCGCCGAAGGAATAGATTTTATTTGTGAAGAAGGGAAACAACCTTCGCTGATTGCTCCTTTCAAGGGGAACATCAATGTAGCCGCGCTGAAACAATTCATAGCCGACAAAGGGGCCGCTTCCATAGCAATGGTGATGACTACGGTGACCAATAATTCAGGAGGTGGTCAGCCGGTGAGCATGGAAAATATCAGGGCAACCAGGAAAGTCTGTGATCAATATGGCATTCCATTCTTTATTGATGCCTGCCGTTTTGCGGAGAATTGTTTTTTTATCCAGCAGAGAGAAATTGGATACAGGGATAAACCTATCCTCGACATTGCCCGGGAACTCTTTTCTTACGCTGATGGATGCACGATGAGTGCCAAGAAAGATGCCTTCGCCAATATCGGAGGTTTCCTGGCATTGCAAAATGATCAATTGGCCATGGAATGCAGGAACTTGCTCATCATAACAGAGGGATTTCCCACTTATGGAGGGCTGGCGGGGCGAGACCTGGAAGCGATTGCCATTGGCCTGGAAGAAGTGATGCAGGAAGATTACCTCAAATACAGGATCAGGAGCATTGAATACATCGGCGAAAAACTGGATGCGGTTGGTGTGCCTTATCTCAAACCCACCGGGGGACATGCGGTATATTTGGATGCGAAGGCATTTCTGCCTCATATTCCACCACATCAGTATCCTGGCCAGGCCCTCTGCGCCGGATTGTATATTGAAGGAGGGATCAGAGGCGTGGAGATAGGCTCCCTAATGTTTGGCAAATACGGACCAGAAGGCAACCTCATTCCACACCAAATGGAATTGGTGCGACTGGCTGTGCCCAGAAGAGTATATACCCAAAGTCATATTGATTATGTGGCAGAGGTGATCATTGAAGTGTTCAGAAAAAGGGAAAACATTCGCGGGTTGAAAATTGTTTATGAAACTCCCTATCTCAGGCATTTCACAGCAAAATTCGAAAGCCTGGCCTGAACTGTGCCTCCCAACCCATCAAAAAAATTTCCTGAAAATCCGTATCAGGACACCCACTATGAGACTAAGTAAGAGCATGGTGGTGATGGGGAAATAGAACTTAAAATTTTCCTTTTCAATCCGGATGTCTCCGGGTAAATGACCGATCCAGTGCAACTTATCATGGAAAAAATAAAGCACCAGCCCCAGCACCACTATGCCCAAGCCTATGAAGATTAAATATTTTCCGATATCAGAATTCATAAAATATTGCAATAGAATACAACTAATAACAGGGCTTATTACATAAATTACTATCAAATTTAGAGTATGGGCAAGAAAATCTTCCTATTAACCCCCGTCATATTAGTCATAATATATCTTGCGGGACCCGCGCCTCATACACCCTTGTATCAAAAACAACTTCCCGCAGTTCCATCTGCTCCGACATCCCTGGAAAAATATGTTAGTGAGCAGGAATCGGTCCACAAACTCAAACCAGACAATGAAGCCAGAATTGTATGGTACAACGATTCATTGAAACAAAAAACGCATTATGCTATCGTCTATCTTCATGGATTCTCCGCCAGCCAGGGCGAAGGAGAACCCACACACAGGCAGATCGCGAAGGAATTCGGCTGCAATTTATACCTGTCGAGGCTTGCCGAACATGGAATTGACACCACGGATACGATGATTAATTTCACTGCTGATAAATTCTGGGAATCCGCCAAGCAGGCCTATGCCATTGGCAGGCAATTGGGTGATACGGTGATCCTGATGGGAACTTCCACCGGTGGCAGTCTGGCCCTTATGCTTGCCGCAACATATCCTGAAGTGGGAGCACTTATTCTTTATTCGCCGAATATTGAAATCAATGATCCCAATGCCTGGGTGCTTGACAGACACTGGGGGCTGCAGGTAGCCAGGATGGTTACTAAATCGAATTATATCACTTCGAAAGATCAGCGTCCCGGTTACAAACAATACTGGAATCCGCCCTACAGGATTGAGGCCGCGGTGGAACTACAGGAATTACTCTCAACTTCCATGACCAAATCTAATTTTAAGAAAGTTCATCAGCCGGCACTCGTGTTATATTATTATAAAGATGAAGTGCACCAGGATTCTGTGGTAAAAGTTTCCGCCATACAAACTATGTTCAGGGAACTGGGTACCGAAGCGGAGTTTAAAAAAGAAGAGGCCGTGCCCGGAGCCGGCGACCATGTTATTGGTTCTTACATAAAATCGAAAGACCTTGAAACGGTAAGGAATGATACTGAAAGATTTTTGGAAGAAGTGATGAAGTTGAAAAAGGTTGATTGAGTATCGCATTCCCTCCTCCATTCTTTTTATGATTTCTCCTTTAAACATCGGATTACATGATACGAACTAGGATTGCCGGAATAGGCATGTATTTGCCCGAACAGATCGTCACTAACAATGATCTCACCCGTTTTATGGACACCACTGATGAATGGATTCAGGAAAGAACGGGAATCCAGGAAAGAAGGTTCGCGAATCGTACCGGGGAAACCACGGCGACAATGGGTGTTGAAGCCGCCCGGATAGCCATCGCAAGGGCGGGAATCGGACCAGATGATATCGATTTCATAATCTTTGCCACACTCTCTCCGGATTATTATTTTCCTGGCTGTGGCGTGCTGGTTCAACGCGCCATGAAAATGAAAGAAGTGGGGGCTCTTGATGTTCGCAATCAATGCAGCGGATTCATATATGCGCTGAGTGTGGGCGACCAATTCATTAAGTCTGGCATGTACAAGAATATCCTGGTGATTGGCAGTGAAAAACATTCATTCGGACTGGACTTCAGCACGAGGGGGAGAAATGTGTCGGTTATTTTTGGAGATGGTGCAGGCGCAGTTGTGTTGCAGCCCTCTTCCAATATGAACCAGGGCATCTTAAGCACACATCTTCACAGTGATGGTGATAGCGCCGAATTGCTGGCACTCTATAATCCTGGTACACATGCCAACCATTGGAGCGATAAAAAACTGGCGGATTTTGACGATGCGGCATTAGGGGAAATGTTCATGAGTCATGCAATGATCGAACATGCACAGAATTTTCCATATATGGATGGGCCCTCAGTTTTCAAGAAAGCTGTTGTAAAATTTCCTGAAGTCATCATGGAGGCGCTGCAGGCAAATGGCAAGCAGACATCCGATATCAAGCTGCTCATACCGCACCAGGCGAATCTTCGCATCAGCCAGTTTGTGCAGCAAAGACTGAAACTGAATGATGACCAGGTCTATAATAATATTCAAAAATATGGCAATACCACGGCAGCGTCTATTCCAATCGCCTTATGCGAAGCATGGGAACTGGGAAGGATAGCTGAAGGTGACCTGGTTTGTCTCGCCGCTTTTGGAAGCGGATTTACCTGGGCTAGCGCCTTGCTGAATTGGTAATGCTATAACAGGTAAGCAATTCCCAACTTTCAAATAGTCAGCAGAGTCTTACGATGTAACTTTACCTGTATAATTTTGCCATGAAATTCATTCTCATCCTTCTCTTTGCCAGCTTTGGCTGCGGTTTAATGGCGCATGCCCAGACATCGGCCTGGAAAATTTACCTGGACAAAAAGCAGGTCGCGGAAGGCTCGGTAACGCAGCATCCAGACAGTACCATTATCGTCCTGAAAAAGTCCCGCCTCTCACGATCAAAAATGCTCAGGATCGATTACCAGGAAAGCGTTATACCCAAGGGTTGGAACAGGAGTTTTGTCTTTTATAATGGTGATGAAGAAATTTCCCGTTTCAAATTCGGTTCATCTTCCGGCATGTTTGGCATTCCCTTGAAGCAATCTCAATTGCTGAAAGCAGGGCGCAAGATAATATCACTATACACCTACAGTGAGCCATTGGATGAAAAGCTGGCCTCGGCGATAAGGATCAGGAGGATTCTTATTTGCAGGCTGAAGATTGAATAGCCGCCGTTTTCCAATGCCTTTTTAAATCCTTTGTATATTGCAAGGATGAACAGGAAGATGATTTTCTTATTCAACCCCATCGCGGGGAAGGGCAATAGGTCAAGGATGAGGAAATCCATTGAAGCCTTTGTGGGGGATAATCAAATTCAATTCGAAATACTTGCTACGAATCCCGAAGGGAGTTATGCGCCTCTGCGGGAAAAGATCCTGAATGAAAATTTTACTGACGTTATAGTAGCCGGTGGTGATGGTACCATCAGCGCCGTGGTCAATGGGCTCCGCGATACCCGGGTCAGGTTCGGACTGCTGCCCTGCGGATCTGGCAACGGACTTGCTCTGGCTGCAGGCATACCGAGGAATACGAAAAAAGCTCTCGAACTTATTATTACCGGAAAGGCCAGGGAAACTGATGCATTCCTGATCAATATGCAGTTCTCCTGTATGCTGAGCGGGCTGGGCTTCGACGCGCAGGTAGCGCATGATTTTGCAATGCAGCATAAACGCGGTCTTGTCACTTATATCTGGCAAACCCTTCGGAATTTTATGAACGCGCGGCCTTATTCATTTGAAATTTCTGCGAAAGGGAATAATTTTAAGACTGAGGCTTTCTTCATCAGCATTGCCAACAGCAATCAATTCGGCAATCGTTTCACCATCGCTCCAAAGGCCAGCCTCCACGATGGATTGTTGGATATAGTAGTAGTTCAGAAAATGAGCAAGTTCCGGATGCTGAAATCCGTATTCCGGCAGGTTAGGAAAGGAGATATCAGGGAAAAAATATTTAAGGATGATGGGATTTTGTATTTCCAGACAGATTCCTTGACCATCAGAAATCTTCAGCAGGCGCCTTTCCACATTGACGGTGATCCTAAACCAACGGCCGATGAATTCAGGATTGAAGTCATCCCTTCGGCTTTTCTCCTAATCCAGCCGGCTTAGTTCCGGGACTGGAAAGCTGCCTGACCCGGTTGAAAGCGGCCGCATTTTCCGGAGAATAGAGCGCTTCCCTGATATCTAATTTTTCCTTGGCGGTCAGGTGAAAATTCAGCGCGGCACCCTGTTGGGCATTAGTGGGTATATAGGAAAAAGTGACTTTTTCAAATGGGAAATTGAAAGCCTTATCGCTATACTGGATCAGTTCTTCATGATAATAATCCTGCATCTTCATCCAATTATGTTGCAGGGTCATGATCGGCTTGGTGATTAAGCCCCTGATGCTGGGATCCTCGTAAGCATCTTCCCATTCTCCTCTCCTCCTATCACGGATCTGTATAAACGCAACACCCCTGGTATTGGCAGCCAGCCAGTCATTAAATATGCTGAGAAAACGCAGGGATGTTTCCTGTCCGTAATTGTCGCGCATGCCTGCGTCCATCACGTCTATAATGGGCGTTGATGGAAGCCATACATTTGGCAATACATAAGGGAATGTGGCATTGATCCGCAAGGCCGAAAGAAGCCGGAGGTTTAACGGATCCTGTCTCTTGAACATGGCGCTGAAATCTATGGCGTCTGGCTCGGCAAAGATCCCTCCCGCAGTATCAGGCCAATCCCGCATCATGAAACTGATAGGTTGTGTACTGATCATCATTTTTCTTCCGTCGCTGGTGATGGTGGAGCTGTACAGCATCAGGGGGATATTGGCAAAATATTCATCAATCTTAAAATCTTTCATTTGATGATCCAAAATGCCGCGTGTATTTACATTGAGCTGCTGTTCAAATGCATATCCCCTGTCTTTGGCATACTTATAGTTTCCAATGGTGAAGCGTTGCGCCGGAGCAAACAAATCCCTGGACACAAATGAAGAAAACAAAGCATTGAGCAGGTCTTTGGAGATATCGTTCGCATATTTTTCATCCTGAAGATTGATCGGTTCTCCTTCTTGCCTGAGACGGTACAATTCACGATAATAAGTGGCCCCCAGCATTCCTCCCGAAGCTCCGGTGATCAGAAAGGTCTTCTTCATCATGTCTCCATGCATGAAGCTGTCGAGTTGTTGCAGCACATTCAGTGTGAATGTGGCAGAACGGGTGCCGCCGCCACTCACATTGACCACATAAAACAATGGTTTTTCCTCGCCCTGTTTTTGTTTCCAACGCTCCAGGATATGAATCATATTCTGTTTGTCGGCTTTCATTTTGTCGAGCGAACACAATTCCAGAACGCTATCCCTCCTGTATGCGGGTCTATCGTCAATATTGGAATAGTTCAGCCCATAGGCCTTGTTCCTGGGATCAATCACTTCCTTTTCAAAAAGAAAATTCAGGATCAGGTAAAAGACAAGCAATACAGGAAAGGCCCAGCTTTTCAGCCAATATGTAAGGGCTCCCGCCGCTCCGATCAATATCGCAAAAAACAACAGGATTGCAGCAGCCGCGGGTATCTTGAATATCCGGTGATCTATGAGTAAACCTACAAGCGCCAGAAACAGAAATGCTAAAATGATGGACAGTACTGCTGAAAAATGATGTCGTTTAAATACGGTATCGATGAATTCCTGGGAATAATGTGTCACATTCCGGGGTCTTTTTAGTTTGAGCCTGGTATTGTAAAACCAGTCAACTTGCATCAATCCTTTTTCATGAAAGTGGTTTCCACCCACGCCAAATTGAGCTGCGAATGCCTTGGGGTCGCGAAAAACGGGTTCCATCTTACGCATCAGCGTTTTTTCCGTTCTGAAAAAATATAGAAAAGAAATTAGGAACATGAAGATCAGGCCCGCAATGAAACCGCCCGCCAGGCCTGCAATTTCGCCCACGGACAACAACTCGCGCGTTCGGTCGAATTGAACGCTCTCGACAAAATAAAAAATCAGGAATAATATGGGTATTATCGAATTGTTGATACAATACTTGAGAAAAGGTTTGGAAGTGGTGGCCAGGAACTTGAATTGCTTGCTGTGAAGGATGAAGGTGGTTACATTCCAACTCATGATGAATACGGCCGTTGTCATTCCCACCAAGGCCATGCTCAGCGGGTTGACCTTCCCCAGATATTCCGGAGCCAAAAAAAGTGAGTAGGCCCCGAAATTACTCATGAAATCACCATTGATGGCACTGGCAAGCAGGAACCAGAAAATCAGAAACACCTGGTATCTGCGCAAATGTAAAATTAACAGTTGCACAGGGAAGGAATGATAAAATCCTGTCAGGTATTCTTTAATGGAAGCATTAATCCGCATTCAATTTCATTATGTACTTCTCCTGAATGAAACGTTGAACAAGTTAAGAATAATATCATTCGCCAAAAATTAAGGCCCGCGGTTCCCAGGTCTATACATTGATCACCGGAATTGAAAATTGATTTCTTCAATCGAAACCTCCAGAATCATTCTCAACTCCGCGTACTTTGAATGGACGTGCTACCAGTCCCTCTCAATACGTAAAACATCCAAATCCAAACCACCAGCAAAAGCATGGCAACAAATTGGTGCGCGACTCCCAACCACAGCAGGTCGGTCGCTGACGATGCGTGGGTGACGGTCAGTATGCCCAGTATCAATTGTATCGTCACCATCACAATGGGAAGATCCCTGGATTTGCTGAACCAGGCTGTCGCTTTCGTTTTTCGGGCCATGATGAACCATATCACTGTGAGTATTGCCAGGAGATAAGCCAACCCGCGATGAATGAATTGCACCATGAATGGGTTATCAGTGTAATTGAGCAGTCCCGATCCGGTGAAGAGGCTATCCGGAAACCAGGAACCATTGATCGTGGGCCAGGTGGGGGCCACAGCGCCGGCCCTCAGGCCTGCCATGAAGGCGCCATAGGTCAATTGCAGAAACAATAGCGTTAAGATTGATAAACTGAGACGTCGAAGAGAATAATTCCATACTAATTGATTTTCGGGTACTAATAACCGTAAGGCAAACCAAAATGTGTACATGAGTAAGAGCAGGGCGGCGATAAAATGCGTCGCCAATTGAATATGTCCCACAAAATACTTTTCGGGCACGAGCCCGCTCTTAACCATGATCCAGCCGATTGCCCCCTGCAAAGCGCCCAGAACAAATAATAGCAATAGCGGCAGGATCATACCCTTTTTGAATTGTCTTTTCCAGAGAAAATAAACGAATCCGGCGATGAAGACAATGCCAAGCAAGCGCGCCCAGACCCGGTGAAGCCATTCCCAGAAAAAAATGAACTTAAAATCCGAAAGGGTGAAATCGGGATGTATATACCTGAATTGGTCCGTGCGTTTGTATTTATCAAATTCCATCAACCAGGCTGACTCATTCAAAGGAGGCAATACGCCCGTAATAGGGTTCCATTCGGTGATGGAGAGTCCGGATTCGGTGAGCCGCGTAATGCCGCCCAGCAGCACCTGTACCATGATCATGAATGTGCCGGCCAGCAACCAAATTGCTATGGCCTTATTGGGGTTTTTGGAAAGAGAATCCTTCATAATGGCTGCAAAATTATTGCACTAACACCAGCAATTTGGCATTCATGAACATTTTATTCTTAAACTTGCATCACGCATGTTACAATCTTTCTTCCAAAACCAATTGACAGAGGCAGGTTGCGATGAAGCGGGCCGCGGATGTCTTGCAGGGCCGGTCTTCGCTGCAGCCGTGATGCTGCCACGGGATTTTTTTCATCCGCTCCTGAATGATTCCAAACAGGTAGCCGAAAAACAAAGGGAGGAACTCAGGATCTTTATCGAACAACATGCATTGGATTTTTCAGTAGCGATGGTTGACCATGAAGAGATCGACAGGATCAACATTCTCCAGGCTTCTTTCAAAGCCATGCACCTGGCGATTCATAAACTCAGGAAATTGCCGCAATTATTATTGATAGATGGTAACAGGTTCAATCCCTATTCGAATATTCCGCATGAATGCATAATCCAGGGCGATGAACAATTTGCTTCTATCGCGGCCGCCAGCATCCTGGCCAAGACTTACAGAGACGATTATATGCTGAAACTTCACGATAAATTTCCCCAATATGCCTGGAATCATAATAAAGGTTATGCAACACTGCAACACAGGGAAGCCCTCCAGGAGCATGGGTTAAGTCCATATCACAGAAGAAGTTTTCAATGCCTCCCGGTTCAAATGCCCCTTTTTTGAGAAAATTGGGCGACCCTGCTTAAACCCTTCTCCATTTCTCCCGTCTCTTATAGCATTGAAAGTATTGTTCACCTTATTTTAAGAACCATGAAAACTAAATTATTATTGACGACTATCTTGCTGGTGGCCATTGGCCTTTCATCTGCCAGCGCGCAGGTGAGGCAGCGAGAGCATAACCAAAGAGAAAGAATTGTTCAGGGCAAAAGGAGCGGTGAATTGACTCCCCGCGAAACCCGGCGCCTGGCTTATGAACAAAGAGATATCCGTCATGATATCCATCGCGCAAAGACCAACGACGGACATATTGGTCCCAGGGAAAGAGCGCATATCAGGCGCGATGAAAACCGTACCAGCCGGGATATCTATAGAGCGAAACACAATTCCCGCAAAAGGTTTTAAGATTTGATAATTTGGGGTTTTTCAGCGAAGCATCTCCGCATCAATCTTGCGTGAGATGCTTTTTTTGACGCGGAACGGGGCCCATAAGATGTTAAATGTGCAGAACTTCCTGCCAGCCCGCATGCAGACTTGGTCACCTAACGTAGAAATATACCTGCAGGATTTAGGCCATGGCCTCTTGTCAAGGTTCAATTCCTATCTGGTCAATTTCTCCCAATCCCAGCCTTATTAATGCGGGCTCAGGCCCAGTGCAATCAATAACGGTTGAAGGCACCATGCCCCCAATCCCTCCATCCACAATTATATCAGCCAGATCTTTGAATTTTTCATAAATGATTTCCGGATCGGTGTATTCTTCCACCATATTTCCCGGTAAAGTAGTGCTCAGGATAGGATGGCCAAGTTCCTTCACAATGGTGCGTGCAATAAGATTGTCCGGAACCCTAATGCCCACTGTATTCTTTTTACTCTTTAAAATTTTCGGCACCTCTTTACCGGCTGGTAAAATGAAAGTGTAGGGACCCGGAAGACAGGTTTTCAGGATTCGGTATAAAGGTGTGGAAATACTTTTGGTGTATTGGCTGAGGTCGCTGAGGTCATAACAGATGAATGAGAAATTGATTTTCTTGGGATCAACCTGTTTGATCCTGCAAATCCTTTGTATGGCTTTTTGCTGGAATATATCACAACCCAGACCATAAATGGTATCTGTGGGATAAATGATTACACCGCCGCTTTGCAGGCACTGAATAATATTTTGAATATGCCTGGGCTGCGGATTTTCCGGATGGATGTGCAACAACATAGGCCTGTTTTTAGACGAAAATTACGAAGATACTGTCAGCAAGAGGTCAAATCTTTATCCCAATTGACCAACGATTGTCGTATGTTTAATAGCTATATATTATTTTTGCGTGAGCTAATTTTTAAGAAAATGGAGCTGAGACCGGTAGAAAGAATAGAAAATATTTCAGGCAAAGATTTTAGAGATAAGTTCTATGATCCCATGAAGCCGGTAGTGATCACCGGAATCTCACGGGAATGGCCTGCCTATCAGAAATGGACCTGGGACTATTTCAAGGAGATCGTGGGCCATAAAGAGGTGGGCATTTACAATAACATAAAAAGTGATGCCTATACTCCCATAAACAAGGCAGACGATTATAAGAGTTTTGGGGAATATGTTGACATGATAAGGCAGGGTCCCGCCGGATGGAGGATATTTCTCTTCAATATTTTTGAACACGCGCCTCAGCTCACGCAGGATTTTACATGGCCTGAATTTTTGATGAAGGGTTTCGTGAAACGCTATCCCATGCTTTTCATCGGAGGCGCTACTTCCATCACGCACATGCACTTCGACATTGATATGTCGCATATTCTCCACACGCAGTTTACAGGACGCAAGAAAGTATTGTTATTCCCATTTGAAGAACAACACAAACTGTACCGCAAGCCTTACGAAGTACTGAGCCTCGCTGATTTCTCCAATTATTATAAGAATGATGGCAAACCCGATTATGGCGCATTTCCCGCTTTGAAACTCGCCAGGGGATTTGAAACAACTCTGGAGCACGGTGATACGCTGTTCATGCCTGCCGGCTACTGGCACCACATGGAATATATCGACAGTGGTTTTGCCATGAGTCTGAGAGCCCTTCAGGCGAATATGAGCGGCAAGCTGCAAGGTGCCTGGAACCTTTTTGGCATGCGCCATATTGATACCCTGATGAAGAAAACAGCTCCTAAATGGTGGTTCGACTACAAAAAAGGAAAAGTTATAAGGGCCGCGCAAAAGGAATTGGAAGTGGCAGGACTGCAATGAGTTAGCCTAAGCGAGACCGTGGGTTCAATCAGGAACCACCGCCCTTTCTGCTTTTTGCGACTTTATTTCCTCAAAAGTTTTTGAAATATTAAAACCAGTTACTACTTTAGCAGAACCTTCTCAGCTAGCCAGAATCCAATCATTCTATCAGGCTCCGTTGCAAAAATCATCCAATCTCCATTACTTATCATCCAATTGCCCTTACGCAGAACCTTAATCTGGTCCATTACTGCAAAACATTCTTTCTTATTCACAATTATACTTATGCTATATAAAACTCTTTAGAGGTGCTGAATTCTCCTGAAACCTTTACGAATCGCAATCATCCTTTGGTTTTGCTGAAAACATTTTTGTGTTGAATTGAAATGATGGAAAGAAGAACTCTTTCTTTTTGTGGTTTCAGAGGTAAGCACAGGCCGGCGATTTCAATCGCTGGCTTTATTTTTTCAAGAGCAATTCTTCCCCTGAATAAAAAATTAAATTGCTTTTGGAACGCAGATTGAGCTCCTTTAAACGAAGTAAACAGGGAATCCTAGGCGATGGTCCAGGTTTCACTTCCCCTCAATAATTTATTGAGTTCGCCTTTCCCTTTCAGTGCAATGGCTTCCTCGATTTGCGCAGCCATCTCATCCTCATAACAAGGCCTGAATAATTCATAAAATACTCCAAATGGCCTGGGCAGATGTTCTGGCTCCCGGGGATTGTCAAACATGCGGGACAATATACTGGCTTTATTAAAATCATTTTCGTCATGTACCCATAGGTCATCGGCACTAAAATCTTTACCCAGTTCCACAGCCATGGGCTTAAATCCCTCCAAACGCAGTCCCTTATTTTTTTGGGTACCGAAAATAAGGGGTTTGCCATGTTCCAGAAATACCGCCTCATCTTGTTTGGAAGATTTTTCGGTGAATATCTCGAAGGCCCCATCATTAAATATGTTGCAGTTCTGGTAAATTTCCAGGAATGATGCACCCCTATGGCCATGGCTCCTGATCAGCATTTCCTGCAGATGTTTGGGATCCCTGTCCATGCTCCTTGCAACAAAAGTGGCGTCCGCGCCCAGAGCCAGGGCAGCCGGATTGAATGGGTGATCAATACTTCCATATGGGGTGGATTTGGTAACCTTTCTCTCTTCGGATGTGGGAGAATATTGGCCCTTGGTAAGACCGTAAATCTGGTTGTTAAAGAGCATGATGTTTACATCAAAATTCCTTCGCAACAGGTGGATGGTATGGTTTCCACCGATACTCAGGCCGTCTCCATCGCCTGTCACGATCCACACACTCAATTCGGGCCGGGTGGCTTTGAGCCCCGAAGCAATTGCGGTGGCGCGGCCATGAATAGAATGCATTCCATAAGTATTCATATAGTATGGAAAACGACTGCTGCAGCCTATACCCGAAATGATGACTATATTTTCCCTGGGTATGCCGAGGGTGGGCATGACTTTTTGCACCTGTGCCAAAATGGAATAATCTCCACAACCAGGGCACCAGCGCACTTCCTGGTCTGTGGCAAAATCTTTGGCTGTCAGTGGTAGCGGATTTACTGTGGTATCACTCATTTTCATTCACAATTAAGACTGAAGAAATATTGGATCGGCCAAATGGTCTTGCACATTTAAGTGCTCTTGGCGGTTTGATCTATATACAAAGTTCAGCAATAATTTGCAATTTTTCGCAATTGGCCCGCAATGACCGCTATACCACCACCCTTCCAAACGGCATCAATGCTAATTCCATCAGTTTCAGGTGCTGACGCGCAAATGGAATTCCTATGATGGTGATGAACAATAGCGCCGCGAATATGAGATGAATGAAGGCCGTATAAAGGCCCCCGAATAGAAGCCAGATAATATTACAGAATAAGGAGAGGCAACCCATGCCTCCCTTGGCAGGCAATACCTGTTTGCCAAATGGCCAGAGCATCAGAGTCGCCATCTTGAAACACTGCATGCCCCAGGGAATTCCAACTATTGTGATGCATAACACAAAGCCTCCAACAATATATCCCAACGCAGCCAGCAGGCCTCCGAATATGAGCCAGATGAGATTACCAATTAGATTCATCTATATAAAATTTTGATTTGGTACTCCGGACTTTGGAGAATCCGCCGTTCGGATTACAATCGATTCACAACATGTTCACGTGTCAGACTCCTATAAGCGAGAATTGTACTCACTAAGAAAAGCAAGGCCCCCGCGACAAAGGGAGCTCCCGGAAATTGTATTGTGGCACGGGAACTGGTGAAATAAGCAAATAGATTAGTCATGATTGGCGGGCCGATAATGGAAGTAGCGCTCATGAGGCTCGTCAGGGCACCCTGAAGTTCTCCCTGTTCGTTAGGAGGAACATGGTTAGAGATGATGCCCTGCAAAGCGGGACCCGCAATTCCACCCAGGCAATAGATTACCGTGAAAGCAAACATCATCCAACCCTGCGACGCAAATGCAAACAATAGCATGCCGATACTATAGAGCAACAAGCCTACATAGAGGCTTTTTTCCTGGCCAAACCTGGGTATCACAATCCTTATCAGTCCGCCCTGTACAATCGCGATCATCAGCCCTACAAAAGCCAGTGAATAGCCTACCCAGGCTTCATTCCAGTGAAATTTTTCCATATTATAATAGGTCCACGTACTCTGTACCGCGTGCACGCCAACATACACCAGGGTCAATGAAATCACCAGGCCTGAAACAGCAGGATATTTTTTCAACTGGATCAGAGAGCCGACCGGATTGGCCCTTCTCCATTCGAATGGCCTGCGGCGCTCTTTGGGAAGGGACTCAGGCAGCACGAAATAACCATATAACCAGTTCAGAAGTGTAAGAATTGCGGCGGCCATGAATGGGAGTCTCGATCCGAATTGCCCAAGCCATCCGCCGAGTGCGGGCCCAATTATGAAACCGAGTCCGAATGCGGCCCCGATCATGCCAAAATTCTGCGCTCTTTTTTCAGGTGGACTGATATCGGCAATATATGCAGAGGCTGTGGTGAAACTGGCACCCGTTATCCCCGCGATAAACCGGCCCACAAAGAGCCATCCTATGGTAGGAGCAAATGAAAGAAACAGATAATCCACTCCAAATCCGAATAGGGAGAAGAGCAGGACCGGCCTTCTACCATATCGGTCACTCAGGTTCCCTAATACAGGAGCAAACAAGAACTGCATGAAAGCATAGGCAAATAAGAGCCAGCCTCCGTAGCGGGCAGCCGCGCTGAGATCACCATGAATCAGGTCCCCAATAAGTTTAGGGAGTACCGGAATGATGATCCCGAAGCCAATAACATCAATTAGAACCGTTATCAGTATAAAGCCTATTGCCGCATTTCGCCTGGAAGACATCTTTGCTAAGAATATTCATGCAAAATAATGGGAAAAATGCCAGCCTTCAACTTTTCAACCCTCCCGGACTCATTTCCAGAATTCATGAATGCAGGTCCCAGGCTGAGGGTTTCGCGACACGATCTTTGGGTCCCGGTATAGGAAATAAAAAAAGAGCCCATATAAATGAGCTCCTTTCAGTTCAGTTTTCGTTACTTGTTTAGTAACGGCTATTGCTACGTGAAAAAGAACGATTGTTGTTGTTACGTTCTTCCCTGGGCTTAGCTACTGTTACAGAAATGGTTCTGCCTTCAACCACACCACCATCCAGCTCAGTGATGGCTTTTTGCGCCTGCACATCGTCAGGCATTTCTACAAAACCGAATCCACGGCTCTTGCCGCTGAATTTGTCGGTAATCACTTTGGCAGAACTAACTTCTCCGTATTCTGCAAAAAATTCTTTTAAGTCTTCGTCACCGACGTTGAAACTTAAATTGGAAACATAAATGTTCATACTTCTTTTTGTTAAAAAATTAATAATAACAATCTGAGAAAAGGGCAGGGAGTAAAGAAGACTGACTATTAGCAGAAAATGCGTAGCAGAAAATATCATTCACTTACTGATGCTGCACAACTCAAACTTGCGCCGCAAAGGTAAGAAAAAGCAGGATAGCTACCGAATTTATTTGCTTTATCATTTGTTAATAACAATTCTTTCCTGCAGTGTATGAGTCGGCGGCCAGGCTGCTGCGACAGGGATTCAGGTTTGCGGTCGAATATTCTGATCCGAAGATGGTCGATATGCCAATGGAGATTGGAAAGGGGCTAGTTTTGTATCTCCAATAATCAATATGACTCCTCTGCTCATTTATTGTTACGATGCCTATTGCGGCTGGTGCTATGGCTTCAGTCCCGTGATGCGGAAAATTGCTGAAGAGTACCAAAATCAGATTTTTATAGAGGTTTTGTCAGGTGGCATGATCATAACTGATCGGCCCCGCCCCATCAGCGCCACAGCGGGCTATATTCGGGAGGCCTATAAATCCGTCGAGGAACTTACAGGCGTCCACTTCGGCGAAGCATATCTCTGGCATATCACCCATCCCGAAGAAAGCGATTGGTTTCCCAGTTCTGAAAAGCCGGCCATTGCCTTATGCGTCTTTAAGGAATCGTATCCCGATCTATCGGTGCATTTTGCATCGGATCTTCAATATGCCCTTCATTTCGAAGGAAGAGACCTTTGTGATGATGAAGCATACCGCCACCTGCTTGAAAAATACAATATCCCCCAGGAAATATTTTATAGCCGGCTTCGTGAGGAATCTTATAAAGAAAAAGCCTATCATGAATTTGATTTGTGCCGCCAATTGCAGGTCACGGGTTTCCCGACTGTCCTGATGCAAATGAGCGAATCGAAATTCTACATGCTCACAAGAGGATATTCAGATTTTGGAATGATGAAAAAAAGAATAGATTCCGTTCTGAGTGAAGTGGACGCCTTATGAACGCAGGCCTGGTATCCTCAATTTCTGAGGCGAAAGAGCTATATTCTTTTCCAAAACAAAGATAAAGACGCGTAAATCGACCATCCATGTTCCATTCATCAATAAAATGGAGCGATCCTGCAAAAGATCATTAACTTTTTCATTACAAATTTGAATGACCTTATCTTCAATGTCCTTTAGCGACTTTTCCCAATTTCAATCAAATTTTTCATGAAAAAAATAATACTGTTCCAGGTATATGCCTTGCTGGCTGCATCCTCCATGGCCCAAAAACAATCCATGGATTTTGAAAAATATGAGCCCAATTCAACCCTCGTAGTTCCTGAGCACAAACTCACAAAAGCTAAATTCCCATTTATTGACGTCCACAACCACCAATGGGATATGGGTACCAGGGACCTCTCGACACTTACCCAAGACATGGATAATATGAATATGGCAGTCATGGTAAACCTCAGCGGCGGCAACGGTAACCGGCTAAAGCAAATGCTGGACAATGTGAAGCAACATTTTCCCAAAAGATTCATCGTATTCGCCAATATTGATTTCAACGGAGTGGGGGAAACCGGTTGGGCTGAAAAGGCACTCAGGCAACTTGAGTCAGACGTGAAGAATGGAGCCAACGGACTAAAAATCTTCAAGAACCTGGGTTTTTCGGTAAAAGACAAAGATGGAAAAAGGGTTGCGGTTGATGATCCCAGACTGGATCCGATATGGGAAAAATGTGGAGAATTGAAAATACCCGTACTCATTCATACCGCTGACCCCGAGGCTTTTTGGGATGCACTTGACGAACACAATGAACGCTGGCTGGAATTAGTGGTTCATCCTGAAAGGAAGCGGGGACCCGACAATCCTGAACCTTGGGAACAATTAATTGAAGAGCAGCATCGAATGTTCAAAAAACATCCGCGAACGATATTTATTGCCGCTCATTTTGGATGGTACCCTAATAATCTTGAAAAATTGGGTTCCCTGCTTGATGATATGCCCAATGTGAATGTTGAATTTGGAGCGGTGATTGCCGAATTGGGAAGACAACCCAGGGCGGCACTGAAATTCTTTGAAAAATACCAGGACCGCATCATGTTTGGAAAAGACAGTTGGGTTCCCGAAGAATATGCAACTTATTTCAGAGTGCTGGAAACAACTGACGAGTACTTCCCTTACCATAAGAAATACCATGCATTCTGGAGGATGTATGGCATGGGATTGCCTGATAATATCCTTAAAAAAGTGTATTATAAAAACGCAATCCGCATTATTCCCAATATTGACAGGAGCCTGTTCCCTGATTAAATCAGTCGCAGAGAGGTCAGATTGATTCCAACCGGGACTTTCTGCTTTCATCTTTTTCATGCCCTATTGACCGGCATGGATATCTGTTGTAACTTTTCAAAAACTACGATTATGAAAAAGATAATCGGAATGTTTACGGTCCTAACTCTTTGCACCTGTTCTCTATCCGGTAATGCCCAGGACGATGCCGCGGCCCAAAAAGCTTGGACGGACTATATGACGCCGGGCGATTTTCATAAAATGCTTGCAAAAGCTGATGGAGAATGGAAATATGATCTCACGGTTTGGATGGCACCAGGAGCTCCTCCTTCAAAAAGTTCAGGAACTTCTGTCAACAAAATGATCCTGGGAGGAAGATACCAGGAGTCCAGGGAAAGCGGAAGTTTTCAGGGAATGCCCTTTGAAGGAATCAATATACTGGGCTATGACAATGCCAGAAAAGTTTTTGTGAGCTCATGGTTTGACAATATGGGAACAGGTATCATATACCTCGAAGGCAAATGGGATCCCGCAACGAAATCAATCAATTTAACGGGCAAAGAAACTGATCCCATGACTGGTACAGAAAGAATAGTGAAGGAAAAAGTCAAATGGCTTGATGATAATACCCAGGTCATGGAAATGTTCATGGTTCAGGACGGAAAAGATTTTAAGACAATGGAAATAAAATCAACCCGAAAATAGCCTGCGAATATAAATTCATTCGTCAGAGGTGTTCATGCATTACTTGTACCGGAACAGAAAAAGCCGGCAGCCAGTATTTAGAATTTGGGCCTGCGGGCTTCAAAATCATATTGCGGCTATCAGCGCCATAGCCCAATTATTGCGCCCATCAATCCCAGCGCAACCAGGCTATAGCCCCCATTGATGAGGATGAGCCGCAAACTTTTGTGTTCAAAGAGTCCATGTATCGCAACGAAACCAAATACCCAGATGCCGGCGAGCAAGCCTGCGATAGTTCCGAAACTGATATCAACTTTGGGACCGCAACCTTCCTTGGGATCTGCCAGGAACATGGCGAGGTTGGCAGCCATGATAAGAGAAATAATGAAGGCCAAACCAAAAATTTTGCCCTTGTTCCCTTTCCTAATCTCTTCCATGCTGAACTTGTTTTCCTTCATCCATGCATTGCCAAATAAGCCGGGGGAATACCATACACCTCCCAATACAAATGCCGAAACGCCGGCCACCAATACAGCCAGCCAATTGATAGAACTCATGTCCATAAAAAGTCGATTTTAGAGTGATGAATAGGGTTAAATAAAGGAATCGATTGAATTACGACACTCCCACGATTTTGCCGCCACTATGAAACTATTTCATTAATTTTTACACGCAAACAAAATTGGAACCAAGGTGGAAAACCAAGGGATGAACAAGCTAATTATTCCGACCAAAGAGTCTTCCGCAAAGCAAAAGCTGAATGACACCGGTTTCCGTCTCATACTCATTCCTTTTTTGGGTATCTCGATACCCTTGCTCACCGGCCTCACAGGCCAGGGCCCCCTGACTCATTGGCTATTTAAATTGAGCTATCTCTATACCATCACGATCTCGTTTGTTGTTTGGGAAGGGAACCGATACCTGCTGTTCACACTTCGCAGTTATTTCAACTGGTTCCAAAAGCCCATTCGCAAGATCCTGACACTATTCCTGGCAGTGACTTGTTATACCATTCCAATCAGCATCCTCCTACTGGTTGGCTGGTACCATATCTTCGCAAACTCGCAGGTGAATTGGGAAATCGTACTGACTACAACCCTGGTCATCATGATCTGTGTGATCTTCATAGTGCACGTTTATGAAACGGTGTTCCTGGTAAAGGAATCAGAAAATGAAATGCTCAGAAATGCGCAACTGGCCAAGGCCAAACTGGAATCAGAACTGGAGGCATTGAAAAATCAGATCGATCCTCATTTTGTGTTCAACTCACTGAATACGCTTTCCCACCTTATAGAAGAAAAGCCCGGCAAAGCCAGGCTATTCAATGATAGTCTGGCCGATGTGTACCGTTATATCCTTCAAAACAAAAAGCGGGATCTGGTATTGCTGCGCGAGGAAATGATTTTCATCAAAGACTTTTTCTCCTTATTGAAAATTCGTTATGAAGACGCCGTGCAGCTAAATTTGAATATTCCTGAATCCATAATGGATCAATACCTTCTTCCGCCCATTTCTCTTCAGGCCCTGATTGAAAATGCCATCAAGCACAATGAATTTTCAGATGAGTTCCCTTTGATGGTAGATGTAAGCGTTGAATACCAGGAAGTGGTTGTTACCAATAAAATGAGGAAAAAATTACTTCACAGATCTTCTTCAAAAACCGGTTTGCAAAATTTAAACGAACGCTATAAATTGACAGCAGGTTCTGCAATCAGGGTGCTGGAAACGGAGTCGGAATTCATGGTGGGACTGCCCCTCCTGAAGATGGAATGAGAGCGGGCGGCATCACCCTTCATAGTAATCTACAAATTTCGGAAAATGAGGGCAATCATTATTGAAGACGAAAAGCCGGCAGCAGGAAAATTGTTGAAGGCTTTACAGAAATGCACCGAGCCCATTGAAGTAACGGCTGTTCTTCGAAGCGCCAGGGAGGCCATTTCCTGGATACGACAAAACGGCTTGCCTGAATTGATATTCATGGATATTGAGCTCAGCGACGGGCCCTCATTCAAAATATTTGAAGAGATCCAAATAGAATGTCCTGTTATTTTCACCACGGCTTATGACGAATATTGGCAGGCTGCCTTTGAGCATAACAGTATAGATTACCTGCTCAAGCCCATTAGCCAGGACAAACTGGAATTGGCCCTGAAAAAATACCACCGCCTGAAGCAACATTTTACAGCCAATTATCAAAGCCTCGCAAACTGGCAACAACAACTGCCCGCGAATGGGTACAAAAAGCGATTCCTGGTCAAAAGGGGCACCGAATTCGTAAGCGTAAAGACCGATGAGATTGCTTATTTCTATGCCGCACACAAATTGGTTTGCATGGTGGATAAGAAAATGGTAAAATTCGTATTGGATCAGTCCCTTGCTGATATTGAGAAACAGCTTGATCCCAGGGAGTTTTACCGGGTAAACAGGAAATACCTGGTAAATATGGCGGCTATCAAAAAGATCAGGGCTTACCCAAAAAGTAAATTGTTATTGGAAATTGAGCCTGTCATTCAGGAAGAGATCATCATCAGCCAGGAAAACGTCGCTTCATTCAAAGAATGGATGGAGCAATAAAAAACCCCGCCGAGGGCGGGGCACTTTCGCTATGCTCTATCACTGGTTATTTCCACCTCCGCCGCCGCCAGCACGTTGTGGCCGCATGGCAGGTTCTATTTCATCCTTCCACTTCTTGTACTGCGCATCATTGAAAATCTTCTTTAGCTGATCGTCCCTGTCATTTCTGAGCTTTTCAAATACAGTCCTGTCGGGCCGGTCTCCGGGCTGCATACCCTGCCGCAACTTTTCAACAGAACGGTAATAATTTGTAAAGGCGCTGTCGGTTTTTGCAGTCTGGTCCTTATCCAGTTTCAAATCTCCCAGCTTGTCCATTACCATCTTCACTCTTTCTTCTACCGACCTTTGCTGGAAGCCGCCACCTTGTGCCTTCACTGCTCCCATTCCTGCGAACAGGGCCAAAATAAAAAACGAAATTCTGGATTTCATCGGTTAATTTTTTTCATTTAATAATAGTAAATCGCGAGTATTTGACGTCAGGTCCCGGAAAACCCTTCGACTGAGCACATTATTTCTCAGTCCTGCAATCTGGCACTGTCTCTTTGTGATGATGGTATGGCCCTCCTGGAAGGTCCCATCATTCTACCGAGAAATTTCTGTACCAATGAATCATACCTGGCCTGCTGGTCCGTGGTGCACAAATTTCTGATGGTTTTGAAGTGCTGGAACACCTCCCTGTCAATGGCCTGTTGCCTTTCGCCGATGGCCGCTAGAGAATAATTCATCACCGAATCATTGGGGGCCTGGTCACTGATCAATTTGTAAAAGCGACTCTTGGATGCCCGCAAGCTGTCGAATAAAGGCCTCATTCTATTCCGGTGATCCTGACGCAATTGATCGAATTGCTTCATCTGATCAGGGCTGAACCCGATATCTTTCTGCAGGAATCCCGAGAGGCCATTAACTGGACGCTCTCCTCTCATACTGCGACGCACGGGCTCATGCCTCCAAACACAAAATATCAGCAAAGCAATATTTGCCAGCAAAAAAATGGCAGTGATCAACAACAGGATCCTGATCTTGGACTTGCTACTCATCATTGTTCAGGGTTTTCAAAATCATAGAGGCTACTGGTATTCAAATAATAGTAATCCGCGTAAGACTGCTCCACCACATCCGTAGTAGTATTTTTTTTCACCTCATGGAATGCGGCCAGCATATTCACAAAAATGATCAATACCACGGCGGTCATAGCCACTAAAGGCCTGGTGATAAATACAGCAAGCCTTTCCCACCCGGACTCATTTTTTCTTTGCATCCCCGACATCAGGCGTGTAAAAAAGAATGGAGCCGGTTTGGCCCTCTGAATCCCATTTAGGCTATTCAGCGTGGCCATTATTTTACTTTCGGAATCCGGTAGTTTTTTCATATCAATTATATTTGACGTGAAAAATTGAAATTTCCTGTTACATCAGGGCTTATCCCCATAATATTCTTCCAAAATTTTCTTAAGATTATTCCTTGCCCTATGTACCAATGATTCAACTGCCGTTACACTGGTATTCATGATCTCACTGATTTCCTGGTGACTCAGTCCTTCAACTTTGTGCAGGGTAAACGCTATTTTTTGGTTATCCGGCAACCTGGCTATAGCCCTGAATAGCAGCTTCCCGGTTTCCTTATTATCCAAAGCAATTCCGGGGTGAAAAAAATCGGGTGGATCCTGAATGATCTCGTTGTCGCTGCCAAACAAACTCTTCATGAACGCAAACCGCTTCCTTGTCTTTCGCTTTCTTAACAGGTCCAGCGACTTTGTTACTGTAATGCGATACAGCCAGGTGGAAAATTTTGACTGCCCCTTAAATTGCTGAATGGATTCGTACACCTGGATAAAGACTTCCTGAGTCAGATCCTCGGCATCCTGTTCATTCTGGACTATCGCAATAGCAGTATTGTAGACCAGGTCCTGCCACTTGTCTACTATTTCCTTAAAAGCAGTTTCGTCTCCCTGCTTTAGCTTTTCAATTAGATTCCTTTCGTCCAAGTCAATTCGATTAGTATAGCAGACGGGCTATATATTACAAAACTAATCGTAAACAAATTGATTCCACTTTTTTCAACCTGGAACAATTAAGGTTTGGCCGGTTTGGTACTGAACCATATTTTTATTGACTGGGCCTGGAGATTTTGGCTATCATGACTCGTCCTCGAATCATTGCCACGCATCCCCATCCCCCCATGTCCTCCGCGCATTCCCCTGCCCATCCCGTTTACCCGCCTGTTTTCATATCCGCCTCCGGCTACCCCTTTCGTGTGAGCCTTATCTATCACCACTCCTATTGTCAATGACTTGATCGCCGTGAATCTTCTTGGTTCTATGGCTTCAATGGGAATGGCTACCCGGTAATTGAATTTGCCTGATGAGTCCTTGCCAAAATGCGCTTCAAAACCAATCTCAGAATCAGACGGATTTAGAAATTTCACATCATTCCCGCTCACCCATATCGCAAGAGGAGATAATTTTTTTTCCGCCGGCTTTTGCAGACTATTGGCATTGTTGATCGACTTTGTTCCACCCGCGCCTACAACCTGTGCGAATCCGTTTGGAAGGGGGAATTTTAGATACTTCGTTCTATCTTCCTTATTTCCGCTACTAACATATAGTGTGACTCCGTTTTTCAACATTTCATTTCCCGTTTCACGGTTGAAAGTGGAGACATTGAAATAGAGGCGGGCCTTATCATTTGAAACGGTATATCGGATGTCTGATTCGGTGTTATATCCCGAAACCTGCAAATCCTGGTTATCGGCCTGGCGGCCTTCCCAATAAGATTGGGCCATGGGTAATCTGGTACAGCTTAAAAAACTAATGATCAAAGACAGCATCACCGAAGCACGCAAAAAATTAGTCACATTCATTTTTTTACAAAATTTTTGAGTTTATACGTAAAGGTCAGCATAAAATATTGTCTCAACACCGTATTTTGAACATCTTCCACATAAGTGTCAGTGGCATTGCGGGTAATACTCCTGTTTTGTTTCAGCAGGTCAAATATCGTCAGCCTCAGGTCGCCTTTCTGATCTTTCAGGAATTTCTTACCCGCGCTGATATTCCAGAGCCAATAATTCTGATTGAATCCGTCTGTAAGTCCCTTATAATACTGGTTGCTGAGGCTATTCTGGAAAAGCCATCCTTTCTTAGTAAGAAGATTGACCACCATTCCTGCCGATTGCATGAAGTAATTATTATTCAATTGGGGCTGGATGCTGTTTTTCACCACATTGAAATTGCCAGAATAGGACAATGTAAAGTCAATGTACTCGCTAATATTACTCGCCAGAACTGCACCGCCGGTATAAGTATAGCTATTGGAAAAATTCCCGGTGTTGTTAATAATACCAGGAGATTTGACATAAGAAAATCCCGCATTCCAATTCAGGTTTGACTTGATGAATTTTAATGGCATGCCAAAAGTGAAAAAACTGCGCAGATTCCAGTAACCATTGAGGTTACCCGGTTTTGACAATTGAGATCCCTTGTATAGCGTAATCGTAGGAGTTAGTACAGAATCGCTCTGGGCTATATAGGTGGCATTCCCCACATAGTCATGCGCCGTTTGCATGAATACATTTGCGAAAAAACTGGTGCTCTTCAGGGTATTGGTATAACTATAACGCATTGAAAGGAGGTGGGTATATTGTTGCTGCAGATCGGGATTACCCGTGCTGAGCAGGAGTGGATTTGTATTGTTGATCACGTTTTGCAATTGCGAAATGGAGGGAGGCGAGGTAGATGCGCGATAAAACAATCGCAAATTACTCTTGGCCGACAATTTCAGCCTCAGCATGGCATTGGGCAGTATATTGCTAAAGCTCTTATTGATACTGGTGGGGAATGGAAAAACGCCTTCACTGGCAAGAGAAGCATACTGGTACGACAGCCCTGCAGAAAACATTTTGTCCCTGTTACCATGACGGAAACTCACTCCCCCAACCTGCCGGTTGTACTGGTTATCGAATTTGTTTGACAGGCTGCTGTCAAACAGGGAATACTTTGCATCTCCAAAATCATAATGAAAAGTTTCCTGGTCGGCCTTGCTTCCCGAAAAGGATGGATTATAGTTGAGTTGCAACTGACTCTGTTTACCCACCGGCTCAGTATAGACGACATTCGCAGAGACCTGATATCCATTGTTAAATTGATCCGTGAATTGCTTCAAAGTATCGTCCAAACCCGTACCCACCTTATAATACTGATTGATAGCTTCCAGATAATTAGTTCCGTCTTTGCGGTTGAGGCCGGTATTCAGGCCAAAAGAGATGGTTCTCCCCCTCTTATGGAATGAGTGCCGGTATAAAATATTATTGCTGAGATTATATCCTGAAGTGGAAGCGGTATTCTGATTGATCGACTGACTGATGAGATCCGATGGATTGTAAGAATTGGCTCCGATTGTATTGTCGACGGAATTATTATTCTGAAAACTAAGGCTGGGCGTAATAAGAATCGAATTGAAGGAATCGATCTTATAGTCAATGCGCATATTGACCCGATGATTATAATTCTTGTTTTGTGAAAGGCTGGTCTCTTTATAGAATTGACTGCTGTCTCCCGTCAGGAAATATTGCCGGTTCAATAATTGATCATTTACGGTATTGCTATTATTGTAGAAATAGCTTCCGGTAAATGTAAGTTTCTTGGCCCATGTATCCGAAAAGTTTATGCCAAATGAATTAGTCTTGCTAATGCCATCCTGGTTCCCCACCAGGAAATTATTACTGCTTCCAAAATTTCCCTGAGCACCTCCACCACCTCCTCCGCGATTGCCTCCACCACCGCGATATCCCCCGCCGCCGCCCCGGTTTTGACTGCTGGTCACGCCCAACAGATCCTGGGTGGAAAAATTCTGCAGATTGATATTATTAGCTAAACCAACCAATGAAATACGTCTGTCTCCCTTAAAAAAACTCACATTACCACCCGCGGAATAGCGATCATCTGTGCCATAACCCGCGTAAATCCTTCCGAATTGTCCGTTTCGCATATCCGAACGCGTTATAATGTTGATGGCCTTCGTAGTATTGCCATCATCAAATCCCGTGAATTGAGCCTGGTCGCTCAGTCGGTCGAACACCTGGATTTTATCAACAATCTCCGCAGGCAGGTTGCGCAGCGCCGCCGTGGCATCATCTCCAAAAAATTCCCGGCCGTCAATCGTAATTTTCTGCACAGATTCTCCATGTGCCGTCACGGCGCCCTTATTGTCAACGGTTATACCAGGCATTTTCTTAACCAGGTCCTCCACATTGGCATCCGGGTTGACTTTAAATTGGCTGGCATTGTATTGAATCGTATCTCCTTTTTGCGTGGTTGGAGGAATGGTAGTCCGGATGATCACATCTTTCAGAACGGTAGCATCCTTCGACAAATGAATCGTCCCCATATCTGCGTTGCCTGCATTCAAGACAATGGTCTTAGTCAATTGGTCATATCCAACAAAACTAATCTGGACTCTATAACTCATGGGCCTCAAATCCGGGATTTCAAAACTTCCATCCCGCTTGGTTATGGTACTTCGTTTCACAGAAGTATCACCTATGGCCGATACTCTTATGGTAGCCGAGGCCAGTGGAGATTCGTCTGACTGGTCCAGCAATTTGCCTTTTAGCACAATGCCTTGGGACCAGGATTGAAAGCCGGTTACAACAGTAAAAGTGAAGAGTAAAATTAATTTCATCATATAACAATCATTCTGCAGCTTTTAGACGAAGAATGGCTTGCAAACCTGCGGAAGATCGAAAGTAAGGGCGGGATTTAACAATAATTAACCATGCGAAAAAGTTGTTTTAAAGTGACAGTATTATTAGAAGGCGCGTTTCTCGTTCAACCGGCGCGGCCGCGAGTCAAATTTTTTCAAATTCCATTGCCCGATTTACCGTTAAGAATTTTATTCCCAGATCCATTTTTCAGAATTGGGTTTGATCCTCTTTCCATCGGTGAAGCTATTGTCAGTATAACCCAGGTATATCAGACCCATCACAATATCGCGGTCATCCAGATCAAGATACTGTTTCATAGGCTGGAGATGGGTCATGCCGCCCGTACTCCAGAAACTGGCAACTCCATGCGCTGTGGCCGTCAATAAAATGGTTTGGATGGAAGCCGCAACCGACGCTATCTCTTCCAATTCCGGTATTTTAGGATTATCCCCGCGTTTCATCGCCGCCGCCAGGATATGTGATACTTTATCCCCGTTATGTAATAATTTTACGTAGGTAGCCATGGCAAATTTTTCAGCAGGTATTGATTGCCGGTACATATCGGCATGATCCTGGCAAAATGATTTCACCCTATCGCCGCTGTAAACCCTGTAATACCAGGGTTCAGTCAGGCCATGCGTCGGCGCCCAATCTGCCATCTCAAGGAAATGCTGCACCAAATGGTCGGGGATCTTCATTCCATTCATCTGTGCTGGTTTCACACTCCGTCGGTGCCTGATAACAGTGTCGACGATATTGGCCGTGCTCATGTATAAATTTTGCGATAAAATTAAGACAACTTGGCCTTACCCGCCATCTTATCGACAAGGCAAGCATAGATGCCAGGGCTAAGCATCCTGTCGAGGGCCAATGGCCCCTGGGGAATTGGCGGAAATATGCATTTATGATTTGGATTTTCCATTTATCTTGCACATTCTATAAACCATCATACAATATGGAATACAGCAAGATCATATCTGTGACCGGACTGAGCGGCCTATTTGAATTATTGACCTCCAAAACCGACGGAGCCATCGTGCGATCACTGGAGGATAAGTCAACGAAATTTGTTTCCTCCCGGGTCCATAATTTTTCACACCTGGAAAGTATCGAAGTGTACACCGTCCGTGATAATGTGAACCTGGTGGAAATATTTCATGCCATGGAGCAAAGCCAGGATCCATTGCCCGATGAAAAAGACAATAACGCTATCAAAAAATATTTCCAGAAGGTATTCCCGGATCTCGACTTCGACAGGGTATATGCCAGTGATATGAAAAAAATGGTAAAATGGTTTGCAGAACTCAAGGCCAACCAGGTGACCATTGAATTGCCGCCTCCTGAAGAAGTGGAAGAGCAGGAACCAGCCAGGAAGGAAGCCATTGCGGAGCCCATAGTCACAGGTAAGCCCGCTAAAAATCCCAAAAAGATAGCAGAACCTAAAAAGCCAATAAAGGAAGAGAAAGCAGAAAAAAAAGAAAAGAAAGCAGAAAAGAAGAAAGCAGAAAAGAAAGAGGAAAAGAAAGTATCGAAGCCCGCAGCAAAGAAAACGACAAAAGAAACTCCCAAAAAAGAGGCAGGGAAGACTGCAAAAAAATCTGCCAAGGCTAAATCAGACAAACCGGCGGCGAAGAAAAAAACCGGGAAATAATTTTCGCATTCACCTAAAAAACTTCCGGCCACAAGCGATTGGTCAATCTTGCGACCGGGGGGCTTTTCAATTCTTGCGCAAGCTCAAAATGAGATTACCATGGAATATTCAGCAGATATAACAAAATTAGAAAGGAATTATGTTCCAAAGGATTTCCAACTGACTACCTGGGAAATGTTAGAACCATTTTTTAAGGAATTGGTGGACCGTCCTTTGCAAAGCCTCACCGACCTGGAACAATGGATGAAGGATATGAGTGAAGTGGAATCCGTTATTACGGAAGACGCCTGTTGGCGCCAGGTTCGTATGACCTGCGATACGGAGAACAAGGCCCTCGAAGAGGCATTCAATTATTTTTATCTGTCAATTCAACCCAGGATCCAGCCTTACGCGGACCGGCTGAATCGCAAATTGATAGCGTCACCGCTCACAGCCGGCCTCGATCAAAAAAAATACTTCACTTATCTCCGCTCTGTAAAGAAAAGTATTGACCTCTTTCGCGAAGAGAATATCCCCTTGCAGGCCGAAATAAGCGTACTGCAGCAACAGTACGGAGCCATCGCCGGCAAAATGACGATAGAAGTTAACGGCCAGGAATACACTATGCAACAGGCATCTAAATTCCTGGAAAGCCCCGACCGTGTCTTGCGCGAATCGGTTTATCGCAAAATGAGTGAAAGGCGCATGCGGGATCAGGACAGCCTGAATGAACTTTATTCCACACTCATCCGCTTACGTCACCAGGTTGCCCTCAATGCCGGATTTCAAAATTACCGTGATTATAAGTTTGTGGAATTAGGCAGGTTTGATTACAAAAAAGAGGATTGCTTCAATTTTCATGAGGGTGTTCGCCAATATGTTCTTCCACTGGTAAATGAACTCAATGCCCGCAAAAGAAGGAAATTGGGCCTTGACATTTTGAAGCCCTGGGATACAGAAGCCGAACCCCTTGGAACCATGCCGCTGGAACCTTTTAAAACAGGAGGGGAACTGTTTGAAAAAACAGTCGCCTGTTTCAGCGAACTCAACTCTTTTTTTGCGGCATGCCTGCTCAAGATGAATGAACTGGGCCATCTGGACCTGGACAGCAGAAAAGGTAAGGCTCCCGGCGGCTATAATATGCCGTTAGCTGAGAGCGGCGCTCCCTTTATTTTCATGAATGCGGCGGGACAGATGCACGACGTTACAACCATGGTGCACGAGGGCGGGCATGCGGTTCATTCCTTCCTGGCACATCACCTGGAATTGCAGGCATTCAAGGAATATCCAATGGAAATTGCCGAAGTTGCCAGCATGTCGATGGAATTGTTTACCATGGATTACTGGAACAGTTTTTTTGATAACCCCAACGATCTCAGGAGAGCGGCGGAACACCAACTGGAAAGAGTCATCAGCATCATGCCCTGGATAGCCGTCATTGATAAATTCCAACACTGGGTTTATGAAAATCCCAGCCATACACTCGAGGAAAGAACCGGGAAATGGATGGAGATTTTGAATGAATTCACTTCGGATGAAATTGATTTCAGCGGACTGGATGAATACCGCAAAATCTCCTGGCAGAGGCAGCTTCACCTGTTCGAAGTGCCTTTCTACTACATTGAATATGGAATAGCACAATTGGGTGCCATTGGGTTATGGAAGCAGTTCAAAGAAAATAAGAAAAAGGCTTTGGATAATTATATGAATGCATTAAGTTTGGGGGGCACTAGACCATTACCGGAATTATATGCCGCGGCCGGATTGAAGTTTGATTTTTCACCTGCCTATATCAGAGAATTAATGGAGTTTGTTCATGGTGAGATGACTGCATGAAGCAATCCAGGAACAAGCTTTAAAATAGCTACTAATCAGAGCCTTAACCAAAGTCCCGGTGTTTCCACATCGGGGCTTCTTGATTAAATGAAGGTACTCATTTCATAGAATACCATTCATCCATAGCCGGAGTGCTGCGAAAAAATATGGTTGACTCCTACAAAAATACCGGCTCTTAAATTTGAGTTACGATTGAAACACTCTGGCCCTCACAATCTCCAACCCATCTACTCATTCCCCCAATTCATGCAATTCTGCCTTTCTCTCATGAAGCACCCGGATTATTTTCGTTCCATTCAATGAGTAAAATAATGAAATACAAAATTGCCTGGTTGATGATCGTGGCATTACTGCCCCTATTGGCCGGAGCTCAAATGGATGGGTTTTTTAAAAAAGTAAAAACCAAAGTAAACCAGTGGGTGTACAATAAGGTTGAAAAGACCCTGCACAAGGTTGAAGGAAAAAAAGAAACTATTACAAAGGATTCAGTCAGTCATTCAAGCAACAGGGTTGAGCGTGCAAAAGATGATGTTCACGCCCGTGATAATTTATTCCAAATACGATTTTATACCCCGGGAACATATTTTCATCAGATTGTGGTGCTAGACATCCTTGAAGTGCAGCGGGCATGCTTCCGTTAAGGGCCGTTCATGCATTCATCCCAAGTTAAGGCCATCACTTCTGATGACCTATTGAAACTACCGGGTAGCAACAGGGAAGGATATCATTAACAAGGACTAAGAAAATGTTAAGGAGTACAGACGGGGACAGGCTTGATTAGAAACTGAAATCCCGAATCCTGGCATAATGATTACAATTCCCGGAATTTCAAGCCCATAATTTCATACCATGAATTATGGGCTTTTTTATTTTAGTTCCTGAATGTTATTGAAAAGTTATAACCGGAATCACTAATATACTTTCAGGCTTTTTCACCGTCTAAAAGCTGAATCAAAAAACAAATAATATGAAAAGGCTATTCTTAATGATCGTATCGTTGGGACTGGCTATGAGTGTTTCGGCTCAAAAGATTCATCGCGGCTATCACTCTTATCGCCAACCCCGCGTAGTGGTTTCATTGGGTGCCTATGGGCCGCTTTATCCCTACTATGGTTATGGGTTACCTTATCCTTATTACGGGTATCCCTCGCCTTATATGTATGGGCACAGGCCTACCAGGCTCGAAATGCAACTACAATCAATCAGGGATGATTATAAGGACAGGATCTATTCCGCCCGTCACGACAGGAGTTTGACCCACCGGCAAAGAAGAGAGGTCATCCGCCAATTGAAAAAAGAGCGCGACAGGGAGATCGAAAACCTGCGAAGCAGCTATTATAAATCCAGGTACAATAAGTAATATCCTGCCTTTGTAAATCTTATTCCCCTCCATTTCTAAGAGATGGAGGGGAGTTTTTTTGCCGGGAAAATTACGGGCATTTCAAATCAGGCCGAACTGAATGACAGCGAGAATAGCGCAGTCCTTTCTTTCTCACAAAGAATATATAATGGTTATTGTATAATTTCGGCGGGTAAATCGTTCCAAATGAACCGCCGATCCTTCTTAAAGAATAGTGGCCTCATCACGGCCGGCCTATCACTCACCGAGGCAGCCATGCTAAGTTCCATTCAGGCGCCGGCAAAAAATAAATTACCCAAATGGAAGGGGTTCAACCTGCTGGACTATTTTTCTCCCAACCCCGCACACCAACGTCCTCGCAGCACCGAAGAACATTTTAAGTGGATGAGGGATTGGGGATTCGATTTTGTCCGCCTCCCCATGGCCTATCCCAATTATCTCGATTTTGACAGGAGCAGGAATATCACGCCTGATGAAGTCTATAAGATTGACCCTAAAAAAGTGGACGAAATTGATCAGTTGGTATTGCTTGCTCATAAATACGATATCCATGTGAGTCTAAACCTGCACCGCGCTCCCGGCTATTGCATTAATGCCGGCTTCAATGAACCCTATAATTTATGGACCGACCAGGCTGCCCTGGATGCTTTCTGCTTCCACTGGAATATGTGGGCCAGGCGCTATAAAAATGTTTCCTCTAAGAAAATAAGTTTTGATCTGCTGAATGAACCCAGCATGAGGGAAGACATGAATGACCAGCACAGCAGGTCCAGCACGGTGCCAGGAGAACTGTATCGTAAGGTGGCTCAGGCCGCAGCCATTGCCATTCGTAAGGAAAATAAAGATCACCTGATCATTGCCGATGGAAATAATGTAGGCAATACAATCATTCCCGAAATTATTGATTTGGACATTGCGCAGAGCTGCAGGGGATACAATCCGGGGGCCATCTCACATTATAAAGCGCCATGGGCTAATAAGGATCCGGAAAATATGCCTGAACCCAAATGGCCCGGCCAGGTAGGTGACAGGTATCTGAGCAGGCAGATGCTGGAAACCTATTACAAACCCTGGATTGAACTCACGCAAAAAGGCGTGGGTGTGCATTGTGGTGAATGCGGATGCTGGAACAAAACGCCGCACGATGTTTTCATTGCCTGGTTTACCGATGTATTGGACATCCTGGGCTCAAACCAGATTGGCTTCGCAACCTGGAATTTTATAGGCGATTTTGGGATCCTTGATTCCGGCCGCACCGACGTGAAATACGAAGATTGGTACGGGCACAATCTAGACAGGCAATTGCTGGATTTATTGATTCAGCATTGAGAAACGGATTGACTTCTGCCTTGGAATACTCATTTCGCAATATCAATCTTCACCTTTTTATTCTTGATTTTTTCATTCTTGATGAGTTGAAGGGTATTACTCATCTTCGATTTACGAATGGCAACGAAGGAAAAAAAATCCTTCACTTCAATCAGGCCGATATCTTCCATTTTCAATTGTCCCTTATTGGTCAGGAACCCAACTATATCCACTTTATTTACCTTGTCTTTTTTACCAGCAGCTATAAATAAGGTCGTCCACTTGGGTTTTTCCGGCAGACTCAGGGTGGCAGATAATTCTATCAACAAGGGTTCAGTTTTGATATATGCCGGAATGTACTCATCCGGGCCAATCATTAATATGGCCGTACCACTTGCTTCCATCCTCGCGGTTCTTCCATTGCGATGCGTGAATACTTCTTCGTTGGGTGGAAGATTATAGTGTATTATGTAACGAATATTCGGAATATCCAGACCCCTCGAAGCGAGATCCGTGGTGACCAAGACATTGGTGCTTCCATTTCTGAACTTCGCGAGTGCACTATCCCGTTCGGGTTGTTCCAAAGCTCCATGATAAAACACATTCGGAATGCCTCTTTCTTTCAAACCTGCACTGGTGCGCTCCACGGCATCCCGGTGATTACAAAATACTATAGTAGACCGGTTTCCAAGATAACAGATCAGCCTGAACAGGGATTCCAATTTGTCACGGTCCTCAGTCTTCACCATTTGAATGGCTAGTGCTTCAGATTTCGAGCCCGATAAAAAATCCAATCGAATTGGATCATTTAGCCCAACGTAAGCGGGAATATCCACTGACTCCGTCGCCGAGGTCAAAATCCTTTTCTTCAAATGCTTCAATGCACCAATCACATTCGACATTTCCTCCTGGAAACCCAATTCGAGGGATTTGTCGAATTCATCCAATACCAGTGTGTTGATTCCATCCGGATTGATATTTCCCCTGCGGAGATGATCCGCCAGCCGGCCTGGCGTTCCAACAATCAGGGCCGGAGCCTCCAATAAATTATTCTCTTCCGTCTCCCGCAAATGACCTCCATAGCAGGATGTCACCTTAAAGCCGGTGCTCATTGTTTTGAAAACATTCTCAATCTGGATTGCGAGCTCTCTTGAGGGAACGATGATCAGGGCCTGGGTAAGGGGATTGTCGGCATCCAGCGATTTCAGGATGGTCAATAGAAAGGCCAGGGTTTTCCCCGAGCCTGTATCCGCTAGCAGAATCAGGTCATTGCTCTTTTCACTCGCGTCCAGGGTCGCCAACTGCATTTCGTTGAGCGAATCAATCTTCAGCGCGTCCAGGATCTTCTGGATGGAATAATTTTGCTTTTGCATCGCGGCAAAAATACGGGAGATTGTTCAGGCTTCAGGTTCCAGTTCTCTTAATTCTTTCAGGTAGTCGTATTGAAGGTCTTCGTGCAGGGTTGACAGCGTGTTTTGAATCTTTTTGACCTGTTGCTCCATGATATTCTTGATGGCCTGGCTTTTTTGGATGGGGATACCCGAATTTTTCAATTGATGGCAGTAGTCCAAAAGCAATTCTATCTCCGCCTGTTTGGAGCCCGTATAGCGGATATATTTATTGACCCCGCGCAATATTTTCCGAAGGCTTTTTTTTGCGAAATAGAGTTGGGATTGATTGATGGCGGCAAATCCCGCAGCTGTTTCAGACTTCACCCACTCAATATATGCGGGCAGGTCATTCGCCTCAAAAAGCAGGAATGTGAGCAATTCCTTATTTTCCTTTTTGAATTTTGCCAGTCTCAGGCAAAGTTCCAGCAACTCCGATGAGGGTACTTGTTTCAGTTCTTCCTTGAGTTCGTGAACGGTAGCTGTTCTCATGCAAAGGATGGGTCTTATTCAGAATAGAATTCCAGTAAACTCGCGAAATACGCATCATTCCATCCTTCCACAATATCATCATACACTTCATCCGGAATATTAGTGTGCCGCAATTCAACCGAAGTTCCTCCGGGATGTGGATGTAGCTTAATCATTACAATGGAAGGAGTCTCTTCATCTTCGCCAAAATACCATTGCTGAACGATTTTTTTACCTTCTTCAAATTCCAGGTTTTTGCCAACTATGTTATCATCCCACAAGGAGAATTCGGTGCCCGCTTCTGTTGACATCACCGCCGGTTCGCCTGTCCATAACTGTAAGGTTGCGGGATTCGTCAGGGCTATATACAATTCTTCCGGCGGCGCGGGGATCTGGTAATATTTTTTATAGTCTTTCATATAATTCACATCGACGTTATATTAAAATCAACTCACAATTATTCTTCTGCTAGAGATTTATGCCTCCCGTGGCTTCAATTCTCTGACCCGTGATCCAGGCCGAATCTTCTGAACAGAGAAAGGCAACGATACCTCCAACATCTTCCGGCTGCCCCACCCTGCCCAAAGCAGTCTGCGCAGCCATCATGACTTTCCTTTCGGGATTGTTCCGGATGGCAGCATTGTTGAAATCGGTCTCGATGGGACCGGGTGCGAGCACATTTGCGCTGATGCCCCTTGCACCCAATTCTTTCGCAAGGTAGCGGGTAAAGACTTCGATGGCGCCTTTCATGGAGGCATAGGCAGAGTATCCCGGAACACAAAAACGGGTGGTGCCGGTGGAGATATTCACGATGCGTCCTCCGTCATTCATCATTTTCAGTGCCCGCTGTGTGAGAAAATAGACACTCTTGAAATGGGTATTCATAAAACGGTCGAAATCGGCCTCGGTCACCTTTTCAAACGGTATGGTGGCGCCAAAGCCGGCATTGTTGACCAGAAAATCAAATTTAATCCTGCCCCATTTGCCTTCCAAAGCTTGTGATAAATGCTCCAGAAAAGTATCGATCGTCCCTAAATCTGAAGCATCATACTGTATTGCAACTGCTTTCCCTCCGCTGGATTCTATGCAGGCTACGACTTCTTCCGCCAATTCCCTCCGGCTTTGATAGGTGATGATCACCCCATTTCCTTTTTCGGCCAGTCGAAGAGCCATATTCTTTCCCAGTCCGCGGCTGCCTCCAGTAATGACTGCTATTTTATCGGTAGATTCCATAAAAAGATTTTTGTGGTTCAAATGATAGGCAAATCTAAGGATTGTGGGTTGCTTGTTTTCTAAACCAACCATTTCGACTATTCAACCCTCCCTTCCTTCAATTCGGCGCCCAGGGGCGGAATATATAGCCGGAATTGCTCATATTCGTATTTTGTAAAAAGCTGCAAATCTGATGAAGAGTCGATTCAATGATATCTGGTTGCGCATTATTGGGATTCCTCTCCTGGCATTGTTGGGAGAAGTGATCTCAAATTACCAGGAAGTCATGCTCAATAAAAACCTCTCCAGTTATAGCTTTTACTATTTTTTGATCCTTTGTTTTTTTATAGGCCTGATCTGGCACCTGAATCTTCTCATCCATTTCAAAGTGCGCAAATATTATGAGCGCTTTAATGATAATAAGAAATTAATCAAAGGTTGGATAGTCCGGCTAATTTTATATGGGGCCAATACAATAGTGATTATTTTTGTGGCCGCGCTGATTTTTAATTACCGGGAAAAGAATTTCACCCTCTTCTTCTTCCGGTTCCTGCAACCCTTGTCATTCGCGCTCCTGTTCAGTTACCTTGTAGCAGGCTTTTATGAAACACGTTACTTCATTTATGAATGGTCAAAATCTGTGTCTGAAGCGGAAGATCTCAAAAAGTTGAATCTGCAGATCAAGGTTGATTCCCTGAAAAACCAGATCAACCCGCATTTTCTCTTCAATAGCCTGAACACTTTATCGTCTTTGGTGAATACCGACAGGGCAAAGGCGGAAAAATTCATAGATGAAATGTCGAATATTTACCGCTATGTGCTGCAGAATAATGAAAAAGACTTCATAACCCTGGAAGACGAATTGAAATTCATTCATTCTTTTGTTGACCTCCTTCGCACCAGGTATGAACACGCCATTGAAGTTGATTTTAGCGTGGATGATATTTGTCTCAGCTACCTGCTGCCTCCACTGACGCTGCAATTACTGGTGGAGAATGCAGTAAAACATAATGTGGTTTCAATTAGCAAGCCTCTGAAGATCCGGATTTTTACTGATGAGAGCCGGCAATTGGTGATTGAGAATAATTCCCAACCCAAGACCACTTCCGTCAGGTCAAATAAACTGGGACTGACCAATATTTTTACCAAGTATCGTTTATTGAATCAGGCTCCGGTGGTGGTGAACCATACTGATAGCACTTTCCAGGTGATCCTTCCTTTGTTTCCGGCACTTATTCAAACAAATAATAATCATCTCCATTAAAATATGGCGCTATGCGGATATTTATCATCGAGGATGAAAGACTGGCGGTCCAAAAATTGGTGAAGACCATTAATGAGATTGATGAATCATACGAGATCGCGGGCACGGAAGATAGTATTGAATCTTCCGTGAGTTGGCTGGAAGACAATCCCGCTCCGGATCTTATATTGATGGATATTGAATTGGCCGATGGGCAAAGCTTTGAGATTTTCAACCGTGTGAAAATAAAGAGCCCGGTAATCTTTACTACTTCCTACGATGAATTCGCGATACAGGCATTCAGGGTGAATAGCATCGACTATATTTTAAAGCCCGTTAAGAAAGAGGCCCTGGAGGCCAGTTTCAGGAAATTTGAAGAATTGAAATCCTTTTATTCTGGTAATCCCTTTCCGATACCGGATTTCAAAAGCCTGCTGAAGGAATTGCAAGAGCAGACCAGGCCGAATGAATACCGGCAACGTTTCCTGGTAAAACATGGGCAACGCCTCATTTCCGTGGAGACAGAAGATATTGCCTTTTTTTATACCGAGGATAAATTGAATTTCTTCAGGACCGAAGACAACCTGAAATATATTGTTGAATACAGTCTGGATGAATTGGAAGCCTTTGTTGATCCCAGAAAATATTTCAGAATCAACCGGCAGTTCCTAGTCAATATTCATTCCATTCAAAATATTCACAACTATTTCAATGGCCGCATATTGCTGCACTTGAAACCTTCCGCCGATATAGAAGTGATCATTAGCCGTGAGCGGGTAAATGATTTCAAAGACTGGATGGGAAAATGACCTGGCTCTTCCTGCCTTATAGAACTGCATGCTAATTCAGGCCTGCTTTTGATTTTTACAACACAGAGTTCAAATTCTACAATCCGGCAGCTTTTGGATTGCAAGATCCTATTGGGTTGCACATCTTTGTATGAATATATTCTCAACTAAACAGCTATTTCAATTTTTATCAGAATGCAAATTCAAAATATGTCGGTTAAAAAAATATTCATGGTTTTCTCTCTCCTTGCAGCCATTTCAACAGGAAGCGCTTGCCAGGGAATAGGGGGAAAACCCAATCAAGGGAGTTCTCCTACAGAGCCAAATTCCGCGAATGAACAATTGGTGGCCGGCCAGCCTCCCCTTACCCGGACCATGGTGAGTCATTATAGAAGCATCTATGAATGGCTGCTGGATATCAAATTGAACGACCAGCAAACCAGGCGTTTTCAAATGGCCCTCGTAAATGCCTGGAAGGAGAACGATACAGAAACCATTCAACAAACTGTGAGCGACCTCAAATATTATGGTCAGAAAGAGGAACTGGAAACCCTGCATCAAAGTCAGAATACATTTATAGAGGCATTCAGAAGAGATATTTCCAATGAAATTTCCAAAATCTTCATTGAAGCTTTTGATGCGGCCCATCCCGAAATGGTGGCTGGAACTCCTGCAAAAAAAATATCTGATCTGACAGGAACCTGGAGAAAGTCGGACGCCGTCATTGCAGAAAAAACATCTTCGGGCACCATGATGGGGGTGTCCTATACCGATAGTGAGATACTGGAAGTCAGTCCCGATGGGAAGTTCAAGCATGTCAAGGTCCATTCGCATTATAGCGGCAACTGCAGCGAGACCTTTGGAATCACAGAATATGGTACCTTTTTCGTTGAAGGATCAAAACTGGTATGGCATATTGAATCAGGCAGCACGCTGAACAAAGACGCCTGCCGTCCGGCTTTGAACAAGCAAACCCATATTAAACCACGCACGGAAAGATTCACATGGAACATGGTTTCCAATCCTAACAATAATAATGAACCCAGCTTATGTTGGTATAAGGCCGACAATTCCGCCATTTGCCTGGATAAGCAACAAAACAATGCTAAATGAAAAATCAAATTTCAACACCGGGATTTTTATGGCCCTTACTCGCACTTATTTGCGTCGTGGTCATTCTTATCGGCCTCTATACTGCTCTCCGGAGAACGGATTGGTCCAGATCTGCAGGAACTAAATGGTTCGCAGGAATCGCAATTTCTATAGTGGCATGGATTGCCATCCTGGTCATACTTGCCGGGAAAGGGTTCTTTGCCCATTTCGAAAAAATTCCACCGAGGCCGGCATTGGCAATTCTGATTCCCCTGCCATTTGTATTGATATTCGCCTTTTCAAAAAGGGGAACGCAATTGCTGGAATCAATGCCAAAGCAATGGCCGATCTATATGCAATCTTTCCGGATTTTTGTAGAACTGCTAATATGGTTTGCTTTTTTGTCGGGCAAGTTGCCGGTTCAAATGACAGCCGAAGGATTGAATTTTGATTTGCTCACTGGCCTTTTCGCCTTCCCCGTCGGCTATTTATGTTTCAGGAAAAAAACCTGGCCTAAAGGCGTGGCAGTCGCTTATAATATTTTAGGCATTTTGCTATTGGTGAATGTGTTGGTCATAGCAATGCTTTCCATGCCAACTTCATTTCGTGTCTTCATGAATGAACCATCCACTGAATTGGTGGCCAGAATTCCATTCATTTTATTGCCGGGGGTGCTGGTGCCGATCGCTTATAGCATGCATATTATTTCTTTAAGGCAATTGCTGCATAAGAAAAAAGACGATTCAGGATTTGTAGAATGACAGGATGGACAGGATAAAGGCAAGCGCTGAAAAGACGAGTAAATAATAGGAAAAGACGCATTAAGAAACTTCAAGAACAATTTATTTTTGTTTTTTTGGCAGGAAATTTTCGATGAGATGGAGCTTGATGAAATAACCTATAAAGTAAATGGCTGCGCCATGAAAGTGCATAATGCCTTGGGCAACGGTTTTCAAGAAGTCATATATCAGCGATGTCTGGCAATTGAAATGGAAAGAGCAGGTTTGCGTTTCGGTCGTGAAATTGAACAGACTATCTATTATGATGGAATTCAAGTAGGCATCAGAAGGGCGGATTTTGTCGTGGAAAAAAAGATAATTGTCGAGCTAAAAGCAGTGATCAATTTGGAGGATGTGCATTTGGCCCAAGCCAAGAATTACGTGGTAGCTTATGATTTTCCAATTGGTCTATTGATAAACTTTGGAGCAGTTAGTTTGCAATTCAAGAAGATATTTAATCCAAAGTACAATCTTGCAAATCCTAAAATGAAGTAAATACTACTCCAAGCTACTTTATTCTGCAAATCCTATAATCCAGTAAATCCTGCTCCAAATATTGGAGGAAGCAGTTTGCAATTCAAGAAAATATTTAATCCGAGGTACTATCCTATAATTCCAAAATTCAAATAGATTCTACTCCCTACGATATTATCCTACAAATCACATAATCCTGTAAATTTTAAAACAAAGTAACACCTCACTGTAAAGAAAGTCTCCCTTGCAGCAAAGTAAACACATATCTGCTGTTTATTTAGCGAGAATACATGAGGCCTTTGGGAAGAAGCGAATCCCTTCGTTCAAATCATCCCTTACTCGCAAAAAAGAATTAAAATTTGCCGGCTCTTAAAAGAAGGAGCAAGCCAAACTATCTTATTTCTTTTTCGGTGTTACGGTTTTTTTATTATCGCCGCCGGTAAATTTGTCAGTGACCTTGCCCCACAATTTTTTAGTGCCTTCTTTCAGATCTTCCACTTTGTCTTTGGCTTTTTCTGCCAGTTCACTTTCTTTCGCTTTCTTCAGCAAATCTTCCGCTTTCCCTTCCACTTTATCTTTTACATTTCCAAGAACACCTTCAGCCCTGTCAAGCAGGGTTTTTTTTGTATCCTGTGATCCTTTTATTTTGTCTTCCATAATTTATTATTTTTTAAGTTATCAATATATGTAAGGTACATGCCCGGGAATACGGCTTTAATGACAGTAGTCAGGTTTTTCAATGATGCTCATTGGCAGAGAAGTTCCCTTCGTTTCAGGCCGAAAATGAAATGGGCCACTGCTCCATGGTCTGGAAATGACTCCTCAACATCTTTCACGCGCTTTACGGGAGACACTAGCAGCTGTTCAACCACTTACAACTAGATAGCAACGAAAAAACTACTGGCCAGGGTTGCGAAGGATACTAACATGCGGGCAACCAGCTTTCAATTCAAAAAACTGTTTAACCCAATGTATTATCCTGCAAATCCTATAATCCTGTAAATCCTGCTCCAGTTTAGGAGCAATCAGTTTGCAATTTAGAATGATGTTTAACTCAAGGCATCATTCTGAAAACGGTGAAGAAATAATGAAAAAATTTAGGCAAATAGAGCAATTGAAAATTTATCAATGCTAACCAGACGTAACCAACAACTCTCGATGTCTTTCCAAGTACGGAAAATTATCTTCTCTAAAATTTTTGATTTGCTCCTTTCCACTTAGTCCAAGGTCTTTGTAATTTGATTTGGCAACAATATCCGCAAGTATGATTCTCCCATTATTTTCAAAACTAATCATATGCCTGTCGAACAAGGCGTCGTAGGTAGGCGAAAGTAGGATTCCGTTATTTACATCAAGGCGCTCTTCATTCGTTGATTTACTCCATGGTACAATATGAGAAGATATAAGCACTTCCAATTTGGGATAGCCCGTAACCGCGCAACGGAATTCCCAGTGGTAGAGTATGCTTTTCCTATATGCTCCCTGGCCCACACGAGAGGTGACCAAACCTTTGCGCTCAGTTACAGTAGGGATATCTCGTTCTTTAAGTATTTCTGTGGGTATTGTGGTCTCGGCTCTTAATGACAGGGCTTGGTAGTCAAGGCTGATTCCAGCTCTTTTAAAGAAGAATTTGATTGCTGTTCTTTGTTTGCGATTTCGATCAGGAGCCTCAAAAAAATCTGTTTCAATGAACTCTAATTCTGATTCGAATTGAACAAAAGCTCTTTGAGTCTGGATGAACAGAAACACACGTTTTCCCCTTCTCAAATGATCCCGTAATGCCAGATTGCCTCTCACAAAAGTCATATCATCTACCTGCCCTTCTCCAGTATATGAGAACACATTGGGGTTTTCCCATTGGTCCTTATAGCCATGCTGACTCCCCGTTTGGCCCGAAAAAATGAAAATGTATGGGTGATTGGCACACACAGAAATTCCTCCCTGGCGATTGCCACCGAATTGATCATGGATGGTGGATCGCTTATAAATTTGCCAAGGTGTAAAAAGGGGTTTAATGAGTCTTTTATTTTTGGCACCTGTAAATTAGTTAATATGGCAAGACTTGTCAAATCATCCTTGAATGCGCAGTTCGGCACAAGCTGCAGATTGGACAAGATTAATTTACTAGAAAATTATAAGTTTGTGCTCAAGCTTGAGCCAGGCCAAAAAGGGGCGCATAGGCCAAATCCCGAAACTCTCACCCTTCATTTCTCCAAACTTCTAATGCATCGAAAAAGGAAGTTATTTGCCGCAGATTAAGCGGTGAATAAATGGCTTAATTGCCGCAAAAGTTGCGGCGATAATCTGGTCTATGTGGCAGATCCTGGATAAAATTGGTCGCCTTCCCCTCACAACTTCAACTCAACCCTCCCTCCCTTCTTCACCGCTTCATAAATGCCATCAATTATCTTCAGGTCTTTCACAGCTTCATCGCCGTCCACTGGAACGATGGGTTTTTTGTTTTCAAGAATGATGGCCGCCATCTCATCCATCTGCACGGTTTGGTGGGTGGTGATGGGTTGTGTGAGCTCGCCCTTGTGGGTGCGACCCATGATGGGACCATAGCCTGTGGCGGGCTGTAGTATTGCATAACCATTTTCGCCGTTAAGGAAAAAACGGTCTAGGTTGTTCATGCTATAGGTGGACAAACACGAAACCGTGGCTCCACCCGGGAAACCGAGTTGGAAGAGGATGGTTTCGTCAATGCCTTCCTTGAATTTTTGAGGATTATTCTTGGTTTCCTGCGCAGTAACCCAAATGGGTTCTTCCCCAATCATATACCTGGACCCATTGATGGAATAAATTCCGATATCCATCATGGCGCCGCCGCCAGACAAAGCCTTATTCAAACGCCATTGACTGGGATCACCAATCTCGAAACCACTCAGGCCTTCAAAAAACAGGACCTTTCCAAATTCTCCAGCCTTGCGCATGCGGATGATCTCGAGCGTCTTCGGTTCAAAATGCATTCGGTAGCCTACAAGTAGTTTCACTCCCGCCTTCTTACAGGCATCCACCATCTCCTGTCCCTCGCGTGCATTCACTGCCATTGGTTTTTCGCAGATGGCATGTTTGCCCGCTTTCGCGACACGGATTACAAAGTCGTGGTGCAGGGCATTGGGCGTGATGACATATACCGCGTCAATATCCGGGTTGTTTTTGATATTGTCTAAATTCTCATAGTTGTAGCAATTCTTTTCCGGGATATTATATTTCGCCTGCCAGTTGCTGATCTTAGAGGGCGTGCCACTGATCACACCTACCAGCTTCGCACGGGTGCACATCTTCATGGCCTCAGCCACACGGGTGCCATAACTGCCCAGTCCCATGATGGCTACACATAACACGGGCCCATCGGATTGGGCTGAACCTTTTGTATTTTCCGCGCAATCCGCGTTAAGGAAAGGTATTGCCACAAAGGAGCCGACAACTGTTTGTAAAAAATCACGGCGCGATTTCATGTCAGTGAATTTTGATGAGTTATTCAAATTAAGGATTATTCCAGAAAAAAACTGGGGGATCTTTGGAGTGGTAAGAGAATTGGAAGAATCGAAAAATCTTAGTTCATTTCAGATACAAACCAAAAATATGAAGATTAGATCTGTCTCAGCAGCGAATGATTTTGTAATTTATTGATACAATCTTATCGCTTTATTTCAAATGAGTTTCAATACTATAAGTAGCATTAATTACCCGATTTCAATGGCTTAAATAGAAAAAAGTATCTGGAATCGAATTTGTCGCCCAATTCTATTGGCTAAGTTCCAGATCAAAACCATTAATAATCCATAGATTGCGAGGCAATCTGGATGGCAAGTTGAACTTCCAAAAAAACACTTGTAATCTGTAACGTAACATGTTATATTTGTGTTGTGATCGTCAGTATTCAGCATAAGGGTCTAAAACTTCTTTGGACAAAAGACGATGCTTCCAAACTGCCGCACGATCAAATTGAAAAGATCAGAAATATTTTGACCTTGTTGGATGCTGCTTTAAAAGTGACTGATATGAATTTTCCTGGTTCTGCCTTGCATCCTTTAAAAGGTGATTTGGTGGATTATTGGTCAGTAACAGTTAAAGGGAATTGGCGGATCATCTTTCAATTTGAAAAAGGGAATGTGTACTTAGTGGATTACCTGGACTATCATTAAAAGATTAAAAGGAGCTTTGTAATGCTTAAACAAGAAATGAAACCGGAACACCCCGGACGAATTTTAAAAAACCTGTATCTGCAGCCCCTTGGCTTAAGTCAGTCCGATGCTGCAGAAAATTTGGGCATCACCCGTAAAACCTTGTCCATGCTTTTAAACGGGCATCAGGGAATTAGTGCGGAAATGGCTTTACGTCTGGCTAAGGCTTTTAATACGACACCTGAATTATGGCTGAATATGCAGCAAAACTATGATCTATGGAATGCAGGAAAAAAAGTGAAGCTCACTAAAATCAAGCTTTTCCGTCGCGTCAAAACCAAGTCTGCCAAAGCTGCGATTTTGAAAAGAAAGTCTTTAAGACCTTCCAAAAGCCTTGCTTAAGTGCAAGATTGCCATATTTAATCAGCAAAATCTTATCATAATATAATTCGATTCAAACCTAAATTAATTAAGAACATGCCGGGTCTTGAATAGATCAAAGGCATTGGAGTGAATAAAATAAAGTTCCAATTTCCAATGAACTTTATAGAAAACAAGCAGACTGGCCCTAAATCGAAGTAATCTACCGAGTTGTACCCGGGAGCACTCGTTTTATAAGCCGAATAAATGTCCTGATCGGCTCATTTTTTTCGTGGTGTGGGGCGGGATCCCTGCCTGACTGCGTCACGCAGGCAGGGAACCTGCCGACACAAGGATTTTCAGTCATCAAAATATGGTGCTATCTGGTTTGATTTGAAGCCATTAAGCTGACAATCAGCATTATTCTTTATTAATGGGAACAGAAAAAACAGGTCAAACCGGAAAATGTTGTACCTAATGTTGTACCACCTTGTTCAGAAAATTCCGTTGGAGCCACTGAAGCCTTCCCTCACATTACATGCGGTCAGGTACATTACGGTCATAGATAAAAGATATGCTTCTCTGAAAGAAGCATCAGAACCATTGATCACAGTAATAGAAATAAAAAAATGAAAATAATTAAGATGCGCCAGACTTTTTCCGAGTCTTTGTTTTTACAACTTTTATGTATTCTATATTGATGTTTTTGATTTCATCATGCTTAAAATACATTAGTTCTCCCTCAATAGGTATGAACTCCAAATCATTTGCGGGATTTCCAAAGTCAGGCCGAGTTTTTAGCAATTTTATTACTTCGGCCGCTTCAAATCGATTGACGGAAGCAAGAATTTCTTTACCCTTTATACTAAAAGAAATCGCGTCAAGATCGCTCTTGATAGGCGTGAAACCCTCATTGTTGAATTTTTCGCTAAGCAGGTTTCAGCGCTTGGTTTCAACCAATACGAGATATTCAAGACAGTCGTCGCGCACTTTAAATTTTTTAATAATGCCTCGATAAATTTTCATTTTGTCTCCAATCTGGCAGAGTAAGTCAACTTGGACACGATATTTCTTTCTTAATAGAGCTATAAAATGAGCTCGTCTGGTTTCTTTCAACCTTTTATCTCGTCCACTCAAAAGGTAATGCAAATAACTTTTAAACCTCAAGTATTTTATTCTGTCCAAACCGAAGAATTGTAAAAGTCTTTTGAGTAATATAGACAAGAGAAAACAGAGGGCTAATACAATGAAGAATTGCTTTACCAGATATCCTTTTGCCGTGAATAGACTTATCCCTGGTGGATTTGGCATCTGATATTCGGTTGGAGATGTGTTGACAGGATATGTGTAGGTAACAGCTTTTATAAACTTTCTGGATTTTGATGTGCCGTATCTCGTGTTGTTTATGCCTTTGCTGATAACGTAAGAGTATATGCTCGCCAGTCCCGCAGTATCTTGTGGGTTGCCGTTTATAACTCTCACTGTGTCGAAAACAGGTTTCGAAATGCGCCGTGATAGAAGAGACGTTTCGTATATTGAATCCGTATATCCAACAACGGTATAATTAGCAATTCTTTTCACATCGTTACCAGAGCTGTCAACTTTGTTTGAACTGTCAGCAAACAAATTCCAGATGGCATAAGTCGGGAAGGAATGTTTTCGGTCAAATATCTTGTAAATTTTAGCTTCGTAATAACCGCAATAAATCAAAATTGAAAGAGGGATACCCCATACGAGATAGGAATAAATATTATCTGCATGTATATCGCTCCTGGAACTTCCCCAAAAAACCCTCAGCACTATAAATGCGGGCAACAGGAGCATGAAAACGACCAAGGTTGTAACAATGGCGTTTGTCAAAAATTGCATATTAGTAAGGTTTTATTTGTAGTAGCGTCACTCTTGTTTAAGTTTCGCTTTCACCCTCTCGTAAGCTTCCTGTTTTTCTGCCGGAACAAAAAATTCCAAAATAACGTCTCTATACTTATTCCATTTGATCTCTATAAATTCCACCAACTCCTTATTTTTGGCTTGCTCGATGAAAAGTAATTCTGATTTTTTATCCTTCGTTTTTTCAATATGCCTCATTTCAGGTATATGTGGCATGCTGTCGTCATAAATTGCCGCCCTGAAAGCAACACGCAGGAAACGGATAAGCTTCGTGGAAAATTTCATGGCTGAGCCTCCAATTGCACAGAATCACGACATGTAAAAGATAACCCATTTTACACAATTTGGCATAAAGGTCAATGGGGTAAGAGAGCGCTTACGCGCTCTCCCCTTTGCAGGTTTTGATTTTGGCGGGAAGGCGACGTATAGCATGCCGCCGATGACGATACCCATACCGTTGCCTTTTTTGTGACAATAGATTGTACCAGCATATCTGTTTCCTTCAGGGGCTTCCAGGAAGATGTGAAAATCTGGTTTTTTCGTTTCATTGTTTTTGGTGGTTGTCATGTTTGTATCTCCTTTGTTTGCATTACCCTTTCGGGCGATAACTCCTGATGACCAGGAGCGGACGCGGAGTCATACAAGAAAATTGGGGGAGACCTTCAGGGGGAACCGATTTTGTTGTTGACTCGTCAAGCGGCCGCGAGTGGTAAGGAGTGAAGATGCACGGAAGGAATGCAAATACATGTCGGAGATAATGACAATAAAGGAAACAATGGCGTAGAAAAATTGTCTTACTTTTATTTCTATGAAGGCAGAAGAAGCAAAAAAAATGGCTGCTGAAAATGCAAAGGAGCAAATTGATCTGATAATGGCAGTGATAAGAGAAGAGGTTGAGAACGGGCAACTATCAAAATTTCTTGATTTTCCTTTGAAAGAAGCAACGATTAAGCATCTTAAAGACAACGGCTATGCTGTTATCTTTTCCGATGGTACCAATATGTACAAGAAATGGCGGTTGAAAATTTCCCGGGAGTAACAGATTGATGATTTGAATTGCAAAAAGAGACAGCAATGAAAGAGGATATTATAAAGGATGTCGTTTTGGATATCTTGAAAAACACGCTATACAAGCCATTTTTATGTTTGCCGATGTCTGCGCTTTTATATGCTATTTTAAAAGACAAGCATAATATGAGTTCCAATTTGACTACAGGATCGCTTTCTTTTAATAGGGAAGTCCTCTTTAAACAAGATTTCAGTATTTCAAGCGCAGATAAAAATAACTTACAATATTGGATGGGTCATGCCTGGGTTGAAATTGACGGCTTGATAGTTGATCTTTCTATTTTTAGAACGATATATTCTCCCGAATTTACAAAGCAAAGTAAAAGCGAATTAATAAAAACTTTCGGTGAAGGGCGTGGCTGTCTTATTGGCACACAGGCCGAAATGACGGAACTGGGTTTGTTTTACAATGGTATCGATCATTTGGAAGATGAAATGGCAACACAGATAATAAATGGTTTTTCGAAACTGTTAGAAACTCAAAAAGAGAAATAAAGACCGCTAACCCTGCTGCGTCTTCCACAAAAAATAAACTGGATTAACAGCAGCCTTTTCTCTGTCAGCTATCACATCGTTATAGGTTAATACCGTTTTGACAATGCCTTGTGACCCTAAAAGAACAGATAGAAGCTCATGATAATCTATTCCCGAGGAATACACCATTAAAGATCCCGCCGCTAAGAGAATTGGCGCTCGGAGGGATCCAAATTTCCTTTGAACGAAAAGTATGGCGCATCCCTCGCACAAAAAACGAGGAGCCTCTTACAATACCACTCACGCCGGAAGCCATTCGGATATTATTAGACCGTAAAAACAATAAAAGCGAATATGTCTTTCCTGGGGAAGGCAAAGCGGGACATCTAATAGAGTTTCGTCGCATCTGGAATAAAATAATCGCAAGTGCAGAAATTAAAGATTTAAGATTGCATGACTTGCGGCGTACTTTGGGAAGCTGGCAGGCTATAACAGGAAGCAGTACAATTATTATTGGCAGATCATTGGGTCACAAGCCCCAACAAGCAACGGCCATATATGCCCGCCTTAATCTTGATCCGGTTCGAGCCTCAGTTGAAAAAGCAACAAAAGCCATGTTTAAGGCTGCAAGGGTCAGGACGAAAAGAAGCTAGCTATCTTATGAAAATATTGCCGTCCGCGACATATATATGTCGCGGAGTACATTATATGTCGCTAAACTTGCTTCCCCGACATAAAAATAGTATATTTGTTGGGGAGGCTCCAAATGAAAGAAAGCAGACAAGAAATTAATCGACAGAAAGATGTCATAGAAAGTGTCCTAAGAGGATTTAAAGCAGGCGCTCTTATCGACGAAGTCAAAAAGGCAACCGGCCTAAATATAAATGTCCGCACTCTCCAAAGGCGATTGGAGGACATGATTAAACAAGGCGTCATTAGGAGAACCGGGCAATCACATTCAACACGCTATCATCTTGCCGAAAAAGAGTCTCCGGAAGTAATTCCTGCCACTGAGAGCGATAGCGATTTTATACCCCTGACAGATGAAAGCCGGAAGGTTCTTTCTCTTGTCAAACGTCCTGAACAAGCCAGGGAGCCGGTAAGTTACAACCGGAATTTCTTAGAATCATATCAGCCTAATATCAGCAGCTACCTGACCGAAGAAGAAAAGAAAAAGCTGGCCGAATTCGGCCAAACGCCCGACTTAAATCAGCCAGCAGGAACATATGTCAAAGAAATACTGAACCGTTTGCTGATTGATTTGTCATGGAATTCAAGCCGTCTCGAAGGAAATACATATTCACTGCTCGACACCGAACGTTTGATTTCGCTGGGTCAGGCGGCAGACGGTAAATCGACGACTGATGCACAAATGATCTTGAACCATAAGGAAGCTATCGAGTTTATGGTGCAGGATGTAAACGATATCGGACTTAACCGGTATACGATATTAAACCTGCATGCAATCTTATCAAACAACCTGTTGCCCGACCCGATGGCGTCCGGCAGGTTGCGTACCATTATTGTCGGCATTCAAAAATCGGTTTATACGCCGCTTGCTATACCGCAGCTTGTCGAGGAAATGTTTGATTTGATATTGGCGAAGGCGGCGGCAATAGAAAATCCGTTTGAACAGGCTTTTTTTATCATGGTGCATCTGCCCTATCTACAGCCGTTCGACGACGTCAATAAACGTGTATCACGCCTTGCGGCAAACATTCCGCTTAACAGGCACAACCTTGCCCCCCTTTCTTTCATTGACGTGCCAAACGACATTTACATTCAAGGGCTGATTGGCGTTTATGAAATGAACAGGATTGAGCTTCTAAAAGACGTATTTCTTTGGGCTTATGAACGGTCATCCAGACGCTACGCATCAGTTCAGCAATCGCTTGGAAAGCCAGACCTATTTCGCTTGAAATACCGCAACAATATTCGTGAACTTATTACAAATATCATCTCAAACTCTTTAACGCATAAAGAGGCAGCCCCTTTAATAAATAACAAGGCAGCCTCCCTTCCAGAAAAAGACCAGGCTAAATTCATTGAGGCTGTCGAAACGGAACTCATGTCTTTGCACGAAGGGAATTTTGCCCGCTACCTGATTAGCCCTTCGCAATTCAAACGTTGGAAAGAAGCCTGGGATAAAAACTAGAGCGGCTGGAAAAAATGCATATTAAAATCCCAATGAAACAGTCCTTAGAAGAAAAACGCTGAACATAGCTTGACTTAAATCTGAATCACAAACTCCATTTCATATCCATTTAGCTTATGCCCTGCCCACTTGTTTTTAATAAGTGAAATCCTTTTATCCCCTATTTCTATTTCCTTGTCGTTCCCTTTTAAAATTGCATCTTCAATACTATGCGGCATGGCTTTTTCCAAAGCTGCCAGATAAAGAGATTGTGCAAATGTTAAAAACTTCGCATGGGCCATTTTTGCACCCTCATGTGAATACACGTTCAATTCCAATATCAGTTTCTTCGCGACATTATCGTTGCCTTCAACATAATAGTGAACATTACTTGATAAAATGGAATCTTTCAGGTCTATCGAGGGGGAAGATGCTTGCCATTCATCGCCATAGATAGGCTGATAAAACTTTGTCGTTACCCCTTGTGTCATTAAAAAAGATTTCGCCATATAGGGAGACCACCCAACATTAAAAGGCACTTCAGGAGGGTTTTTCTCAATCTCTTTTAATCGTTTGATAAGTTTTATAGATTCAAGTACATCATTTTTGGTTCTTGGATGGCGTGCAAAAACTAATTGACGCCAGCGGTTTGTGTCTATTTTATTAAAATTAAACCGGAGCAACACTTGCCATCGGGCATATCGGACTAAACGTTTACTTTTTAACTCACTCTTTACTCCAATAAAAATAGATTCCAAATTAACCAACAGGGATAGGACATATACAAAAGGCAGAAATAAAAAGGATAGCGGCGGCGGTATTAAAAATTCACTCGCTGTCTCTTTGTTTGCAAAGCTGGAAAAGTCATGAATGATTTTGTAAATAGTATAGCCAATGAGAAAGAGGCCAAGCAATGACAAAACATTATTCAAAAATTTTACGGCCGGCTTAAATTTTTCTTCTTTTTTACCTACGGCTAATAAGCCGGAAATCAAAATCACGAGAGGTATAATCAGGAGCTCTAAAGATAAATTGAACGTGTAAAACCCGACAAGGAACTCCAAAATGATTGTTAACTTAAAAATCTTTTTTAAAGTATCCTTAAAATAATTGTTTTTATCCTCCCTGGTAATATCAAACAAATTAACAGAGCCGACAGTTAGCATCCATAGAATAGTATCTTTTAATTGCGCCCTATCCCACAAGCCCAAGCGAAACAATAAATAAACAATAGCTGTGACATATATAAGGGCGGACGCATAAGTAAAGGACAATTTCCACGCAAAAGCCGACTTCACAAGTCCAATGGCGGGCTTTCTTGTTGAAGGTTTCAGGAAAACGAAAATGATGAAAATGGCAATCCAAATTCCAAGAGCTATTTCTCTATTGTTAAAAATTTCCATTTTTTACTATTCCCATGTAAAGGTTACACTGTTCTATATATGCGTCGTCAATAATACGAGGAAATAAATTATATAAATGTTGTACCTATGTTGTACCACACGAAAAAGCGGTTATGATTTTTAGGTCATAACCGCTTCATTCTGTTTGTGGTGTGGGGCGCACTAACACCTATCTAATTCCGGTTAACTTCATATCTCCAAAATGCCTGTAAAATAGCCACAATGCCCGTCAATATTGAATCATAAAGGAATGGTAAAATTAGAATGAATTAAAAAATAGGGACAACTGAGGGGACAACTGAATGATTTTTTCATTATGTTTATGAAAGTTCAACTCATACTGTCATGCCTAACGTCAACTTTTACCTGAAGAAACCCGAAAGAAGTACTGGCAAGTCTCTCATATATCTTCAATTCAAGTGCAACAGGCAACGCCTTGTATATTCCTTCGGGCAGACCATTTTTCCAAAAGACTGGAATGGAAAGAAACAAAGGGTGAAACTAAAGAATCAGACCACGATAGACGGTAAACACAACCTGAATGATCTGTTAGAGAACCTGCAAAAAGTCTTATTGAGCAAGTACAACCAGGAATTAAAGAACGGTAATCCTCACCCACAGACCCTGAAGGATGCCATGGACGGGTTTATATACCAGAATAGTGAGGATGCAGAGACAGACGGCCCAACCCTATACAAATTAATTGATCGGTTTATTGCCAATGAAATCAAGTTTAAAGGCCGGGGTAAAAGTCCCAATACAATCAAAACCTATCAGACAGTAAATGGACACCTGCAGAAGTTCGAAAAGAAAACCGGGACGAAGATTTGTTTTGAGGGTATCACCCTGGATTTTTATTACAAGTACATTTCTTATTTGGAAGACGAAGGATTAAAACAAAATGCCATTGCCAAGGATATACAAATTATTAAGTTATTCATGAATGAGGCCGCCGACCTTGGCTATACCGATAACCTACAATTCAAAAGAAAGAAGTTTTCAGTAAACAGGGTTGAAACTGATTCCGTGTACCTGACTGAAAAAGAAATCACAGGCCTGTATAGATTTGATTTAACAGGCAATAAAAGGCTGGAACAGGTAAGGGATTTATTTGTGTTCGGATGTTGTGTGGGACTAAGATTTTCTGACTACTCCACCATAAAACCCGAAAATATAGTCAGGATCGAGCAGGACGAATTTATTAAATTAACTACTCAGAAAACAAAGGAGACTGTTATTATACCATGCAACCCTATTGTTCTTGAAATATTCAAGAAATATTCCGGTAACAGGAACAGGTTGCCCAATGCCATCAGTAACCAAAAATTCAATGAGTACATAAAGGAAGTCTGCGAGCTGGCAGGGTTAGACGAAACAGGGAGGCTATCTACTGACATGGAAAAGAAATTGTATGATTGTGTTACTTCGCATACAGCCAGGCGGTCCTTTGCCACAAACTATTATTTGCAGGGATTCCCCACCTTGGATCTTATGAAGATAACCGGCCACCGGACAGAAAGGGCCTTTCTCAGGTACATCAAAGTTTCCAAACTGACCACCGCCCAAAGGTTGAGTGAGCACATGAAGAAAAGGAATTGGGATGTCATTTTAGGCACATTGAAAGTAGCCGGCTAACACTATATTTTAAAACCAAAAACATAGAACCATGTACACTCAAGTTTTTAATTCAGAAGTAGCCAGCCGAAACCAAGAGGCAATAGACGAGTTTTTCAGCAACCACGGCGCCGATACGAAACACGAGGTAGGAATGATGATAATAGATTTACAGAGAATCTTATTAACGGTAAAAACAGAAGATGGTGAGGATTTGTCCATTATGTCTCACCTGTTTTGGGGCAGAGAGCTAGGACTAATCTATAACCTCATCAGAAATTTGGAGCCGGATAGATTACTAAACCGCCCCGATTAATATTAACTGCCCTTCGGGGCGGTTTTTTTATTTTTACAGAAGTTCAATTTAAAATCATGGATCATCCAAAAAAAGATACAGGAAAAAACCACCAGGCAAAGACACCTCCGGACCCCGGCAATAGCCCGGAGGCAAGTACTATCGTCCCCCATGTGATCATCCATACATGGAAGATGGATCATGATAAAACCCTGGATCAAATTATCACAAAGAATCCACCCGGATTTTTGGAACAAAAGAAAACAGAGTTTGAAAAGATATTAGAGGCTACCAGCGACAGAGACAAATTAATTCAGTTGGAAACGGATTGGATTGAAGGGTTGCTGAGCGCTGAGGGTATCAATTCCACGCCCATATTAAACGGCAACCTTGAGGGTAATAAAATTATTTCCTGGTCGTATAATACAACCATTGTTAACCCCACTATACAACTAGCAGCCGCACTTAATGAAATGCAGCGTCTTAAATATGTAAACGAACTAATAGTAGCAAATGGTCCGTCTGTTCTCTATCCAGGCAAGAAGATAAGGGACCTTGAACCTGATGACATAAAGGAGGAGGTTTATGAATTCATACTGGTTGGCGTCTCCCTCGCATGGTACTTGAATTACCTGAGAAAGGCAAAGACTGCCCCGGATAAGGAAGAACCGGAGGAAATGCACCCTTTATTAGATGATTCGTGGGGATTGAATTGCAGTTTTGCCGCGTGCTATGACCTGGGTATTATTGACCTTATAGAAAATCGAATTCCTATTGACAAAAATGGAAGACAAACTAACCTCGCCTATTTGCTCGGTGCAATAATGGGAATAAAAGACAAACCGGGATTAGGAACGCTCAGAAAATATATAACTTACTACAAGACCGATAATCCAAAATCCCCGTTATCAACCTATGCCAAGAAGAAGGTAACAGCCTATTTGGCAGAACTAGGATTGTCCCCCCAAAAGTTTATCCAATCCGAAACAGATTAACGGTATTTAAATAAAGATTGTCAGTTCCCCGTTTTTTCCCCGAAATCCATCTTAGGAGTTTTGTTGGTATTAAAACTCATAAGAAATGGAAAATGTTATTTTATCTCCCATCCCACTAGACACATTAAAATCTGAAATGCGGCAACTTTTCCGCCAGGAGTTTGCCGTTCAATCAAAGGCCGATCTGCAGGAAAAATTCCTATCACCACAGGAAACCGCTAACCTCTTTCATCCCAAAATTTCTAAGGTAACGCTATGGAAATGGACCAAGGATGGCCATATTAGCAGCCATCGAATTGGCGGCAGAGTGTTCTACAAATATTCCGAAGTGATGGAGTCCGTACAAACGTTAAAAAAATACAGGAGGGCCTAACTATGCCAGTTCAATTAATACCAGGCGTTCCGGACTCGTACACGGTCCTTTATGAGTACGACCCGGACAAGAATATCTATTTCCTAAAAGAGCAGCCATTAGGGTTTAATCGCCTTCCTATGAAGTTCCGGGTCGAAAAGACAGCGCACAAGGAACGAATAAACGCGGATTTGATTATAAGGGGCCATGATGGCAGATGGAATGATATTATTTTAACGGGACTCAAACCGATTACAAAGGGACTTTATTATGGGGATCACTTTCTAAAGGGAAAGAAAAATTACCTGATTTTCTCATTCTCCCCTGATCAGGTCCATGCTACTGTCATTTACCACAAATCCTTTTTCCCAGCTATTAAGTCAGTAAGAGACGATATCAATAGCCGGTACATGGGATACCACACAAAGAAATGGCCAGGGTAAATACCCCGGCCATCAGTTCAATTAACATCAGGTTTTAATCTGAAGTGCTATGGGGCAAAGATATATAAAATCTTTCCAATGGCGCCGAAAAAAAACGCCGTGGTAGATAACACTACAATAGTTTTGGAGTTTGCCCCTATCAAAAAGGAAGATAGCGGATTTGGTGGATTCGTCGATCAGAAAGGAGTTTTGTATGTACCAGTCTTTGATCGTCGCACAGGTGAATTAACCAGGTACGATTCAGAACTAAGGAATATAAGGGTATCCTGGTACCCTAATTCTGGAAAGTATTTTGTTCGCAACTCCCTCCACGTTTACAGGAACGGAAACAACTATTCAGACTTCTGCCTTTCAGGGATCAGGGATTCATTAGAAATGTTGAGTGATGATCTTAGTGTAAACATTTTTGAAGGCCGGGTACATCATTTAGAATATGGCTGCAATATCAGGGTTGAAAATCCGGAAAGGTTATCCAGGGCGCTGGTTTCTTACAAATCAAAGAATTTTTGCCCTATGTTGTACAGAGGCAAGACCTATGGGTCCGCGTGCTATTTTACAGAACACCGGATAAAAGGGTATGATAAGACCCTAGAAACCTCTATGAATGAGGGCAAACAACTTGGAAGTAATATATTTAGATGGGAAGTTTCGGTAACTGCCATGAGGCATCTTACTAACAGGGCTGAGTCGGTCCCGATATTTACAGCCAAAGACCTGGTGAATGAGGATATATTATTAAATCTTAGCATTGATCTTATTACAAAATTTAATAATACGATGAAGGCACAAAGTATTAACCTGAGCGAATTGACTGCTCACCAAATAAGGGTCCTAGCTACCATGAGAGATGAAGAGGTCCGGGAACACTTTAAGAAGAATCACCATGAGGCATATAAAAAAGACATGAGGGCCTTGAAGAAGATAGAGGCTATTACCGGCAATGAATATTATAAATCGGTAGGCAATTCCTTGGCCGAAAAATCCCTGGAGCTGATAACTTCCTAAAACCCCACTTCGAACTTGTAATATACCAGGAAACGAGGGTATCATGAGACCCTTTTCCCAATTCCACCATGAAATAATTGAATGAGGATTAAGTTCTAAAATCCAAATTCAATCTTAGAGGTACCCAAGGTCAAATATTCGCGAATTCCCCCTGCGATATGAGCCCCCCGGTTGTATATATCTAGGCCGAACCCATAGCCACATACTTGAAATTTTTACATAAGTAGTGAGTTGATTTTTGAAAGTGGAATCTTTTGTTTACATCCAAGTTTTTGCCTACTCCGGTTTGATGTAGCCAGAGCTAATGCAAACATACATAATATATTAATTAATTTATATGTGTATATGGAATACTCCGAATAGTACATATAGGATATCCAATAATTCCTATTCCGTGAACACAGGCGTGATGGGACGCGCAAGTAACCCCCAGGTATCTGATTAGTTTAATAGAGTATCCACTTATAAGTATTTCCTCTTATTGCATTTGTTGTGAGCAAATCCTACCTTACTTGCAATCAATTGCCGTGAAATCGAAAAAAATATTCATGAAAATTTGCCGGGTCCTTGCTGTTTTGGTAGCAATAGGCATGATTGGCAATATTGCAGATAAGTTAGACCACAAAAAGGATTTTGTCCCAATGGATTTTGTATGGGCAGCCCTTGGGTTGGGGTATCTGATATTAGAATTCCTATCCTTTAGAGAGGTGGACAAAAAAAAGAAAAAAGAGTCTGCGGGTCAAAGTCCCCCAAAAGAGCCATTTTGATAAGAAGGGACAACTGAGGGGACAACTGCCCCAAAATCAAAATCTTCAACACTCTGATTATCACCCTATCTAATAGGTTTCTATGTGGTGTGGGGCGGGATCGAACCGCCGACACAAGGATTTTCAGTCCTTTGCTCTACCAACTGAGCTACCGCACCATATAATTTGTCCGCTCTATTTACCGCATCTGCTCTATCCGCCAACTGGCGGACCTTGAAAATCTAATGCTCGTGCCTCGCCTTGATTTTCCACGGCCAACTGAGCTACCGCACCATATAATT
>JBGPHC010000024.1:0-69805 GCA_041484195.1 Agriterribacter sp. | reverse complement strand
TTTACTTTCAAAAGTTAAATAGATTCCCTTTGCTTCTAATTCTTGGTATGCATTAATTGCTTGATCTACTAAACTTATTACAAATTCCTTTCTTTTAGCAAGATCCTTAATGGCTGATATTTCTGTGAGAAGTCTTGCTACCGACAACAGATAATTTTTATGAACTTCTTGTTTATTATTATTCCAAGGATAAGTTGGCTTAAGTAAATCATCAGAGAATATATTTCTTTCATTGCGGATTACTTCAATTCCATTTTGTGCCCTAATTAAGTCTATAAGAGGGGCCTTTATTAGATTTAATAGTTTTTCAGAATAATACCATCCTTTAGAAGCACCTCCGTCTTCGCTTGATAAAAATCGTTTAATATTGAAGTTTCTTAAATTTTCAAACGTTGCAACGCTGACATAATCGATATCCGTAGTGGCAAGAAATATAATAGCGTCCCAATTGGCATATGCATATATTGTCCGAAACTTTTGCTTTTTTAAAACTTCAAAAACCCTCGATAAGTTTTTCAAATATTTATAATCTGTACTCACCTTTTGCATATTTTCTGGCTTGGGTTCACAAACAATATAATAGCCATCAAATACAATATCAAGATCAGTTAAAACATATAAAAGTTTCTCGATTTTGTCAGCGTCAATTATCGTGTGATGAGTAATAGGAATACTCATGTAATATTTCGTATCACTTCTTTTATTCTCAATCAGCCATTTATTAATCGACTTGACTATGCCTAAAAATTTATCCAAATTGTCATTTTCATAGTAGTTCGGAATAACAATATTCTTTAGGCCCAGCGTATACTGATATTCAATCGCCTTTTTGATATTATTTGTTAGGTAAATGTCAGTTTCCTGATCATCATCAAGATTAGCAGCAGGATGAAAAGGGTACGTGCCTAAATTCCCTTTGTTTATATTACCACTCGCTTTTTTTCCAAAGAATTGAAAATCAATCAAAGAACGGCTCAGAACTTCATTCATATCATATTCATGAATTTTTGATTTTTCAAAAACACCATATTTAAAACTGTAAGCACAAAAAACAAATCCTTGCCCAATATCATTATTATATAGAGCATCTAAATTCCAATTGGATCTATACCCAACCATTTGTAAAATTTTCACGGGATTAATTTTAGGAGTTCGTCAATATCTCGAGGCCTATCAACAGGACTGAACCTCATAGCTTCCATACAAAATGGTGATAAGCCAAAATCTGTATCAGCAACAAACCCTTCACTTCGGCTTTGAAATTTTTGATCAATTTCTATTTCTGTTTCTCCAAATGGAAGTTTGGCGTGAAAAAGAAAGTAACCAAGTACTGCTAAACTAAAAAAATCTGTACGATATGAAATCATGTCCTTCTGCCCAGCATATTGTTCCGGGCTGGCAAATCTCCACGATTTAGGTTGCCATCCAGTACCCGTTAGAGAAGACCCATCCAAATCACGAGCGATTCCAAAATCTATTACTACAGGTTTCCCATCTGGCGTAATCATGATGTTTCCAGGTTTAATATCTCGATGAACGAATCTGGCCTCCCATATAGGTTTTAGTATAAGAAACAGATTCTTCATGAGTCCATTTATACGACCATTATCGCGAGTATAGTTGCCTAAAATTTCACTCAGTGGATTCCCTTCAATGAATTTTTCGAATACAATAGTGTCTTTATTGTAGGTATCAATTTTAACGACTTTAGGAATACCTTCAAGATGATTAAACTTCTCATAGATTTCCATTTCCCTTTCAAAACGCTGATCTTTACCTCCCGGAAAAAGTTTGAACACAATTTTTTCACCCTCTATGATTGCAAAATGGACGTTTTTTTGCCCTCCTCGGACTTCATTGGCAAAAAATGAGGAAATCTTATAATGTTGTAGGAAGTCAGGATGAAACAGATGTATACTCATTGTTTAAGGCCAGTAGTCTTATATTCAAGCGGGATATAAATATATCGAGTTTAATCAACTATTACAATATACCAGGCCTTCTACATGTTTACCCTTAGTATAAGTTGAAACTATCGTATCATACTGTATAATTAGGTATCATTACGTATCATACCGTATCATTGTGACCCATAATCTGGCCACCAAAATGAAGAGAATCTCAAAAACAAGATTTAGTAACAGATTAGGAGCGAATAAACGGCTACTAAAGGCAAAGAAAAGTAGATAAAAGCCAAATGAATTACCGTGAGAATAAATCCCCTGCAGGGAACGTGCATCTATCGTGGCTTGATCACTTTCCAATACAAAACTTACTAAATATATAATCCAGCCTGTCTTCATTGGTGATTTCGCCGGTGATCTCGCCGAGAAAGTGGAGGCAGCGGCGAATGTCGGGCGCCAGGAGATCGCCGGAAATTTTTGAATCGAGACCCTGACGGATATCGGCCAGGGATCTGGCCACTTCCTGCAGCGCCGCATAATGCCTCGTATTGGTGATGATGGTGCTCTCGGTATCCACCTCTCCCTGCACCACCTGCCGCACCAGGACTTGTTTCAATTCGTCAATATGATAATGGGTCTTCGCGGATATGAAGAGAATTTCCATGCCCGCGAATTTATCAGCCGCCACGGCTTCGCTCATCATGTCCACTTTATTGCCGACCAACAGATAATTTTTGTTTATCAATTCCAATTCCGCTACCTGGGTTCTCAATTCATGAAGTGATTCGGTGGAGCAGTCAAAGAGATAGACAACCAGATCCGCATGCCGCATCTTTTCACGACTCCTCTCCACACCCATCGCTTCAATCACGTCATCACCCTCACGCAGACCCGCAGTATCAATCAGGCGAAACAGGATCCCGTCAATATTGATCAACTCCTCGATCGTGTCCCTGGTGGTTCCCGCGATCTCACTCACGATCGCACGGTTCTCATTCAGCAAAGTATTGAGCAATGTGGATTTTCCGGCATTGGGCTTGCCCACGATCGCCACGCTCACGCCATTCTTTATAACATTGCCTAACCTGAATGATTGCAACAAACGATTGGTGGTGTGTTCAGCTTCATTGATGAGCTGGTAGAATTTTTCCCGGTCGGCAAATTCCACGTCCTCCGTAGCGAAATCGAGTTCCAGTTCGATCAGCGCGGAAAAACTAATCAATTTATCGCGCAACTCTTGCAGCTCATGACTGAATCCTCCACGAATATTGTGCAGCGCGGTTTGTTGGGAGGCTTCGGTATTGGAAGCTATCAGGTCGGCAACGGCTTCTGCTTGTGTGAGATCGAGTTTGCCTTTCAGGAATGCTCTCTGAGTAAATTCTCCCGCCCTGGCCAGCCGGGCCCCCCTGGCAATACTGGCTTTAATCACCTGCTCCTGAATGAATGGGGATCCATGACAGGAAATTTCCACCACATCTTCACCCGTATAGGATCGTGGCGCCTTATATAAAGCAACCACCACCTCGTCCAACACAGTGTCCCCATCTCTTAGCAACCCAACATGCAATGTGTGTGAGGCCTGGCTGCCAAGATCCTTGGAAGGAAATAATTCATTGACGATCCTGATGGCATCTTCACCACTGAGCCTTATCAGCCCGATTGCCCCAATGCCCGGTGGTGTGGCCAGCGCCACAATGGTATCATCCCAACCCGATAGTTTGCCCAGCATGCGGCAAAATTACGTTGACAGGAGATAGAAAGATCAGGAGCCTGTTTCGCCTATGGCCGCCATACCGACAACAATCTCTTATCTGTTGAATCTTTGGAACTGATGGCATATTTCCTGACCGCATTGATGGTCATTTCGTCCAGGGCGGCTATCAATTCCTGGTAGGAACATTCTTCTCCCGGCTTTATGATCACCATCAGCCCCTCGTCTGTGCCATATTGAATCCTCAATTTTTTTTGTTTGAGTTGGATTGCTTCCCGCAGGCTGTTTTGTGCGGAAGTCATGTACGCCTTATTAAGCCTATTGCCCCGATCCGGATTCCCTTCATACCAGAAAACCACCTCATTCCCCTGGGGAAGGATGGTAAGGGTTCTGCTTTCCGCTGCCCCGGTAGAATCACCCTCGGCGGGCATCAGCAGTTCAAGAACCCGGGGTTTGCTAATAACAGCATTGAATAGGAAGAATGTGATGAGCAGGAATCCAAGATCCACCATCGGCGTCATGTCTGCTTTGGTATTTTGGCATGTTCTTTTGGAACCGCTTTTTCGGCTTGCCGTTACTGTTAGTATGTCGATCATAAAACCCGTTTATGATCAGATGCAAAAATGAAAATATTTCACAAAGAGGTCCCTGGCCTTACCCGGTGATTCCTCCCATCTCGCAGGCCCTGGTCCTCCATAAAAAAAATCCCCGCATTCCTGCAGGGATTTCATTATTTCATTTCTTGAAATTCTTATTGTTCCTCGATCTGGAAGGTCACCGGTTGTTTGCGGTAGGCTTTCACCCTGCGTCCGTTTTGTTCGGCAGCCGTCCATTTGGGTCCTTTCTTGATGGCGTTTATACAAATTTCCGCCAGCTTGGTTCCCTTCATGGTCAGTGCTTCTACGTCGCTGATATTGCCTTCCTTGTCAACAATGAACTGAACTATGCAGGTTCCGTTCTGACCGGCATCCTGCAATTCATCAATATACCTTTCAATTTCTCTCTTGATATACTTGTTCCATGCGTTCTCACCTCCTGGGAATTGGGCATCGATTTCCACCTTCTGAAAGACTTTGTTTTCATCTTCCTTGGGTGCTTCCACTACACCCCCCTTGTCTTCCACGGGCGGAGCCGTAACGCCTTCATCCTTTGTACCTTCCTGGTTAATGATACCAATCTTGGTATCCTTCAACTGTTCCACCTCTTTCATTTCCTCTTCTGGCTTCACATCTTCATCCTTCACCACTTTGGGAGGAGTGAACTTAGCCATTTCAATCTGAGGCGGCGGGGGTGGTGGCTTTGGTGGCGGCGGGGGTGGCGGTTCATTCTTTTCCTCCTGCTTCAAGTCAGCCAGTTCTACCTCTTTTACCTGTACAACTGAGGCTTTTTTATTTCCGGACAGTTTATCAGAAATAAAAGAAATAAGCAGCAGGCCAAGCGCGAGGGAAGCCGTAATCAACAGCGCCATCGCCATTCTCTTGGCATATTTTTTCCGCAGCTCATAAGCTCCATAGGCTTTATTCCGACCATCGAAGATGATGTCGAGAATATCAGAACCTAAAATTTTGCTTACTTCCATGACTTAATTAGTTATTTAAAGTATGAGATGCAGAATGTCTGCAACTCCATAAAACATTTTATTGAATCCCATTGGCGACTTCCGTAGCCTGGATCAGTTTGTACTCATCAGGCGTAACAGGCACCATGGCATACTTCTTGATCTCGCTGATAGTCATCTCATCGAGAATATCCACCACATTCTTATAATTAGCGTCATTATCGGGTTTGATGATTATTACCAGGTCTTCGGGCTTGGTATTCTTCTTCTTATTCAGAATAACGTCCCGAATGGCCTTATAACTGGAAGCCTGAATTTTTGTAGGATCGAGTCCTTCATAATAATACACCCCATCTGCTTTACCCATCATGATCGTCAATGCGCCGGATTCCTTGACCTTGGTCTGTTCATCCAGTTTATCCGTATCCTTGGGCATGATCAAATCCATGGCCGTTGGCTGCGACATGGTGGTGGTGAATATGAAGAAAGTGATCAACAGAAAACCCAGATCCACCATGGGTGTCATGTCAACTTTCGTGGAGAGTTTCTTGGCTTTTTTGACACCCGGGCCTTTCTTATGCCCCCCCCCACTTTCCGCTACATCTAAATCTGCCATAACACTAGGTTTTTAGATTATTAAAGTTACAATTTTTTTACGGCTTTGCCGGAGGCGCTGCCTCACCCTGGACCTGCTTTTGCCTGGTTACCCAAAGAGGAGTTCCTACAGGAGCTTCCTCAAATTTGGTGATCAATTGAAATTTATTCAGGTCATTTTTCTTAAACGCGTCCAGCACATTTTGAATGACCGGGTACTTGGTGGCATAGTCTGCCTTGATCAGCCAGTTTGTTTTCTTACCGGCATATACCGATGTGGCATCACGTATCCAATATAAAAGTTCCCCTCCCGTAGTATCCACGGGTATTCCCGGCTGTTTCACTTTTTTCTGCTCTTCAAGATCCATGGCCAGAAGGCTCTTAAGTTGACTAAAAGGAACCCCGATACTGGGTGCATTTTTGAAGGATTTGATGTCGGCATCTGTGAGCCCCAGTTTACGGGTCTCATTCAGGTTTTTGGCGATAGATTCCCTCAGATTCGGGTCGTCCATCTGCACAAATACCCTCCCCTCCTTGTCAATGGTCACCAGGAACGCGTCTTTGTCCGCTACCTTCTTGGCTGAAACCGAGGTGGGAGTGCTGACTTCCACCGGCTCATCCGGCTTGAATTTAGTCGCCATCATGAAGAAAGAGAGGATCAGGAATGCCACATCCACAAAAGCGGTCATATCAACCCAGGTACTCTTACGCGCTATTTTAACTTTTGGCATTTTAAGCTATTTTAACTTGACATATAAGATGCAAAATCTCCATAAATCCATACGCTTTCCGAACCTTTATTTGTACAGGGAAGCAAAGCTCTGTGTCAAGGTGAAACCCGATTCATCAATGCCATAGGTAATGCCGTCAATCTTGGTCGTGAATATATTGTACATGACCAAGGAAAAGGCGGCTGTAGCGATACCCGTAGCCGTATTATACAAGGCTTCGGAGATACCGATGGCCAGTTCAGTAGCCGCACCCGCGCCACCGGATTCACCCAGGGAAGCGAATGAACGGATCATACCGATTACCGTTCCCAACAACGCGATCAGGGTGGCTGCGGAAGTAATGGTTGACAAAAAGACGAGATTTTTTTGCAGCATTGGCAATTCCAGCGAAGTGGCCTCTTCCACTTCTTTCTGTATCGCGAGTACTTTCTGATCGGTAGTGAGTTCAGAATTTGAAATCATTTCTTTATACCTGCGAAGGCCGGCTTTCATAACATTACCAACGGAGCCTCTTTGCCTGTCGCATTCTGCCAAAGCAGCGTCAACATTCCTATTAGCCAGATGATATTGAACTTTTCTAACGAATTCTGAAATAGAGCCCGTTCCGGTTGCCCTGTTGATCGTCAGGAATCTCTCAATGGAAAATACCAGCACCATCAGGAACATGCCGATAAGAATTGGAACGATAATACCACCTTCGTACATCCTGTTCCATGCGCCCTTTGGTCCCCTGTGCTGAGGCCAGAACCATCCCTCGCCGGGTTTGGTAAAATCAGAAGCATTCCCCAGTATAAACCTCCAGATTAGGTAACCTGCAATAATGCATACAATCGGAGCTACCAGTGAAATGATGTTACTGTTCTTCTGTGGTTGCACTGAAGTCGATGATGCCTTCGAAGCAGTTGCAGTTACAGTTGGTTTAGTTTCAGCCATGACTCGTGATTTTTTTGAATTTAAGAATTTACAAGATTTGTTTTGTGATTTTTTGAATTAGCAATTCTACTGAAAAAAGTGGTTATATCTTCCAAATATTCATAGAAAAAATTTTGAGTTGGGATACACAATATAGTAAATTTCTTATTTGCAAGCATAATCTGGCAATAGTTTTTGGGGCTCCAAACCCTCTGAATATCTATGTCGTACGATCGGTGCCAAGCCCCTTTTAAACACCCTCTTGTCCTCCCAAAGAAAAATAATTGTGAATTTTTTGTAATCGCTAATTTCATCCCTATTATTGAACATTTAATGTCAAACAAACAGATGTTAGCTAAAACAATTGCTGCTGCCTCCATGCTGCTTGCCTTCTGCGCTTCAACCCTGCAGGCCCAGCAAAAAAAACCCGTGAATCCGGCAGAAAACCAGCAACCGGTTGTGAAAGCGCCGGCATCCGCGCCCATGAAACAAGGACCCAGGCCCTTCAACGAAGTGATCACCGAAAAAGCCTTAAGTGACAGAGGCTTATTCAGCGTGCATAAGGTTGAAGACAAATACTATTTCGAAATACCCGATTCCCTGCTGGGCAGGGATATTCTCGTGGTGAACCGGCTCTCCAAATCGGCCGCAGGAATGCGCAATTCAATCAGAGGTTATGCGGGAGACCAGATAGGAAATAATGTGGTCAGTTTTGAAAAAGGACCCAACAACAAAATATTCCTGAAGAAAATATCATTTGATGAGATGTCACGCGACTCCAGCAGACCCATGTATCAGGCCGTAATGAATTCCAATGTGCAGCCGATAGTGGCATCATTCGACATCAAAGCATTCGGAAAAGATTCCAGCAGCAATCTGATAGATATCACAGACTATATCAGTGGCGACAATGACGTGCTTTTCTTCTCGGGCAATAGCAAAAGTATCTTCCAGGTGGGAGGATTTCAATCCGATAAATCCTATCCTGTATCGGTGCGGTCCTATCCCCTGAATATCGAAATCAAGACCGTCAAGACCTATTCCAAAGGCGGTGGCAACATTTTCCCCGCACAGCCCTCCCTGGGTTCGGGATCTGCCAGCGTATTATTCACCATCGAAATCAACAGTTCCCTGGTATTGTTGCCGGAAAAACCCATGCAGCCCCGTTATTTTGATTCCCGTATCGGGTATTTTTCCAGGAGCTATACCGATTTTGACGCTAACCCCCAGGGTGTGAAGGAAGTAGAAATGATCACCCGGTGGAAACTGGAGCCCAGGGCCGAAGACATGGAGAAATATAAACGAGGCGAATTGGTTGAACCCGTAAATCCCATTATCTACTATATTGATCCGGCCACTCCCAAAAAATGGGTTCCTTACCTGATCCAGGGTGTCAATGACTGGCAGTCGGCTTTTGAAAAAGCGGGTTTCAAAAATGCTATTATAGGCAAGGTGGCGCCCGGCCCGAGGGAAGATTCAACATGGAGCCTCGAAGACGCCCGGTTCTCGGCTATTGTTTATAAGCCTTCCGAAGTCCCCAATGCCGAAGGACCCAACGTTCATGACCCAAGATCGGGTCAGATCCTGGAAAGCCATATCAACTGGTTCCACAATGTAATGAGCCTCTTGAGAAACTGGTATTTCATTCAATGCGCTGCCGTTGACCCCAGGGCCAGAAAAATGGAATTTGATGACGACCTGATGGGGGAGCTGATCCGTTTTGTATCATCGCACGAAGTGGGCCACTCGCTCGGCCTTCGCCATAACTATGGCTCCAGCTCCACGGTGCCTGTTGAAAAATTGCGTGACAAAAAATGGGTGGAAGCCAATGGCCATACTCCATCTATCATGGACTATGCAAGGTTTAATTATGTGGCACAACCGGAAGACAGTATTTCAGAATCGGGACTATTCCCCAGGATTGGCGACTACGACAAATGGGCCATCGAATGGGGATATAAATTCCTGCCCGAAGCCAAATCTTCAGAGGAGGAACTGCCCATATTGAATAAGATTACGATCGAAAGGTTGAAAAATAAACGACTTTGGTTTGGTACCGAACTGAATCCCGATGACCCAAGGTCACAAAGTGAAGATCTGGGAGATAATGCAATGAAAGCGGGCGCCTATGGAATCAAAAATCTCCAACGCATCCTGCCCAACCTGATACAATGGACAAAACAGGAGAATCAGGATTATGAGAATCTATCCAGTCTGTATAACGAGCTGGTAAATCAGTTCGGCCGCTATATGGGTCATGTGGCGAAAAATATCGGAGGCATTTATGAAACGCCCAAGACGGTGGAACAGGAAGGCGCCGTATATGAATTTGTGCCAAAAGCCACGCAGAAAGAAGCCATGGATTTTTTAAATAAGCAGCTCTTTCGGACGCCGGGCTGGCTGGCCGATAATAATATTCTCAACCGGATCGGCAATACAGGTATCTCACTGATCGGAACAAGGCAGGACAATATCCTGGCCCGTCTCATAGCCAGCAGCACCATGAGTAAGCTCATCAATATGGAATCCCAATTAGGTAACCAGGCTTACAGAGTTGCAGATATGCTGAGCGACTTGAAGAATGGGATCTGGACCGAACTTGCGGGAAGAAAACCCATCGATGTATATCGGCGCAACCTGCAAAAATCTTATATCGAAAGAATGGGCCAGATCATTAATCCACTTCCTGCTAATTTTACAGGTGGAATTAGTTTCAGTTTTGGAACCCCCGCGGCAATGATGGATGTGAAGAGAAGTGATATCATCTCGGTACTAAAAGGAAACCTGAGATCGCTCCGAATTGAAATTAAATCTGCAATTCCCCTGGTTACCGATAAAATGACCCAATACCATCTACAGGATGTTTTGGATCGGATCAATAATATCCTGGACCCGAAAAAATAAATTGGAATATCTAAAACAAAAACGCCGGGAATTTCCTGGCGTTTTTAATGAGTTTTGCCGATGAGCGCTAATTACTCATATCTGAGCGCGACAATTGGATCCAGTTTGGATGCCTTCCAGGCAGGATAGATGCCGGCTAAGAGACCCACGACCGAACAGACCAGGATGGCAATAGCGATGATCAGCCAGGGAACGAAGAATTGAACCGACATCAGCGTACCAATAATATTCCCGGCAATCACTCCTAATATGATGCCAATGATGGCGCCCATGAGACTAATCATAACTGATTCGATCAGGAATTGCATCCTGATATTCTTTTTCTTTCCTCCCAATGCCTTAATTAATCCAACTTCCTTGGTTCGCTCCGTAACCGCCACCAGCATAATATTCATGAGACCTATAGCGGCCCCCACGAGAGTTATGAATCCAATGGCTGCGGCAGCCATCGAAATGCCACTCAGCAGCCTGATGAAAGTGGCTGCGAGCGCATCACTCTTGTCTATGTAAAAATTACTTTCCTCGGCGGTGGACAGTCTTCTGACAACACGGAACGATCCTTCAGCTTCCCCGATGGCATTGTCCAGTTGCTGCACATCATTTACCTGCACGCCGATATAGAATGAGCTATTGCCCAATTCGTATAATCGTCTAAGTGTATTATAAGTGGTGAAGATCACATTGTCAGCCTGCAGGAATGAGCTTCCTCCCCTGCTCTTGAGCACACTGATAACGCGATATTTATTGGCACCCACACGGATGATCTTGTCAACCGCCCTTTCCACCTTATCTCCAAAAAATTTCTTCGCCACATCGAAGCCCAGGGCGCATACATTCCGGCCACTCTCCACATCCAGCTTACTGAAATCCCTTCCGTACAAAACTTCATATCCGTTCAACAATAAATAGTTTTCATCGCCTCCCTGCATTCTCACATTAGGATTGGTCTTCGCATCTTGATAAAATACTGTCTGCTGACCCACACCTCCGAGGCCCATGCTCACTTTGGCGCCCGGAAATTCATATCGGTCCTTGAAAGCCTTTGCCTGCTCATAGGTAATCGGCTTCCCCATATTCGACTTCTTGACTTTCTTAGTGTTGTTCCTCGTAGTCTTTGTCACATCCCCGCCGTCACCCATTCGGATTCTCCTTTCGCGGAAACGCATGCTGAAAGAATTGGCACCCATAGTGGCGAAACTATCGGTGAGGCTTTTGTTCATCGCGTCAATTGTGGTCATGATGCCCACGAGAGCCCAGATGCCTACCGCGATGATGCCTACCGTAATGCCGGTACGAAGCTTGTTTCCCTTCAGGGTTCTATATGCGAGAGAGATAGTGTCTCTTATATTCATAAGAATATAAAATTAAGAATTTAGATTTAAGTTCCCGGAATTTATGGACAGAGGCTGGGGCCTTCCATGAAAGGATCATAAGCTGGCGCAGGAACATGGCCGATCTAATAATAGAGCAGGCTTGTAAGAATTCCCGGGTAAATGCCCAGGATGATGATCAGGAGGGCAGTCAGGGCCAATACAATCCGGAATCGCCTGGAAACCGTGAGCATCTCCGCCGGTCCCTCCTTGAAATACATGGCCTGGATGAGTCGGAAATAATAATAGGCGCTTACGGCGGCCATTAACACAGCGAAAATGACCAGCCAGCCATAATGGCCATTTCTTATGGCGCCGATCAACATATAATATTTTGCCATGAAACCTGCCGTCAATGGAATACCCGTGAGCGAAAGCAGGAATATCGTATTCATCAACGCGAGGGCCGGATCTTTTTTTGCCAGACCGTTGAATCCATCGAAGGTATAATCCTTCATTTTAGTCAGGATGGCAAATATGCCGATGGTGGCAAGGCTATAGGCCGCGCTATACAGGATAAGTCCCTCTTTTGCGAAAGTATTGAGGGCAAATAAGGAGAACATCATGAATCCCGCGTGCGCGATGCTGGAATAGGCAAGCATCCTCTTCACGCTTTGCTGAAAGACCGCGGTAATATTGCCGATCAGTAAGGTTGCAGCGGTGATGATTACGATCAATAATTGCCAGTCGGCATGGCTGGCATGGAATGCATTGTCAAAGAGTCGCAGGAAGGCAATGAATGCCCCGATTTTTACGATGGTGGCCATGAATGATGTGAACACAGTGGGTGAACCATCATATACATCCGGAGTCCAGAAATGAAAAGGAGCGGCACTGACTTTGAAAGCCAGGGAGATCATGAGCAACACAATTCCGATGGCGACCATGGGAACCAGTTCCGCGCTCCGCAGATTCATTCCATCAACGAAAAAACTGCCCGTGGCGCCATAAAGAAAGGCGATACCCATCAGCATGATGCCTGTGGAAAATGAACCCATCAAGAAATATTTCAGGGATGCTTCATTACTTTTCAAATTTCGCTTATCGCTTCCCGCTAGAATGTACAATGGAATGGAAATGATCTCGATCCCCAGGAAGAGCATGAGCAGGGTATTGAATGAAGAGGCTATGCCAACGCCGCAGAGCACGAAAAATATCAATGCATAATATTCAGGCGGATAGCTGCCTACTCTTTCTATTTCTTCATCGCCAAGCAAAAAAAACAATAACATGGATACCAGCACCACTGTGTTGAATGCCAAACCATAGGAGCTAAACTTCAACATTCCCTTCACTTCCACATGAATGCTCCAGGCATTATAGAATTCAAGCAGATTGGCCGTCAACAAAACCAGGATCCCCAGAATTGCCAATACCCCCGAAGCAGATTTGTGTTTCAGGAATATCCCTCCAAACATCATCACCACTCCCCAGAGAGCCGAAAGTATAATCACATTCATAAAAAGAAATATCGTTTATATTTTCATCCTTTCCTGACTTCTTCAGATGGCAACAGAAATACTGCTACCCCAATCATTTGCCGCCGGCCAGTTTGTTCAACACGGTGACAACGGTATCGTTGCCCAGTTCGAAAAATGGTCCCGGCAATATGCCTACAAGGAAAATCGCAACCACTATGACGGATAAGATGATCGCTTCATCGATTGTTATTTCCCTCATGTTCGAGGTCAACACGTTGGTTTCTCCGTAAAAGACCTTTTGTATCATATTCAAGGTGTACACGGCCGCGAGTATGATGCTCAGTGTCGCGAAAGCCGTATACCAGCCACTGAATTTGAAAAGCCCGTTGAACATAAGGAATTCCCCTACGAAAGAATTGGTCAGTGGCAGCGCGATATTTGCCAGGGCCACGATCACCAACAGCACGGCCAACACGGGCGCTTTTTGCGCGAGCCCGCCAAGCTGGGATATCTTCCTCGTGCCAAGGCGCCTTTCAATCAGGTCCACCACGATCCACATGCCAATGATATTGATGCCGTGGTTGAACATCTGAACCATTACACCCTGCATCCCCGATTCATTAGTTGAAAAAATGGCCGCGCACATCAGGCCCATATGTGCAATGGACGAATAGGCCACGAGTCTTTTCAGATCGTCCTGAACTATGGCGATACAGGACGCATAAATGATCCCTGTCACTGAAAGGCCAATCACCACATGGTCATAGTGTTTCACCGCCAGCGGGAGTATGGGCAATAGCCAGCGGATCAACCCGAATACACCCATTTTGACCATGATACCACTCAGCACCATCGTAACCGGCGCGGGAGACTGCTCATAGGTATCGGGCTGCCAGGTATGGAAAGGGAATACGGGCATCTTGATGGCAAATGCCAGGAAAAAAAGCCAGAACACGGCATTCTGTTGCCCCGGGGAAAGCCGGCTGTTATAAAATGAATTCATCGAAAATGAAAAATCGGGCGTATGCAGATACACATAAATGATTCCCAAAAGCAGCAGCAGGGAACCCGCGAATGTGTACACGAAAAACTTGAATGTGGCTTGAATCCTTCTCTCTCCTCCCCAGTATGAAGCGAGAAAATAAATCGGAATGATGGCCAGTTCCCAAAAGAAATAGAATACCAGTGCATCCATTGCGCAAAAAACACCGATCAATCCAGCCTGGCTCAAAAGCATCAGGCCATAGAATACATTCGGGTTTTTGTATTTGTTGCCATAGGTGGAAATGAAAATAACCGGAAAAGCAAATGCTGTCAGGAAACAAAGGATCCGCCCCATGCCATCCAGATTTAATGCAAAGCTGCTTCCGATCTGTGGCAGCCAGTAATAACTCACCTGGTTAAGCGCGAAATATTTTGAACTGGAGAATATTAAACTGGTTATGGATATGGCAAGCGTAATAACGGAAAATATCAGGGACCAGTTTTTAGCCTTGCTACCCCGGCGGAGCGTCAATACGATCAATCCCCCCAGCAATGGAAACCAAAGCAGCAGTTCGGGAAAAGTGACTATTACATCTCTCGGATTCATATCTTATTTTAGAAACAATTGAATAATGAAAAAGAAGAGGGTCGCCACCACCATCATCAGGATATATGCGCCTACCTGGCCGTTTTGAATGAGTCGCAACTGGCGACTGCCGTAAATCACAAACCTGCCCACTCCATTCACAATTCCATCTATGCCCGAACGTTCCACCACAGAATTCAAAAACCCCGAAATGGCGCGGAGCGGTTTGTTGATGATGGCATCATAGAATTCATCCACATGCCATTTGTTCTGCAGGAATTTTCCCAGACCTTTTTCTTCAACGCCTTTGTCTGAATAATTTCTGAACCTGGCAGTGGCCCATACGGTGCAGATCACAACCAGCACGACGGTAATTGCCAGCAATACATATTCTGTGTTATGCGCGACGGGAATTGCCGGCGATATTTTTTCGGAGCCAGCAAATATGGGAGAGAGAAAATGTTCCAGCCAGTTAGAGTCCGGTGCGAATATTTCAGGCAAACCCAGGAATCCCCCAATAGCGGCCAATATGGCCAGAATGACCAATGGTATGGTCATTGCCGGCGGGCTCTCGTGCAGGTGATGTTCCTGCTGCGCCGTGCCACGGTATTTGCCCAGGAAGGTCATGGCATAGAGGCGAAACATATAGAATGCCGTGATCAGTGATCCGCCCAAACCGATCCAATAGAGGACCGGACTCCGTGAGTAGGCGCTAATCAGGATCTCATCTTTGGAAAAGAAACCCGAAAAAGGTGGTATGCCGGCGATGGCCAGACATGCCAGCAGGAAAGTGATATGCGTGACCGGCAGATATTTCTTCAGGCCTCCCATTCTTCTGATGTCCTGCTCCTGACCTCCACCAATGATCGGGGGGATGGCATGGATGACCGATCCCGCGCCAAGAAAGAGGAGCGCCTTGAAGAAGGCATGAGTCATTACGTGGAAGACGGAAGCCGTATAAGCTCCTACCCCCAAACCCAGAAACATGTATCCCAACTGGCTCACAGTGGAGTAGGCTAGCACTTTCTTAATGTCATTTTGCTTAAGCGCGATGGTTGCTGCAAGTATGGCCGTTGCCAATCCCACTACCGCTACAACAGCCTGCGAGGTAGGAGCCAGTGTATATAAAATGTTACTCCGTGCAATCATGTAAATGCCGGCCGTAACCATGGTGGCGGCATGTATCAACGCTGATACTGGTGTAGGACCTGCCATGGCATCAGGGAGCCAGGTGTACAATGGAATCTGCGCACTTTTTCCCGTAGCACCCAATAATAATAACAAGGTGATCCCGGTGAGCACGGCCACATTCACCGGCGCCGAAGAAGCCTTCGCGAACACATCCACATAGTCAGTAGTGCCAAATACCTTAATTATCCAGAACACGGCCAGCAGGAAACCGAAATCTCCAATGCGGTTCATTACAAAGGCTTTCTTGGCCGCATTATTATATTCCGTGTTCCTGAACCAATATCCAATCAAGAGGTAAGAACAAAGACCAACGCCTTCCCAACCCAGGAACATGATCACATAATTGGCGCCCAGCACCAATAGGAGCATGGAAAAAACGAAGAGGTTGAGATAGGCGAAATACCTGGCATAATCTGCGGAATTTTCACCATGCATATATGCCGTGGAATATACATGAATGAGAAAGCCAATTCCTGTAATAATAAGCAGGAATATTACAGAAAGCTGGTCCACCTGGAATGCAAATGGTATGTGGAGTGTTTCGAAACTGATAAAGTTGTACAGGTATTCCACCCCGGTATGGCCGTTCCTTACATTAAGAAACAAGATGATGCTGAGAATGAAAGAGGCCAACACGGTTCCGCAGCCCAGGATGCCTGCAAATGATTTGGAAATGACAGACCTTCCAAGGCCATTGATCAGGAAACCGATCAATGGGATTAAGGGAATAAGAAAAACAAATTTATTCATAGTTGATTTGAAGCTTCGTACCCGGATCCCATCTGGATTTCCCGGCGGCCTAGTGCTTTAACCTGTTTAAGAAATTCACGTCTACCGAATGTATATTCCTGTACATCATTACAATGATCGCCAATCCCACGCTCACTTCGGCCGCCGCCACTACCATGATGAAAAACACGAAAAGTTGTCCGTCGATGCCAGTCTGCGTTGCAGGATTGATGACTTTGGCAGCGAGATAGTGCATTTTTGAAAATGCCACCAGCAAGATATTCACGGCGTTCAGCATCAATTCAATGCTCATGAATATCACGATGGCATTACGGCGCGTCAATACACCCACTATTCCGATGCAGAACAGCGCCACAGAAAGAAATATATAATGGTTGATCGTCATAAACTAAAATTCAGGATAGGGCTGCGGGATCATCCGATCCACTTTCAATCTCCTTTCTTTCCGATCACAACCGTTCCCACCATCGCACTCAAAAACAAAACACTGCTGATTTCAAAAGGCAACAAATAATCCCGGAACAAGACCATACCGAGATTATGAATCAGGCCGATATCGCCCGTCTTCAACAAGACCTCCTGTCGCATGGCATCCGTATCCTTCAGAGCAGCGACCAGCACCAATAAGAGACTTGAGCCGGCAATCGCGCCAGCGAATTTCAACCACTTATTTTTTTGGGGTTCTGTTTCGGCATTGAGGTTCATCAGCATAACCACGAACAGGAAGAGCACCATGATGGCCCCTGCATACACAATCACATTTACAATTGCTAAGAACTGAGCATTCAGAAGTATATAATGACCGGAAATGCAAAAGAAGGTAACGATGAGCCAAAGTACGCTATGAACAGGATTCTTACTGAAGATCACCATCAGTGCACTGCCCAGCACCAGTGCGGTAAGAAACCAAAAAAGAATCTGAGTTATACCCATTATAATATGTTGGTTCGTTTAGTCTTGGTTTCAATCAGGCTCCTGCCTTTTTTTTCTTATCAATCTGGCCTTTCGCTTTTGCAAATTCGGCCGGTTGCGTATTGGGATCGGGAATCAGCAGGTCATCCTTTCCATAGATAAAGCTCCTGCGGCTGTAATTGGCAGGAGCAATGGTCTCTGTAAGGTAGATCGCGTCTTTAGGACAGGCTTCTTCACACAATCCGCAGAAAATGCAACGCAACATATTGATCTCATAACGGGCGGCATATTTTTCTTCTCGATAGAGTTTTTCTTCCCCCGGCAAACGCTCCGCGGCTTCCATGGTGATGGCTTCGGCGGGACAGGCTACAGCGCACAAACCGCAGGCAGTACAGCGTTCCCTGCCTTCTTCATCCCGGTTCAGAATATGCAGACCGCGAAATACAGGGCTGAAGGGTCTTGTTTGTTCGGGGTAATTAATGGTGACTTTCTTCTTGAACAGATGAACGAAGGTAATGAGCATACCCCTGAAGATATTCCATAGATAAATCTTCTCCACCCAGGTCATTGGCCTGCGATCAACTGGTTGTGCTCTTTGAGTTAGTGACTGCATTTTTTCGCTTTTAACTTTTGGCCACTGGCAGTTAGCTTCGGGCTTCCGGCTTTAGCTTGATTCAGGTTCGCAAAAATATCTGTATCCTATTTAGATTCCAATTAAAATCAATGACTTTTCGCTTTCCATAAAATCCAGGCCCCCGTAGCGAACATATTCAGCAATGAGAGTGGTATCAGGTTCTTCCATCCCAGGCGCATGAGCTGGTCATAACGGAACCTGGGAATCGTCCAACGCACCCACATGAAAAGGAAAATAAATAATCCAACCTTGACCAATAGGGCCAGGGCGCCGAGAACCGCGGCGGTATTCACGGCTAACGTTGATTCATCAACGAAAGGAATATCGTAGCCGCCGAAATAGAGGCAAGCCATTACCGCACCGCTGATGAACATATTGATATACTCGGCAAACAAATAGAAGCCCAGCTTCATGGATGAATATTCAGAATGATACCCGCAGTTCAATTCATTTTCCGCCTCCGGCAGATCGAATGGGGTACGGTTGCATTCTGCAAACGCACATATGAGAAAAATGAGAAACCCCAGCGGCTGGTGAATGATATTCCAGTTGCCATGTCTTTGCTGTTCCACCATTTCCTTCAAACTCAGGGTACCCGTAACCATTAAGAGTGCGATCAGTGAAATGCCCATGGCCAGTTCATAAGAAATGATCTGTGATGCTCCTCTTAAGCCACCCAGCAGTGAGAATTTATTATTGGAGGACCAGGCCCCGATTAGTATGCCATACACCCCCAGGCTCACGACGCCGAATACAAACAGAATCCCGATATTGACATCGGCGATCTGGAGATCAATGCTTCTCCCGAATAATTCAACCTTGCTTCCCCATGGGATCACGGCACTCGTCATCATGGCAGTAAGCATGGCCAGTGATGGGCCCAGGACAAACAGGATCTTATTGGAACGGTTGGGAATGATCTCTTCTTTAAAAAATAATTTCAGCCCGTCTGCCAGGGGTTGCAGCAAACCAAATGGTCCTGCCCTGTTGGGACCTATCCTGTCCTGGATAAAGGCGGCAACTTTCCGTTCAGCATAAGTGCTGTACATGGCGATAACCAATGCGCCTGTGATCACCACGGCAATCAGCACTAATTTTTCCAGGGCAAAAAACCAATCAATATTCAATATTATCATAAAAGCATTCTTTCAGATTGCAATTTCCAGCTTATTCTTTCTTGTCATTTCCCTCATCGTACACTTTACTTGTAGGCGGCCCGGGCAATGCGGCAAGGTCGATGCCGGGTTTATTGACTTCACTCACACTGTGGATATCCAACAGCAAACGGGGTTTGTTTCCATGCATCAGTTTTACCAGCGGATCATTGGGAATTACCTGGTCAAGATAATGCCCCTGCGAAATCACCGAATGGCGGTTGATCCTGGTGGGCCCATCTATTTCCCAGTCACTGATATGCTTTTTCTCGAACCTGCATTCGTTGCAAATCCAAGCCGGCTTTCCATCGGGAAGGGACTCCACTTCACCCCATTGGTCTCTTCGTGTAGTCACGCGCAACACTTCGTCACCACGCAGCCACAACCTGACGCGGCCGCAGCATTTGCTGCAATGGCGATGCGCATCCACCGGTTTGGTAAACCATACACGATTCTTGAATCGGAAGGTCTTGTCGGTGAGAGCCCCAACCGGGCAAACGTCAATCACATTCCCAATAAAATCATTGTCGAGCGCCTTTTCAATATAGGTGGCAATTTCAGAGCGTTCCCCGCGATCCAAAACACCGTGCACTCGCTTGTTGGTGAGTTGATCGGCCACATACACACAACGGTAACAGAGTATGCAACGGGTCATATGCAACTGGATATAGGGCCCCAGGTCATGTTTTTCGAATAACCTTTTTTGAAATTCAAATCTTGTGCCTTCCGAACCATGGGCATAACTCAGGTCCTGCAAATCACATTCACCGGCCTGGTCGCAGATCGGGCAATCAAGAGGATGATTGATCAAGAGGAATTCCACTACGCCGGCTCTCGCGTCCAATACTTTTTCGCTCGTGGTATTTTTCACCACCATTCCATCCATCACCGTAGTACGGCAGGAGGCAACCAGTTTGGGCATGGGACGGGGGTCTGCCGTAGAACCTGCAGCCACCTCCACCAGGCAGGTCCGGCATTTTCCGCCGCTTCCCTGCAATTTTGAATAATAACACATCGCGGGTGGTGTCACCTGGCTGCCAATCATCCTGGCAGCATTCAGGATCGTAGTTCCCGGCTCCACTTCGATGGTGATATTATCAATGGTTACTTTGAATAATTTCTTTTCTTCAGCCATAACTTAAAATTTCAGTCCGCCAATACACATATCTCTTCAATCAATTTATTCAAACAGGTTCGGCATTTGACCCGACGATCAGGCTACTGCCGAAGTTCTGGGATCAGCATAGTGCGCGAGTCCGTAATTTCTTTTCAAACATTCCTCAGGATTCAGCACATGCCATTCAAACTCGTCCCTGAAATGACGTATCGCTGCGGCTACAGGCCATGCCGCCGCGTCACCCAGGGGGCAGATTGTATTACCTTCGATCTTTCTCTGTACATCCCAAAGCAGGTCAATATCACTCATCTTGCCTTTTCCATATTCAATATTCTTCAGTATCCTTTCCATCCATCCTGTTCCTTCACGGCAGGGGGAACACTGTCCGCAACTTTCATGACGATAGAAATGCGCGAGCGTGAAAGTATGCCGCACCACGCATTGGTCTTCATCGAGAATGATGAAGCCTCCACTTCCCATCATGCTCCCTGTAGCAAAGCCTCCGTCACTCAGGCTTTCATAATTCATACACCGCGTTTCACCCTTAGCGGTCTTCAGCAAAAGATTGGCGGGAAGTATGGGAACCGATGAACCTCCGGGTATGCAGGCTTTCAGTCTTTTTCCCCCGGCAATACCGCCGCAATATTCTTCACTGTAAATGAATTCTTCCACAGAAATATTCATCTCAATTTCATAAACGCCCGGCTTGTTGATATTGCCACAGGCGCTGATAAGCTTGGTACCCGTGGATTTTCCTATGCCTATTTTCAGATATTCTTCGGCACCCAGGTTGATGATGGGGACCACTGCCGCCAAAGTTTCCACATTATTCACCACAGTAGGACAGTCCCATAGCCCTTTCACTGCCGGGAAAGGTGGTTTGATTCTGGGGTTGCCTCTCTTCCCTTCCAGGGATTCAATCAATGCGGTTTCCTCTCCGCATATATAGGCGCCCGCACCGGGATGGACATATATCTCGCAATTGAATCCGGTACCCAGAATATTCTGCCCCAGCCATCCATTCGCTTTTGCTTCCGCGATGGCCTGCTCAAGAATATCTACAATCCAAGCGTATTCTCCTCTTATATAAATATAGGTGCGATTACTTCCCAATGCATAGGAAGCTACGATGAGTCCTTCGATGAGCAGGTGAGGAATAAATTCCATCAGGTAGCGATCCTTGAAAGTTCCCGGCTCTGATTCATCAGCATTACAAATGAGGTAACGCGGCACTCCCGCGGGCTTGGCCAGGAAACTCCATTTGAGGCCGGTTGGAAATCCGGCGCCACCACGGCCGCGAAGCCCGCTTTTCTTCACTTCATCCGTGATCTGATCGGGGGCCATTGATTTCAAGGCCTTTTCAACACTGCGGTAGCCGCCCTCACGACGGTACACATCGTAATTGCGGATGCCTTCCACATGCGCTTTTTCCAAAAGTAATTTTCTGCTCATATTATTTTATACGGGTCAAACCATGAGTACCCGTAATATTATTTTTTTTCGCAATTGAGCATCCAGTTAACGCCAAATTTATCCTGCAACATTCCAAATTTGGCGCCCCAGAAAGTTTCCTGCAGGGGCATCGTGATCCTGGCTCCATCGGATAATTTCCCAAAGGTCTTCTCCAGATCGGCCACTTCGTCGAAATTAAGACTCAGATGTATCATGCCGCTATCGCTTGCTTCCGGTCCGCCCTTGCCTGCGTCCGAAGCCATGAAACCCACACCGGGTGCGGCAAAACTGGCATGAATGATATTTTGTTTGTCTTTGGCCATCGCCTCCGCGGGGGAATTCTCATATCGCATCAGGCTCTTTATTTCACCATTCAATACCCTTGCATAAAATTGGAGTGCTCCCTCACAACGGCCATTGAATACTATATAAGGTGTCAATGTCATGTCAATATTTTTTTTACATTTCTTTCGGAACCTCAGTTCAATGCGCCCGAGTTCTTTTTACATTCATCTATGAGCGCATCCACTTTTTCCCTGGTGAGATGCTCTCTGTAATGCTTGCCAAACTGCAACAGTGGCGCATAGCCGCAGGCTCCCAGGCATTCCACTGTTTTCAGCGTGAACATGCCATCCGGCGTTGTTTCACCGGGTTTGATCCCCAATTTCTGACTGATATATGAAATGATATCATCACTTCCCCTGAGCATACAGGGGCCCGTCTGGCAGACTTCAAACACAAACTTTCCTACGGGATCGAGATTGTACATGGAATAGAAGGTAGCCACTTCGTACACTTCGATGGGTTCCAGCTTCAAGATGGAAGCTACATAGTCCATCGCCTCCACGCTCAGCCAGCCGAATTCCTCCTGCGCCAGGTGTAATACCGGCAGCACGGCACTCTTTTGTTTACCCTCAGGATAACGCGCGATGATCTCCTGCACTTTTTTGACGGTATTTTCAGGAAAATGAACCATGTATAGTCAATTCTTTATTTAGTTTGCCGGATATTATCCCGGTCATTAATTTTCCGGATCAGGCGTCCATCTCTCCCGCTATCAGGTTCAAGCTGCTCATGGTGACTATCGCGTCACTCAGCATGCTGCCCCTGATGAGTTCGGGATAGGCTTGGTAATAGATGAAACAAGGCCTCCGGAAATGAAGGCGATAAGGCGTGCGTCCTCCATCACTGATAAGATAAAATCCCAATTCACCATTGCCACCTTCCACGCTGAAATAGACCTCTCCCTTTGGAATTTCCGTCTCTCCCATAATGATCTTAAAATGCCAGATCAAAGCTTCCATCTTCGTGTACACATCGGCTTTAGGAGGCAGGTAATACTCCGGGGCATCGGCGTGAAACACTTCTGCTTCGGCGCCTTTGAATTCCTGCACTTTTTTATAGGCCTGGTCAATGATCCTGAGTGACTGCCACATTTCCTGATTGCGCACCAGGAAGCGATCGTAACAATCGCCGGTATTACCCACCGGAACAGTAAAATCAAAATCTTCGTAACTGCTGTAAGGACTATGCACCCTCACGTCATAATCCACACCAGCCGCTCTCAGGTTCGGACCGGTGAAGCCATAATTCAAGGCCCTCTCCGCGCTGATGGGGCCAACCCCGATCGTACGATCCATGAAGATCCTGTTCCTGGTGAACAGATTTTCAAATTCCCTGAGCACTCTTGGATATTCGCGCTGGAATTTCTCAAGCTTTTGAAATGCGGTATCGGTAAAATTTCTTTCGAAACCGCCGATCCTTCCAATATTTGTGGTGAGCCTCGAACCGCAGACCTCCTCGTAAATCTCATAAATAAGTTCACGGTATTGCATCACGTAGAGAAAGCCGGTGTAAGCGCCGGCATCCACACCCACAATGGAATTGCAGATCAGGTGATCGGATATGCGCGCCAGTTCCATGATGATCACCCTGAGATAATCCACCCTCTTAGGTGTCTTCACATTCAATAATTTTTCACAGGTGAGATGCCATCCCATATTGTTGATTGGGCTCGAGCAATAATTCAAGCGATCGGTGAGCGTGGTAATCTGGTAGAGCGGTCTGCGCTCCGCGAGTTTTTCAAAAGCCCTGTGAATATACCCGACTGTAGAAACTGCGTCAACGATTTTTTCTCCATCGAGTTCCACAATATTTTGAAAGACACCATGGGTAGCCGGGTGGGTCGGACCCAGGTTGAGTGTAGTTGTTTGTCGCTCTATCGATCCTTCAGGTAGTCTTAGATTTTCGCTCATAGTCCCAAACTTTTAGCTATCCGCCGCAAGCCATAAGATTGTGTGATGGATGCCGGCTTCAATCTATCTGTGTAATTTCCCGCGTCCCATATACCAGCATTTTTAATTTCCACATCAGTTTATTTTCTTCTTTCAAATATGATGATCAAATGATACTCCCTCCTCTTCCAAACATCTCATCGTCTTTATCCAATCTGCTCTGGTCTTCCAGTGGAAATTCCTTGCGCATGGGGAAATAATCCATTTCATCCACATTCAAAACCCTTATCAGGTTGGGATGACCTATAAAATTGACCCCAAAAAAATCATAAGTTTCGCGCTCCATCCAATTGGAAGAGGCGTATAGCTGAGTCGCCGTGAACACATGGGGCTTTTCGATGTCGGTAAATATCTTGAAGCGTATGCGCACATTATCCCGCAGGTTATGCAGGTGATACACAACCGCCAGTTCCCTGCCTTTTTTATCAGGATAATGCACAGCCTGCAGATCGGTAAGAAATTGGAAATTCAGTTCGGGGTCATCGAAAAGGAATTGCAGGACTTTCAGATTATTATCCTTCGGCGTTTCGAACGTCAGCATACCATAAGGCTCTTCGAAATCCGACACCTGTTCCCCGAATTTTTCTTCTAGTCGTTGCCTGATGTATTCGTTTGTCAAAGCCATATTGCAAATTCTGAATTCTGCACCATAATTTTCAAAGCGGTAGCGTTTATTGTATATAATAACTCTGCATCAATTCCTTGTACCGTTCGCTGTTTCTCCTTCTGATACTTTCCTGTCCCACCAATTTTTGAATGCTCATGATTCCTTCCAGAACTCCTTCCGGTCTTGGCGGACATCCGGGAATATAAACATCAACAGGGATGATCTGGTCAATCCCCTGCAATACAGAATAAGTGTCGAATATGCCTCCGCTTGATGCGCAGGCCCCCATTGCCAAAACCCAGCGGGGTTCCGCCATCTGCAAATAAACCTGTTTAAGTATTGGACCCATTTTCTTAGCGATCGTACCCATTACCATCAGCAAATCGCATTGCCGCGGTGTGAATGCCACCCTTTCGGCGCCAAACCTTCCGATATCGTAATGAGCACCCATGGTAGCCATGAATTCTATACCGCAACAGGAAGTGGCAAACGGAAGCGGCCAAAGGGAATTCTTTCGGGCCAGTCCCACCACATCACCAAGTTTGGTGGTGAAAAATCCTTCCCCCGTGTATCCATCAGGCGCGTCAACCATACTGATATGACCTTTCATATCAGCTTCCTTCGGGTGAATATTAAATCTTACGGGACGTGACATAATTATAACCTCCAAAATCTTTCCGGTTGAACGGAAAGACAAATAATTTCATGCACAATAAGAATCAAATTAATAACAATCGCTGATCTTCTCTTGTTGCGGATTTAATCAGGGCTCCTGGTTTTGGCAGATCAGAAAATGACATGATATCAGTCTTCCCAGTTCAGGGCGCCTTTTTTGAATATATAGTAAAAGCCGGCAAGAAAAAATCCCACAAACATCAGCACGGCCATGAATCCCTCCCATCCCAATTCTCTGAAATTGACCGCATATGGATAAAAGAAGATTACTTCAACATCGAATAACACGAACAGGATTGCCACCAGGAAATACTTAACGGCCATGGGTTGCCTTGCATTGCCCCTGATCTCAATACCGCTCTCAAAATTTTCAAGCTTTTCATCCGTCGCGCGTTTGGGCCCCAGCCAATGTGTTACGGCCATCATGACCGCCACAAATGCAATGGCGAAAATTAATTGTATCGCGATCGGAAAATAATTGGAAGAATTATTCGCATCACTTACTGAGGAAACCGGACCCGCCTGAAGTATGAAATAATGAATCATTTCACCCAATATTTTGCCTTTCAATGGTCAGATAGCACAACCAGGCTTATAATAATGCTCTCCTAAATTTCATCCTGAACGGATGATTCCCGGAATGGCTGCTTCAGCCCATGTTGATTGAGTTGCAAAAATACGGCAGCACTATTTAATAACCATCGGTTAAATAAAAAATAAAATCCTCCGGATTGCGTTCCGGAGGATCATTCATTAGCTATTTATCATATCTCATTTTGAGTTTGATTTGGAGGACGATCCTTTGCCGGATCCTGTAGATGACTTGGCGGGGGGCCGGCTCATCGCTTTCTTCAGGATATCCCTGTTCTTAATGGCATCCTGGTTGGTGGGATCAATTTCTATGAGTTTGTCAAGATATGTGATTGCGGTAGCATAATCTTTTTTGACATTTGCAGCAAATCCGGCCATGAATCCATATGCCACTTTCAACTGGCTGCCGAATTTATCTTTTTCCTGTTCGGCGAGTTCAATGAATTTCTGGCAATCCGGGATGGCCTGTTCTGCAGGGCCCATTTCCAAAGTGCTATCCTGTGCCCATTTGCTGCGGAAACTCCAATAGTATCCATAATATTCCGTGGGATATTTAGTCTTATAAATGCCAAACAAACTATCGGCTACTGTAAAATGCTCGGCCTTGAATTGTTCAAATCCCGCATAGTACAAATCGGTCTTCCGATAGTTGGGATTGACGGTAAGCAAATTGCTAGTCCATTCCGCTACCTTGTCCTGGAGACCCAGCTTTTTGTAGAGATTAATGGCGCTGATCACGTACCCGATTTTATTTTCCGAAACTGTGTCCATATTAATCGCCTTTGCGAAATAGTCATCGGCCTGCTGAGTCTTGTCGGGGAATTTGGCAGAGAGTTCAGCCATTTTCACTTCGTTGTCCGACAACACATCCTCTGGCGATGCCTTCGCGAAGAACAGCTCCATATTCTTCAGTGCGTTCACGGAATCACCTATCTGGTCATAGGCGTATGCTTTAACCCGGTAGAGCTTGGCGTCTGCCTTATCACCTTCTTTCTGCAACCTTTCATCTGCTTTGGCAATGGCCCCTTTGAAATCACCGGAAGCGTAGATCAGGCTGATCTCTTCGGCTTCAACTGACGGGGTATAGTCGGTATTGGCCTTGTACTTCGCAAAAAAATCCCTGGCTTTGTTCACATCCTTAAAATACCAGTAGGTGTACAATTGATAATAGGCCGGGGCATATACAGGATCTAATTGCACCGCGTCCATATAGTTCTTCAGGAAGATCGGAGCCTGTGTTGGCCCCTGTGTGCGGTAAATATTTCCAATCTTGTATTTGGCGGCAGCGTATTTGGGATCTATGCTCAATGCAGACTGGTATGCGGTTACCGCGCCACCTCCGTCTGCCAGATTTCTATAAGCATCTCCCAGGTTGATATAAGCCAGGGGTTCCTTCATTCCTTTGAGACTTACTGCCAACGTTAATTTTTCAATAGCGTATTTGGCATCCCCTTTTTCACGCGCCTGCACGTTTGCATGCCCAACGGCATCCAATACCTGCACATCTTTGGCCTTGGTGAGACTGATAGCTGTTTCAAATCTTTGACGGGCATCATTAGTCTTAGTTTCAAGCAACTCAATATGGCCCATGCCAGCCAGCAGCAATGGATTGCTTCCGCTGTCCTGCAGCGCTTTTTGATATACAGATTTGGCACTCGCGACATCCTTCAATTCAATGAGGGCCTGCCCCAGCCAGTAAGCTGCTTCCGGATTGGCCGGATTTGCTGCAAGCACTTTTTCAAGCGTTGACCTGGCACTAATATATCTTTCATAGTATAATGCTTTCTTACCATCATCCAGGGTTTGTGCCAATACTATATTGCACAGAAGGGCGGCAGTTATCACGAAACAGATTTTGTGCCTCATCATCGTTGATTGTGATTTTGATTTATGAAATTTATAGATAAAATAGTTCGCCAAATTCAATCACCTTCCGTGATCCTGGCATCCCTGACGCTGAAATCCATCTTAGCCGGCACCAGGTAGGCCTTTCTGAAAATCAGTTGCCCCCTTTCAAATTGCATGAAATTGGCAAATCCTCTTCCCAGGCCACCGTAATTCTCCTTCACAATATAATACAAGCCTCTTGTCATTGGGTATCGTTTGGTGGCTATATTAGCCTGGTAAGGCTTGATATATTTACCTTTTTCTCCTCTGGCTTCAATTGACGCAACTCTTACTTTATTTACAAAATGCAATTGTTGCGGGTCTTCCAGGTCTCCTACCCAGCTTACGCCCACGAATCCAATCGCATCTTCATGCTGGCCCACATAATCAATCACTCCCTGGCTTGAATCGGCCCCCGCCACATCAGGGGATATGGGAGCACCCCGCAATACGGAGTCCAGCATGAACCTGACCGTGCTGGTAGCTTTTTTGCCATCCAATATAGGCTTCAATTTATAGCCACTGGTACCATTCATCAAAGACCTGATATCACTCATATCAAAAAGTGAATCCTTCGCCTTGTTATTCACGATAACGGCTATAGCGTCAGACGCAATTTTGTCCCAAATGGGTGCAAATTCAAGGGTGTCCTTCAGGTATTTAACTTCTTCTTCACTCAGCCCCCTTGTAACAATAACCATTCTGATACTGTCATTCGTGAGGTCCTTAAGGCATTCTGCTTCAGGCTTATAATGTGGTATGACGTGGGTTTGGGGAAACAGGGCCATGAACACTTTGATCTGCGAATCAATGATGGGCTTAAAAGATTCATCAACGCTGATTTGAATGGTGCCTGATGTAGGAGTATCATCACCGGGGATGGACCTCCCTTTGCCTCCACCGCAGCCAAACAATACAATTGCAAGCAGGAAACCCACTAAAGCCATTGCGAAAAAATTTATCCTGCGCTTCCTCTCGCGAGAATTATTCATTTCCTGAAATATTTTTTTTGATAACCTCTATACAGGCGGAATATTCCGTAGGCAACACCAACAAATCCAAAAATCGTGTCCAAAACCGCATCACTCTTCATCCATTCAATTCCCAATTTCCTATACAATAAGAAGAACAATCCCACTGAAATCCATACCACACCCATCGCATAATCGTACAAAGAATGCATGACCGAGTACCTTTTTTCTTTTCTATCCTCCCATTCCTGTGATGCCATAAACGGATTTTGTGGGGCTGGCAAGTTAACAAATCCTCCGATAATCAAGCCAAATCCCTGTTAAAAATTGATGAATCCCTGGTCTGTAGAAGGGGCAAATACCACAGGTTGGACAAAATACATGGCCACTTTCTTCCCATTTTTCAGCGCCGGTTTCCATTTGGGCATCTTCTTCAGCACCCTTAGTATTTCACGATCAATTTTCTCCCCGCCGCTATTCATGAATTCCATGGCGCCAATGCTTCCATCTACTTCCACCACAAACCTTATATTCACTCTCACCAGGGAGCCGGCATCATCCTCCCCATTGCGGGGATCACTCAAATTGTGTTGAAGAAATCTTTGCAGGGCATTCATTCCTCCTGGAAATGCGGCTTGTTCATCCACCATGTCCTGCCCCAATGGGCTCCTGCCTTCGTCACCCCTTGGTTCATTCATTGCCTGCCCGATACCTGTCTTATCCCTGACCTTGTAATTGTCTCCGCTGTCCCCCGGAAGGGTGATTGTGGAAACATATTTGTCGGAAATATCTCTCAAATCCGGAGGCGGAACATCCACCGGGGTTGTTGGTGGAACGATCCTGTACCTGGTATCTTGAATTTCGGCTACGGATGGTCTTGGTTTCACAGGCGGTTGGCGTTGCTCCGGTGGCTTTGGTATCAGAGGATCTACCTTTATTATACGAGCAGCTCCGGGATCAAAAATATTCCTTTGTGTCGCCTCTCTCTTCCTGTAAGACAAGCTGAGCAAAAGCAATACAATCATTCCAAATGCGATGAACATTCCTGTCAGGAGATATTGTTCCTGGTGTCTTCTCAAATAATAAGCTCCATAAGCTTTGTTTCTGCCATCGAAAATAATATCGAGTAAGTCGGCCTGCAGTATGGCTTCCGGTTTCATGACCTTAATTTTGTTGTGAACAAATGGGGTTACACAACAGAGCTCTGTGGTCACCATTGAGATGCGGCAGGTCAGCAATTCCATAAAAAACAGGGCCATGGCGACTAATCCGGTGGTATTGCAGGAAAATGAACCCGCGGTCATGGCCTTAGCTTTGCTCAATTTTCTGATCATGGATCTGCAGCAGCGGATTTTCAAATCAGGTTAAAGGATTGGCTAACCGAGATTGCCACGTCCCGCTTTTTCATACTTTTGCTGGCATGAAAATTTTGATGGTATGCCTGGGAAATATTTGCAGAAGTCCCCTGGCGGAAGGCATATTGAAGGACAAAGTATTGAAGGCCGGCCTGCCCTGGGTGGTGGAAAGTGCCGGCACCAATGGCTACCATACCGGAGAACCACCGCACCGTCTCTCGCAAAAAGTGGCGAAGCTGAACGGTATTGACATCAGTCACCAAAGAGCCAGAAATTTTGTGCCCGAAGATTTTCAGAAATTCGACAAGATCTATGCGATGGCCGAAGATGTGATAGATGAAATGCAATGGATCGCTCAAAATAGCTTCTCCCGGAATAAAGTAGATCTCCTGATGAATGAATTGTATCCCGGAAGGAATATGGACATACCCGACCCCTGGTATGGGCCTGAACCAGATTACCTCGAGGTTTACAAAATGTTGGACAAGGCCTGCGAAGCGCTTGTTCAGAAATATGCGGGCGACCATACCAATGTAATGAGGCCGATTTGAACAGACTACCCTAATTTCAAATATTAAGTACCAGATTCAATACATCGAATCAAATCATGATGAAACCTTCTTTACCACAGGGATTCAGGGATTTTGGAGCCGAAACGGTTCGCAAACGAAATTTTATTATCAATACCCTCCGAAATCTATTTGAATTGTATGGGTTTCAACCGCTCGAAACACCCGCCGTAGAAAACCTCGAAACACTCACGGGCAAGTATGGGGAAGAAGGTGATAAACTCATTTTTAAGATATTGAATAATGGACTGAACGATCCTAAGAAAACAGAGAAGGCGAGGATTGCTTTTGAGAATATTTTGTTGGGAAAGAATGACAAGGAAATAACCGAAAGGGCCCTGAAATACGATCTCACGATTCCTTTTGCCCGTTATGTGGCGATGCACCATGGTCAATTGACCTTCCCTTTTAAACGATACCAGATGCAGCCTGTATGGAGAGCCGACCGGCCGCAGCGGGGCAGGTACCGGGAATTCTATCAGTGTGATGCCGACGTGGTGGGCAGCCTGTCGCTGCAGAATGAAGTAGAATTATCCGCCCTGTACAGCCAGGTATTTGCAGCCCTTGGGATCGGGGTTGATATCAAGATCAACAACAGGAAAATATTAGCGGCACTTGTCGAATCCTGCGGAGGCGCAGCTAAAATGACGGACATCACAATCGCGATCGATAAACTGGATAATATCGGGCTCGCGCAAGTGAAAGAAGAGTTGGCTAAAAAAGGATTTGCCGGAAATCAAATTTCCATAATTGAAAAATATCTGGACATCAAAGGCAGCAATGAAGAAAAACTCCAACAGGTAAAGGCCTTACTCGGTTCCACAGATTTGGGGCACAAAGGCATCAGCGAACTGGAATATATACTCAAATTCCAGATGGAAGCGTTCCTGCCTTCCGCCTCAGTGGATTTCACCCTGGCCCGGGGACTCAATTATTATACGGGGACCATATTTGAAGTTAAGGCGAAGGGGGTACAGATGGGAAGTATTGGCGGAGGAGGCCGCTACGACGATCTTACGGGTCTGTTTGGGGTGCCCAATATCCCCGGCATCGGTATTTCATTCGGTGTGGACAGGATCTATGACGTGATGGAAGAATTGAAGCTATTTCCCGATGACATACATTTAGGGACGCAGGCGCTGTTCTTCAATCTCGGAGAAGCAGAAAGCAGGAAAGCATTTTTATTGATGCAACAACTCAGGGTGACCGGCATCCGCTGCGAACTTTTTCATGAAAACAGTAAGTTCGAAAAACAATTCAAATACGCCGAAAAGAAAAATATCCAATTCGTAGTCATCATTGGCAGCAAGGAGCTTGGAGATGGTACCTGCACCATCAGGAATCTGCACACAGGTGAACAGGAGACCGTTCCACAAACATCGATCCTTCAATTTGGGTTCTGAACCATACTCCAATCATCATCTTTCCCGCGAGGGGTTGATTGTTATTTTGTCAACTCTTACATAAAGCATGAGCCCCGGTACTCGACAAATCCAAAGCAAGACCATATACCACCGTTTCAGGCGGATGGGAAAATCTGTTTCATATGATGCTTCATGTGGGCTACATAATCCCCAATGATCCAGCGCAGGTTTTTCATTTCTTTATTATCGTATTGCGGGTTTACCGGATATGCAAGCTTCTCTTCCGGAATCCTTTCAATTACATGGATGATCTGCCGGTTCAGGGCCTGCCATAGGTTTAGGAGCTGATCCAGAGGCAAGTGCTGGTAGTCATTCACAATAACCAAATTCACCTGGTCATAAGATTGTATTATATATGGTTGGGGCAGAAACTGGATTTCCGTGAAACGTCTCAGATTATTCAGGGCGCTGTCAATTAAATGACCCAGGATTTCTTTCCCGGACCATTTTTCGGGTGATGATTTCCGTAATATCTCCTCTTCCCTGAATTTCCTGAATTTTTCAGGCGTCTGTTCAATGAGGTCCGACAGCTCTTTCACAGACGATTTGAGATCAGGTTCCCCTTCCATGAATCCATTTTGCTGCCACATGATTATATGCTTTGAATTGAATTGTGCAGATCAATATTTTCAAATAGTAGAATTTCAGGCAGGAATACCCTCATAAATTATGGCGGCGCCCTGGCCTACTCCCACACACATGGTTGCCAGTCCATACCTGCTTCCTCTCCTTTTCATTTCATACAATAGGCTAGTGGAAATCCTCAGACCGCTGCAACCCAGCGGGTGACCGATGGCGATAGCTCCCCCGTTCACATTCACTTTTGACCTATCCAGCCCCAGGTCCCTGATACAGGCAATGGATTGTGAAGCGAATGCCTCATTCAATTCTATCAGGTCCAGATCCTCCACTCTCAAACCAGCTCTTTGTAAGGCCTTGCCGCTTGCGGGCACGGGTCCGATTCCCATGATGGACGGGTCCACACCCGCTACGGCCATGGAAATTATTTTAGCAACGGGCCTCAGTCCGAATTTCTTTACGGCTGCCTCGCTGGCTAATAACATGGCCGCTGCTCCGTCATTGATGCCGGATGAGTTGCCTGCGGTTACCGTTCCCTCTTTTACGAAGGCGGGTCTCAGTTGCGACAACTTTTCCAGGGAAGTCTGGCGTGGATGTTCATCCGTAGAAAAAATCAGCCTCTCTTCCTTGTTGGGACTGATTTCCACGGGAACTATTTCATCATTCCATTTATTTGCGCCGAGTGCTGCAAAATATTTTTGTTGCGAGGCCAGGGCGAATGCATCCTGATCCTGCCTGCTGATCTTCCATTGTCTGGCGACATTCTCGGCAGTTTCGCCCATACTATAAGGGTGATATTTTTCAATCAGCTTTTTATTCACCATTCTCCATCCGATGGTGGTATCAAAAATTTCGGGTTTACGCGAAAATTTTTCATCAGTCTTAGGCATTATGTAGGGCGCGCGAGTCATACTCTCCACTCCGCCGGCAATATATAGACTGCCTTCCCCGCACATGATAGCTCTCGCGGCATCCATCACTGCCTGCAGTCCTGAAGCGCAGAGGCGATTGACTGTATTGCCCGCCACGGTCACCGGAAGGCCGGCCAGCAGCGCGGCCATCCTGGCTACATTACGGTTGTCCTCACCCGCCTGGTTAGCGTCTCCCGCTATCACATCTTCAATGTCATTGATGTCGATGGAAGAATTTCTCTCCAACAACCGTTTAATTACCAAGGCCAGGAGATCGTCGGGGCGCATGGAGCTCAATGCTCCTCCATATCTGCCAATCGGCGTGCGCACGGAGTCAATAATGTATGCTGTCTGCATATAGCCTATAGTCAATTTAATGAGATGGATTGAGGAGAAAACGCCAAAATTAGGGGAATGTATTCATTTAGATCATTGTGGAATCGCCATTGTACCTTTGCAGCTATGAAACCTGCCACCCGTCCCAATATCAGGCAACTGACACCGGAGGAATTGGAAAGCTTTTTCGGGAGCATTGGAGCGCAAAAATTCCGTGCAAGGCAGGTGTATGAATGGATATGGCTGAAACAGGCTCAAAGCTTCGAGTCCATGACCAACCTCAGCAAGGAGTTGAGGACAAAGCTGGAAGACCATTTCATGCTGCCGGCTCTGCAGGTTGATGCCACTCAGCATTCCTCTGATGGAACCATTAAGAGCCGTTTCAGGACTTTTGATGGCCATCTGGTGGAAGGAGTTCTAATCCCTTCAGGATCCAGGCAGACCGCCTGCGTCTCATCCCAAATTGGATGCAGCCTTAATTGCAAATTCTGCGCGACCGGCTATATGGATAGAAAACGGAACCTGAATTTTGATGAGATATATGATGAAGTAGCCTTGATCAACCAGCAGTCCGAAAAAGAATATGGCAAAAAACTGAGCAATATTGTTTTCATGGGAATGGGCGAGCCTCTGCTGAACTACAATAACGTGCTGAAATCCATTGAACGCATTTCAAGTCCCGATGGCCTGGGAATGAGTCCCAGGCGCATTACCGTTTCCACCGCGGGCGTGGCAAAAATGATCCGGCAATTGGGCGATGACGAAGTGAAATTCAAACTTGCTCTCTCGCTTCATGCTGCCAATGATGCCAAGCGCCATGAGATAATGCCGATCAATGACAGCAACAATATTAAAGCGCTCATGGACGCCCTAAATTATTTTTACAGAAAGACGCATAATGAGATCACATTCGAATATATTTTGTTCAAAGACTTCAATGATTCAATCAGGGACGCCGATGAGCTTGTTAAGCTATACAGGCAGGTTCCCGCCGATCTCGTAAATATTATTGAATACAATCCAATAGAAGCGGCTGATTTTTCGAAACCCGATTTAGCCACTACTGAAAAATTCATGCTATACCTGGAGCGAAACAAAGTGAACGCACGTCTTCGCCGCAGCCGTGGAAAGGATATTGACGCTGCATGCGGACAATTGGCCAACAAAGATGTGCACGCATTATAGTCATGATTCTATTTTCAACGATCAATTCACCTTCCGGACATGAGCAAAAATCCATTTGATAAATTCGTCAACAAAGCAGACAGCGGCGCAAAAAAGAAGGAAAGGATCAGGCAGGAAAAGAAAAAAGCGCGTGCTGAAAAAAATGCCTGGTTTGATGAAAAGAAAAAAAGAGAAGCGGAAATCCGCGGACATAGGCCCCCATCAGGCAAAAGGGATAATGACCATCCCGCAAAAGAAAGAGGCCCCGTCAAAAGGAATTCCTATCCCGCCAAAGGAAAAACGCATCAGGCTCCTGTCGGAAAAGAATTCCAGGAGAGAAGGCCCAATGAGGCGGCCCATTTCAAAAAGCGGGATGAAAAGACCCATAGAAAAGAAGGCTGGCAACCAAGGCAACAGGGTGGACCAGGTCGCACTGGAACCTATTTGCGAAAATCCGATAATCGCAATTCCGTATCGGCAAATCCGGCAGGCATACAGGTTGAGCAAAAAGCAGCTACGGCATTGATGCCTTTGAACAAATTCATAGCCTGGAGCGGCCTTTGCGCCCGAAGGGACGCGGCTGAAATGGTGAAGCAGGGAAAGGTGTTGGTGAATGGAGAAAGGGTTACCCAGCCCGCACACCGCGTCAGCTACAAAGACGAAGTGATCGTGAATGGCAAAAAGATTTCTATTCAGAAAAATCTTCAGTACATCCTACTCAATAAACCCAAGGACTATATCACCACTACCGACGATCCACAGGGCCGAAAAACGGTGATGGACCTGATAAAGGGTGCGACCCAGGAAAGAGTATTTCCGGTTGGGAGGCTTGACAGAAACACAACGGGAGTCTTGTTGCTCACAAACGACGGAGACCTCGCCCAGCGCCTCACCCATCCCAGCTACGAAGTGAGCAAAATCTATGAAGTGAAACTGGATAAACCTCTTACCAAACTGCATTTTGAAACACTGCTCAAAGGAATCGAGCTGGAAGATGGTTTTATCAAACCGGATGCGCTGGCCTATGCGGACTCCAAAGACAAATCAGTGATCGGTATCGAAATCCACAGCGGCCGCAACCGGATCGTGCGCAGAATGTTCGAACAACTTGGTTATAAAATAAAAAACCTGGACCGGGTGATGTATGGAAGTTTCACCAAGAAGAATATAGAAAGAGGTAAATGGCGCTTCCTCAACGAAAAAGAGATCCGTTTGCTCAAACACATGCATCCCAGGAACAGCATGCGCCGCTTGTCCCCCAAATCATGAATTCAGTGAAAAATGCAAGATGACCAAAGCCGGGCCGATTACCCGGAAAACAAAAACCTTCTCTCGGTAAAGCCATTGCATTCGGCAGATATTATTTTCGAGAACGAATCTTTTATTGTACTCAACAAAACTTCAGGCCTCTTATCGATACCTGACCGCCAAGGGAAAGAAATTTCTCTCAAACAATTGCTCCGGGAGCGATACGGAAAAATATTCACGGTTCATCGACTCGACAAAGAGACCAGCGGTATCATTGTTTTTGCAAAGGATGAAGGCACACATAAATATCTCTCCCGGCTATTCGAAAATCACGAAGTGGAAAAATACTATCTGGGCCTCGTGCTTGGTTCGCCTACTCCTGCCAGTGATTCCATCAATCTCCCGATCATGGAACATCCCGGCAAGCCAGGTAAGATGGTAACCCATAAAAAGGGGAAACCCTCTCTCACCGACTATGAAGTCCTGGAAAGCTTCGGCCCATTTTCCTGGTTGCGGTTCCGCATACACACCGGCCGGACTCACCAGATTAGAATTCACATGAAACAGATTGGTCATCCGATTGTCTGCGACAGCCTGTACGGGAACGGAGAACCTGTATTGCTTTCTTCCATAAAGAAAAAATTCAAACTTTCCAGGAAGGACGAAATGGAAAAACCACTGCTTAACCGCCTGGGGCTGCATGCCTGGAAACTTGTTTTTACCGATCAGGACAGCCAGCAACATGAATTTGAATCGCCCTTGCCCAGAGATCTCAGGGCATCGTTGCAACAATTGAAAAAATGGAAGTCTTGAGGCTAATGGGAAAATCCACGCAGGAATCATGAAAAGAAAATATTTCAAACCTGTAACTTTCATGGTAGTTACTCCGTTCCACGATTGTCTTCACCAAAATATTCTAACATGAGAAAATTATTTCGATTGTCTCAGTTTATTTTTCTGCTATACGTAGTCCCGTGCCTCGCGCAGGAATCTCAGGTTAACCAGGAAATCATTCAGAAGATCAGGGATGAAGGCTTACACCATTCCCAGGTAATGCAAATAGCTCACTATCTCACGGATGAATCCGGGCCAAGGCTCACGAATTCTCCAGGGTTTAAGAGGGCCGCGAACTGGGCCGTGGCGCGGCTCAAAAACTGGGGTCTCAAAGCAGGTCTCGAAGCCTGGGGTGATTTTGGTCCGGGCTGGGAATTGGAAAAATGTTATGTGGCCATGAAATCTCCCTATTATCATCCCATGATGGCTTACCCCCTCGCATGGACGAAGGGCACCGTGGGATTGGTGCAGGCCGATGTGGTGATGATTGAATCACTTTCGGTGGAATCAGTAAAAAAACATGCCGCATCATTAAAGGGAAAAATCGTGTTGCCCCGGCAAAATGATACCACACTCCGCTCCGCATTCGAAGCCTATGCTACCAGATATAGCCAGAACCAACTCGACAGCCTGAAAGACAGTAATATGATCACCGCTGAGGATTTGAACGGAATGATGGGCTATATCAATGGACTGAGAGACGCGATCAGGTTATTGCAGAAGATTGGAAGCCTGGGCGTACTGAACATGAGTAGTTTTGGAAGAGATGGCACCGTTGATGTGTCGGGATGGTTTTCCGGCAAGAAAGAGAATCTGACCGACCTGATGGCATTGAACCTTTCAACAGAAGATTATCTCAGCATGCAGCGTCTGCTCCAAGCGGGCACTCCTGTGAAACTGGAGCTTGACCTGAGATCGAAGATGATTGTGAATGACAACAAAGGATATAATGTCATTGGAGAGATTCCCGGCACAGACCCCAGCCTGAAATCAGAGATTGTGATGATCGGCGGCCACCTGGATTCCTGGCATAGTGCCACCGGCGCTACCGATAACGGAGCAGGTTGCGCCGTGATGATGGAAGCGATTCGCATTCTTCAGACATTGCAGCTCCATCCCAAGAGAACCATCCGTATTGCATTGTGGAGCGGAGAAGAACAGGGATTATTGGGCTCGCATGCCTATGTCAAAAAACATTTTGGAGATCCCACTACCATGAAATTATTACCGGAGCAATCTAAAATTTCCGCCTATTATAATCTCGACAATGGAAGCGGAAGGATCAGGGGCATTTATCTCCAGGGCAACAAAGATGTATTGCCTGTCTTCAAAGAATGGTTGCAGCCATTCAGTGATTTGGATGCTACCACCCTAACACTGAGCAGTACGGGTTCCACAGACCACCTTTCATTTGACGCGGTTGGTATTCCGGGTTTCCAGTTCATACAAGATCCAATGGAATATGAGACCCGCACTCATCATACCAATATGGACAGTTATGATCATCTATTTCCGGAAGACCTTAAGCAGGCAGCCACAATCGTTGCTGCATTAGTGTACCAAACCGCGATGCGGGAGGAGAAATTACCCCGCAAGCCCCTGCCGGCGGCTCAACCCTGGATTTTTGATTTGTTCAAATAAAAGGATCAAAACATATCAATAAAAAAAGCCTGCCATGGCAAGCTTTTTTATTACAGGAAAACTGTATTTCTTAATTCGATATTCCTGGCATTCAACAGTAATCTTCTGCATCACTGATCTCTGAATAATGCCTGCCGGGAATTACAGATTCGGCTGAGGCGTATAACGCAGATAGGGTTTCACTATCTTGATCCCTTTCGGGAATTTTATCGCCGCGTCTTCATTTGAAATGGAAGGGACAATGATCACGTCTTCTGTCGGTTTCCAATCGGCGGGCGTTGCTACGCTGAAATTGGCGGTCAGTTGCAAAGAATCGATGACCCTCAATACTTCGTAAAAATTTCTGCCAGTTGAAGCAGGATAGGTGATGGTCAGTTTTACTTTCTTATCCGGCCCAATAACGAAAAGTGAACGAACGGTGAAAGTCTCAGATGCATTGGGATGGATCATGCCATACAAATTTGCAACGGTCCTGTCCTCATCCGCGATTATGGGAAAATTCACCTCAACATTCTGGGTTTCATTAATATCTTTTACCCACCCGATATGTTTATCCAGCGGATCAACACTTACAGCCAACACTTTAACATTACGTTTGGTAAATTCATTGTTCAAAAAAGCAGTCTTGCCCAATTCGGTTGTACATACAGGTGTAAAATCAGCCGGGTGTGAAAAAAGAACACCCCAGTTATTTCCCAGGTAATCATAAAAATCGATGTCTCCGGCAGTGGTCTTTGCCTTGAAGTTTGGCGCAATGTCGCCTAAACGCAAACTCATAGTTTCATTTTTTAGAAGGTAATAATTTGATTGACTACACGAATATATTAATTCCCGACCGGTTTAGTGGACTAAGTAAGCAAAAATTTTTAAACGGTTCTAGCGCGGGTGATGGCCCCTTTTCCGAATTTGTTCTTTACCTGATCAATGGCTTTGTAGAGCGTGCTCTTCTTTTCAACATCATCGAAAAGGTTGGTTTGCAGGGCTTCGTCGGTCAATTCACTAAGCCTGACACCGAGAAGCCTGATTTGCTGGCCCTTCCTGTAAAGCTTGTGAAACAAGTCTTTAGCAACAGGGATCAATTCATCATCATAAAAGGAATAAGGAATGCTCGTTTGCTTTGAGGTAGTTTCAAAATCAGGATAGCGGATCTTCACAGTCAAGCATCCGGCCATCTTATTTTCCTGCCGGAGTTCATGAGCAGTTTTTTCGGTCATTCTCACCAATTCCGCCATCAGAAAATCCATATCGTCTGTATTGCTATCGAATGTGTTTTCAGACGAAACCGATTTCGCTTCATAATAAGGAATCACTTCGCTATGGTATTGGCCCTGACATTTCTGCCATAATTCGGTTCCATATTTGCCAAGACGCCTTTCGAGTTCATCTGGCGACCTTTCGCAAACATCGCGGATCAACTGAATTCCCATTTCTTTCAAAACTTTGTAAGTCTGTTCCCCCACACCCGGAATCTTATTCACATTCAATGGAGCCAGAAATTCTTTTTCCTTTCCAGGAGGCACCTGCATATATCCGTTGGGCTTGGCTTCATTGGTAGCAATCTTGGCAATCATTTTGTTTGAAGCCAGCGCAAATGAAATGGGAAGTCCTGTTGTTTCCATGATCTCCTTTCTCAAATCGATTGTCCATTGATAAGGATTGAAATACCTGCCCATTCCACTGAGGTCCAGATAAAATTCATCAATGGAGGCCTTTTCAAAGAGGGGGGCTTTTGCCGTTATGATCTCCGTGACCCAACGGGAATATTTGGTATACGCAACCCTGTTGCCGGGCAATACGGTCGCCTGCGGACAGAGTCTCAGGGCCGTGGCCATGGGCATCGCCGAATGAATACCGAATTTTCTAGATTCATAACTGCATGCCGCCACAACACCTCTTTCCCTGCTTCCACCAACGATCAGCGGTTTTCCTTTCAATGAAGGGTCAATAATACTTTCCACTGAAACAAAGAAGGCGTCCAGGTCGAAATGCGCGACAATATTTTGGAGGGTTTCTTTCATTTGAACAAATGCAATTTACGATTTTATGAACCGGATGCTGAGAATGAATGAATGAAACCTTTATTTTTAACTTATGGAAATGGAATGGCTAAAATCAGGAATTGCACCTCTCAGGGACCTCATAGCATTCCTGAACAAAAAATCGCAAACCAATAATGTCCTCAAAAAGCAACTTATCATGGAGCTTCGGGATAACCTGAATGTTTTCCGCAATGCATTCCTCAATGATATTTCATACGATGGAATCATTGACCTATTGAGCAATAAGGCCATCCAGGATTCCGTGAAAGCTAATTTCAATTTCAGGAAACTGAGGGTCGGAAAAATTGAACCTGCCCTGATCCAGGAAGCCCGCAATAAGAAATATATAGGCTGGACCGCCGAAAAGCTAATAGATAAAATTGATGAAAAAATAGTGGAATTGAGAAACATAAAGAAAATGAATAAGGGTACAGTGAGACTTGTCAAAAACAATATCTCCCTTATGATCAGCAATCTCTATTTCAGAATGAAATTACTGGCGGATTTCATCAAATCGAATTGATCTTGCACCCTGAACTTCCCATATTACAAAAGACTATGTATGCCCTGCAACGCTTGAAGGTCGGTGATCGCGCACCAGGACAGGCATATGGTTCAGATCAGGAATGATTTGAAAGAGTTGAAACATCTTAACGATACAAATCAAGCAGTCCGTCTGGCAGATTGACGAATACTTTGCGGTTCTTATTATCCAATTTCAGTAGTGTATCATCATGCAGGGGTATTAGCGCTTCCTTTTCAAGAATCATGATCTTGCAGAGTATCTGGTGGGGCTGTTCAATCACTTCCAGTATTTCTCCAATATCCTGCCCTTCATTAATAATATGAAATCCCAATAAGGAAATGGGTGCAGTCTTTGCCGCAAATTTTTTAAACGCGGCTTCGGGTATCCATACTTCTTTTCCCACCAGCTTGCGCGCTGCTTCACGGGAATTCACTCCATCCAGTTTCAGATAGATTTCGTTTTCGGATTTGATTTTAGCGCCTTCAACAAAATAGGGCAGGAAGGATTCCTTTCCTTCTTCCAAAAAAATCGCTTCCACTCCCCGCAGCGAAGTCTTTTTTCCGAGGCTGTGCTCGAGTATGATCTCGCCGGTCAGGGCAAAAGCAGAAACCAATTTCCCGATCTTGAAATATTCGTTCATGTGCTTTGCTGTCATTTTGCAGTTCCTGATGCCGGATTCAATTTGGTCTATGGTTCAAAAAAAAACCTTGCAGCAATTACTGCAAGGCCAATCCGGTAAAAGTAAACTCTATAATCAGCTACCTTCTCCTTCTTTTTGCTCAGTTCTTCTTGGAGGCATAGGACGCCTGGGCCTTCTGGCCCTGGAATCTTCCTGTCCCTGTTTGATTTTGCCCTCATGCTCCTCGTGCCATTTCTGGAACTTGGCCATGGCGGTGGCTTCATCAAACAAACCAAGTGTTACACCACGCAGCAAATGTTTGAGATACAAAACTCCTTTGTATGACAAAATTCTGCGAACTGTATCCGTTGGCTGAGCGCCTTTTTGCAACCAATCCAGCGCTTTCTGACGATCAAGCTGGACTGAGGCAGGCTGGGTTAACGGATTATAGGTACCGATCTTCTGGATGAATTTTCCATCCCTCGGCGCACGGGCATCGGCTACCACAATAAAATAGAAGGGTCTCTTCTTGCTCCCGTGACGTTGCAGTCTGATCTTAACAGCCATAAAAAATGGACATTTTTAATGGGTGATAAATAATGGTTTCTTTCTAAAAGGTTTGCGAAGTTATATCCTGCAAACTATATCCCAAAAATTAAAATTACAAAAAATCATCTTCTCCCCAAACCCATTCTTCCCATCGGCGCCTTGTTCATGCTTTTCATCATCTGTCTCATCTGTTCAAATTGCTTCATGAACTGGTTCACATCCTGGATATCCTTTCCTGCCCCTTTGGCAATTCTCAGCCTCCGGCCCTGGTTAATCACATCAGGATTAGACCTTTCAAAGGGGGTCATGGACTTGATCATGGCTTCAATTCCTTTAAAAGAATCGTCGCTGATGTCGATGTCTTTTACCGCTTTTCCTATGCCTGGAATCATGCCTACCAGGTCCTTTAGGTTACCCATCTTCTTGATTTGCTGTAATTGCTCCAAAAAATCCTGGAAGTCGAATTGGTTCTTACGGATTTTTTTCTGCAACCTGGCAGCCTGTTCTTCGTTAAATTCAGCCTGTGCCTTTTCCACCAGGGTGGTGATATCGCCCATACCCAGAATCCGCTGAGCCATTCTCTCCGGGTAAAACACATCAATGGTATCAAGCTTTTCCCCACTGCTCACGAATTTTATGGGCTTGGTCACAGTGTATTTAATCGATAATGCGGCGCCACCGCGGCTATCGCCATCCAGCTTGGTCAATACCACACCCGTGAAATCAAGCCTGTCATTGAATGCCTTAGCGGTATTTACGGCATCCTGGCCAGTCATGGAATCCACCACAAAGAGGATTTCCTGTGGCTTTATCGATGCCCTGATATCGGCTACTTCGGTCATCATTGCTTCATCAACGGCGAGGCGGCCGGCAGTATCAATGATGATCACATTCTTATTCTTGCTACGCGCCTCCTTAAGGGCATTTTGAGCTATGGAAACAGCGTTCCTGTTTTCGGGTTCACTATACACTTCCACCTGGATCTGCTCTCCCAGCACCTTCAATTGATCGATGGCCGCCGGTCTGTATATATCCGCGGCTACCAGGAGTGGAGATTTGCCTTTTTTTGTCTTAAGGTAATTTGCCAGTTTGGCGCTGAAAGTGGTTTTACCGCTACCCTGCAGACCCGCGATCAGGATCACGGCAGGATTACCGCTCAGGTTCAATTCGCTTTCGGCACCGCCCATCAGGTCGGCCAATTCATCCTTCACGATTTTCACCATCAACTGTCCCGGACTGATTGCATTGATCACTTTCCCGCCCAGCACTTTCTCCTTCACTTTGTCGGTGAATTCCTTCGCTATTTTGTAATTCACGTCGGCATCCACCAGGGCACGCCTGATATCCTTGAGGGTATTGGCAATATTTAATTCCGTTATTCTCGCTTCACCTTTAATTTGCTTAAAGGCCGTTTCCAGTCTTTCACTTAAAGTCTCAAACATAGATCACTGATTGACAATTTTCGGAGTCCAATATATTTCAGAATTTCTGCGGCTCCAAAGAATCCGGGATCCCTGCTCGCCCATGCTGCAATGAGGTTCCAAACAAGAATTGATCCACAAATTCAGGCCAACAAATAAAAAAGTGAACAGGTTAATGTCCACCTTTCAAATTCAGGGGCAAAATTATTACATAAATCCATAGTGGCGAAATCAGAATAATCCCCCAGCAAATAGATAAAAACCTCAGGGAATCATGATAAATAGACAGTTTTGCCATGGCTCACCATTGGCACTGGAATCTTCTAAGTTCCCAGGTAGGTTCTCAGGAGCTTGCAGCGGGATGTGCTGCGTAATTTGGTGATGGCTTTATCCTTGATCTGGCGTACTCTTTCACGCGTGAGATTAAATTTTGCGCCGATATCTTCCAGGCTCATGGGATGATCCACACCAATGCCGAAGAAATAGCGGATCACATCCTGTTGTCTGTCGGTAAGAGTGTGTAAACTTCGTTCAATCTCTTTCTTGAGAGATTCATGATGTTCTATTTTTTCATCGGCGCTTTCCGCGTTGGGATTTTCCAGCACATCTACGAGGGTATTGTCCTCGCCTTCGGCCAAAGGTGTATCCATGCTCACGTGCCTGGCTGCTACGCCCAGGGTGGCCGCAATTTCATCCGTATCAATTTCCAGCACTTCGGCCAGTTCTTCGGGTGAGGGTTCACGTTCGAATTCCTGTTCCAATTGCTGAAAGGCCTTATTGATGCGGTTGGTCAGGCCCACTTTATTGAGGGGGAGACGCACGATCCTGGATTGTTCGGCCAAAGCCTGCAAAATGCTCTGGCGAATCCACCATACGGCGTATGAAATGAATTTGAAGCCCCGCGTTTCGTCAAAACGCTGAGCTGCCTTGATTAATCCGAGATTGCCTTCATTGATCAGGTCGGGAAGAGACAGGCCCTGATTCTGGTACTGTTTGGCCACGGAGACTACAAAACGTAAGTTAGCTTTGGTCAAACGATCCAGGGCTTTTTGGTCACCCTGCTTGATTCGTTCAGCCAGCTTCACTTCTTCTTCCGGGGTAATCAATTCCACTTTTCCTATCTCCTGCAGGTATTTCTCAAGACTCTGTGATTCACGATTCGTGATTGATTTCGTGATTTTGAGTTGGCGCATACTCATAAGCAGGAACGTTTAAGGGGTTCAATAGTACTCATAGCCGCACGGATTTATCTATAAAACGCTGGCAACCATAAGATATTGCCGTTCTTTAGCAATTTAAGCAAATCCCCATACCCGCAAAAAAATATATTATTCGCAAGGTTTTGGCTCTTTTTGACTAATTCGCAGTTTGTTTAATTTTTATTTACTGAAAATGGACAAAAAATATTCCATAAAATACTTTGACGCTTCTAATATTTTTATATTATTGCAGGTGTTGACAAAAAAGACTAATCGATTGGTTAATGACAAAAAAACAAATTTATACATTGGAATATCCAGTGCGGTGTTCTCCTGGAATTCTTTACGAATTTCTATCTACGCCCGCGGGATTGCAGGAATGGTTTGCAGACAAAGTGGACGAACGCGACACCGTTTTTAGCTTTACCTGGAACGGTTCTACAGATAGGGCCGAAGTTGTGGAAGGTGAAGAAGAAAAATTTATCCGCTTTCATTGGATGCATGCTCCAAAAGACGAATATTTCGAATTCAGAATTGAAAAATCAGAAGTTACTAACCTGACAATCCTGGTAATTAAAGATTTTGCTGAAAAAAGAGAGATTCCGGATCAGAGCCGCTTATGGGATTACCAGGTGAAAGAATTATTTCACCGTTTGGGGAACTAAATTCGAAGTAGTTTAACAAATCCTGTAAAACTCTTCAACAAAATAGATTCCGCATCATCCCATTTTTCCAGAGGAAAATAGCAAGCCATTTTCAGAAATTTTCTCCCTTGCAGGAGAGCCCTCCATTCATTCAGATGTATTGTGCTGATTTCCAGATGTGTATCTCCATCCTGGTGGTGCTGCCATTCGTCTTCACCTATCTGCATCCACCATGACTGACCGGCCAGGACTGGAACTTCGTCTTGCCAGTTCTTTGCAAAGAGATCCTGAAAGCTGCCTTTCAGATGGAGCGTGACGCTGAAGTGATGACCCCACCAAAACATGGTACGCAAGGCCAGCACATCACGGGTGGAAAAACTTCTGGGGTAGTCCAGCATCACATAGGGCAATCCCATATAATTCTCTCCCCGCGAGATTTTTGGAGATAATTCCAATGCCCCTTCGGGAATATTGGATACATTTTCCGCTACCTCCTTATAAGATTCCGAAAGCACCCCAAATAATTCATACACTTTTTGAATGATGCGATTCTTCGTTAAAATAATCTCAGGATTGGTGACAAGTCGTAGTTCCTCTTTCGAAATCTGTATTTTTGCGGAGTCCATAGCCTAAAGGTAGTTCAGCCATTCATAGCAAGAATTTCAAAGTGATAAAAAAACTAGATAAACTCGTACTGAAATCTTTCATAGGCCCCTTCGTGGCAACTTTTTTTATCACGCTCTTCGTTCTCGTCCTCCAGTTTTTCTGGAAATACATCGATGACCTGGTGGGGAAGGGACTGGATACATTCACCATTATACGCTTAACCGGTTACGTTAGTGCAACGGCCGTGCCGCTTGCCCTGCCTTTGGCCGTCTTGTTATCGTCGATCATGACCTTCGGAAATCTCGGAGAGAGCTTTGAATCCGTGGCCGTCAAATCCTCCGGCATCCCCCTGCTCCGTTTCATGAGGCCGCTGTTGATCGTAGCCCTCCTGATCTGCGGCATCGCTTTCATGTTTGCCAATTATATCATCCCTGTAGCCAATCTCAAATTCAATACCCTCCTGTATGATATCACCATTTCGAAACCCGCGTTTGACATCAGGGAAGGTGTTTTTTATGATAAGATTGACGGGTATGTGATCAAGATCGGGAAAAAAGATAAAGACAACAGCACGATCCACAACGTGGTGATCTTCGAAAGAAGCTATTCCCTGCAAGACAAGATTATTGCGGCCGAAAGTGGAACCATGAATATAAGCTCCGACAGGAAATTCCTTGAATTCCATCTCAGAAATGGCTGGCGCTATGAAGAAAGAGGCGCATCCTTCGGCCTGAACACCGAATACTACAGGCTGGGTTTTAAAGAATACAAAAAGGTTTTCGACCTCAGTTCTTTCAAGTTGAATAAGACCCCCGACAGCCTGTACAAGGACAATTACCGGATGCTGAACGTGAAGCAACTCACCAGGGCGATCGATTCATTGGATAAATCGACCTCCAGGGATTATGAAACGAAAATGAAAAATGAGGTTTATAGCAATTTTGCATTCGGGAAATGGGGTGATACAGGATGGAAAAATATTCCCGCCATTATTCCCCCCCAGACAAATACTTATGAAAAAAGCTTACCGGACTCCGCGAGGAGATATGTCATGAGTAGAGCCATCGAAAGACTTACTAATACTAAAAATTCCCTGGACCAGATCACCGAAGAAACCAAACTGAGGCAAAAGGATCTGCGTTATCACATGATCGAGTGGCACCGCAAATTTGCCCTGTCCATGGCCTGCTTCGTCCTCTTTCTGATAGGCGCTCCATTGGGATCCATCATCCGGAAAGGAGGACTTGGAATGCCATTAGTCATTGCAGTCATATTCTTTCTCGTCTTCCACCTCCTGAATATGTTTGGAGAGAAATTCGCGAAGACCGATGTCCTTTCCGCATTCGCGGGCATGTGGCTTTCCACCATCATTCTGATACCCGTCGGCATTTTCCTTACCTATAAAGCCATGCACGATTCACAGTTATTCAATAAAGAATGGTATTACCGTTCATTCCATAAATTGAGAGCCCTCCTGGGCAGGTCAGAAGTTCCTAAGGCACAAACAGAACCCGCCTGATTACAGTATTCCAGACTAAGGTGCAGGCTCCGTCTTCCTTATTCCCTGATAAGAGTTTCCTGTCTGCATGAATTCTCCTATCTTGCCGTGCAAGAATATTCAAGAATTCCGGCGCCATGACCAATTGGAAAATTATCGCCATTTTTTTTGCGGGCACTCTGGTAATGATGACCCTTTTGCAGATCCAGGGTCATCCCCTTATCAGGCCGGGGACTTCCTCGGGAATTGTTTCGCTGGAATTGAGTAACAGCAAGAGTCAGACCGCATTTATAGTAAATTCCTGGAAATCGGAGTCGCTTTGGCATACCGCGCGAAACAATATCCTGCTGGACTTTCTCTTCATACCATTTTATGGATTCTTCCTCTATTCAGTCTGCGGATATTTTTGTGTGCAGCAATCCGAGCCCTGGCAGAGAGCCGGCATGTTGCTGGCTTTCGGAAGCCTGGTTGCCATGGTACTGGATGTATTTGAAAACATCCTGATGCTTTTCTCGCTCCATGGGATCATTTCAGGATTCGGCACCTTCATCACCTTTCTATTTTCCTCTTTGAAATTTTCCCTCATCTTCCTGGCATTGGTTTATATTCTGCTTTCGGCGGTTTTCCTCGCATTGAAAAAACTTTTCCAGAAATAAACAGGCTGAATGGGCTAAAATTGGCTCAGCCTTTGCCGGAACCTCCTGCCAGAAAACAGTTGGACCAACAAAGGCTGATATATGACTTGCAATCGAGAAGCAAATATAGAAGAACAAAACATATTGCCAATTCTGTTCCTGCAAAATTTATATTAAAAAATTGCGCCAAAAGAAATTGCCGATTTGCCTGCATGAAGCCCGAATCCAATTGGAAAGAAAAATCTCCCTATTTTCGTCCTTATATTTTCCTATTGAATAAAAGGCCTGGAGCCTCATGGAGGGGTGCAGGCAGAAATCCTTTCATACATACGCGAAACCTTCCTGGATATTGCAATGGCTGGATCATGTTTGCCACGGAATGAATGAAAGACTCTTTCCCAATTCTAATACTAAACTAAGGATCATGGAAGCCTGGAAAGAATATCAGCAAAAAAATAAAGATCGTTTCCTCAGCGAATTACTGGAACTATTACGCATTCCTTCAGTAAGTGCCAGGAGCGAAAACCGGGAGGATATGAAGAAATGCGCGGAAGCCATGCGCCAGAGACTATTGGAAGCAGGCGCCGACCAGGCCACCATCTATTCCACTGATGGCCATCCGGTCGTATATGCAGAAAAAATAATAGATCCCAAAAAACCAACCGTATTGGTCTATGGCCATTATGACGTGCAGCCTCCTGACCCACTGGAACTATGGAAGAGCGGCCCCTTCGAACCAGAGATCAGGGACGGTAAGATTTATGCCAGGGGTTCCTGCGACGACAAGGGGCAGGTTTATATGCACGTGAAGGCTCTTGAGATCATGAATCAAACAAATTCACTTTCCACTAATCTCAAATTCATCATTGAGGGAGAAGAAGAGATCGGATCCCCCAGTCTCGCCAAATTTGTAGGCCTGCACAAAGAACTACTTAAGGCGGATGTAATCCTGGTCAGTGATACCGCGATGATCAGCATGGAAACTCCCTCTATCGATATTGGCGTGAGAGGCCTCAGCTATATCGAGATTGAAGTAACGGGGCCCAACCGCGATCTGCACAGTGGCGTTTATGGCGGCGCCGTTGCAAATCCTATAACCATGCTGGCAAAAATGATTGCCGGTTGCCACGATGAAAATAATCATATCACCATCCCCGGATTCTATGATGATGTTGTTGAAGCAAGCCCCGCTGAAAGAAAATTAATGGCAGCCGCTCCCTTCAATGAAGAAGAATACAAGAAAGATCTGGGTGTAGCTGCCCTTTGGGGCGAGAAAGGTTATGCCACCAATGAGAGAACCGGCATACGCCCAGCACTTGAATTGAATGGTATCTGGGGAGGATACACGGGCGAGGGAGCAAAGACTGTTCTTCCTTCCAAGGCCCACGCGAAAATTTCCGCCAGACTGGTACCCAATCAATCGTCAGAACTTATTACAAGAAAATTATTGGATTATTTCAAAAGCATAGCGCCGGCCGGCGTAACCGTAAAGACAGAAGTCCATCATGGAGGTGAACCCTATATGACTCCTATAGATTCGATCGCCTATAAAGCCGCAGCAAAGGCCATTGAAACAAGTTTCGGGAAAGCGCCTATACCCGTTCGTGGTGGAGGCAGCATTCCCATCTGCTCTCTCTTCGAAAAAGAATTGGGCATTAAAATTGTCTTCATGGGTTTCGGGCTGGACAGCGATAACCTGCATTCACCCAACGAGAAATTTGAATTGTACAATTTCTATAAAGGCATTGAAACAATCCCCTGGTTTCATCAGTATTTCGCGGAAATGAGCCGTCCCTGATACTTTTTCATCATTTATGTGAAAAATATTATCTTTCGGATAGTAGCAACCCCGTTGTTCCACTTAATCAAAACGAGATGAAGCAATTCAAAAAAGGGGAAATTCCCGATCTCTCCTATCAATTAGCAGTAAAAAAGCCCATTCCCCTTCGATTTATTCAAATGCGGGAACCTTTTGAAGTTGAAACCCTGCATGGAACCTTCAGAGGCAAGGCAGGCGATTACCTGATGGTTGGAATGGAAGGTGAGCTCTACCCTTGCGACAAGACCATTTTCGAAAAAAATTATGAGGTGCTCCAACCCGCGTCTTCTTCATTGTAAAATACTATAGATGCCGGGGAACCCATTCTTCTATTAGGAAGATCAAGACACAAGGTTGAAATAATTTTATTGCGTCAGCCAAGTGTTGGCACTATGTTTTCCAGTCCGCACATAACAATCTACTCTTAGCAGTCATTGAGATTTCAAGCTGTAATTTTTTAGTCTAATTTTTCTACAATTGACTTATCATCCTCTCTTTGCTAAGACTTTCTTTTCAACCATGAGAACCCAAAACATTTGAGGCGCTTTTTATTTAAGATTCTTGATAAAATGCAAAACCTGGCATTAATGAAATGCCCTTGACGCCTTATTCTAAATATAAATTCTATACGCGATTAGTTATCAGAAGCATCCTGACTCTATGCAGAAAAGAGAAGAAAGATTCCACTTTTGAGCCAGCGAATTATTACAAAGATGAGAAATGGAAATCATGGTGATTTCATGGTACCTTAAAAAAATATTTTGCAATTCAAAGCAATTTGGCGGCATTAACAATTCAAAAAATAAAATGGATGCTTCTAAAGACTACCATAAGAATTCGATAAGTGTTACTATATATCCGTCAAAAATTTATTTGCATTTATAAAAATGTTTTTCAAGATTCACAATCAGAACCTGAATTTCAACCAAAACAATTGCTTTGCTCATGGGGAAGATATTCCTTATAGCGCTGCTGGCATGCGGTTGCTTCTGTTATGGTCAAACAGATCAAACGGATGACAATCGAGACTTCTCCATCCATGATATTCCTTCCCGATATTTTGAAACAGTAGATAAGAAAATAGCCGGATTAGACGAGCAGATATCCAAACAAACTGAAAAATACCTCAAAGCTTTAAGCAAGCAGGAAGATGCGCTCAGCCGGAAATTATCTAAATATGATTCTACAGCGGCAACACTTCTTGGCCGTGCGAATCGAGAATACGCGGACCTCGCCCGCAAACTAAATTCAAAAGCTGAAAAGTTATCAAGAATACTCACAGGACCATATATGCCCTACCTTGATTCACTTCAAGGTTCTCTGTCTTTTTTGAGAGAAAGCAAACAGCTCGTGACAGCCTCTGGAGCTATCGCAGAAAAAATTGCTCATTCCCTGGAACAAGTAAAATTGTTACAGGAGAAATTGAACGAAGCTGAGAATATTAAGTATATCATTCAGGAGCGACAGGAGGAAATCAAGCAGTTACTGTCAAAATACACTGACCTTCCTAAAAACATCAGCAGGTATTTTGGGAAATACCAAAAGGAAGTGTATTACTATGGTCAGCAGATAAGAGAGCTTCGCGAAACCCTTAACGACCCGGGCAAACTTGAGCAAAAAATGCTTGAGGCGTTGAACAGGGTTCCTGCTTTCAGGGAATTCATCAGGAAAAATTCCATGCTGGCCAGCCTATTTGCTCCCGTGGTAAATTCCGGTGGTCCCGTTGATCCATCACTACAGACACGCTCACAAGTACAACAGCTCATTCAACAGCGCGCATTGTCATCAGGCCCTAATGGTCAGCAACTGTTGAATCAACAAATTCAGGCCGCACAGGCTCAACTCACCCAATTGAAGAATAAACTGAATCAATTGGGCGGATCCGCTAACGGTGATATGAACCTGCCGAATTTTAGGCCAAACGCAGAAAAGGTAAAATCCCTGTTTCAAAGATTGGAGTATGGAGCCAGCCTACAATCAGCCAGAGCAAGTAATTATTTTCCCGTAACCAGCGATTTTGGTTTTTCAATCGGGTACAAATTAAATCCAAACAGCGTCATTGGTATAGGCGGATCTTTTAAGGTGGGATGGGGCAAGGACTGGAATCATATTCATATTTCCGGGGAAGGTGCCGGACTCAGAACTTTTGTGGATTGGAAAGTGAAGAGAGGAATTTGGCTGAGCGGCGGAGCGGAAATGAATTACATGAAGCGCGTGTCAAGTCTCGAGATTTTTAAGAACTATACTACCTGGCAAAAGAGCGCCTTACTGGGTCTAAGCAAAAGATATAATGTTGGAAAGAAATTGAAAGGCAATCTGCAGATGTTATATGATTTTCTGCATGACAAACATGTGCCAAGAACAAGCACTCTTTTATTCAGGGTAGGATATAATTTCTGAAATTAATACCAATAAAAATAGTAACTGCAATTTATGAAAAGGATCTTCTTCATTTCGTGCGTAGTGTGGGCATTTTCCTCAGTTCATTCCCAAACCACTCTTCCTTATAAGTATCTTGGAAATTATACCCAGCCGGCGCCCAATGTAGGATCATTGGGCAAATACGCGGATTACCCGGTTAGCTATTATACCGGCACACCTGGTATTAGTATTCCACTTTACAACCTGCAGGATGGTGCGGCTAAATTGTCCTTGTCCTTAAGCTATCATGCTAGCGGTATCCGCGTTTCAGAATTAGCTTCCTGGGTAGGGTTGGGTTGGGCCCTCAATGCAGGTGGAATGATCGCGCGATCTGTAAGAGGTGGGCCTGATGAAGGAGTGGTCGCCGCGGGGGCAAGCCCTACGGGCTACTACCAGGATTCCGGTCTTACTAAGATGCCCAAATTGAACTATCCAGTTAATGGGGTAATAAGCTATGCTAACAGTGATGGCGCCATATTTGAAAACCTAAAACAACAACTCAGTGCGGGAAAAGCGGATTGCGAGCCGGATCTTTTCACCTTTAATTTTAATGGATACACTGGGAAGTTTGTATTTGATGAATATCGCACACCGCGCATGCTCACCGAAGAGGATGTAAAAATTGCCGTGACATATAATGGCGGAGATTTTACGTCCTGGATGATCACCACGCCTGATGGTACAAGATATTATTTTGGTGAAAACAGTATGCACGAAATTAATGCCGTAACACCCAACACAAGCTCACAGGACCCAAACACCCAAAGGCCATCCAGTTGGTTTCTAACCAGGATCATTTATCCTAATTCGAAAGACACTGTGTATTTCAATTATACTCCGGAAACTTATTCCTATTTTGACCTTGGCCAGGAAACCAAGATTTTTGGCGGTTCTGGGAATTCTTATCCACAACAAGCCTGTTCCTTTAGTAGTGAGGATAACCCTTCTACTTTGTATAAAACGACTGTAAACGGTTTGAGGCTGACCAATATCAAATCCAGAAATTACACCATAAGCTTTGGTGCCCATGCAGCGAGGCAGGACCTTGTAGGGACTTCTTACCAATTGGATTCTGTCAAAATATTTAATGCCGCAAATCAATGCATTAAGCAATTCCTTCTAGGTTATAGTTATTTTAATTCCAGCACAGCCGCTAATTTACCCTTGGGCGCCCTTGGGTTTATGAATAGCGATATTTCCGATACCAAACGCTTGAAATTAGTTTCCGTCAGGGAATTTTCAGGAGACGGGCTCTCTTACAAACCACCCTATATTTTTACCTACCAGGAATCTCAGCAATTACCTCGGCGTATGAGCTATGACCAGGACCACTGGGGCTACAGCAATAATTATTCAGGCGCTAATAATATGAGATTTACTCCCCGTGTTTCCCATGATATCTGCATCAACAGAATTGGGGCAGCTGCAGTAAGAGAACCCAAATGGCCCGACATGCAGGCATTTTCTATCAAGTCAATCAAGGACCCACTTGGGGTAACGACAAGCTTTGATTTTGAAGCGCACACATCTACTTTGGCGAGCCCATCAATGATGGTGGGGGGCCTAAGGATACACAGGATAACTACTCAGGATAGCATATCAGGCATATCTCAGGTCCGTTTATTTGATTACGGTGCTGGAGGGGTGTTGTATAAAGTGCCGCAGTACCTGATAAATGTACAGAACGAATACTTTTTTTCAACCGATCCATCCAGTGGTTTTCAAGTAGGGTATCAGGGTTATGGGTTTGGATCATATTTAATGAATCTCAATTGTTTGGTAAGGCAATCTCAAAGCATAGTGCCCCTTCAGGATTTCCAAGGTAACCATATCGGCTACCCGATCGTGAAAGAAATATTCGGCTCCAATGGGGAAGGAGGGTCAAAAGTATACTACTTTATGGCTGATCAATTGTTCTCCAACAGCTCTCGGCTGGACATGTATAATTACACGGCAAGTACTTCAATCCAAACTGATTTTGGAGTATTTCCAGGAATTTTTGGGAACGGCCATTTTAATGACATCTTGCCTCAAAATTTATCCTATTACTCAGGAAGCTTGCTCGAACACTATTATCCTGCGGCGCCGGAGCAGGTAGATTTTCGCAGGGGACAATTGTTGGGGGAAAGCACATATGACTCAAATCATGTTTTGTTGAAAATTGTTAGAAATATTTATAAGGAGAATTACCATGAAAACTTCTGGATCAGGGGGTTTAAATTTTTCAGGACATCAGGCTTGCCAGGAGCATATAATGATGCTTTAACTTATTATAAACTTCATACGGGCGTTTCTCGTCTGATTTATTCTACCATCACGGATTATAAAGATGCCAAGGCGATGGTCACTACACATCGTTATGGATATGAAGATACACTTCACACGCTGCAGACTTCTGATACTACTCTAAACAGTGTTGGGGATTCTATTATCACCAAGACTTACTATTCATTTGATTATGCGAGCAATGCGACTGCTGATGGAATATTTGGCAAAATGCAGAAGCGAAATATGTTGGTGCCTGTAGCTACCCGCACCTGGAAGAATAATCAGTTGGTTGGTGGAACTATCACTCAGTTCAAAGATTTTGCGACTAGTGGAACCGACACTTTTGTCAATCCATCCAAAATATATGCGCTGGAAACTACCGTGCCCTTGTCAAAAGTGCAGGCGGGTGAAAATATCGCTTATACCTCACAGTTTACTTCACTCATTCCAAGTTCCAACTTCGTTGAAAAAGCCAGCTTCAACGTGAATGGTACCACGGGAAAGATTATTGAACAGAAACTTGTTAATGACAAAAACCAGGCATTGATATGGGATAATTCCACGAATCTCCCTCTGGCCCAGGTTGACAATGCTCTATACATCGACGTGGCTTATAATAGTTTCGAGTCAGCGGAAACGGGCAATTGGACTTACCCGGCGGGTTCAGTCGTAGCCGACGCCACCGCACCCACCGGAACACATGCCATCAACCTCAGCAGTAATCCTGTCACCAAAACCGGATTGAGTTCATCCAAATCCTATATTCTTTCATTTTGGAAAAAATCAGGAACTACCTATAATATAGCAGGAGGAACAGTAAGCAATTATATTGGAGGCCGGACTCTTAATGGATACCAGTATTTGGAAGTAACAGTAACAGGTGCAACCTCTGTCTCGATTACAGGCAGCGGCAATATTGATGAACTGCGTCTGCATCCTTCCACGGCACAAATGACCACTTATACCTATGACAACCTATTACGCCTCATCGCAGAATGTAGCGTCAATAGCACTATCACCTATTATGATTATGATTCTTTTAACAGGTTGCTTGATATCAGGGATCAATTTGGAAATATGAGGAAAGTGTTTGAATATAATTATGGTGAATTAAGCAGGTGATAGAAATCAAAATAAAAAAAATGAAATTCTCATGAAAAAAATATTGCTCCCATATTTACTATTTTCTTTCTTTGCTTACGCAAGCCGGGCTCAAGGTTCCATCACAGGTCCGCAATGCGTTGTGTCTGGGACGGAGTATCTATATTTAATTGTTGCAGATACCGTTTCTAACTTTGATTTTCAAGTGTGCATTACCGGAGGTGCCATTTCGGGTACCAATACTACCTGTGCCAGTGGGTCTTATTCTGCTTCGTTTCGCGTAATATGGAATCCCAATATTTCTTCAGGCGAAATTGTGCTGACTTCCTCCATGGGAAAACTGACCAAGACCGTTACAATTACAAAACCTCTGGAAAGTGGAGTACTGGACATTTCTATGCATACCCAAGTCCTGGGGTACAATTTAGTTCCGGGTAATTTTTATTGTTCGCCCGCTTCCGGGGGCGGATGTTCAACGAAATATTCATATCAATGGCAACAGTCATCGGATAAAGTGATATGGACCGACATCAAAGGTGCGAATGACCTGTTGTTGGTATTGAGCAACCCATTGGTACAAAGCAGTTTTTTCAGGAGAAAGGTTGTAGAAACCATCTCAAATAATATTGCATATTCAAATGTAGTCACTGTTTACGTCGCAGCTCCTCCGGAGTCAAAGTAAATTAATCATTTCATGCAAGAGAATATTATTAAGCTATCCCAAACTCTAACTGCAAAGAAAAATCCATGAATAATGCCTTGTATAAATCCAGGAATTTAGTTTTCCTTCTTTTGCTTGGCTCTGCAGAGTTACTGCTAACCAATACTACTTTAGCTCAAACCCAAAGTATTTCGGGCACTACCTGTGTAGCTAATATGACACAGTACAGGTATAGGGCAGGCATTATTTCAGGCTCCATGACCTGGACAGTAAGCGGGGGATATATTAGTTCTGTATCTGGATCTCAAGGAGCTTTCGAAGGATCCATAACGGGTAATCCTCAAGGGGCTGTGTATGTAACCTGGACCTCGGCTGCACAGGTTCATTGGGTAAGGGTTGCATCCAGCTCTGGAACACCCACACTGAATATAGTAATTACCAGCTCATTGACTCCTGGCACTATTACATCAGGAAAAACCCAGACTATCAACTACAGCACGGCTCCTGCTGCCATCAATTGCTCAGCTGCGACGGGTGGAACCTGTACGCCAACATACAATTACCAGTGGCAAAATTCCACAGATAACGTCAATTATACTAATATCACTAATGCTACCGGACAAAACTATACAAGTGGAAATCTTACGTTAACTACTTATTTCAGACGTTTTGTTGCCGAAAGCATTTCAGGTTCTACCGGCTATTCAGATGTGGCTACAATCACAGTGAATCCACAATTACAGGGTGGTAGCCTGAGCCCGGCCAGTCAGGACATCTTCACTGGCACCTCCCCTGCAACCATCGGAGGTTCTCCGGCCTCCGGAGGAGGCTGCGGTGGCGCTTATACTTACTCGTGGGAATCATCGCCGGATGGGACCAATTTCACTCTGATCAGTGGAACTGCTTCAACCTATAGCCCCGGCTCCTTGTCCTCTACCACATACTATCGGCGCAAAGCAAGTTGCTCGGGTCAGACGGCATATTCTACAACGGCCGTGGTGGTCGTTCATAATCATTTGACTGCCGGTACTGCTTCGCCTTCATCGGTGACAATTGCCTATAATACCAGTCCGGGTCAACTGACAGCAACAGCATCCACCGGTGGCATGTGCGGAAGCTACAGCTATCAGTGGCAGCAGTCTTCAGATAACTTCGTTTGGTCAGATGTGGGCCCTGCCGGCAGCCTGACCTATACACCTGGTAATCTTACTACTGCCATGTATTACAGGTTAAAATCAGTATGTGGCTCGGAAACTGCCAATACCAATACAATAACCGTCCAATTTCCACCCTTTGTTGCAGGATCTCCTACGCCCACTTCTCAACTGACGAATATTTATACCGGTGCGCCGCTTAATTTGAAATCGGCTTCGGCAAGCGGCGGGCCCTGCCCCGGTATGGGTTGTTATAGCTATCAATGGCAGCAATCACCTAATGGTACAAGCTGGTCGGATATCAGTTATGCTACGCAGTTAGTATATAACCCGGGAGCATTTAATCCAACGACCACCACATATTATCGAATGAAGGTCACCATAGGTAGTCAAACTGCGTATAGCGTAACAGACACTATAACCACTGAATCAAGTCAATTGAATGGACCGGTTGATTGCTGGATCGGGCAGACAGTTACTTACTATTTCACAGGAGGGAACCCGACCAATTACAGTTGGGGGGTCACATCCGGTGGGCAAATCCAGGGAGCCTATAACCAGGTTGCAAATTTTGTCGTGAAATGGGTTAGTTCAGGTTTTCAAACTGTAACCCTGAATAATGGGGGCACATTTATTACAGTCCTTGTGAATGTTCATTTGTCCCCCTTATCTCCTTCTTTTATTGGCAAACCTATCCAAAGCCTGGAACAGACGGCTTCGCTCACCATCAATACATTTCCCGATGGAGCCACCGGAGGCAATTGCGTGGGCAATTTTAGTTACCAATGGCAACAGTCAACCGATTCAATCAATTATACAGACATTGTTGGCCAGACCGCAACTTCGCTTACTATCACTCCAACGCAAAATGTTTATTACCGCCGCAGGGTTCAATGCAGCGGGGTCACCTTATATACCGACACGACTTATATTGCCTTGTATCCCTACTTTAATCCCGGTGCCATCACTTCAGGTAATACAGATTCTATAGGGTGGAATACAGTGCCGGCAATGGTTTCAGGTAATGCTCCCACGGGTGGCATAGACAGTGTATATCGCTATCAGTGGGAATATTCATGGGACGGTGTCAATTTCCAGTCCGTCTCCAACCTGGGTGATGGAACAAACTATCAGCCTGCCGATCCTGTCGCTACTAAAATTTATTACCGCCGTCGTGTGACCAATGGCGTTACAACCAGGTATACCAATACCGTTTTGATTCTTGTAAAGATTGTAAAGTTTGATCCGGGGACGATCTCACCCTATACCCTGGTCATCAATTCGGGAGGCAGTCCTTCCTTGACCGGGACGGCGGCAAATGGGGGCACGGTGGCGACTTATTCTTATCAATGGCAACAATCTTCTGATGAAGTGAACTGGAAGCCAATTAGCGGAGCTACATCTTTGAATTATTCACCCGGGGCACTCAGCAGAACTATTTATTACCGGAGATATGTTACCAATGGCGCGCAAGGCGGATTTGCTAACGTGACGGGATTCTTCAACGTTATAAAAGTAAAAGTTTTGAACGGCGTGACAGGCACCAATGCTCCCACCACGGCCACCAAGGCCAATGCGGATCCAAGTATTACCGCCATTCCAATAAATTCCTATTCACTATCGGCCATAGCGCCAAATAAAATAAATTATATCCGCACCTGGGACGTATTCAAACCCGGCATCACTACCCTTGCCGCAGCCAAGGCTCTCACGGTGATCAGTGACTACAAACAATCCACCACCTATTTTGATGACCTGGGCAGGGAAATCCAAACCGTCGCCAAACAAGCTACGGCAGATAACCAGGATCTCATTTCCGTAATGAATTATGATCTGCTCGGACGAGTGGTACAGCAATACCTGCCCTATAGCGACAGCGTTAACAGCGGAAATTTCAGGACCGACGCCAACGTGAAACAACCAGCTTTCTATAATACCATGTATAATAACCTGGAAGGCTTTTATTACAACAACACATTCTATGAACCGTCACCCATGAACAGGGTGATGAAGGCCACGGCAGCAGGCAATAGCTGGACAGGAAATAATATCGGAGTCAGGACGGATTATACTTTCAATGGTACTTATGATTCCGTGAAAATCTGGACGATTGGCAACAATATTACGGATGTGCCGGCCATGACGGGTAGTTATGCAAGCGGCACATTGGCCGAAATCGTTACCACCGATGAGCACGAAAATAAGGTGATTGAGTTCAAGGACATGGAAGGAAAGACAATCCTGAAAAAAGTGGAATTGTCTGATACCCTGTTCAATGGCTATACGGGATGGCTATCGACCTATTACGTGTATGATGTGTTTGACCACCTGCGTTATGTGATTCCTCCCAAAGCCGTGCAATATGCAGCAGCAAATGGCTGGACGCTGAGCACCACGGTTCAAAATGAACTTTGTTTCTGGTACAATTACGACCAGGAAGGAAGGATGATAACCAAGAAAGTACCGGGCGCTGGAAGAGTGGACATGGTCTATGATGCGCGCGACAGATTGGTCATGTCTCAGGATTCCGCGTTGCGACTCAATGGTCAATGGATAGTTACGGCTTATGACAGCCTGGATAGGCCCATATCCACTACTTTATGGAATGACGGAAATACCAGGGCTTTTCACCAGAACCTGGCTCAGTCCAGTGTGACATACCCCGCAGTTGGGGGTACTTATGCTGTACTCACCGAAAGTTTTTACGATGGATATGGCTGGCAAAGCAGAGGCGATATCAATATCAACCACCAGTTCACCAGCGTATTCAATAATTTCAGTGACCTGCCTGTTTTGGGCAGTCCTTACAGTCCAACGGAATTATCAACCGCGCAAACACGTGGACTGGCAACCGGATCTCGGGTGAAAGTATTGGATCCGCTCAATAATAATTTGTATTTGCCGGGCGCCAATTTTTACGATGACTATAACCGGCCGCTCCAGCAGCAGGTACAGAATGTGACTACCGGATGGGATACGGTTACTACGCGATTTGATTTCAGCAGCAAGATCATCAGTACCTGCGCCGCGCATAGCATCGTTTCCGCGGTAGCGCCGGTAAAGAACAATAAAATCTCCACTGCATTCAATTATGATTTGCAGGGGCGTGTGACCCAGGTCAATAAATATCTCAATGGATCCACTACTCCTGAAACCATTGCCACGAATGTGTATGATAAACTGGGCAGGCTCAAAAATAAGACATTGGGCAGCCTGCCTGTTGAAACATTAGCGTATGAATACACCATCCGGGGCTGGCTCAAGGGATTCAATCGAAATTATGTATCAGGGGCAGGCAACAGCAATTTTTTTGGAATGGATATAGGGTACGACTATGGCTATAGTCTAAATCAATTGAATGGCAATATCGCCGGAATATCCTGGAAGAGCAAAGGGAATCCCATTGGCAGGGCTTACGGGTTCGGATACGACAATACCAACCGAATCCTTAAAGGGGACTATACCCATAATAACGGTAGCGGATATGCGACGGATGCCAGCGTGAATTTCAGTGTTGACAGTCTCCGCTATGATGCCAATGGGAATATACTATCCATGAATCAAAAAGGCTTACTGCTCAATACATCTGCGCTCATTGACAGGCTGGCCTACACCTACCAGCAAACCGGTTTCTGGAGTAATAAGCTGGCGAAAGTCGTTGATGGCACCGGGGTCACCGCTCCGCTGGGAGATTTCAAAGATGGCGTAAATGGCGGTGATGACTATGCTTATGACGGCAATGGTAACCTCACCATTGACAATAATAAGAAGATCACAGGGATTATCTATAATTTCCTCAACCTGCCGCAAAAGATAGCCATCAATGGAAAAGGCACCATCAGTTATATCTATGACGCGGCGGGGAACAAACTCAAGAAAATAACGGTGGATAGCACTTCGGGAGTTAAAACCACTACCACCACTTACACCGGGCCCTATATATATAACAATGACACACTCCAGATCATTGGCCATGAGGAAGGGAGGTTACGTTATGTGTTGACGCAGGCGGCAGTTCCCACTCATTATGCCTGGGATTATTTTATCAAGGACCATCTCGGTAATATCAGGATGGTACTCACAGAAGAAGGGCAGACTGATATGTACCCGGCTCTCACCATGGAAGCGGCCAACCGTGTGACGGAGCAGACTTTTTATGGCCCCAATCCTTTGTCAGGTGTGGAAGCGCCCAAGCCTTCCGGTTATGACACCGATACCAGCAATCACACCGTAGTTCGATTGAACTATACCGATCCGGCCAGGCGCATTGGTCCCGGCATCCTGCTCAAGGTGATGGCCACCGATACCGTGGATATCCGAACGGATGTCTTTTATAAATCGGTTGGACAAAATAATAACAACAGTCATATAGTCTCCGAAATGATAACGGGCCTTATCGCGGCCTTCGGAGGAAATTCAGGAGCCCTTGATCCTACGGGCAAATACACAATTGGTCAACGTAATGGCACCAGTTTCACGAGCAGTGGCTACCCGAATATTGATAATCTGAAAGGTTCAGATCCCAATACCAATGCCGGTAAGCCTAAGGCATACATGAATTGGATTCTTTTCGATGAGCAGTTCAACCTGGTAAATTCCAGCAGTGGCACCCGCCAGGTAAACTCCAATGCCGATGTAAAGGGAACCATGACGGAGCTGGGCAAAATAATGAACACGAATGGTTATCTTTATGTGTATCTATCGAACGAAGGTCCGATGGATGTGTTCTTTGACAATTTCCAGGTTACTCATCATAGGGGTAGGATACTTGAGGAGACGCATTATTATCCATTCGGGCTCACCATGGCGGGGATTAGTTCCAAAGCATTAAAGACGAACTACGCAGAGAACAAGAAGAAATTTGTTTCGCAAGAACTGGATGACGATTTGGGACTAAATTGGTATCAATTCAGATTTAGAAATCATGACCCCCAGATTGGAAGGTTTTTGCAAATTGATCCGCTGGCTGATGAATATGAATACAACAGCACCTATGCCTATGCAGAAAATAGACCCACAACCGGGATTGATTTAGAAGGATTGGAATTTTTTGATCTTGTCAAGGAAGTTTTTTGGGACAATGGTATAGTGCCTGTTGTAAATTTTTTTAATGAGAACCTAAATCCCATCGTTCCTGCAGCAGAATTAGTAACTGGGAAAAGTTATCAAAGTGAGTTTACAGAAGATAAGTCGAGAATAGAATCAACGGGCGAATTAATGATGACTGTAATTCCTGCGGGGAAGGTCGAGGGAACAGCAGCCAAATCGTTGGAGAAGGCGGTTGTAAAGGAGGAGTTTAATCAAGGAGAAAAGCAAATTTTAAAAGGCGCTGAAAGTAAATTAGTTGAGCCAAAAGAAATCAATGTAAATACCCCATATAAACGGCCCAATAATGCGACGATTCCTGCTCAAAGGGCTTCTGTTCAGGATAAGCCTTGCGTGACCTGCGGGCAAACAAAACCAAAAATGGTGGCCAATCACAAGGATATTTTAGTGAAGCAACACTATGAAAAGGGAGGCGTAGATAAAGGCAAAATGAGATCTAATGATGCAGTAGAACCCCAATGTCCAACTTGCTCGGCAAAGCAGGGAGCTGAGATGAGTAGATATTCCAAACAACAAAAGAAAAAACATGGATTTTGATAAAGAACAAAAAATGCTTTGCGAAAAATATAATGCCCCATTCCTTGCGAGTCCATGCTTTTTGAAAGTGGGAATTGCATTAAATGTTAAAGACGGTAATTTCCCTATTAATGGACTTCGCCATCCACCTGAAGGTGATACATCTGGATGGTATATCTGGGCTGGTGAAGGTTTTTCTTATGACCCCGAATTTTTTGTTCCTCTTCATATTGAACATCTCCCTGAATGGTGCCCACAAATTATAAGATATTTGGGATTGGCTCCTGGATGGAGATTTTTGTATGCTTCAGATTATGAGGATGTATGGGAAGACAAGGAATTATTAAATATTTAATTAAAATTGTATTTGCCCCATTGGCTGCAACTAAGGTCTGTCATCCAAGTCCATTTTGGATTCTGCAAGGTACGTCCACCTGGCTCAAGTGTTGGCAAAGATCAGGAGAAAGGCTTTCACGAGTAGGATGTCGTAGACGTGAGCCAAGGCTTGTGCCGATACAAAATACCGAAGCCACTTTCGGGGGTGGCTTTTTGCATTAAGACGCCAGTTGTTTTTGCAGATCGGCTTTAAAGATAAAGGCATCGAGGAACTCTTTGACGAGCTTCTTTTTTTCTGTGGGCAGCTTCTCAATCCTGCGGAACTGCACCAGCAGTTCCTCGTCGCTGATGGCATCGACGGATTTATCCTGCATGGTACCGTTCATTAGAAAGCCGGTGGTGACTCCCAGGGCCTTGGCGATGCGGTTTAAAATATCTGAGGCCGGGGTGGCTTCCCCGCGTTCATACTTGCCTACATTGGTAAAATGCACTTTATGCAGCTTGGCCAGGTCCTGCTGGGATAATCCATTCTTTTTGCGGGCTTCTAGGAGTCTGTCAGAGAGTTGTTGCTTCATAGTGTAAAGCGTTGCGTATAGATGCAAAAGTATCAAATAGGCTATAGTTATGCCCCCCACTTGTCCAAGTATGCAATCAAAAACCGAAATCTGGCGTGAGCGTTTCGGAACGGATGTTGATTTATCGCTTGTATTATGCCGGCCGAACGACTCGTGCTTTTTAGAAACGTGATCTTCATTGGGGTATGAAAAGCAATAGTTACCGGGGTCTTTCTTTTTATTTTTCCTGTAAAATACTTTGTCTCTGCACTCTCTGTTGTGCAGTTCGGAGAAAAGCATCTCGTGAGCAGGAAATACCAATTTGCACCTGCAAGGTAATCTTCGTCCAGTCCTGCCAGTTATGACACCGATACCAGCAATCACACCGTAGTGCGATTGAACTATACCGATCCGGCCAGGCGCATTGGACCCAGCATCCTGCTCAAGGTGATGGCCACCGATACCGTGGATATCCGAACGGATGTCTTCTATAAATCCGTGGGACAAAATAATAACAACAGCCATATAGTCTCCGAAATGATAACGGGCCTTATCGCGGCCTTTGGAGGAAATTCAGGAGCCCTTGATCCCACGAGTAAATTCACAATTGGCCAACGTAATGGCACCAGTTTTACCAGCAGCGGCTATCCCAGTATTGACAACCTGAAGAATTCGGACCCCAATACCAATGCCGGGATACCCAAGGCCTACATGAACTGCCTGCCTGCCGAAGCTTCGGCGCAGGCAGGGATTTTATTTGACGAACAGTTCAACCTGGTAAATTCCAGCAGTGGCACCCGCCAGGTAAATTCGAATGCCGATGTGAAGGGAACCATGGCGGAGCTGGGTAAAATAATGAACACGAATGGTTATCTTTATGTGTATCTGTCCAATGAAGGTCCTACAGATGTGCCTGCCTGCCGAAACGCAGTGCAGGCAGGTTCTATGACAATTTCCAGGTAACGCATCACAGGGGGAGGGTATTGGAGGAGACGCATTATTATCCGTTTGGGCTTATCATGGCGGGAATTAGTAGTAGGGCACTGAAGACCCAGTATGCTGAAAATAAATACCGTTACAACAAAGGTTCCGAATTACAGAACAAAGAGTTCAGCGATGGCAGCGGATTAGAGCTTTATGAAACCCAATTGCGGGAATTAGACCCGCAGCTCGGCAGGTGGTGGCAGATTGATAGCAAGCCAGACTACTCACAGACCCTGTATTCTGCGATGGGAAATAATCCTATTCTGCATAATGACCCATTGGGGGATACTTTACCCATGACTTACTCCACTCTTGCAGCAAATTATCCGACAACAGGAACTCCAAAAGAAATGTATAATAGTGTAGGAGGTCAAGTTGCCAAGGTTTATAACGATAACGCGTCAAAAGGTGATAACAATCCTTATGCGAATACATGTGCATTACGCATGTCAACAGCATTAAATAAATCTGGAAATGACATAGACACTGATGTTAAGAATAGCAAAGGGCAAAAAATGTACACCCTTGAGGGAAGTGATGGTAAAGATTATGCTTTACGAAAAAGCGATATTAAAGATTACATGAAGGGAGAGTACGGCAAGGCAGATATAAGTACAAAAAGCACAGATAAAGATTTTGATAGCAAAGTATCGGAAATCAAGGGGCAAAAGGGGGTTGTTGTTTTTGATGTAACTGGGTGGGGCGATGCAACGGGGCACGTTACTATTTATGATGGGAAGGGCAGTTGTGGGCACGATTGTTATTTTCCTGATTCTGATAAAATCAAACAAGAAAATACGCAAAGGCAAGCTTGGAATACAGCAAATCCTGACGCAAAGCAATTACCTATGATTGAAGTAACAGGAGTAAGCATATGGATAGCAAAGTAAAAATATTCTTTCTACTATTGGTTAGCCCAATTTTATTGTTTGCCCAAAACAAGGCTACAAAAAAATATATTGATAGTAGTGAGCTTCAATTAAAATTATTTGCTTCTGCGATGTTTTATTCAGAGCAAATTAATATTGCAGATACTAATGCTAATACAAAAACGGTTGATTACTTCGGTTCAAAATATTTTCAGGAAAGTAATTATTCTCAAGAAGCAATTGATACTATATTAGCATATTCAAAACAAGAAGCCTATAAAGATTTTTATACAGAAGAAAGAGGTAAATGTCTTTGTTATACTTCTTCGTTATTATTTTTCACAAGCGATAAACTAAATCGAAAAGTAAAAAGTTTGCGAAAGTATTTAGGTAAACAAGCCCCGTGAGAGGCTTTGTTACTATTTTAATGTGCGTAAGCTTTTCTGAAGGAGCAATTAATGCTGGTACATGTTTTGACTCTTCCCCAATCACGCGCAAGCATACAAAAGTAAAAATCAGGTTACAGGTTCAAGCGTCTCGCTTGGACCTGTGCGACCAGGGAGTGAAAGATATTTTAGGAAGCGTAAGTTTTTCGTCCTTTGGCATCGCGGATATAGGTATCAATTAGATCGTAGAGTGTTTTTTTCTTTTCTTCTTCGAGGTGTTCGAGTTCCTGGAACAGTTTGAGAGTTTTTTTATCAAAGCCATTTCATAAACCTTCACCTACTAAGTTATCTAAAGAGACTTCGAGGGCATCGGCGATTTTTTTTGCGGCATCAATAGAGGGCACGGCTTCGCCCCGTTCATACTTGCCGATCATTACCCGGCTTACTCCGCTGTTATCGGCCAGGACACCAGCTCTGCCAGGCTCCATCCTTTTTTATCTCTGAGATCGGTAATGATTTTACCTGTGTTCATATCTGAAAAGAGGTTTTTAGCTGTAATTTTTAATGATTATCCCCAAAACTATACACTATTGGGGATAAAATAAAGTATCGGATATAGGCGTATATGAAACGATGGGATATTTTTGTATCTGATAAGCGACAAAAACAAAATTTATCCACACATGGAAATAACCGATATTAAACAGCGGCTTACCCTCAACCAGGTGTGACAACACTAACAACCTGAAACCCGACAAAAATAACAGATTGCTTTGCCAATTCCACCCGGACAAAACCCCATCATTACAAATCTATCCTGCAACAAATACTTATTGCTGCTTCTCATCAAACTGCAATGCCGGCACCGGTGATCAGGTACAGTTTATACAACTCAAAGAAAACTGCAGCAAAAATGAAGCATTGATAAAAGCAGCTTCGCTGCTCAATGCCAATGCAATTACACCAGCACCGGCAGCAGCGAAACTTTTTATTGAAACCGAACCATTGGAAAAGATAGCAGTACTGACGAAAGCCTTTAAGAGTTTTACGAAGGCGCTGCCGATGACAAAGAAAGCAGTTGAATATATGCAAAGCCGGGCATTGGATTACAGACTGCATGAAGTTGGTTTTATCACCGACCGTTATCATCATGAAACCGGCCGGGTCATGCTGGACAGTTGTGCAAAGATTGAACTATTAAAAACCAAACCTGCAGGCGGTTATAATGTATGGCCAAAGGATTGTATCATCTTCCCGTTAAAGAACCAGGAGAATAAAATAATATCACTGTATGGCCGCAGCATCAGCAACGACACCGACCAACGGCATTTTTATTTACAGAACAGAAACGGACTTTATCCAGGCTATCCGGCACTAACTACAAAGAAGTTGCTCCTTACAGAAAGCATCATTGATGCAGCCAGTTTATTGCAGCAAAAGGAAATCACCGAACAGTTTACAATCTTATCACTCTATGGAACAAATGGTTTAACTGATGAACACATTACAGCGATTGTATCACTGCCACAGTTGGAAGAAATTATTTTAATGCTCAATGCAGATGAACCCGGAGAAGCGGCCACGGCAAAGCATACCGTTACCTTAAAACAACTTTTACCTGCAATCAAATTCAGTAAGGTCTCGTTACCGGCCGGAGAAGATATAAACATTCTATTGCAAAGCCATGAAGATGCAGCGATACTAAGTGACTTAATCGAACAGCGAACCAATTTTTTATTTTCAATTGAAAAAGAAAAAGCACATCAGGCAATCACTACACCGGCAGCAAGCAAACTGAATACTGCAAACCCTGAACTATTAATTTATGATAACTGCGAACTGTATTTTGAAGTTTTAGGCGGCATAAAGATTACCGGGCTTGACCGGATGAAAGTAACATTGAAAGTACAGCATAAAGAAAAAGTAAACCATCCGCAATGGTACAGTATAGACTTATACAACCAGGTGCAAAGGGAACAAACAATAACGAGTGTTGCAGAGACATTAGAACTAAGCAGCCAGCAAACCACCAACCCCAAACTGGTACGAGTATGTTATAAATAGAGCGAAACCCCCATCTGTCGCGATTATTTTCTAAAAAACCAATTCTATGAGTGTTTCGGAATGGATGTTGATTTATCGCTAGTAATATGCCGGCCGAACGACTCGTGCTTCTTAATATCGTGGTCTTCATTGGAAAATAGAACACAAAAATTTTCGCGGTATTTCCTTTTATTTTAATTGTAAAATGCTTTCTGGAAAACTATTGAAGTCGTCCTCGGGCATTATAATAATGCTTAAATAAATAATTGAATTAGCCCTTCGGAACATTCACCAGGTGGTGAGCTCTGTCCCTGCTACAAGACCATTTTCGAAAAGAATTATGAGGTACTACAAACCTGCATCTTCTTCATTGTAAAATTCTCAATAGTCCGAAGAAGCCATGCCCGGTTGAGCGTGACTTCCGCTACTAATTTTCAAGAACAATTTCAAGGCAACATCCGCCATCAGATGTAGATCACCAGTTGAGGCTGATTCACCTGTTCCTACCTTGGTCCCGGAGGGCAATGCGCCAACAGGTATTGAGTGTATAATGTTCTTAAATGAAGCGTCGTTCCTTCTCCTTCAAAAATGCCATGGGTACGATTTGGATATGACATGAACTGAAATTGCTTATTGTAACGGATGAGTTCATTCAATAGCAATTCCGCGTTCTGGTAATGAACATTGTCATCGCCGGTTCCATGTATATAGAGCAGGTTCCCCTTCAGATTCTTAGCATAAGTAGTCGTCCCTTAAAAAGTCGTTTTAGGGGTTAGTGTAAAATATTTTTCAGGTAGCAGCAGATTTTGGATGAGGCAGAATAGGCGCATAAAAAAGCCTAAAAGCATCTTTGTATAGAGGTTCATCATTCTTTTAAAGT